>JAGYJY010000001.1 GCA_018401745.1 Pirellulales bacterium | reverse complement strand
AGATCGACACCCCTCCGGTCCTCCGAGGCCGTGAGCGAGCAGGATCGACGTCGGTCTATTGTCAGTAGCCCGAACAGCCGCCAGAACCGACGCCCACGTGGCTCGAGTTCGTATCTGCAAGGAAGGGACTTTTTTATGTCTCAAGGGTACGACGATTTTGTTGGGATCGACGTGTGTAAGGACAACTTCGACGTCTGCAGTGCTGGGAGCGGCCCGAAAGGCCGCTTTGAAAACACGGCAGACGGCGTCAGCCGTCTCCTTCCGCTGCTGCCACCGGCGGGAGCCTGCCTGATCGTCATTGAGGCGACTGGCGGGTACGAGCGGCAACTCGTGGCAGACCTGAAGACTGCCAATCATGAGGTCTCTGTGGTCAATCCTCGGCAAGTTCGGGACTTCGCTCGGGCGTTCAACATCCTGGCGAAGACCGATCGCATCGATGCTGCGGTGCTTGCCCATTTCGCGGAGAAAGTTCGGCCTATTCCACGGGAAAAAGCTGGGCGGATTGATGAACTTCGTGAACTGGTCGCCCGCCGCCGCCAGCTCATCGACCATCGCACGGCGGAAAAGAATCGCGTTCGTCAGGGGGCATCCCCTTTGGTGAGAAAGAGCCTCTTGAGGTTGATCGAGGTAATCAACAAGGACATCAAGGCGATCGACAAGGCCATGCTCTCCTTGGTTCAGTCCGATGACGACTGGAGGAACAAGTTCGACAAGATCAAGGAGGTCACGGGAATCGGGCCCCAAACCGCCACGACGCTCGTCGCTGAGATGCCAGAACTCGGGCAGGTCAACCGCCAGGAGGCTGCGGCTCTGGTCGGCGTCGCGCCCTTCAATAGGGATAGCGGCCAGTTCAAGGGCCGACGCATGGTCTGGGGTGGAAGGCGGTCCGTCCGGAACGCGCTCTACATGGCCGCCCTGAGTGCCAAGAAGCACAATCCCGTCATCCGCGAATTCGCAGCTAGGCTCTACGCCAAAGGAAAGCCGCCGAAGGTCGTGATCACTGCTTGCATCCGGAAGCTCGTCGTCATCCTCAATGCGATGCTCAAGGCCAACCAGTCGTGGCAGCCTCGTCTGGCAAATGCCGCCACCTGAATGAACGTAACTCCAAGTCTGAAAACAACTTAGGTGCAGAATGATCTGCACCATGCCCTCTAGACAAATAACACAGCCGCTCGCTTAAGGTTTTAAAGGACGGCCTGTTCGCCGCTTCGCGGCGATCTGCGGCTAGGGGTGGGGACGAGGGCTGAGCGGGGTGGCGGCGGGGCGCGGTGCTGTGGGTGGCTGCGCAAGCGGGACGGGTCTTCGGGTGCCGCAGGCACCTCGGCTTCGCCGAGGTGCCTTCGGCACCCGTGGACCCGTCCCGCTTGCCTCTCACCCCGCCGCACCACCCAACGTCGCGATTGCTCACCGGCCTCCCGCCCGCCCTCAACTCGCTCGCTTGCCAACCCCCACGGCACCACCGCCGGTCCAGCTTGCCTCCCGACGCCACAGCACCGCCGCCCGTCCCCCTTACCAACGGATTCCAACGGCTGCTCGTGCGCGCTCAGCTCGCGGCCCTTGACGCACGGGCTGAAAAGTGTACAAATAAACACGTTCGTGGTGGGTGCGCTGCTCTCCTGCAAAGGTCCCTGCACACTCCAAGCGGCCGCGGGCGAAAATCTCGGAACCGCAGGCCGCTGTGCGGTGACGGGAGAGGGCGGGCTACCGCGACGATGCTGGTGATTGCACGCGGTGTCTCGGCCTGGCCGGTTCTGCTTTCTCGCTCAAAATGGCGGCGAGTGTGCCGTGCTGAGAGGTGCCAGGAACAGGCGCTTGGTGCTGTTGGTTTTTGAGGCGAGTGTTTGTCGGAAAGGGGGAGCCGATGCCTGGAGTCGTGCTTGAGATCTCACCACAGGTAGCTGCAGCGCTCGCCGGAGATGCTGGCAGAGAGATCCGGCAGATGGCCGCGTTGAAGCTGTACGAATGCCGGAGGATGTCCGTGGAACTCGCCGCTGATCTTGCGGGGGTTTCGCTTGCGGAATTTACGGCCATGCGGAGGGAGAGCATGGTGCCCGCAGCTGAGACGACCGCCAGCGGTTTGGGCGACGAACTG
>JAGYJY010000028.1 GCA_018401745.1 Pirellulales bacterium | reverse complement strand
ATCGCTTTCAAAGGCCTTTTTGCGGAGACAACAGATAGACGCGATACTTTTATACACTATCCGCGATGTGCCGAGGGACGCTTTTCGTGCATGCAACGGCCGTTTCGTGCACGGTGGTTGGCTTAAACGCCGGGAAAAATTTTTTTCTACTCCCGAAGACGCCCTTCTTTTTTCAGTTTTTGGTGTGCGTGACTGGTGTACAAAGTGTCAAGGCTCGAGACGATTCCATCCACAGCCTCTGATTCCCGCGGGCTCACCAGGCAGGCATCAGATGGAAAGTGGTTGAGTGGGTGCCACCCAACGGGCTATCCTGCCCTTGTGGCCCGTACGCGGTGTGGAATGGAGAAAGCCAGTCATGGTGAATGCGATGGCAGGAATATCGGGTGTGATCGATCGTGGATCACCCGCGGCGGCGACTGAAGCGATGATCACCCGTGTTGTCTTCGAGGAGCTGGACCGCGCACGACCCTCCAACAGTCCCCGTCACCTTTCCAGAGACGCATCGCTGGCCTCATGCGGCATCGACGCAGCACGATTTCTCGATGCCATCCATTGCCTCGAGGGCCGCTATGGGATGCGGTTTTGCGAGGAGTGGTTCGCCAACATCGTCACCTGCGGCGATCTGATCGAGTGCGTGACCGCCTGCATGTTTGATGCGGGCGATCGAGCGGTTGTGGCTGAGCCCCAGCCGGTCGCTAGGGAACGCTTTCCTGAATGTGCTGCTTTCGAGGATCGTCTCGAAGGCCTTCGGGCAGGAGGGCTTGTCAACCCGTTCTTGCGGGCCAATGAGTCTGTTCAAGGCCGCACCGCTCGGATCAACGGCACAGACACGGTGAGTTTCACGAGCTTTGACTACCTCGGTCTCGCTGGGCATGCCGCCGTCAAGCGGGCGGCCAAGGAGGCAATCGATCGTTTTGGCTGCAGCGCTTCGGCAAGCCGGATGGTTGGCGGCAACACCACCATTCACGACCAGCTCGATGCCGAGCTGGCGGCATTTCTCCGCACCGGAGCGAGCCGTGGTGTTTCCCTGTGGCTATGGAACGAATGCCTCGGTGTTCGGCCATCTGTTTGGAAAAGAAGACCTGATTCTCTACGACGCACTGGCCCACAACAGCATGGTGCAAGGCGCTGTCGCTTCTGCGGCCGCGAAGCGTTCGTTTCGGCACAACGATTACCGCCAGCTTGACGCCCTCCTCCGCGATCTCCGGCCGAACTATCGTCGGGTGGTCGTTGCGATTGAGGGCGTCTACAGCATGGATGGGGATTATCCCGACCTGCCGGCCTTTATCGATGTCAAGCAACGGCACGATGCGCTGCTCTACGTCGATGAAGCACATTCGGTCGGCACGATGGGGCCGGAGGGGCGAGGTATCTGCGACTTCTTCGACATCGACCCCGCACTCGGTGATCTCTGGATGGGCACGATCAGCAAAGCCCTCGGAGCGGGCGGAGGCTACCTGGCGGGGAGTGACCGCCTGATTCACTACCTCGGCTACACGACACCAGCATTCGTTTTTTCGACCGCCTGCTCACCCCCCAACGCGGCGGCGGCTCTGGAAGGCCTGCGGGTGATCTGTCGAGAGCCCTGGCGAGTCACGGTGCTCCGTGAGCGGTCGGAGCTATTTTTGAAACTGGCCATCGATGCCGGCCTCGACACGGGCCCCAGCGGTGACACGCCGGTGATCCCCGTGATCGTTGGCAGCTCGGCACGAGCGATTCGTGCCTCACAGCTGCTGCTGGAGCGGGGCATCAATGCCCAGCCGATTCTCTTCCCGGCGGTCCGCGAGTCGGCGGCACGGATCCGGTTCTTCCTCACGGCCGAGCACTCGGAAGATCAGATCGTTCGCGCTGTGGCCACGATGGCTGATGTGGTCGCCGAGACTGCGGAGATGGCCGGCGCGGTCTAGCCACATCGCTGGGCCACCTTGTCGACCGAGATGAGGAGCGGCGGCTGGGTTGAGCGAACGCCCCAAACGTCCCACCGAAGACAGCGAGCAGACTGGAGGCCACATCTGCCGCAGCGAGATGCGGTGACCGCCGCCCTCTGAAAACCTCGGCTTTTGGGGGCGTTTCTTGAGTGGAAAAAGGCCATTGATGGCAGGTTCCACGGACAGCTAGGCGATGATCGATTCCACGGGCGTGAGAGGGCGGTTGCCTGGGCCGAGCCGCTGGGTCACGCCCATCGTGGCGAGCATTGTGTTGTAGACGTCGAGGCCCTCAGCCTGCACGTCGAGCAGCTGCCCGGTCTTGAAGCGGCCGCCTGCTCCCGTGATCGCGTGGAACACGCCGGAGAGTTCTCGCTTCACGTCGTTGTGGCGGCCGTCGCCCGACTCGGTTGAGATCGTGATCAATGCGTTGTCCAGAATCGTCTTCCCGTTGGGGTCGAGGGCGTCGGGCGTGTCGAGCAAGCTGAGGAAGTAGGCCACTTCCCGCAGCTTGAGATGGGCGTGGGCCCGCAGCTGCTCGTTGGACTTCTTCTCATCAAAGTCGTGCCACCATTCATGGCTGCAGCCACCGGATCCAGAACGCTTCCGTTGTCCGGCATCATCGAAGGCAAAGACCGTGCGGCCTTCATACGCGTAGTCGCCTTTGAGGCGGATCCGCTCTCCGGCAGCCAGGAACGTGAGCGAGCCAAATCGGGTGCGGTCGGTCGTGACCGCCAAGGCGTAGAGCTCGGCCATCAGCCGCCACTCGGCAGTCAGTTCCTCGAGCGTGATGTCGATGCCTTCGCCGCCCGGGTCGGCGGCACCACCGTGGAGCAGCCGCGATCCCGCGGGAAGCTCGGGCGCCTCCGGCACCTTCCCCTTGAGGGCGAAGGCCCGTTGTTCATATTCACGGATGCGTTCGAGATGTTCGCTGACACGGGCCTTCGAGGTTGCGCCGAGGGGCGAGTGAACGCTGGTGAAATACTTGTATTCGTCGACAACGGCATCGAGCACACTGCGGCGGAGCCGCTGGGCGTTGTCGTCGGCGGCATCGCCGGCTGTCGCCACGGTGCCGAAGACACGTTCGAAGAGATCACGCGGCTTTTCCTGCATCGTGGCCGCTACGGTGCCGTCGGGGTTGAAGCTGTGCACGTAGCGACAGACTCGACTCCGCCGGAAGAATGTTCCACCGACGAGCGTGGGAACCATGCCCGGCGGCAGCCCTCCGGGGTACCACTGCCGCCGCACCATCTGGTCGATCGACGCGCCGCCAGCCTTCGCCTCACCCTCCGGCGGTGCGGCTGTGAAGGCCGCCGCCGCGCCGTCGTAGTGGGCATTGATTCCCTTCTCATCGGCCCTGACGTGGTCGACGCCACGCATCACAAGAAGCTTGTCGCGGAGCGGCTTGAGCGGCTCAAGCACTCCAGCAAACCCTTCCTGCTGGAGAGGCGCAGGAATGCCGAGCCCAAAAAAGATGTTGAACGCACGAACCGGCACCGCCGCCTCCTCGGCAGCAGCAGCGTTTGACAGATGCATCTCTTCAAGAAACGGCAGGCCAATCGTGACACTGCCGAGCCCGCGAAGCATGGTCCTGCGAGAAACAGGCCGCCGAGAAACAGGTCGACTCTTCATTCCGCTTTCTCCGTCGCTGTTTTTTGCACGAGGTCGCTGAGGACGATCGCTGTCATCAGGCTGGCATAGGTGCCGCCGTTTTCTTGTGAAACGCGATGCACCTCTTTGAGTTTTTCCGCATCGGCCGCGACGAGGGGCCGGCCGAGGGCAAACTGGACCACCTTCCAAGTCAGGCTCTCCTGCACCCGCTCGCTTGCAGCCAAGAGATTCATCAGCTCCTCCGACGAGCGGTAGGCCACGGGCTCCGCCTCACCGGGAAACAGCACCTCGCCATCGTCGCGGAGGGCGTTGCCATGCTCGTCCTGGCTCTGGGAGGCTCCAATGCCGTCAAACTTCTCCAGGCCGAAGGCCAGCGGCTCAAAACGGGCATGGCACACGCCACACTGCTGGTTGGCGATGCGGACCTCGGCGAGCCCCCGTTGCGACAGCCCGGCCTTGGTGGGTGGCGGTGTGGTGTTGACGCAAGGGGGCGGGGCATTGACCGTTCCCCGCAGCAGGTCGTGCAGCACAAACAGCCCACGCGACACCATCGAGGCATCGTCGCCGCCGATGGTCAGCACACTGCCCTGCGAGAGGATGCCTCGACGGCCTGAGCCCACGGGGAGTTCATACCGCTGAAAACCGTCTCCCTCAGGAACAAGCCCGTAGTGGGCTGCCAGCTGTGGCGTGGCAAAGGTCAGGGGAGCATTGATCAGATCCGCCAGCGGCCTGTTCTCGCTCCACACAACCTCCTCGAAGAACCTTCGCGTTTCCTCCCGCATGTCGGCAGCGAGGGATGCGTTCCACTGCGGAAACCGGCTGCCGTCGGGCTTGAGGTGGGCCATCCGATCGAGATTGAGCCACTCTTCCACAAACTGCAGTGATCGCTCGACCGCCCGGGGATCCTTGAGCATCCGCGCCACTTGGGCTTCGAGTGCTGCCTGACCGCGGAGCTGGTTGCGCTCGGCCGCCTCGAGAAGCTGCTCGTCGGGCGGCCCACCCCAGAGGATGTAGCTCAGCCGCGATGCCAGCTCAAACTGGCTGAGATGCCGGGGCTCCCCGCTGCCACGATGGTTTTCGATCCGGTAGACAAAACGTGGCGACTGGAGCATCGCCTCAAGGATGAACCGCATCGCCTGTTCGAAGTCGCCGCCGGCGCTCGAGACAGTGGTGGCGATGCCGCAGTAGGCATTGATCTCCCGCTCGTCGAGGGGCCCACGCAGCAGCCACAGGCCCATCTTCGCCACGTGCTCTCGCATCGTGTTGTCGGTGGAGAGGCTGCGGCTGTTGGAAAACCTCGACGCAAAGGCCGGCACATCCATCCGGCCGACGATGATCTCTGCGAGCTGACTGAAAGCCTCAACGTGCTTGAGATCAACGCCCAGGTTGTAGGCGGTGTTGCTGAAGCCGTCGGCCCGCAGATCCGCCGGCAGCCTCTGGCGGGCCTCCGCAGCGATCTCAACGCCAACCGCAGCCTTCACCGTGGCGATGTATTCCGGCACCGTGAGCCGCTGCACCCAGACCTCACCGGCTCGGTTGCTGTGGCGGTAGATCACAGGATCAATCACGTCGGTCGGCCAGGCCGCGCCTCCGTCGATCCACTCCAGCAAGGCGGCCTTCTCGCTCGGCGACAGCGGGGCCCGACCTTTGGGCATCTCATCGCTGGCAACGCTCTCCCACAGCAGGCTCGTGGCGGCGCTGCCGGGTGTGATGACCGCGCCGCTCTCGCCGCCTCGAAGGGCTGCCGAGCCACGCGAGAGGTCGAGCCCTCCCTCGTGAATGGCCGGATCGTGACATTCAATGCAGTGCTTCGCGAAGAGCGGAGCGATCTGTTCGCTGAAGGCGATGGCGTTGCGTTCGGCCGGCGTGGGCGGAGGATTGAAGGCAACCGAGCCTGCGGCGAAGTTCTGCTGCACGTCCTCCGGCGACAGGGGCCGGTCGTAGATCGCAGCCAGGTGCAGCGTGCCGAGAAATGGCCGATCACCCGTGACTTCGTTGGCCAGGCTCAGCCGATGCGAGGTGTCCCAACTGGCCAGGCTCCCGGCCGCCTCTCCGGCGGCCGCCAGCTCCCCATCAACGAAGAGCTGCGTCGTTCCGTCGGCGATGCGTGTGAAGGCCACATGCGTGAGCTGCGGCACCGCGAGGTTTCGGCGGCTTGCTGTGGAAGGATTGCCGTTGCGATCGGTCGACTCCGCCCGCAGCCGAACGTCGAAGGCATCCTGATCTTGGCCGAGGGTGACATTTCGTTCGCTGGGATTTTTCGAGAGCGAGACGATGCGGGCTGGGCCGCTCTGTTCCGCGTTTGCCGGGGTTACCCAGGCTTCGATGGTGAGCCCCTGAGAACGCTTGATCGCATCGATCATCCGCTCTGCGGGCTCAGCGGAGAGGATCACCGCTGAAGCCTCCACCTGGAGGCCAGTGCCGAGCCAGCGAACGCTGTCCGGCCGCTCGATCACCAGATCAAGCGATGGCTCCACGCCGGAACGATCCCGTACGACGGTGCCCTCGGCCTCGGAGAAGTCGTAGAGGGCGACGAGCCCATGGCGGACGCGTTGTGGCTGGGGTTCGCCGGAAACTGCTGCTGCCGCAGTCACGCACAGCAGCAGCCCAGACAACAGGCTTCCGATCACCGCACCAGGCAGTCGTTTCACCATGCGATGCCTCTCACGCTCGAAGAACTCGGGGCCCCACGCGGCCCGCCGCGCCCGGAAGCTTACTTTACCCGAGAAGCGTCGACACTGCCTGACTGGCATCTGTATGTGAGAAAGAAAAACACAGACAAGATCCGCGGGGGACGCTACGTTGTGAACAGAAGGCGGACGGCTGGCGTTGCGTTTTCATATTTTCCTTTTGAGAAAGGTTGAGCGGCATGTCTGATCAGCCCATTTCGTGGCCCGATCTCGCGATCGGCCTCTATGATCGACTCACCGGTCGGCAGGCGGAGATCACCTACGAGTTTTCCGATCTGCACATCAAGATTCCCAGTGACACGGGCCCTGCACCGCAGCACGCTGAGTGGATTCTGAGCGGCACGCTCAAAGTCCGCACCCGGGATCTGTCCAACTCCCCAAACTCGTGATGGCCGGCAGCCTCACGGGTACGCTCGACGGCCTGCCGGTCGATATCTCGGTGACTGAATCCGACGGAGTTGTGCTGAGACTGCACTCCTTCGCATCGTTACGAGGGTTGCTGCGCTGTAGCCCGCAGCTTCGTGAAGCGACTCGCTTCCTTCGTGGAAGAGAGATCCCGCTTCGGCTCGTCGTTCCTGGAGGATGGGGGGTTCCTATTTCTCCTCAGCCGCACTGGCTGCTGGCCTTGCTCGGCGTGTAGGCGAGCGACGTGGGCAGAGGAACTCACCGCTCCTCTGGGGCGGCGTTTCCTAGGGCGGCAGTTGTCTTTTTTTGATGGAGTGTGCGAGCGAAAAATGTAAATATCGCCAAGATCAGCACCCCATAGGCCATCGCCATCAACGCCAAAGCGAGGTCGTACGGTTTTGGTGTGGAAAGAGAGACACGCAGCAACACTGTCGAAATCACAAAGCCTGCGTTTCGGAAGACGTATTCATATTTGTCGTAGTAGGCGAGCGATACGATCAGCAGAAACACGTCCGTGAAGATCATAAACTCGTAGAACAGGGGGAAGAAAAAGAGGTCGACATTTCCCCCGTGATCGGGCACACCGGGAAACCCGTCGGGCAGCAGCCGCAACCAACTCAACACATTCATCGCTGCGAAGATGATCAGCACCGGGAGCAGCAGCACCGCAACCGCTTTCTTGAGTTCGATGAAGCTGTTGAGGTCACGTTCAATCGGCAGCCGAGGCGCAGCCTTTCTCAGCGCCGCGAAAACGGTCACCAGGAAAAACATGGCTGCTGCCCCGCCCATATCACGCAGCACGGCCAGTACGGCGTCTGTCTCGGCCAGCCAGTTTTCAATGTCGCCGAAACTGCCGATATCTTTAAAGACCCTCCGCACGACAATCAATGAGATGATCTGGTATTGCTTTGAGATTTCCTCTGTGTGGGAGTTCGCAAGCGAAAAGACCAGCAGCACGACTTCATAAAAAAGGATCACACTAAACGGGGTGTAGATCGCGTGCAGCAGGCTGCGGTCGAGACCGATGAGCACCGTCTCGGGGAGGTCCGGAAGGGCCCACAGCACGGCAATCGCGATCAGGTGGCCGACAAAGCCGACCGCCGCTGTTCCAACAGCCAGTCGCTCAAGCCGCTGTCGATTCGACGGCGTGTGAAGCTGGTCGTACACCTGTGCGAGCGCTCCTCGGAACATGACAAACATGGCTCATCCTGGTGGAGCAGCGGTGGAACAAGCCTGTGAGAGCCTGCGGCGGTTTCGTTTCTCACCCACCGTTCACTCTACACCGGTGCTCTTGTTGCGTCTTTCCGGCGGCTACAGCGATTCCTCCCGGGGCGGCTGCCCGAGCACCTCGCTCAGCCAGCGACGCGCCTCCCGCCTGGCAGGCCCGGGACGCAGGGCCCAGTCGTCATCGTGATTGAGAAAGCCGGTCTCGAGGAAGCGGAAGTCGCCGTCCGCCGCAGCTGCCGCGAGAAATGCCCGCGTGGCGGCAAGGGCAGGGGACGCGGCTCCCGGCTCACCGACCGACTCGGTCATGATCAGCTGCGGTTTGCCGTGCAGCCGCCCCAGCCGCTCACGAGCGGCCGCCGCCGAACTCCCCGCAAAGGGCCAAGAGCGGAGGCCGTCGTAGTGGCTGAAGCAGACCGCCGCCTGCCAGAGTCCAGCGATCTCGTCGTCGGCCAGCCCCAGGGCGTTGCAGGCGATCGAGCCACGCGAGAAGCCGACAAGAACAACCCGCTCGGCATCACCGCCCCACCGCCCGCAGACGTCGCGGATGGCGGCCTTCGCGTACGCCAGCGTGGCTGCCGCATCGTGCGACGGCGGCGTGCCCCACCACATGGAGACGTTCTGGTCGCTGGCATTGTCGAGGTAGGGTAGCCCGAGCACGATCGCGCCATCGGTTCCCGCCAGGCCCTGGGCGAGAGCGGCGTCTTCCACCCGGCCGGAGTTGGTGTCGCCAGCCGCCGAGCGAAACGGTCCGTTCCCCGCCCACTCGGCCAGCACGGGAAACCGCCCGTCGGGCCGCCAATCTGTCGGCAGGCTCACCGTGTGGTAGACGTGCTGCGACGGCGGCTCGGGCAGACGCATGAGCACCCGCCGCCCGGCAGCCGCCGCCGCCGATGTCAGCGGTGGCACCAGCACGTCGGGCTCCGTGTCGCTGATCGTCAGCGGCGTTTCCCGCGGCCCGCTCGTTGGCACGAGCCGGATCTGCCGGATATCCATCACGGCGGCCCGTCGCTTTTCAAGGCACGCAACCTCGAGCACGTGCCGTTCTCCCTGCGGCAGTTCGACCGTGCCCACCCGGTGCCAGCGGAAGTTTTGGAAGTGCCCAGTCTCGACCACGTCATACGCAAGCGTCGCCTCTCCGAGCGTGAAGCGGACGCGACTTCCTCCCTGTCCGCTCCCGCACCCCTGCAGCACGTGAACCTCCCAGGCTCCGGCCGTCTCAGTGCTCACAAACCACCGCGCCGTGTCGGCAGCGTTCACCCAGTAGCCCACAGTATTTTTGTGGGGGAGCGGCTCAAACTGCAGCTTCTCCCCTGGACAACGGCATGCCGTGCCGGGAGGGTGATCGAGCCGTCGGCGGCAGCGGTGCAAGCGTGCCCCTGCGGCGCGAAGAGCGGGGCGGAGGCGAGTTCTAGCACGATCCGTGCCGGATAGATGATCGTGTCGGGGAGGCCGATCGTCCAGGTCTGCGGCGTCTGGGAGAGCGTGAGCAGTCGCTCGGCGGGAACGAGCTGCGGCGGCCGATACGCCGAATGCTCAAGCGAGGCCGCTTCTTCAGCAGCGTGCGGTTGCTCCTCACGCGGCTCCCACGACACCTGGAGCACCTCGTTGTTGAGCCGCGGGAACGTGAGGCCCGGCTCTGCTGGCGGTGCGAGCATGTCAAACTCGACACGACTTCCCACACCGCGGCACTCAACGCCTGCGGGCGTGGGAAGCGGGCAGGCCTCGCGTGCGACCGTGGCCGCCGGCTGCCCAACCAGGATCGCCGAGAGCACAACGGGGAGCAGCCGCAGCAACGCCGCCCGCGGAAGCGGAGAGGCCTGAAAGGGTCGTCGGATGACGTCCCACGCCTCGGAGAGGGTCACCGTGAAGTTCATCGGAGCGGACGTTCTTTCTTCGAGGGAGCTGTGTCGCACGTTTCAGCCACCGACATCCATCCGACGGTGCGGGGAAGGCGACGTTTCTCACAACAGGACATCCCACTCGTCGTCGACGAGGCTGACCTGCTGGCCGATGCCGAGCTCGGTGGCGCGGCGATAGAGAGTGGTGGCGACGGCGAGGTCTTCGATCGCCAGGCCAAAGGGGTTGAAGAAGATCCGCTCATCGTCGCGCTCGCGGCCAGGCCGGCTGCCGGCGACGATCTCCCCAAACTCAGCATGCACCTGCTGCCGGTCGAGCAGACCATCGCGGTGCATGCGGGCGAGCACCCGGTCGGAGTGGATGCACTGCTCCCAGTCGTCGACCACGATCTTGTCGGCCCGCTGCACGAAGGCGAAGGTTGGGTCCATCAGCGAGACGTTGAGAAACAGCGAGCCCTCGCGGAAGCACTCCGGGGCGACGTAGGCATCCTTGGCGGTGGTGGCGGCTAGGGCGATATCGGCATCGGTGAGGGCATCTTCATAGCGGTCGGTCACCTCCACGCAGACACCGAGCGTCTGCATGTGCTCGGCAAAGCGACCGGCTCGCTGCGGATCGAGGTCGAAGCAGCGGGTTGCGGCGAGCGACGGAAACCAGCTGTGCAGCACGTGCAGCGTGAGGGCGGCAATGCGTCCGGCCCCTACGACGCCGACAGTTGCCGCATCCGGCCGTGCGAGCCGCCGCGCCGCGAGCCCTTGCACGACTGCCGTCCGCAGGGCAGAGATCAGCCCGCCCTCCATGATCGCCAGCGGCAGCCGCGTGTCGGCATCGTTGAGCACGATCACCGCGTTGGCCCGCGGCAGACCCCGGCTGGGGTTTTCATGCGCACTGCCGATCCATTTAATGCCCTCGACGTCGAAGCTGCCGCCGAGGTGGGCCGAAAGGCCGATGAAGCGGTCGGCCACATGCGGCCGCTCGGGTCGCTTGAGAAAACTGCTCGGCGGGGCCGTGAACTGCCCGGCGGCGTGGATGCGAAACATCTCCTCCAGCGCCGCGGCCACGAGGTCGAGATCGGCCGCACCGCAGGTGAGCAGATCGCGGTGCGTCAGGAGGAGGGTCATAGCGCCGTCTCTGAATGCGGATCCGTAAACAGCTCGGGCACGTCGATCCCTCGCACCGAAAGCCACTCCTTATCAAACTGCGTGTCGCTGTAGCGACTGCCGTGATCGGGCAAGACAGCCACCAGGTTGTCGTCGGGGCCGTAGGCTGCTGCGGCTCTGTCGCGGAGCACATGCAGCACCGCCCCGCCGGTTCCGCCAGCCAGTATCCCCTCGCTGCGGGCGAGGTCGACGGCGGCCTGAATCGCCTCCGCTGCACGCACATAGACAACATGGGCGACAATGTCGGCAAACGTGTCGGGATCGTAGTTGGCTGGCGGCATGCTCGTTCCCATGCCGTTGAGATGCCGTGCCGCTGCTCCGTGGTTGCCGGGAAGGGCGAGCGAGCCAACCTCATCCACCAGCCAAATCTCAGTCTGCGGCGAGTGCTCGCGAAAGAAGCGGGCCACGCCCATCGAGCTGCCGCCGGTGCCGGCACAGAGGGCCACGGCTCGCACCCTGCCTTCGAGAGCTTCGAGGATCTCGGGCCCCGTCGTTTCCTGGTGGGCGGCCACGTTGGCCGGGCTGTTGTATTGGTCGAGATAGACCGCCCCTGGATGCTCAGCCTTGAGGCTTGCGATTCGGTCCAGTCGCGTGAGGTGATAGCCGCCGGTGGAATCCCGTTGATACACCTTGACCACTGTCGCTCCGTAGAGCCGCAGGCTCCGCTCAGTGGCCGGCGAGATCTTCGGATCGACAACGCAGATCAGGCGAAATCCCTTCACCGCGGAGACCATCGCCATCGCCAGGCCCATGTTGCCTGAGGTGGCCACGATGAGTGTGCTGCCGGGTCGCAGGTCGTACGACGCCTCCGCCTCCTCGATCATCCGCACGGCGGCCCGGTCTTTCATGCTGCCGCTGGGGTTGGTCGATTCGAGCTTCGCGAAAAGCTGCGGCTCGAGACGGCTGCCGAAGCGGGGCAGCCGCACCAGAGGCGTGTGGCCGATCACGTCGAGGACCGAGTCGCCAACCCGCAGCCGCGGTGCGGGGTGTGCGTGGACGACGTGGTCAGATGTGGCCATGTGTGGCTCGCGGCTGGGTTGGTGGCGTCACTCCCGATGCGCCTCCGATCCAGCATACCGGAGAGTGGAAGACGAGCACCGTCGTTGCCAGACGCTCACTCGCCGTTGGCACCGACGGCCACCATGGCCTCCGGCCTGATTCGGCTGCCAGCGACTGTCTCGTTGGCTTCGATCATGGCATTGCGAATCTGATCGCTCAAGCTGGCAAGGCTGCCCGGTGAATGAGGAATCAGGATCGCATTCGATCGCGACGAGGCGCCGATTTCCTTGAGCGTGTCGAAATACTGGGTCATCAGGACGAGGTTCATGACGTCCTTGGCCGTCGTGCCCGGCACCGACCTGCGAAACTCGTCAACGGAATCACGCAGGCCGGCGACGATGGCCTGCCGCTGATCGGCGATGCCCCGGCCCTGCAGGGCCTTGCTCTGGGCATCCCCCTCCGCTGATTTAACCTTCAGGATTCGATCGGCCTCACCCCGCTCCGTCGCCGCCACCCGCATCCGCTGGGCGGCGTTGATTTCGTTCATCGATTCCTTCACCTTGGGATCTGGGTCGATGTCGGTGACGAGTGCCTTGAGAATCCCGTAGCCGAAGCCGTCCATGACCTGGGCCAGTTCGGTTTTGACGATATCGGCGATCTCATCCTTCTTTGCAAACACGTCATCGAGCTTGATCTTAGGAACCTGGGCGCGGACGACGTCGAACACGTACGAGGTGATCTGCCGCCGGGCGTCGTCGAGTTTGTAGAACGCGTCGTAGACTTTCTTCGGCAACACATAGAACTGCACGGCCACGACCATCTCGACAAACACGTTGTCCTCGGTCTTGGTTTCGATTTTGACGTCCAGTTGCTGGACACGCAGGTTGACCCGCCCGGCCACCCTGTCGATGAAGGGGATCTTGACGTTGAGGCCCGGCCCGGCTTCCTGCACGAACTTGCCGAGTCGCTGCACGATGGCCGCGGTCCGCTGTTCCACCGTGAAGAATGTGGCGAGCAGGATCATGAGGGCTGCAAACACCGCGATCGCCGATGCGATCGCGATGGTAATTGGGAAGCTGTCAACCATGGTCATCTGCTCCAGTGAGAAAGCGTTTCAGTCCGTTCTGCTGTCATCATTCGGACTCCTTCCATGGAAAAGAAAGGGGCGGCTCATCGGAGCCGCAACGAGAGTCTGTTTCCGCACCAGCCGCCACGAGACAGTTGCCGAAGCCGACTCCCGTCGGAGGCAGAACTTGAGCTCGTGCCACCGCGGCGGCGACCCGCGCGATCAGAAGAGCTAGGCGAGACCCGCATCAGAAACAAAGTTGGCGGCATCCCGGGTGAGCCCCAGCCGACACGCGGGCCCAATCCCAGCCAATTCGGCAAACTGGGCAGGGCTGGCAGGCCCGGTGGTTGCACAGCAATCTGCACTCGGAATATCCTCTATCCGTCGTAGGAAGCGATAACGCTGGCCCCGCGGGTCGTCCCGTCTGCCTGACGAAAGCATGCTTTCTCCGACGCGGCAGTGCCCGGCCTAGGCGGTCCGGGAGCCTCGGCCACCACAGCCTCGCTGCCGTCCCGCCTGTTCCCAGTGGTCCTTGTCCCGCCCGCGGCGGAGACGGGAGCCGCTCCCACCAGGAGACGTGACCATGACCCTGCCCCATCCGCTGCGAGACCGCGCATCCATCGGCCCTGCCCAAAGACAAAGAGCTTTCACGCTCGTGGAACTGCTGGTCGTGATTGCCATCATCGGCGTGCTTGTGGGCCTGCTCCTACCGGCCGTGCAGTCGGCCCGCGAAGCGGCCCGCCGCATCCAGTGCAAGAACAACGTCAAGCAGCTGGGCCTGGCTCTCCACACAATCAACGATGCGCGAGGCTACCTCCCTCCGCTGACCGCTCCCACCAGCCGCGACCCGTTGCTGCACCGCGGGCCATACTTTGGTGTCACCGGCTTCACGGTCTTCACCTGGCTGCTTCCCTACGTGGAAGAGTCCGCGCTCTACGACCTCGCGATGACGCAGCGGACAGTCTATACCCCAGTGCCCGATGCCGGCGGCGCGGGCGTGATCTACTCGGTGCCTATATCGCTCTACCTCTGCCCGTCCGATGGATCGAGCCCGGGAGGCATGGGGGCCACGACCAGCGGCGGTGCAAACCAGTGGGCCGTAGGCAACTACGCCAACAACTACAATGTTTTCGGCAATCCAACGGCTCCGACCCCCGACCAGCGGATGCAAGGTTCGTCGCAGATCTCGCAGTCGTTTCCCGACGGCACCTCGAAGACGGTCGTTCTGGCCGAGCGGTACGGCACGTGTGGCTCGAGCGGCGTTCCCGACGACAGCAGCACCAACGGCTGCCTCTGGTCCGACTCCAACAACCGCTGGCGCCCCGTGTTCTGCGTCAACGAGACATCGCAGACGCCCTCGACGACAGGGTACACGGCCTGCTCGATGTTCCAGGTGTCGCCAGACTGGATCCGCAACTGTGACTCCTCACGCGCCCAAACGCCCCACCCCGGCGTGATGAACATCGGGCTTGCCGATGGCAGCGTCCGCGGTATCGATGGCGGAGTCTCCGAGACCACCTGGGCGAGGCTCTGCCACCCGGCTGACGGCCAGGTGGTCGGTGACTGGTGACCAAGCCTCGGCACCGCTCCGCAGTGCGGCCCTCGGCACCGCTCCGCAGTGCGGCCCTCGCCTTGATCGCTCTGATTGCCTGCAAAGCGATCTCACCGGAATCGGCCGAGATCGCGAAGCGGCGACAGGCTTGCGTGTGGTGTAATGGAGGTCTCGTCGAGGCTGCTGCGTTGTGGCTTCTCAGTCGCCCTTACCGGTCTGGAGCCCTTTCATGCCATCCCCCACTGCCGCCCTGACACGTGTCGGTCAGAGCGTCTGGCTCGACAACATCACACGCGGCCTGCTCGACGACGGCACGCTTGCCCGCTACATCGACGAGTTTCATGTCACCGGCTTGACGAGCAACCCCTCGATCTACAACGCCGCCGTGAAAGACACGTCGTTCTATGACGCGGCCCTTGCCGACCTCGGTCGGCAGCAGCGGACGCCAGAGGAGGCCTTCTTCGAGATCGCGATCGAGGATCTTGCCAGGGCGGCAGACCTCTTTCGACCGACGTTTGACCGCACCGGCGGAGTTGACGGCTGGGTGTCTCTCGAAGTCTCGCCACGGCTCGCCTACGACACCTCCGCCACACTCGCCCAGGCCACCAGCCTCCATACTCGTGCTGGACGGCCGAATCTGTTTATCAAGATCCCCGGCACGCCCGCGGGGCTGCCAGCGATTGAGGAGGCGATTTTCGTTGGCGTGCCGGTCAACGTGACGCTGCTCTTCACTCGCGAGCAGTATCTGGCAGCGGCAGAGGCCTACCTGCGGGGTATCGAGCGGCGAGTCGAGGCGGGACTTTCGCCGCGGGTCTGCTCGGTCGCTTCGCTGTTTATCAGCCGCTGGGACGGAGCGACGGCGACGCTGCTGCCACCGCCGCTCGTGAACCAGCTCGGGATCGCCGTTGGGGAAATCTCCTACCAGGCCTACCGCCACCTCCTGGCGAGTGATCGCTTCGGGCGGCTGTGCAACTTCGGAGCGGTGCCCCAGCGGCTGCTCTTCGCCAGCACCGGAACGAAGGATCCGCACGCCTCCGACTGCCTCTACATCGACGCCCTGGCTGCCCCCAACTCGATCAACACCATGCCGGAAAAGACGCTGCACGCCTTTGCCGACCACGGCCATGTCAGCGGCACGCTCTCTGCGGGCGGTGGCTTGGCTGCTTCGACGATCTTCGCGGTCGAGCGGGCGGGGGTCGACACGGCGGCGCTTGGTGAGCGGCTCCAGCGGGACGGAGCGGAAGCCTTCGTGAAGAGCTGGGACGAGCTGCTCAGCGTGATCGAGACCAAGTCTCGAGCAGTCGCGGAGGCTGGCTAAGCGGGTGCCCAGCCCCCTGTGCAAAGATCCAGATAGCAACGAGGTCTTGCCGCACCCCAGACCGCCTCAGTGAGCGGGCGGCGAACGCTGGCCGGGGCCGAGCGGGTTTGCTGTATTCTGTGCGAACGAAAAACGCTTCGTGGGGAGACTCTGTGAGAAAACTCAGCGGGCTGATTGCGGCCACGTTTACGCCGATGACCGCGGCCGGCGAGATTGCCTGCGGGCCGATTGTGCCGATGGTTGAGCGACTGATCGCGGATGGGGTCACCGGGCTCTACGTCTGCGGCAGCACCGGCGAGGGGCCGTCGATGACGACCGAGGAGCGGAAGCGGGTGGCCGCGGCTTTTGTCGAGGCGGCCGCCGGACGGATTCCGGTTGTCGTGCAGGTGGGGCACAACGCGATTGGTGAAGCTCGATCGCTCGCCAGGCATGCCGAGGAGATCGGTGCGGATGCGATCAGCGCCGTGCCGCCGTCGTACTACGGCATCGCCAGCATCGGCACTCTGGCGGCAACGGTGGCGGAGATCGCCGCAGCGGCGGCCGACACACCCTTTTACTACTACCACATCCCGCAGCTCAGCGGCCTGGGCTTTGATGCCGCTGAGATCATGGCCGCCGCTGCCGAGCGGATTCCCACCCTTGCAGGGATCAAGTTCAGCCACACGCAGATCGATATGCTCATTCGTTGCCGGGCTCTGCAGGAGGGGCGGTTTCAGACGCTCTTTGGCGTGGATGAGATGCTGCTGGCCGCCTGGGCAGCCGGCTGCGATGGCGCGGTGGGCAGCACCTACAACCTCATGGCCCCTCGCACGCTGAAAATGCTGGCCGCCTTCGACGCGGGCAGGCTCAACGAGGCCCGGCAGCAGCAGCAGCGGCTCACGGCGATCACCCGGCGGATCGTGATGCAGCACGGCATCAGTGGATTGAAGGCGGCGATGAGCCTGGTGGGCCCCGATTGCGGGCCGACGCGGCTCCCGCTTCCCCAGATGACGCCCAGCGAGATTGCCGACCTGCATCGTGACCTCGCGGCAGCCGGCATGCTGGCGGGAGCAGCAGAAGGGAGCTGAGGGCATGACGACTTGGCGAGCTTTGGTGGTGCTGCTCCTGCTGTGCGGATGCGGCCAGGCCTGGGCGATCGAGCTGACGAGCGACACGCTGCCGCCGCTGCCGGATCCTCTTGGGGTGGCAGGGCCGTTTGTGGGCGTTGATGGCGATGCGGTGATCGTGGCGGGCGGGGCCAACTTTGCTCCGCCGGTGTGGGAGGCCGAGAAGGCTTGGCATGATGCGATCTGGGTGTTGCTCGCGAGAGGGCAGGAGGCCGGGCCGCGGTGGATCGCCGGAGGCCAGCTCGAGCGGCCGCTCGGCTATGGGGTGTCGGTCTCCACCTCCAAAGGCGTGGTCTGCGCGGGAGGCAATGATGCGACGACCGCGTTTGAGGCCGCGTTTCTGCTGACCTGGAACGACCAGCAGCAGCAGGTTGAGCAGCGTCCCTTGCCGCCTTTGCCGCAGCCCTCGGCCTACGGATCTGCCGCCGCGATCGGCGACACGGTGTATGTCGCTGCCGGCACGCCGTCGGCGTCCCTGGCCGATGCGACGCCACGATTCTGGTCGCTCGACCTCAGCGGTGACGACGCCAGCCGCTGGGTGTGGCAGGAGCTGCCCGCCTGGCCGGGGCCAGCACGAGGCTTCGGCATCATGGCGGCCCAGCACAATGGGGAGGCTGCGTGCGTCTATCTGATGAGCGGTCGCAGGGAGGGCGAGCAGGGCGAGGTCGAGCTGCTTCAGGACGTCTATGAGTTTTGCCCCCCGCGGCATCTGGAAGCCGCCGGCCGTGGCTGGCGGCGGCGGGCTGATCTGCCTCGCTGCGTGATGGCGGGCACGGGCGTCGCGCTCGGGCAGAGCCATCTGCTCGTGCTCGGCGGCGACAACGGCAGCCTGTTTGGCAAGGCCGACATCCTGCGGGACGACCACCCGGGGTTTCCCGCCGAAGCCCTGGCCTACCACACCATCACCGACACCTGGACGCCGGTGGCCGGCATGCCCGCCGCTCCCGTGACAACGACCGCCGTCAGGCTGGGCCCCGACCCGCTGCTCGACCCGATCATCCTGCCCACCGGCGAGATCCGCCCTCGGGTGCGGACGCCTGCGGTGTGGAGCCTGCGGTTAAAGCCCGAGGAGAGCCGCTTCGGCGGGCTTGATGCTGCGGTGCTTGGGCTCTACCTGCTCGCGATGGTTGCCGTTGGCGGGTGGTTTTCCCTCCGCACGAAAAACACTGACGACTTCTTCCGTGGCGGCCAGCGGATTCCCTGGATCGTTGCCGGCCTGAGCATCTTCGCCACGATGCTCAGCTCGATCACCTTCATGGCCATTCCTGCCAAGGCCTATGCCACCGACTGGGTGTATTTCCCAGTCAACATCATGGTGGTGGTGGTCACGCCCCTGGTGGTCGGTATGTTTCTGCCGTTTTTCCGCAAGATCGACGCCACGAGCGCGTATGAATATCTGGAGAAGCGGTTCAATCGATTTGTGCGGCTGTTTGCCAGCGGCTCGTTCGTGCTCTTTCAGGTCGGCCGCATGGCCGTGGTGCTCTCTCTCTCCGCTCTGGCGCTCGCGGTGATCACACCGCTTTCAGAACAGCAGAGCATTCTGCTGATGGGGCTCTTGAGCATCCTCTACTGCGCCCTCGGCGGCCTCGAAGCGGTGGTCTGGACCGACACAGTGCAGAGCCTCGTGCTCCTCGGCGGGGCCGTTGCGAGCCTGGCCTTGATCCTGATGCAGGTCGACGGCGGTGTCTTTGGGCTTCTGGGCGTGGCGGACACCCATCAGAAGCTGCACATGATCAATATCGACTTCTCGCCGACGAGTTTCAGCACCACCGCGATCTGGGTTGTGGTGCTCGGCGGGCTAGCACAGGCGCTCGTGCCCTACAGCTCCGACATGGCGGTCGTGCAGCGGTATATGGCGGTTTCCGATAGAGCGCGTGCCCGTCGAGCGATCTGGACCAACGCGATTGCGGTCGTGCCCGCCTCGCTGCTCTTCTTCGGCATGGGCACGGCGCTCTTTGTGTTTTATGCCGAACATCCTGAGCGGCTCGATCCTGCCTTCAGGACCGACGCGATCTTTCCGCTGTTTATCGCCCGCGAGCTGCCTGCCGGACTTTCCGGGCTGGTTGTGGCGGGCATCTTCGCTGCCGCCCAGTCGACGATCTCTACCAGCATGAACAGCATGTCGACGGCCGTTGTGACCGACTTCGTGCGGCCCTTCGCCAGCCGCTGGCAGGAGCCGGCCTACCTCTGGCTCGGCCGGGGGCTGACGGTGCTCTTTGGCGGGCTGGGCGTGTGGCTGGCGTTGCTCTTTGCCTCCGCTGATATCAAATCACTGTGGGATCAGTTTATGACCATCCTCGGCCTGCTCGGCGGCTCGATGTGCGGCCTCTTCTGCCTGGGGATTTTCACCACGCGGGCCCATGCGTCAGGGGCCATGGTGGGGGCGATCGTGGGAGCAGCCGTGCTCTCCGCCGTGCAGCAGTTCACCGATACCCACCTCCTGCTCTATGCCGCGGTGGGCGTGGCGGCCTCGTTTCTGGCCGGCTACGTTGCCAGCCTGCTGCTGCCGGCTAAGCAGCCTGCCATCCAGGGGCTGACGATCTACACCATCGGTGAGGCGATTCCAGAGGCGTCCCAAGAGCCCCAGCAGCGGAGCCCCACATGACCAGCGACGAGCAGGCCACGCTGGCCGTCTTCTACCGCGACCACGCTCCTCTGTGACACGCTTCCGTTTTGGTTTCCCAGGTGTGTTGACGAGCAGCACGGCGGGTTTTTCAGCTTCTTCGATCGTGATGGCAGCCTGATTGACACCGACAAGAGTGTCTGGGCCCAGGGCCGCATGGCCTGGCTCCTCGCCACACTCCACGCCACGGTTGAGCCACGCCCCGAATGGCTGGCCTGGGCGCGGCATGGCATCGACTTCCTCAGGCAGCAATGCGTCGATGCCGACGGGCAGCTGTTTTTTCTGGTCAGCCGCGAGGGGCAGCCGCTGCGGAAGCGGCGGTATGCCTTCAGCGAGGCCTTCATGGCCATCGCCCTTGCCGCCTACGCTCGAGCTGCGGCCGACGAGCAGGCCGCCGCCGAAGCCCGCCGTGCCTTCGCTTCGTTTCGACGCCTCACGTCCACCCCCGGCCTGCTGCCCGCCAAGACCGATCCCAGCACGCGGCCCTCAAAATCCCTCGGCATTCCGATGATCACCATGGGCGTGGCCCAGACGCTCCGCGACTCGGTTGGCGACACCACCGAGCTGACCGCCCTGATCGACCGCTGCATCGACGAGATTCGCAGCGACTTTGTGCATCCGGAACTCGAGTGTGTGCTGGAAACCGTCGCCCCAGACGGCAGCCTTCTCGACCACGTCGATGGCCGGCTGCTCAACCCTGGCCACGCCATCGAGGCCGCCTGGTTTGTGCTCAAGGAGTCGCAGCATCGCGGCGGACTTCCTGAGCTCACCGCCCTGGGCACCCAGATCCTCGACTGGATGTGGGCCCGCGGCTGGGATCGCGAGCATGGCGGCCTGCTCTCATTCGTCGATGTCCGCAGCCTACCAGTGCAGGAATACTGGCACGACATGAAGTTTTGGTGGCCACACAACGAGGCGATCATCGCCACGCTGCTCGCCTGGAAACTGACCGGTGATCCTCGCTATGCACGCATGCACCGTGAGGTTCACTCCTGGGCCCACGACCACTTCGCCGACCCCGACCACGGCGAGTGGTTTGGCTACCTGCACCGCGACGGCAGCCTGGCCAGCAGGCTTAAGGGCGGCCTCTGGAAGAGTGCGTTTCACCTGCCGCGGATGCAGCTGGTGTGTTGGAAGCTGCTGGAGGGCCGCTTAGTTGCTGGTTGAGTTGCGGGGCTTGGACCAGCGGTGGGGGTTGGGGGCGGCGTCGGCGGTGCGGGGCTTCTTCGACCGGGAGAACGCGCGGGGCGGGGGGCCGCGACGTTTGCCGTTGGCCTGTCCTGGAGGTCCGCGGCGGCCGGGCCCGCGAGCTGGCGGCGAGGCCGCGGCGGGCCGCTGGTTGCGGCTGGTGAGCTCCCGCTTGAGCAGCCGCTCAATGGCAATCAGCTTCGACAGCTCTTCGGTGTCGCACAGGCTGATCGCAGTTCCAGATTGGCCTGCCCGACCGGAGCGGCCGATGCGGTGCACATAGGTCTCTGGCTCAATGGGCAGGTCGTAGTTGATGACATACGCCACGTCGTCGACGTCGATCCCGCGAGCGGCAATGTCGGTCGCCACCAGCACCGGCGGCCGTGTCGACTTAAACGCTGCCAGGGCACGCTCCCGCTGGGCCTGCGACTTGTCGCCATGGATGGCCGCTGCCACGAGGCCGGCCTTGGTGAGGTCGCGCTGCAGCTTGTCGGCGCCGTGCTTGGTGCGGGAGAACACAATCACCCGTCCGTTTGCCTCGTTGCGAAGCAGATCAATCAGCGTCGTCTTCTTCTCTGCCTTGGGCACAAAGATCACCGACTGGGCCACTGTTTCTGCGGGTGTCGCTTGAGGGGTGGTCTTCACCTCCAGCGGATCGCGGAGCATCGACTCAGCAAACGAGCGGATTTCGGCCGGCAGGGTCGCGGAGAAGAAGAGGGTCTGCCGCTCTGCCGGCAGCATCCCTACGACCTTCCGGATGTCGTGGATGAAGCCCATGTCGAGCATGCGATCGGCTTCGTCGAGCACGAAAAACTCGACGCCGCGGATATCGACGAGCCGCTGCCCGATCAGGTCGAGCAGACGGCCCGGCGTGGCCACGAGCACATCCACACCCTTCATCATGTCGCGGGCCTGCTTGTGCTGGCCAACGCCACCGTAGATCACGGCCGTTCGCAGCCGCGCGTGCCGGCCGTAGCTGCGGAAGCTTTCATGGATCTGGGCAGCCAGCTCACGGGTGGGAGCCAGCACGAGGGTGCGGCAGCGACGAGGCTTGATCTCCGGTCGATTCTCAAGCATCCGGTGAATCAACGGCAGGGCGAAGGCTGCGGTCTTGCCGGTGCCGGTTTGGGCGCAGCCAAACAGGTCGCGGCCCTGCACGACGTGCGGAATCGCCTTGGACTGAATCGGCGTGGGGGTGTCGTAGCCTTCGTCGCCCAGGCTCCGCAGCAGGCATTCGGCGAGCCCCAGGTGGGCAAAGCCTTCAGCGAGCTTCGGCGGTCCGCTCGGCACCGGGGCCTGCTGCTCCGCCGCAGGCTGATCAGCCAGAGCGCCATGGCCGCTCTGGTGCGGACGTTTGCCGGCAAACTTCTTGCGGAAGCGGCGTTTGGGAGGGCGGGAAGAGGACGAGCCGGACGATGGTGCATTCATTTCGGTTGAAGCGGTCACAAAACAACTTTCATGTGGCCACACGGCCGACACACCGGTGGTGTGGCAGACCGCAAGGCAGGCGGATCGAAGGCGGGATCGGATGTGTCAACAACGACAGACCACGGAAAGATCCCAGCGATGGATCACTGCCTGCCGGGCAAGAAGGGTTTTACGCTGGGCATCTGCCGGGCTGTTGAGCCTCTGGCAGAGCGCGTGAAACACAGCCGCTACGAGAGATGGCGATCGCGGTGGTCGCAGGAAATCCCCAACCACCTTCATCACGTTCGATTACTCGAACACTACCGCACTTCTGCCGCCCTGGCAACTGGGATCCTCACTCTAGCGGGAGCACCGCGTAGCCCGTGACGGGGCCGAGCGCAAAGCCGGTGACCAGGAGCAGCACGATGGCAGGCAGCCGCAGCCGCCAGGCGGCCCACTGCGCGAAGATGCCTCCAGAGGCGATGATCGCGAGCTTGAGGGGGATCGGGTCCATAGCAACAGCGCTGCAGGCAGGCGACGATTTCGCAGTCTCTGGATGCCGAGAGTCCTGCAGGTCGGCGACTATACTACGCGGATTCTTCGGAGAGGCCTGATCGCTCTCTCGCATTCTGCCGCAAGGAGAAGCATCGCATGCACAGCATCATCAAAAGAAGTCTGGGGTGGGCCGCCGTCGTTGTTGTCGCTCTCAGCGTTGGGGTGGGACATGCTGTGGCAGAGCGGCCGGCGCGGCCCAACATTCTGTTGATCGTGGCCGACGACCTCGGCTGGAGCGACGTGGGCTGGCATGGTGGCTTTGGCAAAACCCCCAACCTGGATCGCCTCGTGCGGGAGGGGGTGGAGCTCGATCGCTTCTACGTTCAGCCGCAGTGCACGCCGACGAGGGCCGCGCTGCTCAGCGGCCGTCAGCCGGGACGGTTTGGGCCGCATGCCCTGGGGCCGAGCAATCGCCGGGCGCTCCCGCCGGGAACGGTCACGCTCGCGAGCAGCCTGAAGTCGCTCGGCTACGCAACCTATCAGGTGGGGAAATGGCATCTCGGCTCCAGGCCTGAGTGGGGCCCCAACGCCTATGGCTTTGACGAGTCGTATGGCACGCTCACCGGAGCCGCTGATCCCTGGACGCACAAGTATCGCGCGGGCCCCTATGAAGACACCTGGCACCGCAATGGCCAGCTCTTCGACGAAGAGGGCAACGCCACGGAGCTGATTGCAGCTCAGGCCCTGCGGTGGATTCAGGGGGAGGGTGGCGAGGTGTCGTCGCCCCGGCAGCCCTGGTTTCTCTACGTGCCGTTTCATGCGGTGCACACGCCGGTCGACACGCCGCCGGACTACAAGAAGCTCTACGAGGGCGTGGTGTTTCACGACGATCCCGCCAAGCAGGATTCGCGGCTGCGGATGGCGGCGATGGTGTCGCAGGTGGATGCGAAGGTCGGGGCGTTTGTCGAGGCGCTTGAGGCGAGTGGACAGCGCGACAACACGCTGGTGATCTTCTTGAGCGACAACGGTGGCATCGAGTCGCTGAAGAATGCCTACATCGGAGACGTGGCCGACTCCCCGCTCAACAGTGAAAACGACCCGCTCCGCGGCCAGAAGGCGCAGCTCTACGAGGGGGGCATCCGCGTGTGTGGGTTTGCGAACTGGCCGGGGGTGCTTGCTCCGCGGGTCTGCCGAAGCCCGATGCATGCAGTTGATTGGCTGCCAACGATTGCAGGGCTTGTCGGATATGTAGCCGAGCAGGATCCTCAGTGGGACGGGGTGGATCGGTGGCAGGCGATTGCGGGGCCCGAAGATCAGCCGCGGCCTAAGCCGATCTTTATTCGGCATCGCGCCGGTGAAGCGGTGCTGGCGGGCCCCTGGAAGCTGGTGCTGATGCCCAAGCAGCCGCCTCAGCTCTTTGCGATCGACGACGATCCCTACGAAACCACCGACCTGGCAAGCGAGCAGCCAGCGGTGGTGGCCAGGCTGACCGCGGCGATTGAGAAGGATGGCCAGCAGAATCCCCGCGAGGTGCCGGCGGACCTCATCGATTTCCCCAAGTGAAAGCAGACGCAGACGGCATGACGCATCTCTCCCCAGCCGCGGCCGGTCGCGTGGCGGCACTTGAAAAACTGCTCGAAGTGGCTCGGCGGCTGGGCGCGACGGTCGATCTCGACGCAATGCTCTCGGCGATCGTCGATGCCGCGACCTCCCTGCTCGACAGTGAACGGGCGACGGTGTTTCTCTACGATGCGGCGTCTGACGAGCTCTACAGCCGGGTGGCTACGGGCATTCAGGGTTCACCGATTTCCGAAATCCGTTTTCCGGCGGGGAAAGGGATCGCGGGCGAAGTGGCCCGCACGGGTCAGCTGGTCAATCTTCCCGATGCCTATGCGGATTCGCGGTTCAACCCTGACTTTGATAAGTCCAGTGGCTTTCGCACCCGCAGCATGCTCACCGTTCGGCTCGCCGACCACGACAACGCCACCGTCGGCGTGCTGCAGGTTCTCAACAAGCGGCCGAGCCCTTTCGATAGCCGCGACGAAGAGATCGCGGGCTTCCTTGGCAGTCAGGCGGGGGTGGCCATTCAGCGTCAGCAGCTGCTCGGCCACTACGCCAAGAAGCAGAAGATCGAACGCGACCTGAGCATTGCCTGCTCTATCCAGAAGAATCTCCTGCCCCACGACAACCCAATCTTTGCGGGCTTTGACATCGCCGGCTGGAACCGGCCGGCGGATGAAACAGGCGGCGACTTTTACGACTTCCTGCAGCTCGACAACGGGGCTCTCGCGGTGTTGGTGGCAGATGCAACCGGCCATGGCATCGGGCCGGCGCTGATCATGACCGAAGCGCGGGCGCTGTGCCGCGCCACCTTGCTCGGCGGGCAAAGCCTGGAGCGGGCGGTCGACGATGTGCAGCGGCTGCTGAGCCTCGATATGCCTGAAGGGCGTTTCGTGACTGCGTTTGTGGGAATGCTGCACTCGTCGGGCGAGCTTGAGTTTCTCAGCGCCGGCCAGGGCCCGATCCTCCTCTATCATCGGGCGGACGATCACTTCGAAGAGCTTCCCACGCAGGGGCTTCCGCTTGGCCTGATGCCCGAAGTGGACTACGACCCGGCCGTGCGTGTAACGCTCGAGGAGGGCGACATGCTCGTTCTGCTCACCGACGGCTTTTACGAATGCGAAAGAGCCGACGGCACTGCCTTTGGAAGCGAACGTGTGGAGGCGTTGATCCGCGGCCTTCGCGATTCCTCGGCGGAGGAGATTGTGCAGGGGCTGGCCGACGAGGTAGCCCTCTTTACTCGCGGTGTTCCGCAGATGGACGACCTGACGGCCGTCATCTGCACGCGTCGCACCGGCTGATCTCGGCAGTGTCTGCGGGCGACGTGGGGGCTTCTTCTGCAGGCCTTGGTGCAGGCCTTGCTGACTGCCAACAAACACGCTGCACGACATCGTCAGTGCCATGGCGATGTGTTACGGAGGAGAAAGCCGCTTCTGTGCCGTTGAATAAACCGCTGGGGAGTGTTAACCTTTTCGGCGGTGTGGAGATGACGACGGCCCACGGTACACGTTTATTAACGGTCCGCGGTTCGTGCGAATGAGATGGTTTGTGCAAGTGAACTGTGAGATCGGTGCTCGCAGGGCAGGTGCCTGCAAGCCAGCTCACCGTCTTCACACAGTTGCCATGCCTGGTGCGTTGGCATCGTCGTGCTGGCTTGGCTGATTGCCCGAGCGAGTGCGTGGAAAGATTTTTACTCTCGAGAGACTAAGGAAAGCTAGAAACACAATGTCGACTCCCGCGACAAAGCCGGCTGCCAAGAAGGCTGCCACCAAGAAAGCCGCTCCCAAAGCCGGAGCAGAGCCCAGCAAGAGCGACCTGGTTCGCAAGCTCGCAAAGGAACTGAAGGAAGGTGGCCAGCAGCCCCGGCCTTCCGTGATCGTGGCTGAACTGGCAAAGCAGGGCGTGAAGGTTGCCCCCGCCCAGGTGAGCATTGTGCTGAAGAAGATGGGTTTCCGGCCCCTCCGCAAGAAGAAGGGGAGTGCCAGAAAGGCCGCCCCGAAGGCCGCCGGTGCTGTCCGCGCTCCAAAGCCTGCCGCCAGTTCGGCAGTGTCGTTTGAGGATGTGCTCGCTGCCAAGAAGGCTGCCGCGTCGCTTGGTGGGACGGACAAGGCGCTCGCCGCCCTCCAGGCTCTCAAGCGGATCGAGGAGTAACCGCGCTTCACATGCGTGTGCACACGAGTTTTCAACCGGGCAGGCTGTCCACGACGGCCTGCCCGGTTTTTTTATTCAACCGGTATGAACTGCACGGCATCGGCAACGACGAAGCCGTCGGTGTCGACGGTGGAGATGGAGACCGTGATGGGAGCAGCGGCTGGGCAGGCAAACATGCCCAGGCTGACAAAGCCGGTTTCCGCAGGCCCCTTCTGCTGGTTGACCATGATCCGCTGAGTGCCTGAGGGCAGCTGCACGGTCACTGGAACATTTGTGGCTCGGTTGCCGCTGGCGGTGGCCCAGAGGCGAATCTCATAGGTTCCTGCCGTGGGCAGCCTGGCGGAAAACGCGACGGTCTTGGTGCCTTTTCCCTCGTTGTCATCGTGGAGGTAGTCGTAGAGCACAAAGCCGCTGATGGAGCTGCTTGAGTTCCAGCTACCGGTTGTGGTGGCGGCGGTGTTGTCGATCACGATGCCGTCGAGGCTCGCTGGATCTTTGCCGCTGCCTGCCCAGGCGAGGGCCTGGCCGTCGGCAAGGAGCCGCTCCCGCAGCGCGGCGTAGGCAACCTCCTGCACGCTCACGCCGCCGTCGATCGCCAAGGCCGCGGCCGTTGCGGCCGACTGGCCGAGCACCATAAACACCGGCTCCATGCGGATCGAGCCGTAGGCGATGTGAGACGCTGCTAGGCAGACCGGCACCAGCAGGTTGCTGCACTCTTCCTGCCGCGGCCGGATGCTGCGGTAGCTGATCGGGTAGGGCTTCACGCCCACCTGCACGTCGCCTTCGTTGCGGACCACACCATCGGCGGTGACATATCGCTGGCAGTTGTGGGAGTCCATGTTGTAGGCGGCCAGGCCGACCGCATCGTCGGCTTTCCGATCCCACTGGCAGTCGGCCTGGGTCATCACATAGTCGGAGACCATCCGCCGGCCCTCGCGGACATAGAGCTGATGGGGCCAGTTGTCGTTGTCGACAAACTCATCCTTGGCCAGGCCGAGCCGCTGGAAGTGCTGCTGGACTTCTTGGGGAACCCGCGGGTGGTTGGCGAGCGTCCACATCAGTCCCTGCTGGTAGCGGCGGTGGTCGGCGATGATCCGCTCGCGGTCGGCGTCGCTGCCCTCGACATACCCCACGTTGCCGCCGATGTAGTCGGTGCTGATCGCGAAGTTGTTGTTGGTGTCGGTCTTGCGATTGGGCATCCACACCGGGTTCCAGGGGATTCGACGATCGCCCGCTTCGAAGTTGCGAAAGAGCAGTTCAAACTCGGCCTCGTCGTAGCCCGCTGGCTTGGGCCACGCGCGGCGGTTGTCCGGCACGTCGGTGGTGCACATGCGGAAGTTGTAGGCCTGAACGCGGCTGTCGCCGTCGCCGTCGGTGCCGGGGGGCTCGGGGGAGATCAGGGGGAGCAGGCCACTGGCCGGATCGCCGGGCACGACGTAGGGATCGACGTCGTGGGAAAACTGATGCTTGAGGGCGTGGGCCACGCGGATGCCGTTGAGCGATTCACCGTAGACGCTTTCGGCCTCGCGGCCGACGTGAAACGAGACGCCAGCCGCGGCCAGCAGGTCACCCTCGTAAGTAGCGTCAATGAACATCCGGCCGGCAAAGCGGCGGCCAGCGGTAGTGGAGATGGCTTTGATCCAGGGGCCCTCCATCTCAACGCCCCTGCCGTCGCGGACGAGCCGCTCCCGCATGACCAGCTCTACCCCGGCCTCGTGGATCCAGTTGAGATACACCTGCTCGGCCACATGCGGCTCGAAGGTCCACATCTCCTCGGCACCGCTGTCGCCGGAGCCGCGGCCGCTCTGATAACCCTCCCGCTGCTGGTGCACCCAGGCGTCGTCGCTCGCGTAGTGCTCGGCAATGCGACGGTAGAACTCGCGCGAGAGCCCGCCGATCGCAGACTTGTTGCCAATGTCGGTGGCGCCGAGGCCGCCGGCAGTCAGGCCGCCGACATGCCCGCTCGGCTCGATCAGCACGGCCGTCTTCCCCATCGCACGGGCCTGGATCGCCGCCACGATGCCGCCCGAGGTGCCGCCGTAGACAACGAGGTCGTACGTGGGAGTTGCGTCAGCGGCAGCTGCGATGGTCGACGCTGCCACTGCGACGACTGACAGGAGGCGGGCGGTGGCCTTGAGAAGAGTGTGCATGAAACAACGCCTTGAGGAAAAGGAACGCGTGGGAGACCAAGTCTATTGAACAGGACGGGTCTTTGGGTGCCGAAGGCACCTCGGCTGTGCGTTTGTGAGTGTATCGGGCGTATTGAACGGGACGGGTCTTTGGGTGCCAAGCGTATGAACGGGACGGGCGTATTGAACGGGACGGGTCTTTGGGTGCCGAAGGCACCTCGGCTTCGCCGAGGCCGCTTCGCGGCCCAAGGACCCGTCCCGCTTGCGCGTCGGCCTCCGTCCCGTCCCGCGTGCGCGACCCTATGTCAGCAGCTCGTGGAGCACCCGAGCCGGCTCCACCCCGGTGAGCCGCTGGTCGAGCCCCTGGGAGCGGATCGAAAGCCGCTCGTGGTCGAGGCCGAGCTGATGCAGCAGCGTGGCGTGGACGTCGCGGACGTGGGTCGCCCCCGAGACCGGCCCGAAGCCAAACTCGTCGGTTTCGCCGTAGGTAAAGCCCGGACGGAAGCCGCCGCCGGCAAACCACATCGTGAAGGCATCGATGTGGTGGTTGCGGCCGGTGCTTTCGCGGGTTTCCCCCATCGGCGTGCGGCCAAACTCGCCACCCCAGATCACGATCGTGTCATCGAGCAGGCCGCGGCGGTCGAGGTCGAGCACGAGCGCGGCAGAGGCCTGGTCGATCTCACCGCTGACCTGCGGCAGGTGGGTTTCCAGGTTTTCCGTGGGGCCGCCGTGGTGGTCCCAGTTGGTGTGGTAGAGCTGCACAAACCGCGAGCCGCGTTCCACGAGCCGCCGGGCCAGCAGGCAGTTGCGAGCGTAGGTCGATTCTCCTGGCTCCTTGATCCCGTAGAGGCCGAGGGTCTCGGCGGTTTCGCCGGAGATGTCGGTCAGCTCGGGGGCGCTGGCCTGCATGCGGAAGGCCATCTCGTAGCCGGCGATGCGGGTGGCGATCTCGGCGTCACCGGTGTTGGCCAGCCGCTGCTGATTGAGCTGCCGCACCGCATCGACCACGCGGCGCTGGCTTGCCTGCTCGATGCCCTCGGGTGTGGAGAGATTGAGGATCGGGTCGCCGGTGTTGCGAAAGGGAACGCCTTGATACGAACTCGGCAGTCCACCGCTGCCCCAGAGCAGCGCGCCGCCGCGTGGCCCCCGCGGGCCGCTTTGCAACACCACAAAGCCTGGCAGGTCGGTCGACTCGCTGCCGAGGCCGTAGGTGATCCAGCTGCCCATGCTCGGCCGGCCAAACTGACCGGTGCCCGTGTTCATGAAGAGCTTGGCCGGGGCGTGGTTGAAGAGGTCGGCTGAGCATGTTTTGAGAAAGGTCAGGCGGTCGACGATCTTCGCCGTGTGTGGCAAGAGATCGCTCACCCACGCGCCGCAGTCGCCGTACTGGGCAAACGACCGCTTCGGTCGCCAGCAGATTGAAGCCGTTGCTCGAATCCATGAAGGCAAACCGCTTGCCGGCGGTGAAGCTCTCAGGAATCCGCTGGCCGCTGTAGGCCGTCAGCTGCGGCTTGTGGTCGAAGAGGTCGAGCTGCGAGGGGCCGCCGGCCATAAAGAGAAAGATCACCCGCTTGGCCTTCGGCGGAAAGTGCGGCGGCCTCGGGGCGAGCGGTTCGGTGCTCGCCTGAGCCTGGTTGCTGCTGCCAAGCAGGGAGCCGAGCGCCATCGCTCCCACCCCAACACCGCAGTCGGCGAAGAAGTGCCGGCGGGTGTGGGCATGAAGCGTCGCGGCCCGGGCAGCCTTGGCGGCAGCATGGTCGGCATCGTGCATGGTGGAACTCCGAGGGAGTGGTGAGCGTATTGAACGGGACGGGTCTTTGGGTGCCACAGGCACCTCGGCTTCGCCGAGGTCGTTTCGCGGCCCAAGGACCCGTCCCGCTTGCCCGTCGCTTCGCGGCCCAAGGACCCGTCCCGCTTGCGTTCTCACTCGCGGGTAATCGTTTCGTCGAGGTTTAACAGTGCCCTGGCTGCTTCCAGCGGGGTGAGGGCTTTGAGCACGGTGATCTCGTCGGACTGGGGCCGCCGGGAGGTGCAGCGTCGAAACGCCGCCTCGGGCCCGTCCGCTTCAATCACGGCGGCGAGCGACTCGGCCATTTCCAGAAACGCCTCGTCGTTGAGCAGGGCTAGGGCCTGCAGCGGCGTGTTGCTGCGATTCCGCTGCGTGCAGGCGGTGATCCCCGGCGGGGCGTCGAAGACCGCGAGCGACGGCGGCGGCGTGGCCCGGTAGAGAAAGGTGTAGAGACCGCGCCGGTAGCGGTCGTCGCCGGTGCTGGTGTTCCAGTTGCGTTTGACCTGGTTGAGGGCCGTGGCCCCTGCGGGAATCGGGGGGAACACCGGCGGGCCCCCGAGCGCTGGCACGAGCAGGCCGCTGGCGGTGAGGCCGACATCGCGGACGATCTCAGCGTCGAGCCGCAGCCGCTGCTGCCGCGAGAGCAGCCGGTTGGCTGGATCGGCCTCGGCAACGGCCGGCGACACCACCGACGACTGGCGGTAGGCCTGCGAGGTGACCAGCAGCCTGTGCAGGGCCTTCAGGCTCCAGCCGCGGTGGACAAACTCGATCGCCAGCCAGTCGAGCAGTTCCGGATGCGATGGCGGCGTGCCCATCAGCCCAAAGTCGTTGTCGGTCGCCACGAGCCCCGCACCGAAGAGCCGCTGCCAGATGCGGTTGACGGTCACCCGAGCGGTGAGCGGGTTTTCCGCGGAGACCAGCCAGCGGGCGAGGTCGAGCCGGCTGGGAAGGCTGGTGGCGGCTTGAGCCGTCGCCAGCGGCGGCAGCACCTCGGGCGTGTTGGGCGTGACCACATCGGCCGGCCGCGTGAAGTCGCCCTGCACGAAGACGGTCGTTGTCCGCGGCTCGCTGCGTTCGCGGAGCACAAACGAAGTCGTGGCCGGCTTGGGTTGGCCCTCCTTGTCGTGTTCCTCAGGCGGCGCGGTCGCGGGGAAGGGGAGGTCGTCTGCCTTGAGCGCGAGCTGCGGCTCGTCCTGCGTGTTGAAGAAGGCAAACAGCCGGTAGTAGTCCTGCTGGCTGACCGGATCAAACTTGTGGTCGTGGCACTGCGCGCAGCCGACCGAAAGTCCCAGCCAGACAACCCCGGTGGTGGCCACGCGGTCAAACACACTGTCGATGCGGAACTGCTCCTTGTCGATGCCGCCTTCCTGATTGATCGGAGTGTTGCGATGGAAGCCGGTGGCCAGCTGCTGGGAGAGCGTGGCCTCGGGCAGCAAGTCGCCAGCCAGCTGCTCAACGGTGAACTGGTCAAACGGCATGTCGTCGTTGACCGCGGCGATCACCCAGTCGCGCCAGGCCCAGATCTCACGGGGGCCATCGATTGAGTAGCCGTTGCTGTCGGCATAGCGGGCCATGTCGAGCCACCAGCGGGCGAGCCGTTCGCCGTAGTGTGGGCTGGCCAGCAGGCGATCGACCGCGGCTTCATAGGCGGCCTCTGGGACGTAGGCCCAGTCGGCGAGAAAGGCGTCGAGTTCTGCGAGCGTCG
>JAGYJY010000027.1 GCA_018401745.1 Pirellulales bacterium | reverse complement strand
TGGACATTTCGACAAGTATCGCTTTTCTCGGAGAAAACGTCGTTTTCTGATCTCCGTGACGGCCTGTGACGCCTCCTAGAGGCCCCAGATTGTGCCGGGTTTTGTGCCGGGTAAATCGCCCGCTCGAAATCGGCGTCGGTCGTTTGGAGATAGTGGGCCTCGGCGACGCTGGCCGTGTGTCCGATCCATGCGTGGACGACGTGGGCTGGGTGCTCTAGCACGAGTTCCGTCTCCCGGCTCGCCCGACAGTTGATGAAGAGCTTCGGCCACTGCTTAACGCCTGATCGGCGAATGATCTGCTCCGCGTACCGTCGCAGATTCGGACAGCCGTGTGCTCGCGGCACGACGTAGACGCTGCCAGGAGGAGCCTCCTCAAAGGCCCTTTCTAGGTGTGGCCGCAGTTCCGAGAAGATCGGCACGACACGAGTCTCGTGGCCTGGGAGGTGTGCCTTCTTGGGCACCTGGACGACAAACCGGCCACGCTCCCAGTTAACGTCGCTCCACTTGAGCTCGTCGAGCTCACTCGGAATGCGGAGGCCGGCATATCTCGCGAACGCGAAGATCAGTCTCCAGTCGTTGTCTGGGCAGGCTGCGATAACGGCCTCGATCTCGCGTCGCTCGACGAAATGCTTTCGGCTTGGGTTGGCCTGAGTGCCGGCCTTGACGTCCTCGAAAGGATTCGCGGGGATCAGCCGGCGACGTACTGCGGCCTTGAAAAACTGCCTCGCCCGCTTGATCTCACGAGAGGCCGTGGCCTGAGCCGATCGGCGGAGGAGCCACTGTTTGAAGTCGTCGGCATCTCCTTCGTGGATCGCCGAGAGGAGCCGGTCCTGGCCGAAAAACGTCTCAAGCTGCCGGCGAGAGCGTCGGTAGGCAATCAGCGTATTCGGCTTCACGTCGTCTCGGCCTGTGATGTAGGTCTCCAGGAGCCGGCCGAGGGTCCAGTCCTCCTCCTCGGCCTTACGGCGCGGCTCGACGAGCCCGGCCTTTGCGATTCGCTCGTGGATGGAATCGCTGATCCTCGCCAGCCACGCAGCCGTCTCGGCGTCTACTGAGTGGCCGGCGATGCGAGCGACCTCCAAGGCGTCGATCCTGAGTTTCGCGGTCTCCGCGATTCGTTTCGTGACACCTCCAAGCCGGATTGTCCGCCGCGGCCGTTTGCCGCCGCCGACCAGGACCCGCCACGTCGTGCTCGCTGAGCCATCGGCTCGCCGATAGGTCTCGCTGCTGAGTGTTGCCACGTCAGGACTCCTTTCTTCGTCGTCTTGTCTCAACGGGCCGCGCGGCCCGCTTCTTCTTCGCCGATCGTCTCGGGGTGATCGAGAGCCCGAGGTACTCGCCGACCGCATCCATAGCCTTGTTGCTGATCCCGCGGTGGCCGAGGACGAACTTTGAGAGCGACGGCTCGCTGACGCCCGTCTGCTTGGAGAGTTCGTATCGGCTAATGCCGGCGGATTCAATCGCCGCCCGAAGTTGCTCAGTCAACGTAGGCACGGGCTACTATCCCTTTCGACAAGTATACGCTCCCGCCTTGATCCAGCGGGTTTTCGCGGCCCGGAGGTCTGCTAACGCGGCCGGCGGTATGTCGTGCTCCTCCTGGAGCCGATCGACGACTTGCCGCCAGACGTCAGCCGCAGCCGGCCGAGCCGCCAGGAGGGATAGTATCGCGGGTTTCTGGGCTGCCACGCGAGCCCTCAGAGCCGCATCCACTGCCGAGGCTGGAGACAGCCGGAGTCGGCCGTCCACGGCCTCGATGGCCACGCCAGCGGCTGCCAGGGTGTCAAGCACCTCGTCGGCATCCACGAGCTCGACGAGCACGTCCGCGTGACACGGCCTCGGCGAGCACCAACACGCCAACCTCCGGCCCCGGAGCTCCGGCAGCCTTTTGAGGAGCGGCCACTGGCCGAGAAGCCAGGAGCGATACTTCGCGATCACCTCCGATCTCGTGCCGTCCACGCCCTCCTTAAACGGGTTGGCAAAGGCGGACCCGGCAAGGCCCCGTCGCCGGCTGACACGCCCGACGTAGACGGCATCGCCGAGCTCGTGGTTGCGGATGCTCACAACACGGCCACTCATATCTCGATGTACTCCTGGGTCTCCGGCTCCGCCTCACGACGAGTGTCAGCGTCAGCACAACTTGTTTTTGCCGACGTTTTCGGAGGTTGTGCTGACACGCCCGCCGCCTTGAGCGAAAAGACGCGGGTCGGTCGGCCTCCTTTGTCAGTCGTCCGCCGCTCAATCCACCGGCCGCGGCCAGCCTCCACGAGCCGCTGGAGGGCCTCCTCGGCCTGCTCGGCGTCCTCGATCGACCTCACGCCCGCGATCACGTCGCGGACGGCCACGGTGCCGCCTTGCCCTGCCACGAAGACCTCCAGCCGCTCGCCGGACTGCCTGGTGGCGCGATCCTCCGCGGTCTCGGCCAGCAGCCGATAGACGCGACGGGTCTCGTGCTTGAACCAGCCGACGAGCTCGATCGCGGCAGCCATCGTGGCCGCGTCGATCTCACCTGAGTTGATGCGCTCGCCGGCTGCCAGCCGCGCTTCGTGGAAGATGAGAGCCAGCCGGCCGGCGGTCTCTTCGAGCTTGCTCCAGGCTGCGGCCAGGTCGCCGGTGAGCTCGATCAACTCGCGGCCGTGCCTTTCATAGAAGGCAACGAAGAGCTCCTCGGCTGCCATGCTGAGCCTGACGACTTGCGACTCCTGCCGGCCGTCGACGAGCTCGTGGCGGAGCCCGTAGAGGCCCTCCATAACACGGACGAAATCTTCTCGCGTCGCCCAGCCGATTGAGTCGGTCGTCCACTGTTTCGGCCGGCGAGGCGGGTGGGCCAGCAGCAGCCGCGCCAGTAGCCCGCTCTCGCGACGCTCCACTCCAAGGGCTCGCTGGAGCACGCCAGGCTGGATCGTGCCGGTGATCCAGCAGGCGGCCGAGCGAACATGGATTGAGCGGCCAGAGCGTCGTGAGACGCTGTGAGAGCGGCCACCGTAGGCCTTCAAGAAGAAACTCTCGTCGGCGGCCGCGGTGCCGTTATAGCGGCCCATACTGCCAAGCCACGAGGAGAGCTCGTCGTTGGCAACAAGCAGTCCTCGTGGATTCTCTTCCAGTGCTGCCACGAGGGCCTCGACCGTCGCGTCCTCGATCAGCACTCGGCGGCGAGTGGGCTCCCCGGCTTGTCTGGTGGCCGCTCGTCGGCCTTCTTGGAATGCCGCCACGCCGAGCGCGCCTTTTCGTAGTCCTCAGCCTCGATCTCAAAGGCCGAGAGCTCCGAGAGGTACTCGTCGTGCAGGCGATCCTCGCGGTCGCGGACGTAGTCGAGAGACACGTCCGCCGCTGGAGACTTTTGTGAGCCGCTCTCGGCGACTGTCACTGGCCAGACGATCGGCAGGGCACGCCAGCCAGGCTTGATCTCCACCCGCCTCGTCGTGCCGATGGCCGCACCGAGCACGGCCAGCAGCGGCAGTGCCACGAACGCCTCGTCGCAGCCGATGGCTCGCGCGGCCTCTTCGACGAGCGTCGCCGCAGCCGGCGGCAGGGTCGACGTGGGGAACGACTGCCATGCCTCGATCGGCGAGACACTAGGCGAGCTCGACGGCGCGGCCGCGGTCCTAAGCGGCTCCGCATCGTCGGCGAGTTGCTTGACGCGGTCGCGGAGAGCCTGGAGCTCGTCGTCATCGCGGCACGCCTCCCGCAAATCCGCCACGTCGCCTCCCGGCTCCAGGCCGTCGAGCTCGACGATGCGGACGGTCGCGGGTGGATCGAGAGAGTGGAGGATCGCGGCGACCTCGTCGGCGTACTTACGGCCGGCATCGTCGGCGTCCGGCAGGACCACAACGTCCAGACCAGCCAGCGGCGACCAGTCGGTCTTACTGGCCGCGTTGCTGCCGCCAGAGCTCGTCGCCGCCAGGAGACCGAGACCGCGGGCAGCGTCCACGCACTTCTCGCCCTCGACGACGTAGACGCGATCACGAACTGTCATCGGCCACCAGCCGAGGCCGTAGAGCGGTCGCGGGGCTGCCATATGCTCCAGCCGCCAGCCATCAGCGTGGCGGCTGATGCGGCCGAATGTCCTTCTTGCCGTCCGGCCGATCCCAGCGGAGCACGAGGCCGACGAGCTCGCCGTTGAGCTCGTACTCCCAGGACGCGGTAGGCTCGCCGAGCGTCCGCTCGTAGGACTGCCGGGCCTCGCCGGCGGTCGCGTAGGCCCTGCCGGCCGGCTTCGTTGCGGCCGCTGGCCTCGTGGCGTCGGCCTCGAAGAGCTCACGCTCCTCCAGGCGGAGGGCCGCGAGAATCGCCTTGTGGTCGCAGCCGGCATGGCACTTGAGGAGCACGCGGCCGTCCTGTCCCTCGCCGATCGAGAGCGAGGCCTGCCGGTCCTCATGGGCCGGACAACGTGCCGACCAGCCAGAGCCAGACTTTTTGAGACCGTCTCCTCGTGGAGCGACCGCGTCGAGCACCCGCCTCAGGGCATCACTCATGGCAGCCTCCTTTCGCCGGCTGACGTCGGCTCTGGAGATAGGCCTTGAGCGTCTCGATCTCGAAGACACGGCACCGTCCGATCAACACCGAGTCGATCTCGCCAGAGCGGACCAGCCGCTCCAGCGTCGAGACGCTGACGCCGATCGCGGCCGCCGCCTCTCGCGGCCGTAGAGACAGCGGAGCCGCTGACGCCGGCTCCTGGTGCCTGTAGAATCCATTCCAGTTCACGATGACCTCCTTCGTCGTGGGCACGAGCCGCTGGGTCACGTCCGGCGGCTCTTTTGTGGCCTCCGCCCGCCACACCCGGCGACCGGCCGCCGAAGCAGCCGGCCACCGGGGAGCGACGGCCGGAGGAGAGCGGCCGTCAGCTTTTGAGAACGTCGAGCTTGATGCGCTCCAGATGCCGGCGAGCGTCGGCGGCAGTCTGCTCGGCAACAAGGAGCTCTTTTTCCGACTCCCGGATGCGTCGCTCGGCGCGGGTCTTCGAGAGCGTGGCCCGCTCGATGCGGCCTTGATCCCGGGACGAGGGCCGCACTCCGAGCAACGGCTTGCGGGTTTCGGTCTCTTCCGCCGCAAGCTGAGCGAGCCAGCCTTCCGCATCCCTCGCCGCCTCCCGGTGCTCCCGGAGTTCGCGGTTGATGCGGCCGACCTCGCAGTCTGCGGCGTGCTCACGCTCGGCAGCCTCGATGAGTTCCGACCGCAGCGGCTCAAAGACGTTGGCTACGTCGAGCAGGAGCCCGCGGGCCTCTCGACCTTGCTCGACGAGTTTCTCGGCTGCTCGCTCGTCGGCTGACAGTGCGGCGACCTTTTCACGATGCAGCCGCAGGACCTCCTCGAAACGCTTCGTCTCGGTCTCGATGGCGGCCCTGGCCTTGTCTCGCCGCGTCGTTGCTGACGGCAGTTGCTCCAGAGACAAGGCCGCATCGCGACGACGTTTCGCGATTTCGACAAGCCCAGCAAAATCGTCGGCGGTCTGCTGAGTCTCAACGAGCGCGGTCTCGACCGCGGCCTCGTCGAGACCTTTGCCGGCGGCAGTCGCTCGGGCAGCGTCGGCCAAAACGTCAAGGTTATTCTGCCGCCGCTTTTGGAGCCGGCCGGCAATGAGTTCGACAACGGTCATAGGGATACCTCCTCAAGAAAACGCCGGTCGCGACGCGCGAGCCGGTCGGTAAGTGCGTCCAAAAATGGTGCCGGCGGGTCTCGCCGCAGCACGTCGACAAGCGGCTCGTCTTGAGACTCACGGACCTCGTCGGCAAGAAGCTCAACGACGACAGCGTTTTCGTCGATGCCGTGGGCCGCGATGTCGTGACGGGCCACGTCGAGCCACCACTCCCGCGGGCGGGCCACTGCCGCAGCGCGGCCGCTCAGATGAAGGTACGCTCGGACCCACTGTGCCCCATGCCCCCGTAGCCACTGCTCAGTCGGCTGCCGCGTCGGCAGAGCGGTGAGCACGTCCGCGAGGTCGGCTCGGACCGGTGCCGCGTCGGTGGCGGCAGCAACGACGACGTGGGCGAGCTCGTGCATCGCGGCGACCTGGCAGACCTCCAGCCGGCAGGCATCGGCGACTTGCGACGGTGCCAGAGACCCGGCCGACCTCTCGACGCGCTCGACGCACCGCAAAACGTCGACCACCGTTGCCGGTCCCTCTCGACGGTCGAGCAGGATTGCCGGGTCGATCAGTCGGCCGAGTCCTGGGATTGTGAAAGCCACCGTGTCGCCGCGGTCGTGCTCTGGCAGCAATGCGGCGTCCACTACGTGGTAGGCCTTGCTGAGACTAAAAAGACACGGCGCGACGACACGTGCGAGGGCCGCCGCATCGCGGCACCACTTGGGGGAGTGCTCTCGAACGAAAGCCGGAAAATCGATCACGAGACGCGACTCCTTTCGACGAGCAGGCGGAGCAGCGTCCGCGCGACCTCCAGCCGGCGGGCGATGCGGTCTCGCTTCTCGGTCAACTGGCGGACCTCCAGCAGCAGCCAGTCGCGGGCACGGTCGCGGTCGACGTTGGCAATGTCAGCCACGGTCGCCTCCTCGCCGCTGGGGTGGCGGGTTGAATCGCGGCACAGTCGCCGGCCGAGTCGACCTCTCGTAGGCCAGGGGGTCACGAGACCACGCGACAAGTTCGCCGCGGGGGTATAGGACCTTGCCCTGTGGCTTGTCCGACAGCTTTACGCCACGCGGGCCGCGGTTTGCCGACCACCACTTCCGAAGCGTCGCCGGAGCGACGCCGATGAGTCGGGCGGCCTCCTGCCGGCCGAGGAGCTCGGGGGCATCCATGAGTCGTTCTCCGAGGGTCGCGGGCCAGCCACTCGCGCGGCAATCTCGCCCGTCAGCCGAATCTCCCAGGCAGCGGCTCGGAGCTGAGAGGGGGTGTGGCACACCGTTCCGCGATCGCCCTCCACCGCTGCCGGAGCGTCACGGAAAATCGGCTCGGATGGCCGGCTCGACGGGCTCGGGGGCTCCAACTGCCGTGCTGCCGCGGTCGTGGCCTACGGGCACGATGAGGCAGCGGTCGCGGCTGCATAGGGCGGCGATGGCAGCCGGCAAACTTGGGCCGCGAAATAAACTGACTACAAACAATCGGCCGCTCGCGAAATGGCCGACCTGTGCAGTTTTTAGGGAGGACCCGTCGAACATGGGCCTCCGCGGCACGGGCCTCGCGGGCGACGTGCTCCTTTTTTGGTGGTGGATCACTGTGATCCACTACCAAAGTCTCTCCTCGCCTCGGATTGCTCTTTGCGTGCTGTGCCTTCGCCGCCTCCGACTTCTTCCGCCGCCCCTCGGCCGCGGACGAAGGCCGAGAGAATGGGTGCGGGCGGTCTTAAAAGAGTGATCATTTTGATCACTCTGTTCTGGCAGCGGATGACCGGCGGGACGGTGGGTGCGGTCTTAAAGCAGTGGTCATTTTGACCACTGCTTGCGCAGCGCATGACGGCCGGGGCTGAGGGTGCGGCAATCCAAAAGGTCGGACCGATCCGACCTTTCTGGACTCGCAGCGGGTGACGGCCGGGGCTGGGGGTGCTTCGCTACAGAGTGCCTTCAGTCGTCCGCTCGGGACGGGGCCGGGAGTCGAGACACGGGCGGAGGACCCGCCTCCCGAGAGTCGCTGTCAGCACAACCTCCGCAAGTGCGGGTGAAAACGGGTTGTGCTGACGCTGACAGAAAACGGAGAGCGGTAGCGGAGGCAGTCAAGGCTGAGCCTCCGCCTCGCGATCACGTCGACGATCCATCGCAGCCGCCAGGAGAGTCGCCCGATCCTCGGGAGGCATCTCGGCCAGCAGTTCCAGGAGTTCGTCGATCGACGCCCCGTTGTGGATTGTGCCGGGTTTTGTGCCGGGTGGTTCTGGAGTATGCGGTTTTTCCCGAGAAAAACGCGTATTGTTCGAGCCCTCTCGGGGATACTTCTTTTCGCCAGCGAGGGGTCTGCTTCGCTGAATCCGTGTCGCTGCCTCGAGCATGGTTGCCGCGTGGATTCGGACGGTCTGCTCCACGTCGAGGCAGTAGCCGCCGCCGAGGACGATCGCCAGCGGCAGTCCGGCTCGTTGCACCGCGTCGAACACCAGGCGATCTCGTTCGAGGAGACCGGCGGCAGACACCGCAAGCCGGCCAAGCCGGTCGCCCTCGTAGGGATCCGAGCCTGCGATGTAGAGCAGCAGGTCGGGGCGGCCGTTGTGAATCGCGGCGTGGGTGGCCTGATCGGCAGCCTCCAGATAGAGCTCATCGGCGGCGCCATCGTCGAGCGGCAGGTCGAGCGAGCTGGCCACCTTCCGCAGCGGGAAGTTGCGACGGCCGTGCACCGACACGGTGAACACACTGGCATCGTCGGCAAAGATCTCAGCAGTGCCGTTGCCTTGGTGCACATCGAGGTCGAGGATCGCTGCCCGAGTGATCCGTCCCGCCGCCTGCAGTTCCCGCACGGCCACTGCAGTGTCGTTGAACACACAGTAGCCCTCGCCAAAGGCGATGCCCGCGTGATGGGTGCCGCCGGCCAGGCTCGCCGCGATGCCGTCATCCACCGCTGCCGTCGCCGCATCGACCGCCGCTCCGGTGCTCCGCCGCGACCGCTCCACAAGCTGCTCGCTCCAAGGGAAGCCGATCCGGCGGATCTCGGCTGCTGTCAGCGTTCCGCTGAACACCCGCCGGAGATACCCCGGATCGTGAACGCGGGCCAGTGATTGCCACGAGGCCGCCTGCGGAGCGTGGAATGAGAAGCACGCCCCGTCGGCAGCCGCTGCTTCTAGCCGTTCGCGGAGCCAGCGGTATTTCACCAGCGGAAACGAATGCCCAGCCGGCAACGGCAGTTCGAAGCGATCCGAGGGAAAGAGTTTCATGCGGTTCCTGCCCAGCAGCCCAGCACAAAACCATAGCCCCAAACTGCCCAGGTGGGGACGGCAAGAGCCCCGCACGCGATGTTAGACTCCGCGATGGCGTCACGCACTCGAAGCCGCTGCAGGGGAGTTGATTTATGACCGCCGCGTTTCGCATCACGCTGACCGTCAGCCTTGTGGTGGTATCCGTATGCCTGGTGCCCACGAGGCTGCACGCCGCTGAGCTCGCCGAGGCATCGCCCGCCGCCGACCGACCGACGGGCGACACTCCCGTAGGGATGGCCTGGATTCCGGGCGGCTGGTTCACGATGGGCGATGAGACGTTTCCCGATGCCGTTCCACTGCACCGCGTCTACGTTGATGGCTTCTGGATGGACACCCACGAGGTGACCAACGGCGAGTTTGCTCGTTTCGTGAAAGCGACCGGCTACGTCACCGTTGCCGAGCGGCCGATCGATCCAGCCAAGTTTCCCGGTGTGCCTGCTGAAAACCTCGAGCCCGGCTCGATCGTCTTCGCACCGCCTGCGGGCCCCGTACCACTCGACAACCACCTCCGCTGGTGGAGCTGGGTGAAGGGCACGAGCTGGCAGCATCCTGAGGGCCCGCACTCCGACATCACGGACCGCGAGAACCACCCGGTCGTGCAGATCGCCTGGGAAGACGCCATGGCCTACGCCGAGTGGGCCGGCAAGCGGCTCCCGACTGAGGCCGAGTGGGAACGGGCTGCCCGCGGGGGCCTCGACGCCAAGGCCTACGTCTGGGGCGACGACGAGCCCGGCGATGGTGGCTGGCAGGCCAACATCTGGCAGGGGCGGTTTCCGGGCGAAAACACCCGGGCAGACGGCTACGTGGCCGCTGCGCCGGTCGGCTCGTTCGCAGCCAACGGCTACGGGCTCTTCGACATGTCTGGCAATGTCTGGGAATGGTGTGCCGACTGGTATCGGCCCGACGCCTACGCGGCAAGCGAATCCCGCAACCCCAGCGGCCCGTCATCCAGCCACGATCCCCAAGAGCCGGGCATCCCCAAGCGGGTGCAGCGTGGCGGCAGCTTCCTCTGCAACGACGGCTACTGCCGCCGCTACATGCCCGGCGGCCGCGGCAAGGGCGACATCGAAAGCGGCACCAACCACATCGGCTTCCGCTGCGTAAAAACCCCACCCGCAGAACCGAAGTAAACCGACGCCGGGCTCACCCCGAGCGGCCCACCTCGTTCCCATCGACAACGATGTCGATGCCGCCGGTCTCCACCCGGTAGACCCAACCGTGCAGGCGGGGCCAGTGCCGCTTCTTTCGCAGTCGCTTGACCACCGCGATCTGAGAAAGGTGACGAATCTGCAGTTTCACATTCTCCTGCACGAGCAGTTCCATCTTTTGCTCGTGCGTCAGTTTTCGCCGCCGGGCAGCCGCTTCAGTTTTGTCGAGCGCCTCGGAGGCAATGCAGAGCCAATCGGCAATGTAGGAGTCTTCGACATTGCCAGTCTCCAGGGCAGCGATACCGCCACACCGCGTGTGGCCGCAGACAACGATGTCTTTGATCTTCAAGTGCAGCAAGGCAAAGTCGAGAATCGCCGCAATGTTGACGTCGTTGAAGGCCACGATGTTGGCGATATTGCGGTGCACAAACAGCGTGCCCGGCCGCGAGTTGGTGATGATGTCTTCGCTGACACGGGAGTCGGAACAGCCAATCCAGAGCACTTTCGGCTTCTGCTGTTCGGCAATCGTGTGGTAGTAGTCCTCGTGGGGAGCGTATTCGTCGCTGCGAAACCTCGCGTTGCCGGCAAGTATTGAATCGATCATTGTGGAGGGGTTCCCTGAAGCAGGCCGGGCGAGCGTCCCATACGCGGCGTGGCAGCCTCGGCAGGATACGGCCCCCAGGGCACGACGTCGATTCCAGCAGCAAGCTTCCTCCTGCATTCCCCGCCCGCCGCTGCGGAACTGCCCAGAGCTATTCCAGAGTTACTCAGAGCTACTATTGACCAGCCCTTTCCTCGTGTTCCGGCGATTTTCGCCCACAGCCGCATGATCCCTCTGCTTGCCGACAGCCTTGCTTTTCTGGCCGCCGCGCCATCCTGGCAGGCCACGCTCACGGCGATCGTGCTCTTTGGTGTTTTGTCACTGATCCTGCTCGTGCAGCGTTCGCCCGACATGGCGATGCTCGGCGGGGTGATCGTGCTGCTGGTGACGGGCGTGCTGTCGCCCGCGGAGGCGTTTCGGGGCATGGCCAACCAGGGAATGCTCACCGTCGCCGCCCTGTTTGTGGTTGCCGCTGCGATGGAGCGGACGGGCGCTCTTGCAACGCTCGTCGAGCGGGTGCTCGGCCGGCCCCGCTCGCTGACCTCGGCGCAGGCGAGGGTGATGGCGATGCCTGCCTTCCTCTCGGCCGTGATGAACAACACGCCGGTGGTGGCCCTGATGGTGCCGGCGGTCCGCGACTGGGCCAAGAAAAACAGGCTGTCGGTCTCGCGGCTGCTGATGCCGATGAACAATGCCGTCGTGCTCGGTGGGCTGTGCACGCTGATCGGCACGAGCACCAACGTGATCGTCAGTGGACTCGTCTCTCAGAAGACGGGCTCACCGCTGGCCATGTTTGACATCACGTGGCTCGGCATTCCACTGCTCGCCATCGGCAGCGTCTACATTCTCACGGCCAGTCGGTTCCTGCTGAAGGATCGACGGCCGGCGATGAGCGAATCGGATGATCCTCGGCAGTATTCCCTGGAGATGGTTGTCGAGGAGGGAAGCCCGCTGGTGGGCCGCACGATTGAGGCGGCTGGGCTCCGCGGCCTGGCCAGCATGTTTCTCATGGAGATCGACCGCGATGGCCACGTGATCGCCGCCGTCGCGCCGACCGAGCGGCTCGAAGAGGGCGACCGGCTGGTGTTTGTCGGCGATGTCGACTCGGTGGTGGACCTGCAGAAAATCCGTGGCCTACGGCCCGCGACCGATCAGGTCTTCAAACTCGACGACCCTCGCAGCGAACGGATCCTCGTGGAGGCGGTGGTCTCCAACTCCTGCCCGCTTGTCGGCCGAACAATCCGGCAGGGACGCTTTCGCTCCACCTACGATGCGGTGGTGATCGCCGTGGCCCGCAACGGCGAGCGGCTGCGGATGAAGATGGGCGATGTGGCGCTCGAGCCGGGCGACACGGTGCTCGTGGAAGCCAGTCCGCAGTTTGTGGAGCGGCAGCGGTCGAGCCGCGACTTCTATCTCGTCAGCGAGGTGCATGGCTCCCCAACGCCCAGGCACGACCGTTCCTGGGTGGCCCTGACAATCCTCGCGGGGATGGTGGCTGCTGCGGCCTTGGGGCTGCTGCCGATGATCACCGCGGCGATGGCGGCTGCAGCGATGGTGGTGGCGACCCGCTGCCTGACATCGAGCGAGGCCAGGCGGGCCGTCGAGTGGGAAGCGCTGCTGCTGATCGCGTCGAGCTTCGGCATCGCCCGCGCCATGGACACCACGGGCCTCGCGGGAGCGATCGCCGACTCGACCGTGGCCGCTGCCGGCAGCGATCCCCACTGGGTGCTGGCAGCGGTCTACCTGGTAGCGATGCTGTTTACCGAAGTGATGAGCAACAACGCCGCCGCCGTGCTCGTGTTCCCCATTGCCTGGCAGGCCGCCGCCGACCTCGGGGCAAACCCGATGCCCTTCGTGATGGCCGTCACGGTCGCCGCGAGCTGCGGCTTCGCGACCCCGATGGGCTATCAGACAAATCTCATGATCTACGGTGCGGGCGGCTACCGCTTCAGCGATTACCTGCGGTTTGGCGGTCCGCTGAATCTGATTGTGATGGTCGTAACGCTTCTGCTGGCTCCGTTGATCTGGCCGTTTTAACCGGCGGCCGGCTTAGCAATCTCCGCCGACCGAGATCGGGAAACCTTGCAACGGGCCCGCGCCCGCGTACCCTCAGAAGGAGAGACGAGCGGCTCTCACACGCAGGATGCCACAAGCCGGCATGAGCGACATCCTCTTTCACTACTACCGCGTCAATCCCACGACGTGGTTTTATCTGTCGTCGCTGCTGTCGATCGCGCTGTTCTTTAAGTTCAACCGCGTGTGGAGCATCCGCAATCTCGATCTTGCCCTGCTGATCCTCCTTGCTCCCGGCCTTCTGGCCGTGGAATACGGAGGCTTCAAGGCCAACCCGGCGGTCCAGCAGGTGGGCTTTGTCTGGCTGTTCGGAGTCACGCTCGCCTTCATGCTGCGGATGCTCTTTGACTCGCTGATGGTCCGCAGGCCGCTGCTTGAGCCCAATCTTTCCACCGGCGGCCTCAACTTCCTCGGCCTGTCGCTGCTGATCTTTCTGATGGCCAACGTGATCACGTCGCGGCCGCAGGCTGATGCCGTGGCGGTGGCCGCGGCAGCCTCTCGCATGGAGGCTCGTGATGCCACGGTCGACGCGGACCAGCTCGCCCGGCTCGGGCCCGGCTATCCGCTGCTGTTTCTGCTGCCACAGATCTCAACGCAGAAACTCTTCACCAGCGGAGACAACGGTGGCGACGCCGGCACGGTTGAGCCCGACAGCAAAGCCGTCCACGAAGCGACCGCCCGCACCATGGCGATCGTGTCGCAGCTGGCAATCGTGATCGGCACGCTGACCATCGGCTGGCTGCACTTTGAGCATCTGCGGCTGGGGATTGCCGCGGCGGTGCTCTACCTGTTGCTGCCCTACACCGCCAACATGACTGGGCGGGTTGACCATGCCCTGCCCGGGGCGCTTGTGCTGTGGGCAGTCGTTGCCTATCGACGGCCGTTCATCGCAGGGGCTCTGATCGGCCTGGCGATCGGCACGAGCTACTATCCGGTGTTTCTCCTGCCGCTGTGGTGCAGCTTCTACTGGGAGCGGGGCATTCGCCGCTTCGTCTGCGGGGTGCTTGCGGCCTTGGGAATCCTGGCGGTGGTGCTCTGGTTTACGTCACCAGACACAGAGGTGTTTCTCGGACAGCTGCGGCAGATGTTTGGCTGGATCTTTCCAGGCAATGTTTCGCTGGAAGGCTTCTGGGCGCTTGAGGGCAACGACCCAGTCTTCCGCCTGCCGGTGCTGGCGGCCTTCCTGGTGATGATCTCCACCCTCGCGATCTGGCCGGCCCAAAAAAACCTGGGCACGCTGATGAGCTGCTCGGCAGCGGTGTTGCTGGGCAGCCAGTTCTGGAAGGCGCACGACGGCGGCCTGTTTATGGCCTGGTATCTGCCGGTGCTGCTGCTGGTGGTGTTCCGGCCGAATCTGGAAAACCGCGTGGCCCTGGCGATGCTCGATCCCGACTGGCTGTCGGCCTGGCGGCGATGGCGACGGCGGCCGCAGACGGGACCTGCCTCGTAAGCCGCCTCGTCAGCTCCGGCGAGGATCGAAACCGTCAGGGTTCTGCTCAGAGGCGAGCCAGGCACGCCAGGCGTCGGCTCGCCACTCAAAGTTGTGGCCGGTCAGCCGCATCAGGGCTTCAAGCACCGCCTCGTTGCGGACCCGCAGCCTCCGCTGGGTCGGTCCTCCGCCTGTAGAGAGGCCTCCCTGCCCCGGCGTGAAGGTGGCGCTGATCGCCCCACCGCTGCCAGGATCTACCACCACATGCTCCGTCTCAAGCACCGCAATCAGCGGAAGCACCGCCGCAGGATCCCCCAGCCTGCCAAGCGCCTCGGCCGCCCGGTTGATGCGGGCATTGTCGGGCCCCCCCAGCGCCGTCAGAAACCCCGCGGTCGCCAGTGGAGGCTGGTCGACAGCGAGCTGGTCCACAGCAGCAATCCGCGTTTCTGGGTCGGCATGATCCAGGCCGATGGCCACCAGGCAAGCGATCGCGTCGGACGTGCCGATGCGGGCGAGGGCCTCGACATACCAGCTGCGGGCCCGTGTCAGCGGGTCATTCGCCACGGCAGCGGAAAGGGCTGCGACGGCCAGCGGATCGTCGATCTCACGAATCGACTCAATAGCCACCGATGAGCGGGTGGGATCCTCGCACTCGCTCCGCAGCCGCTCCAGCCGGGCCGCCCAGTCTCGCGATGCCTTGTCCGCCAGGCTGCGTTGCTCAAGCAGCCACACTTCCTGAGGCGTTCGCCAACGGCCGGCGTGCCGCACCAGCCCACGGGCCTTCATAAAGCCCTCTTGAGAAGCCGCCGCCGGCTCGTCGCTCACGCTGCGAGCCGCCGGAGCCAGCAGGCCGACGGCCAACACGGCGAGCAGGCCGAGCCCCAGCGAGCGGGCAGCGGACAGACACGCGGCGGCTGACGGCAGGCAACCCATCGGTGATCGCTGGCTCCTCAAGACACATCGCCGCGGCAGAGAGAACGGTGCCGGTCGCTCGGGGCGATCGCAGAAAACTCGGCCGCAGGGCTTTTTCCGTAGAGTGCTTCTTCGGTGCTTCTTCGGACGTTGCTTCTTCGGTCGTTCCCCTGATCCTGGCATCAGTTTCCCGCGTTGCAAAGCGGAAAGTCGACCTGTTCGGCAGATCCCCCGTCCGGCAGCCCCACCTTTCTCATCCACCGCAGACGTGTGGTACAACGCTGCCGTGAGCCACCTCCCTGTTTGTGGTCTGCCAAGAGACCTTTCTCGTCTGTTTTTCAGCGTCGCATGAAGCTGCCCTGGTCCACCGTCGCCATCGTCGGAGTCGGGCTCATTGGTGGCTCTCTCGGGAAGGCCCTGCTCACCCGTGGGCTGGCCCGGCGGGTGGTGGGGATTGGCCGGAGCAAGGCGTCGCTGGCCGAGGCAATGGAGCGGCAGCTCGTCAGCGAGGTCTCGTGCGACCTTGCTGCGGTCAGCGAGGCCGACTTCGTGGTTGTGGCCACGTCGGTTGGCAGCATTCCCCGTCTGCTCGAGGCGGCCGATGCCCACGTTGCCGAGGGCACACTGATCACCGACGCCGGCAGCACCAAACAGTCGGTCGTCAGCAGCTGGCAGAAACGTCGGCGGCATCGCGGTCGTTTTGTCGGCTCCCATCCGCTTGCTGGCAGCCACCTCCGCGGGCCCGCGGCCGCCGATGCAACCCTCTTCGAGGGCCGTGTGGCCGTTGTCACACCGGCCGCATCCACGCCCGAGGAGGACGTGGAAGAGGTGGGCAGTTTCTGGGCAAGCCTGGGCAGCACCGTGTTTGTGATGAAGCCTCGCGAACACGACCGCATCCTGGCGATGACCAGCCATGCGCCCCACGTGCTCGCGGCCGCCCTTGCCGCCGTGACGCCCGACGCCGACCGCCGCTTCACCGCCGGAGGCTGGCGCGACACCACCCGCGTGGCGGGCGGCGACGCGGAACTCTGGGCGGATATCCTGCTCGACAATGCGGCACAGGTCACAAAGGCCGTCAGCACGATGCACGGCTACACACAACGCATGCTCGATGCCCTCGCTGCCGGTGATCGCCGCCGGCTCGTGAGGCTGCTCACCACTGCCAAGGACAAGCGGAATGCTCTGGGAAGTTGATGTCTGGCTGAAGGACCGCGATGACGACCATGCCGCTCGCTCATTCGCCTCTGCGGCGGAATCGATCGATCCGGCCGACTGGTCAGCCGTTCGCACAGCACGGGGCTGGCTGATCGAGGGCGAACTCTCCCGCGACGACATTGCGCGGCTCGCCGAAGGCGTGCTGATCGATCCGGTCAGCCAGACCTATGCGATCCGGTCGATGGACGACCGGCAGGAGTCGCCGTTTCCAGATCTCACGACGGTCGTACACGTGCTGCCCAAGCCGGGGGTCACCGATCCGGCAGCCGAGACCGCCCGTCAGGCCTTCGGTCTGCTCGGGATGTCGCCTGAGGCGGTCCGATCGGTGTCCACCGTCTGGCTCCCAGGGATCGATGCCGATCGCGCCGAGCGACTCGCCTGGCGGACCCTGGCGAGTGACGCCATCCACGAGGTCGTGGTGGGCCAGCTGCAGCTCGACTCGATCGCCGGCGGCCGCAGCTGGAGTTTCACGCAGGAGTCGATCAGCCTCGAAGGGCTCGATGAAGAGGCTCTCGCTCAGCTGAGCCGCGACCGCTGCCTGGCCCTCACGCCCGTCGAGCTTCAGGCCATCCGCGATCATTTCCGCTCGCTCGGCCGCGATCCCTGGGAGATCGAGCTGGAGACGATCGCCCAGACCTGGAGCGAACACTGCTGCCACAAAACCCTCACCAGCGGTGTTGACCACACCGGCCCTGATGGGCCCGTCCACTACGACAACATGCTGAAGGAGACCGTGTTTGCCGCCACGCAAACGATCCGGGCGAACCTCGGGCCTGCCGACTGGTGCGTTAGCGTGTTTCGCGACAACTCGGGCGTGGTGCGGTTTGACGGTGATCACGATATCTGCGTGAAGGTGGAAACCCACAACCACCCCTCGGCGATCGAGCCTTACGGCGGAGCCGCGACCGGCCTCGGGGGTGTGATTCGCGATGTGCTCGGCACCGGCCGGGCCGCCAAGCCGATCGCCAACCTCGACGTCTTCTGCGTCGGCCCACCCGACACACCCGCAGCCGACCTGCCTCCGGGCGTGATCGAACCGAAGCGGCTGCTCTCGGGCGTGGTGGCCGGGGTGCGGGACTACGGCAACCGCATGGGCATTCCCACCATCGCCGGCGCTGTGGCCTTCGAGCCGGGGTATCTCGGCAACCCGCTGGTGTTTTGTGGCACTGTTGGCATCATGCCGCGGCACTCCGCCGAGACCGAGCCGCAGGCGGGCGACCTGGTCGTGGTGGCTGGCGGTCGCACTGGCCGCGATGGCATTCATGGCGCGACCTTCTCCAGCATCGAGCTCTCCAGCGACAGCGAGACGGAGTCGGGCGGGTCGGTGCAGATCGGCCATGCGATCAATGAGAAAACGCTCTGCGACTTCGTGCTTGAGGCCGCGAAGCAGCGGCTCTTCTCGGCGATCACCGACTGCGGCGCTGGCGGGCTCTCCAGCGCCGTCGGTGAAATGGCGGCCACACTCGGCGCAGAGGTCGACCTCGATCAGGTGCCGCTGAAATACGACGGGCTCTCCGCCACCGAGGTCTGGATCTCGGAGGCTCAGGAGCGGATGGTGCTGGCGGTGCCGCCAGACTGCTGGGAACAGATGGCGGCAATCGCGGCCGACGAGCAGGTGGAGGCGACGGCGATTGGCCGCTTCACCGGCGACGGCAGGCTCGCGCTCCGCTGGGATGGCCACACCGCTGGTGAACTCGACTGTCATTTTCTCCACGAAGGGCGGCCGCGGAGCACGCTCGTGGGCCGCTGGTCTGCTCCACCGCGGGAATCCCTGAGGGTGCACTGCAGCGACGAGGCCAGCGATACCCCACTGAGCCAGCCGCTGCTCGACCTCCTGGCCCTGCCTGATGTCGCCAGTAAGGAAGGTATTATCCGCCAGTACGACCACGAGGTGCAGGGATGCAGTGTGCTCAAGCCGCTCACCGGCCGCGGCGAGGGGCCTGCCGATGGCACCGTCGTGCGGGGCGTGCTCGGCCGCAACCGCGGCGTGGTGCTGGGAGTCGGGCTGCGGCATCGGCTGGGGCGGGTCGCTCCCTATCAGATGGCCGCCGGCGGCATCGTGGAAGCGATCGCCAACGTGGTGGCTGCGGGGGCCGATCCTGCTCAGGTGGCTTTGCTCGACAACTTCTGCTGGGGCGATACTCGCAGCGAAGAGGGCCTCGGATCGCTCGTCGAGGCCTGCCGGGCCTGCCAGGATGTAGCGGTGGCCCTGTCGGCTCCCTTTGTCAGCGGCAAGGATAGCCTCAACAACGTCTTCGCCTGGAAGGATGCCGCGGGCGAGCAACGGGAGCTCTCCATCCCGCCGACGCTGCTGGCCACGGCCCTCGGCCAGATTGAGGACATCAACACCGTCTGCTCACCTGCGATCACCGCGGTGGGCAACCGACTCTATGTGGTGGGCCTCACGCGGGCGGACCTCATCGGCAGTCAGGCGGAACTGCTCGGCCTGACCACAGGCGGCGACGTGCCCACCGTCGACACGGCCATGGCTCGTAAGACGTTTGCGGCAATCCACACGGCGACCAAGGCCGGCCTGCTGAGGTCGTGCCACGACGTGTCTGATGGCGGACTGCTGACAGCTGTCGCTGAAATGGCGATTGCCGGTGGCATCGGCTGCCGGCTCGCCTTGGCCGATGTGCCCACCGATGTCGATGTGTCCACGGGGCTCACCGGTCTGCCACGTGACCTGGTGCTTGCCACCTCCGAGTCGCCCACCCGGTTTGTCTGCGAAGTGACCGGCGACAACGCTGCGGCGTTTGAGACGCTGTTTGCCGACCTGCCACACGCCTGCTGCGGTGAGACCTGCGGGATCGACCCAACAGTCGGCCAGGAAACGATCACGATCTTTGGCTGCGATGGCCAGCGACGGGCGGTTGTTCCCCTAAAGACCGCCGCGCGAGCCTGGCGAAGCCTGGAATGCGGCTAGCCCGCGGCTCGGCTCCCCGCCCTTGTTTCGACTGACCACTCCCCTCTTCACGAACCTGTCTTGAGGACCCGCACCAGCGGCTGTTGCCATGCTTTCCCCACGAGCCCTGATCCTCAGGGCCCCAGGCACCAACTGTGACCACGAGACAGCGTTTGCATTCGAGCGGGCCGGAGCGATCGCCCGACGGGTGCATGTCGCAGCGCTGGCCGCCAAACCAGCCCTGCTGGAGGAGTATCAGATCTTCTGCATTCCTGGCGGGTTTTCTTATGGCGACGATATTGCCAGCGGCCGGATCCTCGCCCTGCAGCTGCGCACGTTCCTCTCCGATGCGTTGGAACGCTTTCGCGACCGCGGCGGCCTGATCCTCGGCATCTGCAATGGCTTTCAGGTGCTCCTGCAGACCACCCTGCTGCTGCATGAGCCCACGACCGGCCCTCTGGGCACCCTTGCGGCCAACCGGTCTGGACGCTTCATCGACCGCTGGGTGCAACTGGTGGTGCGTCCGTCGCAATGCGTGTTTCTGGAGGGACTCAGCCGGCTCGAGCTGCCTGTGGCCCATGCCGAAGGCCGCTTCCGTACTCGTTCGCCAGCAGCGCTCGCCGGGCTTGAGGCGTCTGGCCAGCTTGTGTTGCGGTATGGAACGAATGCTGCCGGCGTGTCGAGCAATCCCAACGGGTCGGAGGCAGATGTGGCTGGCGTCTGTGATCAAACCGGACGCGTGCTGGGGCTGATGCCCCATCCGGAGCGTTTTCTCGATGCCCTTCAGCACCCCGCCCTCGCCGGAACCGCCGAAGCCCGCGACCGCAACGGTGTTGGCCTTGCCCTGTTTACCAATGCTGTGAAGGCGGTCAGCTAGCTGTCCGTGGGAAAAGCCCTCCATGGCCTTTTCCCACTCAAGCGACGCCCCAAAAGCCAAGGTTTTTGGGGGTCGCCAGTCGCCGCATCCTGCGGCGGCAGGGCTCTTCGCCGCCCGCACGCGGCTCAGGCCCCCTTGGGCCAGCGTTGACCGCAGAGCCGAGGCTCCCTACGCTCCGCCTCTCGCCTGTCTCGCCACTGGTGCCATGGCTCGATCTCACTTGCTTCCGTTGCTCCGCCAACGCCACCCGCGATGCCGCAGGCAGGACGGTCGGTGGAGCTGGCTGCTCGCGGTGCTGCTCACCTCGGCATGCAGCGGCTGCGCTTCACTGCTCACCGGTGGCTGGGCAACCGAAGACACCGAAGACCTCGCGGATCCCTCGCCCCACACGGCCGTGCGGACGATTCAACTGGAAGCGAGGTGGGTGCGGCATCCGGTCGACGATCCCGTCGTCGTCGAGGAGCTGTGGGCATCGGTCGATGAACACTCTCTCCCTCGCGATATTCGTGAGCGCCTCGCTGCTAATGGTCTCCGGGCTGGTCTCGTTTCCTGGCCGCTCCCCGACGCCCTGGCCGAACGTTTTGCTTTTTTGGAAGAGGCGACCACCGCAGAAGATCAGCCAGCAGACGATGACCCACTGCTGCCGAACGTCACTCGGCAGTCGCTGCGGCTCCTGCCGGGCCGCCCCAGCGAAGTCGTCGCCACGCCAGCGTGCCCCGAGATGGTGGTCCTAGAGCGGGAGGGCGACCGCGTGTGCGGCACGACCTTCCAGCATGCCACGGCAGTGTTTGAGCTCACCGCCGAGGCCGCAGCCGACGGAAAAACCTCCGTAGGCCTCGTGCCAGTGATCAAGCACGGCGACCGTCGCCGGCAATGGATTGGCGAGGAGGGCGTCTTTCGCCTGGAAGCGGGCCAGTGCCGGAAACACCTGAAAACGCTCGACATCTCCCTGGAACTCGCCGCCGATACGATGCTCGTGATCACCGCTGCCGGCTCGCCAAGTTCAACCGTTGGCGACGCCTTCTTCCGCGGCCGTGATCTCCCCCGTACACCCCAGCAGACCCTCGCCATCCGCCCGCTCACCCGCACCACCGACCCGCTCTTCACCGCCACCAGCGAGGGCCCGTAAACGGCCGGGACGGCTCGCTTCACGCCCGCGAAGCCATCCTGGAACGGGACGGGTCCGCGGGTGCCGAAGGCACCTCGGCTCTGCCGAGGCCGCTCCG
>JAGYJY010000026.1 GCA_018401745.1 Pirellulales bacterium | reverse complement strand
TCGTGGCATGCGACGTGGCGGAGTCGTCGGAGGTAAGCACGACGAGCTTGTCAGGAATCGGCTTTCGGATGGCAGAAACTGCCGATTCGGCTGGGCTGGCTGTTGGCGGGGCGGAGGATTCCTCGGGCGGAGCCGTGGCCTCGGCGTTGCGCCTGGTGGCCTGCTCTCGGATCGCCTGGCGGGCGGCGTCGAGGCGGTCGGGCCAAGCGAACGTGGGAGCCGTTGCCGGGTCGTAGCCGGCCAGGTGGCCATGCAGCCGCGTGGCGGGTTTTGTGTAGCGGAGCTGCGTGTCGCCGAAGACCTCTCGGCAGAGATCGGCGAGCCCGGGGTCGTAGGCGATCAGCTCCTCGCGGGTGTCGACATGGTTGTGGTCGTGGTCGTTGGTGCGATTGTTGTCGAACCACGACTGCACGCCTTCGGCGAAATACTCGTGGTGGTTGACGCTCGCATACACGCCCTTCCAGAGCCCGGCTGCCATCGCCCGCTGGTAGGTGCCGCGGAGCCGCTCGTCGAAGGTCGGGTCGACGTTGGCCATGCCGCGAAGGTGGATGTTGTGGGCCAGTTCGTGAATCAGGATGCACTCGGCAGCGTAGGGGTCGCCGGGATACCCAAGCAGGTTTTCTTCGCCGCACGAACAAAACGGATCCCGTTCGCTGCCGCCCATGCCGCGGGCCCTGGCGTCCCAGTAGTCCGCGGGAGGAAGCGTGGGCAGGCCGGGAGCGGGTGCGGTGGCCAGGCGGGCAAACTCGGGCTGGTCGGTGGTGAACTCGTCATGGGCCAGGATGCACAGCCGCGAACCGCTCGCGATCATCGCCTGCCGCACGTCGGGCCGCTGGCGGAGCATCTGATCGACGAGGAAGGCGGCTTCCTCTAGGGCGAAAGGGCTGACCCGCGACGAGGCCACGATCGGAAAGCCTTCCGCTTCACGGCGCTGCGTGTAGAAGGCCGGAATCCCTCCGGCATCCGGAGGTGCAAACCGCACCGCCTGCACCGAGACCTTGCTCGTGACCATTGTCTCGGTGCCGTCGGACTTCCCAGTCAAAACAAACCGATGGCCGAGGGTCGTGGAGATGAAGGACTCCCCGCCGGGAGGGATCGTGCCGTTGGAGATTCGCTCGGCATCGTTCCTGAGCCAGCACACCTCCACAGGCTGCTGGCTGCCGTTGATCACCTGCAGCCTCGCTTCCCGTGGCTCGCCGACGGCCGCGGGCTGCTGGAGGATGGCAAGAAGGGCGAAGGTGATGACCACCAGAATCGCGGGATTTTGCATTGCTCGGCCCAAGAGTCAGTCTGTTGGTCTCACTCGGTCAAAAGTCTATCGCCAGGCACTCGCGTTTCTGCTGGCGGGTCGCTACGCTGACGATCGTTCTTGGGGAAGGACGTAGCGAGTCTGCCCAGTCTCTGGTGTGGGCTGGAAGTGGCCGCTGCGGTTGCCCCAGCATGGCTCCCGGGGGGAGCCGATGAACACGAAACTTTTTGTCATGGGCAGCGTTTGAGCAGTGGGGACTGCGATCGGAGAGCGAGGTTTCTTCGTTCACGCAATTCTCATGAAAGTGGTGGCATCTCAGTTTGGTAAAAGACTTGGTTATGCACAACAAACATCCCATTATCGCAGCGGTTGCGGCCTGTCTGTTGGCGTCCACAGGCTTCGCCCGTAGCCCCGAAGCGGCCACCAAGACCGCCCTCGATGCCTACATCGCGGCTCCCGATCCCAGCTACGCGTGGGAGGTTGCCAAGACCATCGGCGGCAATCCGTCGACGACCTCGATCATCAAACTGCGATCACAGTCGTGGCGGGCTCCCGGCGAGGTTAACCGCACGGCCTGGGAGCATTGGCTGGTTGTCGTGAAGCCCGAGCAGCTGAAGACCGACCGGGTGTTTCTGATGGTTGGGGGCGGCGGGAACGACCGCCCCATGCCTGAGGGGGCAAGCCCCATGATCCATCAGATTGCCGAAGCCACAGGCAGCATCGTGGCCGAACTCAAAATGGTTCCCAATCAGCCGCTCGTCTTTCACGGTGATGGCGAGGGGCGGGTCGAAGACGATCTGATCGGCTACTGCTGGGCCGAGTTTCTGGAGACCGGCGACGCCACCTGGCTGCCCCGCTTGCCGATGGTCAAGAGCGTGGTCAAAGCGATGGATTGCCTGCAGGAGTGGTCGCGGGAGCAGGGCGCACCGGTTGAGAAGTTTGTGGTGGCCGGAGGTTCCAAGCGGGGCTGGACCACCTGGATGACCGGCATCGTCGATCCGCGGTGCGAGGCCATCGTGCCGATCGTGATCGATGTTCTCAACGTCGACAAGTCGGTTCGCCATCACGGCGCTGTCTACGGCTTTTGGGCCAAGGCACTTGGCAACTACGTGCAGCACCACATCCTCGAGCGGTTGGATCACCCCCGGATGCCGGATCTCTACGCGGTTGCCGATCCGTTTTCGTATCGCGAGCGGCTGACGCTGCCGAAGTATGTGGTGAATGGCAGCGGCGATCAGTTTTTCTGCCCCGATTCCTCGCAGTTTTACTACGACGACCTGCCAGGTGAAAAACACCTTCGCTACGTTCCCAATGCCGACCATTCCGTCGAAAAAAACCCCGACGCTGTGCCGAGCATCGTGGCCTTCTACCAGATGGTGGTGAGCGGAAAGCCTCAGGCCGAAGCCGGCCTGGACGTTTGAGCCCGACGGGGCGATTCGCGTGATCAGCGACGTCGATCCCCTGGAGGTGGTCCTCTGGCAGGCAGCCAATCCTGAGGCTCGCGATTTCCGGCTGATGACGATCGGGCCTGCGTGGCAGCCGACGAAACTAAAGCGGCAGGCAGACGGCTCGTGGGTTGGCGCTGCCAAGCCGGCCGGAGAAGGGCTGGAATGCTGCCCTTGTTGAGCTGGCCTACGACTCGGGCAGCCCCTTTCCGTTCAAAGTGTCCACTGCCGTTCGGATCACGCCGGACGTGCTTCCGTTCGAGGATGTGGACCCCACGACCCTGCCCTTTGAGGGTTTGCTGGAGGCTACCGAACGCGGCGAAGAGAAGAAATCGGCGGCTGCGGTCAAGCGATGAGATTGAGCTGCCGGGGTGTTGCGGAAACGCGGGCTGTAGCTGTAACTTACTTGTAGGGGTGAAGGGAAGAGAAGCATCGTCTGGCTGGCGTTTTGACCAGTGGCGAGCGTGAGCGTGCACCGAGAGTCGTTGAGCCATCGTCTGTTGTTTTGTGTCGTTGGTTTGTTTTCGGGTTTTAGGGATTCGTTCTTTTCATTCATTCCGGAGGGTTGCCCGCTCCAGCAGTGTGCGGAACGGGCGAAACTCCGAGCGCTCAGGGAGGTTTCCGATGCGCCATCGTTGTTTCTGGGATCGCGGCAGCGTGTGGGGGAGTGCCCGGCGGGGTTTCACGCTGGTTGAACTCCTCGTTGTGATCGCCATCATCGGCGTGCTTGTTGGGCTTCTGCTGCCGGCAGTGCAGTCAGCCCGCGAGGCGGCTCGCCGTTCACAGTGCTTCAATCATCTCAAGCAGGTCGGCCTGGCGCTCCACAACCACGAAAGCACGTTCAGCTACGTGCCCGCGTGGCAGAAGTGGGTGCCGGAGCCGACGAACCCGCCGAGCCCGCTCTACAACATGACGAGCGACGCCCAGTACACCTTCAGCGCCCTCGGTCAACTGCTGCCGTTTCTCGAAGAGGGCAACATCCACAACATGTTTGACATCAAGCGTCCGCTGCTTGATCCCGTCAACCTGCCGCCGCCGTGGCCAGGCGGCCAGAACAATCCGATGTCGATGTCGGATATCAAGACGTTTCTCTGTCCCTCCTCGCCAGCGACGAGGGAGGAGTCGGACTATGGACCGTACTTTGCCGCCGTGGGAATGTCAGGTTCGTTCATCCTGCCACGGACAGACTACGCTCCGCTGCGGGGCATTCACTCGACGCTCAATGCCTGTGCGGGTTTGCCCGCGACCAACACCGACAATGCGATGCTGGGAACGGCGGACTCAAGGGTGAAGAGCACCGTGAAGTTTGGCGAGGTGAAGGACGGTCTTTCCAAGACGCTCTGCTTTACCGAGATCGCGGGAAAGCAGGGGATCTGGTTTCGGGGAAGAAACATCGCCCAGCCCCCAAACAACATTAATCTCAACTCGTTTTACGGCGACTGGAACATCGCTCGTCGGCCTCGCGGACTGTCGGGGGCAAACCCCGCCAACCCGCAGGAGCCGGGCTGCTCCAACATCAACGTGCTCAACGCGGACAATCCCTATGGCTTTCATCCCAGTGGTGTGGTCACGCTGCGTGGCGATGGCTCCGTGATGTTCCTCAATGAGGAGGTCTCTCCGCAGGTCTTCATCGGCTTTGTAACCCGCAACGGGGGCGAGGCGTTTAGCCTCGACTAGAGCGGAATCCTTCACTGAGAGAAATGAGAACGAGCATGTCGTTGATGCGAGTGTCGCCGAAGGTCTGGCTGGGAGCGATGCTGCTCGCAGCCACCCTTGGCTGTGGTGGCAGCGGTGAGACGCTGATTCCGGTGAGCGGAAGCGTGGCGGTTGATGGACAGCCCGCTGAGGGAGTGGTGCTGCTCTTCCACGGCGGCAACGGCGTGAGCACCGCCACGAGTGACGCCTCGGGAAGCTTCTCGACCGTCACGAATGGAGAGTCCGGCATGCCTGCTGGCAGCTACAAGGTGACGGCGAGCTGGCCGGAGCCCGTGAAGTTTGGCAGCGGCGGAATGGGGGAAACCCCGGACACGCCTGACCGGCTGGGCGGTGCGTTTATGGTGCTCGGTCAGTCAAAGATCTCCGTGGAGGTCAGCGACAGCACGACCAAACTTCCGCCGATTGAGCTCTCAACGAAGTAAAGAGCTGTAACAACGAAGAGGTGGCAGGTGGCGAGAGGCTGCCTGCCACCTTTTTTTGTGCAGCCTTGCCACCAAAATCGCTGATTTCGCCGTCATAGAGATCCCTCATGTGCAGAAGCAAGGGACGGTGGCCGTGCCGCTAGGGATTGACTTGCACGCCGGCGGAGTTTCCGCATAAACTTCAGGACGCTCTCGGGGGGTTGGTGTTTTCATTCGTGCGGCATTTTTTGCGCCGACTCTCTTGGGGTTGATGCTGCATTCTTTTTGATGCGTTTTCTTGTCTAGGAGTGATCCCATGCAACTCGTTTCGCTTTCCAAGGCGATCCGCGGTCAGGCGCGGCTTTACGCTCGTCGAACTGCTCGTTGTGATTGCCATCATCGGTGTCTTGGTGGGCCTCTTGCTGCCCGCCGTGCAGTCGGCTCGTGAGGCGGCCCGCCGCAGCCAGTGCCAGAACAACGTCAGGCAGATCATGCTGGCGATGCACAACCACCACGACACGAACGGGGAGTTTCCCCAGAGTGTCGGCTGGGGCACGACCTACGAGGCCTACTATTTCTCCGACAAGGTGAAGCTGCTTTCGTTTATCGAGGAGCAGACCATCTACGACGCCCTCGGCGACAAGAAGGGCGGCGCCTACCACCCCGGCTGGGGCAGCGGTGCTACGCCGGCGGCCAACAACGTCAGCCCTCAACAATCGGGTGTCGACCTTTGTCTGTCCGTCGAGCCCGAATCGAATCGGTGATGGATCGGCAAACCACACCTACTCGATCAACATGGGCACGTCGCACAACGCGCCGCACACGGTTTCCGGTGCGTCTCATGCCGGCGAGACGCAGCACAACGGCATCGCGTCGTATCGCCATGAGGTCGACCCCTACGGCGACCCGCCGGTGACGATGGGCTCGATCAGCGACGGCACGAGCAAGACAGCCGGCTATTCCGAGTTTGTGATCGAAAAGTGGCACGGCAACATCACCAACAACAGGAAGCTGATGCGGAGCCAGGTCTACAACTGGGCGCGAGGCAACTCGACGGCGGAGATGCGGCAGAGCTGCTTGAATCAGACCGCCCTCAACGATGGCGGTGGCGGCCGCATCATGCGTGGCGGCGGCTGGTCGTGGTCGTTTATGGCTGCGGGTGGTGCGTATTCGCACACGATGATGCCGAATGAGAAGAGCTGCCAGACCTGGGACGGCCCTGGTGGCGGCGACTGGTACGGATCCAACCTGCTGGCTGCGATGAGTGAGCATCCCGGCGGTGTCAATGTGGGCATGATGGACGGCGGCGTCCGTTTCGTTGACCGACGACGTTGCCAATGACGTGTGGTGGGCCATGGGCACCCGCAACTGCGGCGAGGCTGCGGCCCAGTAGGCGAACGTGATGACCATGCGGCAGAGCTTTCGCACGAGAGCAGGCCGAAGAAACTGCAAGGTGGGGCGGCCGGCAACGGTCGCCCCGCTTGCTTGCAGCGAGACCATGGCTGGAGCGGCAACGCTGCGAAATGGCCGCGTCGCGACTGCCCTTGTCGCGGCGGTGTTCGTGGCGGCAGTCTTCGCCGGCGGTGCATGGTGGTTTGCGAGCCGTGGGCTCGCAACTGCTGAGGGGCTCGCAAGGCATGGGCTCTGGCAGGAGGTGCATCAGCCACTTGCTCGCTACCTTTGGCTCCATCCGTCTGATGCCAGGGCCAACCTCTTGGCGGCAGAGGCATTGGTCAAAGACGACTCGGTGCCGTTGGGTCGACGAATCACCGACTCGCTCGCCTGCCTGGCCCGCATCCCCAACACGTCGCCAAACGCTGTGGATGCCCGGATTGCCGAGGCCCGTGTTGAGCTCTTTCTGCGGTATGAGCCGATGACGGCCTCGCGTTCGCTTGAGCGGGCGATCGATCTTGAGCCTGTGTCGCTCGAGGCGCACATGCTCTTGTGGAAACTGCTCGAGCTCACCGGCAGGGCGGAAGAGACTGAGGAAGCCTTCTGGCAGTGCTACGAGCTCTCGGCTGAGCAGCAGCGGCCGCTGCGGCTGCGGGAGTGGTTTGTCAGCCAGTTCTTCCCGCTGACCTCCACGGCAGAGCTCGACCGGCTGATGGGGTTTCGCGGGGCAGCGTCCGACCCTGGTGCTGCAGTGGAGCGACGACGTCTTCAGCGGTTCCGCTTGGCGGAGCCACAGGAGCCGGTTCCCCATGCGGCGCTGGCCGAGCTCTTTCTTCGTGAAAACGAGCCTGAGCTGGCCTTTGAGGTGCTCGATGAGGCTGCCGGGCAGATTCCGCAGGCAGCGCAGACAAACCCGTTCATTCTCGGCGTCGTGGTGGAGACCCTCTTAGAGCTTGGTGAAGTGGAGCCTGCTCAAGAGACCTTCAATCGGTGGCCGGAGCCTCGCGCGGGGCGGCGATACTGGATGGTCCGCGGTCGTGTGCTGCAGGAGGCAGCAGACGACCCGAGCGGTGCGGCTGAGGCCTACCGCGAGGCGATCGCGATCTGGCCTGGTGAGATCGACTGGCGAGCGATCAATCGCCTCGCAGGCTGCCTCGCCCGGGCAGGAGAGACCGACGCGGCGGCCAGAGAACGGGAGCGGGTGCAGCAGATTCAGGAGCAGATCCCGCAGGAGCGGCTGCAGGCCTTGCTCGATTCCCTGGGGGCTCCTGCGGATCCGCAGGTGGCTGCCGCGATGGCCTCGTTTTACCGAGAGCTTGGGCGGGAGCGGGAGGCAAGCGGCTGGGAAGCAGTTGCCTGGACGGCGATCGGGGATCGCTAGACCAGAGGCTGGGAGGGGATAAACTGGACGGTTCGGGGTGAGTTTGCAGCAGCCGGTTGTTCAGCCGGCAGGAGCGACCGCTCTCCGTGGACGGCCGCGGGAAAGCGGCCGCAAACTGTTGTGTACGAAACTCTTGGAGCGAGCGTCATGAAGAAGAAGCTGTTTTTCTCACTGCTGGCGGTGGCGATGTTTGGTGTCACCGGCTGTTCGGAGCCGAGCCCGGAGCCGACCGTGGAGCCCGTTCAGCAGGAAGGGCAGAGCCCGATGGAACGTGCGATGCAGGGCATGCCTGACAATCAGCGAGAGAAGTATGAGAACCAGTAGCAGCCTGAGGCTGCGTTCAGGGCTCGTTCACAGGAACAGCGTCGAGCGAGGGAAGTGATCCCTGTGCCTCAACCGCTGCTCGAAGATCCTGCACGAAGGGCTCCTCATCGAATGACGAGGGGAGTCCTTCGAGCAGATCGCCCGCCTGCTGCCAGTTGCCGGCTGCGGCAAAGCGATGGGCCCGGACAGCCATCGCCCACGGGTTTGTTGGTGCGGCGATGACAAACTGTTCGATCAGCCGCTCCCGCTGCTGCCGTCCGCGAGCGGTGTCGGCGATCGCCTTCCAACGAGCGAAGGCCTCCTGATCACTCTGGCTCGCGGCGATTCGTTGAAAGAGATAGGCGGTTTCTGCCCGTTCACCAGCGACGCTGGTGAGGGGAGCGAGCCACTCCTCTGCTGCCGGAATGTTGCCGTTGGCCAGGGCTGCTTCGGCCGAGTGCCTCGCGGGGCGACACGCTGGTGGGCTGGATGGCGACGGCCTGCTCCCAGGCCTTGCAAGCGGCCTCCTGGTCGCCGAGTCTGGGCGGCTGCCCGACCAAGCCTGAAGAAGGCTTCACCGGTCGGGGCAACTGCGATGCTCCGCTGAAACTGTGCCATCGCCGCTGCTGCGTCACCTTGATCGAGCAAGGTGTTGCCATGCTGCAGCAGGATTTCATGGGGAGGGAGCTGGAGATCGGCGGCATCAGGCCGCGACTCAAGCACACGCTCGTAGGCCGCAGCCGCCGAGGCCGAGTCGCCGAGGTCTTGGTGGAAGATGGCCTGCAGGAGATGCCCCTGGGCTGTCATGCCAGAGATGTCGGTGTAGCGCTCGGCAATCTCGACAGCCGCTTTCAGCTGCCCAAGACGGGCTGTGCAGGTGGCGAGCTCGTAGGTTGCATCAGCGTTCTCAGGCTGCATGCGAAGAAACTGCTCAAGCAGGTGTGAGGCTCGTGACCAGGATTCGGTGAGCAGATAGGCGGCAGCCCAGGCGTGGACATCGTCCGCCGAGGCAGCCCCGATCTTCTCGTAAATGGCCACTGCCTCCTGGCCACGGCCAAGGGCCACGAGTGCTCGGGCCTGCAGCGAGAGGCCACGTGGATCAGCGGAATGACTCTCAAGATAAAACCCTGCAAAGGCCTCCGCGCGTTCGGGATCACCAGCCGCCAAGGCCGTTTCGCCTTGTCGCAGCGGCCAGCTCTGCCAACGCTCGATGCCCCAGACGATGGCCAGGGCTGCGGCGATGGCAAGGAAAACCCCGCAGGCCACTCGGAGGCCTCGAGTGGTGCGGCCGGCCTTCGCTGGTGCGGGTGCGGAGGCACTCATAGAGTCTCCTTTGTCACCGGACGCTGCGGAGCCAATGTCGTTGCGGGCTGCCCCTCCATCACCCGCCAGTAGCGGTCGCCTGCGAGCGTCAGCTCGTCAACGCGACCGCTCGGCCAGTGAATGGTGACCTCAGCAGCAGTCTCACCGGCTTCGAGCGTGAAGAGCATTCTCGGATCGTGGCTGGCCTGATAGCTGCCGCCGGCGAAGATCGGCCGAGTCATGCGGATCTCGCCGGAAACGACTTCCACACGACCGCCGATGGGCGGGATTCGCGACGGCGTGGTGAGCTCAAGACCCAGGAAACCACCGCCGGCCTCGGTGCGGTTGGCCAGCAGGGCCGACGGCGAGTCGTTGTGGGCCACTGCGATATCGAGGTCGCCATCATTGTCGTAGTCGCCCCCAGCCACACCCCGGCCGAGCCAGAGGCCGGCAAAGTAGGAGCCGGCAACCTCGGAAGACACGTCTTCAAACCGCCTGCTGTCGATTCGCCGGAGCAGCTGCGGGGCCATCTTCTCGGGCGGTGCGTTGGGGCCGAGGACGTGACCGGTGGTCACAAAGAGATCGAGCAGGCCGTTGCGATCCCAGTCGAGCGCGACCGAACCGAAGCCGAGGTTGTCGAAGCTCGTGGCGGCGATTTTCGTTCGCCGGCTTTCGTCGGCAAACAGCAGCCCGCCGAGATTGCGGTAGAGCGTGTTCTTCGCCTTGTGGAAGTGGGCGAGAAAGAGGTCGGGAAGGCCGTCGTCGTCGAGATCTTCGCAGACGATCCCCATCGTGGCCTCGTTCTCCCCCTGATCGCTCAGCGCGCAGCCTGCCGCGACGGCGATCTCGCGATAGAGGCTGGCCTCGGGCTGGCTATCGCCTGGCGGAGCACTGCCCCCAGATGTGTAGAGCAGGTTGGGCGTCATGTCGTTGCCCACATACACTTCTGGCCGCAGGTCGTGGTCAAAGTCGACGGCGACGGCCGCCAGCCCCTTGCCGGCCCCGTCCGGCTCCACGAAACCGAGGCGTGCAGACTGCTCAAGGAAACGCCCGTCGCCCTGGCCGACGTAGACCGCATCCTGGACTCCTCGGTAGGTGCCTGGGCCGCAGTAGCCGATGTCGCCTCCATAGTCGCAGGGCTGCACGTTGGCAGGCGTCTGGTCGATGAAGTTAACAACGTAGAGATCGAGCTGCCCATCTGCGTTGAGATCGGCGAAGAAGGCGGCCGTGCCCCACGAGGCATCGCCGACACCGGCCTCAGCCGTGACATCCGTAAAGCTGCCGTCGCCGTTGTTGTGGAGCAGCAGATTGGGCCCGTAGTTGGTCACATAGATGTCAGGAAAGCCGTCGGCATCGTAGTCGCCCACCGCCACGCCCTGCCCGTAGCCACCATCGGGAATGCCCGCCGCCTGGGTGACGTTGCGAAAGCGAACCTGACCGGAGGCATCGGGGCCGAGGCTGCGAAAGAGCTGGTCTGCGGCCGAGCGGGCAGGCCCTGTTTCGGGTTCGATTGGTCCACCGTTGGTGAAGAACAGGTCGAGCCAGCCGTCGAGATCGGCATCAAGCCAGGCCACGCCTCCACCCATCACCTCCACGATCAGCCACCGCCCTTCGACCACGTCGCGGTCGTAGAGGAAGTCGACGCCCGACTCCCGGGCGACATTCTCAAAGACAGGCCGGACCGACGCGGGGGCCGGGCCTGCTGTGTCGGCCGCCGTCGATGCCGGGCCTGGGGTGCGGGGAGCGGTCAGCGGCGTGGAGATGCGTGGGCCGGCTGGCCGCACAGCGGCAGCCTGCGGAGCCACAGGTAGACTCTCATCCTGGCAGCCTGCAGCCAAGATCACCATGCTGGCCGTCGTGAGCATTCTCCCCACGATGGCATGCCACAAACGGCTCATAGCTCCGGCTCCTGCAAGACGAGAACGCGCGGCGGTGTCTCTGCCACGGGCTCGATGATCACATACCTACCTCCGGCAGCCAGGCCGTCGACCTGCGACTCGGCTCCGCTTGGCCAGCGAACCGTCAGCGAGCTGCTGCTGCCGCCGTCGACAGCGAAAAAGAGCCTGGGGTCGCGCGTTGACTGATATCCTCCGCCTCCCTTGCGCTGCCGCAGCTGACGCGGGCTTCCGGCGAGGGTCACCACCGCGCCGATACAATCGCGGTTGCTGCTGGTGCCCACAAGTTTGATGGTGAGCGGGGCACGGCCTGGCGAGGCATGGTTGGCAGCGTCGTTGGCGAGCAGGGTGGCCGGCTCATCGCGATGGTTGAAGATGAAGTCTTCATCGCCGTCGTTGTCGAGATCGGCGGCAATCAGCCCTCGGCCTTGATGCGGCTCGAAGAAATAGCTGCCGGCCTGGTCGGCCGCGACCGCCTCAAAACGGCTGCCGAGATTCCGCAGCACTAGGCCGGGCTGCCGAAGGTCGGCCTCGGGATCCCGTTCGTCACCGACATGGCCGCTGGTCACAATCGCATCTTCGCGACCATCGAGATCCAGGTCGGCAAACTGGACCCCCCAGCTGACCAGCTGCACACCTGTCGGGCCAACCCCGCTGGGTTCACTGGCGTCGACGAACATGCCACCTCCCGCATTGGCAAACAGCAGGTTGTATTCGCGTTGAAAATCGGTGACGAGCAGGTCGAAACGACCTGTGCCGCGCGTGTCGGCGGCATCGATACCCATGCTCGACTTCACCCGCCCCATGGAATCATAGGCCGCCCCCGAGAGATCGCTCCTATCGGTGAAGCTGCCCGTGCCACTGCCGGCAAGAAGAACGTTGTGGTTGAGGTCGTTGGCGATGTAGAGATCGAGAGAGGCATCGTCGTCGAGATGCGCTGCGAGCACGCACAGGCCGCGGCCGGGCGGCACGAGAATCCCAGCGTCGTCGCTGGCGTCGGCAAAGCTGCCGTCGCCTTGATTGCGGAAGAAGGCGTCGGGCACGGGCTCGACAGTCAGAGGGCTGCAGAACACCCGCACGTTGCCAGAGGCATCTCCGCAGAACGGATTGTCGTCCAGCGACCAGTTTCCGTAGTGGCAGACGTAGAGGTCGAGCAGCCCGTCGAGGTCGGCGTCGAAGAAGGCAGCGCTGGAACTCCAGCGGGCATCCTCGACTCCAATGGTCATCCGCTCAAAGCTTCCGTCGCCGAGGTTGTGGAAGAAGACATCCGGCCCGTAGCAGGTGAAGAGCACGTCTGGAAAACCGTCGGAGTCGACATCGGCCACGGTCACGCCATGCGTGTAGCTGCGATGGCCGAGGCCTGTCTGGGCAGTGGACTCGGCAAACGCCCAGCCACCGAGGTTGCGGTAGCAGCGGTTGCTGTGGCTGGCTGTCGCTTCGTCGACGGGGAAGTCGTTGCCGGTGGCGAAGACAAGGTCGATATACCCGTCGACGTCGTAATCGAAGGCGGCCAGTCCGCTGCCGTTGGCCGAGGGAAATGGCTTCTCAGGAGAGTCGCCGGAGTGGTGCACAAACGCGATGCCTGACTGGGCTGTTTGGTCAGACAGCCAGGCGTCGGCACGTGGCTGGAGTGGAACGGCTGGCATGGCCGGAGCGTTGACCGCGGCGGCGGCCGGCGGAATGGGCGGGCTCGGCTCAATGGCCCGGTCTGGCTGCCGGTCGTCGGCTGGTTGCGGGGGCCACAGCAGCGACCCAATCAGCACAATGGAGGCGACGATGCCGACCGCACCGACCACACGCAGCACAACTCGAGGCATACGCTGCTCCGTTCACGCGATGTCGTAGACCTCAACGCGACCGAAGTCGGCGATGCGGCCTTCGGCGTCTTGGTCGGGCTGGCCCTGGCCGCCGACGAGGATCATTCGCGAGCCATCGGTGGAAAACAGAATCTCGGTGACCCGATAGCCGGACTTCACGCTTCCCAGCTTGCCACCATCAGCGAGGCCGTAGAGCCCCACATTCAGGTTGCCGCCCCGCAGCCGCCCGCCCATGGCAAAGAAGCCCGCCTGCGGCTCCACCGCCAGAGCCTCCATCAGGCCTTCGCCCGATTCTCCCTCGTGTGTCTCGTCGATTTTTGCAGCTGCGTCGGCCCGCCAGTCCCACCGCTGCCAGAGCTGCCGGCCGTTGCCCGCCATCGGGTCGTGCATCGGGCCCATTCCGCACATCAACAGACCGCTGTCGTCTGGCGTAAACCGCAGGGCAAAGATGCCCCCGAGGTAGCAGTGGCTCTTGATGATGCCCCAGCTAGTGAAGTCGGGCGTGGTCCAGCCGGCCACCTGCTCGCCCGTGCGGGCATTCCAGATGCGGACTTCTCCCATCAGGTTGCCGGCAGCCACAAACTGGCTGTCGTGGCTGAAGGCGACCGCCTGCACCGAAGGCACGTGGGGCAGGCTCAGCAGGATCTCACCGGTGTCGGCGGCCACCACACGCACCGACGGCTCCCGTTCCGGGGCCGGCTCATACTTGTAGCCGCCGGCGAGGTACTGACCGGTGACCGAGGCGACGAGCGACTGATCGGGTGAAACAGCCATGTCCCACGACCAGAAGCGGTGCAGGTCGAGGGACCGCGTCGGCTGGTCGCTGGCGAGGTCATACCACTGCAGTCTGCCGTCGTAGCCAGCCGAGAGATACTGCCCATGGCGAGGAACCGCTGCGACGGAGCTGACATAGCTGGCGTGGGAGCCGATTTTGCGGTGGCTGGCGGCGGCCAGATCGACCCGATACACGCCGTCCATGCAGCCTGCGAGCAGCTCCCCCTCACCCAGCCAGGCAGCGGCGAGCACCGCTGTTGGCAGCTTGAAGTCGGTCAGACGATTCGGGCTGGCGGGAGGCATTGCGGCGACGGGGTTTCAGCCCGTTTTCAAAAGGGACATGAGCGGCTCGGCCCCGCCTTCCACGCGATGGAAGGTGGGCAGATCGCCGAGGTCGTATTCGGCCGTGGGATCGATCCCGAGGGCGGTGAAGATCGTGGCGAAGAGCTGGCGGTTGTCGACCGGGTCGCTGGTAACATCGAAGCCTCGCTCGTCGGTGCCGCCGTGGACCACACCTCCGCGGATCCCACTGCCCGCCATTGCAAGGCTCCAGGCTTTCGCAAAGTGATCGCGGCCGCGGGCCTCATTGAGCCACGGTGTGCGGCCAAACTCTCCCATGGCGATCACCAGCGTGTCGTCGAGCATGCCTCGGTCTTCGAGGTCGTTGATCAGCTGAGCGAGCACATTGTCGAGCTCGGGCACCAGCATCTGATGCATCTCGTGCTGGAACACATGGTTGTCCCAGGGCATGCCATTGGCCACCATCACGAAGGTCGACCCGTTCTCGATCAGATGCCGGGCGAGGAGCGCGTGCTGGGCAAAGGCACCGGGGCCGTAGCGGCGTCGGTCGTCTTCAGGGAGCCGGTCGAGGTCGAACAGCGGAGCACAGCTCATCAGCCCCTTCACACGAGCGAAGGCGGCGTTGTAGCCCGCTGCCGCTGCGCTTTTCTGGTCGTTCTCAAACTTGCGGCTGAGAAAGGCCCGCAGGGCTTCGCGATCGGCATGGTCGACCTCGCTGATCGATTCCGGACGGAGGATGTCCGGAATGGCATACGCTCCGCCCGCTCGCACCGGGCCGTATTCAGCTCCCAGCCAGCCGGCCCAGTTGCCCGCCTTGAACGACTTGAACTCATTGCCCTCAGGGCACGGGTCGAGCAGCACGAACTGTGGCACTGGGCTGTCGAGCTGGCCGAGCTGCTGGGCAACAACGGAGCCAAGAATCGGCCGGGTGAAGGGGGGCCGCGGGGCATCACCGCGGGTGAGCACATCGATGCCCTGGAAATGCTCCGTCGGCTCGGTCTTCATCGAGCGGATGATGGCGAACTTGTCGAGGATGCCCGCACACTGCGGCATCAGTTCGCTGATATGCACGCCGGGGACGGCCGTGGGAATCGCACCAAAGGGCCCCGCGGTTTCCGTGCCCGGCTTTGGGTCCCAGGTTTCAAACTGGCTCGGCAGCTCCGCAGAGCCACAGCAGGATGCATTTCTTGCCCTGCCGCTGGACGGCTTCCGCCGCTGCCCGCGCCGAGAAGAGCCCGGCGAAGCTTCCCATGGAGGCGAGACCTGCCGTCAGCGACCCCTCCAGGAAGAGCCGGCGGTGCATGCCATGCTCCGGGCTGCCGCAGTCGCGGGAAGCTGGTGCAGACGATCGAGGTTGTGACGCAGAGGGCATGGGGAGCTGGTGGCGAGCATGCGGCCCGCACGCGCCGTTAATGGTTGAAGCGAAACTCGGCGGATGTGACCACCGCCCAGGCTGCCTGCCAGAGCCGCTCGCGATCGACGGGCTGTGAAGGCTCGCCGTGTGGCTGGGCGAGAAAAGCCGCGACCGCAGCCGATTCCTCAGGGTCGGGCTGTCTTCCCAAGGTGGCCAGAAAGAGGGCTTCGGCAGCATCCTCAGCCGTCGGCAACGAGGCCATCGCGGCGAGCGGGTGCGAGCCTTCCGCGGCCTCACGAAGCGCTGCCTGAAGCGGTGGGCCGTTGGAGAGAAACAGCGGCTCAGCAATACCGGTGACAGCCTCATCGGGCAGGACGTCGGGAATCGCCTGGCGGATGGCTGCGGTCAGTTCCTTCGGTGGCTCCACCGTGCCGGTGAGCGCCACCGCGAGGCTGCGGGTGAACTGCTCGGCAGTCAGTGGACGTTCGAGATGCCAGGCGAAGCTCGACGGATCGTCGATGCCGTCAGGCTGTCGCGACGATCGCTGGTAGGCCTGGCTGGCCGCAATGGCCCGCAGCGTGCGACGGATGTCGTAGCCGTGGCTGCAGAACTCGTCAGCAAGCCGTTTCAAAAGCTCGGGATGGGAAATCTCATGGGCGGAATCCATTTCGTCGAAGGGATGCACGAGCCCACGGCCCATCAGCATGGCCCACAGCCGGTTGACCATGGCCTGAGCCACCAACGGATGATCGCGAAGCACGTCCTCCACGAATCGTTCGCGACGGGAAAAGATCGGCTGGCGAGGTTCACCTTCTCGGAGGGCCGCCTGGTAGAGATCGTCTTGGTCTTCCTGCTCCGCGTTGGCTTCCGGCCGCTCCTCGTCAACAGTGTCGGCCTCCAGGAAGGTGAGCAGGTTTTGTGAGCTGGTGCCCTCAATATCGGCAAACTCCGAGAAGCCACCGATGGCCGATTCCACGATCCGCGGGCCGCGGCCGGTCATCTCGTTTTTGCTGCGATTGAAAAACGCCACCAGGCCCCAGTAGTGCGCCTGCTCCACCTCGAAGGCCGTCATGGAGTTGTGGCACTGAACGCACTCAATGCGGAAGCCAAAAAACGCAGGAGCGACCGCTTCGGCGATCTTCTGATGGTTGTTGTCGCGCTCGTAGAGAAACCAGGCGGCAGGGTCGTCGGCAGGATCAGCGGCCCGGGCCAGCAGCATCGCCTCGGCCATTTCATTCCACGGCCGATTGTCGCGAAAGGCCTGCTCCAGCCAGGCTCTCCAGCCATGTTCCTGCCGTTCCCGCATTCGCTGGCCGGAGGCCCGTCCCATCAGCAAGACATCAAACACATCGGCCATGTGCCGGGCATGATCTTCCGACTCCAGCAGCCGGTCGATCAGGAGAAGGCGGCGATTGGGCTGCGGATCCTCAAGAAAAGCTGCCCGCTCGGCCAGCGTGGGAACCCGCCCGGCAAGGTCGAGGAAGAGTCGCCGAACGAAGGCTTCGTCCGAAATGCCTTCGGCCGGCGTCACGCCGCTGGCTGCCCAGGTCGCCTCCAGCTGCGAGTCGATCGTGGTGGAGAGGTCTGCTGCCGTCGCTGTTGCTGCACTGTCAGAAACACTCGCCTCGCGGGCGATGGCTGAGGCTGCGAACATCGCCACACAGACGGCCCCGATCGCGAGCGTTCGGGAGTTTTCCGCTCGTCGCAGAGAAGGGCGGCAGCACATGAGCAGCGAAGGCATGGCGTCGTTGATGAGCGTTTCCGTCGGCCGCCGAATCCGCCCGGCGGCATCACGATGCGGCACTAACAGGCCTCAGCCGAGTCCTCCCCGCTCCTTTAGTATACCGCCCTCATCGGAGCCGCTACCGAAACTGCGGCTGCAGAAACCACCCACTGACACCAAACGTCAGGGTTTCGATTGTCTCCATCGGCTCCCCGGTGATCTGCTCAATCGCCCACAGGCAGCCGAGGCCCACCGTGTCGATCGGCCCGTGCTGCTCGGCAAACGTCCGCAGTGTCTGGATCTGGCTCTCCGACTTCATGCGGCCGAGGCTGATGGCGGTCATCGTGCGGACGAGGTCGTTCTCGGGATTGGGGCCGGCAACGTCAGCGATTCTTGCTGCAAACGCCGCGGCGAGCTGTTCATCGGGCTGTGCGGCTTTGAGATGCCCGAGGGTCCAGCAGGCGGCCCCTCGGGCCTCAGGCGGCAGGGTCGACTTGGGAACAAACTTCCGCATCAGTGGCTCGCCCGGCGGGTAGAGGACTTCACCAAACAGCTGAAAGACCTGGCTCACCTGGAGGCCCACGTGCCGCGGGACGCCTGGGCCGGCCATTGCCTCGTGGGCAGTTTCGGAGAATGCCAACAAGCGGCGCGAAAGTTGCGTCGACGGCCAGCTTGCGGAGCGCCCAGGCTGCCCCGAGCGCTGCTTCGGGCCGTGGATGCTGCATCTGCTCAAGCAGGCGGTCGGCGGCCGGCTCGTGGTCGAGTGTGCCGAGCACGAGGGCTGCCTGCTCGAGGCCCCGCCAGCCAGTGCCCGAAAGCACCGCCATGCTGCCGTCGATCACCACATCGGCCAGCGGCTCTGCGGCAGCAAACTGCACAAGCGCTCCGGCCACCAGGCTGCGAACAGCCGGGTTTCGGTCGTCGAGCATCGGGCAGAGCGACTCCACCGCGGCGGCGTCGCCGTGTGTGATCAGGATCTCCGCACCCACGCGGCGAAGCCCCGCATCGCTGCTCACGATGGCCGCACGGGCCAGTGGCAGGCCGAGATCGTTATCGATCTCACGAAGCCGGTCGAGAGCAGCCGTGGCCACAGACGGCTCGGAGTTGCTGGCGAGGGAGGTGAGGAGATCGATCGCCGCTGGCATCGTCATGGCGTGAGAGCAGCAGCACGGCGAGCAGCGGCCCTGCATGCGGCGGCCGCAGGCGACGGGCAGCGAGATCGGCCGCGGCATCCGTCAGGCCTGCCGAGGTGAGCCTGCCGCAGGCCTGTGCGGCGGCCACGCGTTCGGCCAGCGGCTGCGTGTCGTCGAGCACATGGGCACGCAGAGGCTCAGCGGCCTGCGTGACCCCGGCAGCAGCCAGCGATTCAATCGCCAGGGTCCGCAGCGCCGGCTCGCAGCGAGGATCAGCCAGTCGGGAAAGCCACACCTCGCGGGCAGACTGGTCGCCCCAGCGAGCCAGCGCTGGCTCCACAATCTCGGCCATCAGCAGGCCATCCGCGGAGGCGGCAGCTGCAAGATCGGCCGCTGCACCACGGGCATCGATCGCCACCAAGGCCGACGCGGCGGCACGACGGACGACAGGGTCGTCATCCCCTGTGAGAACCGCCCGTAGCGGCTCCGTCGCTGGCTCAAGCCCGGGCATGGAGCGAGCTGCGGCAATCGCAAAGGTGCCAGCGGCGACCCGTCTGGTCTCTGCTTCGGGGCGGGCCAGGGCCTCAAGCCACATCGGCAGGAGCGTCTTGGAAAACTTGGGAAGGTAGGTTGGCAGCGGGAGGAAGGGATCCTGCCACATCGCATCATCGATCACGGGCCGCGGGATCTCCGCCAGCTGCCCACGGGCGTCTGCGGCCGCCGGGCTGCCAGCTGACACCTCCTCGGCAGCCGGCACTGTCTCGGCCGCCGGGGCAGCTGCGGCGAGAGCTCCAGCGGCTATCGCCAGCACGACGAGCGATGCCGATCGAGCCCGAAACAAACCGGCCCGCGGAAAAAAGGCCCGCTGAAAAAAGATGACGGAGCGACCAAAAGACAGCATGACCACACACCTCGCCGTATCAGGACGGACGCATCAGCCGCCAGATGCGAGCCGACAGGATTCCAAACGAGACCGCGGTCACACCAGCCGCAACCCACCACGAGAGAGGAATCAGTTCGTACTGCTCGAAGCCGGGCATGCCAATCACGGAGAGCGCCGCCGCGGCAGGCGTGATGGCCAGAGCCGCCTGCACGACCTCGTAGCCAAAGGGGGCGTCGCGGCCAAGCCACACCAGCAGCGGGCCGAAGAACATTGCCAGCAACACGACGTAGGCTGAAACGGTCGACGTGGTGGTTCTCGCGAAAAGGCTGCCGACCGCCGCGCTGACGGCGAGGGTGACCAGCGTTGTGAGCAACAGGCAGATGATCACGAGCGACACCTGGAGCCACATCACCGGCTTGATGGCGATCATCACGATGTAGCCGGGCAGGGTGGCCAGCAGCACCAGAAGCAGCGTCCACGCCACGCTCATCAGCTTGCCGACAGCCAGCTGCCAGCCTGAGAGGCGGGTCATCCGCAGAAGATCCCAGCCACCACTTTCCCGCTCCCCGCTGATCAGCCCGGCGGACAGACTCGGCGTGAGCAGCACCATCAGGAGAACTTGGAAGATCACCAGCAGGCCGCCGATCGTCTCCACGCCCCAGTCGACCGTGCCGGTGGTGGCCGCGAGGGTGGTCAGCAGCGAGACCACCGCACAGGCCGCCACCAGCCGCAGGATCCAGTGGAGCCTGCCGAAGCGGCGGGTGCGAAACTCTTTGACCATCACAGGGTTGAGCCAGAACGGGATGCCGGCAGATCGCCGCTGCGGGTCAACCAGGAAAAACACCCGGCGGGCTGCCCGCACGCCGAGCGACTGCTCGTCGGTGATCACGCCCTGGGAACGGGAACGGTCGAAGATGCCGGAGTGCAGCTGCAGCAAGGTGGCCGCCATCACCGCCAGCGTGACGGCGACGCTTGCCAGCAGGTATTCAGGCAAGCCCGAGCTCGACTCCATCAGGCCTTGCGAGCCGATGCTGCCCTGGCCGACCAGGTGCATCAGCACCGGAAGCGGCGACACGCGGCGCAGCCAGGCCGCGGCGAAGGGCATCCATCCCGGCTGCCCTTGGAGAAAGTAGTGAGGGCCAAGGGTGAGGAAGCAGAGCGAAAAGACTGCCGCGTAGGTGGTCCGCACGGCGGCATCAGTGGAGCCGGCAAAGGTGCTCACCAGCAGCCCGATGGCGACATACTCCAGCGTGGCCACCAGCAGCACGAGGGCCACGCTGCCCAGGTCTTGCCAGAGATCGACACCACCCATTGCGTAGCAGGCTGCTGCCGCGGGCAGGCTTGTGACCAGCAGCAGGCCGGTGAAGGCGAGCACGCCTGAGAGCTTTCCTGCGTAGATCGAGAGCTTGGAGAGCGGCGTGTTGAAGAGAAGGGCCAGCGTGCCGCGCCGCCGCTCCTGCACGAACGAGGTGGCGGGCCAGGCCGGCGCCAGCAGCAACACGCCGGCGAGCATGCCGTAGGTGAAGATCCGAAACACCTGCCGAGCCTGGCTGCCCGAGAGGTCGACGAGGCCCTCAGACGGCCAGCGTGCCAGCACGAGCAGCCCCGAGCAGAGCGCCATGGCGACGATTGCGACAACGGCCCTTCGCAGGCGAAGAATGCCGAAAAACTCGCGTTGAAAGATCGCAATCATGACTCACGTGTGACCGTAAGGAAGGCGTCTTCGAGATCGGTGGGCACCTCGCGAAACTGGGCGATCCCAAGGTTGGCCCGCACCAGGCCTCCCAGCAGGTCGGCGAGGTCGGCGTCGGAGCGGCTGGTCTGGAAGCGGACCACGGCCTCGGCATCATGGGCCGCCACGCTCTGCTGCTCGCTCTCGTCGAGCCCCCGCGACACTGCGGAAGCGACCTCGGGGGCCTTCGCGGCCTCGACCAGCTGGACCTCAAACGTCCGCCGCTGGCGGATCGCCTGCATGATCTGATCGAGCGTGCCGAAGGCGCGGAGCGTGCCCTTGGTCATGATCGCGACCACGTTGCAGATGCGGGAGAGCTCCGGAAGGATGTGGCTGGTGACGATCAGGGTTTTGCCCATGTCGGCCAGTTTGAGCAGCAGCTCTCGCATCTCGATGCGGGCCTGCGGGTCGAGACCGTTGGCCGGCTCATCGAGGATCAGCACATCAGGATCGTGCAGCAGCGTGCGGGCCACGCCGATCCGCTGCTTCATGCCGTGGCTGAGGCTCTCGACGTAGCGATCTCGCATGTAGGTCGAGCCGGTGGTCTCAAGCACCTCGTCGATCCGCCGCGTCCGCTCCCGACGGCCGATGCCGAAGGCCGCACCGAAAAAGTCGAGGTATTCCCGCACCCGCATGTTGTCGTAGGAGCCGAAGGTGTCGGGCATGAAGCCGACGAGCCGCTTGATGCGGCGGGCATCGCGAACACAGTCGGCTCCTGCGATGCTCGCTGAGCCACTCGTGGGCCGCATCAGGCCGACCAGGATCTTGATGGTCGTCGTCTTGCCGGCGCCGTTGGGGCCGATGAAGCCGAGGATCTGGCCGCGGTCGAGCATGAACGAGAGGCTGTCGAGTGCCGTGAACTCGCCATAGCGTTTGGTCAGTTCATGAGTGACCACGACGGGCCCCGCCGTGCTGATCATGGTTGTTCTCTCGCTGCTGAGGTTTCGCCGGTCAGCGTCAACCGCGCGTAATCGATCTGCCAGCCGGTGTCTTCAAAGTCGTCCAGTCCGCCATCCGCATCCGCGTCGGTGCTGGCCTCGGCGACCTCGGGCCGCTCCACGTCGCCAACAATGATTCCGAGACGAACGCCGCCGCCGGCGTCCATCACAAGATGGTCGGCTGCCAGCGGAATGGTGAGCACGCCGCTGGGATTGGAGCGGGCAAACACCTGCACAGGCTCAGAACCGCCATATGCCCAGACTTCCAAGGTCCGCGATGGAATGGTGCACCGCACGAGAAGTGTGCCGCCGTCCAGCTGGCAGGGTCGAACCTCTGCTGGCAGCTCGAAGCGGAGCACGGTTTCGCCTCCTCGCGTCATCCCCTTGACCCACTGGCCTGTGCGACCGCTGTAGGCGGTGGAGGTGCCGGCACGGCCCGCCTCGATCGACGGCCGCAAGAACGTTGTGGGGATGGTGAACCGCGTGCCCGGAGGGGTGCGGCTGAGTGTGAGCGGCACGACATGCAGGGCAGCACCAACGGTCGCAAAGCCCTCAGGAAAGCGATCTGCCCAAGCAAGCTCGTCGGACCACGCCAGCAGCGAGGGCTCGCGGGGAAACACCCAGCCATCGTCTGGCGCGAGGAGCTGCTGCAGCACGGAGTGCCGACGGGCCTGCTCGTCGGAAAGGAGCCCTCCCGCCACGTACTCGCCCGCAGCGAGCACCGTGTCGGCTGCGGCCGTGAAACTGCCATCGGCCGCGGCGGCGACCGGCAGCCCCGGCATCGACGCCTGCACGATGACCGCATCGGTGGGAACCGCCGCAGGCTCCTCGCCGGCAGAAGGAAATCGCCCTTCGAGGCCATCGGGACCAAAATGCGCTGTAACGGAAAGCGGAGCCTTAGAAACGGTCGCCGCTGTGAGCCGTGCCGTGCCGACGCTGCCAGCCGCCGTAGACGCATTGTCGGGAACCATGGTGTCGTCATCGAGCCAGACAAGCCGGCGGATTTCACCGTCTGAAGGCGGCACGGGGATCGCCCAACGGCGGCTGGCGGCAGACCAGTCGACGTTGCGAGACTGCGAATCGTAGATCGCAGCGAGCCCTTCCGTGCGGGTTTCGTTCGTGCCCGGCAGCACGCGGTGGATTTCCAGGGCTGCGATGCTCGGCGGCACGCTCGTGGAGTTGGCGAAGCCCGTCGCCAGAAACACGCTCGTGGTCACCACCGCGATCACAGGCACGGCCCAGGAGAGATGTTCCAGCTGGTCGCGACGAGCGAGCACAAAGCCCGCCACGGCCAGGCATCCGCAGCAGACGGCCAAGATCGCCACCGCAAAGCCGCGACTGGGGATCGAGTAGCCGATCTGCTGCGTGACAGCAGCTTCCATCAGGGCTGGCTCAAGCCGTCCTTCAGGCACACTGAAGAAGCGGGTCATCATCTCTGAAAGGGCCACCGTTGGCGTCTCGTCAAACTCATCGATCCAGCCCCGCGGTGCCAGGGTGGTCAACAAAACCTCGCCTTCGCCATACGGAAACCAGATCGCTGCAGGCCAGCCGTTGATGGTGGCGGTGATGTCGTCGCGTTCGGTGGCCACCCGCACGAACTCGACGGGCGTTTCAAACTCGCAGCTGTCGACGAGCACCTCGCCGGACCGTCGGAGGGGCGACTGAATCTCAAAACTGTCGAGCTCCACCCGATCCACCACCGTCAGGTCGAGGCGATTGCCGAGAATCGCCGCAAGCATGGATGGGGGCGTGCGATCGGCCATGATCCACAGGCGGCCGCCATTGCGAAGCCAGCCGCGGATGGCGGCAAGCCCGGCGGCATCGTGGGCCAGCCGGCCTCCGCAGAGCACCATCGTCTGGTACTGCTCGAAGGCCTCGGGCCACGGTGGAAGCAAGTCCTCCTGGTAGGAGGTCACGTTGGTGGAGAGCTTGGCGGTCTGCCGGGCGACATGCAGCATGTCGATGGCGTCGACGTCTGGCCGGTCCATCCGGTTTTCACTGGTGATGGAGTGGCGGCGGTAGATCGCCATCGTCTTCACCGGATCGTGATCAACTGAGAGCAGAATGCTGTCGGTGAGCGGGTTCCCTGCGCTGCGGCGAAAGACTTCACGATCGCCCTCGCCGACTTCGATCGAGGCCATCTGCAGTTCGACGCTGCCCTGCGATCGTGGAATTCCTGCGGGCATCCGAAAGGGAAGAAACGCCAGTCGCTGGCCACCCTCGGGCACCCAGATGCGACGCACATACTGCTGGTCGACGGTGTCGGGAAAATAGACCGACACCATTCCCTCGCCGCCTTCGCCCCCATTTTCGCCCGGAGTGTGCTCGGCCTGCACGCTCAGCACGGACCAGGCGTCGGCCCGGTGCTGCCGCACGATCGAGGCAGAAGCCCTCGCTGTCACGCTGCCTTGGCCTGTGTCGCCGCCTGATGCGACGGCGGATGACGCTGGCTGTGCACCCGCTCCACGCAGACCGCACAGCAACACTGCTGCGGCAAAGATCGCCGTGGTCAACGGCAGATGCATTCTCAGGCGATGCCACGCCATGGGCTTGTGCCCCCCTTGATTTGGCGACGTCAGCCATCGCCCGTGGGGCACGATACCGGTCTCCCGGCTCATCCGCAACGCACCCGGCTCGGCACTCCACCTTTCTCAAAGGGGAGGCAGCGGCTGGGAGAAGAAGGTAGACTTGGCCACGCGGGGAAAACTGTCGACAGACGACGGGTTGTTGTCTGAGGTGCCCCGTCGTGCTGGTGGGTCGTCGGGGGCCTGCGAGCCGAGAGGGCCGAGAGGCCTGATACGAGTGCTCAAGACAGAGGTGTCGGATGCGGTTGTTCTCAAAGCGCCGGGGTCATGTGGCACGCTTCTCTCCCCAGGTTCCTGCCGGTGGAGCATCGCTCCGGCAGCTCAGCGGCGGTTTTCCACTCTGGGTGGCTGCGGCGATGCTTCTCGGCTCACTGCAGCCACATCAGGCAGCCCGGGCTGACGACGCCGCGGAGATGGTCAGTTTCCATCGCGACGTGCAGCCGATCTTCGCCAGGCACTGCGTGGGCTGCCATCAGGAGGCCAAGCCGCAGGGTGAGTATGTGATGACCCGCTTTGACCGGCTGCTCGCCGGTGGACGAATCGGGCGAGCCCGCCATCGTGCCGGGGGATCCGGCCGCGAGTTATCTGATGGGGCAGATCGAGCCGGTGGACGGTGCCGCCGAGATGCCGAAGAACCCGCCACCGTTGGCGTCAGCAGAGATTGAGACCATCCGTCGCTGGATCGCCGCAGGGGCCCACGACGACTCGCCTGCAGCTCCGCTGGCGTTTTCGCGAGACAATCCGCCGGTGTACACGCGTCTGCCGGCGATCACGTCCGTCGATGCCACATCGGCTGGCAACCTGCTGGCCGTGGCGGGATTTCATGAGGTGATTCTGCTGGAGGCATCGACGGGTGCTCCCGTGGGACGGCTCGTGGGCATGAGCGAGCGGATTGAGTCGGTGCGGTTTAGCCCCGATGGCACGCGGCTGGCAGCGGCCGGTGGTGAACCTGGCCGATCGGGTGAGATCCAGATCTGGAATGTGGCCAGCCAGGAGCTTGAGGTCTCCAAAAGCTTTACCTACGACACCCTGCGGGGCGTGAGCTGGTCGCCCGATGGATCGCTGGTGGCCTTTGGTGGCACCGACAACGTGGTGCGGGCGATCGACGCGGTGTCAGGTGAGCAGAAGGTCTTCCAGGGCGCCCACGAAGACTGGGTGCTCGGCACGGCCTTCATCGCCGACGGCACCCACATCGTTTCGGTGGCTCGCGACATGACCTGCAAGCTGACCGAAACCGCCACCGAACGCTTCATCGACAACATCACCTCGATCACTCCCGGAGCGCTGCGGGGCGGGCTCTCAGCGGTGGTGCCGTTGCCTGGCCGAGATGAGATTCTCGTTGGCGGCGCCGATGGCTCAGCGAAGGTCTACCGGGTGTTTCGCGCCACGCCACGAAAGATCGGCGACGACGCCAATCTCCTGCGGACGCTGCCAGGAATGCCCGGGCGGATTTTCGCCGTCGACATCAGCGACGACACAAAGGTGCTGGCGGCTGTTTCCACGATCGACGGTGTGAGCGAGCTCTGCCTCTGGAAGGCCCGCGAGCAGGCCGAGGTGCCGGACGACATCATGGCCATCCTGAAGAAGGAGGCAGGCCAGCGGTCGGACGAGGAAAAGAAACAACTGACCACCTTTACCAACCCTGCGGAGGAGGAGCTGGCCCGAGTGCCGCTGCCCGTGGCGGTGTATGCGGCCTGTTTCCTGCCCAGCAACGAGGTGGCTGTCGGTGGGGCCGACGGGATGGTGCGGGTTTTTGATCAGGCCGGAACGGAAATCCGGTCATTTCCGGTCGGCTCCGGTGCAGGATGCGGCGGCCGGAGAGGTGGCGATCTACGACCCAGCGGCCTGGCAGCAGCGATCGGCCGAAAGCGAGGCTGCGGCCGAGCCCGCGGCCGTGGAGCTTCCGCTGGATCAGGTTGCAGCGATCGACGTGTCGCCCGTGGAGAGCGTCGTTCTCAGTGGTCCCTACGCCTACGTCCAGCTGCTGGTGGAGGCCCGCATGGCCGATGGCTCGCGGGCCGATGCCACGCGAGCGGCGAGGTATGTCGTCAGCGACAACCTCGCCGTAAGTCGGCTCGGGCCTGCTGCGGCCGCTGGCCGATGGGGCGGGGAGCGTGACGATCACGGTCGGCTCGCAGCAGACGGTGCTGCCGGTTGAGGTGGCAGGCCTTGGCAGCGACGCTGTGGTCGATCTCGACTTCATCCGCGATGTGAATCCCATCCTCGCCAAGGCCGGCTGCAACCAGGGCACCTGCCACGGCGCTCAAAAGGGCAAGAACGGCTTCAAGCTTTCGCTCCGTGGCTACGACCCATTGTTTGATATTCGCGCGCTGACTGACGACCTGGCGGCCCGCCGCGTGAACGTGGCGTCGCCCGACGACAGCCTGATGATTTCCAAGGCGCTCGGCCGCGTGCCACACGAAGGGGGTGTGCGGATTGAAGAAGGCTCGCCCCAGCACGGCGTGGTGCACCGCTGGGTTGCCGAGGGGGCTCGGCTCAACATGGAGACGCCCCGGGTGACCGGCATCAGCGTGCAGCCGCAAAACCCGGTTGTCGAGCAGATCGGCAGCACCCAGCAGATCCGGGTGGTGGCCAGCTACGCCGACGGCAGCTCTCGCGACGTGACCCGCGACGCCTTTATGGAAAGCGGCAACACGGAGGTGGCGACCAGTTCGCCGACGGGTGTTCTCACCGCCATCCGTCGCGGTGAGGCGGCCGTGTTGGTGCGCTACGAGGGCAGCTATGCAGCCACCACGCTGACGGTGATGGGCCCGCGGGATGGCTTTGTATGGGAAGACGTGGTGACCTACGGCCGCATCGACGAGCTTGTGGCCGACAAGTGGCAGCGGATGAAGATTCGGCCGTCGGAGCTCTGCGACGATGCCACCTTCCTGCGACGGGTCACGCTCGATCTCACCGGCTTGCCTCCCTCGCCTGAGCAGGTTCGCGAGTTTCTCAAAGACACGAGGCCGGTGCGGGAGAAGCGGGAGGAAGTCGTCGATCGGCTGCTGGCGAGCCCCGAGTATGTCGACTTCTGGACCAACAAGTGGGCCGACCTGCTGCAGGTAAACCGGAAGTTTCTCGGGGCTGAGGGAGCTGCGGCCTTCCGCGACTGGATCCGTCAGGCGGTTGCCGACAACCGGCCCTACGACCAGTTTGCCCGGGAGGTGCTCGCAAGCAGCGGGTCGAACAAGGCCAACCCTGCGGCGTCGTACTACAAGGTGCTCCGCGATCCGCAGCTGATGATGGAAAACACCACACACCTCTTCCTGGGCGTGCGGTTTAACTGCAACCAGTGCCACGACCATCCCTTTGAGCGTTGGACGCAGGATCAGTATTTCCAGACCGCCGCCTTCTTCGCGAAGACGAAACTGAAGAAGGCCGAGGAGGCGGGTGACGCGACGATCGGAGGCTCAGCCGTCGAGGGAGCCAAGCCGCTCTACGAAGAGGTCTACGATGCCGACGCTGGGAGCATTGAGCATCCTCGCACCGGCAAGGCGGTGGAGGCTGCGTTTCCCTATGCATGCGACTTCGAGGTCGCTGATGAGGCGAGCGAGCGGGAGCGGCTGGCGGCTTGGATCACCTCGCCCGACAACCGCTACTTTGCCAAGAGCTACGTCAACCGGCTCTGGGGGTATCTGCTGGGCACTGGCCTGATCGAGCCGATCGATGACATTCGGGCCGGCAACCCGCCGAGCAACCCAGCCCTGCTCGACCATCTCACGCAGGAGTTTCTCGAGAGCGGGTTTAACGTGCGGCAGCTGATGCGGGCCATCTGCTTCAGTCGTACCTATCAGCTGTCGGTGGAAGCCAACGAGTGGAACGCCGACGACACCCTCAACTACAGCCACGCCAAGCCTCGACGGCTGCCGGCGGAAGTGCTCTACGACACGATCCATGCCGTGACCGGAGCACCGTCGGAGATTCCAGGTGTGCCGGCCGGCACTCGGGCGGCCGCGCTGCCAGATGTGGGCGTGGCGACTCCGGATGGATTTCTTGCCAATCTTGGCAGGCCCGTGCGGGAAAGCGCCTGCGAATGTGAGCGTTCGAGCGACCTGCAGCTGGGCCCGATCATGGCGCTTGTCAGCGGGCCGACGGTGGGAACGGCCATTGCCAGCGAAGGCAATCAGATCGACGAGCTCGTGCAGCGTTTGCCAGGGAACGCGTCGCTGGTGGACGAACTGTTTGTGCGGATCCTCAACCGGCTGCCCACGGCTGCTGAGATCGACGCTTTTCAGATCTCGCTCGAGGCCATTGACGACGATCACGCAGCGCTCGTGGCGGCCCTCGCTGAGCAGGAACAGGCCTGGATGGTGCGGAAGCCGGAGCTGGAGGCTGAGCAGCAGGCGGCGATCGCGGCCGCCGAGACGGCGCTTGCGGAGCTGACGGAGTCGCTGCGGCCGGCCCGCGAGCAGGCGGAGCAGGCGCGGGCTGAAAAGATTGCCGCAGCCGAAGCGGCGGTGGCTGCTGCTCGCGGCAAGCTCGGCGAGAAGCTGCCCGAATGGGAGCAGACGCTCGCTGCCTCGCCGGAGTGGTTTCCGCTGCGGCCGACGGCGGTGACGGCGACGGCTGGCAACAGCCTGAGCATTCGCAGCGACCGTTCGGTGTGGGCCAGCGGGAGCAAAGAGAAGGGGATCTACGAAGTGGTTGTGGAGACGCGGCTGCCGCAGATCACCGGCCTCCGGCTGGAGGCGCTGGCGTCGCCAGACCTGCCGGGCGGAGGCCCGGGGCTGCCGCCCAATGGCAACTTTGTGGTCACGGAGTTTGAGGTGCTGCAGTCGCCGCTCGGAGGCGGTGATGCCGTTCCGCTGAAGATTGCCTCGGGTAAGGCGAGCTTTACGCAAGAAGGCTTCGCCATCGAGCAGGCCTTTGATGGCAACGCCGGTGATCAGCAGGGCTGGGCTGTGCACCCGGCGACCGGCGTGCACCACTGGGCGACCTTTACGCTCGCGGAGCCTGTCGCCAATCCTGAGGGGGTGCGGCTGACCGTGAAAATCCATCAGCAGCACAATGCCGAGGCGCACCGGCTGGGAGCGTTGCGGATTTCAGCGACCAACGCGGCGGGGCCGCTGCCGCTGAGCCTTCCGGAGGCGTTTGCATCGGTGCTGGCGATTCCGGCGGAGTCGCGGGGCGACGAGGCAGCTGCTCCCTTGCTGGCCTTTCTCGGGAAGACCGACGGGGGCGTTCGCGAGCTGGAAAAGCAGGTGGCGACAGCGAAGGCCGCTGTGCCGACCGACCCAGGGATCACCGCGATGGAGCGGCAGCTGGCCGAGCTTCGCAAGCCGATCCACGACGACCCGCTGTTGCTGCGGCTCCGCGAAGACGTCAACCAAAGCCAGATGCAGCTTGAGAATCGGCGGCTGACTGCTGCCGAGGACCTCACCTGGGCGTTGATCAATAGCCCAGCGTTCTTGTTCAATCACTAAATCACTTCGAAGGCTTTCCAAGGAGAAAACCATGCTCAGCTTCCAAGGCTTCCCGGCTCGGGATCTCTGCGACTCGCATCTCCGGCCGACGCGTCGGGCGTTTCTTCGGGTGGGGGCTGCAGGCAGTCTCGGCATGTCGCTGCCGACGGTGCTCGGGCTCCAGGCTCAGGCGTCGACCTCGCCGCTCGCGGGCGGGCCCGGCTGGGGCAAGGCCAAGAGCATCATCATGGTCTACCTGCAGGGCGGGCCGAGCCATCTCGACCTGTGGGATCCCAAGGAGAACGTGCCCGACAACGTAAAGAGCGTGTTCGCTCCGATCTCGACAAAGCTGCCCGGCATCAAGTTCACTGAAAACCTGCCGAAGCTCGCCCAGGTGAACGACCGCTTCACGATGATCCGCTCGCTGTCGTATTCGCCCAACGGGCTCTTCAACCACACCGCCGCCATCTACCAGATGATGACCGGCTACACGACCGACAAGGTCAGCCCGTCGGGGCAGCTTGAGCCGCCGAGCCCCAAGGACTTTCCCAACTTTGGCAGCAACCTCGTGCGGCTCAAGCCGGCCGAGGAGCCGATGCTCCCGTTTGTGATGCTGCCGCGGCCGCTGCAGGAGTCGAACGTGGTGGGCAAGGGGGGCACGGCCGGGTTTCTCGGCAAGGCCTTCGACCCCTACACGCTCTATCCCGATGGCGATGACATGGACATGGAGAAGATGAGCCGCATCAAGATCGACGACTTGAAGCTGCGGCCCGAGGTCTTCAGCGTCCGGCTGCGGCGGCGGGCCAAGCTACGGGAGCTGATCAACGAGCAGATGCCGGTGATCAACAAAGCGGTCGAGTCGTATCAGCTCGACGGCTACTACGATCAGGCCCTCTCGCTGGTTGTCAGCGGACGGGCGCGAGACGCCTTCAACCTGCAGGCGGAGACGGTCGCCACCCGCGAGAAGTATGGTCGCAACACCTTTGGGCAAAGCTGCCTGCTCGCCCGCCGGCTTGTGGAGGCGGGAACCCGCGTGGTCGAGGTGATCTGGCCGAAGGTGGCCAATAGCGACAACCATTCCTGGGACCACCATACGGGCCTTTCAAAGCGGATGAAGGACCAGTCGGCGCCGATGCTCGATGCGGGCCTCTCGGCCCTGATCGAAGACCTCGACGATCGCGGCCTGCTTGAGGACACAATGGTGGTGGCGGTTGGCGAGTTTGGCCGCAGCCCGCAGCGTGGCGTGAGCACCAGCGGCAATGGCAACAGCGACGATGGCCGCGATCACTGGCCCTACTGCTACACCGGCATCATGGCGGGCGCTGGAATCCGGCGTGGCTACGTGCACGGCGAGAGCGATCAGACGGCCAGCGCTCCCCTCACCGATCCAGTTCACCCGGGCGAGCTGCTGGCCTCGATCTACCACGGGTTTGCCATCGATCCGGAAACGATCGTCTACAACCACCTCAACCAGCCCCGCGAGTTGGTGAAGGCTCAGGCGGTCACGAAGCTGTTTGCCTGATCGCGGTGGGCCTGCAACTTAGGCGATGATCTCGCTGATCACCCGTCCGGCAACGTCGGTGAGGCGGAAGTCGCGGCCTGCGTGGCGATAGGTGAGGCGTTTGTGGTCGAGGCCGAGGAGGTGCAGCACCGTGGCATGCAGGTCGTGCATATGGGTGCGGCCTTCGACGGCGACATGGCCAAACTCATCGGTGGCTCCGTGTGAGAAGCCGCTCTTCACGCCGCCGCCGGCGAGCCAGACGGTGAAGCCGTCGGGATCATGGTCGCGGCCTGTGCCGTTGTCTTGGGCGTAGGGATTGCGGCCAAACTCGCCGCCCCACCAGACGAGCGTGTCTTCCAAAAGCCCACGACGCTTGAGGTCGGTGAGCAGGCCTGCGATGGGGCGGTCGACGGCCCGGGCATGGTCGGCGTGCTTGGGCATGTTGGTGTGCTGGTCCCAGGCGGGATTGTTGGAGTTGTCGGTGTAGTTGACCTGGATGTAGCGGACACCCGCTTCGGCCAGCCGGCGGGCCATCAGGCATTCGCGACCGTAGCTGTCGGTGGCCTTGTCGCCGATGCCGTAGAGGGCGAGCGTCTCCGGAGACTCGCGAGACAGGTCGAGGACGTCGGGAGCCACCTGCTGCATTCGCCAGGCCAGTTCGTACGATGCAATCACCGCCTCAAGCTGTGAGTCTGGCTCAAGGCGGGCGGCCACCTGCTCGCGATTGAGCGACTGCAGGAGATCAAACTGCTGCCGTTGCTCGGCGAGCGATCGCTGTGGGTTGCTGAGGAAGCCGATGGTGGCGTCAGCGGCTGGCATGCCGGCGCGTCCAATCGCCGTGCCCTGGTGGACGGCCGGCAGAAAAGCGCTGCTGTAGTTGCGAGGGCCACCGTTGCCACTGGATGGCAGCAACGAGACAAACCCGGGAAGATTCTCATTCTCGGTGCCGAGGCCGTAGCTCACCCAGGAGCCCATCGAGGGGCGGACCTGGCTGGTGGCCCCGGTGTGGAGGAAGATCGTGGCCGGCCCGTGGGCCACGCCTTCGGTGTGCATGCCGTGCAGGAAGCAGAGGTCGTCGACATGGGTGGCCATCGCCGGAAAGAGCTCGGAGGCCTGCTTGCCTGTTTCCCCCCGCGGCCGAAACGGCCACAACGACTTCATCACGCGGGCCTGCGTGCCTTTCTCCCCACGGGCCCGCGTGCGGGCATCGGCGAAGTCGAGCAGCTCGCCGTCTCGCCGCTCGAGTAGCGGCTTGTGGTCGAAGCTGTCGACCTGGCTGACGCCCCCTGCCATGAAGAGGAAGATCACCCGCTTGGCCCGCGGCTGATGATGAGCCGAGGGCAGCGGGCTCAGGCCCGACCCGCGGCTGGCAAGCGCCGAGAAGGCCAGCGACCCGAAGCCGCAGGCGGCCGATGCAAGCGCTCCACGGCGGCTCAGCGACAGTGGCAATCCGGTGGTGGTGAGCAGGGGCATGGTGGCTACTCCAGAGTGCGGAAGTCGATGCAGCCAAACAGCGACTGATACACCGTCGCCCAGGCAGCGATGGCATCGGGGCCGGAGCCTGCGACAGCTGCCAGCACCAGCTCGTGTTCTCGGGCGGTTGGCCCACGGCCGAGCGTCTGGCGGAAGGCCCGATCCACGCCTGCGGCGGGATCGCCAAGCGGCTCGGCGAGGAGTCGCGTGGCGGCGGCGGACGCCTGTTCCATCACAAACGGGCTGTTGAGCAGGTAGAGCGCCTGCGGGGCGACGGTGCTCACCGGCCGGCGGCCAACAACTGCATTCGGGTTGGCCGCGTCAAACACCTCGAAGAGCTCCAGCCGTCGGTTGCGAAAGGCTGGGGTGTAGATGCTGCGACGCGTGTCGGTAAACACAAAGGTGTATTCCGAGGGGGTTTCGCTGCCCGCCTTGGCAAGCACCTTGGGATCCGAGATGCCAGGGCCGCCAAGGTCGGAAACCAGGGTGCCGGCGACCGAGAGCATGGCATCTCGCAGGCTCTCGGCATCCAGGCGACGCCGGTGGAGGCCGGCGAGCAACGCGTTGTCGGGATCCTCCTCCAGCGGTGGCGATCGGCGGCACGCCTGGCGATAGGTGTGTGAGAGTGCGATGGCCCGCACGACGTTTTTGGTCGACCAGCCGCCGTCGGTCAGCCGGCGGGCGAGATGATCCAGGAGGGCTGGATGCGACGGCGGAGCCGCCGTGGTGCCAAAGTTGTCGGGCGTTGCCACGAGTCCACGGCCGAAAAACTGCTGCCAGAGCCGGTTTACAAACACCCGCGAGGTGAGCGGATGCTCCGGGTCGGTCAGCCATGCCGCCAGTTCGCGTCGGCCGCTGGCCGCCGCTGGCATCGTGGGAGCAGGTCCGAGCGTGGCCACCTGCAAGACACCACGAGGCACGGCTCGGCCTTTGTTGTGCACGTCGCCGCGGATGCAGATCTCGCAGTCAACCACCGTCTCGGCGTCTTTCGCGGCCATGGCATGGGGCACCGCCACCTCCTCCGCAGCCAGCCCCGGCGGCATCGGAAGCGGCCGCTCGGTCCACGACGACACGTTGCTGTGCTTGAGGGTCTTGGTGCTGCGAAGAATCCCGGCCAACGCGTAGTAGTCGTCGGTCGGAATCGGATCAAACTTGTGGTCGTGGCAGCGAGCACAGCCAAGCGTCATGCCCAGCAGGCCGCGGCCGAGTGTCTCAAGCTGCTCGTCGACCACATCCATTTCCAGATGCCGCTTGTCTTGCTCCTCGTAGTTGATCGCCCCGAGAACCAGATAGCCGGTGGCGGTGAGCTGGCGGGCCTCCTCTTCTGGGCCTGCAGCCGGCAGCAGGTCGCCTGCGATCTGTTCGGTGAGAAACTGGTCGAAGGGCATGTCGGCATTGAAGGCCTCGATCACATAGTCGCGATACCGCCAGGCCTCTTGAAACACCATCGACCGCCCGCCCCCGCTCGACTCCGCAAACCTCGCGATGTCGAGCCAGTGGCGGGCTATCCGCTCACCAAACTGCGGCGACGCCAGCAGCCGGTCGACCACCGTTGCCTCAGCTTCGCTGGAGCTGTCTGCCAGAAACGCGTCCATTGCCTCGGGGGTTGGCGGCAAGCCGGTGAGGTCGAAGGTCACTCGCCGCAGCCAGATCAGTCGCTGGGCATCGGGTGCCGGCTGATGACCGGCCGCCTCCAGGGCGGCCAGCACAAAGGCGTCGATCTCGTTGTGCGGCCAGGCGTTGTCGGCCACCTCAGGCGTGAGCGGCCGGGCGATCGGCTGAAACGCCCAGTGGGCTCGGCCAGCCTCGATGTCGATCCCCGCAGCCCGCGGCAGAGCCGCCTGGTCGCTTCGCGGATCAACCGCCCCCGCCTCAATCCAGGCAGCGAAATCAGCCACCACCGCATCCGGCAGCCGACCCGACGGCGGCATCTCAAAGCCATCGTGTCGCAGAGCCGCCAGGAGCAGGCTCTCGTCCGGCTTGCCGGGCGCGACTGCAGGCCCGGAGTCTCCACCGGCAAGCAGGGCAGGGCCAGAATCGACCCGCAGTCCACCGTTCACCTCATCAGCAGCATGGCATTCATGACAGTGCTCGAGGAGCACCGGACGAATCCGCGACTCAAAGAACTCGAGCGACGCGGGATCATCGCGGCCGTTCGCGGTGGACTCAGGGGCGCACAAGCACCGCCGCCAGCGCGGGAAGCAGCCCTCGCAGCAGGAAACAGATCGATTGAATGCCCCGGTGAACCATGCGATTTCCCCAGTGACTACTCTACCTGACGGCCTGGGGGTGGCTCAAAGGGCGGGGGCCGTTGTGGTGGGGGCGCTCGGGGGGAGCCCAAGCCGATTCGCCGAGCGTTCGCTTCGCCATCCTGGCTTCGCTCACTCGTGCATTCTCGCTTTCGCCCTCCGGGCTGCGCTCGACTGCAAGGCCGGCTCATTCGGCCCGGGCTCCCCCCTCGCTTACGTTGTTAAGGGCGGCCTGTCCGCCGCAGGAGCGGCGGTCAGCGGCCGGTCAGAAACCTTGGCTTTCTGACCGGTCGCTCTAGCCTGCGAAGGCCAGGATGGCTTCGCAGGCGTGAAGCGAGTTCGCTCGACTGCAAGGCCGGCTCATTCGGCCCGGGCTCCCCCCTCGCTTACGTTGTTAAGGTCGGCCTGTCCGCCGCAGGAGCGGCGGCCTGCGGCCGGTCAGAAACCTTGGCTTTCTGACTGGTCGCTCTAGCCTGCGAAGGCCAGGATGGCTTCGCAGGCGTAAAGCGAGTTCGCTCGACTGCAAGGCCGGCTCATTCGGCCTGGGCTCCCCCCTCGCTTACGTTTTAGGCGTGGCCTGTTCGCCGCTTCGCGGCCCGAGGACCCGTCCCGTTCCCCTTTCGTCGTTGTGAGAAAAGTGGAGGCTCAAACTGTCGACAGTTTCTTGGAGGGGAGAGTAGACTTGAAAGTCCTTGAAAACGCGTGTGACGCGATGTGCGGCTGCGACGGTTTTCGGGGTCGCCTAGCTATTTTAGAGAGCCCCACCGTTCATGCTCGCACTGCCTTCTTCCCAGCGTTCGTCGCCCCGTCGAGTTGCCAGCCGTCGGAAAACGCTGGCCCTTGTGATCACTGAGCACCTCCGGCAGGAGATTGTTACGGGCGTTCGCGAGCCGGGGTCGAAGATCAGCGAGCCGACGATTGCGGCAGCCCACGACGTGAGCCGAGCGCCGGTGCGGGAGTCGCTGCGGCAGCTGGAGCGGGAGGGGCTTGTGGTGTTCGACGCCGTGGGACGGAGCCGCGTGGTGCAGCTGACCAACGACGACGTGGAAGACATCTGCGGCATTCGCGCATCGCTGGAGTCGACAGCGGCGGGGCACGCGGCCAGGCGGTTTCACGCGGCTATTGAGCAGACCCTTCGCAGCAACGTCGCGGAGATGGAGGAGGCAACCACGCTCGACGAGGTGAGCCAGCTCGACCTCGCCTTTCACGCTGCCATCATGGAGGCCTCCGGCCGCCGCCGCTTGATCACCGCGTGGCGAGCCATCGAGCCACAGCTGCGGCTCTGGCTGGGAACGCTGCAGCGGCTCCGCGAAGCGATTTCGGCGGACGTGCTGGCCGCCACCCTCGCGGCTCACCGGGATCTGATCGATGTGTTGGCCAGCGGTGATGCGACCGCGGCCCGCAAGGCGGTCGAGGTGCATATTGCCTCGTGGGTCTGCGAGAGTGGAGGTTCGCCGTGAGCGGGCGGAGGCGAGCTGCGACGCTGCTGCGGTGCTGGGGCTGCGTGCTCGGGCTGCCGTGTGTTGCCTTCGTGATGCTGGCGGTGGCGTCGCTCCTCGCCAGCACCCCGTCGGCTGTTGCCGCCGATCCCTCTGCTGAAGCCTTTTTCGAAAAAGAGGTGCGGCCTCTGCTGGTGAACCGTTGCTTCGAGTGCCATGCCGGCGAGAAGGCGGGTGGCGGGCTTTCGTTGGAAACGCGGGACGCCTGGGCGGCTGGCGGCGAAAGCGGCCCGGCGATTGTGCCGGGAGATGCGGAGGCGTCGCTGCTGATGGCTGCGGTGCGTGGCGACGACCCTGCCTGGCGGATGCCGCCGGATGATGCAGGGCCGCCGCTCTCTGCAGCTGAGGTTGCAGTGCTCACGCGGTGGGTGGCCGGCGGAGCCTTCGATCCTCGCGTTGCCACCGCCTCGATCGGCGGGATGAGCGAAGCGGAGGCCCGCAGCTGGTGGGCGTTTGCACCGCTGGCAGCGACCGATATCTCGGGTGGCCCTGAGCGGATAGACGCCCTGCTCGACGCACGAATCGCCGAGGCGGGCCTGCCGGTTTCTGGCCCGGCCGACGACCGCGTGTTTCTTCGCCGGGCCACCTACGACCTGACCGGACTGCCGCCGACTGCCGATGAGGTGGAAGCCTACGTCGCCGATCCGTCGTCCGACAAAACCCAGCGGCTGATCGATCGGTTGCTCGCCTCCCCCGACTACGGCGTGCGGTATGGGCGGCACTGGCTCGACGTCGTCCGCTACGCCGACACAGCAGGTGAGAACACCGACCGTCCGCTGCCGCACGCCTGGCGGTATCGCAACTGGGTGATCGACGCTTTCCATGCCGACATGCCCTACGACGAGTTTGTCAGGCTGCAGCTGGCCGGCGACCTCATGCGGACGGGCGAGCCGCGTGAGCGACTCAACGAGGGCATTGTGGCCACCGGCTATCTGGCGATCGCCCGTCGCTTTGGCCACGACATCCAGAAAGACCGCCATCTCACTTACGAGGATGTGATCGACAACCTCGGCAAAACCTTTCTTGGGCTCACCATCAGCTGCGCTCGCTGCCACGACCACAAATACGATCCTGTCTCGAGCGAAGACTACTACGCGCTGTGCGGCATTCTCGAAAGCACGCGGTTTGCCTTTCCTGGCTGCGAGCCACAGGGCCAGCCACGCGACCTCGTGCCGCTGGCCTCGGCGGAGGAGATCGCAGCGGCACGGGAGCCATGGGAGCGGCGGAGGGCCGCCTACGAGGCCGCGGTGGCTGCGCGGGCAGCGGCAGCTGAGGCCGGTGCCGGTGAGCCGGCGGAGCCGTTGCCGCCGGAGCCGGGGCCCGAGCCAACGTTTCCGCTGGCCTACGCCGTGGCGGAGGCTGAGCCGATGGATGTGGCGATTCAGCTGAGGGGCGATCCGGAGCAGCTCGGGGAGGTGGTGCCTCGCCGCTGGCTCGACGTGTTTGGCGGAGACACGGTCGCAGCTGAGGCGAGCAGCGGGCGGGCTGAGCTTGCCGAGTGGATTCTTGCCGAGCCACTCGCGGCGCGGGTCATCGTCAATCGTGTCTGGCAGTGGCACTTTGGCCGTGGGCTTGTCGCCACCGCCAACGACTTCGGCTCCCGAGGGGAGGCTCCGAGTCATCCCGAGCTGCTCGACTGGCTGGCGGCGCGGTTCCTGGCTGAAGGCGGGCGGCTCAAGCCGATGCACCGGCTGATCATGCAGACGCAGGCCTACCGTCGCAGCAGCCTGGCCTCGACTGTGGCGGTGGAGGCTGATCCCGACAACCGGCTGCTCGCCCGCTTCGCCCGTCGCCGGCTCTCGGCCGAAGAGCTTCGCGACAGCCTGCTGGCCGTCAGCGGCCGGCTCGACCCGTCGGCAGGCGAGGCGCATCCCTTTCCGGCAGAGTCGACCTGGACGTTCACGCAGCACGGCCCGTTTGAGGCGGTCTATCCAACGACGCTCCGCAGCGTCTACGTGATGCGACCGCGGCAGCGACAGCATCCGTTCTTTGCGATCTTCGACGGCGCCGACCCCAACGCCAGCACGCCGCGACGGGAAACCACGACCGTGCCCACGCAGGCCCTCTACTTCCTCAACGATCCCTTCTTTCACGAGCAGGCGGAGGCCTTGGCTTCGCGACTGATTGCCGAGTGTCCGGCCCCACCCGGGGGCGGCTCGCTGGCGGCGGCTCGAATCCAACACGCCTTTTCACTCGCGTTGCAGCGAGCGGCCGCTGAGGAAGAGATCGAGCTTCTCGGCGGTCTCGTCGGGGAAGCCGCTGCGGAAGACGCAGCTGCCTGGGCGGGGCTGGCCCGCGTGCTGCTGGCGTCGAGTGAGTTTCTGCATGTCGACTAGCCGCAGGCGGCGCTGAGAACCACAGGCATCCACACCCATGACTGCACCAACAGATCACGCTGCCTGGGCCTGCCAGCCCGCGGCCGTTGCTCGCCGAGGTTTTCTCCGCAGCTCCGTGGCCGGCTCGCTGCTGATGCCCGGCATCCTCAGCCAGCTGCTTGAGGGTGAGGCGGCGGCTGCGGTCGATCCATTGGCGGTGAAGCCGCCCCACTTTCCCGCCAAGGCCAAGCGGATCATCTTTCTGTTTATGACTGGGGGCGTGTCGCACGTCGACACGTTTGACCCCAAGCCCGCGCTCACTCGGGATCACGGCAAGGAGATCAAGGCCGATCATCCCGAAATCAAAGACCGGCCGGGCTACGAGCACATCTTCCTCAAGCGGCCGCAGTGGGAGTTTGCCCCACACGGCCAGTGCGGCACGGAGGTGAGCACGCTCTTTCCGCATGTGGCCGAATGTGTCGATGAGATCGCCCTGATCCGCTCGATGCACACCTCGCACTCCAACCATTACAACGCCACGCTCGGCATGCACACCGGTTCGTTTGCCTTTTCGCGGCCGAGCATCGGCTCGTGGATGAGCTACGGCCTGGGCACCCACAACGCCAACCTGCCGGGCTTCGTGGTGATCGCCCCGCAGCAGACCTACGCCGGCACGCAGGTGTATGCCAGTGACTTTCTGCCAGGCGCTCACCAGGGCACGCTTGTGGTTCCCGGGGAAACACCCGTGGCCAACGTGGCTCCGAGGATCCCCTCGCCGCAGCAATCGCGGGAGCTGGCTGCCCTCGCCGCCCTCAACCGCAGGCATCTGGGCGACCGCCGCGGCGACCCGCTGCTCGAGACGCGGCTGCAGAGCTTCGAGACGGCCTTCGGCATGCAGATGGCGGTGCCCGAGGCCTTTGATCTGGGCCGCGAAGACGAGGCGACGCTCGCGCTCTATGGCCTCAAGCGGGGCCAGACCAGCGGCTTCGGCTGGCAGTGTCTCGTCGCCCGGCGGCTGGTAGAGCGGGGCGTTCGCTTCGTCGAGCTGATCGACACCGGCTCCTCCAACAACTGGGACGCCCACGGCGACATGCAGACCCACGTGCCGCTGGCCAAGAACGTCGATCAGCCGATTGCCGGACTGCTCCGGGACCTCAAGCGGCGGGGCATGCTCGACGACACGCTGGTGGTCTGGACGACGGAGTTTGGTCGCACGCCCTTTAACAACACCGCCGACGCTCCGGGTCGTGAACATCATCCCTGGGCCTTTAGCTCCTGGCTGGCCGGGGCGGGGGTGAAGAAGGGGATCGTGCACGGGGCCACCGACGAACACGGTCTGCGGGCGGTCGAGCAGCCGGTGCATGTGCACGATCTGCACGCCACCATCCTGCATCTGATGGGCTTTGATCATGAGCAGCTGACGTTTCGGCATGCCGGCCGCGACTATCGACTGACGGATGTGCATGGGCAGGTGGTGCGGGAGGTGCTCGCATGAGCTACGCGCTGAAGCGGACGATGGGTGGGGCGGCGACTGCGGTGGCGGCCGCCCTGGCGGTCGTGGTGAGCGAAGCTGCGGCAGATGATGCAGCGGTTCCGCTGCTCGCCCGCTACTGCCACAGCTGCCATGCAGGCGATGTGCTCGAGGGGGATGTGGATCTCTCGTCCGCGGGGCAGGTGCCTGCGATGCGAGCGGCGATCCGCCACTGGCAGCGGGCAGCGGAGGTGGTGGCCGACGGGCAGATGCCTCCCCAAGACGCCGAGCAGCCGAGCGACGCTGAGCGGGAGGAGATCGCCGCCTGGCTGGCCGGCTTTCTCCGGGCGGAGGCCGAAGCCCATGCCGGCGACCCGGGCCGCGTGGTGCTCCGCCGGCTCAACAACGCTGAATACACCTACACGATCCGAGAGCTGACGGGCGTCGACACGCTCAGCCCGGCCCGTGAGTTTCCGGCAGAGGGCGGTGCCGGCGAGGGCTTCACCAACACCGGGCAGTCGCTGGTGATGTCGCCGTCGATGGTGGTCAAGTATCTCGATGCTGGCAAAGACATCGCCAGGCATCTGGTGCTCCTGCCGGAGGGGATCCGCTTCTCGGCCGGCCAGTCGCGGCGCGACTTCACTGACGAGCTGCTGGAAAAGGTGCGGGCCCTCTATCGCCGCTCCACGCAGCCGCTCTCCGAAGCGGCGGTGGGGTCGCAGACAACCGTGGAGCAGGGCATCACCCTCGACATGGGGCGGGAAGGATTTCTGCCGCTGCGGGCCTCGCTCGAAGCGGCCCGTGACCTGGCCGGGGATGCGGCCGATCGCGAGCGGATCGAGAGCATCGCCGCGGAGCGCGGGCTTTCGCCGCGATACCTGCGGCTGCTGCTGGAAAGCCTGCAGAGCGAGCCGGCCGGCTCACTGCTGCTCGATCGGCTGCGGAGCCTGTGGGCGCAGCAGCCTGGCGTGCCGTTGGAGCTGCTTGTGAACGAGATCGAGGGCTGGCAGCAGGTGCTGTGGCGGTTCAACAAGGTGGGCCAGATCGGCCGGCACCTGGGCCGCGAAGATGGTCCCGCCTCCTGGATGGAGGCTGTGTCGCCGCTGGTCGCCCGCCAGGAGTATCGCGTGCCGATGCCGGCGGCCGATGCGGATGGCATGGTCACGCTGCACCTGGCGGCAACGGCTGCCGGGGATGGGTCGACCGACGACCTCGTGGTCTTTGAACGGCCCAGGCTGGTGGCGGCCGGCCGGGAAGATCTTCCGCTGCTAGCGGTCGGTGACCTGGCGGAGCAGCCTGCCGACGCGGCCGGCGGCGATCTGCGGCTCTCGGCTCCTGAGACCCGTTTGTTCGCCTTGCCCGCGGAGCTTGTCGCGGGCTGCGAGCTTGTGACAACCGCCTCGATCGCGGCGGACGCCGGGGGCGAGGCGAGCGTGCAGGTATCGGTGGGGCCGGGAAGCTTTGACCCACAGACCCCGCTGACGCCTGAGCTGCCGATCCTTGCCCGTGAGGGAACGGCTGGCTGGCAGCGGATGCAGCAGTCGTTTGACGAGTTTCGAGACCTCTTTCCGCAGGCGCTCTGCTACGTGCGGATCGTGCCGGTCGACGAGGTTGTCACGCTCAACGTGCTCTACCGCGAAGACGAGCACCTGCGTCGGCTGATGCTCACCGAGGCGGAGGCGGCGGAGCTGGAGCGGCTCTGGGATGAGCTGCTGTTTGTCAGTGCTGAGCCCCTGAAGCTCGAAGCGTCGCTTGAGCAGATCACCGAGTTTGCGACGCAAGACCGGCCGGATCTGGCGGTTCCCTTTCGCCAGATGAAGCCGGCGGTTGAGGCGCGGGCTGAGGCGTATCGCGAACGGCTGGTGGCCTGCCAGCCTGCGCAGCTCGATGCTCTGGTGGCGTTTGCCGAGCAGGCGTTTCGTCGTCCGTTGCAGGCTTCGGAGGCCGCAGACCTCCGCGGGCTGCATGGCCTGCTGCTGGGCGAGGGGCTCTCGCATGAGGAGGCGATGGCGATGCTCGTGGCCCGGGTGCTGGTGTCGCCCGACTTCCTCTACAAGCTTGAGGTGCCACCACCTGGTGAATCGCCGCAGCCCATCGGCAGCTACGAGCTGGCCACCCGACTGAGCTACTTCCTCTGGTCGTCGCCGCCGGATGCCGAGCTGCTCGCTGCGGCAGCCGATGGAAGCCTCGCCAGCACGGCCGTGCTGGTCGAGCAGGCAGAGCGGATGCTCGCCGACTCCCGGGCAAGCCGGCTGGCGATCGAGTTTGGCACCCACTGGCTGCATGTCTCTGGCTTTGCCCAGGATGCGGAGAAGAACGAGGCGGTCTTTCCAGAGTTTGCGGGCCTGCGGGGGGCGATCGAGGAGGAGACCGTGCGTTTTCTGACCGACTTCTTCCAGCACGATCGCTCCATCCTCTCGCTGCTCGATGCCGACCACACCTTCCTCAACGAGCAGCTCGCGGCCCACTACGGGATTCCGGGGGTGGAGGGCGACGCCTGGCGGAGGGTTGAGGGCGTGCGATCCTACGGCCGCGGCGGTGTGCTCACGCTGGGCTCAACGCTTGCCACCCAGGCGGGTGCCTCGCGAACGAGCCCCATCCTGCGAGGCAACTGGCTGTTTGAGACGATGCTTGGCGAGAAGCTCCCCAAGCCCCCCAAGGATGTGCCACTGCTGGCGGAGACGGTGCCTGCAGGGCTGACGGAGCGGCAGCTGATCGAACTGCACTCGGAGAACGCCTCGTGCAGCCGCTGCCACCGCCAGATCGACCCGCTGGGCTTCGCTCTTGAGGAGTTTGATGCGGTGGGCCGCTTCCGCGAGGCCGATGCGGCCGGGCAGCCGATTGACGCGTCGACCACCCTGCCTGATGGCACACGAGATCGAGGGCGTCGACGGGCTGCGGGCATGGCTGCTGACCGAGCGGCGGGAGGCCTTTGTCGGGCAGTTCTGCCGCAAGCTGCTCGGCTATGCCCTCGGCCGGTCTGTGCAGCTTTCCGACGAGCCGTTGCTCGACGCACTGGGGTCCGAGCTGGCCGCACACGATCACCGGATTGGGCACGCGATCACGATGATCGTGAGCAGCCCGCAGTTTCAGTATGATCACGCGGCCGCGACGCTCGCGACCCGCTGGAAACAGAATGACCGCGGGCGGAAGCCGCTGCGGAGAGACAGCCTCACGAGGGAGAGACCGCGATGACATCACCATTCCTTTCACCAGCCCGAGGCGGCCTGGCATGCTCGCGGCGAGCCGTGCTGCAGGGCCTGGGCGTGTCGATGGGGCTGCCCTGGCTGGAGTCGTTTCGGCCACGCGCCGCGGCGGCTGCCGAGGGGCCTGTGGCAGGGCCACCGACGCGGCTGGCCGTGCTCTTCGCCGGCAACGGGTTTCATTCCAGCGAGTGGTGGGCAGAGGGAACGGGCTCAGCGATGAAGCTGGGGCGGGTGCTCGAGCCGCTGGCCGAGTTTCGCGAGCAGTTTGTCTTGGTGAAGGGGCTCTATCACGAGGAGGCCCGCAAGGGCAACATCCACAGTTCCCAAACCGGCAACCTGCTCTCGGGTGCACCGCTGGCCAGCGGCGGTGAGATTCGCTCGGGCACGAGCTTTGATCAGGTGATTGCCCAGGCGCACCGGCGGGCGACCAAGGTGCCGAGCCTGGTGCTCGGCTGCGAGCGGGCCAACCCGTCGGTGCACAAGAACTACTCGATGCTCTACAGCTCGCACATCTCGTGGAGCTCGCCCACCACACCCACGCCGTTGGAGCTCTATCCAGCCCTGGCCTTCGATCGACTCTTTAAAGACGACGTCGAGCGGGGTGATGCGAGCGTGCTCGATGCGGTGATCGAGGATGCGGCCGACCTGCGTCGGCGGATCAGCCTAGCGGATCGCCGGAAGCTCGACGAATACCTCGACAGCGTGCGGGATGTCGAGTCGCGAATCGAGGGGGCGGGCACGCGTGGCGAGCTGCAAGGGTGGCGGCCACCCCTGGAGGCTCCCGATCGTCCGCGACCGCCCGATGGCATTCCGCAAGACATCGCCGAGCACATGCGGCTGATGTGCGACATCCTCGTGCTCGCGTTTCAGACCGACACGTCGCGGGTTGTCACGCTGAAGCTCAACAACGACCACTCGGCCCTGCGGTTTCCGAATCTCACCCGTGTCGACAACCCCACCCAGGGCATCGACTACATGATTCACCACCTGCTGTCGCACTCCGACGGTGAGGACTGGCTGAAGGTCAACCAGTTTTTCGTGGAGCAGATGGCCTACCTCGGCAGACGGCTGGCGGCAACGCAGGAGGGCGAGGGCTCGGTGCTCGACAACACCGTCGTGATGCTCTGCTCGAGCATGATGGCGGGCGCTCGGCACGACAACGACCAGCTGCCCGTGGCCTTGCTCGGCGGGGGTGGCGGGCGGCTCGCCGGCGGCCGCACGCTCGACTACACGGGAGCGGAACAGCGACAGCTCTGTCGGCTGTTTCTCTCGCTGATGGATGTGATGGGTGTGCCGTCGCAGGCCTACGGCGACGCGACCGTGGCTCTGGAAGAGATCGGCTGAGCGGCTGACCGTTTTCAGTCAGTTTAGTCACGATGTGACGCTTTGTTACACTTTTATGTTCGGGGAACCATACTCGAAAACGTGCATCGAAGGCCCCAGTGGGCCATCATCCAGGAGGAGCACCGATGCGGCAGTGTTTGTTGATTCCGATGTGGCGAGGACTGGCGGTGGCGGCTGCCATGATGGTGCCGTGCTCGCTGAGCGTGGCGGATGATGCCGCGGCGGAGCAGGGTGTCGTCCCACCTGCCCACACGATTGCGATTTCCACAGGTCAGCCCGAGCCTGGCCCCATGCGGCTTGTCGGCAGCCGGGATCGCCGACAGCTGATCGCCACCGGCGTCTCACCGGACGCGCTCGACGTCGATGTCACTTCTGCTGTTGCCTGGCGGGTCGAGCCAGCCTCTCTGGCGACTGTTGAACCCGGCGGCATGCTCGTGCCGCTGGCCGACGGGGAGGGTCGGGTCGTGGCCAGCGTTCCGGGAGCAGAGGAGGTTGCGGTGCCGCTGGTAGTCGAGCGGGTGGGCAACGATCCCCCGATCGACTTCATCAGCCAGATCGTGCCGGTCTTCACCAAGTATGGCTGCAACGGTGGCGGCTGCCACGGCAAGAGTGGTGGGCAGAACGGCTTCCGGCTTTCGCTGCTCGGCTTTGAGCCGGCCGAAGACCATGAGCACCTCGTCAAGGAGGCGAGGGGCCGCCGCATCTCACTGGTCGCCCCGGAGACAAGTCTGCTGCTGGCCAAGGCCGCCGCTGAGGTGCCGCATGGTGGTGGCAAGCTGATCGAGGTGGGGTCGCCTTCCTACCAGCTGCTCGCGGAGTGGATTCGCGAGGGGGCTCGGCCGAGCGGCGCGAAGCCGCCGCAGGTTGCGCGGATCGAGGTGTTTCCCATCGAGCGGACGCTGATGCCCGGGCAGCGGCAGCAGCTGCGTGTGATGGCCTTTTTCGATGACGGCCGGATTGAAGACGTCACTCGCATGGCTCAGTATGAAGTCAATGCTCCCGACCTCGCTGAGGTGGCGGTGGACGGGCTCGTCACCGCGACCGACCCCGGCGACGGCCCTGCCCGCTGTGGCACGGTGGCGGTGATGGTCCGCTATCAGAGCCATGTGGGTGTGTTTCGGGGAACGACGCCGCTGCAAACACCGGCCGACCTCGTGCCCCCGGCTGCAGAGTTTGCCCGCACGTTTCTCGATGAGCAGGTGCTCGCGCACCTGCGGAAACTGGGGCTGCCGCCCTCATCGGTCTGCGACGACGCAACGTTTCTCAGGCGGGTGACGATCGACATCGCAGGCCGCTTGCCGACCAGCGAGGAGACGCAGCAGTTTCTCGCCGACAGCGATGCGGGCAAGCGGGATCGGCTGATCGACCGCCTGCTCGACTCGGAAGACTACGCCCACAACTTCGCGACCAAGTGGTCGGCGATTCTCCGCAACAAGCGGCCCAACAACGAGCTGCATCGCCACGGCAGCTACGCCTTCTACGACTGGATCCGGCAGAGCATCGCGGAAAACAAGCCCTACAGCGAGTTTGTTCGCGACATCATCACGGCCACCGGCGAGCCGAATGCCAATCCAGCGGTGATCTGGTATCGGCAGGTGTCTGACATCAACCAGCAGGTGGAAGACGCCTCGCAGCTTTCCTGGGCCAGCGGCTGCAGTGTGCCCGCTGCCACCATCATCCGTTTGAAAAGTGGGGCACCGACGACTACTTCGAACTGGCCGCCTTCTTCTCGCGGATCGGCCGCAAGCAGGGGCTGCAGCCGGGGGAGGATCGGCTCTTCCACAACCGCGGCGTTGCCACAGCCAACGGCCCCAAGGGAACCCACAAGGCGGCCGTCCTCGGGGCGGATCCCGATGAGATGCCGATCGACACCGATCCCCGGCAGGAGCTGGCCGACTGGATGGTGGCCGCCGACAACCCCTTCTTTGCCAAGTCGCTGGTCAACCGCTACTGGAAACACTTCTTTGCGGTGGGGCTTGTGGAGCCGGAAGACGACATGCGGGTGACCAATCCCGCCACCAACCCCGAGCTGCTCGACGCGATGGCCACCGCCTTCACCGAGCACGGCTACGACATGAAGTGGCTGATCCGGGAAATCTGTCGTTCCACCACGTATCAGCTCTCGGCGGTGCCCAACGACTTCAACGCCCAGGACCGCCAGAGCTACTCGCGGTTTTTCGCTCGGCGGCTGTCGGCAGAGATCGCCCTCGACGCGATTGATGTGCTGACGGGCAGCCCGACGAGTTTCGCTGGCGTCTTGCCGGGCACGCGGGCCGTCGAGCTTCCCGACCCGAATTTTGACAACTACTTTCTGACGGTGTTTGGCCGGCCGAATGCCGACAGCGCCTGCGAGTGTGAACGCGGCTCAGAGGCCAACCTCGCGCAGAGCCTGCACCTGATCAACTCCGCCGACATCCTCAGCAAGCTCTCGGGCAGCCGGGCCACGAGCCTGGCGGACGACGCGGCGACGTCGACGGCCGACAAGATCGATCAGCTCTACATGGTGGCGGTCTCGCGGCATCCCACGCCCGATGAGACAGCCGAAATCGAGGCCTACCTCGCGGAGCGGGCAGACCGGGCCAAGGAGGCCTGGGAAGACGTTGTCTGGTCGCTGCTGAATACCAAAGAGTTTCTCTTCAATCACTGATGGAGTTTCTGCATGACCACCTCCTCTTCGTGGAAGGCGGCACGTTGCCGGTGGCATGATCGGGCGACCTCCCTGGTCTGTCGTGCAGCCATGATGCTGCTCGCTGCGGTCGTCGCGTGCGGTGGTGCTCGTGCCGTGGCAGAGCTTCCGGAGCCGCTGTTGACCACCATCCAGCCGCCCGGTGGCAGGCAGGGCGAGGATGTGGAAGTGACCGTGGCCGGCGTCAACCTCGACGATGTCTCGTCGCTGGTGTTTTCGCATCCAGGGATCGCCGCAACGCCGGTGATGGCTGCCGCGACGGAGTTTGATCCAGAGCCGCGGCCGGTGCCGGGGCGAATGACCGTCAGCATTGCGGCGGATGTGCCCGCCGGGATCTATGAGGCAGCGGCGATCGGTCGATTCGGCGTGAGCAGCTCGAGGCGATTCGTCGTGAGCCGATCGCAGGAACTTCGCAAAACATCATCGATTGATTCTGCCGAGAAGGCGCTGCCGCTGCCGCTCGATGCGGTCGCCAATGCGGTTGCCGATGCCAATGCCGCCGACCACTTCGCAGTAGACTGCCCGGCGGGGCAGCGGGTGCATGTGGAAGTGTGGGCCAATCGCATCGACTCGCGGATCGATCCGCTGGTCGAGGTTCGCGGGCCGGATGGCCGGCTGGTGGAGGTTTCGGCAGAAGCGATCGACGGCGATCCAGTCCTCGATTTCACCGCCGTGGCCGCCGGCCGGCATGTGGTGCAGGTGCATGATCGCTATGCCCGCGGTGGCGGTGAGTTTTTCTACCGCTTGGCAGTCTCGACGGGGCCGGTGGTGGTTGCCGTCTTCCCGGCCGCAGCAGAGGTGGGTGAACCCGCCACGATCACCGTCATGGGCCGCGGGCTCGGCGACGATGCGGGCCCGATGCCCGACGACGATGGCCGCGGGCTTGAGCAGAAGGCGATCGAGGTCGATCCCAGTCAGATCGGTTTCGACGACCCGGCCGTGCCCGCTGGTCGGCTGCTCTCGCCACGCGACGCTGCTGCGGATCTCGTGCCGCTGCGAGGCGGTGTGTTTGATCAGCTGCCGAGCCCGCCGACCGTCCTGCAGGTCGATCTTGATGTGGTGCCTGAAGTGGAGCCCAACGACGAGGCCGACCTGCCGCAGCTGGTTCCCTGGCCCGCTGCGATCGCCGGCCGCTTCCACCCTCGGGGAGATCGCGACTGGTTTGCCTTTGAAGCGGCCGCCGGCCAGGCGATCATGCTCGACCTCTTTTCTCGGCGGCTTGGCAGCACGACCGATGCCTCCCTCAGGCTTGAGCGGCTTGCCTTTGATGATGCCGGGGGCATCACGGCCCACGAAGTCGCCTTTGCCGACGATGGGCCGCAGGAGTTTCAGGGGGCCATCGTCGACCGCCCCTCCCTCGACCCGCAGATCAGTTTCACGGCCGATGTGGCGGGAACCTACCGCGTGCTCGTCAAGGATCTCGCTGCCGATTCCGTCGCCAATCCAGCCTCGAGCTACGTGCTCGCGATCCGGCAGCCGCGTCCCGACTTCGATCTCGTGGCCATGATCGCCAGGCCCGACCGTGGAGATGCCAACACTTTTCATGTCGGCAACACGTCGCTGGCCGCGGGTGGCACGGTCGCCATCGACATCCTGCTGCTGAGGCATGAAGGGTTTGCAGGTGATGTGACCGTGACGGCGGAGCAGCTGCCCAGCGGCGTGACGGCCGTGCCGGTGGTGATTCCCGGGCGGTTGCGTCGTGGCGTGATCGTGCTGCAGGCTGCCGACGATGCGACTCCGATCGAGCAGGAGGTTCGCTTTGTCGGCCGAGCCGTGGTGGGCGACGCGGAGCTCGCCCGGTCAGCCAGGGCTGCCACGCTTCGTTGGAAGAAGAGCAATGCCAACGAGCCCGACCTGGTGCGGTGCACAGAAACGGTGCGGGTGGCGGTGACGGCGGATGCCGCACCGGTCACGCTGCGGCCGAAAGAGGCGACCACGCTGGAAATGGCCCGCGGGGGCCGGCTCACCATCCCCTTCGACGTGATTCGTCGCCCGGGTGTCAAAGGGCCGCTCTCGCTCACGCCCCTGGGCTATCCGGCTGAGATGAAACTCCCCGACGCCCTCAAGGTGCCGGAAGTGAAGTTTGAAGAGCCGCAGCTCGCTGAAGGGGAAACGGCTCCGCCAGCGGCGACGGGTGAGGTGTCGGTCGACATCGAGCCGGGCGTGGCTCCGGGTGTCTACACCGTCGCCATGCAGGGTGTGGCGAAGTATGCGTTCGCGAGGAATCCAGAGGCCGCAGAACGGGCGAAGGCCGACCTGGAGCGGGTGGCTGCGACAGCCACAGCTCGGGCCGCAGCCGTGGAGACGCACAAAGCTGCCCTCGCCGCTGCGGAGAAAGCCGTCGCTGACGCGGCAGCAGGTGGCGGAGAGCCACCTGTGGAGATGCTGGCGACGCGGGATGCCGCCCAGCAGACGGTGGCTCAGGCCGAGGCCTCGCTGCAGGCAGCGGTAGACGAGCGGGCCCGGCGGGAGAAGGTGGCCACCGACACGGCGGCGGCGGCGGCCGCCCAGGACATCGACGTGCCTGTGCTGATGCCGCCCATCACCGTCGTGCGTTGCGGATGCGCCCGGTCGCCATGGCGACCGATCCGGCTGGTGTTGCCGTCGAGGCGGGCCGGGCGGCAGACCTGAAGATTGCGGTGGAGCGGAAGTATGGCTTTACCGGCCCGGTCACCATTGAAGCGGTTTCGGCCTCGCCGCTTGAGGGCCTCGCGCTGACCGCTGCCACGGTTGCCCCCGAGGCGAGCGAGGGAGTTGTGTCGGTGACGACCACCGACGCCACGCCGCCGGGAAATCACACCGTCACGCTCAAAGGGAAAGTGAGCTTTTTCGACAGGGAGGTCGCGTTTGAGCGGCAGGTGCCGCTGATCGTTTCCGCCCGTGCCCAGGAGTCTACGCAGCCATGAGACACACCATGAGTCCACGCGGCCCTCAGGCGACACGCCGTGTGAGGCTGTCGGCATGGCTGGCGATCGCCGCGATGGCAGGCAGTGCATGCAGCGGGCTGCCCTCTGCAGCAGCCGAGGACGCGGCAGGCCTGCCTGTGGCGGAGAGTCTTCGCGAGACACCGGTGCGGTATCAGGACGAGATCATGCCGATGCTCTCCGCCAGCTGCACCGCCTGCCACAACGAAAAGGTGACCGAAGGCGGCTTCTCGATGGACAGCCTCGAGCGGATCATGGCAGGAGGCGATTCAGGGCCAGGCATTGTGGCGGGCAACGCGGCGGAGAGCCTGCTCTTTCTGCGGGCGGCCCACCAGCTCGATGAAGATGCGATGCCTCCGGAAGACAACAGCGTGGGGGCGGTGAACCTCACGCCGGAACAGCTCGGACTGCTCAAGCGGTGGATCGATGAGGGCGCCAAGGCTGGGCCGCTGGCGATGCGACCGGTGGACTGGAAGCCCCTGCCTCCGGGCGTGGGGGGCGTGCTGGCCGTGGCCCTCTCGGCCGATGGTCGCGTGACGGCTGCCGCCCGGGGCGGTCGGGTGACACTCTTCGACACGGGCTCCGGGCAGCTGCTTCCCCGGGTAGCCGGCGAGCCAGCGGCGGTGTCGAGCCTCGCGGATCCGACGCTGACGGTCGCCGCGGCAGGCAGCGGCGAAACGCTTGCCCACGCCGACGTGGTCACGGCCATGGCCTTTTCGCCCTCCGACGACATGCTCGCCACGGGCTCGTTCCGCACGATCAAGCTCTGGGGACGGCAGCCCGCCGAACGAATCGCCGACATCCCCGGTTCGGCAGGAGGCGTGCTGCTGGCTGCTGCGGCCAGCCCGAGCAGCCTGATGGCGGTGGGGCTCTCGGATGGCCGGATTGCCCTCACCGACCCTGCCGCCGCTGATGTTGCGGCCACACTGCGGATCATCGGCAGCCCTGGCCCTGCCGCCGTGGCTGCCGCCCTTTCGGCCGATGCCACAGCGCTCTTCGTGGCCGCGGCCGACAGCAGCGTCACCGCCTACCGGCTTGAGGATGGTGAGGTGGTGGGCCGCCTTGTGCGACCGCTGGCGATCAGTGCTGTTGCCTTGGCGTCCGGTGGGACCCGGCTGGTCACAGCGGAAGCCGACGGTGTGGCCCGTGTGTGGCCGCTGCCTCTGCCCGCGGCCACGGAAACCGCGTCGGCAGCCGCTCCGGAGCGGGAGATCAGCGGGGCGGCGGCTCCGGTGACGGCGATGCAGGAGTTGCCGGTGGTGAGCGGCCACCTGCTGGTGGGCTGCCACGACGGCGTCGTCCGGCTCTGGAACCTTGAGGACGGCGGCCGTGGTGCGGGAGTTCGCCCATGGTGGGCCGGTGGCGGGGCTGGCCGTGAATCCCGACGGCACACGGCTGGCGACGGTCGGCGGCGTGGCTGGGGTGAAGGTCTGGAATCTTGCCGATGGGGCGGTCGTGTCTCACACACAGGGCGACCATCGGCTGGCCGACGCCCTCGCCGCGATCGATGCCGACCTGCGGGTGCAGGGCCAGGATGTGGAGCACGGGAAGGCCCAGGTGACCGCTGCCGAGGAGGCCACGAAGAAAGCTGCCGAGGAACTCACAAAGATGCAGGAAAAGCTGGCGGCGGCGGAGAAAGACGCCAGCGAAAAAGCCGCCGCCGCCACAGCAGCGGTTGCGGCTCGCGAGGAAGCCGAGCGGATTGCGGCGACGGTTGCCGCAGCGGTGCCGTTGGCAGAAGCTGCCGTGGAGGCGGCCAAGGGGGTCGTCACCCAGGCGGCCGCCGTCGCTGAAGCGGCCGAGGCCAGCCGGGCCGCCTTTGCCAAGGCTGCCGAGGGCGACGAGGCTGCCGCAGACGCGGCCACGCAGCTCGACGCCGCCGTTGAGGCGGCCGCTGTCGCTGCCAAGGCCGCCGCCGAGGCTGCGGTGGTGGCGGCCAGCTCACAAGTGGAGCGAGCCAAACCTCGGGTTGAGGAGGCTGCCAAGAAGGTCGACGAGCAGAAGAAGGCCGAGTCGGCGGCCGCCGAGGCGTCGAAGGCAGCAGAGACGGTGCTCACGGCCGCTCGTCGCGATCACGATTTCGCCACCAATCAGGTGGCACGCGCCGACGAGGCGCTGCCGCAGCGGCAGGCAGAGCTCGCCGCCACGGAGCAGACGCTGGCCGACACCCAGGCCCGTCGTGGACAGCTGGATGAAAGCCTCAAAGCCTCCCAGCAGCCGCTTCTGGCGGTGGCCTTCAGCCCTGATGGCAGCCAGCTGAGCTGCCTTGATGCCCAGGGCGGGGTCGTGGTGTGTGGTGGCGGCGACGGCCTGCCTCGCCGTCGTTTCTCCACGACGCCCGGAGCCACAGCACTCGCTGCAGTCAACGGCGATCGCCTGCTCCTCTGCGGTGGAAAAGACATCGCTTCCATCTGGGGGGCCGCCGACCGCTGGACCCTCGTTCGCACGATCGGTGGAGAACAGCTGCCGCCAGCCCTCGACGATGAGCCGGAAGGGCCACCGGTCGATGCGGTGCTGGCACTGACCTTCTCCCCGACGGCTCGCTGCTGGCCTCCGGCAGCGGTCGGGCAAGCCGAGGCGGAGAAATCAAGCTCTGGAGCACGGCCGATGGCCAGCTTGTTCGCTCCGTCGAGCAGCCGCATTCCGATACGGTTGTCGCGCTCGCTTTTTCGCGAGATGGCACATGGCTCGCCTCGGGCGGCACCGACCGCCTGGCAAAGATGCACGAGGTGGCCACCGGCTCGACCGTGCGGAGCTTTGAGGGCCACACGGGCCATGTGCTGGGCGTCGCCTGGCAGGCCAATGGCCGACGGCTGGCCACGGCCGGCGCCGACAACGTGCTCAAGATCTGGGACTCGACCTCAGGCGAGCAGCAACGCACGATCGGCGGCCTGGGCCGCGAGGTGACGGGGGTTCGCTTCATCGGCGAAGGCGACGAGATTGCCGCGACCTCGGGGGATGCAACGGTCCGCGTGTTTAACGTCGCCTCCGGCGGTGAGGTGCGGCGTCTGCAGGGCGCGGGCGACTTTGTTCAGTCGGTGGCGGTTGCCGGCACGACGCTCGCGGCCGGCAGCCAAGACGGCCGCATGCTGATCTGGGATGTGGCCAACCCGCAGCCGCTGCACACCCTGGAGCCTTCGCCGGCTCCGTAGGGTCCGCTCAGACCAGTTCGGCGATGGGCTGGTGTTCGACGAGGAACTGTGGCCGGCCGGTCATGTCGATGATCGTGGTGTCGGCGGTGGAGATGCCGAGGGCGTGGTAGAGGGTGGCGGTGATTTCCTGCATGTGCACCGGGCGGTCGGTGGCATGCTCGCCAAGCTTGTTGGTGGCGCCGATCACCTGGCCTGTCCGCAGGCCGCCGCCGGCAAGCAGCGCGGTGCTCACCTGCGGCCAGTGGTCGCGACCTGCCTGGGGATTGATCTTTGGCGTGCGGCCAAACTCTCCCCAGACAACAATCGCCACATCGTCGATCATGCCTCGCTCGGTGAGGTCGTCGATCAGGGCCGAGAGGCACTGGTCGAGTTTGCCGCCATGGTCGCGGACAAGGTTGAAGTTTTGCCCGTGGCTGTCCCAGCGGCCGTAGCTGAGGCTCACCACCCGCACCCCTGCCTCAATCAGCCTGCGGGCGATCAGCAGGTGGTCGTTGCAGGTCGGCGCGCCGTCATACTGATACTGGTAAGGCTTCCCATCGCCGTAGGCGGCGCGGACGTCGGGATCCTCCTTCTCCAGGTCGAGCGCATCGAGCAGCCGACTGCCGGTGAGCACATCGAAGGCCCGCTGCCCGAAGCTGTCCATACCGTCGAGGATGCCCGTGGCATCGACATCACGACGGAGGGTGTCGATCTCCGCCAGCAGCCGCTGGCGGTCGTGGAGACGGTCGAGCGACATGGAGCGGAGCGTCATGTTCTCAAGGTCGCGGCCCTCCGGCTTGAAGGGGGAGTAGGCAGGCCCCAGGAAGCCTGGTGTGCCGGAATCGGACCAAGGGCGATGGCTGGTGGGAGCCGCAAGGCCCACAAATGGAGGCACCGCTGGATCGACCGGGCCTTTCAGCCGCGACACCACGGCGCCCATCGACGGCCGCCCGCCGATTGTGCGGAGGCTGCTCTCCGACCAGCCTGTCATGCACTGAAACGAAGCGTGGGCTCCCTCGCAGCCAACGACCGAGCGAATGATCGCGCAGCGGTCCATCCGCTGGGCGAGCTGCGGAAAGACCTCGCAGATCTCAATGCCCGGAACGTTGGTGCCGATCGGGCGAAACTCTCCCCGGATCTCGCTGGGAGCGTCGGGCTTGAGATCCCAGAGATCCTGATGCGGCGGCCCACCGCCGAGAAAGATGTTGATCACCGACTTGTGCCGCTGTGCCGGCGGCGTGGAGGCCGCCTCCGCCTGCCGCAGCACGCCGGCGAGGGAAAGCCCTCCGCAGCCAAACGAAAGGCCGCCGATCGTGAGGAAGTCGCGACGACTCCCCGTACAGAGCGTTTGCTTGCCGCCAAAGATCGAGAGCATGATGTCCTCCCACGCGGTCGGCCGAACAGGCACTCCGCCTGCGTCAGGGCCTGACGCCGAAACTGTCGACAACTTACAACAGTCTACAAGACAACAGGGGGAACTGGCCAACGCCGCGGCCGACAGAAAGCCTAGCCGCTCATCAGGCGGCTCCGCAGCGACCAGCCGGCAGCCGCGAAGGTGATACCGCTGGAGAGCAGGTTGATGCCTACAAAGAGGCCGAGCAGCACCTCTTTCGCCGCGGGCTCGCTGACCAGCAGCACGACGCCCAAGCACGGTCGTGATCAGCCCGTCGAAGAGCAGCCAGCCGCGGGGAAAGTCGCTGCCCAGGAGCATCGCGGCCGAGAGCTTCGCCGTTGCCTCGAGCAGCAGCATGATCGCCAGGAAGATCACCAGGGCTCCAGCCGCCTCGTGGGGCATCAGCAGCATTGCCACGCCGAGCATGATGGCCAACACGCCCGAGACGAGCGTCAGCCAGAAGCCCCGCCAGGTGAAGGTGCCGGCCGTCATCGCCACCTGGGAAACGCCGCCGGCAACCAGCGTGACGCCGCAGAAGGCGGCCACAGCTGCTGCGGCCACCCAGGGGGCGGCGATTGCTGCCAGGCCCAGCACGATCAGCACACCCCCAAGGCCCATCGACCAGGTGGCCAGCCGCACGAGCACCGATGGGGGGGATTCTTCAAGGTGCGGAGAGAGGCTCATGGGAGGGCTCCGGGCCGGGAACAAGGCAACTACACCTGGAGAAGTGTAGGGAGCGGTGGCGGGCCGCTGCAAACATGGCTCGTGGTGTTCGCGGTTTCGTTGACCCTTGGTTGCAACGCGTGCTAGTGTCGAGCAAAGGAGATGGAGGATGACATCGCTCGCACCGCCTGGCTTCGCGGCGGACCAACCGCATGTGCGGGTGCATCATGCCACCGACGACTCCACGCAGAGCGTGGCGGCGCCTCGGCTCCAGCCTGCTCGCCCTGTGGTGTATCCGCAGGCCTCCGGTGATGGGGCAGCCCTCGCAGACAACGGGGGCGAGGCAACGGTCATCTCACAAAGTCCTCAGGGCAGTTCGGCTGCAGTCGCCGTCAACGTCGAGCAGCCGCAGGCCGAAGGCCGGCCGCTCCACACCGGCGTGGCCGACGTTGGCCGGGCCCTTGAGGGCAAGCGGCTCGGGGTCTACGAGCTGGAGAAGTTTGTCGGTGGTGGCGGCATGGGGGCCGTGTTTCGCGGCCGCGACACGACGCTCGACCGCACGGTTGCCGTCAAGGTGCTCTTCCAACACCGCACCGACGATGCCGACCTGTTGCGACGCTTCAAGAATGAGGCCCAGTCTGCTGCCCGGCTCGACCATGAAAACATCGGCCGCGTGTATGCCGTCGGCAGCGAAGAGGGCTGGCACTACATCGTCTTCGAGTTTATCGAGGGCGTGAACCTGCGGGACCTCGTGCAGGACACCGGCCCCTTCGATGTGGCCCGCACCATCACGATCACCTCGCAGCTCGCCGACGCCCTGGCCCATGCGGAAACCCGCAACGTCGTGCATCGCGACATCAAACCTTCCAACGTGATCATCACGCCGGCGGGACGAGCGCGGCTGGTGGACATGGGCCTGGCCCGACTCCACCAGATGACCGGCGATCGGGATCTCACCGTCAGCGGCATGACGCTTGGCACCTTCGACTACATCTCGCCTGAGCAGGCCCGCGACCCGCGGCTTGCCGATGTTCGCAGCGACCTCTATTCGCTCGGCTGCACCGCCTATTTCACGCTCATCGGCCGTCCGCCGTTTGCCGAGGGCACGATGGTGCAGAAGCTGCTGCAGCACCAGCAGCAGCAGGCCACGCCCGTGGATCGCATCCGGCAGGACGTTCCCCGGCAGCTGGCCCAGGTGATCGGCCGTCTGATGGAGAAGGATCCAGCCGACCGGTATCAGCACCCCACTGAGCTGGTGGCGGCCCTGGCTGCCGTGGCTGCCGAACGCGGCATCGAACTGCCGCTGACTTCCAGCGGGCCTGCACCGCGGCGGCGAAGGCGTTCCCTCAGGCTGGCAGACCATGTGCCGTGGCTTGTGCCCCTGCTTGCCTTTGCGGCCATTGTGGTGGCTCTGAAATATTCGGCAGGGCGAGCCGAGCGGGAGGAGCGTCGGCTGGCTTCTGCGGATCCAGTCGGCATCACCGCAGCCGGGGAGCGGCCGACTGAGATGACGGGCACACTGCATCGCGTCGTTGACGCACCCGACGCAGCGTCCGAAGGCTGGACGGAACATGTCTCCCTCGCGGAAGCGGTGGCGGCGGCGTCGGATGGCGATCGCATTGAGCTGGCTTTTTCAGCGGTGCGGGATGAGCCGCCGATTGCGATTGCCGGGAAGCGGCTGACGATCCGCGCTGCCGAGGGCTTTCGGCCGGAGGTTCGCTTCAGCGGCTTTGCCATGGAGTCGCTGGCCCGCGAGCGGGCGGGGGTGGTGTGTGACGCTGCTGGCATCACCTTTGAAAACCTCACCCTCACGCTTGCCATGTCGTCGGAGTCGCCTGAGCCTGCGGCAAAGCTCTTTCTCCTGCGGGGAGGAAGCCAGCTGGCCCTGCTGCGGTGTCGCGTGGGGATTGAGGGGCTTGCAGGCAGCCTCGTGGAATCGACGCGACCACGGTGCATCGAGGTGCTCGCCGCGGCAGCTGCCGTCGACACAAACAGCGAGCTGGATCGAGAGACGCCCGCACCGAGTGCAGGCGAGCCCGCAGGGGCATCATCCACGCGGATCGACCTGATCGACACCGTTGTCCGCGGCGACATGAACTTTTTGGAAGTGGCTGGCGAGAGACGGGTCGATCTCAGCTGGTCCGGAGGGTCGCTCGCCACCAACGGCCGGGGGCTGATCGTTGAGGGCGCTGCCCGCGATGTCGAGAACGGGACGCTGCTGGCAGCAACGCTGCGGCAGGGGATCTTTGCCTGCCGCGCTGGGTTTGCCTGTCTTCTCGATTCACCCGCACGGCCAACCGAGCCACGTCTGGAGGTGACCGCCACGGGATGCCGCTTCCTCACGCCGGAGGGCGTGCCGCTGATCGAGCAGTCGGGCATCGAAGACCCGGAGGTCTATCGCGGCCGCGTCCGCTGGACGGATGCTGGCAGCCGCTACGAGGGAAGCCCGATCTTTCGTCGCATCGATGGGGCTGCCGAACGCGTGGAGATCGATTTCAGCGCGCTTGCCCAGCCTCTGCAGTTTGTGCCACAGATCGACCAGTGGCCGAGCGACGACACTTCCAACGACGCGGAGGCGGCTGTCGCACCGGCTGGTGAGGCCGCCGGTGCCTCGGAATCATCCCCACCTGGGAGGCTTCCCGAGGAATCGTCGCAGACGCCGTGAACAGACGAACTGGCCTGTTTTTGAGCCTAAAACAGGCAGAATGTTGCTTGACATGGCCTCATGTCTCGATTCTCTTTGTGACGAAGAAACGCGGGCATCGCAGGCCCGCCGCGTGCCGGAAACGAGTTTTGGACCGGCGGGCGTCGACAAACCCTTGGAGAGCATCACCGATGTTGCATGGCATGCAGTCCACCAAGCCCACCCGTTCGCGTCGTCTGCTGACGATCATTGCCGGCCTGTCTGTGGCCGTCGTGGCGACGACGGCGGCCCGTCCCGCGTTCGCGATCAAGCAGTTCTTTGATCAGTTCAAAGAAGTCTATGTGAATGCTGAAGGCAGCGATGCTGAGAAGGCCCTGGCCGAGGCGGTCGGGACCGCCAAGTGCAACGTCTGCCACTACGGCAAGAGCAAGAAAAACAAGAACGACTACGGCTCAGCCCTCACCGAGCTGCTCGACAAGAAGGAAGACAAGGACAACGTGGAGAAGATCCGCGAAGCGCTCGAGAAGGTTGCCGCGATGGAAGGCCCCGACGGCAAGACCTTTGGCGATCGCCTCAAGGCCGGCATGCTGCCCGCCGACGCACCTGAGGGCGAATGAGCCTTTGAGCGAAACCGCTCAAACACAGGCATCACGGACGGCCTCGAGGAGCAGCTCCTCGAGGCCGTCGCTGTTTTGTATGGCGGCGGCTTCGTCGGGAGCCGCAAACAGCCGCACCTGCTTGACGAGGTCGTCAAACTGTTCGTGGGCCAAGGCCCGCACAACCGGCGAGAGCGATTCCAGGCTCCGCCATGGTTTCGTGGAGCGGGGCGGCATCCGCACGTCGAGGCGAAACTCCACCTCTTTCTCTGCGGGTGGGGCATCGAGCAGCAGCGTCGCGGCAGTGATCGGCCGGCGAAGCGAGGCTGTGAGTCGCTCGGCGAGCCGCTCAGCAATCGTTACCAGCTCGACATAGCTCCGCCCCGCCACAGCCGCGTGCAACTCGGGATGTTCGCGAGCATCGAAGCTCACCACTCGTTTGGCGAGCGTTCGCTTCGAGCCGAACAGGCCCTCGGCAAGTGGCTCCGCGGGGGTGCCGGCAGCAGCCGTACGGAGCCAGCCGACAAACGCACTGTCGTCGAATCGCACCAGCTGCGATGGCTCGACACGGTCGCGGAGCAGCCAGACTGCCCGCTGGAGCATGGCGGTGGCGGCCCGCACGGCGTGGTGCCAGTAGACCTCGCTAAACATCACATAGCGGGCAAACACAAGGAGCTCGGCGGCAGTCACGCCCTTCGAGGTGATCGCCAGCGAACCGCCGTCCGGGGCCACGCAGAGGCTCGCCAGCAGCCGTTCCTCGTCGAAGTGGCGGCCGTAGGGCACGCCCGCATGCAGGCTGTCGCGGGCGAGGTAGTCCATCTTGTCGACGTCGACCGGGCCGGAGAGGAGCGAGGCCAGCAGACGGCCGGCTGGATCGTCAGCCGTGCCCTCCACAAGCGACGCCACCCGCTCCGGCGCAAGGCCCCAGTCGCGGCGGAGCACGTCGGCCAGCTCACCACCGAGGAGGATGCTCCTGAGAAACGACTCATGCCTGGGAAACTCGGCCAGCCGCATGTCTTCGATGGGGTGGCAGAAGGGCCAGTGCCCCACATCGTGCAGCAGGGAAGCCGCCAGGAAGGCAGACGCATCCTCTGGAGAGACCAGCTCGGCAAACGTTTCGTCTGCCTGCAGGCGGTCGACGAAGGCCACGGCGAGGCGGAAGACCCCGAGTGAGTGTTCGAAGCGGCTGTGCACGGCACCCGGATACACCAGCGACACCAGCCCCAGCTGCCCCACCCTCGCCAGCCGCCGCATGTCCGCGGTGTCGATGGCTGCCTGCAGGCGGGGAGTCAGCGGCAGCGAAAGGCCAGGAGGGATTCGCAGGGTGGAGCGACTCGTGGCGGGCTCCAGTTCGGGCAGGTGCATAGGCAAGAGGGGATGACCTGAGGCGAGGCCAGTCACAGCGGAGGGAAGCCGGCAAGCCACCGCAGCGTCACGGTGATGAGAACGTAGAGCGAGAAGTGGACCGTCGCGGTGCCCCAGTCGAGCTCGAGGCTCGCCAGAGCCGCGAGGGCACCGATACCGAAAAACAGGGGGCCGATGAAGAGCCACTGCCACATCTCCTGCGTGGCTTCTGGCGGAAGAAAGGCATGCCCGCCCCAGAGCGCAGCGTAGACGATCGAGCAGATCAGCGCCCGCAGCAGCAGTCCCTGGCCCGTGTAGGGCTCAAGATCGCGATTGCGAACCATGGCGTAGCCGATCAGCACGCACGGCAGGGCGACCACAAAAGCCGCTGCCCCCTGCAGCCAGGCCGGGGCGCCCCCCGGTGAAAACACGATTCGGGCCGCCGCGGCCCCCGCGAAGCTCGCCAGGGCAAGGCCACCGCACACCAGCAGCGCGGCTGTCGAAACCGGCTTGTTGCGTTTGGGGAGCGGCTTGGTGGGAAACTGGCCGCCGGCTGCCGTGGCGGTCGGAGCATCCGGTTCATGAATCTGAACCGCGTCGGCCTTGGGGACGGTCAGCGGCTTCTTGCACTTGGGGCAGGGGCCGGTCTGGCCGGCAAACTTTTCGCTCACGGAAAAGCGGGTTTTACAGCTGCCGCAGGTGACGGAAATGGGCATCGGGTCAACATCCAGCGCAAACACTCACCTCGGGATCCGACGTCCGGCCCCCGCCGACCGTCCGCAGTGTCGAACTGCAGTCGTCGATCGTCAAGGTGTCGCCGCCCCGCGACACCAGGTCGGGTTGGAGTTTAGACTTGGTTCCAGAGAGGGCCTGAGCAGATGCGTGATCTTCCCACAACGGTTGCATCGGAAACGCCAAGGGCGGTGGGGCCCAAGGGCATGCACCGTCCGCAGCCGATCGTTTTTTTCTGCCCGAACGGGCACCGCATCGTGGCAGACGCCGCGATGGCTGGGAAAAAGGGCCGCTGCAAGGAGTGCAAAGAGATCATCACCGTGCCGGAGCCGGCTGGAGCGGCTCCTCAGCCGACGTCCCCCGCCCCGCCGCCAATGCCTGCAACGTGGGTTGAGTCTGCAGCAGGAGCGGAGTCGCGGGGCATCCATCGGGAGCCGGCCGATGGCCCATCGCTGATCATCAACGAACCCGCTCCACCCGGCCGTCGGGCCCAGGCGGCTCCCGAGAAAACCGTCATCGGCGAGCCATTGATTGAGGGAGAGTCGGCCCTGGCGGGCCTCTCAATCGATCCGACGGAGGTGCAGATCAACGTCGGTGAGGAACCAGACGTGGCCGGGGGGCAGGCGCAGGCCGAGCGGGCAGAGGGGGAATCGCGGCTGATCGATGATCCAACGGCGGTCTCCACCAGCCTGCTCAATCCCACAGCCCGGCTGATGGAGCGGCTGTGGTATGAGCGGCGGCACGGCGGCGTGATCGAGGTGCACCTCACCGGCGCGGTGAGCCCGATCCTGCCGACCTACTTCTATCCGGCGTGGTCAGACGGCTCGCACGGGCTGTTTGCGAGCCTGGCGGCCGATGGCACGGTCACACTGACGGCAGTCGCCTGGGAATCGGTGCAGAAGATCGTCGTGCGGCATGTCGACTCGATTCCGCCCGATTTCCTCGATATCGGGCTGGATGAGTGACGGGCAGCGTCAGTCCTCGTCTTCGTCGAGGTCGTCTTCGGTGATCATGCGGAACCGCTCCCGATTGAGCGTTTCCAGGGCCATCTCGGTGTTGTCGACCATCAGGGCCACCGCCGGTCGTCCGCGGGGGTGCACCAGAATCGGATAGGCCTGGATGATGTTGACCTCGGCCTGCAGAAGGGCCGCGCAGATCCGCACCAGCGGTTGCGGGCCGTCGGGCAGTTCTACGCCGATCAGGTCGCTCTCAATCAGTTTCAGCCCCGACCGCTCGAGAATCTCGCGGCCCTGTTCGGGATGGCTCAGCAGGAATCGCACAAAGGCACACTCGCCAGCATCGCTGATCGAGAGGGCCACAATCCGCACCCGCGAGCCGTCGAGTCGCCGCACGACTTCGAGCAACTGGCCGACGCGATTTTCCAGAAAAACCGTAAACTGCCGCAGCGCCGGCCACGATCGGCCGCGGCTGGTAGCGTATCCGAGGCTCTGCACCTTCGCCTGAGTCACCGACGCTCACGCCGTCTTCATCCTTTCTGCCAGCGGTTTCCAGCGGCTGGCCTCCTGCTCACTCGTCTGCCGGCACGCCCTGCTGCTGGCCTGCACGCGGTCCTGACGCTATTTTTCAGGCCCTGGTTGCGACTCTCATCGACCGCTTCCGCCCTTGTGCTATAGCCTCGTTGAAAGATACGGCCAGCTCGGTTGGCTGGTCAACGAGGGCGAGTTCGGTTGGCAGGGGTGAAAAGAGGCAGGGCAGCGGGCCTTACCGGAGTTGGCGGAACAGGTGAGCGAGGCAATGGATGAGCGATCTGGTGCACGAGGTTGAAGTTCGGGTGCGGTATCAGGAGACAGATGGGCAGCGGCGGGTGCACCATGCCAACTACCTCACCTGGTTTGAGATCGGCCGCACCGAGTTTCTCCGCTCCCGCGGCTACACCTACCGGGCCTTTGAAGAAGCTGGCCTGTATATGGTCGTGTCCGATGCCACCGTGAAATACCGAGCCCCCGCGGAATACGACGACCTGCTGACGGTCCGCACCCGCGTGGAAAAGGTAGGCTCAGCGCACATCCGGCATGCCTACGAGGTGATCCGCGGCACGCAGATCCTGGCAACGGGCGCCACGACCATTGTCTGCGTCGACCCCGAGGGCCGTATCCGCCGCCTGCCCGACTGGATCAGGTGAGCCCGCCGCTTGGCCACCACATCGCGGCCAAGGAGGCATGAGAGCGGCCTCTTGTTGCTGTCGGCAAGCATCTGCCGGAAACCCGGCCTGCGGCGGTCGGGGGAGCGGAGCGGCTGCTTCTCCTGATCCGCCGCGCTCGGCCGACGCTTGCCGACGTGCCATCGGCCGACCCATCCACGATCCACCCCGGCCGAAAACACCCCACCCGTTTATGGATTCTCTCCGAAAAGAACTGCTAGGTTTCATCCAATCTCAGCCCAATCCCATGGAGACTCCCATGACTGACACACAGGAAGCATCACAGCCGCACACCCGATCCGTAACGTTTGGCGGCGAATCGTTTGCCCTGACAGGTCAAATGCCCGCAGTCGGCGCGGCGGCTCCAAGTTTCAGCGTCTGCGCATGGCACAACGCCGCGAAGGTTGACGTGACCCTTGAGTCGCTTCTTGGACCGGGGCGACCGCTCCTCCTCAGTGTGTTTGCTTCGGTGGATACACCGGTGAGCCGCCTGCAACTCAAAAACTTCGACAACGCGTTGGCGCAATTCGGCGACCTCGCGACCGGAGTGCACATCTCTTCCGATCTCCCATTTACGATCCGCAGGGTGTTCGGAAATGAAGAAATCGCTTGCTTTATGGGCTTTAGCGACTATCTCGACCGCAATTTTGGCCACGCGTATGGCGTGCTGCTCGAGGAGTCGCAGGTGCTTGCCCGCGCGGTGTTCGTGATCGATAGCACGGGGATTTTGAGGTACGCCGAACTGCTTCCCGAGGTGACCTTCGAACCCGATTACCTCGCGGCACTCAACGCCCTGAGTGAATGCTGCGAATGGCCGGCCAACAACGAAGCCGGCGATGAGACTCATGACACTGCGGCCGCGACATGACACGTCCGGCACCGACACACGCCACAACGACAATTTTCCTTCAGCAAGGACTCGAGCGATGCCTTTCTTTGACACATACAAAAACATCAATCGAGGGGGAATCACCAGTGAATCCAAGACAGCGACCAGGGATGCCCTGCTTGAAGCCCTTCGCGATTCTCGAAAAAAGGACCACGTGATCCAGATCGTGAAAACGCTTTTGGATTTCAAGGCTCATCAATCGGATAACGCGAGTGCAGAACGCCTGCTCGGAAATCTCGCAAACCACGTCAATGTGATAGGCGATCCCACAATCACGGAACGCAGCCTGCATGAGCTTGTGAAAAATCGCAGCATGATCTTTCAAAGAGATCTGCCCGAGACGTTCAAGGGACTGCTGCGGACGATGCTGAAAAGTGACGCAAAGGGAGGCTGATCGATACCAATACGGCCAGAATCCTCAAAAGCAACAGCTTGATCACAGATGCTGACGTCAGAAACGCGACGCCGGTGAAACGCGTTGGCGAGCAGGTTCTGCCATCCGAGTTGGCGGCGTTCCTCACGCGGACGGGGAAAATCCTGCCGGGTCCGCTCTCGAACACATGGACCCTGTCGAATTTCTTGACGCAGTTGGCCAAAGACTACCCCCGATCCCACCCGACCGAGACGCAGTGGAGGTCGCTGGCCTACGTCGTACGGCAAGTCAGTAACGGTCGTTTTGGCTCGAGGATAAACTCCGAGTTTCAGCGTAACGGGCAGGAGATAAATACGAAAAACGCAGGGAACTTTAAGAAGAAAATAACTTCCCCTAGTTACAGGCCGACCATGGGTGCCAGCGTTTCCATGGAAACAGGTTACAGCAAGGGAGGCCACGACAGGAATTACAACGAATTCCTCATTCAGGCAAAAAAATGCTCGAAGTGTGCCAAATCAACGCTCTGCACGAGGCCGTCGGCCAAATGCAGGAACGCCAGGAGATTTTGTCCAAGGCCCCGCGGCTGTCGCAGCACCTGCCGGGTGAGGTGGCGTGGTTTGCACCAGGGGGATGGCAAGGAGCTTCGAACCCTCAGCATCAGCAGTGGCTGGAGTTGCGCAACGCTATCGACAGCAATGCCTTTGAAAAACGCCAGAGAAGCCGCGACGCCGAAGATCGCGAAATGACGTACGCTCTTTTGGCGTGTGCAGGCGTCAACCAGATGGTTCAAAGATTAATTAATTGTTCGCGCGGCACTGCGCCGTACGATAATAACGAGAATGCCCTGGCATCCCGGGTGGCCAACTGCCTTGCACCGATTCTTGGGGTTAATGACACGCCGGAGAGTGTCGCTCGCAGCGTGTTATGTAATCTTGCAGCTTCAGCCGAAGGCCATAGAAAATTACTTCCACCGGAATGGAACGGCCTTTTTCCCGAGCGTTATGTGACGACCGGCGTCAATGTGGCGGCGAGAATCTTGCACCAGACTGCCATTCTTCAAATAAGACTCCCTGGGTGCCAGCCAGTGGAAGATTTCCATCTGTACCAGACGCGTAAAATCCGATTCTCCTGGGATGAGCGAGCGAACTTCATCACAGCTCAAGTCGTCGATCACTCCGACTGGATGTGCTCGACGAGAGAGCCGCAAGTGGCGGAATGCGATAATCGCCTGCGTCGGACGGCATAGTCTCGCGAAACTTCGCATCAATCTTTGCCGCACAGGCCGCCCGAAACGTTCGCCGCTTCCTCCCCTTTTTTGGGTCCACCTCAATCGTTCAAGAGATGAACTGCTGGATTCTTTGCCGGTTCTTCTGCCCTGGCACTTCCAGACGCGGCCAGCACGAGGATGGAGAGCAAGAAGGAAAGCAAGAAGGAAAGGATGATCAGTTGTTTCGCTTTCATCCCGTTAGCTCGGGGCCTTTGGTTTTGGAGATTGCGAGTTCGCTGAATCAAGTGAAACTGTGCGTTGCAGAATGCAGCCGCAGGTCTGAAGACGAAAGGCCTCACTGGCCCGCCTTGCAGCGGACTGACACATCCTTTTCGACCTTTTCGACGAGTTATAGCTCTGTGCGAGGCCGGAAGCAGGGATGCGGTTCGTGCGAGAAGCCAAATGGGCGAAGAGGGACTCGAACCCCCGACCCTCTCGGTGTAAACGAGATGCTCTAACCAACTGAGCTATTCGCCCGCCGTCGAACGCCATCCTTCGATGACGCTCGGTGCTCTCCCGCGGGCGGAGGCCCGCTGAGAGCACGCGTGGAGTCTATCCGATGGCGTGAGGTTGTGGCAGCGAGTGGTTGTCGCCGTCGGTCACTTTGGTGATCCTGTTCACCGCCACACTCGGCTCCGCAACCACCCCGTGAGGCCCGCATGCTCGAGACCCTGACGATTCACGATTCCGGCTCCGGTGCCCAGGCGGAGTTTCTGCCCGGCCGCGGCTTCACCTGCTGCTCGGCAAAGCTGCCGGCGGGCGACCGGCTGGTGGAGCTGGTCTGGTGCCCCGAGGGCTTTCGCGAGCCGGAAGCCCGGGCGAGCTCGGGGGGGATCCCGATTCTCTGCCCCTATCCTGGCCGCCTGGCCTCCACGAGCATGCCGTTTGAGGGCCGCACCTTCGATCTCGAGCCGGTCGATCCGCTCGGCAGGCCGATCCACGGCTTTGCCCACGATCGCCCCTGGCGGGTGTTGGAGGCGTCGGCTTCTGCGGTCATGGCGGAGTTTCAGCTCTCCCGCGACGCCGCCGAGCGGCTGCCGCGATGGCCGGCGGACTTCAGGCTGACCGCCCGCTGGAGCATCGCAGGCTCGCAGCTGGAGGGCCGCTTCACGCTCACAGCCCTGGGCCGGATGCCGGCGGCGATCGGCCTGCATCCCTATCTGCCGGTGCCGCTGCGGGCCGGCGGCGACGCCGAGGCCTGCCTGCTCGATGTGCCCGCCCGGCTCTGGCAGCCGCAGCAGGAGCTGCTGCCTGTGGGCCCGCTGGCCGCCTCGTCGCAGCGGGCCGCGTTTCCTGGCCGGATGCCGCTGGCTGGCCGCTCGTTTGACGATGTGTTTACCGGGCTTGATGTCCGGGATGCGGCCGGCAGCGGGCCGGAGGTGGTCACAGCCGTGATCGATCGGGCAGCCGGCCTGGCCGCTGAGGTGGCCTTCGACCGCGTGTTTTCGGCGTGCGTGCTCTTCACGCCGCCGCATCGGGAGGCCGTCTGCATCGAGCCCTACACAGTCTTGCCGGGGGCCGACGCCTTTGATCCGCAGCGCGGCTGGAGACTGCTCGACGAGGGGGAGTCGCTCACGGCGACGGTGCGGTTCCGCCTGGTGCCACTGCCGCCGGAGGCGTGACCACGCGGATGCCGAGCTCCTCAAGCTGCTTGGCATCGACCTCGCCGGGAGCGCCGGTGAGCAGGTCGCTGGCCCGCTGCGTCTTGGGGAAGGCGATCACGTCGCGGATGTTGTCGAGCCTGGCGAAGAGCATCACCCAGCGGTCGATGCCCAGGGCGATGCCGCCGTGTGGCGGAGCCCCGCTGGCGAGGGCATCAAGCAGGAAGCCAAACTGCTCGCGGGCCACCTCTGGGGAGAGGCCGATCAGCTCAAACACCTTCTGTTGCACGCCTGAATCGTGGATTCGGATCGTGCCGCCACCGGCTTCGGAGCCGTTGATCACCAGGTCATAGGCAACGGCCCGGCAGGCCGCCGGGTCGCTCTCCAGCAGCGGGATATCCTGTGGCCGGGGAGCGGTGAAGGGATGGTGCATGGCCGCCCAGCCGCCGGTCTCAGCGTCGTGGGCAAACATCGGAAAGTCGACGACCCACGAGCAGTGGAGCGTTTTCGGATCGTAGAGCTCAAGCGTGGCCCCGAGGTGCTTGCGGAGCGTGTGCAGGGCCTTGCAGCTGACCTCGAAACTATCGGCCACCAGCAGCAGCAGATCGCCAGCCGTGCCGCCGAGCCGCTCAATGAGCCGGGCGTCGATCCCGCCGGTGAGATTTTTGGCGACGGGGCCGGCGAGCGAGCTCCCTTCTTCCACCTTGAGCCAGACAAGCCCCTTCGCCCCGGCATCGACAGCCATCTGGGTGAGGGTGTCGAGATCTTTCCGCGAGAAGCGGGAAGCTGCCTCGGCAACGCGGATGCCCCGCACGCGGCCCCCCGCTTCGACAGCCCCGCGAAACACCCGAAACTCGGAGTCGGCTGCGATGTCGGTGCAGTCGGTGATTTCCAGGCCAAACCGCTGGTCGGGGGCATCGTGGCCAAACCGCTCCATCGCCTCGTCCCAGCTGAGCCTTGGCAGCGGCAGCGGGATCTCCAGCCCGAGGACCTCGCGGGCCGTCTTCTGCACCAGGCTATCGATCACCCCCATCACGTCGTCGGCCTCAACAAACGACATCTCCACATCGAGCTGGGTGAACTCCGGCTGGCGGTCAGCCCGCAGGTCTTCGTCGCGGAAGCACTTGGCCACCTGCACGTAGCGGTCGAAGCCCGCCATCATCAGCAGCTGCTTATAGAGCTGCGGCGACTGCGGCAGGGCGAAGAAGCTGCCGTGGTCGAGGCGGCTCGGCACGAGGAAGTCGCGGGCGCCTTCGGGGGTGCTGCGGCCGAGCATCGGGGTTTCCACCTCGATGAAGCCGGCCTCGTCGAAGTGGTCGCGCATCAGCTTCACCATCCGATGCCGCAGCATCAGGTTGTCTTGCATCGCCTGCCGCCGCAGGTCGAGCCAGCGGTGGGCAAGCCGCACCTCTTCGCCGGGCAGCTCCACGGCTCCCGGCTGGAAGACGGGCGTTTCGGCCTCGCTGAAGACGACCAGCTGCTCGCAAGCAAGCTCAATGCCACCGGTGGGCAGCTTGGCGTTGACCGTGCCCTCGGGCCGCGGCGAGATGCGGCCGGTGACCTGCAGCACCCACTCAGGACGCACCTTCTTGGCCGCCGCGAGGTTGGCCTCTCCGCTCTCCGGGCCGACCACCACCTGGGTGCGGCCGTAGCGGTCGCGGAGATCGATGAAAGATCACGCCCTTGTGGTCGCGGACGCGATCGACCCAGCCAGCCAGGGTGGCGGCGGTGCCGGCATGTTCGGGACGGAGTTCACCACAGGTGTGGGTGCGTAGCATGAAGGGCTCCTCGCAGGGTCGTGATGCGGGGATGCTACCCGATCGAGGCCGTCACGAGGATAACCACCGTCAGAAGCACGGCGAGGCCGAGCAAACCGAAGCCGACCCAGATCACGAGAGGCAGCGAGGCCCCCAGGGAGGCATTCATGAAGAGGGCCGTCAGCGAGGCCCCGGCGAACCCAAGCATCAGGCCGGCCGACAGCCAAGCAAGCATGTTGCGCATGATCACCCCGCGGAACGGAGCGGACCGGTGGCCGGTCCCAAAACCGCTCTCCCTCAAAGGAGAACTCCATCTGTTCATCGGCATCGCAGCCGGGGTCGAGTTCACGAAACAGCAGGCTGGGCTGGATGTCGTGGTTGTGCTGGTATTTCTCGCTGGCGTATTCGGTGATGTCGCCGGTGATCTGGTGGAAGAAGATCTGGCAGATCGGCACGCCGGGATAGATCTTCACCGGCTGCACGGCAAACATTTCGAGCGTCCAGTAGCCGGAGAAGCCGACGTCGCCGAAGCCGGCCGTCACATGCACAAACAGCCCGAGCCTGCCGACGGAACTGCGGCCCTCGATCATCGGCACAAGGTTGTGGGTTTCAGTCCGCTCGACCGTGCGGCCCAGATAGAGCTGGTTGGGCGTGAGCACCAATCCATCGTCGGGGATCGACACCCGATGAACGCGGTTGCTCTTCCGCATGTCGAGCACGACCTCCTCGTAGACGAGCAGCTCGTCGTGGAGCGAGAGGTTGTAGCTGTTGGGATTCAGCCGCTCCTCATCGAACGGGTCGATGAGAATGTTGGAGCCCAACTGCTGCTTGATCTCGTGGCCGGAGAGGATCATGGCGGACTCCCGGGGAGGTTGGCGAGGGCAGGCCTCCTCGCACAAAACTCATACTACCACAAAGAAGCCTTTTGCGGGCAGCACCTGCCGCGATCCGAGGGTGGTACGCTTCTCTGGAGAGGAAATGGCATGACCGAAACACCGGGCGAGCCCTACGACCCGCTCTACCTGCAGGGCATCGTCGCCTTCAACGCGTGTGACTACTACGAGAGCCATGAGCTCTGGGAAGAACTCTGGACAGACGACCGCAGCCCTTCGCGAAAGTTCTACCAGGGGCTCATCCAAGCAGCGGTGGCCCTCTACCATTTTGGAAACGGCAACATCCACGGAGCCCGCAAACTGCACGCCTCCGCTCGAGACTACCTGCTCCCCTACGCCCCGCAGCATCTGGGGCTCGATCTCGCGGCTTTTCTCGCTTCGTTCGACCGCTGCCTCGCAGAGGTTGCCGCGAGCGAGGACAACTTTCCTGACATCGAGCTCAACCCAGAACTGCTGCCTGAAATCCATCTCGACCCACCCTATCCGGCCATGCCCTCAGACGCATGGCAGCGAGGCCTGACGCGAGCACTCCCCCATGTCTGACGAGTCTTTTTCCTTTTCGGCGGAGCAGTTTTCAGGGCAGGCGCGGGTTTTTCCCTTGCCCAATCTGGTGATGTTTCCGCATGTCATGCAGCCGCTCCACATCTTTGAGCCGCGGTATCGGGCGATGCTCGAGGAGGCCCTCGAAGACGATCGGCTGATCGCCATGGGGCTGCTCGCTCCGGGATGGGAGCAGCAGCAGGAGGGGCGGCCCACCCTCCGCAACACCGCCTGCCTGTGTCGCGTGGCCACCTATCAGCAGACCGAAAAAAACACCTACAACGTGCTGATGCTTGGAGTGCGACGTCTGCGGCTGGTTAAGGAACTGCCACCGAAGAAGCTCTTCCGGGTGGTGGAATCAGAGATCCTCGAAGACCTGATGCCTGCGGACATCGGCGAGGATGAGCTGGGGGAACTGCAGCAGACGCTGCTGGCGAGCTTCAAGCGATCGCTGCCGAAAATGCCCGACGCCTTCGAGCAGCTTGACCAGCTGCTGGGAACGCAGATCACCCTCGGGATGCTCTGCGATATCGTTGCCTACACCATCAACCTCGACCTCGAGAGCAAGGTGCGGCTGCTCGCGGAAGTCGACGTGATGCGGCGAGCCGAACTGCTGCTCCAGGCTATTGATGGCCGTCCTACCGGGGCTGTGTTGCGGACGTTTCCTCCGCGGTTCAGTGTGAACTAGCTGTCCGTGGAAAAAGCCATCCATGGCCCTTTCCCACTCAAGCGACGCCCCAAGAAGCTGAGGTTGTTGGGGGTCGCCGTGCGCCGCATCCGACGGCTGCAGAACTGTTCCACAGTCTGCTAGGCTCCTGGCTTGCGGTGGGCCTGCATGCTGCCCACAAGGAGGGCGGGTGGCCGCCAGAGCACCCAGAGGTCAGAGAGATAGGCATGGCGGTGAGCGACGAGAACAAACTGGCGGCGGCGGGGCTGACAGCGGCGGGGCTGACAGCGGCGGGGCTGACAGCGCGCGGGTGTTGATCAGCCGCGGGTGGAGCGAGCCGTCCGGGAAATCTTGCTGGCGGTCGGTGAAGACCCAGACCGCGAGGGCCTGCTGGAGACGCCGGCCCGCGTGGCTCGGATGTATGCCGAACTCTTCTCAGGGCTGCACGACGATCCACGCGTGCACATGCAGAAGGCCTTCACCGAGAAGTATGACGAGATCGTGCTGGTTCGCGACATCTCCTTCAACAGCATCTGCGAGCACCACCTGCTGCCCTTCATGGGCAAAGCCCACATCGGCTACATGCCGGAGGGCAGGGTGGTCGGCCTGAGCAAGCTCGCCCGCGTGGTGGAGGTGGTTTCCCGCCGGCCTCAGGTGCAGGAGCGGATGACCGAAACGATTGCCGACCTGATCATTGACGAACTCGGCGCTCGTGGGGCGGCAGTGGTGGTGGAAGCCTCGCACACCTGCATGACGATCCGCGGGGTGCGGAAACCCGGGAGCCTCTGCGTGACCTCGGCAATGAAGGGCATCTTCCGCTCCAACCTTTCCAGCCGTTCCGAGGTGATGGCCCTGATCTACGGGGGGCGTGGCGGATGAGCCGCCAGGCTGCGGCGACGACCCGCTGGCATGCAGCGGCTGCTGGAGAGGAGCGGCGATGACCTTGCTGGTGTCGTTTCTCTGCCGCTTCGGCTGGGGCATGGCGGTGGGCCTCTTGCTCACCCCATCTGGTGACGTGCCTGCTGGATTTTTCCGCGTGAACCTGCTGGTGGTGATGGGCCTGGCGACGCTTGCGGCGCTGGCCGCGGCAACGGCCTGGCCGTTGGGCATCGTGTGTGGTGTCTGTGCCGTGGCAGCGGTGGCTGCATGGCTGGGAGGCATCGGCTGGCTTGCTGCGCGACGAGGGTTTGCCATCGGCTGCACGGCGGTCGTGATGCTGGCCCTGGCTGCTGCGACGGTCGCCTCTGGGGCTGCTGCAGAAACGGCTGCGGAGGGCCTGGTCGGGGCTGTCGCGTCGCTCTCAGCCGGCCTGGTGATCGGCTTGAGCGTGCATGCGATGCTGCTGGGCCACTGGTATCTCAATGCCCCTGGTATGCGGGTCGACATCCTGCAGACGATGGTGCTCTGGACGCTCGCCGCCTGGGGGCTGGAGATGGTGATCGCCGTCGCGGGGCTGCCCACGCTCCTGGGGCTCCTTGCAGATCCGGCCACGGCGGCTCTCGCCGGTCTCCGGTGGATTGCCGGGCTGCTGGGGCTCCCGGTGCTGCTGGTGATGAGCCGCCGAACCTTGGAGATCCCCAACACCCAGAGTGCCACGGGTATTCTGTATGTCGCCTGCCTGGCGGCGATTGTCGGTGAGCTCACGGCCCAGTTGTTGAGCGAACGTGCTCGTTGGGCAGTCTGACACCCTGCGGCCTCGGGCTGCCTTTTTCGGACCTTGCGATGCAGATCACCTACCGCTGCCCCGAGTGTGGGCGGGACAACCGAGCCGATGAGATCGAGCAGCAGGACTCGCTCGTCTGCCGCAGCTGCGGGCATGGAATCGCGATTCCGCCCCAGGCGATCGAGGGGAGCAGCGTTCGCCGGTGCATCGTCTGCCCCAGCCACGAGCTGTTTGTGAGGAAGGATTTTCCGCAGAAGCTGGGCGTGGGGATTGTTGTGGCGGGGCTGGCGGCGAGCTGCGTGGCCTGGGGCTTCGCCTACCACTTCTGGACCTACGGGATTCTCTTTGCCACCGCGGCGATCGACGCGGTGCTCTCTCTGATTTTCACCGATTGCCTGACCTGCTACCGCTGCGGCGCCCGCTATGGCGGCCCTGGGGTGACGCAGCGGCATCAGCCGTTCGACCTCGAAACGCACGAGAAGCATCGGCAGATGACAGCCCGCAGCGGCGGGGCGGCCACGGCATCAGCTGCCGTGAATGAGCTGGCTCCCCAGCCTTCTTCCGACTGAGTCTCACCACCCGGCGGCCCGACGCTCCCGACGGCCACGTAATCGCATGGAACACGAACCCCAGCGGATCGAGGAAGACCTGCGGGGGATCGTCTCTGGGGAGGTCTCCTGCGACGAGGTCACCCGCTCGCTGTATGCCACCGATGCAAGCCTGTTTGAACGGATGCCGCTGGGCGTGGTGCGGCCGCGAACGGCAGCGGATGTGTCGGCCACAGTTCGCTGGGCCGGAGAGCAGGGCCTGACGGTGCATCCCCGCGGGGCCGGCACGAATCTGGTTGGGTCGGCCATCGGGCCTGGCATCGTGATTGACACTTCGCGGCTGATGCGTCGAGTGGTGAAAATCGACGAGTCGGCCGGGATCGTGCGGGTGCAGCCGGGGGTGGTGGCTGCCGAACTCGACCGGCGGCTTGGCGATTTCGGACGGATGCTCGGCCCCGACCCGGCGACGACGGCCGTGACCACCATCGGTGGGATGATCGGCCGCGATCTCTCCGGAAGCCGTTTCCTGCGGCACGGCTCGATTCGACAGCGGGTGCTCTCGGTGGAGGTGGTCTTGGCCGATGGGACGGTGGTGACCCTCGAGACCACGCGGCCCAGCGGGCTGCCGCGATGCCTGCCGCCTCCCGGGGAGCCTACCGACGACCTCAAGCCCACGCCGGCCACGCTAGCGGCAGCGGTGGGCGGGCTGCTCGCGCGGCATGAGACGGTCATCGCCCGAGGCCAGCCTGCCAGCCGTCGGCTGCATGGTGGGTATCGACTCCACGACCTGCGGCGGGACGGCGGGATCGATCTGGCTCGACTCATCTGCGGCAGTGAAGGAACCCTCGGCATCATCACGGAGGTCACGCTCGAGACTCTGCCGTGCGACCAGGCGGCCGCTGTGGCCCTGGTGTTTTTCGATTCGCTTGAGAAGGCCGCCGCCACAGTTCCGCAGCTGCTCGCCGATGGCCCGAGCTGCTGCGACCTCTTCGATCGCCGCCATCTCACCCTCGCCCGCTCCAGCGAGGTCGCCTTCGACCTGATTATTCCGCGGTGGGCCGACGCCTGTCTGCTGGTTGAGTTTGCAGCCGACACACGGCGAGAGGCCCGCCGGCAGCTGGGGGTTGCCGTCGACAGGCTTCAGGCCACTCCCGGGCTCAACGTCGCTGTGCATCGCGCGGAAGACGACGACGACACGCGGCTGGCCTGGCGGCTCTCGCGGAATGTGGTTTCCACACTGCACGGCGTGCAGGGCTCGACACCGGCGGTGCCCTTCATCGAAGACGTGGTCGTGCCCCCCAAACTGCTGCCGGAGTTTCTCAGCGGTTTTCAGACGGCCATGAAGCAGACGTCTGTGACGGCCATGCTTTTTGGGCACGCCGGCCATGGCGAGCTGCACATCAGGCCCTTTGTCGACGTGCATGATCCCGAAGAGCGGGCTCGGCTGGAGGATTTTGCCGAGCAGCTTGCGGGCCATGTGGCGACGCTCGGCGGCACAATCGGCGGTGAGCAGGGGCTGGGCCTCTCGCGGACAGCCCTGTTTGGTCGGTTGTTTCCCGAACTTGCCGTTGTGTTTGCCGAACTCAAGAACTGCCTCGATCCCGCCGGCACGCTCAACCCCGGCATCATCGTGGGGAAGCCGGCGCAGCCGCTCGCCCGGCATGCGAGAAAGCCTTTTTCGCTGGATGTGCTTGAGCCCCAGCTGACCTGGGAGCCGGCGGCCATGGCCGGCGAAGTGACCTCGTGCAATGGCTGCGGGAGCTGCCGCAGCCGCGATCCTGGTTCACGGATGTGCCCGCTGTTTCGCGAGCAGCCGAGCGAGGAGGCATCGCCGCGGGCCAAGGCTTCGCTGCTTGCCCAGGTGCTCGATGGCGACCTGGCCCCAGCCGCCTTGGAGAGCGAGGCCGCCCGCACGGTTGCCGACCACTGCTTCAACTGCCACCAGTGCCGCATCGACTGCCCCACGAGCGTCGATATTCCAGCGATCGTGACCGAGATCAAGGCAGCCCACGTGGCCACCAACGGACTCGGCTGGGGCCGCTGGATGCGGGCCCGCGTCGACATGCTGTCGGCGATCGGCGGCGCGATGCGGCCGCTGGCAAACGCGGCCCTCTCCGGCACCCAGACCCGCTGGCTGTTGGAGAAAACGTTGGGAATCGCCCGTGGGCGAAAGCTGCCCGCCTTTGCCGGCAGTCAGCTGCTCCGCTGGGCCGCCCGCAGGGGCTACACGCGGCCCTCACGCCACGGCGGCCCGCGGGTGTTGTTGTTTCTCGACACCTTCGCCCGTCGTCACGACCCTCTGCTCACCAAAGCGCTTGTCCGGGTGCTTGAGCACAACGGGATCGGCGTCTGGATCGATCCGCGGCAGGTGGCCTCGGGGATGCCGCTGGTGTCGGAGGGGGATCTTGTCGCCGCGCGACGCCTGGCCCGTCGCAACGTGCGGGTGCTCTCGGAGGCCGTGCGGCAGGGCTACCGGATCATCAGCACCGAGCCGGCCGCCGTCACGTGCCTGACCCACGACTACCCGCTGCTGCTCGACGATGACGAGGCGAGCCGTGTCGCGGCAGCCACCACCGATGCCACCACGTATCTCTGGGAGCTGCATCGCGATGGCCGCCTGCGGCTCGACTTCCATCCGGTGTCGGCACGGCTGCTCTACCACATGCCCTGCCACGTGCGGGTCCGCAGCCTCACGAGCCCGTCGGAGCACCTGCTGAGGCTGATTCCTGGGCTGCTGGTCGATGCCGAAGACCGGGGCTGCTCGGGGATGGCCGGCACGTTTGGACTGTCTCGCGACAACTACCGCACGAGCCTGCGGGCCGGCTACCGGCTGGCCAAGGCGATGCGGGAGGCGCGGATTGCCGCAGGGGTCACGGAGTGCTCCGCCTGCCGGATGCAGATGGAGCAGGGCACCACCAAGCCGACCGTGCATCCGATCAAGCTGTTGGCCATGTCGTATGGCTGCCTCGATGGGCTCGAAGGGTTGCTCTCGACGACCAGCGGCCGACTGATGACGAGCTAGCTGTCGGTACACTCAAGACATGCTGGGGGTTCGCCAGCCCCGTTTTTCCTGCATCCCAGATGGGTTTCTGATGGACGGTCGTCCGCTCACGATCATGCTCTTTGCCGGAGTGGCTGAATGCGTTGGCCAGCGGGAGGTGGAACTTGCCTGGCAGGGCGGGACGGCTGCCGAACTCCGAGGGCAGCTGCGAGACCGCTATCCTGCTGCAGCGTCGCTGCTTGATCGCAGCGCGATTGCGGTCGGGGAGAGGTACTGCCGCGATGAGGACCAGGTGCCTCCAGAGGCCGACGTGGCTGTGATCCCGCCCGTCAGCGGTGGATGAACGAAGGAGGCGCTGAGATGGCGGAGGCAGCAATGCCGCAGAGACAGGCAGCAGGCCCCCTGGCCACCGACGCGCATGATCGCCGGCATGGCCTGGCCCCGCAGCTGGTCGATGGCCCGATCGATGTTGAGCTGTTGAGGCGGCAGGTGGCAGCAGACACTGCAGGGGCTGTGGTCGTCTTTGTGGGCACCACACGCCGTGCGACGGGCGACGTGATCACCGAGCGGCTGGAGTATGAGGCGCACCGGCCGCTGGCCATCGCCTGCCTGGCTCGTCTGCAGAATGAGGCTCTGCAGCGGTTTTCACTCGAGGGCTGTGGCATCGTGCACCGGCTCGGCGTGGTCGAGGTGGGCGAGGCGAGTGTGGCGGTGGTGGTGGCCAGCCAGCATCGGGCCGCAGCCTTCGCGGCCACGGCCTGGCTGATGGACCGCCTCAAGACGAGTGTGCCTGTCTGGAAGCGAGAGCACACCGCCAACGCAAAGCCGTGCTGGGTGCACGGAGAGGAGCGGCCCGGCCTATGAACGGCTCCACACATACTCAGCTCCGTGACCGGTTCGGCCGCCTCCACACCGATCTTCGGGTGAGCGTGACGGATCGCTGCAACATCCGCTGCAGCTACTGCATGCCGCTGGATGTGACATTCAAGCCGAGGGAAGAGCTGCTGACATTTGAGGAGATTGCTCGCGTGGTCGCCGTGGCGGCCGGGCTGGGCGTGCGGAGCGTGCGGCTGACCGGCGGTGAGCCCCTCGTGCGGCGGGATATCGACGACCTGGTCCGCCGCCTTGTCGCGATCGACGGCATCGACGAGGTGGCGCTGACGACCAATGGCATACTCCTCGGCCAGCAGGCGGCGGGGCTCGCAGCAGCCGGGCTGATGCGACTCAACGTCAGTCTCGACAGCCTGAGCGAGGAGGTGTTTCAGGAGATCGCACGGAGCAAGGGGCTGGAGCAGGTGCTCGCCGGGCTTGCCGAAGCAAAGCGGGTGGGCTTTGCGGAGATTCGGCTCAACGCCGTCTCCATCCGCGGGCTCTCCGAAGGTGAGATCGTGCCGCTGGCGGCCTTTGCCCGCCGCGAGGGCTTTCACCTGCGGTTCATTGAGTTTATGCCGCTCGATGCCGACCACCGCTGGTCGGAGCCGCAGGTGCTCTCGGGCCTGGAGGTGCGCGGCCTGCTCGAAGGAGCGTTTGGACCGCTGCTGCCGATCGACGTCGCCGACCCGGGGCAGCCCGCAGTCGACTACCGCTACAGCGACGTTGCCGAGGGTGCCGCGGGGAGCCTGGTGGGATTCATCGATCCGGTGACGCAGCCGTTTTGCGATCGCTGCGATCGCCTGCGGCTGACCGCCGACGGGCAGTTTCGCAACTGCCTCTTCTCCATCGAGGAGTGGGACGTGCGGCGACTGCTCCGCGAGGGAGGCGACAATGCGGCGATCGCCGAGCTGATGGCGGCCTGCGTTGCCGCCAAACGGGCGGCCCATGGGATCGGCACGCCGAGTTTCGAGCGGCCGCAGCGGTCGATGTATGAGATCGGAGGCTGATGTGACTCCGCCGCCACGGCCACCGCGCCGCTACTGCGATCAGGCAGCCACCAGCTGGCCGAAGCCGCCTGAGGTGCTGGCCGCCTGGCAGCGAGCGGCCAGCGAACTTGGTGTCGCGGCGGGCCGCGGCGGCTACCGCGAGGCGGTGGAGGCCGCTGGCGTGATCGAGGAGGCCCGGCGGGCATGGTCGCGGCTGCTTGGCGGTGTCGACCCACAGCGGATTGCGATGCCCCCCACCGCGACGCTTGGGCTCAACATCGCCATCCATGGGCTCGTTGCGGAGGGCGATCATGTGATCGCCTCCGCTGCCGACCACAACGCCACGCTGCGTCCGCTCGCTTGGCTTGCTCGCCGCGGTCTGATCGAGATGACGGTGGTGCCGTGTGATGCTGCGGGGCTGGTTGACCCAGATGCCATCGCCCGTAGCTGGCGGCCGAGCACGCGGCTGCTGGTGATGTCGCATGCGTCCAACGTCACCGGCGCCGTGCAGGATGCCCGAGCGATCACGAGGATCGCCCGAGAACGCGACGGCCTTGTTGTCCTCGATGCGGCTCAGACCGCCGGCGTGCTGCCCCTCGAGGCCGAGCAGCTGGCAGATGTGATCGTGGCCCCGGCCCACAAGTGGCTGCTCGCTCCGCATGGCAATGCCTGCCTCTGGTGTCGCGAGGGCGTGGAGCCTGAGCCGTTGGTACAGGGAGGAACCGGGCTGCACAGCGACACGCTGGAGATGCCGGAGGCGTTTGCCGCTCGCCATGAGGCGGGCACGTCCGACCTGGCAGCAGCCGCCGGGCTCGTGGCTGCGGAACGCTGGTGGCGGCTGCAGGACACGACGGAGCCGTCGCAGGCAGCGGGCAGGCAGCTGGCAGCAGACTGTCGCTCGGAGCTTGCGTCGATCGCTGGCGTGCGGGTGGTGGCTGCTGAGGGCGGCCCGCCGATTGTGAGTTTTTTGGTGGAGCACTATGCTCCGGCGGAAGTGGCGGCGGCCTTGGAGGTGGCGGCTGGTGTGCAGGTGCGGAGCGGTTTTCACTGCGCCGCTGAGATCCACCGCTGGCTCGGCACGCCCGAGGGCACCGTGCGGGCCAGTTTCGGCCTCTTCAACAGCCATGACGATGTGCGGATGATCGTGGAGACGGTCGGGGAGCTTGCCAGCATGGCTCCGAGCTGACCCCCCGAGGTGTCGCGACGAGTGCTGGAACACTGCTGGAGGGAAGCAATGGCGACGTCTGGAAAAGCATCACAAGCGACGAGCGAGCCTTGGTATGCCGATGGGCTGCGATTTCGCTGCACGCAGTGTGGCGATTGCTGCACCGGTGCTGAGGGCTACGTCTGGGTCAATCAGGAGGAGGTCGAGGCGATCTCCGCAGCCCTCGGCATGAAGCAGGAGACCTTCGAGCGGCGATATGTGAAGCGGGTTGGGATTCGCCGCTCGCTCAAGGAACGGGCCGGCGGTGATTGCGTGTTGCTCGACAAGGAGACGCGACGCTGCACCGTGTACGACACGCGGCCGCGGCAGTGCCGAACCTGGCCGTTTTGGAACTCCAATCTTCGCAGCCGTGAGGCCTGGGACGAGGCGGCGGAAGCCTGTCCCGGGTGCAACAAGGGCGACCTCGTGCCGCTCGAGCAGATTGTCGAGCAGGCCTCGAAGATCAGGCTCTAAACGGCGACGCAGATCAGAGGATGCCGCCGTGGGTGCGGTAGGGCTTCATGTGCGAGGGCTGGTCGAGGAACCAGATCCGCTCCCACTCGTCGGTGATGGCCCGCAGATCCTCAGATGTGTGGATCAGCTGCTTGGCGCGTCGCACCGGGTCTCCTGAATACATGGGAATCAGGCAGCCGGTGCTGGTCGAAAGCACCGTGGCGACGAGCATCAGCCACGTGAAGGTGAACCTAGGCGTTGTCCGCATCAGCCGATCCTCCATGACAGATGGCGTGGGGTGGCCACCTTTTTCACTCGTGCACGCGCCGCCAGTTTCACGAACAAACGGCTGGCGGGCGTGCGGCTTCGAAGTACGGTTGGCGAAGCGGCTGATGAATCCGTCCATCCTGTGCATCTCCTGCATCCTGCGTCGATGCCCTCGGCCCCTGGCGGGGTGAGGGGTTATGAGCCGTCGCTTTCAGGCTCGCCCGGGTCATCATCCGGTGCAGGCTGGCCGGGATCTCCCGCTGCCTGCACCTTCGCTTCCATCTGCTTGCCAGGTTTGAACACCACGACCCGTCTTGCCATCACCGGCACTTCGACGCCGGTTCGCGGGTTGCGGCCGATTCTTGCCTTGCGTTGCTTGATCTCAAAAACACCGAAGTTTCGCAGTTCGATTCGGCCTTCCCGCACGAGCGTGTCGACAAGCGTGTCAAACGTCGTTTGGACCAGTTGCCTGGCTTCTTTGTGGGGGAGTCCGGTCGCCTCCGCGATCGTTCGAACGATGTCCTTTTTGGTCACGCCTCGGGCCCTCCCGGCATCTGCTCGACGCAGCCTTTCGGCGACGCTCAAGAAACGCGAAAAACGCCCGAAGCCTAGTACTGCCAACGGTTTTCAGTCAAATAAGCCGAGGGCTCATCAGACCTGCACGCTGACATCCGAGAACTGCATCGACCGATGCGACCGGCAAACTTGATTCAATCCGTTTTTTTGTCATGCCCCGCACGGCCGGGCGGGGCTGGGGGCTCTGGGAAAACCGGCTACACTCCGACTGTGCACGCCATCTTTCCGCGGTCCACGGGCCGCCGCGATTCCCTGGAGCGTCATGTCTCTCTCCGCAACATCTGCCGGTGTTTCTGGCCGCATCGATGCCCCGCCCGCAGCGTCGCTGCAGGTCAAGCTTGGTCGGCTTGAGCTTCCCAACCCGATCATGGTCGCTTCGGGCACCTTCGGCTACGGCCGCGAAATGACCGACTATGTTCCGGTCGGTCGGCTTGGGGCCGTTGTGCCCAAAACAATCACGCTGCTTCCCCGGCGGGGCAACCATCCCTGGCGAACCGTGGAAACCACCGGCGGCCTGCTCAACTCGATTGGCCTCGACAACGATGGGGTCGAGGCGTTTCTCGAGAAGCAGCTGCCCTGGCTTGCCGACTGCGGGGCTCCGGTCGTGGTGAGCATCGCCGGAGGCAGTGCCGAGGAGTTTGTTGGGCTGGCCGCCCGGCTCGACGGTGTGCCTGGCATCGCGGCTCTCGAACTCAACATCTCCTGCCCCAACGTCAGCCATGGCGTCGATCTCGCCAGCGATCCGGAGATGTGTCGACGGGTGGTGGCGGGCGTCCGTGAGGCGACACGCCTGCCGGTGCTTGCCAAGCTCTCCCCCAATGTCACAAGCATCGTGGCCATCGCCCGGGCCGCGGCTGATGGCGGGGCCGATGCCGTGACGCTCGTCAACACCTGCCTGGGAATCGTCGTCGACTGGCGTCGCCGTCGCACCATGCTCGGCAATGGCATGGGCGGGCTGAGCGGGCCGGCGATCAAGCCGATCGCTCTGCGGTGCGTCTATCAGGTCGCGCAGGCAGTCGATGTGCCGATCGTGGGTGTCGGTGGCATTGCCACGCTCGACGACGTGATGGAGTTTCTCGTCACCGGCGCCTCGGCCGTACAGGTCGGCACCGTCAGTTTCACCGATCCATCAGTGGCGGGGCGGCTGCTCGACCAGCTTCCCTCCGCCCTTGCCGAGGCGGGTGTCTCAGCGGCTACCGACCTGATCGGCAGCCTCACTCCCCCAGGAGCCACGTCGGCTGCCGCGGCGCCTCCTCGCTGATCACCTCAAGAGAGAATCATGACCACCCCCGAGCCCACCTCCCAGGAGCCTGACCGGCTGCGAGTGCTCTCCGGCATCCAGCCGACGGGCCGCTTCCACTGGGGCAACTACTTTGGTGCCATCCGGCAATACATCGACCTCCAGCATGCCGGCGACGCCTACTACTTCATTGCCGACCTGCACGCGTTGACCACGGTCCGCGATCCGCAGCTGCTGAGGGAATACGTCCACGATGCGGCACTCGATCTCGTCGCCCTCGGCCTCGACCCTGCCCGGGCCACGCTGTTTGTGCAGTCGGACGTGCCTGAGGTCACAGAACTCACCTGGCTGCTCCTGACGGTCACGCCGATGGGCCTTCTCGAGCGGTGCCACGCCTACAAAGAAAAGAAGGCCAAGGGGCTGCCGGCCGACGCGGGGCTCTTCACCTACCCCGTGCTCATGGCGGCCGACATCCTGGCCTACGACGCGACCACCGTTCCCGTCGGCGACGACCAGGTGCAGCATGTGGAGGTCTGCCGCGATCTCGCCGGCACCTTCAACCACCTCTACGGCGATGTCTTCACGCTCCCCAAGGCCCGCGTGCTGGAGACGGCCGCACGGGTGCCCGGCACCGACGGCCAGAAGATGAGCAAGAGCTACGACAACACGATCCAGGTGTTTGAGGAGCCCTCGAAAGTCAAGAAAAAGATCATGCGGATCACCACCGACTCCCGCCCGATGGAAGATCCAAAGGATCCTGAGACCGACCACCTCTTCGAGCTCTATCGCTTGATGGCCTCGCCCGAAGAAACCGCTTCCATGGCGGAAACCTATCGCCGCGGCGGCTTCGGTTACGGTGAGATCAAGAAGGCCCTGCACGCAGCCGCGGAGCAGTTCTTCGCCGACGCCCGCGGCCGTCGGGCCGAACTCGCAGCCGACCCAGCCACCATCGCCGGCATCCTCGACGACGGTGCCGCCCGGGCCCGCGAGCAGGCACAGCAGGTGCTCGATCGTGCTCGTGCCGCCTGCGGCCTCAGCCGTCGCGCGGGGGCTCGATCATGAGTGTGCTCGGAATCGGCACCGACATCACCGAATGCCTGCGGATCGCCCAGATGATTGAGCGGCACGGCGAGCTCTTCGTCAGCCGCGTGTATACGCCGCACGAAATCGACTACTGCCGCAGCCGTCGCATGGCCACCCAGCACTTCGCCGGACGCTGGGCTGCCAAAGAGGCCGTGCTCAAGGCGATTGGCACAGGCTGGCGGCGGGGTATCAGCTGGAGAGACATCGAGGTTCGCAACACCGCCGCTGGCCGGCCTGTGGCTCGGCTCCAGGGAGGCACCCTGGAGATCGCCGAGAAACTCGGCATTCGCTGCGTTCTGGTGAGTATCTCGCACTGTCGCTCGCATGCCACGGCCTACGCGGTGGCCCTGGATGAGCTGCCTGGAGGTGAGTGAGTCGCCGAGCTCCAAGGGGTCGCTCGGGGTGAGCCCGGGCCGATGAGCCGAGCGTTCGGGGTCGCTCGGGGTGAGCCCAAGCCGATTCGCCGAGCGTTCGGGGTCGCTCGGGGTGAGCCCAAGCCGATTCGCCGAGCGTTCGCTTCGCCATCCTGGCTTCGCTCACTCGTGCATTCTCGCTTTCGCCCTCCGGGCTTCGCTCGACTGCAAGGCCGGCTCATTCGGCCCGGGCTCACCCCTCGCTTACGGGTTTAAGGACGGCCTGTTCGCCGCTTCGCGGCGATCTGCGGCCGGGGAAGGCGGGGCTGGGCGGGGTGGGCGCGGGGTAGGGCTGCGCAAGCGGGACGGGTCTTCGGGTGCCGCAGGCCGCCGGCTTCGGCGTCGGTCTCGCGGCCGGGACCGGTTCGGCCGCAAGCGGGACGGGTCTTCGGGTGCCGCAGGCACCTCGGCTTCGCCGAGGCCGCTTCGCGGCCCGAGGACCCGTCCCGTTTCCTGCGTTCGCTCATTGACAGGAAAGGGGAGGCTCGGCGGGTCGGCGAACGCTCGCGGAGCGTTTGGCCTATCCTGGCCCAGCGACGCGACTTTTGCCGCCTGCCGAGCCGGACCACCCGCGCGCGGTCTCCCCTTATTTTCAGCTTTCTTTCTTGGCCGTTTTCTTTGTGGCTGTTTTCTTGGTGGTCGCCTTCTTCTTTGCGACCTTTGTCTTTGCGGCTTTTTTCGGGGCCGATTTTTTGATGGCGGCCTTTTTGGCTGCTGCTTTCGAGGTGGCTTTCTTTGCGGCCGTCCTTCTGCCGCCACGGCCGCGACGGGGGCCGGCGGCGGCGCGGGTGGCGAGTAGGGCGAGGGCGCTGTTGAGGGTCATGGCGTTGCTCGCGGTGCCCTTGGGAAGGGAGGCGTTGGTTTCACCGTCGCTGACGTAGGGGCCGTAGCGGCCGTTGAGGAGCACGACCGGTTTGGCGGTGACCGGGGACGTGCCGAGGGTCTGCAATGTTGCGGGGGCTGATCGCGTGCCGCGGGCCTTTGGCTGCTTGAGCAGGTGCACGGCTTCGGGAAGGGTGATGTCCAGGGGCGAGAGATTGTCTGGCAGGCTCCGCGAGTCGCCATCGCAGGTGATGTAGGGGCCGTAACGACCGTTGAGGGCGGTGATCTCCTTGCCGCTCTGTGGATGCACTCCGAGCGAACGGGGGAGTTCGAGCAGCCGAACCGCGGTGATCAGGTCGATCGTTTCCAGCGACATGCCCTTGAGCAGCGACGCCGACTTCGGCTTGGAGCCGCCTTCTTCCGCATCGCCGAGCTGCACATACGGCCCGAAGCGGCCGTTCTTGGCATACACGGGGAGCCCCGTCTTGGGGCAATGCCCGAGCGGCTCATCCGCCTGCGACGACTTCGACAGCAGCTCCGCACACCGCTCTGCTGTGAGCTCATCCGGGGCGAGCTTCTCTTCGGGAGGCAGCGTCGCCCGGCGGCCTTCGGCATCTTCAATGAACGGGCCATACCGGCCGACACGCACCACCACGTCGTCTGTGATCGGAATGCTGCTCGCTTTTCGGGGATCGATCTTGGTCTCCGCGTCTTCAAGCAGTTTCTTGAGGCCGGGCTTGCCGTTGCCGAAGTAAAACTTCTTGAGGTAGCCGACCTTCTCACCTTCTCCTCGGCTGATGCCGTCGAGCTCGTCTTCCATCCCTGCGGTGAAGGCGTAGTCGATCAGGGTTGGCAGGCTCTGCTCCAGGAGCTGGCAGACGGCAAAGCCCACCCAGGTGGGCACGAGCGCGTTGCCCCGTTTGCAGCAATACGCTCTCCGCTGGATCGTGTCGATCGTGGCGGCGTAGGTGCTGGGTCGGCCGATACCCTTTTCTTCCAGGGCTTTTGTCAGCGTCGCTTCGGTGTAGCGGGCGGGCGGCTGCGTGGTGTGGCTGGCGGCTTCCAGCAGGCGGCAGTCGACAGCATCTCCCACCGCCAGCGGCGGCAGGATGGTCTCCTTGTCGGCCAGGTCTGCGGCAGGATCGTCGGAGCCCTCCACGTAGGCTCGCAGAAAACCGGCAAACTCGATCGTCTTGCCGCTGGCGGTGAAGCGGGCCTGTGTGCCGTCGGCGAGATCGGCCTCGATGCAGAGCGTGGTCTGCTGGCCGCGGGCCTCTGCCATCTGGCAGGCGATCGTCCGCTTCCAGATCAGCGAGTAGAGCCGCAGGCCGTCGGCGTCGACCCGACCGCGAAGCGACTCAGGCGTGGGCATGCCCGTGCCGGCCGGTCGGATCGCTTCGTGGGCTTCCTGGGCGTTGGCGACTTTCGTGCGGTAGGTCCGTGGCGAGGCAGGCAGGTGGCTGGCCCCGTAGAGCTTCTCCACCGTCCTGCGGATGGCGGCGATCGCCTCGCCCGCCAGCGACGTTGAGTCGGTTCGCATGTAGGTGATGTGGCCGTTTTCATAGAGCGACTGGGCCACCTGCATCGTGCGGCGGGCGGTGAAGCCGCACTTGCGGTTGGCCTCCTGCTGCAGCGAGCTGGTGGTGAACGGTGGGCTCGGCCGCTGGGTGAAGGGCTTGTCTTCCCGGGCAGCCACCCGAAACGACGCCGTTTCCAACTGGTTTCGCAGGTCGACTGCGGCCTGCTCGTCGAGGAGCAGCGCACGCTCGTTTTTCAATCGGCCGGTCGCTGAATCGAAGTCGCTCCCCTTGGCCAACGGGCGGCCGGCGAGGCTGGTGAGCCGGGCGTCAAAGCCTGCCGACGGGTGCGGTGGCCTCGCGGCAAACACCGCCGAAAGATCCCACCAGGTGCCGGAACGAAAGGCCATCCGAGCCCGCTCCCGCTCCACGAGCAGCCGCACCGCCACGCTCTGCACACGGCCCGCCGAGAGCTTAGGGCCCACCTTCTTCCAGAGCAGAGGTGAGACCTCGTAGCCGTAGAGCCGGTCGAGAATGCGTCGGGTCTCTTGCGCATCGACGAGCGACGTGTTGATCGTTCGTGGATGCTCCAGGGCAGCCTCGATGGCCGACCTCGTGATCTCGTGAAACACGAGCCGGTGCACCTCCACCCGCGGCTTGAGCACCTCGGTCAGATGCCAGCTAATGGCCTCGCCCTCGCGGTCTTCGTCTGTTGCCAGATAGAGGGCAGGGGCCTGGGCGAGGAGGGCCTTGAGCTTGTCAACCTGCTTCTTCTTCTGCGGCGACACGATGTAGATCGGGGCAAAATCCTCATCGATGTTGACGCCCATTCTTGCCCAGGGCTTGCCTCGCATCGCGGCAGGCACCTCCGCCGCGTTGTGCGGCAGGTCGCGGATGTGCCCCACGCTGGCCTCGACGTTGTAGCTGCCTCCGAGAAACTTCGAGATGGTGCGAGCCTTCGCGGGAGACTCGACGATCACCAACGGTTTGCCGCCAGCGGAGGGTTTTTTCGCCATGCTCGATGGTTCTCTGCCTGGGGGCTCGCTCCGTCACGCCGAACCGGGATTGCAGCTTCCACCAGGGGCGCTACAATCTCCGCTTTCACTCCCTAGGGAAATCCTGCCACACTTCGTGGAGATTTTCTGGATCCGTTGGATGACGCTCAGCCGCTTCTGACCGATATCGTCCCCACGTTTTTCTTGTCAAGCCTCCTCGGCTCCTGTCGGCATCTTGCCGGCCCGACTCAGGTGATCTCATGGCCGGTTCGTTCGACGTTTTTCGCCGCTATCAAAAGTCGTTGCTGGTCTTTGTGGCCATCATGGCGATGCTCGCCTTCTTTGTGTTGCCTCCGTTTCTGCAGATGGGAAGCAGCACGCTGGCAGGCGATCCGCTGGTCGCCCGCTGGAGCGGTGGCGAGATCCGAGAGAGTGATCTCGAACGGTCGGTCACGATGCGGGCGGTGCTCAACCGCTTCCTGCTGGAAGCGGCTGTGCAGGCGGGCCGCGACCCATCGAGGCTGCCCCTCTTTCCTGAAAGTGAAGACGCTGTTGTTCGCACGCGGCTGCTCGTGGAAGAAGCACGAAACGTCGGGATCGTGGTGACCGACCGCTCCGTCAACGATTTTCTGGCTGAATGGACCAACAGCCAGGTGCGGGCAGAGCAGTTCAATCAGATCCTCGGCAGTTTGCAACTGGGTAGGCTCAGCGTTTCAGAGCCCGATGTCTTCGAGGCGCTGCGGTATGAGCTCACGGCCCGCAACATGCTCCTGCTTTTCCAGACTGGCTTTTCCGGAGACCCGCCCGGCTGGCGGTGGGATGCATTTCGCCGGCTCGAGCAGAAGGCGATCGTCGAGGTGATCCCGGTCACCTGCGAGTCGCTGGCCGACCGCGTTGAGGCTCCCTCGGATTCCGTCCTGGAGGCACTGTACGACGACTACAAGGAGCTGCTGCCGGAGCCCTCAAGCGCGAATCCGGGCTTCCGCGAGCCTCATCGCGTGGCGTTTGAGTATCTCACGGCAGATCGCACAGCGTTTGTGGATCGTTTCAAGCCAGACGTAACTGACGAGGAGATCGCCGCCTACTACGAACAAAACAAGGCGACTCGCTACCGGGCTGCTGCCGGAACGGCCCCTGCTGCTGAGGCACCTGCTGCTGAGGCTCCTGCTGCTGAGGCTCCTGCTGCTGAGGCTCCTGCTGCTGAGGAGCCTGCTGCTGAGGAGCCTGCTGCTGAGGAGCCTGCTGCTGAGGAACCTGCTGCTGAGGAACCTGCTGCTGAGGAACCTGCTGCTGAGGAACCTGCTGCTGAGGAACCTGCTGCTGAGGAACCTGCTGCTGAAACAACAGACGGGGCTGCGCTGCCTCGCAGGAGGTCGCCGTTTGTGCTGACATCGGCCCGGCAGGCTGACGGCGAGGAGGAGGCTGCTGCCAGCGAGTCGTCGCCTCCCGTCGAATCAACTGAAGCGGCAGAAGCTGCCGAGCCTGCTGCCGAGCCTGCTGCCGAGCCTGCTGCCGAGCCTGCTGCCGAGCCTGCTGCCGAGCCTGCTGCCGAGCCTGCTGCCGAGCCTGCTGCCGAGCCTGCTGCTGAAGCGACGAGTGAGGCTGAGCCCCCTGCCGCAGATCCTCTTGCCAACGACGGATTCAGGCCCTTGGCTGAGGTCACCGAAGAGATTCGCGACCTGCTCGCGGCCGAGAAGGCCGAAGCCCAGATTGACGCCATCTTTTCGGCCGTGGCAGCCGACCTGACAGCCTACGGAGAAGACTACGCCCTCTGGCAGGCACGCGGCGAAACCGGCACAGAGCCTCCCACGCCGCCCGATTTCGACAAGATTGCCGAGACGCAGGGCCTCACGGCCGGGCGATCCGAGCTCGTGGCCCCTGTCGATGCAGCCGAGGAGCCTGGTATTGGCCGGAGCTTTGAGCTCGTGCCCGATCCAGGCAGCCGGTTTGGGATTCGCCAGAGGTCATGGCTGGAGATGATGTTTGGTGAGAACTCCATGACGCTCCGGCCGCAGACGTCTCGCGACATGCTCGGAGCCCGTTTCCTCTCCTGGAAGACTCAGGATCAGCCGGAGTTTGTCCCCACCTTCGCGGCTGCCCGAGACAACGTCGAAAAGGCCTGGCGAATCATGGAGGCCCGCGACCTGGCCCGCAAAGAGGCTGAAGAACTTGCCGAGCAGGCCCGGAGCCGCGACGTCTCGCTTGAGCAGCTCGCGACCGACCGCGGCGATGTCACCATGACGCAGGTTGGACCGTTTGCCTGGTACGACGTGGCCAGCGGCATGCCGCAGCTGTCGCAGCCGCCTGGAGCCTTCCTGCCGGGCAACGACTTTATGAAGGCAGCGTTTTCGCTCGCCCCTGGTGAAACGGCCGCCGCCTTCAACGAGCCGCAGACGGTCTGCTACTGCATCCGACTGCTCTCGCTATCGCCCCCCGACTCAGAACTTCGAGCGCAGTTTCTCGTCCGTCGTGACGACACCATGCCGATCGACCAGGTTGCCCAGCAGTCGTATGCCGGCGTGTTTGAGCGGTGGATCGAGGGTCTGGAAGACCGGTATCAGCTCCGCTGGGAGCGGCAGCCCCGCATGCCCGGCCGCTGATCGCAAGCCGACGAGTTTTTCGCCGGTTCAGCCGCGCCAGGGCGTGAGCACGATGGCAGCCAGCGGCGGAAGCGTGAGCGTTAGGCTTGCCGGCCTCCCGTGATGACGGGTTGTGGTCGCCATCAGCGTGCCGATGTTGCCCACGTTGCTGCCGTCGTAGTAGCGGGAGTCGCTGTTGAACCGCTCCTGATACGGTCCCTCGTGCGGCACTCCGAGCCGGTAGCCCTGTCGCACGACCGGCGTAAAGTTGCAGACCACCACCACGAAGTCTTCCGGGCGGCGTCCGCGGCGGACGAAGGCGAGAATGCTGTCTTGCCAGTTGTGGCAGTCGATCCATTCAAAGCCCGCCGGATCGAAGTCGACCTCATGCAGCGAAGGCTCATCGCGGACGAGGGCATTGAGGTCGGCCACAGCCCGCTTGAGCCCTCGGTGGCTGTCCCACTGCAGCAGGTGCCAATGCAGGCTCTCGTCGAAGTTCCACTCCTGCCACTGCCCAAACTCGCCGCCCATAAAGAGCAGCTTCTTGCCGGGATGGCACCACATGTAGGTGTAGAGCAGCCGCAGGTTGGCAAACTTCTGCCAGGTATCGCCGGGCATCTGATCGATCAGTGAGCCTTTGCCGTGCACCACTTCGTCGTGGGAGAGCGGTAAAACAAAGTTTTCGTGGAACGAGTAGATCAGGCTGAAGGTCAGCTCATCGTGGTGATACTTGCGATGCACGGGATCATGCCGCATGTACCGACGCGTGTCGTTCATCCAGCCCATGTTCCACTTAAACGTGAACCCAAGCCCGCCGTCGTAGGTTGGCCGTGACACGCCGCCCCAGGCGGTCGATTCTTCGGCAATCGTGACCGCACCGGGAAACTGCTCGTGCACCTGGATGTTGAAGGTCTTCAGCAGCTCGATCGCCTCAAGGTTCTCGCGGCCGCCATGACGGTTGGGCACCCACTGCCCCTCCTCGCGGCTGTAGTCGAGATAGAGCATCGAGGCCACCGCATCGACCCGCAGCCCGTCGATGTGATACTTGTCGAGCCAGAAGAGCGCCGACGAGATCAGATAGTTGGCCACCTCGTTGCGGCCGTAGTTGAAGATCATCGTGCCCCAGTCGGGATGCTCGCCCTTGCGGGGGTCTTCATGCTCGTAGAGCGCGGTGCCATCAAACCGCCTCAGGCCATGGCCATCACGCGGAAAGTGCGCCGGCACCCAGTCGATGACCACGGCGATACCAGCCCGGTGGAAGGCATCCACCAGCGACATGAAGTCTTGCGGCGTGCCAAACCGGCTCGTTGCTGCAAACAGCCCGATCGTCTGGTAGCCCCAGCTCGCCGAGAGCGGATGCTCCGTCGGCGGCAGAAACTCCACGTGCGTGAAGCCCATCTCCGCCACATAGGGCACCAGCTCTCGCTCCAGGTCCTGATAGGTCAGCCATCGCGTAGGATTGTCGCCCGGCCGCCGCCAGCTGCCGAGGTGCACCTCGTAGGTGGTCATCGCCGTCGTCAGCGGATCCCGCTGGGCACGGGCCGCCATCCAGTCGGCGTCTCGCCATGTGTAGGCACTGAGGTCGGCCACCAGCGACGCGGTCCTCGGCGGCACCTCTGCTGCAAAGCCGTAGGGGTCGGTACGATCCGTGAAGCCGCCACCGGAGAACACGCGAAACTTGTAGGCCGTCCCCACGCCCGCCCCGGGCACAAACAGCTCCCAAAAGCCCGAGGGAATCCGTTTGTGCATTGCATGGCTGCGACCGTCCCAGCCATTGAAGTCGCCCACCACGCTGACCATGTCGGCATTCGGTGCCCAGACCGCGAAACTGGTGCCCGCCACGCCATCCACGTCCGTCAGCTGGCTGCCGAGCTTCTCGTAGCTTTTCCAGTGGCGGCCCTCGCCGAGGAGGTGCAGGTCGAAATCAGTGAGCATGGGTTTGCAATGCCGGGGAGCAACCGAGACCATCTTGTGCCTGCTCTACCTTAGCCCGCCGTTTGGCATGCCGCGTTGAGGTTTCGGCTTTTAACGGTTGGGGGCGCTCGGGGTGAGCCTAAGCCGATGAGCCGAGCGTTCGGGGTCGCTCGGGGTGAGCCCAAGCCGATTCGCCGAGCGTTCGGGGTCGCTCGGGGTGAGCCCAAGCCGATTCGCCGAGCGTTCGCTTCGCCATCCTGGCTTCGCTCACTCGTGCATTCTCGCTTTCGCCCTCCGGGCTGCGCTCGACTGCAAGGCCGGCTCATTCGGCCCGGGCTCACCCCTCGCTTACGGTTTTAAGGGCCGGCCTGTCCGCCGCTGCGCGTCGGTCTGCGGCCGGGGGGCAGCGGGGCGGTGGGCGTCAGCGCGCGGGTGCTGCGCAAGCGGGACGGGTCTTCGGGTGCCGCAGGCACCTCGGCTCCGCCGAGGCCGCTTCGCGGCCCGAGGACCCGTCCCGTTTCCTTTTCTGTCCGCCGCTGCGCGTCGGTCTGCGGCCGGGGGGCAGCGGGGCGGGGGGCGGTGCGGTGGGCGTCAGCGCGCGGGTGCTGCGCAAGCGGGACGGGTCTTCGGGTGCCGCAGGCACCTCGGCTTCGCCGAGGCCGCTTCGCGGCCCGAGGACCCGTCCCGTTTCCTTGCCGAAAAAAACCCTCCCCGGGCAGTGGGCCGCCCGGGGAGGGTTTGTGATGGTCTTGAGAGGTCGCGGTGGCTTAGGCCACGAGCTTCACGGCAGGCACTTCGCCAGTGATGCCGATCACAAACTCCTCGAAGATCTTGGCGTCGAGGGCGGAGGCGTTTTCGGCCTCGGGGTGGAACTGCGTGCCGATGGCCACCCAGCTTTCGACGGTGCTCTCGATCGCTTCGATCACACCGTCGGGCGAGCGGGCGGCCACGCGGAAGTTTGCCGCGAGGTCGTCGATGGCCATGTGGTGCATGCTGTTGACGCGGATCTCGCCGTCGCCATAGACCCGCTCCATGACCGTGCCCGGAACGACCTCGAGGGCGTGTCGATGGGACATGTCGATCGGATCCTTGTGGGGCATGGCCTTGGGGAGATCCTCAGGGATGTGAAGGAAGACCGTGCCGCCTTCGGTGATGTTGAGCAGCTGCATGCCGCTGCCGATGGCCAAGACCGGCATCTGCCGGCGACAGATTTCCGACATGAGCATGCGGTCGAAGTCTTCACGACGGGCGTCCATCGTCCGTGTGGCAGGATGGGGCATGTAGCCATCGCGACGGGGATCGAGATCGCCGCCGCCGATGAGCACCACACCATCGAGCATGTCCAGCAGCCGCACGAGATCGTCTTCCTCTGCGATCGGGGGAAGCGCGATCGGAATGCCGCCTGAGGCAATCACGCCGTCATAGTAGCCGGCCGCGACGAACGAGAGGGCCGCGTGCTCCTTCCGCGACGCTCGATAGTCCATGGTGATGCCAATCAGCGGTTTTCCTGCCATGTCCTTCTGTCCTCCAGGCACCGTCCGGGTGCCTCTGCGGTGCCAGAAAACGGGGTGGTCGAAACGACCCCCGGCGTAGGCCCAGGAGAGAACGCGACGCGGAGAGAAAATGGGCAGGCGGCACATGCATGTGCAGCGGCAAGAAAATGGCGACACATCGAACCCGCCAGCGGCCGAAACCACTGGCTTCTTCGATTGCCTCCACACGTTCGATAGCGTAATCCTTCACGCTGATCCTCGTTGATGCCGTTTTGCCCCGCATGCTCAGTCGCATGCAAGGCTCTGTGCCCCAACGACCGCATCTCGAGTCGCCGGATGGCGAAACGAATCAGCGACCGCGCCTCGTTACCGGTCGGATCCATCCTTGGATGCCGGGCCACTCTCACTGACATGTGTGAGAGCAGGCCAATACCGTCATCGAGCTGGTCTCGCGGTTGCCCCCGTTCCGGACGGCCGACAACCGCAATGGGCAGAGGTTAGCGATGGAGACAGCAATGGCAAGCAAAAGACATGATTTTGTGGTGGGAGCGAGGGGGGGGCCCAAGATAGGGTGCTAGCACGCTCCTGACAGCACCCCTCAACTGCAGATCCAGACGGCATCACCGAAGCTCCGAAGCCAGGTCCGCTGCCGCTTGGCCAGCTGCCGGGTGCGGCGAATCGTCTGCTCAATCGCGTCTGAAAGCGTGCTTCTGCCGGCAAGCATCGCCAAAACCTCGCTGTAGCCAGCAGCCTGCCCGGCTGTGGCTCCGATGCCGCCGTTGGCTTCGGCCGCACGCACCTCTTCAACCAGACCGGCGGAAAACATCTTCTGGACACGGGCGGCGATCCGTTCGTTGAGGAGCTTTCTGGGCACATCGACAATCAGCATGGGCGCTGTCGACGCGTGCGTGCCGCCCCTTTCCCAGGTAGCTTCTCGGCCGTGGGATGCCGGCGCCACCGTGGCCACCTCGATGCCACGGAGAGTCCGCCGCCAGTCATTGGGGTGGATCCGAGCGGCTGCTCCTGGATCGAGTGTGGCCAGTTCACGGTGCAGGGCGGCAGCTCCTTCACGCTCCAGACGGACCGCGAGCGATTCTCGCAGGGCGGGGTCGGCTGCAGGGCCCGCCGCAAGCCCCTCACGCAGCGCTTTGAGATAGAGCGGGGTGCCGCCCACGAAGAGCACGCGGCGTCCGCGGGCTCGAATCCTGTCCACCGCCCGGCCGGCCTCGCTGAGCCAGGCTGCCACGCTAAACGGCTCGCTGGGCTCGACCAGGTCGATTGCGTGGTGAGGAATCTGCTGCTGCTCGGCCGCCGAAGGCTTTGCCGTGCCGATATCGAGCGTGCGATAGACGGCCATCGAGTCGACGCTCACGATCTCGGCCCCCAGCCGTGTTGCCAGGGGCAGGGCGATCGCCGTTTTTCCGGCAGCGGTCGGCCCTGCCAGGATCAGGCAGTCGTCCGCCAGCAGGGGAGGACAGGGTGCGCGTGCTGTTACGGATGCTAGAGTTGGGGGCCTGGAAGCCTCATCCAGACGACCGGCCGCTGCTCTGGCGTGGCCGGTTTCGTCGCTGGCAGGCCCAGATCCCTGAGAATCGCAAGACATTGCAGGAGTTTCGTCGGATGCCCGAAAGGGGAACAGTTCTGGCAGCCCTCGGTGACGTGATCGAGTCGCGGCGTGGGGGTTCTGTTGAGAAATCGTACACCAGCCGGCTGCTCGCCGGCGGCCCGGAAGCGGTTGGCCGCAAGGTGACCGAAGAGGCCGGTGAGCTTGTGGCGGCTGCCACCGGCGAGACAGACGAACGGGTCGTCGCGGAGACCGCCGATCTGCTCTACCACACGCTCGTGCTCTTGGCCTCACGTGGGCTGACGCTCAGCGAGGTGGAAGGCGAGCTCGCGCGACGATTCGGCGTGTCGGGGATTGAAGAGAAGGCCTCGCGCGGGGCCACGACCAACGGAGGCACGAGCTGAGCCATGGCCGATCACCGTCCTGATGCCGATCTGCTGAGGATCGGCGTGCCCAGCAAGGGCCGCCTCTCCGAGCTTGCCTCCACGCTGCTGCACGACGCTGGCCTCACGTTTCGCCGCCCGGAGCGGAGCCTCTTTGCACGCTGTCGTGATCTCCCCGTGGAGATTGTGTTTTTGCGTACGGCCGACATCCCAGTGCTTGCCGCCGAAGGGGCGATCGATCTGGGGATCACCGGCGCAGATCTCGTCGCCGAGAGTGGTGCCGATCTCGTCCACCATCTCGACCTCGGCGTTGGCAGCTGCCGGCTCGCCCTCTGCGTCGACGTGGATGCCGACCTCACCGATGCATCAGCCCTCGACGGCAAACGGCTCGCGACGAGCTTTCCGGCGATCACCAAGGCGTGGCTCGCCGAGCGTGGAGCCACCTGTCATCTCGTGGAGCTCTCCGGCAGCGTGGAGATCATGATCGCCCTCGGTGTGGCCGATGCGATCGTCGACCTGGTGGAAACCGGCAGCACGCTCGCCGCCAACAGGCTTCGAGTGCTCGACGAACTTGGCCGTTATGAGACGGTGCTCGTGCAAAACCGCCAGCTCCGACACACCGACATGGTGGAGCGGATCGTCCGCCGGCTGGAGGGCGTGGTGATCGCTCGCACCTATTCGCTGCTGGAATACAACATTCCCCGGTCGTCGCTGCCCGAGGCTGAGCAGATCACGCCCGGCTTCAACTCGCCGACAATCAGCGCCCTTGAAGACTCCGAGTGGTGCGCCGTTCGCGCCATGGTGCGACGAGGCGAGGTGCACGCAATCATGGAGCGGCTCGATGCGATCGGCGCTTCGGCAATCGTGGAGACGTTCATCTCGAACTGTCGCCTGTGAGGCGGCCCGCGACCTGCTCAGGCGGAGAGGAAGATTGGCTTGCCGCTGCGAAGGGTGGCGACGACGCGGGTCGATGGAGCGAGAACGTCGGCATGGGGATCGGCTGAGACGCTCTCTGGAGCCAGGATGGTGAGGTCGGCAGGGCGGCCGGGAATGAGCCGCCCCGCTGCATGCTCGCAGCCGACCGCCCACGCGGCAGAGGTCGTCAGCATCATGAGGGCTTCGGCCGGAGAGACGAGCCCGCGGTCAACGAGCCAGGCAGCCTCATGTCGCGGGGAGAGATCCGGCGCTGAGCCGCGGCCGTCGGTGCCGATGGCCACGCGGATGCCGGCGCCGAGGAGCTGGCGGACCGGAGCGAGGCTGCCGGAAATCAGCGCAGCCGTTCGCGGGCAGACGACGACAGCCGCCCGGTTGCGGTGGCGGGCAAGCCTGGCGAACGCCGTGTGGTCGAGAAACGATGCATGGATGAATGCCGCTCGCGGTGCTCGGCATGCCAGCGACACCCAGTCGGCAGCGGTCAGCAGGCGGGGGGCAGGGGATGGCCAGGCGGCCAGGCTGTCGAGCAGCTGGCGAAAGGCGCCACCCTGCGTTTGGATGAGCTCCTGCTCCTCACGGCTCTCCGCTAGATGCACGGCCACCGGGAGCCGCCGTCTGGCCGCGATCCGCAGCAGCTCGGCAGCGAGCGAGGCCCGCACCGAGTAGGGTGCGTGCGGGGAAATGCCGGCGGCCCGCGACGGCAGCCGATCAAGGCCGCGGCGAAGGCTCGTGAGCGACCCGCGAGCACGGGCGTCGCTCAAGCCGAGGCACTCCCGATACACCCGCAGCCGAGGAACGCCCTGCTGTGGGTAGGAACATGACGGGTCGGCTGTGGCAATCTCACCGATGAGCGTGACGCCTGCAGCAGCCGATTCGCGAAGGCCAACACGGATCGCTGCCGCGACGTCGCTGCAGCCGGGCTGCTGGCGGGCCCCCATCACCGCAGGAATCCAGCCGGCGAGCCCGCCAGGCGGCTGCTGCGGCACAAGCGGCGTTGGGATTCCGGAAAACTCAAGGTGGCAGTGCGGGTTGACAAGCCCAGGAAGAAGCAGCGTGTCGCCAAGATCCACCACCCTGCCTGGCGGCTCCCGCCGACCCACGGCCACGATGCGACCACGAACAAGCCTCAGCCAGCCACCATCAAGCGGCGGCCCCTGCATCGGGAGCACGGTGCGAGCACGCAGCGTGAGCGTTGCCCCTTTGGATGCAGCGGCGAGGCCAGCGAACGGAGGCTCTGAGAGTGGCAAGTCCGCTTCCTGCACTTCAGGTGACGGATGGAAGGACCGGCAGTTGGGAGGCTGTGAAGGTAGACGACGGCTGCGAGTCGCAGTGTGAGCTCCCACCGCAGCAGCCCAGCGGCTGCGGGCTGGCATGCAGGGCCACTGCAGGATCCTCGTCGTAGGTCTCGTAGAAGACGTTGCGGCGCTTCGGCTCATAGCCGAGTTCGGAGATGGCCGACCGCATCTGCTCGAGTGTGAGGTGGTGCACGGTGCCAGCAGCACTGACGACGTTTTCCTCGATCATCAGGCTGCCCATGTCGTTGGCACCGTAGAGCAGAGCCAGCTGGCCGACCTCGCGGCCCTGAGTCACCCAGCTCGATTGGATGCTCGGAAAGTTATCGAGATACAGCCGGGCCACCGCCTGGGTGCGGAGGTATTCAAAAGGACCGGTGGGGGGATGTGGTCCATCTCCGTGTTGTCGGGTTGAAACGACCAGCAGATGAAGGCCGTAAAGCCGCCGGTTTCGTCCTGCAGTTGCCGCAGCCGCTCGAGGTGCTCGACCCGCTCAGCCAGCGTTTCGATATGGCCGTACATCATGGTGGCCGTGCTGCGGCCGCCAAGCTGATGCCACACGCGGTGCACCTCCAGCCAGTCGTCGGTCATCACCTTGCCGCGAGTCATCGCGGCTCGCACGCGGTCGACAAGGATCTCACCACCGCCCCCTGGCAGCGAGCCGAGCCCTGCAGCGGCCAGCCTTTCAAGCACTTCTTTGAGCGGTCGCTTCGAAACCTTGGTGAAGTGGTAGATCTCAGGCGGCGAGAAACCGTGGATGTTGACCTGTGGAAACCGCTCCTTGAGATCGCGGAGCAGTTCCTCATACCACTCGAGGGTCAGCGTGGGATGCAGGCCACCTTGCATCAAGATCTGGTCGCCTCCAAGGGCCACCGTTTCCTCGATTTTGGCATAGAGCTCGGCCCGCTCAAGGACGTAGCCCTCGGCATGCTTTGGCGGACGGTAGAACGCGCAGAAATCGCAGACAGCCGTACAGACGTTCGTGTAGTTGATGTTGCGGTCGATGTTGTAGGTTCGCCAAGGCTCCGGATGCAGCCGGCGAGTGACGGTGTCGGCGGCGTGGCCGATCGAGGCGAGCTCAGGCGACGAGAGGAGCGCAACCGCATCATCAAAGCCGAGCCGCTGCCCAGCGAGGGTGTCTGCGAGAATCGTGCGGGTGCTGCGGGCCATGCCGGTCTACTCCTGTGTCTCCATGCGGGCGCCTGCGTGCGGTCGGCTGGGCTTCTGAACAGACTGTGGCTGCCCTGTGGAGAGCAGCCCGATCGCCCCGACCAGTTCGCGGAATCGGTGCATCGCTTCGCGTTCGGCCGAGCCGATACGATAGTGCAGATTGTCGCGAAAGTAACTCAGGCACTGCGGAACCGTCAGCCCGTGCCTGGGAGCCTCGGCGGCCGCGATGGCCGCAAGATTCGCCACGCCTCGATCCCGCGCGGCCGTCAGCAGCGGTTCGAGGGCCTCAGTGTTGACACCGGGCCGGGCGGCCCAGGCAGCAAAGACGAAGGGCAGCCCGGTCCAGCGGCACCACTCATCGCCCAGATCCCAGACGAGCTGAAAACTGCCGTTTTTTCTCGGCTGGGCCGCGGAATGCCCGTCGGCGGGGCCGCCATTGGGGCCGATGGCTCGGTCACCAATAAGGAGAACCGCATCGGCATCGGTCGCGTCGACTCCGCTGCCGATGGGGAGTGGCTCAACAGCCGGCCGCACGCCAAACCGCTCCGCGAGCAGCACCTGCGCGAGGGCTGCGCTTGTCCGCGACCCCTCATCAAGAGCGATTCGGGTGACCCGCTGGGGGGCCGTCCGGAAAAACAGTTTCACGCTCATCACTGGCCCGCGGCAGCCGATGCAGGCGTCGGTGATCACCCGCCAGCCGCCCCGAAAGACCTCAACAATCGGGATCAGGGCCACATCGAGAGCCGACGACGAGAGCTGGTCAGCAAGCCGACTGGGCAGGTCGTAAGAGAGGTTGAGACCGCTGTTTTTGCCAGCATGAGACGAGGCGAGTCCATGCACGAGCGGCTTCGTGTTGAGGTATTGCACCGCACCCACGCGTACAGCCCTGCCGCCCACATCCCCAGCCGGTCGGGCTGCCGCAGCGAGTCCACATCCCGCGAGTTTTGCGAGATCGCTGCGTAGGTTGTGTGATGGGCGGCGGCGCATCGTCGATTGCCTTTCTCGAAGCGTCTCTAGGAAAAACCGCAGCTGAGCACCAGAGGTAACGCGGTCGGAGGCCTCGCACGCTACGCCTCCAAGCGGCGAAACGAACGGATTCCCAGCATCAGCGGCGTTCCACCAGCAAACAGGCCGAGAACGCAGAGGATGCCGACCGACACGGCGACCCCACTGCCCCCAGTAAAGATGCCAAGGAGAGCCGCCAGCCAGGGCCACGAGCTGCCGAGGGCAGTGATGGCAGCCTCAGCATGGAAGGGCAGGCCGGCCGCGAGGACAACCGGCATGATGAAGAGCGAACTGAGCACGAGGCTCAGCGTGCCGCCGAACCCCGCAGCGATTTTTGAGGGCGACGCCTCGCGAAGGTCGGGAATCAGGGCTCCGAGGCCCACGGCGATCCCGGAAAGCCCGATGCAGAGCGTCACGCAGGCGATTTCATGCAGCAGGATGGCCTTGCCGGGCAGCCCAAGCATCCGGTCGCTCAGCAGGATCAGCAGGCAGCAGGGCGGCAGTGAGCCTGCCACGGAGAAGAGAAACTTCGACCAGACGATCTGGTCGCGACGCAGCGGCAACAGGCCGAGGATCCAGAAGCGACGGCCTTCCAGACTGATCATCGGATAGACGAAGCGGGTTGTGAATGTGGAGAGAATCAGCCCCACGACGCCCAGATTGAGCGAGCCGATCAGCGAAGCGTAGGAGCTGTCGTAGTGGAACGAGCGGAGATTGACGAAGTAGATCGCGAGCAGGCCGAAGAAGATTGCAAACTGCGACCACTGGGCGATGTCGCGGCGAAAAAGCCGCAGGTCTTTCACCAGCAGCAGTCGCAGCGGGAGGCCCTGCTTGGAGCCGAGCCGTTCGATGGCATGGTCGACCCAGCTGGCCTGCGGCGCTCGGCGGGCTGTGTATTCACCGGCCAGCAGTCCGTAGCCGCGGCGATACCAGGCCCGAGCCAGCAGCCCCGCAAGCAGCTGAAGAAACAGTCCGTTGGCCACAAGCACCGCGAGAAACGCCCCGGCTTCGGCAAGGGCAGCCCACTGCTGCTGAGGATCGCTCGAGGAGCGGCTCGCTTCCATCAGGCCGCTGGTCAGCCACCAGCTCGGCAGAAACCGCTGCTCGGTGACGGCAAGTCTGCTGAAGGCCTGCTCAAACCAGCTTGTCGTGAGCCGGTCTGCGTCGTTTTGGCTGAAGGCTGACCAGCCGAGCCAGCCGCCGAGCGCTACCGCGAGCACGCCGGCCATTGAGAGCACATGCAGCCGCAGCCTGGGGAGAAAACGAACGAGCGTGAGGCAGAGCATGCCGCCAAGAGTTGCCGGAATGATCGCAAACGACACCATCAAGGGGAGCATCAGCAGGTAGTAGGCGAGAGAGGCTCCGTGCACGAGACCGTAGGCGACCAGCATGGGGCTGCCGAGCAGCACGAAGCCCCAGCTTGAAAACCAGATCGACTCCCGGAACACGTGTGCAAAGATCGCATCGGGCGTTGCCGGCAGTGTGAGCAGCAGCCGAGCCTCGCGGGAGGTGAAGAGGCCGGAATAGAGGAGGATGCCGCTGGAGAAGACGAGCATCACCATCAGGGAAAGAAAGAAGGCATTGAAGAGCATCGGGATCACGTCGGCGTGCAGGTCTTCCAGGAAGTGGAATGCCTCGTAGAAGATGCCAAAGAGCGAGCCCCAGAAAACCAGGCTGAGCAGCGCCACGAGCGTGATCCGCAGGCGAGCGGTCTGCAGCATGTGGCCGAGCGTGGATGCCACCATGCGGCGTCGCAGCCGGAGAAAAAGTCGCGACTCATCCTGCGGGGAAATGGCCCGCGGGAGCGAGTCTTGCGGGGCTGCAGATGGCTGCTCCGAAGGCGATGCGTGCGAGGGGATGGGAGGCATGTCAGGCGTTTTCTGAGGCCGCAGGGAGCCCGATCCCGCGGCCGGTGAGCTGCAGGTAGAGGTCTTCCAGCGACGACTCCTCGACCGAGAGCTGTTGCCGGAGCTCGCCGACAGTGCCCAGAAACTGCAGACTTCCTTTGACCATGATCGCCACCCGATCGGCCAGCTCCTCCGCCATGGCCAGGGTGTGGGTCGACATGAAAACCGTCATGCCGTCGCGGGTGCGCGAGCGAATCAGGTCTTTGACGATTCGTACCGTGCGGGGGTCGAGGCCCACCATCGGCTCATCGAGCACGAGCACGTCTGGAGCATGCAGCAGGGCAGCTGCAAAGACGAGCCGTTGCTTCATGCCAAGGGAATAGCTTTCGGCGAGATCGTCGACAAACTCGCCGAGCTCGAACGCCACGATTTCGTCTTCAATCCGTGCTGCGGTGACGCCGCGGTCCATGCCAAACATGTCGGCGATAAACCAGAGAAACTCACGTCCACTGAGCTTGTCGTAGAGGATCGCTTCGTCAGGCACGTAGCCGAGCCGCTGATGGGCAGAGCGGGGGTCGCGGACGACGTCATGGCCGCAGACGCGGACTGTGCCCTGCGACGGCTGCAGCAGGCCGACGAGCATCTTGATGCTGGTCGTCTTGCCGGCGCCGCTCGGGCCGAGGAGTGCGAAGAGTTCTCCCGCCGGGATTGTCAGGCTCAGGTCGCAGACCGCTTCTTTGGTGCCGTAGGTGCGGGAGGCATGGTCAAACTCGATCATGGCGACCCCCTGATGCCACTGCCCGGGCGGCCGGATGCGACAGGCGGTGCGGTGCGAGCGAGCATGCGGGCATCGTTGTCGCTGCGCCGTACGAAGGCGAGGGTTGAGCCGAGCATCAACGACTCCTGCTTGAGCACTCGGCCGTCGCGGTCCACCCACAGCCGCACGCGGGGTTCGCGGTAGGCCGCTGGATCGTCGCGATAGGCAACGAGCAGCGGACGCACAATGCGATCTTCCCAGAACAGTGTGACCTCGCCCTCGACATGAGCATGCAGCACGGACAGCGGTGAGCCGGTAAAGCTCAGCGGGTTGTACACGGGCACCGTCCAGCGTCGGCCGACGGTCAGCCCCGGCAGCATGGCCTGTGGTGAGAGTTCATCGCCGAGCATGCCGCTCTCCGGCAGCTGGCGTTTGGTCTCGTACATAAAATCTCGGCTCCGCACCGTGATGGCGACGTCCTGGCCCTCGACAGCCCCTCGAATCACCACCCGCTGGCCGAGCTCAGGGAGAAACACCTTCGATTCAAACTGCTCCAGGTTGCCGTCGGGGGCGAGCCAGAGCTCTCCGGCTGTATCGAGGACGAGGGGCGTTTCCGCGGCAAGCGAGGCCCCAGCGAGCTTTTTCACCCAGTCTGGCAGAAGCTCCTCCAGCGGAAGATCGTCAAGACGCAGCCGCGTGGTGATCACCCAGCCGTTTGTCGCCGGCTCCCGTGGCTGACACTCGCTCAACGCCCAGCCCACAATCTCGTCGTTCCAAAACACGGTCCATGCCACGGGGGCGTCGCGGTCTTCAGGAACGAAGTGCGTCGTTGGCGGATCTCCGGTGAAAAGGAGCGGGGCAATCTTCTGGCTCACCAGCCAGCCGGTCGACGCAGCCCAAAAGATGACGACAAGCGTTGCGATCCAGGGCCTTCGCAGCATCGCAGGGCATCCACACGGCAAGTTTCAACGGGACGCATGGCAGCGGTGGTTTTCAGGCTGCGGCATGACCGACGCATGGTACCGCCTCGTCCACAAGGGCGGACAGGCTCCAACCGTGGTCAGATCTGAAAGACCTGCCTAGAACACGTCAGGAAGGGGCGGTTGAGGAAATCCTGTTTGGCAGATTGGTTCCAACTCGGTACAGTACGCAGCGGCGAAGAGAGGATGTCTCTTCGTTGGGAGGGAACCATCACCGAACGCATCTGGGATCGCTGTTTGCCATTGCTGTGGGAGTTTGCTCTGGCAGATGGCGAGCGTGGTGATTTCAGTTGCGAATCGAGTCGTCGAGGCATCGAGCACGGAGGGTGGCATGGTAAGGTCTCCAGTCTTTTTCCATCAGCATTGCCCGGTGTGTGGCCGCGTTGTTCGGGTCCGCGTTTCATTGCTGGGCCGCCAGGTGTATTGCCAGCACTGCCAGGGGAGTTTCGTCGCGACCGACCCGTCGATGGCCGACGGTGAGCCAGCCGCTTCGGTTCCTCTCGTCGATGACCTGATCGAGCGAGCCAACGACCTGCTGGCACGGGCTCGGTCATCTGTCGATGCTGAGGAGCCCGCGGCGGCGATCGCTACGCCGGCAAGCACGGCTTTCCGGTAACTGCCGCGAACGCTTCCCAGTAGCCAGGGAAGGTCTTGCCAACGCAGGCCGGATCTTCAATGACGACACCCTCGGTGCGGAGGCCGGCCAGCGAGAGGCTCATCGCCATGCGATGGTCGTCGTAGGTGGCAAGGCGAGCGGCGTGCAGCGGAGCGGGTGTGATCTGCAGTCCGTCGTCGTGTTCGTCGATGTTGCCGCCAAGCTTGCGGAGTTCGCGGGCGAGGTCGCTGATCCGGTCGGTTTCCTTGTCGCGGATGTGCCGCACGTTGCGAATCACCGTGGGGCTTTCAGCGAAGCAGGCGACCACGGCGAGCGTAGGAACCGTGTCGCTGATCGCGTTCATGTCGATCTCGATGCCGCGGGAGGCTCGGCCGCGAATCTCGATCGCGTTGGCATGCCAGAGGACCTCGCAGCCCATCTCGCCGAGGGCTTCGGCAAAGCCAACGTCTCCCTGGAGGCTCTCCCTGCCGAGGCCATCAATCCGCATGCTGCCGCCAGTGAGTGCGGCCATTGCGAGAAAATAGCTGGCCGCCGAGGCGTCGGGCTCGATCGCGTAGTCGCGGCCGCGGTAGCCAGAAGCCTGAATATCCCAGGTGTCGTGGCTGAGGGTCGAGCTGCTGCCAAAGGCGTGCATCACCCGGTCGGTCATCTCCAGGTAGGGCCACGACACGAGCTCACCGGCAAAGGAGATCCGCAGGCCGCCAGCCAGGCAGGGGCCGATCATCGCCAGGCCGCTGGCAAACTGGCTGGAGATGTCGCCGCGGACGGTCAGGCCAGCTGTTTCAACTGCTGTGGGTGGCCCTCCGGCAATGGTAACCGGCGGGCAGCGACCTGGGCTTTCGGCGCGGGCCTGGAGGCCGAGCTGGCCGAGGGCGTCGAGCAGGTCACCGATCGGCCGCTGTCGCATGCGGGCGGTGCCGTCGAGCCGATAGGGGCCTGTGCCCAGGCTGCAGAGGGCCGTGAGAAACCGCATCGTGGTTCCACTGGCGCGGCAGTCGATCACGGCGGTGGCTGCCGGGAGCCTGCCGCCGCAGCCCTCAATCGTCATCCGGGCCGCAGGCCAATCGGTCTCGATAGCGACCCCAAGCTGGGCGAGGCCGGCAGCCATTACGCGGGTGTCGTCACTGTCGAGCACGCCGGTGAGCTGGCTTGTTCCCGTGGCCGCGGCAGCCACGATGACAGCCCGGTTTGTGATGCTTTTGGAGCCGGGAGGCTGAAAGCGGCCCGTGATGGGATGAGGAATCGTGGGGATCAGAACAGCGTCGGGCATCGGTGGCATGCTGGGGGAGGGTGGACGAACTCCGCGAAGCCGACATAGTAGCCTCCAGCAGCCTCCGAGGAGATCCCATACGCCCATGCACGATCCCCACTCGCCTCAGCCCAGCCCGCTCCAGGCAGCACACGAACGACACGAACCGCTGGCAGCTCTCGGCCGCTACGACCTCGCCTTTCCGCCGTCGATCCGCTTCGGCTGGGGCCGGCTCGCGGAGCTTGCGGAGGTGATCGCGGCGCTCGGCAGGCGGGCGGTGTTTGTGGTGGGTCGAACGAGCTTTCAGGAGAGCGGCGCGGAGGCGGTGGTGGCGGAGATCCTGCCCCAGGCTGGTATCGAGTGGGAGGTGGTGGCCCGCTCTGCTTTTGAGCCAACTGTGGCAGACACTGCCGCCGCGGCCAGCGAGCTTGCGGCACGGGATCTCAACGGGGCCGTGGTGGTCGCCGTTGGCGGCGGGGCCACGATCGATCTGGCCAAGGCCGCGGCAGCCCTGGCAGCGAATGTCGATGCGGCCAACCCACCTCAGCATCGCGACGCCTGGGAAGACTTTGTTGTGGACCATCTGGAGGGCGTCGGTCGGGGGCTGCCGATTCGTTGTCCGCCACCGCCGTTGGTGGCTGTTCCCACGACGGCTGGCACCGGGGCCGAGGCCACTCGCAATGCGGTCATCTCATGCCCGCGTCGTGGCTTCAAAAAGAGCCTTCGCAGTCCGTTGATGGTTCCGCGGGCAGTGCTCGTGGATCCGCAGCTGACGCTCTCGAGTCCTGCTCGCGTGGCGGCAGCGTCTGGGCTGGATGCCATCACGCAGCTGGTGGAGTCGTTTGTCTGCCGGCGTGCGACGCCGGTGACCCGTGCGATCGCCCAGTCGGCCCTCGCCGATGCCCTGCGGGCGCTGCCGGTGGTTGTGGCGGCGGCAGCGACACCAGAGGCAGGGAGAGCTGTCAGCGAGGCCGAGCGGGCCGCCCGGGAAGCGATGAGCCATGCAGCGTTGCTCTCAGGGATTGCGCTTGCCAACGCTGGGCTCGGGATGGCGCATGGCGTTGCCGCGGCCCTCGGGATTGCCTGCGGCGCGTCGCATGGCGAGGCCTGTGCGGTGATGCTGCCGGCGTCGATTCGCGTCAATCTGAAGCAGGCCGCCGGCGACTATGCCGCGCTGGAACGGCTGATGGGAGGGAACGCACCGCAGGATGACCTCGCTGCGGCCACCCGTTTTCTGGATCGCATCGAGCGACTCTGCGATGCGGTGGGGGGGCCGCGGCGGCTCTCGGCGGTGGGCGTGGAGCCTTCGATGATCACCTGGCTCGCGGAAAACTCCGGCGGCAACAGCATGCGGGGCAATCCTGTGGAGATGACCGCGGAGAGCCTGACGCCAGTGCTCGAAGCGATGCTGTAGCCGGAGTCGCGGCTCAAGGGGCAGCGACCGCTGGATCGTCGAGAAGTGAGCGCAACAAGGAGGCCTCGGCTCCGCCGCCCGCCGCCGTGTCCCAGGCCTGCCGTGCGGCAGCGAGGTCGGGCGGCTGCTTCGTAAACTCGTGGGCTCCGACGTAGAGCATGTTGGCAGGGCGATCGTCGAGCCAATCGCTGACGATGGCGTTGACGACCTGCGATGGAAGTTTGTCGCGGTCGAGCCGCTGGGTGGTGCCCTTGTAGAGGTAGACGAGCCGGTCTGCCGTGCTCTCCACGATGGCGAGCTTTCCTGAGTCGATGTCGTATTCGTTGCCGCTGGCGACATCGTCGAGGGCCTGCGTCTGCAGGTCTTTGTAGCCACGGGCGTGGTGCAGCAGTTCTTTCCAGGCGGCCACACGCTCAGCAGCGGAGCTCTGGCCGGCTTTCGCGTCCGCTGCCTGCAACGCCTGATCGGCTGCCGTGAAGTCACCCGCCTTCATGGCGGCGAACGCTGCGGCAATCTCGTCGTCGACCGCTGGCAGTGGCGGCGGAACGGGCTGCGCAGCAGGTGGGGGAGGTGGTGGCGGCGTGCGGGGAGGGCGAGCCATCCGCGGAGGTGACGGAACCTGTGTGCCCACGTCGGGAGCAGCATCGGGGGCTCGAGCGGCCGTGCCCGGTGTGTGTGCGGCCACAGCGTCGGCCGGCGGAGCGGTAGCGGATGGGGCTTGCGGTGCGGGTGGCTGCACCTGTCGCCACACCACCCACAATCCAAAGGCTGTCACGGCGATCGCCAGCCCGATCACGGCGGTCGCCGCCGGGCTGCCCCGGGACCGCCGTCGTCGACGGGGACGAACGGCAGGCACCACGGGCACGTTCTCAGGTATCCCGTGAGCGGCCGGAGGTGGCGGGGGTGGCCTGGTCGCTTGGTTGACTGCCGGCTGATGCCGGGAAGCGGTGACTGGCGATGGGCGTCTGCCGGGCGGCGCGGGCATCCGCCGCCGTGGATCAGGGTTTCGGTGCGTTGACATCGGCAGGGGTTTCGCCACACTCCAGCAGCATGAGCGAGCCACCGCCCCGCACGGTGGCTTCCTTGCTCTGAGCATACCAAGACGACGTCATCCGTTTGGAGGCCTGCTGACCATCATGCGCCATGCACCCATCGACTCTCAGGTCTTCACAAGCCACCGAGACCGGCTGCGGGCTCTGCTGCCGCCGCATGCGGTCGTCATCGTGCATGCCGCCGACACCGTGCCGACCTCGGCGGACGGCGTGCGGCCGCTGCATCCCGCCCCCGATCTCTTCTATCTCACCGGCATCGAGCAGGAGGAGAGCGTGTTGGTGCTGGCCCCCGATGCCACCGAGCCGTCGCTCCGCGAGATGCTCTTCGTGCGGCAGCCGTCAGAGACAAAGGCTCTCTGGGATGGCCATTCCCACAGCAAAGACGAGGCGACCGCGATCTCGGGCATTGAGAAGATCCGCTGGATCGAGGAGCTGCCTGGCGTGCTGCATCGGCTGATGTGCACGAGCGACACGGTGTTTCTCAATGCCAACGAGCACGATCGTGCGGCGGTCGAGGTCGAGTCGCGAGATGAACGGCTGGGCCGCAGGCTGATGCAGCGGTATCCCCTGCACCGCTACGAGCGGCTGGCTCCGCTCCTGCACCGGCTGCGGGCGGTGAAGAGCCCCGTTGAGATCGAACTGATCAAGCGAGCCTGTGCGATCACCAAAGACGGCTTCGAACGGGTGGCCCGGATGCTCAAGCCGGGTGTTGGCGAGCATGAGGTGGAGGCGGAATATCTCCATGAGTTCACGCGGCAAAAGGCCAAGATGGCCTACACGCCGATCGTGGCGAGTGGCGGCCATGCCTGCGTCTTGCACTACATCGCCAATGATGGCGAGTGCTGCGATGGCGACCTGCTGCTGGTGGATGTGGGGGCGAGCTACGCCAACTACTGCGCTGACCTGACGCGGGTGCTGCCGGTGAACGGCCGCTTCAGCCCACGCCAGCGGGAGCTCTACGAGGCGGTGCGGCGGGTGCTGGTGTCGTCGATTGCCAGGGCCACGGTGGGCACGCTGCACCGCGACTGGACGCGGGCGGCGCGGGAGCAGATGACCGAAGAGCTGCTTGAGCTGGGGATGATCACGGCTGAGGATGTCGCCAAGGCGACCGAGGAGAAGCCCGCCTGCTTCAAGTTTTTCATGCACGGCCTCGGCCACTCGATGGGGCTTGATGTGCACGATGTGGTGCCCCGCGAGCAGCGGTTTGAGCCCGGCTGGGTGCTGACCGTGGAGCCGGGGCTCTATCTTCCTGAGGAAGGCATCGGGATTCGGCTGGAGAACGACATCCTCGTGACCGAAGGTGGGCCGGTCGACCTGATGGCGGATATTCCGCTGGAAGCCGACGACATCGAGGCGTTGATGGCGTCGGGCCGCTGAGACATCGCTTCAACCCGGTGCTTCCGCCGGCCGCTGCCGGTGCTGGTGCAGCAGCGGCGGTCGAGCCCGATGGAATCAGCGCGGGCTTGAGCCAGCCACATCGCTCGCCGCGACCGCGGGCTCGCTCGCTGGTTTCGGCTGATTCTTCGGTGGCGGGATGACCGGTGGATGCGGCCCTGTGAGGTCGAGCCGAAACACCTTCAGAGGATCCCCGACTTTGGTGCGGAGAAACTGGGCAAAGGTGATGCCATCTTCCGGCCATTCTTTGGTGCCGGTCAGCTTGGCCCGCACCCACACCTCCTGAGAGCCCTCTACGGCGGGCAGGATGTCGAAGGGTGGCTGGCGATCAAGGCCGCGGTTGGGCCCGCGGGTGATCAGGTTGGTCCAGGTTTCGCCATCTGGCGAGACATCGAGAAAGGCCCAGGCTCCCGGGTCGTACGGGAATGGGTCGCCGGTGGTCCAGACGTCTGCGACGGCGGTCAGCGATGCGGCGTGGATCGGAAAGTCGACCGGAAACCGCATCACGATCGTCCCCTCCACACCGACTTCCGTGGGGCGAATGAAAATGTTGGGGACTCTTGCTGTCTGCTCACGATACCACTCCAGCCCTTCGATCGAGACAACGTGGTCATCCCAGTTCTCGTCCTCGAGGTTGAAGCGAAAGGTGGTGAAGGGGGGCATCGTCCACGTGACGGAGGTGACTCCCTCGTAGCGCTGGCCCTCGGCATCGAGCGGCGCGGTTGCCGTCTCGACGAGCCTGAGTTCGTAGTCGCCCTCCTGAGCGTTGAGGGGGCCGAGGCCTTCGACAAACCATATCTTGTCGCGATCACCTGCCAACGTCAGCGTGACGCCCGTGAGTGCAACAGGCGCACCGTTTCTGCTGAGCGCGAAATTGGCTGCGGTGAGTGGAGCAGCAAGCGGTTCTTCGAAGTGAAGCTGAATCCACTCCAGCGGAGTTGTTCGACCACTGGTGACATTGGTGTTAATCCCTCCAGGAACGAGGCTCGCCGGCGAGGCTGAGGAGGATGGTCGGGAACCGCTTGCCGAGCTGTCGGTTCGCAAGGCGTTCTGGTTGACGGCTGCAATCGTGACGCCGACCACGGCGACCATCACAGCGGCTGCGATCACCACGGGTCTGCGCTTCGCCTTTCGCAGGAGCCGCGCGATGGGCCCTGCTGTCGCGAGGTCTTCACCGCCCAGCAGCCTCCGCAGGTCGCTTGCCAAGGCATCGGCATCGGGGTAGCGATCCGCAGGGTTTTTCTCCAGGCAGCGGGCGACCACCGTGTGGAGGCCGCGGCGGAGCCTGCGGTCGAGGTTTTTGCCAGCAAACCGCAGCGGCCGCGGAGGCCTCTCCTGCACGATGCGGGCGGTTTCCACCAGCGAGCAGCCAGCCAGGTCGTGGGGCAGCTGCCCGGTGAGGAGCTCCTGGAGGACGACGCCGAGGGAGTAGACGTCGCTCTGGGCATCGATCTCCGCCGGTCGACCGTCAAACTGCTCTGGGCTCATGTACTGCCGGGTGCCAAGAAACTCACCTGTCTGCGTGAAGCCCGTTGCCTGCGGCGCCTCCGGTGTGGCTGCCTTGGCGATGCCGAAGTCGATGACTTTCACTCGCGGCCGCTCGCTTCGGGGCCTGCTCCGGGCTTGCTCAGCTGGAGCGGTGTGCGTCGCCAAGGTCAGGCTCGCCATTGCCGACGAAGTGCTGCCGCCGCTGGGAGCCTCGCCGGCGACGAGGATATTGCCCGGCTTGAGGTCGCGGTGCACGATGCCCTGCCGGTGGCCGGCTGCCACCGCGTCGCAGGCATCGAGGAAGAGCTCGAGGCGGGGCACGATGTCGAGGTCTGCCCTGATGCAGTGCCGCAGCAGCGTCCTGGCATCGGGGATGAACTCCATCACGAAGTAGGGCAGCCGCTCCAGCCCAAGCCGGTGGTCGCCAGCGGTGAAGATCTGCGCGATGTTGGGGTGCACCAGCCTGCCGAGAACCTCGACTTCCTGGCGGAAGCGATCGGCAAGCACGGCCGTGCGGGCGTGCCGCATAAACTTCACGGCGACTGGCCTGGGTGGCAGCGTCTGTCGACCTCGGTAGACGCGGCCCATGCCCCCTTCGGCGATCATCGACTCGATGATCACATCGCCGACACTCGCCCCGAGCAGGGGATCATCGTCGCTGGGTGCGATCGTGTCGGATTCACCGCCGTGGTCGGTGCTTGGGGCAAGACCGAAGTCCGTCGCATGGGCAGACAGCCCTGTCGCGCTCGAGAGCAGCTCGGAGGCAGGCGACTCTCCAACGGGCTGCGCTGCCGCTCCGGCTTCTTCGTCGTGGTCCTGGTCTGGTGCCATGGTGCGTGGGTGGCCTCAGCGGAGGGGAGTTCCACCCCATAGACTACACGAGGACACTCTCGCACCGCGAGACCTCGCCAGCTGCATGTGAGGCGTGTGTGAGGCGGCACGGTCGCGTCGCTCTGGCCGCCAACCTGTCAGGACATCAGCTTGCCGATCGGCTTTCCATCAGAGATCGCCAGCGGGCGACCCACCGGCGTCATCAGCTCCACTGCCGGATCGATGCCAAACCTCGAGAGAATGGTGGCGTAGAGATCCTGCACGGGAATCGGGTCTGTGGGTTTGTCGCCGCCCTCGGGATCGGTGTGGCCGATCACCCGGCCCGCTGGCATGCCGCCACCGGCAACCACAGCAGAAAAGCCGCTGGGCCAGTGGTCTCGCCCATCGAGCGGATTGATCCACGGTGTGCGGCCAAACTCCCCAATGCAGAGCACCATCGTGGAGGCTTCCAGGTCGCGCTCCCGCAGGTCGTCGAGCAAGGCTGCCATGGCAGGATCGAGCATGCCCACGAGCCGGTCATGAATCGAAAAGTTTGCCGCGTGGCTGTCGAAGTTGCCGAGGGTCACCTCAACCGACCGCACGCCCACCTCCACGAGCCGGCGGGCCACCAGGCAGCCGCGGCCAAAGTCGCTGTCGCCATAGCGAGCCAAAACCTCTTTCGGCTCGTCGTCGATTTCGAAGGCGGCGAGGTGCTCGGAGGCCATCAGCGAGAGCGCATCGTGCACCGTTTCACTATGGCGAGTGGCGGCAGGATGGCCTTCGCGGCCCTGGCGGAAGGTTCCCGAGAGCAGCTCGAGGCCAGCCAGCCGGCGAGCGTTGCGCGTCGCTTCCACATCGGCCCGCAGGTTGTCGACGCCTCGGCCGGGGCTCGGCACACGAAAGGCGTCAAACTTCTCGCCGAGGTAGCCACCGCGGCCAGGCCACTGTCCGTTGCCGATCGAGACGTAGAGCGGCATCTGCAGCCCAGCGGCAATCGCCTCGCCATCGAGCTGATAGGGGAGAACCGCGCCGATTGCCGGATGCTGGACCGTCGGATCAGGCCTGTAGCCGGTTTTCACAAAGTAGGTGCCCCGCTCGTGGTCGCCCTCTTTGCTGACCAGCGACCGGATCAGCGAAACGCGATCCATCCGCTCGGCCATCAGGGGAAGCCCCGCGGCAATCTGCAGGTCGGGCACGCTGGTCGCAATCGCCTGCGTGGGGCCACCGATCAGGCCGCCCGGATGAGGATCCCACGTCTCGAGCTGGCTCGGCCCGCCGGCCATCCAGAGCGTGATCAGGGATCGGGGCCGTTCCGCTCCCCGCGAGGCTGCGGCTCGTGCAGAGAGGGGGGGAAGACTGAAGGCGACCGTGCTCATGGCCGTGCTCGCTGCCGCGAAGCCGCGAAGCAGGCTCCGGCGGGAGCAGGCGACGCGTGCACACCCGCTGGTGGCGTGAGGCATGTGATGGCTGCTGGGTAGCTGCTGTGGAAAGTTCATTGCCGTTTGTTCCAGTCGACCGTGAAGCGGGTGGGGCAGGCACGCGGGGAGCTTGGATGGCCGTCAGTGGTTCCAGGAAAACTCCGGCGCGTTGATCAGGGTCCAGCAGAGATCCTGCGCTCGCTGGGCTGCGGAGAGCCGCGGCTTCGGCTCGCTGCCGGCGTCGCTGTCATCTGGGGCACTCGCAGAGGCTGCCTCATCCCAGGCCGTGCTGAAGTAGGCCCGCTCAGCAGGGGTTGGCCGCCTGCTGAGGCAGAGCAGGAAGCAGTGCTCCACCAGCTGCTCGTCGTCGAGCGACGCCAGGCCGACGCGGCTGGTCGCGTTGAAGGGATTGGGTTCGATGGTTTCGCGGACCAGTTTGCCGTTCATCCGCACCAGGGCCTGGGGCACAGTGCCGCTGCGGGCGAGCAGCTCGTCGTCGCCGGGATCGCCATACTCGCGGAGAAAGTCGTTCTCGCGGACGAAGCGGAGGAACCGCGTGACCAATGCTGAGTTGAGGTCGATCGTCCGCACCGAGGAGGCCTGCAGCATGCTGCCGACAACCTGATCCACGCGCAGTCGCTCAACGGGAAACACCGCCCAGTGATCGAGGAGCGGCTGGAAGTCAGCCTCCGCAGAGCCCCCGTGTGCGGAACTGGTGCCATCGACGCTCGCGCTGCCCCCAGCTTCTTCCTCGACAGCGGCAGAGGCGACTGCCGAGGAAAGCTGAAACGGACGGCTGGCGGCGATCACCCGCAGCAGGTGATGCAGGTCGTAGCCGCTGGCCACAAACTCATCGGCAAGCACATCGAGCGGTGAGCGGGCCTCGTCGCTCGTTGGCTCCGTGGGATCAGGGAGGTCATCGACGTCGGCATACCACGGAGCTCCAGCCGACAGCGGCCGGCCAAACAGCAGCGCCCACATGCGATTGACGGTTGCTCGGGCGAAGCGACGGTTGCGCGGGTCGGTGCTCCAGGCTGCCAGCCGCTCGCGGGATGTGCCGGTGTCTGGCAGCCAGGCTTCGCCGAAAGGCACCTCCGCCTGCACGCCCCGCTTCTGCCCCCGAGGGCCAATGTCGGCAAGAAACACCCGCGCTGGATCATCTTCCACGCCGAAAGGCGAGAGGCGGACCTGGCCGAAGTGGGCGGCGAGGCCGCGGAAGTCGCTTTGCTTCCAATCGGCAAATGGGTGGTCGTGACACTCGGCGCAGTCAATCCGCTGGCCGAGCACCGCCCGCACCGTGCGGCCGGCGAGCTTCTCAGGCGATGGGGTGCCATCGGTCACGGAGTGGGTGACGAAGTTGGTTGCCGGCCTGCCCGTCCAGAGGCCCTGCGATGCAATCACCTCTCGAACAACCTCGTCATAAGGTCGGTTGGCCGCCAGCTGGTCGGCCCACCAGGCTTTGAAGCGGTCGCGGCGAAACACCAGGAAGGGCTCGCCCTGCGTGCCTACAAACGCCCGTGTCATCCGCTCGGCAAACGATTCGGCGAAGCGGCGATCGGCCAGCATGGCCTGGGCCCACCGGTCGAGGCGGCCTTCACGAGGCTCCGCCTCAAACTGCCGGATCTCCTCAAGGGAGGGAATCGTGGCGTGGAGCGCGAGCGAAAGCCGTCGCAGGATCGTGAGATCGTCGGCCTCTGTGGCAGGCTCAAGACCTTCGTTCATCCAGGTCTCGGCAAACGCTGCATCGAGGCGGTCAACGGCGGCCTGCAGGGCTGAGGTCTCAACTGCTGCCGGGGAGTCTGCCTCGCGGCCGCCATCGAGCGGTCTCTGGCCGCGGCTCGTAGCTGCCACCGACGCCTGGCGTGCTGGCAGCACGGACCGGCTGACCGCCCAGCCGACACCGAGCGTGATCAACAGCAGCGTGAGCGTTGTGGAACGAGCCATTCGCGAGTCTCCGCGTGTTGTCAGGCCGGGTGGTCGGAGTGAACTGATGGGGTGAAACGCTTGGCGTTTCGCCCATCAGCCTGCCGGCTGAGGGTCGAGTGGCTCAAGGGCCGTGATGTGGAGCGTTGAAAGGAGCTGGAGACGCGAAGGGGTGCCGTCAGGGTCGGGCAGAGCGATGGCCATTTGCGCCTTCGTTGCCACGGCCATCTCGTGATGCCGAATCTCATATCGTTCACCGCTCGACGTCACGACACAAAAAGGAAGAAAAGGTCGGGCGGTGAGCCTTTTATGAAGTGTTTCAAAAGGCATGTGGCACCTCAAAGCCTTTATGGGATACGCGTGTTCACTATCGAGTGTAGCAATCTCAGCGTGCGTTGCAACCTTTTTCTCTCTGTCTGCCGGCTCGGCGGCGGTTCGCTGGTAGGCTTGGCTTCCTCTGGGCGGGTCCGCTGACGCAAGCATCTTATGGCGTACGCATCCTTCAACGTCGATCTTCCTGCTGTGAGCGAACCTGCCTCTGCCAGGTCGCCCGTCAGCCGCCTCGGGGCAGTGTCGGCTCTGATCGCCAAGCCCATCGTGTGGGGGCTTCGTCTCGCCCGGCGAGGGATTCACAGCGTTTTCTGGGGGATCGGCGTGGGCTGCAGTCTGCTGTCGCTGGGGGCACTTGCTCGCTGGGGTGGCGGCGATTCCCGTGCTGAACCTGTGGGCTCTGGGGGCGCTGCTCGACGCGGAGGGGGCGGTCGCCCGGTGCGGAAGGCTGCGAGCGGGCTTTCCCTTGCGGCGAGCCGCTGCCCGCCTGGGCGGGATGGCGGTGGGGCTGGCGCTGTTTCTTGTGCCGTTGCAGGTGCTCGCCGGGTTTGCCGCCGACGCCGCGATCGTCGATGCCAACGGCCTGGTGGCCCGCAGGCTCGCTATGGCCACGCGGGTGGCCGCGGCCGTCGTGTTTGGGCACCTGCTGCTCGCGCTGTTTCAGGGGGGCGTGCTGCGCGACTTTTTCCGGCCGATCAACAACCTGCGAGGGCTGGTGCGGGCTTTTCGCACGCAGGGAGGGCTGGCGAAGGCGGTCGAGCCCCTGGAGCGACTGGTCCGTGAGCTTCAGCCGTGGAGCAGCTGGCGGACGGGCCTTGTGGGAGCGGGCGGCGCCTTGGCGTGGACGCTTGTGCCCACAACGCTCTATGCGGCGGCAGACAGCGTCCGTGGGCCGGCAATCGTGGTCACGATTGTGGGCGGGCTGTGCTTGGCGGTGGTGCTTTCCTGGCTGCCGATCCTGCAGGCGGGGTATGCGAGGGATCGCAGCTGGAAGCGGTTTGGCAGTCTGCGGGAAGCACGTGAGCTGTTTGCCCGCTGTCCGATGCTGTGGACGCTCGTGTTTCTGCTGGGCTACGGCGGCAGCCTGGTGCTCTACCTCTTCAAGATCATCACGCCGCCCCGCGATGCCCTCTGGCTGATGACGCCCTTTTTTGTGCTGGTGATCTATCCGGTGCGGCTCTTTGCCGGCTGGGTGTATGCCCGAGCGAGCCGCCAGGAGCGTCTGCCCAGGGCGGTCTGGCGGTATGGGTGGAGTGGGGCGTGTGTGGTGGCGACCGTCTTCTACGTCGTGCTGCTCTTCTTCACCCGCGACATCGGAGCCTACGGCAAGCTGGTTCTCTACCAGCAGCCGTTTCTGCTGGTGCCGTCGCCGTTTTGAGGGGCGGGCGCTGGAGCATCGATCGCTGTAGAGGGGCTTTCTATGAGGGGGTTGCTCCCTTTCTTTGATCATCGTGTTTTGAGTGTGAGTGAGATAGTTTTCCTTGTTGGGGCGAGTGTTCTGCTACCGGCGAGGATCAAGATCTCATGCAGATGCGTGCGAGCATATCAGTGCGAGTCTGCAGACCGCGTATGTCGCGCGTCTCCTCGATGACCATGGCGCTCGCTGTCGTTTCGGAGCGGTCGCCTGGCGATGCCTCTGAATGCAGTGGCGGACCGCGGTGCCTGCCAGTGCTTCGTAAGCTTGAGTCGAAGGCTGCAGCCGGTGTGCATCCGCGGCTGCCGCCGCCCGCATCTACACCGTTGCCCTCACCAGCGGCTCGCTCGAAGGCAGCGATCGCCAGGCCGCCGAGGCGCGGCGGGCCCACTGGCTGAAGCTCGCCGACGAGGGGCGGCGGCGGATTGGCAGCGACTGGCTCAACGCCGCGGAGCGAGAGAAGCTCGAGGCCGAGGCCGATCGCTTTATCGAGCAGGGCTTCGAAATGATCCGGCTGGGCCACGCCAGGCTCGCGGAAGACCACCTCAAAGAGGCCAGCCGTCGCTTTCCTGAGAGCGGCCGGGCCGACATGATTCTCGGGCTGATCTACGCCACGGTGGTCGGCGACAACCGCCGCGCGGCGGTGCACTTCTCGGAAGTCATCAAGCGGGAGCCGGGCAACGGGTATGCCCACAACAACTTCGCCCTGACAGCACTTGCAGCGCGGAAGTATTCAGTTGCGGTTCGCACATTCCGCAAAGCGTTTGAGCTGATGCCCGACTCGCAGGAGCTCTCCGACAATCTGGCAATCATGCTGGGCATGATGGGCACGCGGCAGCTGATCATGCCGGAGAATGAGGTCGTCGCGGTAAGCGATCTCTACCGTCTGGCAATCCACGATCTCGGCCTGCAGCCGTATCAGCCGCCGCAGGCCAATCCGCAGGGCCAGGGGATGGCAGGCTCTTCGTTTGGCGGCGGATCGTCGCTGGAAGGTGGGTCGAGCATGCTGCAGGGCTCTGCTGGCTACGGCGGCAGTTCTGGTGGACTGTCGTCGTCGGGAGCCCTCGGCGGAGAGATGGAGGCCGGCGGCTACGGCAGCGGCGGCTACGGGGCCGGTGGTGGCGGCCAGGGAGGTCCGGGCGACGGCGGAGCGGGCGTTGTCGGTTTCGCCTACTTCACCCCCTTTGGGAGGCCGGTCCCTGGCCGGCTCGCCCTCAATGCCTCCACGATCGATCTGCTGCTCGACGACCCTGATGAAATGGTCACGCAGGTCTGGAGCGGCACCGGCGTTGTGGTGGCCGAGGGTTATGTGCTGACCACGCTCGACGTGGTGGGAGATGCCACGAAGGTGCTGATCCGCAAGCCCGACACGCTCGGCATCTTCCTTGAGGCGGATGTGGTCACGTCATCCGACGAGACGGGCCTCGTGCTGCTCGACTGCATGGATCTGGAGGCTCCCTCCATTCCGATCGACGCGCAGGGAGCCGGGAGCGGCAAGGTGCTGGTCGGCGGCTTCCCCGGCGGCCTTGCCGAGCGGCTGACGGGAACGGTCAGTGCGGCCAAGGCGATTCGTCGCGGAGCGGGCGATGATGCTGGGGCGAATCTCGTGGTGGCGTTTCCCAAGCGGGAAAACGCCGAGGCCTGTGGCACCGGTGGCATCGTGCTGGGGGCGTCGGGTGGGCTGGTCGGCCTGATTGAAGGCGCGGTGGCCGCGGGCTCCGAGGGCGAGGTTGCTGAGGCGGGCGGATCCGCTGCTGGCGGCTACGGCGTGGCCGCCTCCGTCGCCACGATTCGGGCATTCCTTGAGGAGGAGCTCGACGAAGCGATTACCGAGGTCTCGACGAAGCCCTCAGGCTGGGCGGACGTGGCGAAGGCGGCCAGCGACTCGGCGGTGTTTGTGTATGCGAAAAAGGTTCGGCCCGGGAAGCCAAAGCCGCAGGTGCCGCAGGGGTTTGCGGGCGGTGGCGGGCCTGGGTTTGGCGGTGCTGCTGGCTTTGGGCCAGCTGGTCCCGGGTTTGGTAGCGGCTACGGGAGCGGCGTGGCGGAAGAGCCGGGCTCCGGTTACGGCTCGTCGCCGCTCGGGGCGGGCTCGATGCCAGCAGGCTCGTCGCCCCAGGGCTACGGCTCGCAGCCTCCCGGTCTGTCGCCAATGTCGATGGGGCTGCAGTCGCCGGGTTCAAGCCCGCAGAGCTCTGGCTCCGGTTCGCAGCCCCCGGGATCGAGTCCGGGGAGCTACGGTTCGTCGCCGCCGCCGGGATCGAGTCCAGGGAGCTACGGCTCCCAGCCTCCGGGGTCATCACCAGGCAGCTACGGTTCCCAGCCTCCCGGATCCTCGCCGGGGGGTTACGGCTCTCAACCACCTGGATCGAGTCCGCAGGGCTACGGTTCGTCGCCGCCTCCGGGGTCAAGTCCCGGCAGCTACGGTTCCCAGCCTCCCGGATCCTCGCCGGGCAGTTACGGCTCGCAGCCCCCGGGATCGAGTCCGCAGGGCTCCGGTTCGTCACCGCCGCCGGGGTCTTCGCCCGGTAGTTACGGTTCCCAGCCTCCCGGATCCTCGCCGGGCAGCTACGGCTCGCAACCTCCTGGATCAATGCCGCAGGGTTCCAGCCCGCAGAGCTACGGCTCTGGCTCCTCTTCTGAAGAAGAGGATGTAACGGCTGGCGAGGGAGAGGACGAGGAGATGGAGGGCGATCAGGAACGGCCCGGCGCCACGGAGGGGGCATCGTTCTCGCCGGGTGAGTTTCCGCTCGCGCAGCAGTCGGTCCTCGGGGGCACGCTGTCGCTGCTGCTGCCCAGCGGCTTTGAGCCGATGAGCGAGCAGATGCTGCAGACGAAGTATCCCGGGGCCAACCGGCCGACGCTCGTCTACACCAACAGCACGGGCTCGATCAACATCGCGATCAACCACACGCAAAACGCCGTGCAGCCGAGCCAGCTGAAGCAGCTGCACCAGGCGCTCGACTCTGCCACCCGCAAGCAAGTGCCCGACGGCAACTGGCGGTTCAGTGGATTTCAAACCTACAGCGGCACCGAGTGGGTGCAGCTTGAGTTTCTTTCCGAGGCCGCCGACACGCGGATTGAAAACATGATGGCGGCCACCTCTGTCGACGGCCGCATGCTCGTCGTGTCATTCAACGTCACCGAAGAGCTCGCCGGCGAATGGCTGCCCGTGGGCCGCGAGATCATCCAGTCGCTGCAGG
>JAGYJY010000025.1 GCA_018401745.1 Pirellulales bacterium | reverse complement strand
CGGCGGCTGACGCGGCGGCTGTGTTTGCCGCGGGCGGCCTTGCCGCGGAGCTGCTCGTGCGGGGCCGGCTCCGGGGGCGTCTCGACAAACTTCTCGGCCTGCCCGGTCAGCTCGTACAGAAACCGGCTGGGGCGGCTGGCCTTCCGCTTGCCCCACTTGGTGCGGGAGAGGCAGAGCGAGAGGGTGATCCGCTTGCGGGCCCGTGTGACGCCCACATAGGCCAATCGCCGCTCTTCGGCGATGCCGATTTCGCCCTCGTCGATCGCTCGTTTGTGGGGCAGGTAGCCTTCCTCCATGCCCACCATCCAGACGGCATCAAACTCCAGCCCCTTGGCGGCATGCAGCGTCATCAGCCGCAGCACATCGCCCCGCGGCTTGTCGCTCTTAAACCGCTCCCGCTCCTGCACGTCGAGCACGAGGTCGTCGAGAAACTCCCGCACGATCTGAGCAAAAGGCAGCTGCCCAACCTTTCCCCGCTCAGACTGCGACAGGGCGTTGACGAGCTCTTGGGCGCAGTCTTGCCGCGCGGCCCGCTCGTCGGGGTCTTCATATTCCTTGGCGAGAAACTGCTGGTAGCCGAGGGTGTCAATCAGCTCGGCAAGCACAGCAGACGGAAGCTTTGTGACCGGCGGCTCGCGGCCGACCCACGCAGCGAGCTGGTCGACGCCAGTCGCCGCGGCCGGCGAGATCCGCTGCTCGCTGCGGGCGGTGAGAAACGCCTTCCAGATGCTCGTGCCCGCCTCGCTCGCCTCGCTCCGCACTTTTTTGAGTGCCGCAGCGGAGATGCCCCGCGGAGGCACGTTGGCAATCCGCAGGAAGGCCATGTCGTCATCTGGGTCGACCAGCACCCGCAGCAGCGCCATCACGTCTTTCACCTCGCGGCGGTCGAAAAACGAGCGGCTGCCCACGAGCTCATACTGCATGTTGCGACGGCGGAGCTCCTGCTCAAAGAGCCGCGTCTGCTCGCCGGTGCGAAAGAGGATCACCGCCTCGCCGGGCGTCACCTGCTGCAGCCGGATCCGGTCGGCCATCTCGCCCACCACCCGCTTGGCTTCGTCTTCCTCATCGCCTGCCTGCACGATCACCGGGGGCGGCCCAGCGTCTGCCTTGGAGATCAGCGTTTTGCCGTGGCGGCGGGAGTTGCGTTCGATCAGCAGGTTTGCCGCGGTGATGATCTGCGGCGTGGAGCGGTAGTTTTCCTCGAGCCGCACCACATGCGCCCCGGGCCACCGCTTGGGAAACTCGAGAATGTGCGAGATCTCAGCTCCCCGCCAGGCGTAGATTGACTGGTCGTCGTCGCCCACCACGCAGAAACTCTTATGGTCGCGGGCCAGGGCCGTGAGGATCCGCTCCTGGGTGCGGCTCGTGTCTTGATATTCATCAACGAGCACATGATCAAAACGGCCCGCCTCGGCTCGACGGACGTCGTCTTCGTGGGTGAAGAGCTCGTCGACCACGCAGAGCAGGTCGTCGAAGTCGACGGCTCCGGCGGCCTTGAGGGCGTCTTGATAACGGCGGTAGCCGGAGGCGGCGAGGTGGCTGCGATCGTCTTCCGCAGAATCGATCGCCTGGCCAGGGCGGATGGCGGCCGTCTTCCAGCGGCTGATGCGATAGAGCAGGTCGCCCGACTGCAGGCTTGTTTCCGGGGCCTTGATCTCTTTGAGCACCTTGCGGGCCACCGACTCCTGCTCCCCGCGGTCGATGATCGCAAAGCCGGGCGGATAGCCGGCCCGCTCGGCATGCCGCCGGAGGATGCGGGCGCAGAGCGAATGGATTGTGGAGATTTCAGGCTTAGCGCTCTTGCTCGGCCTCTTGCCGCAGGCCTTCGTGGCCCGCTCGAGCATTTCGCGGGCGGCACGGTTGGTGAACGTCACCGCCAGGATGCGGGCAGGAGAGGCTCCTCGCTGCACGAGCCTGGCGATGCGGGCGATCACCACGCGGGTTTTTCCCGTGCCGGCGCCCGCGAGCACCAGCAGCGGTCCGGGGGGGGCGTGGACGGCGTCGTGCTGGGCCGCATTGAGGGGAGCGAAGCGGGAGAAGCCATGGGGCAAAGCGGAGCTGTGGGAGCAGGGAAGCAGGCACACCGAGAGGTCCGCCGGAGGTCGCGGCCGAGCGGAGGATGGTAGCAGAAAACGAACCGCCCACTCACCTTGACGTTCCCGCACGGCCCGGCTTCTATTTGGGGTCTTGATTCGTTGCCGCCCCGCTGCCCTTTTGCCTCTGCGGAGACCCTGGATGAGCACCGTCGAACGCCAGCACGAACTCGAACAAAACGCGCTGGCCGAATGGATCGTGCAGCTGCTCGATGCGATCCGTCCTTACATCGCGACGATCATTGCCGGCGTTGTGGCGATCGTGGCAGGGCTGGTGGCCTGGGGCGTGATTTCCTCCACCAACGCGGCCACCCAGGCCCGCAGCTGGGAGGCCTATCTCGGTGCCCTTGCCACGGGCGAGACGATTGCCTTCAACGAGGTGGTGCAGCGGTATCCCGGAAGCGATGCGGCCCTCTGGTCGCAGTTGGTGCTTGCCGACATGGCGCTCACCGATGGCGCCGCGCTTGCCTTCGACGATCGGGCCACCTCGACAGAGCGGCTGGAATCAGCCGCGGATCTCTACACAGCGGTGCTGGCGGAAGGGCCGAATGGGCTGTTGGCCGAGCGAGCTAGGTTCGGCCTGGCGAAGGCCCAGGAGAGCCTCGGGCAGCTCGACGAAGCCCAGGCCGGGTATGCGAGCGTGGCCCGTGATTTTCCCGAGAGCCCGCTGGCGGCTGTGGCCATGGAGCATGCCGATGGGTTGGCCAGCGAGTCGACAAAGGGCTGGTACGACTGGTTCTTCGCACAGAATCTCACCCCGGTGGCCCCGCCTTCGACCGGGGCGACTGGAGATGATGCGACTGGGGAAGATGCGACCGGAGCTGACGATCCCGCTGCGGCGCTCTTCGACGATGGCCCACTCGGGGCGGCCGCCGGGGAGCAGGCGAGCGAGCCGGCTGCTGCAGCTGCCGAAAGCACCGAGGCCACGGCGAACGCTTCGCAGGAAGAGGCTGAATCTGCTGCTGAACCTGCAGGCACTCCGTGATGCCGCAGCCGGGCGAGCCCGTCGAGTTTGTTGTTGCTGCTGAGGAGGCCGGTGGTCGGCTCGATCGGTATCTTGCAGAAAAGCTGCCGGAGCTGAGCCGCTCCTCGCTCGCTCGCACGATCGACAAGGGGCTGGTGCGGGTCAACGGGGTGACTGCCAAGGCGTCGCTGAAGCTCAAGGAGACAGCCCGGGTCTGTTTTATGATGCCGGAGCCGCCTCGCGACGGTCCGCAGGCCGAAGAGATCCCACTGGAGTTTCTCTACCGCGATGAGCTGATGGCGGCGGTCAACAAGCCGCCCGGCATGGTCGTGCATCCGGCCAAGGGCAACTGGAAGGGCACGCTCGCTGGAGCGCTGCGTTGGCATCTTCAGCAGCAGGGGCCGTCGGCCGATGGCGAGCCTGCCTCGACCGGGCTCTCCACCCTTGGCGGGCCGACCCGGCCTGGCATCGTGCATCGCCTCGACCGCGACACCAGCGGCGTGATTGCCGTGGCCCGCACCGAACAGGCCCACCAGGCCCTGGCCAAGCAGTTTGAGCGGCGGACCGTCGCCAAGACCTACCTCGCGATCACCCATGGCACGCTGGAGCTCGATGCCGACGAGATCGACCTGCCGATCGGCATCCATCCTTATCAGCGAGAGAAGATGGCTGTGCGGCGAGACCATGCGACCAGTCGTGAGGCGGTGACCCGCTACGAGGTGGTGGAGCGGTTTGGCCGCATGGCGGCGCTCGTGCGGGTGGCCCCGAAGACGGGCCGCACGCATCAGATTCGCGTGCACCTGGCCGCTGCGGGGGCTCCCGTGCTCTGCGACGCCCTCTACAGCGGACGAAACACGATTCCCGCGTCGTTTTTCGGAGGGGCGGCTGATGGACCACCACTGATCGAGCGACAGGCGCTGCATGCGGCCCGTCTTGAGATCGATCATCCCGCGAGCGGCGAGCGGCTTGTGCTTGAGGCCCCGCTGCCTGCCGACATGCAGCGTCTGCTGGAGCACCTCCGGGGGCTGTGAAGGCGGGCGTGATTGGGCGGATGAAGCGGGATCCTCTGCGTGCGGGCCATGCTCACCGGCGTTCTGGCGGGGGCTGCTTCGGCTCCGGGGCGTGGCTGGCGACCACGAGTATGCGCGGCAGGGTGGAGTCGATCACCCGCGAGAGGGCAATCGCGAAGCCTGCGGCACCGTCGCGGAAGCCCATCTGAAAGACATAGCTTTTCAGGAAGGCAGCAGCTGCCCGCAGCGGCAGCATCCAGGAGTGGGCCGCCTCCTGCTTCTCGGCAATGATCCCGGCCTTGGGGCGGGCGTAGCGGATCGACCGCGACAGCACCTCACTGCAGCTCTCGAAGCTGTGGTGCAGGATTGAGCCCGCGAGCTGTGCGGGCGGGCTCGGGCTGCGAACCGCCTCGTGCACCGCGAGATTGGCAAACTCGCAGCGTCGCCGGTCGAAGAGGCGGACCACCTGCTCTCGGCCCCAGGGCCCGTGGCGGATCTCCTGCTCACCGACAAAGGTCCGCCGTTTCAGGGCATAGCTTGCCGGACCGCTGCCGAGGCTGCAGCTGCGAACCGCCGCTACGGCCGCGTCGTCGAGCCACTCATCGTCGTCGAGCGAGAGCACCCAGTCGTTGGTTGCCAGGTTGACCGCCCGCCGCTTCTGCGATCCGTAGCCGTCGAAGGGATGGGATTCGATGCGGCAGGCGGCGGCCGCGGGCAGCTGCCGGATCGTATCAACCTCGTGGGAGGCGAGCACGAGCACCTCGTCGCACCAGGCGAGGCTGGCGAGCGTGGTGGCCAAGTGGCGGCAGCGGCCGGCGGTGATCACCACGGCTGAAATCGCAACGCCATCCTGCGAGGCTTGAAGGCTCACGACTCCGCCCTGTCCTCACCGTCGGCGGAGTTGTCGTCGTCATCCTCAGGCACGGCGGCCGACGAGAGTGTCTGACCAAAGCCTTCGGCAGGGAGGGTCATCGGCAGCTCAAGCGTGAAGCGGCTGCCCCGACCGGGCTCACTCGCCACCGTGATGTCGCCTCCGTGCTCCTGCATGATCTTCTTGCTGACCGTCAGGCCAAGGCCGGTGCCGCGGGAGCCTTTGGTCGACACGAAGAGGTTGAACACCGTGGCCGCGGTCTCTTCGTCCATGCCGCTGCCGGTGTCGTCAATGATGATGCGGCAGATGCCCTCGTCGGCATCGGCGGTGAGCCTGACGGCAACCTGTTTCTCACACGAGGGCTCTTCCTGCCGCCGCTCGTCGACCGCATCGAGGGCATTGGAGACGACGTTGAGGATGGCCCGCGAGATGCCTTCGGGGTCGAAGAGAAGATCGGGAAAGCCGAGCGGCGGCTCAAAGACGAGGGCCGTGCCGGCTTCCGCTGCCCGCTGAGCCACCGTTTCGAGCACCTCTTCAACCACCGTCACCAGGCTGCTGGGAACCGGCTCGGGTTCCCGCTCCTTACTGAAGGAGAGCATGTCCATCACGAGCGACGAGATCTTGTTTTGATTGCGGGCGACGATGTCCCAGCCCTTTTTCAGCACCGCCTGGTCGTTGCCCTCCAGCCCCATCTCGACGAGATAGCTGCCGCCGCGAATGCCCTGCAGAATGTTTTTGATGTGATGCGACAGGGTGGCGATCGTCTGGCCCACTGCCGCCAGCCGTTCCGACTGCACCATGGCTGAGTAGTAGGTCGTGTCTTCGACGGCGAGGGCTGCCTGGTGGCCGATGGCGATCATCAGCTTGAGATGCTCCTCGGTAAACCGCTGCTGCTCGCCAGCTGTCACGTCGGCCAGGGGCACGGTCGTGTCGACATACATCACGCCGACGGTGTCGTAGCGGCCCTGCATGGGAACGCAGATCGCTTCGCGGACGCCGGTTCGCAACACGCTGTTGCCGCTGCGAAACCGATCGTCGTCGCGGGCGTCGCTGGTCAGCACCCCCTCGCGATGGTCGAGGACATAGTCGAGGATCGTGCGGCTGATCGTCATGGAGCTCGTGGCGTCGATGCCGCTGCGATCGCGGCGCGCCTTGGAGGTGAGCTGGCGGTTTGCCGGATCGAGCAGCATGATGCAACCGCGGTCGGCCTCGACCCACTCGAAGACCAGCCCAAGAATGCGGCCGAGGAGGTCGTCGATGTCGAGTGTGTGGCTGATCGCCAGGGCGGTGCGATACATCACCTGCAGGTTTGAGCGAGCGCGGGCAAGTCGCAGGCTCTGGGTGTCGTCAGCCAAAAGCAGCAGGTCGACCGTCTCGTCGGGGATGGAGCGAACGATCCGCGAGTGATCATCGGCTCCAGGACCGCTGACGATGTCGACAGGCCCCACGGGGATCTCTTCGCTCTCCTGGCCAAACACCAGCACGGTGCGGCCAACCTGGATCTGGTCGCCTGCAGCAAGCGGGGCCCGCTCGACCTTGCGGCTGTTGACGTAGGTGCCGTTGGAGCTGCGAAGATCGCCGACGACAAACCGATCGCCCACCCGGCGAATCTCCGCGTGCCGCCGCGACACCTCGTTGTCGTCGAGTCGCACCGCGTTGGCCGATTCGCGGCCGATGCTAATGCTCGTCTCGTCGTCCGCGATCTCGAACCGTTCGCCGCGATTCCGTCCTTGGATGACAAACAGGGATGCCACGCCTCGCTCCTTCTTCGCCGGCCGTTTGCCAGCCGGCACACGTCCGGTTTCACCGCACACCACGAGCAAACCGGTCGTGGCTCGACCATGCAGGCCCCCAGAGAGTCTCGGGCTGGCTAAAATACCAGCAATGTTTGAGCCTTAAAGAGATCATCCGCAAGGGTCATCCCTTTTTTCAAGAACCGAACGTCATTTTGTGAGTGGGCGTTGCAGCCAAGGAGGCCGATCGTGGTGCTTCGTGAATGGACCCGTCTGGGCATGGTGGCCGTGTGGCCCGTGCTGGTGGTGGCCGGATGTTTTTCGGAATCCTGCGGGGAAACGACCGACGCGGAGACTCGGCTGCAGCAGAGCGTCGGGCTGCTGGCAGCCGAAGCAATGCAGGGCCGCGGCCCTGGTACGGCGGGAATCGACGAAGCGGCGGCCTGGGTGGCCGAGCAGTTTGCCGAACTGGGCCTCTCGGCACCGGCAGCCGAATCGGTGGCAGCGGGGCCGGCAGACCATGCCTGGGCGGGCTGGCAGCCGTTTGAGATGACGCTCGAAGCAAAACTCGGGCCCGAGGAGGCCAACCGGGTGGAACTGGTGGGGCCGGCAGCCGACGGAACTGAGCAGGTGATCCCGCTTGAGCTCGGCCGCGACTACACGCCGCTGGCGGCTGGTGGCTCGGGGGAGTTTGACCTGCCGCTGGCCTTCCTCGGCTACGGCATCACCGCTCCGCAAGAAGACTACGACGACTACGCTGGGCTGGATGCCAAAGGGAATGCGGTTGTGCTGATGCGGCACGAGCCTCAGCAAGACAACCCGCACAGCGTGTTTGACGGAAATCAAAACTCGCGGCATGCAGCCCTCTCCCGCAAGATCGCCAACGCGTCGGAGCATGAGGCTGGCGGCGTAGTGTTTCTCAACGATGCGGTGTCGACCGAGCGGCACAAAGACGACGCCCTGATGGCTTTCGACCGAGCCGGAGATGGCAGCGATGCCCGCAGCATGCCGATCCTGCAGGTCAAGCGGTCGGTCCTCGAGCCGATCGTTGGCGGGGTGTTGGGCAAGCCGATGGCTGAAGTGGAGGCGGCCATCGACGAGGGGCCAACGCCGCAGTCGGCAGCGCTGACCGGCTGGCGGATTCGCGGGCAAACGGCAATCGAGCGGCATGCAACCACGGCCGGCAACGTGCTGGCGGTGCTGCCCGGGGAGGGGCCGCAGGCCGAGGAAGTGGTGGTGCTCGGCGCCCACTACGATCATCTCGGCATGGGGGCACGAACTCTGCGGCACCGGGCGTGGAGGCGATCCACCATGGAGCCGACGACAATGCCAGCGGCACAGCGGCCCTGGTCGAGGTGGCCCGTCAACTCGCCGCCCATGGCCCCTTTCCGCGGACCATTCTGTTTGCGGCGTTTTCTGGTGAAGAGCGGGGGCTTCTCGGCAGCGCCCACTACACGGCCAACCCGGCGATGCCGCTGGAGAAGACGGTGGCGATGGTCAATCTCGACATGGTGGGCAGGCTTGCCGATGAGAAGCTGATCGTGCACGGCACGGGAACCGGCACCACCATGGAGCCCCTCGTTGATCGCCTGCTCGAAGGTCGCGGCTTCACCGTGACAAAAGAGCCCGGCGGCTTTGGGCCGAGCGATCATGCAAGCTTCTATGCCAAGAAGATCCCGGTGCTGCACCTCTTCACCGGCTCGCACGAGGACTACCACCGGCCCACCGACACAGCGGAGAAGATCAACTACGAGGGCATGGCTCGGATCACAAGTTTTGTGGTCGACCTCGTGGCCGAACTCGCCACGACCGACGAGCCGCCAGGCTATGTGCAGGTGGCGAGCACGCAGTTTGCTGGTGGCGGCGGCGACCGGCCCTACTTTGGCAGCATTCCTGATTTCGGCACGAGCACTGAAGGCTATGCGATTTCTGGCGTCGCCAAGGATTCCCCGGCGGCCACAGGAGGGCTCGAGGGAGGCGATGTGATTGTGCGGCTGGGCGAGAGTGCGGTGAAGGGCCTGGAAGACTTCGACAATGCCCTGCGGAAGTACCGCGGTGGCGACACCGTGCCGGTGGTGGTGCAGCGAAACGGCATGGAGGTCAGCCTCGACGTGACGCTCGGTGCGCCGCGTTGAGGCCTCTTTTTCTCGCTTCTTTTTGGTCTTGAGCGTCTGGTTGACCTCTGGCATAGTCCGGCCCATCAGAGGTTCTCGGGTGCCACGCTGCCACGGAAGGCACGCCCCCGGAACCACCGGCAACCGCTTCGACGAGGCGGTCTGGAGCCGGGGGCCAGCGACATCCGGACGCCATCAGCGAAGGAGTGCGAAGCGTGAAGAGGTTTTTTGGGATCCTTGCCATCTGCGGAGCCATCGTGGCCACCGCCCTTCCTGCCGCGGCCCAGCAGGCTGCAACGCCCGCGACGCATGTTGCTGTCGTGGATGTGGGCTACATCTTCAAGAATCACGCTCGCTTCAAGACCGCGATGGACAAGATGCGGGATGAGGTGATGCAGGCTGAGAATGGCCTGAAGGCCGAACGCGATCGGATCAACGGCCTGATGGAGCAGATCAAGGGCTTCAACGTCGGCACGCCGGAGTTTAAGAAGCTTGAGGCCGAGATCGCCAAGGCCCAGGGCGACTTCAATGTCACCGCTCAGCTGCAGAAGAAAGACTTCATGGACCGTGAAGCCCAGGTCTACATGCAGGTCTATCAGGAAATCGAGAAGGCTGTCGAGCAGTTCGCTCGTCAGCACCGCATTGCCGCCGTCTTCCGCTTTGACGGCGAGCCAACCGGCACGGCCGATCGCGATCAGATCCTGCGAGGGATCACCAAGCCGATCGTGTACCTCGAGCCTGGCATCGACATCACGCCAGACGTGCTGAAGATGCTCAACGGCACGAGCGTGGCAACGCCGCCTGCGGCCCAGCCCGTGCAGCGCTGAAGGTAAATCTCTGGCGGGCCCCGCGATCTGCGGGGCCCGCCTTTTTTTTGAGTGAGTCTCCATGGCATCTGCCCATAGCCCGCGTTCGCAGCAGACGCTCAGTCGCTGTGTGCGTGTCGCTGGTGTCGGCTACTGGAGTGGCCAGCCGGTCACCCTCGAGTGTCGTCCAGCACCGGCCGAAACCGGTGTGGTGTTCGTTCGCACAGACCGCAGGCCTCATGTCAGGCTGCCGCTGTCTGTGTCGCGGCGAGTGGATGCGGCCGCCCGCACGAACCTGGCCGTCGGAGGAGCTGGCGTGGAGATGGTCGAGCATGTGGCCAGCGCCTTAGCCGGCCTGGGCATCGACTGCTGCGAGATCCACGTCGATGCTGGCGAGCTGCCTGGTCTGGATGGCTCGGCGATGCCGTATGTCGAGGCGTTTGATGCCGGTGGGATTGAGGGGCTTGGGGCTCCGTTGCGGCCGATCGTCGTTCGCAAAACAGTTCGGGTGGAGGAGGGGGATGCCTGGATCGAGGCATCACCTCCCACGCACGATGGCCTCACGGTCGACTACACGCTCGAGCACCAGCATCCGGCGATCGGCACCCAGCGGGTCGTGGTCGATGTCTCGCCGCAGTCGTTTCGTGAGCAGCTGGCCGCTGCCCGCACCTTCGTGACGACTGAAGAGGCCGAGCAGCTCAATGCGGCAGGTCTCGGCAGGCATGTCACCCGGGCTGAGCTGCTTGTGTTTGGCGATGCGGGGCTCGAAGAAAACACGCTGCGGTGGGCGGATGAGTGTGCCCGCCATAAGGCGCTTGATCTGGTCGGCGATCTGTTTCTCGCTGGGAAGCCGGTGCGTGCGGTGGTGCGGGCATGCCGCAGCGGCCATCGCCTCAATGCCCGGCTTGTAAGAAATCTGCTCGCCATTGGCTGAGACTGGCAGGCACGCCATGCATGAACCCCCATTTCCATCACGATTCGACGAGGCTGATGAGAGCCCGCCGCAGGTGCACCCCACCGCGGTCGTGGGCCCCGGCTGTCGGCTCGGGCAGGGCGTGAAGATCGGCCCCTACTGCATGGTTTCGGAGGAGGCGGAGATCGGTGCGGGGAGTGTGCTGGCCAACGGCGTCACCATCCTGGGCCGGGTGCGGCTGGGCCGGCGGAACATGCTGCACACCGGCTGTGTGATCGGCGGGGAGCCTCAAGACATCAGCTACCGCGGCACGCCAACGGAGGTGGTGATTGGCGACGCCAACGTGATTCGCGAAGGCGTGACGATCAATCGCGGCAGCGAAAAGGAAGATGGGCAGACGGTGATCGGCAGCCACAACTTTCTGATGGCGGGCTGTCATGTGGCCCACGACTGCTGCATCGGCGACCATGTCACGATTGCCAACGCCACGCTTCTTGGCGGGCATGTGCGGGTGGAGTCGCATGCCTCGCTCTCCGGAGGTGTGGCAGTGCACCACTTCGCGAGGATCGGCAGCTGGGCCTTTGTGGCGGGGATCAGCCGGGTGCTGCAGGATGTGCCGCCATTCATGCTGGCCGAGGGCATGCCTGCCCGGCCACGCTGCGCGAACCTGGTGGCCCTGCGACGAGGCGGCTTTGCCATGCCTGAGATCGACGCGATCGTCGAGGCCCACCGGCTGCTCTACCGAGCGAAGGCCGGCCTTGCGGCGACTCGGGAAATACTGGAAACACACCAGCAACTTCTCCCGCAGGTGGAACAACTCCTCGCGTTTATCGCCACTCAGCAGGAAGGGCGGCATGGGCGGGCGCTCGAACGACGGAGGGCAGCATGAAGAAGACACGACTGGCGGTCGTTGGCTGCGGCCACTTAGGGACGATCCATGCGCGGCTGCTTGCCGGCCGCGACGACACAGAGCTCGTGGCGGTGGTCGATCCCACGGCTGCGGCGGGCAGCCGGGTTGCCGAGGCTCACGGCTGCCGATGGCTGAGCAACCCTGCGGAGCTTGCCGGCCTGGTGGACGCGGCCGTGGTGGCGGCGCCCACGGGGCTGCACGAAGCGGTGGTTGTGCCGCTGCTTGAGCAGGGCATCGACGTGCTCGTGGAGAAGCCGATTGCGGCCCAGCCGGATGAGGCTGAGCGGATCGTTGCAGCCGCCCGCCGCCATGGCCGGACTGTCGCGGTGGGGCATGTGGAGCGGTTCAATCCCGCCTGGCAGGCGGTCCGAAACCTGGTCGGCCAGGCGATGAACGTTGAGTCGCGGCGGCTCGCCCCGTTCACCTACCGCTCGCTCGATGTCGGCGTCGTGCTCGACCTGATGATCCACGACATCGATCTGGTGCTCTCGCTCGATCCGGGGAAGCTGGTGTCGGTGCAGGCCCAGGGGCTTGTGGCGACCGGCGGCCACGAGGATCTGATGCGGGCCAGGCTCAGCTTTGAGAGCGGCTTTATCGCCGATCTGTCCGCCTCACGAATCAATCCTGTGCTCGATCGCTCCGTGTCGTTCTGGTCTCAGGAGTCGCTTGTCACCGTCGACTTCACCAGCAAGGAAGTGCGTGTCATCGAGCCTTCGGAGATGGTGCGGCGTGGGCTCTTTTCCGCGGCCTCCGTGCCGCCGAGTGAGTGGCCCGTGCGGAAGGAAACGTTTTTCAAGGAAGTCCTCCCTGAAACAACGCACCCAGTGCCTGATGGCAATGCCCTCATCGCGGAGCACGATGATTTCCTCAGGGCCGTGCGGAGCGGAGCCGAGCCCACGGTGACGGCCGAGAAGGGGCGGGCCGCGCTGGAGGTGGCGTTTCGCGTGCTCGAGGATGCCGATGTGCGGCGGTTTGGGGCTGCACCGGCCACGTTGCCCTGGAAGCAGGCCGCCTGAGACCTGAGGCCGCTCAGGCCAGGTCGCGATCCTGGAAGAGCACCAAGGCCACCAGCAGGGCCACCGTGGCGTAGAGCCCGGCGTAGGCTGCAGCCCACCCCAGATAGCTCCAGGGAACGGGCACACCGCCCACCACCGCCGCCTCGATCGTGAAGTGATCGAGCACCGGCAGCAGCGTGGCAAAGAACTGCCCGACAAACCGCACGATGGCAAACTTGCCCACGCTCGACTGCACCACCAGCGGCACAAGATGGCCGAGGGTGTAGACGGCGAAGCAGATGATCATGTTGGGCACCAGGCCAAGCCGGGTAGACACGGCCACGCTCACGGCGGCCAGCAGACATGCCTCAAGGAAGGAGAGCGTCAGGCCCGGCACGACGGTGATCATTTCATTGGCGCAGTCTCGCCAGATCGGCTCAGTCTCTGACGCCTCCCGGGCGTCGTAGATCACCTTGAAGCTCGTCGAGGCCATCAGCACGCTGCCGAGCAGCAACACGATCAGCATCACCGCCAGGGCCAGGCCGATGTATTTGCCGATCACAAACTGCTGCCGATTGAGCGGCTTGGAGAGCACCGTCAGGGCCGTGCGGCCCTCGATCTCTTCAGCCACCGTGAGGCTCGCGGTCCAGATCACCACCAGCAGCGACAGGACCTTCACGAGCGTCAGCCCGCTGTCCTTAAACATCTTCACGTCTTCGCCAAACGTGTTGTAGGGGATCACGATGAAGGTGATGATCGCCACGGTGCCCGCGACGAGGGCGACGAGAAACACCGGCTGGGCGACGGCCTCTTTGACGGTCACAGCAGCCACCGCGGCGACTCGCGGCAGAAACAGCCTCAGCAGCACGTGGATCGCCAGAATCGCCAGCACGACGGTCACCGTCCACGGCAGGATCGCCACTTCCGGATACTCCGGCACCAGCGTGGAGCGGATGGTGAGCGTGGCAGGTTCGCTGCTGGCGTTGGTCACCTCAAGCTTGGCGCGAACGCCGAGGAAGGGGTTTGTGTCGCCCTCAGAGCGGGCCCACTCCCAGGGCGTGTCGGCGAGCAGGTCGACATCGGGCACTTTGAGCAGCGCAAAGCCGGCGATCGGCTGCTGCGTGCGGACGAGCAGCGACCGATCGCTTTCCATACCAAACGACGCCAGCTCCTGCGGTCGCAGGTCGAGCTCGTAGGTCTCGAGCTCGACATTCGGCGGGATGGTGAGCGAGGTCGCTTCTTCACCGGCGGTCACCAGCCGCACCAGCGAGCGGCTCATCTGCTCAAGCGGCACCAGCGGCGTGAGGGCCACCGCAACGGCTGACAGGCCCAGCAGCAGCCAGGCCATCGGCCCGAGAAATCCCTCAGCCAGGCTGGCACGCAGCTCGTTGCCCGCCCGGGGGGCCACCAGCTTGACCACGGCCCAGACCAGCAGAGCGATCGCCGCCGCAATCAGGCTTCCGGCGCAGAGCAGCCAGATTGGCGGCAGCGCAGTCAAGGCACGGTTGGCGAAGAGCAGTCCTATAGTCCCCATCACGGTCCCCATCACTCGGATTCAACTCGTTTGGCTATTGTGGCTTCGAAGCAGCCGCGACGGAAGGCTCCCCGCCGGCAGAGGACGATTCTAGCGGCCCAGCCAGAACGGTGGCATGGCTTCCCGAGAGCGGCCAGCGATCCAGCAGTCGGCCGAGATCTGCGGCCGTGAGCGTTTCCACCACCCCGAGGTCATCGGCGACCGAGCGGTAGCGGCGTGAATGGGCCCACTCCAGGCCCACGCCGAAGAGCCGTCGGCGGGCCCGTTCGCCCGAAAGCACAATCCTGGAGGCCAGCTTGCTGCGGGCCTGCTCCATCTCTCCGGCGGTCAGGCCGTTGGCTGTCACGTCGGCTAGGATTTCCTCGGCGCGTTCGATGATTTCCTCGATCGACTCCGCGTCCGACGAGAGCTGCACCCCAAACACGCCGGCGTCGAGAAAATCCTGGTGATGGCAGGAGGCGTAGTCGGCTGCGCCGGAGTCGATGAACTCCCAGTAGAACCGGCTGCCCGACTCGTCTCCGAGCATCATTGCCAGCCATTTCGCCGCGTAGCGGTCGGGGTCGTCGCCATCGGGGCCCGCCGAGAGGCGTATCACGTATTCCAGCGCCGCAGCCTCCCGCATGACCTGCTCGCGAATCACCTCATCACCGCCGCCGCAGGCCCGCGAGGGAAGCGAGCAGGCCCGCGGAGCCGCAGGGCAGGGCTCCCAGTCGCCGCAGACGCGTTTGGCCGTTTCGACCAGTTCGGCGAAGTCGATCGCGCCCGTCGCTGCCAGCACGACATTGTCGGCCGCGTAGCGACGGCGGTGGTAGTCGCGCATCTGATCGATGCCGATGCCCCGCACCGAGTCGAGGGTGCCCAAGACGCTGCGGGCTGCCGGATGCCCGGCAAAGAATGCCGCCCGGCAGATGTCGTCAGCCCCAAACGGCGGCTGATCGTCATACATCTGAATCTCTTCGAGGATCACCAGCTTCTCAGTCTCGAAGTCTTCCTCGCGGATCGCTGGCCGCAGGATCGAGCCGATCAGCTCCACCGCCTCCCGCTGGTTCTCCGGCAGCACGCTGGCGTAGTAGACGGTGTCTTCTTCGCTGGTGAAGGCATTGGCCGCGGCGCCCAGGTCGTCGAACCGACGGTTGATGTCGTCGGCGGAGAGCGTGTCGGTGCCTTTAAACACCATGTGCTCAAGAAAATGGCTCACACCCCACGTCTGATCGCTTTCATCGCGGGAGCCGGTGTTGACGAAGAAGCCGACGCTCGCAGAGAGGGCCGAGTCGGAAACTTCGGCGATCACTTCCAGGCCGTTTGGCAGCGTTTCATGCCGAAAGCTCACGGGGCACCTCCAGGGGATTGCGGCCGAGGGAGACGATCGAGAGGTCAGCCGGCGGATTCCGCTCCAGCCAGTTTCTCACCGAGCTGACCGACAGGCGGTCGAGCCGCTCGAGCTCGTCGGCAAGCGATCGCACCCGACCGAGGTGATACCACTGCCGGGCAATGCCGCCGGCGCGGGAGGAGCTGCTCTCCTGCTGCATCACGAGGCCGCTCTTGGCCCTCGCTTTGACGCGGCCGAGCTCGGCGTCGGTGATCGACGCTGGCAGCCGCTCGATCTCTTCGAGCATCACGTCGAGCGTCTGCTGGGCCCGCTCGCTGCTCGTGCCGGCGTAGCAGATGGCCGAGGCAAAATCCCGCTGCGTGCTGTAGCCAGCGGAAACGGAGTAGCAGAGCCCGCGGCGCTCGCGAACCTCCGTGAAGAAGCGGGAGCTCGTGCCACCGCCGAGCACCGAGAGGGCAGCGGTGGCCTCGTAGGAATCGTCGCTGCTATAAGGCGGAACCGACCAGGCGATCGCAATGTGGGTCTGCTGCGAGTCGTGCTCGACATGCTGCCAGCGGCCGCCCCGAGCGCCGCTCTGCACGCCGGCCGCATCGCCTGGCTGCCAGTCGGCAAACAGCCCCTCCATCCGCGTCACAAAGTCTGGCCAGTCGAGCCGGCCGGCTGCGGCCACGATCATGCCGTCTGGCCGCACATGCCGATGGGCAAACCCGCTGACCGCTGCGGGCGTGAGCTGCTCAACATCGCCAGCCAGACCCTCGGAAGGCAGGCCCCAGGGCGCGGGGAAGGCAAGCTTTTTCAGGGCCAGCAGGGTGCGGTGGGAGGGGTCGTCGTCGGTGCCCGCCAGCCCCTGCAAGACAACCTGCTGCCCGCTTTCAAACTGATCCTCCGGCAGCAGCGGCCGGCGGATGATGTCGGCATAGATCGGCATCGCTTCGGGCAGCCGGCGAGCCACCATCGCACCAAAATAGGTGGCGTGGGTGGTGGAGACAGCGTTTGACCAGTTGATGCCGGCCATCGCAAAGTCTTCGATCAGCGTGCGACTGTCGCGGGTGCCGGCTCCGCGAAGCATCATCTCGCTGGTGAGGCTCGCCAGGCCGCAGCGGCCGGGCCCATCATGGATGCCGCCGGCGGGAACGTGGAAGGCGACCGCCACGCTCTCAAGGTCGGGCAGCTCTTCCCCGAGGAGAATGATGCCGTTGTCGAGAATTGCGGAATGGAGCGTTTGCTTCACGAATGGCTCAACATCGCTTCGTCGGGCGAGGCCGACTGAGAGGTGGCTGACGACCGGGCCGATGCTGTCCCCCGCGAGGCAGCCCGGGCTTTGTCTTCCACCACTTTGTAAACTGTCCTGGCCCGACGGAAACCCAGCCGACCATAAAGTTTTACCGCGGAGGCGTTTTCGGCCGTCACTTCCAGCGATGCTTTCCGCAGGCCGGCCCGCCCAAATCCTGCCATTGCCTGCAGCACGAGCAGGCTGCCCAGGCCGCCGCCGCGGTGGCCGGGAACGACCCCGACGTTTTGAATCATGCCGGTGCCGTATTTGTCGACGACGCCCTGAATCGTGCCGCACCAGGCGTGTTGCCCTGGGGCGACGACCCGGGCGATCAGCCAGGTTGCGTCGGCCAGAAAGCCAGGCTTGCGGCGAATCTCCCGCATCAGCCGTCGGCAGCCTTCCAGATCGCCGAGGCAGGGAAAGACAACCGCGTCGATTTCGTCGCAAAACGCCCGGTATTTGGTGCGGGCGTGGGCGTCGAGCAGGGCTTCGTTCCAGGCCACCAGCCGGTAGCCCTCGGGCAGCACCGGAGGCCGCCGCGGGATGAGCAGGTCAGCCTCCATGCGGAACCGCTTGAAATACGTTGATGCCACCGTGTTCCTCCCGGGGCGGGGCCACCACAACGCAGCACCGATAGGCGAGCCTGCGTGCCGGCCTTTGGAAACCGGCGGCGGATGCCATGCACCTTAAGAATGCCCTCATTTTCGGTCAACTGACCGGTGGATGGAAGTGGTTGCCTCGGAGATCTCGCGAGGTCGGCGGGCGGTGGCATTGATTGCAGCAATCGAATCGGGCTGCTACAGTTTTTGATGGACCAAAAAAAGGTTTTTGAGTGCCCTCAAACTGTGTGTGACGCCCTGTTTTTTCAGAAGATCGTCGTCGTGAGTGTCGCCGCCGCTGCCCTCGCTGCGGGTGGGTGCGGCGGTGCGGTTGACGTCAACCAGCGGCCAACGGTGGTGGCCACGACCACGATTGTGGCGGATCTGGCGCGGCAGATCGGGGGCGACCAGGTTGAGGTCGTCAGCCTGATGGGGCCGGGAATCGACCCCCACTCCTACCGGCCGACGCCTCGGGATGCCGACCGCCTGGCCCGAGCCGACCTCGTGCTGGCATCGGGGCTGCACCTGGAGGGCAAACTCGGGGAGCTGCTTGAGCGGATGGGCCGTCGCAAGCCGGTGGTGTTTGTGGCGGAGGCGGTGGCTGGTGCTGCGCGGCTCGACGCGGCGGCCGGCATTCCTGATCCGCACGTCTGGTTTGATCTCTCGCTTTGGACCGCGTGCATCGATCCGACCGTGGTGGCGCTTGCCGAGCAGGTGCCGGAGGCTGAGGAAGCCTTCACGGCCGCGGGCGACCGCTATCGTGAAATCCTGCTGGCCGCCCACGAGGAGGTGAAGGCGGCGGTGGCCACGATTGCTCCGCAGCAGCGGGTTCTGGTGACCGCCCACGACGCCTTTCGCTATTTCGGCCGCGCGTATGGAATCGAGGTGGTTGGCGTGCAGGGGGTGAGCACCGAGAGCGAGGCGGGACTTGCCGACATCAATCGGCTCGTCGATCTGCTCGTGGAGCGGAAGGTGCCGGCGGTGTTTGTGGAGACGAGCGTGCCCGACCGCAGCGTGAAGGCGATCTGCGAGGGCGCCGCTGCACGGGGCCACGAGGTGACGACTGGAGGCCGGCTCTACTCCGACGCACTGGGCGAGTCGGGCAGCGGTGCCGAGACGCTCGAGAGTGCGATCCGGGCGAATGTGGCTGTGATTGTCGAAGCCCTCGGCGGAGCCGCGGCTGACAGTGGCGATGCCGTCCAACCGCAGGCGGCAGAGCCTGTGAATGCACCAGGAGACATAGCGAACGCACCGTGAGCACGCCCCCGCTGCTGGAACTGCATGACGTGACTGTCGCCTACCACGGCCGGCCCGTGCTGTGGCATGTCGACCTGGCTGTGGAGAGCCCCTGCCTGTATGGCATCATCGGCCCCAACGGGGCTGGCAAGAGCACGCTTGTGAAAGCTGCCCTGGGCATCGTGCCTTTGGCGGATGGCTGGGTGAAGTTTTTTGGTGAGCCGCTTGATCGCGTGCGGGGCAGGGTGGGCTACGTGCCGCAGCGGGAGAGCGTTGACTGGGACTTTCCTGTTCGCGCGATCGATGTGGTGCTGATGGGCACCTACCATCGCCTCGGCTGGATGCGGCGGGTCGGCCGGGCCGAACGGGAGCTGGCCGCGGCCTGCCTCGACCGCGTGGGGATGGCGGACTTTGCCACGCGGCAGATCGGACGGCTCTCCGGCGGCCAGCAGCAGCGGGTGTTTCTCGCCCGGGCCCTGGCTCAGCAGGCCGAGATCTACTTTCTGGATGAGCCGCTCGCCGGTGTCGATGCCCAGAGCCAGCAGCAGATTTTTCGCGTGCTCTCCGAGCTCCGCGATGAAGGCAAGCTGGTGCTGATCGTGCATCACGACCTGCGGACGGCTGCCAGCTGGTTCGACCGGGTAGCGCTGGTCGACATGCGGCTGGTGGCCGCCGGGCCGACCGAGGAGGTGCTCTCGCGGGAAAACCTGGCCCGCACCTACTCCGGCCATCTCGAGGTGCTCGACGAACTTGGCCGAGCCGTCGAGGCGGGGAGGCGAACGCCGTGACGATGCTGACTGCGGTCGCGGATCTGCTCGGCCTTTCGTCCAACACCTTGCTGGTGGCTGTGGCGATGGCGGCGGTGGGCATGGCAGCGGGCGTTGTGGGCTGCTTCAGCGTGCTCAGGCGGCGGGCGCTCATCGGCGACGCGGCGGCGCATGCCACGCTGCCTGGCGTGGCCCTGGCCTTTGTGATCACCGGCAGCCGCGGTCTGCCAGTGCTGCTGATAGGCGCCGTGGTCTCGGCGGTGGCGAGCATGGGGCTGCTGGTGCTGCTGCGACGGTTTACCCGCACCCGAGACGACGCCGCCACGGCGATCGTGATCGGGGTGTCGTTTGGCATGGGCGTGGCCCTGATTTCCGGCCTGGTGGCCCGAGGTGTGCCCGGGAGCGGCGGGCTCGAGCGTTTTCTGCTCGGCTCCACCGCATCGCTCTCGGCGGCGGATGCCCGCCTCTTGGTGATTGTGTCGCTGCTCTCCACTGGTCTGGTGGCGGCGTTTGTCAAAGAGGCGACGGTCGTTTCATTCGATCCCGGCTTTGCCGCGGCGGCAGGCTGGCCGGTGTGGTGGATCGACTTTGCCCTGGTGGCGATGACCGCCGTGATGGTGGTGGCAGGGCTCCCCGCGGCGGGTGCGGTGCTGGTCACGGCGCTGGTGGTGATCCCGCCGGTCGCCGCGCGGCAGTGGACCGATCGCGTGGGCGTGATGCTCGTCTTGGCCGGGGCCTTCGGGCTGGTGTCGGCGGTGGCGGGCGTGGCAGCCAGCGCGGTGGTGCCGGGCCTGGCCACGGGGCCGATGGTGGTCTTGGCAGCGGCGGCCCTGTTTGCGGTGTCGCTGGTGTGTGCCCCCAGCCGCGGCCTGCTGGCGATGGCCCTGCGGCCTCGCATGCCGCTGGCGCCGCCGGAGAGGGGCGGGCCATGAGTGGGCTTCGCGGAGTGATCGAGTTTCTCACCGCATCGGGCGGGATGCACGGCTGGGCGATGGCGACCGCGGCGGTGGTGTCGGCGGCAGCGGCCGTCGTGGGCTCGCTGCTGGTGGTTCGCCGGATGAGCCTGATCGGTGATGCGATCAGCCATGCGGTGTTGCCGGGGATCGTGGTGGGCGTGCTCCTCGGCGGCCGGCCGGGCGGGCCGCTGGCCACGCTCGGTGCGGTGGCGGCGGCCCTGCTGACGGTGTGGCTGGCCGAGCTGCTTCGCGGCAAGGCCCGGCTTTCGGAAGATGCGGCCGCCGGTGTGGTGTTTACCACGCTCTTCGCTGCGGGGGTGGCGCTGCTCTCAGCGGCTGCCAGCCGCGTGGATGTCGATCCGGGCTGTGTGCTCTACGGCATGCTCGAGCTCGTGCCCTTTGACACGGTTGAGCTCGCTTGGCTGGAGGTGCCGCGGGCGTTTCTCGGTGGCCTGCTCGTGTTGGCCGGGGTGCTGGCCGTGCTCTGGTTGAGCTGGCGACAGCAGCTGGCCACCGCCTTCGATGCGGATGCCGCAGCGGTCGTGGGGCTGCCGGCGAAGGCCATGACAACCGGGCTGCTGTGTGCCACGGCGGTGGTGACGGTGGCGAGCTTCGAGGCGGTCGGCGCCGTGATCGTGGTCGCCATGCTGGTGGTGCCGGCGGCCACGGCGGAGCTGCTTGTGGCCACGCTGCCGCGGCTGATCCTGGTGGCGGTGGGGCTGGCTGTCGCCTCAGCCTGCAGCGGCTATGCGGTGGCCTGGCAGGCAGAGACCAACGCCGCAGGCATGATCGCGGTGATGCTGGGCGTGGGGTATGCCGCCGCCGTGCTGATCGCTCCCGATGGCATGCTCGCGCGGGGCACGGCATCGCTGCGGCTCGCCTGGCGGGTGGTCTGCGAAGATGTGCTTGCTGAGGCCTGGCGGGCCGAAGAAGTAGGAGCGGCGTTGCCGGCATCGCCCCGCGGCGGGCTGGCCGGCATGCTGGCCGCCTGGTGGCTCACGCGACGCGGTCGGCTGCTGCCGGGAGGCCGACTCTCGGAGCAGGGCCGCGGTCAGGCTGAGATGGTGGTGCGGTCGCACCGGCTCTGGGAGACCTGGCTCGGCCGGCATGTGCGGCTGCCGCTGGATCACCTGCATCCACCGGCTGAATGGATCGAGCATTATCTTGGCGCTGAGATGCGGCAGCGGCTTGAGGCGGAGATGGCCCACACGCCTGCCGGCTCCGTCGCCGCCGATCCCCACGGCAGCACGATTCCACCGGAGCGGTGAGCCGTGGCTTCAGCGTTTCGAGAGGCGGCGGAGGAGGGCGAGGTTGGCTCGGTCGTTCGCCGGGTCGGGCTTGCCGTCGTCGCCTTCCTTGGGGGTTTCGAGAATCATCGGCACATGGGCCAGCCGCGGGTGCTGCATCAGGAGCCCGAAGGCTCGGCTGCCGATCTCCCCCTTGCCGATCGCCTCGTGGCGGTCGACGCGGGAGCCGCAGGGCTTCTTGGAATCGTTGGCGTGGATCACAACGAGCCGGTCGAGGCCGATCGTGGCAGCGAAGGCATCGAGGGTGTCTTCGAGGGCGGCGGCCGGGGCCAGCGGATAGCCGGCCGCAAACACATGGCAGGTGTCGAGGCAGACGCCGATCCGCTTCTTCAGCGAGCTGCGGCGGTCGATGATCGCGAGCATCGCCGCAATCTCTTCAAAGGTGTGGCCCAGGCAGCTGCCCTGGCCGGCGGTGGTTTCGATCAGCAGGCCAGCCTGCATGTTTGATGTCGTGGCCAGGGCATCCCGAAAGCCCTCGGCTGCCCGCACGACCGCCTCGCTGCGGTCGCTGCTGCCTGCGGCTCCAGGATGGGCCACCACCCAGGGAATCCCCAGCAGTTCGGCCCGCTCCAGCTCGACCACAAGCCCATCGATGGAGCGGCCGCGGAGGTCGGGGTCGGCCGAGGCCGGATTGATCAGGTAGGAGTTGTGGGCCACGACAGGGGCCAGGCCTGCCTCCACCACGGCTGCCCGAAAGGCTGCTGCGTCCGCCGGATCGATCGGCTTGGTGTCCCAGCGATTGATATTGCGGGTGAAGATCTGCAGGCACTGGCAGCCGGTGTCGACGGCCCGCTCGACGGCGCGACAAAAGCCCCCGGCGATCGACTGGTGGGCTCCCAGCGGTCGCTGTGGCAGCTCGCGTTTGCCGGCAATCCGGGCGGAATTCGTGGATATTTTCATGGGATTCTGTCGTGTCTTCGCCATGCCTGGCATCCTCGCGGTGTGGCTGCCGAGTGTACGCGATGAGGTCTGCGACGATGCCTCACCGCCCTGCCTGGCGGCCGGCGTGTTGGAAGCGGTGCCGCAGGCCCCTACACTACTCTGATGGCGGGCGAGGCGGTTAAGCCCCAACGCCCGTTCGCGGAGCGGCCAACGCTCCGTCATGAGCACCTGTCTGCAGGAGCGGTCGAGCACCGGCTGATATGAGCGATCTCGTCTCCAACGTGCTCGGGCTGACGATCGCCATCTTCGCGGTGATTGGCGTGACTGTGCTGGCTGCGATCGTGGCGATGATGGCGATCAGGCCGATCCGCGAACGCCGCCAGGCCGACCGGCTCGCGCGGTGCTGCCGCGATTTTCACCGCCAGCGGGAGCAGCTCGAGGCGAAGTTTATCCAGCGGGCGGCAGCCACCGGCAAGCCGCGGGGCCTACGGTGGCTGGATGTCGACTTCGACGACGATGTGTTTTACGCCCGCGATCGCCGCAACGGCCGGCTGAAGGCGCTCGTTGCCATCGAGGTGGCCTTTGAAGCGATTGAAGGCGGCGGCATGGAAGAGGTCGAGGCGGTTTCCAATATCCGCGCGGCCACCGCGGAGTTTCTCCACGACGGCACCCGCTGGATCACCGAAGGCCGCGTCTACTTCAATCTGCTTCCCGATGCGACCGTCAAGTATCTGGCCAGCGACCTTGAGCTCGTTGCCGAAGACCACGCCAGCAGCTGACGCTCGCGGGGAGCGAGCTATCGGTCGCGGGGGGCTTGGTCGGCGGCATCTGGGTCGGTTGAGGCAATCTCGATCGTGATCGGACTGCCTCCTTCGCTGACCTCAGCCCGCAGACCGCCTGTGATGGTGGAGTAGCGGCCGGCGAGCCGCGGCGGGCGGGTGAGCTCTTCGCCTTGCTCTGGTCGCTCTTCGAGGGTGTCGACGAGGATCACGCTGTGGCCGCCGACGACCGCGCCTTCGCCCTGCTCATAGGTCTTCAGGGTGAAGCGGCCCTCAGCGTCGGTGACGGCATACGACGTGGGCCGGGGTTCGCCTTCAACCTCGTCGGGCAGAAACTGCACCGAGATGTCGGCTGCGGGCTCGCCGTCGATCAGCACGACGCCTTCAGCGGGCACGAGCGTCGGGGCTGAACTGCCGCAGCCGATGGCGGTGGCGAGGGCCAAGGCCATGAGGGCCAGCGAGGTGGCCACGCCCAGTGAATGGTGGGCTGAGGCTGTGTGGGTGCATTGCATCCGGGGGAATCCTTTCGTTGCTCGGTCGCCGCTTAGTTTTCGTTGATCACCTGGCCATCAGCCCGAATGCAGTAGAGGGCGAGCACCGTCTGCGGCATGTCTTCGGTGAGAAACCGCACGCTGCCGTCGCCCATCACGACGTTGGCCCCCGCCGGGTGCAGGCTACCGATCGCGCTGAGCCGCTGATCCTGAAACACATACCAGCCGCTGCGTGAGCCGGGGGCACCGGGGCCGCCGTGGGCGAAGGGTGTGGTGTAGTTGATTGGCGCGAAGGCGCCGCACATCAGGTTGCCCAAGCCCGAGTCGCCGCCTGCGGGATACCACCGCGACCAGGTGCTGATCGTGCTGCCGGAGTTCCAGCCGGCCACGGTGAAGGTGTCGAAGTTGGGGTCGAAGTGCGAGCCCTCGGCGAAGAGGATCGTCTTGGAGAGGCCATCGCGAACGCTGGCCATCGGCACTTCGATGCCGGCTTTCGCTGACGACGCCTTGCGGGCAGCGCTGCCGGTGGCCATGAACATGCCGTCGTTGGTGGCGCTGGTGGCAAAGATCGGGCGGCTGCCGCCGTTGGCCCGGTAGCTCGTGCAGCCATACCACTGGGTGCTGCTGTATTGGTGGGGGTTGCCCTCGGGAAACTGATCCGACGCACAGATCAGTGTGCTGATCGCGGCGGCAGCGCCTTGGCCGGGCGTGGCCGTGATGTTGTTGCGGGGCACCTCACTATCCATCGAGTCGTAGAGGGCGTTCTCCTCCATGTAGGGCAGCAGGAAATAAAACACCGAGTGGCCTTGGAAGCTGCCGTTGATGCGGTCCTGCGTGTAGCCGGAAGGGAAGCGGTTGCGGGTGTCGTGGTAGTTCATCGCCGCAAGCCCGACCTGCCGGATGTTGTTTTGGCAGCTGACGCGGCGGGCAGCCTCACGGGCCGACTGCACGGCAGGCAGCAGCAGCCCGACGAGCACGCCGATGATGGCGATCACGACGAGCAGCTCAACGAGCGTGAAGCCACGCACATCGCGAACGGCGAGCTGGGGCTGAGGACGCAGAAGCGAGAAAGGGGCTGCTGTGCGTAGGCGAGGTAAACGCGACGAACGGTCAGCAGACAAGCATGTCAGCATGGCACGGGCCTCCGTGGAGTAGGGATGAGGGAGTGGCGAGATCCAGACGTTGAGGCAGTCCGGAAAAACCGGAGCCCGGTGTGCCCTCTCTCACTCCACCCAGCGCTCTCTATTAAAGCCTGCGCAGGTCCGAGACGGATGTTAGCAAAATGTGAGCCGGCTGTTTTGCCGCTGGATGTTTTTTCCGTTTGGGGAATCCGGCGGGGTCGTGCCGGCCCTGCGGGATTGGCTGCTCAAGACCTGCCGATATCCCAGTGAAGGGCCGTGAGCCGTGTCGGCCACGCCAGGCTGCGGCTGGTTGGGGCCGCGGCTGTTTGTCGGCTTTTTCCGCGGACCGTTGGGCGAGGGGCAGATGCGGAGCAGGGCACAGCCGACGCGGCGACAGTGGGCTCTGCCCAGCACGCTGCTGGCGGTGTGGCTGGGCCTCTTGGCCGCTGGGGGCTTCGGCTGGGCCCGCGGGCAGCAACTCGGGGGCGAGCCGAGCCCGCGGGAGAAGGCCGAGGCGCATCTGGCGCGGGCCGAGCAGTTTCGCAAGGATGCCGTCGACATGTATCGCGACGGCGATCCGCTGGCGATCGACGGCTTCTATCTGGGCTGCCGTGAGGCCTGGGATGCGATCTGGACCTGCCCGGGGGCTGCCGATCTGCTGGCCGAAGCAGGAGAGGAGTATGCCCGCGGCCTGGAAGGGCTGCTGGCGGCTGCCCGCAGGCATGGCCGGCTCGACGGCTGCCGTGGGCTGGTCGTGGGCTCGAAGTGGGATCCGGTGAAGGTGCCCCTGGTGATGCGGGGGCATCCGCTGCCCGCCGAGGCGGTGATCGACGTGGTCTCGATTCCGCCGGCGGGCGACTCCCGCGTGTCACGGTGCCATCAGCGGTGGGGCTTCGGCGTGCCGGTCGTGCTCCGCACGGTCGACGAGCCGCCGGAAGTCGAGCAGACCCCGCTCGACAACGTCGATCCCATCCAGGCAGAAGCCACCTTCGACAACGACTTCCTGCCCCCGCGGCAGTCGCTCTCGGCAACGGCCGTGCTGCGGTTTGCCATGCCCGGAGAGCCGGCGTTTCCTGAGACGCTCGTGGGGCCCGCGTCTGTCACGCCCCCTGCGGCGGTGCTCGATCTCGTCAATCCGGTGGAGGTGGCGCGGGTGCGAATCGGGCCCTGGCGGCCTCCCCTGGCCGCCGACCTCACCTCACCGCTGCTCGACATGCTCGAGGGCATCCCGAAGCGATCCAACGTGCAGGGATTCCTGCAGCCCTTCCGCCGCACCAGCAGCCTGCCGCGGCTGGAGATGCTCGAGCCGTATGTGCCCGGCAAGATCCCGGTGGTCTTCATCCACGGTCTGGCCAGCGACGAGGGCACCTGGTTTGAGATGCTCAACGAGCTCCGCACCTGGCCCGGCTTCCACCGCTGCTTCACCCCGTGGGTGTTTCACTATCCGACCGGGGCTCCCTTTCTCCCCACCTCCGCGCAGCTGCGGCTGCAGCTGGGCAAACTGCTCAAGCAGCTCGATCCCGCCGGCACCAACGGGCCGCTGCACAACGTCGTGCTCGTGGGCCACAGCATGGGCGGGCTGCATGCCAAGATGATGGCGATCCATTCGGGCAACCGCTTCTGGGATGCCATCAGCTACAAGCCTTTTGATCAGGTGAACCTGCCGGGAAAGCTCCGCCAGCGGAGCCGCGACTCCTTCTTTTTCGAGCCTATTCCGCAGGTGCGGCGGGTTGTGTTTATCGCCACGCCCCACGGTGGCTCCTCATGGGCCACGCGGGCGGTTGGCATGCTGGCCTCCGCAGCGGTGCAGCAGCCCGAGCAGATCCGCGCGGTGCACGACGCGATCGTGAATGCAAACCCGCCCGGCACGTTTCATCCCGACTTTGAAGCAGCGGATCCCCACCACGATCGACACGCTCGAGCCCGACTCCCCGCTCTTGGCAGCCATGCGGCCGATTCCCCTGGCGGCCGGCGTGACGTCGCACACGATCGTGGGCACGGGCCACCTCACCGATGGCCTGGATGACGGCGACGGCGTGGTCAGCGTGCCGAGCGGCCGCACTGGCGGCGTGGTCAGCGAGCGGTTTGTGCCGGCAACACACACGACCATCCACCATCGCCCCGAAACCGTCGAGGAGGTCGTGGCGATCCTCACCGCCCATGCCGCCGACGCGGGCTTCACCGACATCCCCGCCATGGCGAGCCTGCCGCAGCCACTCGCCGAGGCCGATCCCGAGGCTGGCTGGCGGCCCAAGCGGAGGTGAGGCCGGGGGATGGTAGGGTCGCTCGGGGTGAGCCCGGGGCTGCCCCTCCGGACGCTCGCTGCGGGCCATCCAGGCCCTCGCTCGCTCGGATGTCCGCTGCGCTTTGGCCCTCCGGGCGTCGCTTGCTCCCATACGCCGGCGGGTCAGCCCCGGGCTCACCCCTCGCTTACGGTTTTAAGGACGGCCTGTCCGCCGCTGCGCGGCGGTCTGCGGCCGGGGGTGTGCAAGCGGGAGGGGGCCACGGGCTGGGTTGCAAGCGGGACGGGTCCACGGGCCGCGAAGCGGCCTCGGCGGAGCCGAGGGGCCTTTGGCCCCCGCGGACCCGTCCCGTTCAATCCGGTCACTAACTTACTTGCGGCTGGTGTGAACTCGTCGCCGCCGAGCAGCCCACCCGGCGGCTGCAAGGCCGATGCCGGCGAGAGCGAGGGTCGTGGGCTCGGGGACGGCGACAGTGTCAGCGAGCGCGATCGTATCCACCTCGAAATTCTCCTTCGTTTACCTGATAGATACGAAAGCCATCAGCCTGCAGCCCGGGCGTTGTTACCGCGACATCGTCATCAAGCAGAGCGCCATTGAGGAACACATCCATCGTGTTCGCTGCGACAGTCCCACCGCTGTACGACAGCGGGCTTCCAGAGCCATTTGCGATAACTCGGAGTGTGTAGTTTGTGTCAGCAAGAAGAGTTGTGCCGCCGCCGATATTCGACCAGCCGCTACTTGTTCGCCGCTCGAAGTTTCCTGCATCAGATTGCAGCCAAAATAACCCTTGGGCGGTGCTAAACGTGCTGTTTCCCGTGAATACGCTCCCAGATCCTACGCCGATCACGACATCACCAGCGAGATTCGTTAGGCGGAAGTCGAGGGAAAGATCGTAGACATCGGATGCAGGCAAAGTGTCCCCAACACCGATGCCATTTAAAGAGCCACTTGACGAACTTTGAGTCACAGTGGCAGACGGGCCCGTGCCGAAACTTCCGGGCGCGAGAGCGTTGATGACACCGCCTCCATTACCGATCCGGATATACGTCAGGGATGTATTGGTTGTGGAGATTGCTTCGCCATTTGTGAGACCGCTGAAGTCCTCAGTGAAGACGAGGGCGCCATGAATCGTGCTATATCCGAGCGCGAACACAGCGAACGCAAGAAATCTAGTGAGGGAGTTCATTTTCCAAGTACCAGAACTTTCTGACTGCTTTCGCGCGGGGTTGCTTGGCAGTCTTTGGGGATCGGTTTGGTGCAGAATCAGGTGCTTCCCGTGCCGGGGGTCAGCGGGGTTAGGGGCTGGGAAGCGTTGGTTGAGCACGGGTGGTGGAGCGGCGACGGGCCGGCCGTGCGACGGTACGAAACTTTTTGCGAGTCTCCCGCAACCCCATGTGGGGGGCGTGAGCGGGGGGTGAGAGTTTGGTTGGAAATGGGTTTGGGTTTGGTGAGATGCTGCGCGGCGATCCGGCAGCACATGGGATGCGGTCGCGTTTCTTAGGCGACTGCAGGAGTTGCTTTGCGGCTTCGGCGGCGGCGGGCGGCGTAGCCAGCGAGGCCTAGGCCGGCGAAGGCTGCGAGCATGAGCGAGGAAGGCTCGGGGACGGCGTTCACCATGCCAGGCGAGCCGATCGTGGTGACCGACGCGGCGCTCGCGAACGATCCATACAGGCCCACGGAACTTGCCGCGGTGTACAGCGGGGCGGTCGGATCAGACGTTGGATCCCAGATCAGCGATTGTTGGGCCGACGTGCCGCCGCCAGCGAGGCCCGTATGGCCGCCGAGGCTCGTGCCGCCGCCGACCCGGTTGAACGGGGCAAGCGTGCTCGTTCCTCCGACGCTCGTGACCGTGAGATCCGTCGTCGAGTAGTTCACGCCCGACACGAAGTTGCCGGTCGGATCCCAGAGGAGGACGGCGTCATTCTGGCCGAATCCGCGGCCCGTGTTTGTTTCCGCGGGAGCCGGACCGGTGAAACTGCCCATTGCGGGAAGCGTGAGCGGGCTGCCCCAGTTCGTCACAAAGGCAGCGTTGCCAGGACCGTTCTGGCCGCCATCGGACACGAACACCGCCGCCTGGCCCGGGGCCAGCGGAAACGTGTTCAGGGTGTAGGTTCTCCCGCCATTCCAGACCGGGTCGGAGTTGTCGGTCCAGAGGTAGCCTGCGAGATCGATGGTGCTCTGGCCGTAGTTGTAAAGCTCGAAGAAGTCGCCACCAACGCCGTTGGAGTTGACCTCCGAAATCAGGATCGCGGCCGAGGCTGGACTCCCGGCAAGGGTGGCGGCGGTGAGGGTGATGGCGGCGAGGAGGCGAAAGGAAATCGTGCGAAGGGACATGAGGGTTCTCCTGGTACGAGTGGTTTCGTGAAGGGTTTCGTTCGTGAGGATCTGGACTGGCTGTTCGGAGGCTGAACGTGGCCACGGCGGTGGCCGCGATGGTCTGGTCGAAACGCTGCGGGACGTTGTTTGGGATGAGCGCGGTGGGCCCCCTACGCACACAGCGGTCGCTGCATGCCCACGCCCATCAGGGCAGTTCCTGTGGCGCGGACTGCCTCTGACAGGCGACGGCCGGTCGGGCGGGCGTTGAGGCTGGAGCGGGGCTGCGGCGGAGGCGTGATCCGGTTGGCACTGCGGCAAGAGCGATGGCAGCGGCGCCGCCGGGGCCAGCGTCGGCAACGGCGGCGGCCCCGCGGTTCGTGGAGGCGGAACGCCAATCACGCGTTTCTGCGATTTCGTGACGTGTTTCGTTCGTGAAAGCCGGGATAGGGCGGGGGAAGGATGCGGGTGGACGGTGTTGCTGGCCGACGGTGGACCCTCGTGGGCTGAAGCCACCTGGCCCGTGAAGGCCTTGGCTATGCACCGAGGGAGAGAGCGAGCCCCGTGCCACTTGAGATGAGGATTTCGTGAGATCCTCAAGGGGCGTGTTTTCAGCTGGAAAACACGGGGTTTGGGGGCCATGCGGCGGCGGGAAGCTTTCCCGAAGGGATCGCTCTCGGGCTACGGCCGGACGGCAGGTCTCACCATGATGGTGAGTGCGCAGCGGTGATATCTCACCAAAATGGTGATTTTTCGAACGGCTGCCGCCCGCACGGTGATCGTGACACCAAAGCTCCTGGAGGCCTCGGGAGAGACCTTCAGCGGCTTTGGACGCTGTTTTTCCGCAATTTCGGCCACGTCCGCGGATCTTTCCGCGGGATCGAGGCGATGGCTGCGCAGTGGCACTCCGCTGCCGCCAAGGAGACAGTGCACGCGGCGTGCCAATCAGCGGTATTTTTCGCTGCCATGGGGAGCCCCATGGCCTGCGGGAGATGTGCACGACAGTCCTCTCAGTGGGCGGAGAGCCCGTGGGACCTGGCGCGATCGGCCGCTGATACACGCGAGAAGGGGAATCCTCAGCGAAGGCCCCGACGCGAAGAGCGCGGGAGCAAGAGACCGCCCGCGGAGGCTGCAGCCAGATCACAGATCAGGCCAAGCCCACGCTGACGGACCTCGGACATCCGGGCGTCGCCGGCTGCAGCATGCAGGGCGGCGGGCGAACAGATGCACTGACCGGGATTCACCGTCGCCGCACGCAACACCTTTTGCCATCAGGCAAAGCTGCTGCGGTTGCAGTCACGACGATCGCACGAGGTCAGTAGCGTTCCTTTCGCGAGATGAACCAGAGAGTCATTCCCTGGTGCCGATGCGAGAAGGATAGGGCCTCAGTGTGAGGGGTTGATGAGGCTCATGTGAGGGTTTTGTGAGTTTCGGTTTTTTTGAGAAGGCTCAGGCCGAGGCCGCTGGCTCACGTCGCAGCCGCCGCAAAAGACGGGAGAGCTTTTGTCGGCCCGGCCGCTTTGGCGGTGAGCGTCATGCCGAGGGCGGTTGGCGGCCCACGCGGAGGTAGCTTCGCGAAACGCGCGGGTCGCTCGGGGTGAGCCCGCGTTGACGAGCCGAGCGCTCGGGGTCGCTCGGGGTGAGCCCGGGGCTGCCCCTCCGGACGCTCACTGCGGGCCATCCAGGCCCTCGCTCGCTCGGATGTCCGCTGCGCTTTGGTGGGGCCGCTCGGGGTGAGCCCGGGGCTGCCCCTCCGGACGCTCGCTGCGGGCCATCCAGGCCCTCGCTCGCTCGGATGTCCGCTGCGCTTGTGGGCCGCTCGGGTGAGCCGGGCTGCCCCTCCGGACGCTCGCTGCGGGCCATCCAGGCCCTCGCTCGCTCGGATGTCCGCTGCGCTTTGGCCCTCCGGGCGTCGCTTGCTCCCATACGCCGGCGGGTCAGCCCCGGGCTCACCCCTCGCTTACGGTTTTGAGGACGGCCTGTCCGCCGCTTCCGCGGCGGTCTGCGGCCGGGGGTGCGCAAGCGGGACGGGTCCACGGGCCGCGAAGCGGCCTCGGCAAAGCCGAGGGGCCTTTGGCCCCCGCGGACCCGTCCCGTTCAATCCGGATCGGCCCCCGCTTGCTCGCTTGGGCATCCGCTACTTTTGCCCTCCGGGCGTCGCTTGCTCCCATACGCCGGCGGGTCAGCCCCGGGCTCACCCCCCTTGCGGTTTAGAACGGCCTGTCCGCCGCTTCCGCGGCGGTCTGCGGCCGGGGTGCGCAGCGGGACGGGTCCACGGGCCGCGAAGCGGCCTCGGCAAAGCCGAGGGGCCTTTGGCCCCCGCGGACCCGTCCCGTTCAATCCGGATCGGCCCCCGCTTGCTCGCTCGGGCATCCGCTACTTTGGCCCTCCGGGCGTCGCTTGCTCCCATACGCCGGCGGGTCAGCCCCGGGCTCACCCCCCTTGCGGTTTAGAACGGCCTGTCCGCCGCTTCCGCGGCGGTCTGCGGCCGGGGGTGGATGGGGCGTTGCGGGGCGGGCTAACAGAGGCAGGGACCAGGGAGGCAGCGGGATGCAGTAAGCCCGTCAATCGTTCGTGCGAGTCGTGGTCTTCCGTCGCCGCCGAGCGACCCAGCCGGCAGCGGCGAGGCCGATGCCGGCGAGAGCGAGGGTCGAGGGTTTCGAGACATTCACGCCTCGTTGTTCGTCCTGATCCTTCTTAGCCCCTTGGACGATGGCACCCTTCCCTACGGTGCCGCGTGATCACCCGCCGCGGCAACCCGCGGCACTCTTTCGGCACTCCGTCCGCTGCGGGCTCAGGCCGCGACCGCCTGAGCAGTCCGCTTGCTGCGGCGGCGGTAGGCAGTGGCAACGGCCAGGCTGATGCCACAGCCGGCGAGGGCAATCGAGGAGGGCTCTGGGACGGCCTGCGTGACACTGACGCTGGAAATCGAAACACCGGCTTCGAAAACGGTCGCTGTACCAAACTGCGAGAGCAGTGCTGCACCGAAAGCTGGATCGTTCACAGTGCCTGAGACGTAACCCGCTGTGGCGTAGAGCGAGAGGCTGTTGAAGTCGGGGCCCACGTAGAGGTTGATGAAGTCGTTGGCATTGCCGGCCACCATGTTGATCTCCGCCCGCAGAGCGTAATCCTGGCCAATGGTCAGTTCTGACGTGCCGTACGCGTACGGGTAGCCGCCCTGACCATTGACGCGGGCGCCGAAGACGTAGCCCGTGCCCTGCGCAAGGGCGACGATTCGAGCGTTCTGGAAGTTGCCGCTTGTTGACGACGTGTTGTTGGTGTTGAGGGCGGCAAAATATGAGGGATTGGACGAAGATGGGGCCGTGACGCTCAGCGTCATATCGAAGTTCAGCACGGTCGTGCCGCTTGCTGGCTGAGAAATATCCGACGGGAACGGAAGGAAAGCGTCCTGATTGTTCACCGTCGCGCCGCCCGCCCAGGCCACGCGGCCGGAGGCGACCGTCAGTGGGGCGGTTGTCTGAGTTTGATACTGCTGCCAGCCGTTCTGACCAACGAGTGCTCCATCGGCGTAGGTCCCAAAATCAGCGGACGCGAGCGGGGCCGCGTGCAGGCGATGCGCTGCAAAAAGTGTGCAACCGAGTGAGCAGGCGAGGGCGAGGCGGCGGGCGATCTGGCGGATGGACATCAGCGTTCTCCTGGTACGAGTGATTTCGTGACGTGTTTCGTTCGTGAAAGCCGGGATATGGCGGGGGAAGGATGCGGGTGGACGGTGTTGCTGGCCGACGGTGGACCCTCGTGAGCTGAAGCCACCTGGCCCGTGAAGGCCTTGGCTATGCACCGAGGGAGAGGGCGAGCCCCGTGCCACTTGAGATGAGGATTTCGTGAAATCCTCAAGGGGCGTGTTTTCAGCTGGAAAACACGGGGTTTGGGGGCCATGCGGCGGCGGGAAGCTTTCCCGAAGGGATCGCTCTCGGGCTACGGCCGGACGGCAGGTCTCACCATGATGGTGAGTGCAGCGGTGATATCTCACCAAAATGGTGATTTTTCGAACGGCTGCCGCCCGCACGGTGATCGTGACACCAAAGCTCCTGGAGGCCTCGGGAGAGACCTTCAGCGGCTTTGGACGCTGTTTTTCCGCAATTTCGGCCACGTCCGCGGATCTTTCCGCGGGATCGAGGCGATGGCTGCGCAGTGGCACTCCGCTGCCGCCAAGGAGACAGTGCACGCGGCGTGCCAATCAGCGGTATTTTTCGCTGCCATGGGGAGCCCCATGGCCTGCGGGAGATGTGCACGACAGTCCTCTCAGTGGGCGGAGAGCCCGTGGGACCTGGCGCGATCGGCCGCTGATACACGCGAGAAGGGGAATCCTCAGCGAAGGCCCCGACGCGAAGAGCGCGGGAGCAAGAGACTGCCCGCGGAGGCTGCAGCCAGATCACAGATCAGGCCAAGCCCACGCTGACGGACCTCGGACATCCGGGCGTCGCCGGCTGCAGCATGCAGGGCGGCGGGCGAACAGATGCACTGACCGGGATTCACCGTCGCCGCACGCAACACCTTTTGCCATCAGGCAAAGCTGCTGCGGTTGCAGTCACGACGATCGCACGAGGTCAGTAGCGTTCCTTTCGCGAGATGAACCAGAGAGTCATTCCCTGGTGCCGATGCGAGAAAGATAGGGCCTCACTGTGAGGGGTTGATGAGCCTCACGTGAGGGTTTTGTGAGTTTCGGTTTTTTGAGAAGGCTCAGGCCGCGGCCGCTGGCTCACGTCGCAGCCGCCGCAAAAGACGGGAGAGCTTTTGTCGGCCCGGCCGCTTTGGCGGTGAGCGTCATGCCGAGGGCGGTTGGCGGCCCACGCGGAGGTAGCTTCGCGAAACGCGCCGGGTCGCTCGGGGTGAGCCCGCGTTGACGAGCCGAGCGCTCGGGGCCGCTCGGGGTGAGCCCGGGCTGCCTCCGGACGCTCACTGCGGGCCTCAGGCCCTCGCTCGCTCGGATGTCCGCTGCGCTTGGTGAGCCGGGGCTGCCCCTCCGGACGCTCGCTGCGGGCCATCCAGGCCCTCGCTCGCTCGGATGTCCGCTGCGCTTGGCCCTCCGGGCGTCGCTTGCTCCCATACGCCGGCGGGTCAGCCCCGGGCTCACCCCTCGCTTACGGTTTTAAGGACGGCCTGTCCGCCGCTGCGCGGCGGTCTGCGGCCGGGGGTGCACAGCGGGACGGGTCCACGGGCCGCGAAGCGGCCTCGGCAAAGCCGAGGGGCCTTTGGCCCCCGCGGACCCGTCCCGTTCAATCCGGATCGGCCCCCGCTTGCTCGCTCGGGCATCCGCTACTTTTGCCCTCCGGGCGTCCTAGCGAGCGGCGCACGGTCGATGTCAGAGAGAAGGCGAGCGTTGAGGGCTCTGGGACGGCAACGTTTCGTTGTTCGTCCTTTCTCTCCTCGCCCCTCGGACGATGGCACTCGTTACTGCGGGGCCGCGTGATCACCCGCCGCGGCAACCCGCGGCACTCTTTCGGCGATCCGCCCGCTGCGAGCTCAGGCCGCGACCGCTTCAGCGGTCCGCTTGCTGCGGCGGCGGTAGGCAGCGGTGACGGCCAGGCAGATACCACAGCCGGCGAGGGCAAGCCCGGATGGCTCGGGCACGGCCACGCCCGTGATCTGCGGGCCGAGGTTCCGGCCGAGGGCAACTGTGTTGGTGGATGCTCCGTTGCCATCGCCCCAGGCATAGAGGCGAAAATCGACGGTGGATCCTGCCGTGATGTTTTGCAGGTCGGTGATTCCGGTCAGGTCGAGGGGAGGCATGGGGTTGCCGGCGTTTTGGTCGCTGACACTTGCCGTCATGTAGTTAAAGTTGTCGGCGACACCCCCGTCGCCGCTGCTGCGGCCAAGATAGGTGAAAGCGCCGGATGCGTAGTAGGGCGAGCCAGCGACCGAGATCGTGCTACCACCGGTCGCAAAACCGTCGAGGCTGTACTGCCATTCGTAGTTCATCGGTGCGGCGATCGCCGATCGGCGGAGGGAGACGTCGAGTTGCTGAAGCGACACGATGCCTCCCGGGGCAACCGTGAACCCGAACTGGAAGTACTGGTTGGTATCAATGGCATTTTGCCGGCTGGCCGTCGTCGTCGCCCAGTTGTTCGACGAAAACCCACTCGTGAGGTTCGTCGCGTTAATGCCCACTCCACGGCTGAGGTCGGTCGCGACGAGCCCAGGGGCGACTGTGGTGGGGGCTACGGTTGTCACGACCGCGTTGGGCAGGTTACTGAGGTCGTAGTCGAGCACGACGGCCGCTTTCGCCCCGCACGCACCGACGGTCACGGCGGAGGCGGTGAGGGTAGCGATGGCAAAGAGGCGGAGGGTCATCGTGCGAAGGGACATCAGCGTTCTCCAGGTGCGAGTGATTTCGTGAAGGCCTTGGCCTTGGCCATTGCACGAGATGGAGAGCGAGCCCCGTGCCACTTAAGATGAGGATTTCGTGAGATCCTCAGGCGGCGTGTTTTCAGCTGGAAAACAAGGGGTTTGGGGGCCATGCGGCGGCGGGAAGCTTTCCCGAAGGGATCGCTCTCGGGCTACGGCCGGACGGCAGGCCTCACCATGATGGTGAATGCGCAGCGATGATATCTCACCAAAATCGTGATTTCTCGAACGGCTGCCGCCCGCACGGTGATGGTGACACCAAAGCTCCTGGAGGCCTCGGAAGAGACCTTCAGCGGCTTTGGACGCTATTTTTCCGCAATTTCGCCCACGTCCGCGGGTCTATGCGCGGGATCGAGGCGATGGCTGCGCAGGAGCACTCCGCTTCCGCCAAGGAGACGGAGCACGCGGCGTGCCAATCAGCGGTATTTTTCGCTGCCATGGGGAGCCCCATGGCCTGCCGCCGCAGTCGGCACCGAGGGTGGGCGATGAGGAATGATGAGCGGGCGGTGGCGAATGCGTGACATCTGCCGTGGGACCAGCAGCAGTCGAATGTTTCCCGGGCGGGGATCCTTAGGCTGCCTGCTTCTGTCGATCGGCCGAGCAAAGCCGGCCTTGGCCTGATAACTGAGGGCTTCAAGCAGGGTCTCGGTTGGTGTTGGCCTTGTTGTAGGTACCCGCAACTTCACACAGAAGCTTCTTCGTGAGGTTTTTGTGAGCGGCACGTGAGGTTTTCGTGAGTTTTTGGCCGCTCCCTGGCGGCAGATTCTTTGCGGAAAACCGGGCATTTGGCTATGACGAGGACTCATGGGGGGGCCGTCAATCCGCACCTGGATGCCGTCGATGCACATCTCAAGACGCACTCGCCGAGCCAGATCGCCGGCGGCGGCATGCTCCCGCAGCGTGGCCGCGATCGCCCTGCTGCTCGCGATGCCGGGGCCGGCGGGGGCAGCCACGCTTCTCTGGACCGCCGACGGGGCAACGCTCGGCGGCAGCGGGTCGTGGACGGCCGACGGCATCAGCTGGACGGCGACCACGAGCCCGGTTGCAGCCGCGGCGTGGGTGGACGGCTCGGATGCGGTGTTTCAGGGAGTCGCTGGCGTGGTCACGCTGGCTGACCCGCTCGCTGCCGCCAGCCTCACGTTTGACGCCAATCTCTACACCCTCGCTGCCAGCGGCGACGGCGCGCTGGCGGTGGCCACGGCCGCGGTCACCGACATCGGCTTCACTGCGACGATCAACGCCCCGCTCGTTGGAGCTGCCAGTTTCGTCAAGACCGGCAACGGGATGCTGATCCTCGGCAGCAGTGGCAACAGCTACAGCGGGCTCACGAGCGTGGTCGCCGGTCGCCTCGAGGCGGGCGGCAACGAGGTGATCCCCGACACGTCTGTGCTCGCGGTGGCTCGCTTTGCGGAGGCCGACTTCGCCGGCAACAGCGACACCCTGGGCGGCCTGGCAGGTGAGGGCAGCGTGGTCATCGGGCCGTCGCTGACCCTTGGCGCGGGAGCCAATGAGACAGTTCGCTTCGATGGGGCGCTGGCGGGCGCGGGCGATCTCGTGATCGATTCCAACGGGCTCGGCATCCAGTGGCTCAACACCACGGCTGCGACGCTGGCCGACAAGCTGGAAAAGGCCTACACAGGCAGCACCCTGATTCGCCGCGGCACGCTGCTGGTCGACGCGACCGCCGCCCCGGTGGCCACCAGCGGCGTGGAGGTGCTGGCGGACGGCCGACTGATCCTCGGCACCGATGGCGGCCAGTACACCTTTGGGGGCGATGCTTCGACGGTGATCACGCTGGCCGGGGGAACGCTGGGGCAGGCTGCCGGCTCCGCCGTGCTGTTGGCCAATGCGGTTGCTGTGACCGCCGACAGCACGATCGCGATTGCCAACACGCCGGTGCCCGACCCAGCAGATCCCGCCGCCGAAGGCATCCTGCTGGCGGGCCCCTTGCTCGGCGATGCCGGAACGAGCCTCACGATCACAGCCAGCGAGCAGACCCCGGGGGCCGACACCGGCCGCGTGGTGTTTGCCAGCCTGGCAGGCAACAGTTTTGCGGGCACCGTCCGCCCGCGGCTCAACGCCGTCGCCCGGGTTGATGGCGTGTACAACGCGATGCATGTGCAGCTCGACGGCGGGGGATCGACGGATCAGGCTTTCTCAAGTCGATCGCCGGCTCGGGCAGCGTCGCGCCTGTGGGCATCACCAGCGGCGAGGGGATCCTGACCGCCGAAACGCTGACGGTGGCGGCCGACACGTCGTTTGAGTTTGGCTTCACGCAGGTCAACGGACAGCCCGACTGGTTTTACCCCGACGCCAGCCTCAACGACGGCCTGCGGCTGACCGGCAACGACCCGCTTCCGGTCGCCCTCGATGCGGGCAATCGGGTGCGGCTCTTTCTGCAGGTGAGCGAACTGCTGGAAGACGACGCGTTTTTGGGTGGTTTTCTCACCCGCACCGACACCACGTCGCTGATCACAAACGCGATCTTCGACACCTATGTGCTCGGCGATGGCAAGGGTGCTGACGCAGCGCACAACGGCATCGGCTTCTACTCCCTGGCGAGCTTCAATGCCCTCAAGGGCATCGAGATGGAAACGAGTGTGTCGATGAAGCTCGTGTCGGCTTCCTTCAACGGCCTCAGCAAGGAGCCGGCCTATCTGATGCAGGCGGCGTATGCGGAGCCAACCGGCCCGGTCGTGGTCGACGTGGCTTCCGGCACAAAGACCCAGGCAGCTGCCGGGCATCCGCTTTTCTCGGGCACCCGCGGCCTCACAAAGACTGGCGACGGCGGCCTGGTGCTCGATGCGGCCAACACCCACACCGGCACGACGACGGTGTCGGCGGGCACGCTCAGCGTGGCCAGCGGAGCCGGGCTTGCCACGAGCGCGGCCGTGGTCGCCGGGGGCCGGCTGGAGGTGGCTGTCGACGCGTCGATTCCCAGCCTGTCGATTGAGACGGGCATGGCAACGCTCGATGCGTCGACGCGGCGTGTGCTTGGGCTGGAGTCGCTTTCGGTGGCTGAAGATGCTGGCGGCGGGCTCTTCGACCTGGGCCGTGGGCGGGTCGACATTGCGGCAGGCGGTATCTCGCCGGCCGACCTGCGGGCCGACATCATCGCCGGCCGCAACGGGGGCTCGTGGGATGGCCAGACGGGGATCACCTCGAGCGTGGCGGCGGCCGATGCCCAGTTTGGCGTCGGCTACCTGATCGACAGCACCAGTGGGGCCGCCAGCGTGGCCTGGGCAGCCCTCGGCGACAGCAACCTCGATGGCCTGGTGAACTTCGACGACATTCTCGCCCTCTTCCCCAACTACAACGCGCCGGGGAGCTTCACCTGGCAGGAAGGCGACTTTACCTACGACGGCCTTGTCAACTTCGACGACATCCTGGCCCTCTTCCCAAACTATGGAGCCCCTGACTACCTGGCGGGCGGGTTTTCCGCGAGCGGTTTTGCCGCTGGCGGGTTCGGCAGCGGCGACGACCTGCTCACCGCATTTGCCGCGGGAGGCGGGGGCCCAGGGGTGGTGACCGCCGTGCCCGAGCCCGCCGGGATTTTTTCCGCGGCCCTCGCGGCGGCGGCCGTGGCAGCCTGCAGCGGCGTGCGAAGGTTTGGGCAAGCGGTGCTGGTCTGAAAAGCACTGAAGGCACAGACGAACCAGCTGCAAATTGAAATGGCCCCGTGGTTGGGGAAACCACGGGGCCAGAGCGGCTTTTGAAGTGTGGGTCTTTGGGGGGGGAACAGCCGCCGAAAAGAATCGTTGTGTTCGATGCCCTAACCATACACCGCGTCTCCCGAAAAGTCGAGCGACGATTCTCCGAGTTTTTTCCACGCGACCATCGCGATACATTGCGGGTCTGAGGCGGTTTGTCTCCCCATCTGAGAAGGCAGTGTTTCATGTCAGCGTCCAACTCCGCGTTTGATCCGTTTTCCGCGAAAAACACCTTCGAGACCGGCTCCGGACAGGCGATCTACCACCGCCTGCGGGCCCTCGACGATGCTGGCGTGACCACCACCGCCCGGCTGCCCTACTGCCTGCGGACGATTCTCGAGGCCCTGCTGCGGACGTGCGATGGCTATGCCGTCACCGAGGCGGACATTCGGGCGCTTGCGACCTGGAACGCCGCTGCCCCGGCCGCTGCCGAGATTCCCTTCAAGCCAGCCCGGGTCGTGCTGCAGGACTTCACCGGTGTGCCCTGCGTCGTCGACCTGGCGGCCATGCGGGCCGCGATGAAGCGGCTCGGCGGTGATCCCAAGAAGATCAACCCACTGGTGCCGGTGGATCTCGTGATCGACCACTCGGTGCAGGTCGATTTCTTCGGCACCCATCAGGCCCTCGAGCAGAACGTCGATCTCGAGTTTCGCCGCAACGCCGAGCGGTATGCCTTCCTCCGCTGGGGCCAGCAGGCCTTCGACAACTTCCGTGTGGTGCCGCCGGCAATCGGCATCGTGCACCAGGTGAATCTCGAGTTTTTGGCTGGCTGCGTGTTTCTGCGGGAGTCGGCCGACGGCGGGCTGCCGGTTGCTGTGCCCGACACGCTGGTGGGCACCGACAGCCACACCACAATGATCAACGGCCTGGGCGTGGTCGGCTGGGGCGTCGGCGGCATCGAGGCAGAGGCGGTGATGCTCGGCCAGCCGCTCTCGCTGTTGATGCCGGAAGTCGTGGGCTTCGAACTGACCGGCCGGCTCGCTCCGGGGGCCACCGCCACCGACCTCGTGCTGACGGTCACCGAGATCCTCCGCAAGGAGGGCGTGGTCGGCAAGTTTGTCGAGTTTTTCGGCGACGGGCTGGCCAGCATGACGCCTCGCCGACCGGGCCACGATTGCCAACATGGCGCCGGAATACGGGGCCACGATGGGCTTTTTCCCGATCGACGAGGAAACGCTCCGCTATCTGCGGCTGACCGGCCGCCCGGCGGCGCAGGTCGAGCTGGTCGAGCGGTACATGAAAGAGCAGGGGCTCTTCCACACCGCAGCGGCCCCGCGGCCGGAGTTCACCAAGTGTTTGTCGCTCGAACTCGGTTCCGTCGTGCCCTGCCTGGCTGGCCCCAAGCGGCCACAGGACCGGGTGCGGCTTGGCGACGTGAAGCAGTCGTTTGCCGACGCGCTGACCGCACCGACAAGTGCCCGTGGGTTTGCCTTGGAGGGCGAGGCGCTCGCGAGCACTGGCACCGTGGCCAACAACGGAGAGAGCTCGCAGATCCATCACGGTGCTGTGGTGATCGCTGCAATCACCAGCTGCACCAACACCAGCAATCCAGGCGTGATGGTGGCCGCCGGCCTGGTGGCGCGGAAGGCTCGCGCCAAGGGCCTGGGCACCAAGCCCTGGGTGAAGACGAGCCTCGCCCCGGGAAGCCGGGTGGTGACCGACTATCTCGAGGCCTCCGGCCTCGCGGCCGACCTGGATGCCCTCGGCTTTGAAACCGTCGGCTACGGCTGCACCACCTGCATCGGCAACTCCGGCCCGCTCCCCGAGCCTGTCGCCAAGGCGATCGACGAGGGGGATCTGGTGGCCGCAGCGGTGCTCTCAGGCAACCGCAACTTCGAGGGCCGCGTGAATCCGCTGGTGAAGGCCAACTGGCTGGCCAGTCCGCCGTTGGTGGTTGCCTACGCAATCGCCGGCACCACCGACATCGACCTCGAGCACGAGCCGATCGGCACGGGCAGCGATGGAGCGGATGTGTTTCTCCGCGACATCTGGCCGACCGCCGAAGAGGTCCGCGAAACGGTGGCGGAAGCGGTCAAGCCCGCGCAGTTTGAGGCCCGCTACTCCAACGTCTGGCAGTCGAATCCACGCTGGAACGAAGTGCCAACTTCCGAGGGCGAACTCTACGACTGGGACGCAGCGAGCACCTACATTCAGGAGCCACCCTTCCTCTCAGAGATTGCCGCCGAGCCGGCTCCGCTGGCGGCGGTAAAGGGGGCTCGGGTGCTGCTTGCCCTCGGCGACAGCGTGACCACCGACCACATCTCACCGGCCGGCAGCATTGCCAAGGTAAGCCCGGCAGGTGCCTACCTCGTTGAGCACGGTGTGGAACCGGTCGACTTCAACAGCTACGGCGCCCGCCGCGGCAACGACCGGGTGATGACCCGCGGCACCTTTGCCAACATCCGCATCCGCAACCTGCTGGCGGCCGGCACCGAGGGCGGCGTCACCCGCAAGCTGCCATCAGGCGAGGTGATGCCGGTGTACGACGCGGCGATGCTGTACAAGGCAGAAGGCACACCGCTGGTGGTGCTTGCTGGCGCTGAGTATGGCACGGGCAGTTCACGCGACTGGGCCGCGAAGGGCACGATGATGCTCGGCGTGAAGGCCGTGCTCGCGGCGAGCTTCGAACGGATTCATCGCTCGAATCTCGTCGGCATGGGCGTGCTCCCGCTGGTGCTGCCCGCGTCGTGGCAGGAGCTTGGGCTCACCGGCGACGAGACCTTCGACATTCCGATTGACGGCAGCCTCGCACCGCGATCGACGATTGTGGTCACGGCGACGTCGCCGGACGGCACGAAGCGCGAGATTCCCTGCTTGGTGCGGATCGACACGCCAGTGGAGCTCGACCAGTTTCAAGCTGGGGGGATTCTGCCGTTCGTGCTGCGTCGACTTCTCAGCGAGGGCTGAAAACGCGTTGGATTGGCCCTCCCGGGGCTTGGGTGTGGTGCTGACCTTTCCTATATTCGATCTCGCTCTGCACACTGGAGCAGTCGATCCACGCGGGCAGCGGCTGAGCAGGCTGGCCCTCCGGATCGTGACATTTGCGACCACGGGAAGGTTTCAAGGAGGAGCCGACTCATGACACCGACCGCGTCACGCGTTGCCGATCGCTCGGCTGAGTCCTCTCGAGCTGCCGGAATCCGACAGCCCGGAGAGGCTCCTGTCAGCGTCCATGAGGCGCCGGCGACCACCCACGAGGCTATCGAGCGGCTCGTGCAGGCCGAGGTCGATCGCCTGCCCGCTGGCGAGAGGCTCGCGCTGGGAGATTCCTTTGCCAGCTGGGGCATCGATGCCGTCGCCTTCCACGATGTGGTGCACCGCATCGAGAGCCGCTACCAGATGAGGTTTCGCCCTGACTGGCTTGAGGGCATTGATTGCTGGAACGATTTGGTGCAACGCATCGAGCGACACCTGGTGGACCGGATCGACACCGAGCGGCTGACAGGCCCCCGCCGCCGCGGCTCGCGACACTCGCAGCAGGCAGGCTCGGCCATCAACCTCACGAGCACCGACTACCTGGGCCTGGCCTGGCATCCGGATGTGGTGACGGCCGCCAAGGAGGCGATCGACTGCTTCGGCTGCAGCATGCCCACAGGGGAGCTGGCAGAGCCCTCCGCCGGCGTCATCGATGCCTTTGAAGAAGAGCTGGCTGCGTTTCTCGGCGTTGAGCGGGCGGTGGCGATGGCTCCCGATCATGGGCCGCTTTCGGCAGTCTTCGGCCGGCTCGTCGGCGCAGGGGATCTGCTGCTCATCGACCGCGATGCCCGGGCTGGGATTGTGCGGGCCGCGGAATCCTCCCGCGCCGCCTGCCGGCACTTTAGCGTCCGCGATTGCCGCCAGCTCGCTCGGCTCCTCGGCAGCGAGCAGGGGCGGAGCCGCCGGCGGGTTGTTGTGGTCGAGGCGATCAGCAGCGCCACTGGCGCTGTGCTTGATCTGGCGTCGTTGCTGCGGCTCAAGGCAATGCACGACTTTTTGCTCGTGGTGGATGAGTCGGACTCCCTCGGCACCCTCGGCGGCGGTCGGGGCCTCGCGGTGCATGCTGGCGTCGATCCTCGCGACGTCGATCTCTGGATTGCCTCGCAGTGGCGAAGCCTGGGGGAGGCGGCGGCTACCTCGCCGGCCGTGATCCTCTGGTGCGGTATCTGGAGACGGCCGGACACGACGGTGCCGGAGGGGAGTGCCCGCCCCCAGCGGTGGCGGCTGCCCGCCGAGGTCTCGCGCTCGTTGCGGACGACGACCGGCGGGTGGAGTCGCTGGCCGAACGGGCTGACTTTTTCCGTAAGCTCGCTGCCGACAGCGACCTCGACCTCGGAGAGTCAGCCGAGTCGGACGGTCCGGTCATCACCGTGCGGCTCGGTGGACCCTACCGCGGCATGGAAGTCGCCCGGGCGCTGCTTGAGCGAGGGCTGCTGGCCGATGTCGTGTCGGTTGTCTCGGCAACAGGGCCCGAAAGCCGGCTGCGGGTCAGGATCACCCTCGCTGCCCACGAGGAGCTGATTGCTGCCGCGGTGCGGCTGATTGCGGAGGTGGTTCACGAGGCGTGAGGCGGCGATCAGCGTTGCCGGCAGCAGCACCAGCTCTGCGAAGGTGGCGGTGACCGCAGCCGACGAGGCGAGCAGCCCAAAGCGAGACAGCGAGGGCACGCTGCTGGCGATCACGCCGGCGAATCCCACGGCCAGCACCATGCCGCCAAGAATGATCGGCGTGCCGGTTTCGACCATCCCGCGACGGATCGCACTGGCCAGCTCGACCCCCTCACGCTGCTGCCGTTTGATCGCAGCGAAGACATGCACCGTGTCGTCGACCGAGAGGCCGAGGCAGACGTTGAAGACGATCACACTCGCTGGATCGAGCGAGCCACCCGCCGCGGTGAGCACCGCGGCCACGGCTGCCAGAGGGAACAGGTTTGGCACCATGCTGACGATTCCCGCGAGGCTCGAGCGAAAGGCAACCGCAAGGATTCCTCCGATGACAAACACCTCAAGCGCGAGGCTCGACGCCAGGTCGTTGATCAGCTGACGGATGTTGCGGGCCGACACCACCGGAACCCCCACGAGGTCGATGGTCCAGCCCGGCCTGGCGTCATGGATCGCCGCCAAGCCTTTGTCGATTCGCTCAAAGACGGCTTCGAGCTGCCGTGAGCCGTCGTCACGGACACGTGTGCGGACGACAGCCGATCGGCTCGGCAGGTCGAGAAACCTCTCCAGCCGCTCCGGTCGGAGCTGCCGGACAGCGCGGGGGGAGAGCGTGCTGGTGATGCTTGCCAGGGAGAGCGGCGATGAGACTGCCGTTTCCGGCTGCAGCACCGCATGCACCTGCTCGATGACCGCGGTGACCTCAGGGGCGTTCCAGCTGAAGTCGTCGGGCCACGCCACCAGCACATCGACGCCCATCGTGCCGCCGAAGTCGCGGTCGATGCCCGCCAGGGTCTGGGCTGCCGAGCCGCCCCTCGGCAGGGCATCGATGATCCGGTTGTCGGCCTGGATATCGCCGCAGGCCCAGAGCAGGGCCGCGGTGCCCAGCAGGCCGACGGTGGCCACAGGCCAGGCATGCCGCAGCGACCAGGCGGTCAGCCCGCAGGCGAAGCGTCGAATCCGACGTGGCGACTGCCCGAGGTGGGCGCCGCGCCACAGCCGGTCTGAGGCCATCAGCGGCGTGAGCGCGGTGACGGCCAGGAAACTTGCCACCGCCCCCGCTGCTGCCACGAGGCCAAAGGTGCGAACGGCCTCGATGCGAGCCACGGAGAGCGAGAGAAAGCCGACGGCGGTGACCAGGCTCGTGATCCCGCAGGCAGCCCCCACGCGGCCCACGGCCGAGGCGCTGGCCGTTCGCGGGTCGACACCGCGGCGGGTGCTCCGCCGCATGTCTTCAATAAAGTGGATCGAGTCGCAGGTGCCCACGACCATCGCCAGCGACGGCACGATGCAGGTCAGCATGTTGATCGGCACACCAAACAAGGCCAGCAGGCCCGTGGCCCAGAGCGCCCCCACCATGGGAGGCAGGCAGGCCAGCAGTGTGGCCCGCCAGCTGCGGGCTGCCACCGCCGAGAGCACCACCGCCACTGCGACCCCGATGGAGTTAAACAGCAGGATGTCGCGGCGAAGGCTCCTGACAGCTTCCAGCCGCAGCGCCGGCATGCCGGTCAGCTCAAACGACAGCGGCCCAGTCGTGGCGTAGCGATCGAGCACCGCCTCGATGCCGGGCAAGACATGGGGCAGCTGCCGCGGCTCGGCAACGTCGGCCGCCAGCCGCAGCTGAATGATGGTGCTCGTGGCATCCGACGACAGCAGGGTGCCGGCGATCAGCGGATTGCTTTCGAGCCGAGCCCTGACCGCGGTGAGCACCTCCGGGTCGTCTTCCTGGTCGTAGCCGCGAGGAACGGCGGTCAGCAGTCCACCCAGCATGCCGGTGCGGCGAACGTCGAGGAGCGAGTGCACCTCGTCGATCCCCTCGAGTTTGCGAAGCTCATCGCACACACGCCGCAGTTCGCTGATGGCTGCCGGAGCGAGGATGTCGCCCTCGTGGGCATCAGCCCGCACAATGCAGTCGCGATCGTGGGTTCCAAACCGCTCAGCCACGCGATCAACCATGGCAAAGTCGTCGGCCGAGCCCTGCAGCAGGCCGCGGAGGTCGTCCTCGAGCCGCAGCTGCGAGATGCCAAACAACGCCGCGGCTGTGGTCAGGGCGATGCCGATCGCAAGCCACATGCGATGCCGGTCGAAGAGCGACTGCACCATAGAATCCACGGGGCCACGAGCGGTTGCGTTTGAGAGACCCCAGCCATGGAGCCAACCGCTTGACAGCCTACTTCACGGCTTTGCCGCCCGCACGCGGCCGCCGTTTCTTCACCGAGACCGCTTCCGTCTCCGTGAGATAATCGGCCCAGGCTTCGGGCTGCGAGCTGGCGATCTGGTCGCGTTCGTCGGGATCGACCACCCAGCCGCGACACGAGACCGTTTCGCAACGGCAGCGGATGGCGGCGTCGGCGGGCCAGCAGTAGTCGATCGTCATCTCCTCGTCCGCTTTGATTGGCCGGATCGTCTGCAGCCAGAGCCTGTCTTCGGCGGGTGTATTGCTCTCTTCATCGACCCAGTAGAAGAGCTCGCAGTTGGGCTCGCAGCTGTGGTTGAGAAACCGCAGCGGAGGTCCCGGCTCGAGCAGCCGGCCGCTCTGCAGCTCCATGCAGTAGCTGGAATCTTCAGGGTGTTCGTCGAGCACCTCGCCGAGGATCTCACCAACCACCACGTCGGCCCCCAGCTTCCGCCGGGCAAACACCCCCATGCCCAACGCAGTTTCCTCGATGCGAATCTTTCGCATCAGCCGATCGAGCTCGCTCTCCGCTGCAGCCGCTTTCGCTGCCGGTTTCTTCGTCGTTGTCTGTCGCGTCACGTGTGTTTCGAGAGTCCTTTCAACGGCGTTGCGGCCGCAGCGGTGGAGAAGGGAGGATGCTGAGGTCAGGCGGAGGCGAGCTCGTCGCGAACCCGTTCGAGCAGCTTCTTGGTGGCAATGATGCCATCGTCTTCGGAGAGCGTGCTGCCTTCATATTCAACGCCCACGAAGCCGCGGTAGCCGGCGTCGAGCACCAGCTGCAGGGCCTTGCGGTAGTCGGTGTGGGTTTCGTTGCCGTCAGCGTCGAAGTCGTGGCTCTTGGCGCTGACCCCCTTGGCAAACGGCATCAGCTCTTCGATCCCCTTGTAGCGGTCGTAGTCGTGGAAGTTGCCAAAGTCGGGCAGCGTGCCGCAGTTGGCCCGATCGACCATCTTCATCACGCCGGCGAGCCACTCGCCGTTGCTGGAGAGGCCGCCGTGGTTTTCCACGATGACGGAGATCTCGAGCTGCTTCGCATAGTCGCTCAGCCGGGCCAGGCCGTCGGCAGCGAGCTTCTGCTGCTCGTCGAAGGAGCCCTTGCTCGCGGCGTTGACCCGAATCGAGTGGCAGCCGAGTCGCTTGGCGGCCTCCACCCAGGGGAAGTGATTTTCAATCGCCTGGGTGCGAGCGGCATCATCGGGATCGCCGAGGTTGCCGAGCCCGTCGCACATGATCAGGACATTCTTCACCCCGACGTCGTCGGCACGCTTGGCAAGTTCACCGAGGTAGGCGGCGTCTTTGGCCTTATCCTTGAAAAACTGATTGACGTATTCGACGGCATGGATGCCAAACCGCTCCTTGGCCACGCGGGGGAAGTCGAGGTTGTCGAGCGTTCCAGCAAACAGGGTTTTGTGCAGCGACCACTCCGCCAGAGAAATCTCAAAAAGTGCTGATTCGGCACCGCGAACGCTCGTGGATCCGAGGCTGGCAAGCCCGCAGGCAGCGAGCCCCTGGCCAACGGCACCAAGGAAGCCACGGCGGGGCATGGCAGGCATGAGACGGGATGCTGTCGGCAACGAGAGGGCGGCGGAGCGTGTCATCGGCAAATTTCCTGGTGATCACATGGAGAAGAATGGCCCCTACGATAGCCTCTGAGGCATCGTCAGGAAACGGCCGCGGCCGCCCTTTTTACGCTCTTCCTTTGCCCGTACACGGGGCGTGTCGCCACGCTTGCCATGACCAGCTCTCAGCCTTCTCTGCCCAGCCGGCTGGCCGTCGTGACCTTCGACTGGCTGCCCGCCTGGATGCTCACCACCTGGGGCACGACCTGGCTGGCCACCCCGGCTTTCGACGCCTTGGCAGCCCGGGGCGTTGTTTTGGACGCGATGATGGCCCCGGTGATGACCTCGCCGCCACGCTGCAGGCTGTCCTGGGGCCGGTGTGCGAGCGGCTTGATGACCTGCCGACGCTGGCTTCGCTGCTGGTGACAGACGCGCCGGCCGTGGCTCGAGGGCCGCTTGGCCGCCGGTTTCGCGACGTGGTCGAGGAGCCGGCCGAACCGGCTGAGCGATGTGGCGATGAGGAGAGCGAAACGGCCCTGGGCGAGCTCTTCGCCGCCATTGCCGAAGCGGTGCCCGCCGTGGCCGATGAGCCCTGCTGCCTGTGGTGCCATGCCGGCAGTCTTGGGGTGGCCTGGGACGCGCCGCTTGCGTTTCGCGACAGCCTGGGAGACGAGGAAGATCCCGAGCCGCCGCGGTCGGCGTCGATTCCCAGCTGCGTGGTGGCCGCGGATGAAGACCCTGACCGCATCCTCGGCATTCGGCAGGCATTCGCCGGGCAGCTGATGCTCGCGGATCGCATGCTCGGCTTCCTGCTGGAGATTCTCGATGGCCTTGGCGGAGAGCCGTGGACGGTGGTGGTGGCCGGGCTCCGCGGCATGCCGATGGGGCTGCATGGCGATCTCGGCATTCCCTCAGCGGGGAGTCCGCCGCTGCTGCCGTATGGCGATCTTGTGCAGATGCCTGTGATCATTGCCGACGCTCGCGGCCGCATGGCTGGCCAGCGGTATGGCGGGCTCCTGGCGGCAGAGGATCTGGGGGCGTTTCTTGCTGAGAGCCTGGCTGACCATGAGGCTTCCCGGCCGCGGTCGCAGCTTGCTGAGCTTGTGAGCCGGTGGGGGTGCACGCCGCGCGAGCAGGTGATCAGCACCACGCCTCGAGGTGTTTCGCTGGTGACGAAGCATTGGCGGATGGTGGTTGAGCGGCCGGCGGCAGGCAGGGATGGGGGGGCTGGGGAGCCGAGGCTGTTTGCCAAGCCCGACGATTTCTTCGAACAGTGCGACGTGGCAGACCGCTGCAGCACTGTCGTGGACGAACTGCATGAGCAGCTCACCGCCGCGGTTGGGCTGGAAAACTCACGCGAAAGCAGTCCGTAACGCTTCTTTTGGGCTGAAAAGCGGCTTTGTGGCAGCCGCTCGGGATCGCTACCATCCCGCCCCCGCCTGCGGCCCCGTGCGGCCGTTGTTCGGGAATCCCTCCAGCCGTCGCATCGCGATGACCGTCCCGCCCGCCACGATCTGGTCCTGCTGCTTCCCGCGAGCGCGTGTGGTGCTTGTGGGGCTGTTGCTGTGTCTGCAGGGGCTCGGTGGCACGGCCTGCTGCTCGGCCGCCGAGAGCGTTTTTTCGCAGGCGGCCCGGCAGCCGCAACGCCGCGCTCCGCCGCCGCCGGTCACCCTCCGCGTCGCGTGGGGTGGCGGCCTTGACCGCAGCTGGCGAGGGGCGATCCGGCTCGTGCCCGACGACGGAGCCGCCGACAACTGCGGCGAGATCGTGCATGTCGCGTCGCTCTGCGGCGATGCCGACCCCCAGCTGGGCCTGCGGATCGACCGCACAGCGGTGGAGTTTGGCCAGACGCCGCCTCGCGACTTTGACGGCTTCGACATCACCGTGGCCGACTGGCATCACTGCCGGCTGATTGTAGAACTCGAAGGAACCGACGGCCCGTTTTCGACGCGGCTGGATGAGCCGGTCGTGCAGTTTCTCCTCAAGGGTCGGCAGCAGGCGATCGATCGCGACGGCAATCGCCTGTCGGTGGCATGGGCCGACGGTGACGATCTCCGCGTGTCGTTTCGGGGCGAAGGGCCTGACGCATCGGCGGTTCGCCACGCGGGCGAAATCCTGTCGCTCTCGATCGAGGCAACGCTGCCGGTGCGGAGCCAGAGCGGAACGCGGCGGGAGCTGCAGGTGGCGCTGCTGCGTCCGCAGGATGGCAAGGCGATCCACTCCCAGACCCACGCCCTGCTCGACGACGAGGAGCGCGATGTTGCCGCGGCCGATGGTCGCGTGCTGCGGAGCTATCAGATGATTGCCTGCGAGGTGCCCCTGCCCGATGCGGAGGGGGTGTATGAGCTGGAGCTGAGTGTGCTCGAGTCTGGTGGGCTGCGGTGGGCGCGGCCTCTGGCAACTCGCCGGCTGCAGCTTGTGGCGGTCGGCCGGCGGCCCGCAGCGAGCCCGGAAGCAGAGGCGTGGGAAACCCTCTATGAGTTTGATGCCGGCAGCCCTCGGCTCTTCGATCGGCTGCGACGGCTCTCGGGCATCCCCGCGATGCCGTCGGTGCCGTTGCCCGCGGTGCCCTCCATCGACCTTTCGTCGATGGGATCACTGACCACGAAGCTGCCAGGGATCGGTCGGATTCCAGGTTTTGGCGACCGAGACGCAGACGCGGGGGACGTGCTGCCTGGGGGCAGCGACGCAGGCTCACGATCGATCGAGGCGTTTTTTCCTCGCTTCAGCGGCCCCTTGCCCGGTGGGCATGGGATGCCGGCCAAGCATTCCCTGGGCATGATGCTTGAGCTGCCACCGTCCTCAGGCAGCGACAACCCAGCCTGGGAAGCCATCGTGGTGCCCGGTGCCACGCCCGGTATGCCGCACCTTCTCGAGATCGACTATCCCACCGACCAAGAGGCGAAGGTCGGTGTGTGCGTGCTGGAGCCGAATGCGTTTGGCGTGGTGGATCGCGTCGTGTGGGCCGGCGGTTTTACCTCGCGGAAAACGGGCTTCGGCGAGGCTGCCGAGGTGAGCCGTTATCAGCAGGTGTTTTGGCCGCGGACAAAGACGCCCATGGTGGTGCTGCTGAACCTCTCGCCCCGTCAGGAGGTGATGCTCGGCCGCATGCGGGTGCTCGCCGGCCCGTCGCGGCTGCCCGCCTCGACCATGCCCACGCCAGGCCCGGCTCGCAAACGCGTCCTCGGCCTGCTGCCCAAGCCCGACTTTGACCGCTTTGGCGTGACGGCGGGGGTTGATGCTGAGACTGGCCGGCCAGCGGACGACTGGACCATGTTTTCCGGTGCTGTTGAGCGGATGGCCGAACTCGTCAAGCACCGGGCGGCTGCCGGTGCGATGGTAGCGGTCTACGCCGATGGCACGCCCCTCTGGCCGTCGCAGGTGCACAGCGGCGGAAGCCGCTGGGACAACGGCAAGGTCGCTCAGCCGGGGAAGCACGCTGCCGCCATGGATGTGCTCGAGCTTCTCTGCCGGGTGTTTGGCCGCGACGGGCTGGAACTGGTGCCTGCGATTGAGTGCCGGGGGCCTCTGGAGCCTCTCGAGGCCCTGCGGCTGCGGGGAGGCAGCCTTGCCGTGGGGATCGAGTGTGTGGGCGGTGATGGCGAACCGCCGGCCGGCGATGAGCAGGTGGTCTGCTACAACGTGCTCGATCCGAGAGTGCAGGATGCGATCGAACAGCTGGTGATTGATCTCGCGCGGCGGGTGGCTGACCGGCCGGCGGTGCGGGGAATCGCGCTCAACTGTCCGCACGACGGCTGGCTGCATCTTCCGGGCGTGGCCTGGGGGCTCGACGACGCCACGATCGGCCGCTTCATGTCCGACACCGGTGTGGAGATGCCGATGACAGGCAGCGGCCGGTTTGCGGAACGGGCCGCCCTCGTCTCCGCCGCTTACAAGGGTGCCTGGCTGGAGTGGCGGTGTGAGCAGGTGGCCGCCTTCCATCGCCGGCTCGCTGACGCGGTGGCTTCACAGGCAGGCGCACTCGACCTCCAGATTGTGCCCACAACGCTGTTTTCCGAGGGACCGCTCGCCAAGCGTTTCCGACCTCGGCTGACCGCCACCAGCGGCGATCAGGGGCTGCTGCGGGAAATCGGGTTTGATGTGGAGCTGATCACCGCACACCCGCAGCTTGTGTTTGTGCGGCCGCAGGTCCATGGGGGCACGGTGGAGCTGGTGGCGGAAAGCACCCTGCGGGCAGCCAATCGGTCGCCGCGGCTGGCAGCCGACACGTCTCTGGCTCAGCGGCTCGGCGGCCTGCATCTGGAACAGCCCAGCGAGGTTGCTCTCGGGGCCGTGCTGCGGGCGGCTCCCTTCTCGGCGGTCAACGGCGACGGCGAAGCGGTGGCGATGGTGCATGCGGTCGCCAGCGATGGCGAAGCCAGTGAAGCGATGAGCGGTCCCCTTGCTGGCAATGATGTCGAGGTGATCATCGATGGCGCGCTCTTCGCAGGTGGCGGGCATGCCGCGCGGCAGGCTGCTCTAAAAAGTGTGGCCATGCTGCCAGCCCATGGGATGCGGGCGGTGGCGTCGGTGGCGAGGCCGCTGGTGGTTCGCAGTGCCACGGAGTCTGGTGCTGTGGTGGCAAGTGTGGTCAACGCATCGCCTGTTGCCTGTGTGGCAAAACTGCACGTCAGCACTGCGGGCAGTTCGGCGGTCGATGCGGCCAGCGGAGAGCTGCTGCCGGTCGACAACGGTGTTGTGGAAGTGCCGCTGGAGCCCTGGGGGCTGCGGGCTGTGCGGCTTGTGGAGTCGGCCAAGATCACCACCGCTGAAGTGGCGTTTGCCGGAGATCTCCCGGCTGCTGTGACGCAGCGGCTGCAGAGGCTTCGCGAGCGGCGAAGCGTGCTCGACTATCCCGTTGCCTTGGAGTCGCTCGACAACCCAGATTTCGAACTCCCGATCGTGCGGCGGGCGGTGCCGGGCTGGGAACTGGTGGAAAAAAGCCGGGGCACGCTGACGGCGGTTGAAGGACACCGCGGAAGCGATGCCGACGACAATCCGCAGGCCGTGCAGTTTGCCTCGCCGCACGGGCTTTCAACGCTGCGCAGCAATCCTTTTGCCCCGCCAACGACCGGCCGGCTGAGTGTGGCGGTGTGGCTGCGGATCGAAGAGGGCAATCCACAGCCGCCGCTACGGATCGCCGTGGAGGGGCTCCAAGGGAGGCAGGAATACTATCGATTCGCGCCGGTGGGCCAGGGCGAGGCGGCCATGCCGCTCTCCTCAGAGTGGTCGCAGATCGTCTTGCAGGTCGACGACCTGCCGACGCAAGGGCTTGAGTCGCTGCGTGTCAGGCTCGATCTGCTGGGGCCGGGCAAGGTCTGCGTCGATGAGGTTCGCGTCTATGACCTGGCGTTTGATGAAGATCAGCGGGTGCAGCTCTCCAAAATGCTGGCCCTGATTGACCATCAGCTCAACGCGGGCGACCTCGGTGGAAGCGTGATCGAGCTCGACAGCCACTGGCCGCGGTTTCTTGAGGCCCACATCGACGAGCAGGCTGTGGCGATTGCGGCCGAAGAAGGCGATCGGCAGCGGGCTGCCGCCGCCGCTGAGGGCAGCCGGCAGCACGAGCGAACAGGGATGTTCGACCGCCTTCGCCAGTGGTGGCAGTGATCCTCCCGCTCGGCCGCGCGAGCAGACGGTGGGACAGGTCTGCCGCCGCAAGGAGCAGCCACTGGCGACCCCCAGCCTCCACTTTTCAGGGCGTCTCTCGAGTGGAAAAAGCCATGGATGGCTGTTGCCACCGCCCGCTAGCCCGGTGGCCAGCTGAGCGATCGGCCGCCGAGGAGATGCAGGTGCAGGTGATCGACAGACTGGCCGCCTTCGCTGCCAGTGTTGATCACCACGCGGTAGCCCTCGGCGAGCCCGAGGTCCCGGGCGATCTGGCCGGCTGTGCTCAGCAGATGGCCGAGCAGGCCGGCATCCTCCCCTGAGGCGTGGGCAAGCGACTCGATTGGCTTCTTGGGAATCACCAGCACATGCACCGGCGCCTGTGGGGAGATGTCGTGAAAGGCTAGGCAGAGGTCATCTTCAAACACGATCTTTGCCGGGACCGTGCGGTCGATGATCTTGGAGAAGATCGTCTCGGGCATCGCCTTCGCTCCATGGGGGGCGGCAGTCGGGCTGGGTTCACGGCCACGACCCGACCGCCGACTCGCTCACGAGGAGCGGGAGCGACTGCGACGCGACCTCTTGGGCCGGGGCATCGACCACTCACGGGTGAGCACCTCAAAGACCTCCGGCGTCTCGTAGCGTACCACGGTCTTCCCTTCGGGCATCGGGCCGACGAGATGCCGAAAAACGGGGGCACCGCGGAGGTCGAGATCGGTCGAGCAGTCGTCAATGCCGATCTGCATATGGGCTCGCAGGATTGGTTCTGGTGAGTCGTAGTCGTGGATGACAAGATCGCCGTCCCGGTTTTGGCTGACGAGCCGCCACGTGTTCTTTTCCATCAGGTTCTCCCTGTGGTCGATGGGGCGGCCGGCCGGCGCCCCGTCATCGCCACCCTTGCAGAATCGGCAGGCGGGCGAACGATCCGCACCGTGGTCGCTCAGCCTCGTCGGCATCGTCAGAACCGGCGTCGCCGCTACGGCGGGCGCCTGCGGCACAGGCGTTGCAGGCGGCCGGTCGGGACGAGTTCGGCCTCTGTGCTGGCTGGCAGGCCCCGAACCACGTCGGGAGGGCGTGAGCCGCCCCGCTGCCACGCCGCGGCCGAGAGCGTTTGCCGCACAACGCTTGGCCAAACGCAGCTCGCTGAGGGCCGAAGATCAGCCCTGTTTTCTCCGCAAACACTGGGTGCTAAACTTCGGATGTCGACCGACACGGAGGGCAAGCGAATTGGCCAGCGGTCTGACTCGAAATCAGTGAGAAGTGCCAAAACGCCTCGGAAAAGCGTGGTGTTTTTTTGCGCAACGCCTGCGCAACTTTGAAAACACAAGCCTGCCTGCACAGATTGCCACCCATGAACAGGCAGCCATGCCCCTGGGCCTCTGTGAGGCGATTCTAGGCCGCGGTTGCTTCGAGGGTTGCCGAGTCGCCTGAGGCCCTGATCGGCCGTCGGCCATGGTAGCGGGCCATGGGCCGGCGAGACGGGCGGCGGCTCGAGCGGAGCCGTTCCAGCGCGAAGGGCGGCCGTGCACAGTAATCGCAGCCGGTGCTCGAGATGCCCCCGCTTCGTTTGCTCGGCCTCCGAGCCTTGCAATCGGCTGATGGCGAACCGCCCTGTCCCGCGGAGAGTGTACTGATGTTTACTTTGGGAGGAGTTTCCGCTCGAGTGCCCAGCGTGCGGCGGCGACATCCGGCTGATCGCGTTTATCACGGAACCAGGGGCGATCCGGAAGATCCTCACGCACCTCGGCGAACCGCTCGAGCCTCCGCCCGTCTCGCCCGCCCGCGGCCCGCCCACCGACTGGGGCGAGCTCGTGCAGGCCCATGACGATCGCGACGTCTTTCAAGCCGCGCCCGACGAACTGCCCGTGATCGATATCCACAGCGTCTGAGCGGGAGCGGCCGCAAGCCGCCGAAGCCCCGGGAACGGCAAACTGGGACGCGGTCTGCGCCGACACGAGAACAACGCCACCGCCAGGGGGATGCGCGGCGTTGTGGTGAACCGACACCGGACGGCCGACACGCCCAATCTCGCTGCTCAAGGGCAGTCGGTCAGCCGGAAGACCGCTGCAGAAGTGCCATTG
>JAGYJY010000024.1 GCA_018401745.1 Pirellulales bacterium | reverse complement strand
GGAGGGTAGCAGCGGGGCGGGGCGGGTGTCGAGTGGTGGGTCGCTCGGGGTGAGCCCGGGGCTGCCCCTCCGGACGCTCGCTGCGGGCCATCCAGGCCCTCGCTCGCTCGGATATCCGCTTCGCTTTGGTGGGTCGCTCGGGGTGAGCCCGGGGCTGCCCCTCCGGACGCTCGCTGCGGGCCATCCAGGCCCTCGCTCGCTCGGATATCCGCTTCGCTTTGGCCCTCCGGGCGTCGCTCGCTCCTATACGCCGGCGGGTCAGCCCCGGGCTCACCCCTCGCTTGCGGTTTAAGGCCGGCCTGTCCGCCGCTGCGCGTCGGTCTGCGGCCGGGGGCAGGCGGGACGGGTCTTCGGGTGCCGGAGGCACCTCGGCTGTGCCGAGGCCGCTTCGCGGCCCGAGGACCCGTCCCGTTCTCGCAACGGCTTAGCCTGCGAAGGCCAGGATGGCTTCGTAGGCGTGAAGCGAGCCGGCCTGTCCGCCGCTGCGCGTCGGTCTGCGGCCGGGGCAAGCGGGACGGGTCTTCGGGTGCCGAAGGCACCTCGGCTGTGCCGAGGCCGCTTCGCGGCCCGAGGACCCGTCCCGTTCTCGCAACGGCTTAGCCTGCGAAGGCCAGGATGGCTTCGCAGGCGTGAAGCGAGCCGGCCTGTCCGTCGCTGCGCGACGGTCTGCGGCCGGGGCAAGCGGGACGGGTCTTCGGGTGCCGAAGGCACCTCGGCTGTGCCGAGGCCGCTTCGCGGCCCGAGGACCCGTCCCGTTCTCGCAACGTCTTAGCCTGCGAAGGCCAGGATGGCTTCGTAGGCGTGAAGCGAGCCGGCCTGTCCGCCGCTGCGCGTCGGTCTGCGGCCGGGGGCAAGCGGGACGGGTCTTCGGGTGCCGAAGGCACCTCGGCTGTGCCGAGGCCGCTTCGCGGCCCGAGGACCCGTCCCGTTCTCGCAACGGCTTAGCCTGCGAAGGCCAGGATGGCTTCGCAGGCGTGAAGCGAGCAAGGCCCGGGGTGACCCCGGGCCTTGTTGCGTTTTGATGGAGAGTGGAGAGGAGTCGGCTTATGGAGCTCGCACGCCGAGGAGCTTGTCTTCCTCTTCCTCCTGGATGATGATCCGCGGGGTGACCATCAGCATCAGGCTGTCGGTGGTGCGGCCGAGGCCGACGTTCTTGAAGAGCCTGTTGATGTAGGGCACCTTTGAGAGGATCGGCACACCGAACTCGTTGCGGCCCTCGCGGAGTCGCTTGATGCCGCCGAGGAGCACCGTGCCGCCGTCAGGAACGCTGACGGTGGTGGTGACCGTGGTGAAGAGAAACTCTGGCTGCTGGATCGTCGTGCCGTTGGAGGAGATCTCCAGCTCGCTCGACTGAGCACTGCCGAAGTTCAGGCCAGCAGCAAGCGGGATGGGGCCGACGTTGCCGCCTTTGGCATCGGGGCCTGTTTTTTCGTCGCTGCTCTTGCTTTTGGTCGACCGTTCACCCTCGAAGGTGAACTCTTGCACGTTGCCGATCTGCGAAAAGAACGGCACGAGGGTGAGGCGGACGAAGCGACGGTCGTTGGACACGACCGCCTGCACGTTGACGGCAGTGCCCTCGGAGAGGACGGTGATCACCGGCTGCTGAGCGGCTGCGAAGTCGCCCACGACCGGCACGACGCTCGTCACAAACGGCCGCTGACGCGTGTCAGACACAAACGCCTGCTGGCCATTGAAGAGCGTCACCTTCGGGGCCTGCATCACGTTGCTGCGGGTGTTGCCCTGTGCAGCCTGGATCAGGAAGAAGGCCTCGATATCTGAGAGGATCGCAAAGCCGAAGTTGGCGGCACTGGTCGCCGGGTCGGGAAGGCCCGGCAGCGACGGCACACCGCCAGCTCCGAAGCTGTTCTGACGGAAAGGGAGCGAGAAGTAGTTGGGGGACTGGTTGCCCGGATTCCGGGAGAGCGACACGCCCGGATTGCCGCCTGGGTCGAGCCCGATGGTCTGCGTGGGGCCACCCGGTCGAGCCGTGAGGCCGAGGCTTTCGGGATAGGCTGAGCCGGAGGTTGTGGGCACGGCGGTGATGTTGAGCGGCTCGCTCACCCCGCTCTGGATGTTGAAGTCAAAGTCGACACCGATTCGCTCGAAGAACGTGTCGTTGAGTGAGATGAAGCGGACCTCGATCGTGACCTGCAGGTCTTGCAGACGACGCAGCTGGTCGAGCAGGTCGACGATCTCTTCGTGCACCTCCTGCGTCTGACTGACGACGAGGCTCAGGTTTGTGTCGAAGGGCTGAATGGCACCCTGACCGCCGACGGTGTTCCAGGTGGTCGGGGCCACGGTCTGCTGGATCAGGTTGATCAGCGAGGCGAAGTCGGCTTGGGCACCACCACCCGAGGAAGCACCGAAAGGAATCGTTGGCATAGAGCCGGAGGCCGTGCCGTTGCCGCCGAGTGGCTGAAACTGCGCGAGGTTGCCCCCATTCACCGAGCCGTCGCCCCCGCGGCGGCGTTGATGCCCGCCGGTGGAGGACCGGTCTGCACCGAGAGCGAGTTTCGCAGGTTGACGCGGGAGTAGCCTTCGCGGAGTGCCCCGGTGATGCCCAGGCCATCCGAGGAGAAGTTGGGCACCGGGATCACGAGGTCGGCGACCGGGTAGGTCAGGCTGTAAAACTCACCCTGCACCATGCGGGGGCTCGTGATCTTGAGAACCTCGTCGCGAATCGTGAAGTCGAGGTTGAGCGGATCGAGGGTCAGCCGCAGAGCGCTCTTGAGCGAGATCGGCTGATCGATGGAGAGGGTCACAGGTGTGTCGGTGGTGACGGCTTCCTGCTCAAGGCCCGCCATGTCGATATGGATCGGCACGCCAGCCTGCTTGCCCAGCTCCTCAATCACTTCTGCGAGAGGCTTGCCGTTGTAGCTCGCTTCCACTTTGGTTGAGAGCTTTCGCTGGATCTCCTGCTCGTCGGCGGTCAGCCGGCCTCGGCCTTCGGCGGCCAAGCGAGTGCGGTTCTTCGTCAGCTCTTCCCAGTCTTTGGTGTTGGGGAAGCTGATCGGGCCCACGAAGCCCGCCGCCGACATCTCGACATCTTCGGTGACGTCGAGGAAGCCACTCGCCTGGGCATCGGCGATCGACTGCTGAGCCGCAAGCCTGCGGATGATCCGGCTCTGGGCGAGCAGCTGCCGAGAAACCGGGTTGTCGGGGGCAAGTTCGCTCGCCTTCTTGGCGATCGCCTCAGCCTCCTCGAAACGGCGTTCGTCCACGAGGTCGTTGTATTGGTCGACGAGGGCAGCCAGGCGGACCTCGTTTTCGGTTTTCATCGTCTGCTCGCGCTCGATCTCGGCCTCAATCGCGGCGTTGCGACGCTCGAGCGCGAGTTCCCCCCGGCGCTTGCCGGTCATCTCCTCGAGCTCACGGCGGGTTCGCTCGATCCTTCGCAGGATCTGCAGGCGTGCTTCTTCCGGAATCGCTTCCGTTTCCACGATCGAGGTCAGCTGGTCGAGCCGGTCGAAAGCTTCAACGGGCGACGTGCGGGCCAGTCGCTTCGACTCCAGCTGGCCAGCGGCCACCTGGGCGGAGAGCTTGGCCACCAGGAGATCCGAGGGAGGTTGGGTGGTGGGCGACTCGCGTCGCGGGCCGAGCGTGACCGGTGTGTCAGCTTCGGGCTTGGCCTTGGCTTCCACAGCCCGAGCGGCCTCTGCCGAGCGGGCGAGCGCCTCTTCAATCACCTTCCGCGCGTCGTCAGCTGAGGCTCCGTCGTCGCCCGCTGGAGCTGGCAGTGGCTCGGGGGCAGTGGCACCCGGGCGGGCTGGCGAGGGCTGGTCGGCCGCGTCGTCAGCGGCGCTGCTGGTGGCAGACAGGCAGGCCAACGCCACGGCGAGAGTCGACAAACCGCGGAGTGCCGTGCCGCCGGGAAGGGGCTGCCGCCACGTCCGCCACCACGCGTGACGTGAAACGTGGGAGTGGATCAGATTCTCGCTTCCCGACATGGCTTTGATTCCCTGAGGGATGGATGTCGCTGCGGCCCCGCTGCGGACCGTTTCTGCCCGGGGGAGCCGCGGCACTGCCACAGACGCACACCGTCGGGGGAAAACCTGACGGCCCGGATTTGCGGGGAAGTACCGAATCTCAGCGACAGGGGTCAAGGGCATGTCGTCGCGAGAAACGATTTCACTGAAAAACCCGAGAAAAAGGGTTTTTTCGCTGGCGGCCGAAGTGACGCCGCGGGCCTCCCAGAGCAAAAAAACGGGGGCAGGCAAGCTCGAGGGGCTTGCGGGAGCCGAGCAGCCAGCTAGCCGTCTGATGTCGGAGGCGATGGGAAACGCGTTTCGTCACCGATCTCGGTGGAGGAGTTCGTGATGGCGCGATCCACCGTGTCGAGCAGCTGGTCGATGCGAAAGGGCTTGTAGAGCACGAGGTCGATGCCCGCCTGCCTCGCCTTCACGATCGAGTGTCCTGGGTCGTATCCGAATCCGGTCATCAGCACCAGCGGCACGGGGCGGATGATCTCGCGAAGCTTTAAGAGCAGTTCGTAGCCAGACATGTCGGGCAGACGGATGTCGGCGATGATGACGTCGTAGGGCTCGCCACAGCCTGCTCGCACCATCGACACCGCTTCGGTGGCATCGCGTGCGGCCTCGACGGTGCAGCCGTAGCGTTCGAGCAGGGAGTGGGCTGCCGAGCGGACCTGATCGTCGGCGTCGACAACGAGCACCCGGCGACCGGCCAGGCCAGGCCTGCGGTCCTGCTGACGCAGCTGGGCGTGGGCGAGTGTGGGAGTCATCGTTTCCCCCACCTTCTGAATCACCTGCTTGATGTCGCGAGCATTGCGAAGAATCCGCTGCAAGCGGGCCACCACGTCGGCGTCGTGCCCGATGTATTTCTCCATCACGCCCACGGCCTCATGCAGGATCGCATCGACCGGGAGGGCGACCGCTCCGTGAATCGCCTCGACGCTCTCGGCAGCTGTCGAGGCCTTTTCCGCCACAAGCAGCTCCAGGGTGTTGAGCGAGGCGGCGACGTCTCTGGAAAAGATCTCCAAAAACTGCAGGTCGGTGGCGTCAAACGCCCCCGGTTTGGGGCTTTCGACATTGAAGGTGCCGATCACACGGTCGTGCAGCACCAAGGCAACCGTGAGCGAACTCTTCGCATCCCGGCAGCCCTCGATGTAGCGAGGGTCGGCCACCGTGTCGTTGCAGAGGTAGCTCTTGCCCGTTGCCGCCACATACCCGGTCACGCCGTTGTCTTCAGGGCAAGCGTGGAGCAAGCGATCTTGTGCCACGGGCTCCATCCCCTCCGCGAGCAGCGGCTCGAGGCGGCCTGTTTGCTCGTCGAGGAGGCGGATTTCAACCACGTCAAAGTTCAGCAGGTCCTTCGAGTAGTGGAGGATGTTGCTCTTGAGCAGCTCGATCCGCTCTTCGATGGTCATGTCGGCCAGTTCGTCTGGCGTGAGATCGGCGAGTTTGCGTCCGGCCTGGTGAATCGCGGCCCGTTTTTCCTGCTCGAGAATCTGCCGCGAGACATCGCGGACCGCGACCAGGACGAGGGCAACTGCGGTCGGGAGGGTCGATGCGGGCAGAGGGGTGGTCGGCAACGCCGTCGCATGCACATGCAGGTAGCGATTCTCTCCAACCCGAAGCGTTGATGAGGTCGCCGAGCCAGTCGCCAGCGCCGTGTGGAGCGGGCAGTAGTCGGGCCCCAGGATTTCGGGGTCACCAAGCACCGCGTAGAAGTTGTGGCCAACGACGCTCTCGCATGTGCACCAGGCAACCATGGCCGGGTTGGCCCAGCGGATTGTGTTTTCGGCGTCGAGCAGGGCCACGCCATCGGGGAGCCGAGCGAGCAGTTCGTGGTCGCGAAGCAGCCCCTGCATCTCTTCGCCCGCAGGCTGACCCGTGACGAGCAGCCCCTGAAACTCAAGGCTGGAAAGCAGCTCTGCAGCCTCAGCAAGCGATGAGGCTTCCGTGGTCCGAACGGCAGAAGGTGCGAGCAAAGAACCGACCGCAGCTGGCTTCCCAGCTGAGTACAGCGTGACCAGATTCAACTCATCCGACACAGCATGCCTCTGCGGGTTCATCGCGCGGAACCGGACCACGCACCCTCGCAGTATAAATTGCGATGTCTGAACAGCCACCCTGCCCCCCGAGCGGCGGCTCAGTCGGCAGCGATGGCGATCGTCAGGTCAACGCCGCTCGGGGAGCGGTGGCCAGCTGTAGCGGATCTCGAGGGCTCGCTGGATCGAGTGCACGAGCGCTTTCCGCGAGATCGGTTTCGGCAGCATGGAGAAGGGCTTGGCCTCGTCGGCAGCCTGCCGCAGGCTCTCATCAAGCTTGGCAGAGATCAGGATGCAGGGCAGGTCGAGGCCCATGGCCCGCAGGCGGAGCATGGCCTGGAGACCAGTCAGCCGAGGCATATGCATGTCGAAGACCGCCACATGCACAGGCCCCCTCTGCACAATCTCGAGTGCCTCGAGGCCATCCCGTGCGAGCATTGTCTCCACACCGTAGGGCTCAATGGTCGCCCGCAACGTCTCGCGGAGGGCGGCATCGTCGTCGGTAATCAGCACAGCAGGCCGCTGAAACCGGCGGGGGAGCCGTTCGGCATGGCCTGGGGGCTGCGGGCCGGGATGTTCAGGGAAGGCGTCCATGGCAATGGATGAGCGGGAGCAAAACCGGTGCCGCCGAGCAGTGAATCGCAGCGATCTCGGCCGCGATCTCTTCAAAGTATCGCCAGAAGAGCCCAAAAAGGCCATTGCAGCAGCGTCATGCCGTCGGAGGTGGTACCGGTTGCGGGGGCCCTTGATGGCGTCGGGGGCGTGAAAGCGAGGCAGTCGCTGGAGGCGTTTGCCTGTCAGAGAGGCAGAACTCCGCCTCGGTTGGCAGCCACAGGGCGGTGCGTTGCCGGCATGTTGGCGACACCTATACTGTTCTGCGGATACTGTTCTGCGGAGCGGGTTTTTGTGAGTCGCTCGTCCGAGTTGCCCCTTCAGGATTCAACAGGTGAGTTCTTCGAGTCAGTCGGTAGATGCTGGTGATACCTCGTTTCTTGAGCGGCATCAGTTCCTGATCTACCGTCTCTTTTCCCTCGCGGGCCTCGTTCCGGTTGGCGCCTTTTTGGTGGTGCATCTGCTCACCAACGCCTCAGTCCTGGCAGGACCGGAGGTGTTTCAGTCACGCGTTGACATGATCCATTCGCTCGGGCCGCTTCTCCCGGTCGTCGAGTGGCTGTTTATCTTCCTGCCGATGATTTTCCATGCGGCCGTGGGCGTCGCGATCATTGCTGGCGGGCTGCCAAACGTGGGCTCATACCCCTACTCGGGCAACATCCGCTACACCCTGCAGCGGGTGACTGGCATGATCGCCTTTGTATTCATTCTGGGGCACATCTGGCAGCTGCACGCGATGGGCAAGCCCCTCGGTGGGGGTGCCTTCGACCCGCATCATGCGGCGAGCACGGCGGCGGTGGCCCTGCAGCCAATGCTCGTTGCGGTGCTCTACGCGATCGGAGTGCTCTCGGCGGTCTACCACCTGGCCAATGGCATGTGGTCGCTGGGAGTAACCTGGGGTATCTGGACGAGCCCGGCGGCGATGCGACGAGCCAGCTGGCTGAGCATCGCCGTGGGCGTCGCTCTGGGGGCCGCAGGCCTCGGCAGCCTGGCCGGCATGAGGATGGTCGACGTCGACGAAGCCAAACTCATTGAGGGGCGGATGTCAGAAGCACGCGAGCTTCTCGAGGGAAAGGCTGTTCCTCAGGCAGCGGTGGTTCCGACGGAAGGCTCTCAGGGCGAGTAGGCGACGAATCACGGATTCAAAGGAGCGTGGCAGGATGGCAGGTCCAAGAGTATTGGTGATCGGCGGTGGGCTGGCTGGGCTTTCGGCAACCATGCGGCTTGCCGAGCTTGGGATCGACGTCGATCTCGTCAGCCTCGTGCCCGTGAAGCGGTCGCATTCCGCGTGCGCGCAGGGCGGCATCAACAGTGTCAACACGCAGACGCGGCAGCAGGGCGACAACGAGTGGAAGCACTTTGATGACACCGTCTACGGCGGTGACTTCCTCCAGCATCAGCCGCCCGTCAAGGAAATGGCGGAATGGGGGCCTCGCATTGTTGACCTGATGGATCGGCTCGGAGTGCCGTTTAACCGCACACCTGAGGGCTTCCGCGATCAGCGGCGATTTGGTGGCACGCTCTACAAGCGGACTGCCTTTGCTGGTGCGACAACTGGCCAGCAGCTTCTGTATGCCCTGGATGAGCAGGTGCGGCGGTGGGAAGTCGCTGGCAAGGTGAAGAAGTGGGAGTTCTGGGATTTCCTGCAGCCCGTGCTTGACGACTCGGGCCGGTGCCGCGGTGCGATCTGCCAGGATCTCGTCACGATGGAGTTCCGGGCGTTTCCAGCGGACGCTGTGATTGTCGCCTCTGGTGGCTGCGGTCTTGTCTTTGGCCGCTCGACGATGTCGATGGTCTGCACGGGCAGCGCTGCGAGCCGCTGCTACGCCTCCGGGGCGTTTTACTCCAATGGCGAGTTTATCCAGGTTCACCCCACGGCGATCCCTGGTGCCGACAAGCTGCGGCTGATGAGCGAGAGTGCCCGCGGCGAGGGCGGTCGCGTGTGGGTTCCGAAGACGCCTCAGGACCCGCGAGATCCGCGAGATATCCCAGAATCGGAGCGGAGCTACTTTCTCGAGGAGCGGTATCCCAAGTACGGCAACCTTGTGCCACGCGACATTGCCACGCGTGAGATTTTCGACATCTGCACCAACGAAGGGCTCTCGGTCGAGAAAGACCGTCTCTGCGTGTATCTCGATCTGACGCACATCCCCAAGGAAACGCTCGACCGCAAGCTCGGTGGAATCCTGGAGATCTATGAGAAGTTCCAGGGGGTGGATCCGCGGTTTGTGCCGATGAAAATCTTCCCTGCCGTCCACTACTCGATGGGCGGACTGTGGATCGACTATGAGCGGAGCCCGAGTGGCGGGCTGGTGGAGGGGTCGCCGAGAAATCAGCAGACCAACATCCCTGGGCTCTACGCGATTGGGGAATGCGACTACCAGTACCACGGGGCGAATCGCCTCGGTGCCAACTCGCTGCTTTCCTGCATCTTCAGTGGCCTTTTCGTGGCCCCGGGTGTTGCCGCCTCTGTTGGTGAGGCCACGAGGAGTGAGCCCGCGCCGCAGCTTTTGAACGACGCCCTCAAGGCCCAAGAAAAGCGTCACCTCGATCTTCTCAGTCGTCCAGCCGGCGGTGAGAACCCTTACGACCTCCACGACCAGCTCGGAAAGCTGATGACGACGGACGTGTACCGTCGTGCGTCGCAACGACCAGCTTGCCGAGGCCTACGACGCTGTCTGCGGCCTGGAGCAGCGGTGGCAGAAGTGTTCGCTTTCCGACACCGGAAGCTGGACAAATCAAAACGTGGTCTTCACCAAGGCGGCTGGGTGACATGTTTCCGCTGGCCAAAGTGATCCTCAAGGGGGCGCTGCAGCGAGACGAGTGCCGCGGGGCCCACTACAAGCCCGAGTTTTCTATGCCGGGCATTGAGGCTGACGACCCGGTCGAGCGGCATCGGCTGGCGGAGGAGTGGTGCGACCGCTTTGAGGAAAACACGAAAAAGTGGCTCAAGACCACGGTGGCCCGGCATGGTGACGACGGACACCCGGTGCTCACCTATGAGGATATCGATACGTCGATTATTCCTCCTCGTCCTCGGCTCTACGGCCTTGTGGGCGGCGAACTGATCGAGGAGGTCTGGAGAGAGCGGCAACAGGCGCGAGATCGAGGCCGCAACGCAGCTTGAGGCGGTGGGTGCCAGCGGCTAGCCGCGGTGCGGCACCGCTGCTTTGAGAACTGCGGCGCCGTGAGCGGTGGCATGAGCGGGACATGGGCAGAAACAGCGACGGGTAGATGAGCGAACCCAAGAAGGAGAGCACGCAATGATTCGGTTGGCTGACGGGCAGAGCGTCAAAAACGGTGTGGCGTCGGCGGCAGAAGCATCCGCGAAGAAGTCCCCGGCGTCGTTTCGGGTCCGCGTGCTCCGCCAGGATGCACCAGGCCGCGAGAGCTATTGGGAGTGTCATGTCATTCCCTACGAGGCCAACATGAACGTGATCAGCGTTCTGCAGAGGATCGCGGCCCTCTCCACTACGGAAGGCGGGAGGAGCGTCGCCCCGGTGGCCTGGGACTGCAACTGCCTGGAAGAGGTGTGCGGGTCTTGCACCATGCTCGTCAATGGCCGCACAAGAATGGCTTGCACCGCGTTGGTTGACCGCCTGCTTGATGAGCAGCCTGAGGAAATCGTGCTCGAGCCGATGAGCAAGTTTCCCGTGGTCCGCGATTTGGTGGTGGATCGCCGTCGGGTGTTTCGATCGCTGGAGCGGGTCAAGGCGTGGGTGCCGATCGACGGCTCCTACGACCAGGGGCCTGGACCTCGGATCTCACCAGAGGAGCAGGAAGACGCCTACCCGCTGGCCACATGCATCAGCTGTGGCTGTTGCATGGAAGCCTGTCCGCAGTTCACGAAGGTGGAAGTCACGCGGCTTGCGGGTGAGTCGCAGGAGGCCTTCGAGGCCCGTCGCAACGATGCCTTCGATAAGAACTTCCTGGGTGCCCATGCGATCAGCCAGGCGATGCTCTTCAACGCTCATCCGACAGGAAAAATGATCGCCGACGAGCGTCTGGAGGCCCTCACGGATCGCGGCGGCATTCAGATGTGCGGCAACGCCCAGAACTGCGTGGCTGTCTGCCCGAAGAGTATCCCGCTGACCCGCTCCATCGCCCGCGCCGGGCGCGCGGCGACCCTGTGGGCGATTCGCCGGTTCTTCGACCGCTAGGAGACTGGGCAACACGTCTGCCGCCGCAGGAGGCGGTGACGGGCAGACCCACAGAAAACCGTGGTTTTGTAACCTTGGTTTTGTGCTGGGCCGCGCACGTGGACAGAGGCCACGGACGGTTTGTTTCGTGGCCAACCGTTCTGCTTCGCCCGCATGGCTGCTCTCTCGACGGGGGTAAGCACCCTGACGTGAGTTTGCCGCTTGGGAGCGGCCGTGGTAGCCTTCGACTGAATCATGTGAAGGATGCGGGGTAGCTGAGCCTGCCCCGACTCGACCTGCGGCCCGTGGCTGCGGTGTCGTTCTGTCGGCCGTGAAGTGGCGACAGCGGGTAGCGGACTCAAGGAATACCTCAAGGAATACGTTGTGGAGAAAAACAGAGCCGATGTCGCCACGGATGGGCGGCGATCTGGCGGTGGGGCGGTATCGCGTTCGACTGAGAATGGTGCAAGCAGCGACGAGGCGGGAAGATCGGGTGGCCGTTCGAGGCGACGCGGTCGGGGTCGCCGTCCTGCAGGCAGATCGTCGGAAGCCTCTTCGCCGACCTCGGCTCCAGCGGAAGACTCGTCGTCGGGCTCAGTCCGGAGGACCGAGCGTCCGCGAGAGCCGGTGCCTGCGGTGCCGTCCGCGGTTGTCGATCCAGACGCCCCGCTGTTTGATTCCCTCGGCCTCTCGGCGGCCACGCTCGAGGCTGTCCACAGAGCCGGATACTCGCAGCCAACGCCGGTGCAGGCGGGCCTGATTCCGCGGGCGATCACGGGCATTGACGTGCTCGGGCAGGCCCGAACGGGCACGGGCAAAACGGCTGCTTTTGTGCTGCCGATTCTGGAGCGAATGGCGGTCGAGCCCGCGGGGAAACCCGGCGTCAGGGCCCTGATCATGGTGCCAACCCGAGAACTCGCCGTTCAGGTGCGGGATGAGTTTGAAAAGCTCGCGCATGGCTCCGGGGTGCACTGCGTTGCTGTCTACGGTGGCAAGCCCATCAAGAGCCAGATCGACAAACTCGCACGTCATCCGCAGGTTGTGGTGGGAACGCCCGGTCGCGTGCTCGACCACATGAGCCGGGGCACGCTCGACTTCCGAGCGCTGGAGATCGTGACGCTCGATGAGGCGGATCGCATGCTCGACATCGGCTTCCGGCCGGACATCGAGAAGATCCTGCGTCGATGCCCTGACAGCAGGCAGACGCTGCTGCTCTCGGCCACCGTGCCTCCGCCGGTCGCCAAGCTGGCTACGCGGTATATGCGGGATCCCGAGATTCTCGACTTTTCCAGCCGCGACATCGCGGTGGAGACGATTGAGCAGTATTACTTCACCGTCGATCCCACCCGGAAGTTTGAACTGTTGCAGAAGCTGCTTGAGCGGGAGCAGCCTCGGCAGGCGATCGTTTTTGCCGCACCAAGCGGGGAACCGACAAGGTCTACGAGAAGCTTGCCAGGCGGACCCGTCGCAAGCCGGAAAGCGACGAAGTTGACGTGGCCTGCATCCATGGCGATCTCGCCCAAGGGGTGAGGGACCGCGTGATGCGGCAGTTTCGCGAGGGGCAGGTGCGGCTGCTCGTGGCCACCGATGTCGTCGGTCGTGGCATCGACGTGTCGGGCATCTCCCACATTGTGAACTACGATGTGCCTGAGTTCTGCGATGACTATGTCCATCGCGTGGGGCGGACGGGCCGGATGGGCCGCGAAGGTGTGGCGTACACTTTTGTGTCTCCAGAGGAAGGGCCCCAGCTGACCCGCATCGAGGTGCGAATCGACAAGCTGCTGAAGCGGGATGAGATTCCCGGTTTTGTCGCCTTTGATCGCAAGGACCTGGAGAGAAAGCCCCAGCCGGGAGCCGCGGCGGAGCAGGCAGCGGCCACAGGGGGAGCAGCCGAAGAGCCTCCCAAGCCCAAGCCGGCAGCCAACCTGCTGGGCAAGGGGCGTGGACCCAAGCGGTTTCGCCGAGCCTTGTAGCCAGTGTGACACGGTCGCGTTGAAGCGGCAGCCGCATGTGATCCAGCGGGTGACAGACAGATGGGATTCGGTCAGCTGCGGCAGCATCTCGAAAGCCTGGCGGCAGCGGGAGTGCGGGATCTACCGCGGGGCGTTGCGACGGTTTCACCGCCTGCCGTGGTGGCGGATTCTGTTTCGGCTTCCCCGCCTACCGATGCGGAGTCGCTGAGCGGGCCGCCGGCTCCTGAGCCTGGCACCTCCGACTTTCTGCCGTTGAGGCAGCTGGCTGCCGACGCCCTCGCTTCCCGGCAAGCCGCGTTGAATGCGGTTCGGGCGGAGGTCGCCGGCTGCACGCGATGTGGAGAGCTCGCTCGCTGTCGAACGCAGACGGTGTTTGGCAGCGGCCATGCCGCCACCCGAATCTGCTTTCTTGGGGAAGCGCCCGGAGCCGACGAAGACGCCTCAGGAGAGCCGTTTGTGGGCCGCGCTGGCCAGCTGCTGACCAAGATCATCGAGGCCTGCCGGCTGAAGCGAGATGAAGTCTTCATCCTCAATGTGCTCAAGTGCCGTCCGCCGGGCAATCGTCGTCCGCTGCCGGAGGAGGTTGAGAACTGCCGCCCGTTCTTCCAGCGGCAGCTCGAAATCCTCACTCCCGAGCTGATCTGCTGCCTTGGAGCCACGGCCGCCCAGGCCTTGCTGGGGACTAATGCATCAATCGGCGCGCTTCGTGGACGATGGCACCAGTACGGCGAAGTTCCCGTGCTCTGCACCTACCACCCGTCGTACCTGCTGCGAAATCCGGCTGCCAAGCGGGATGTCTGGGACGACATGAAGACCATGATGCGGCAGCTGGGAGTCGAGCTCTGACGCTCCCCTTGAGGTGAGGCCGGGGCAGCCTGCAGCGGTTTTTCTCAAGGCAGCGATTCCGCAGGTCCGATCACCTGTGAGGTGTTTCTCTGGGGTGGGGAACAGCCGCATGATGCGAGAGGGAGGTCGGCCGGTGAACAGCCTTGCGAGAGCAGCGGGCGGGCAACGAAGCGTGCTCGCGATGATCGGCCTCCTGGCGGCCACTGGGTGCACGATCTGCCCCAGCCCGTACGACTACTCAGGCCCGGTTCCCAACGGTTCGGTCACGCAGAATGACTTCTGCGCCCGGTCTGGGGGCACGCGTCCGTTGCGAAACGGGCCCCTCGTCTGGCCACACGTTGTGCAGGTAGACAGGGAGCCCGGTGCGGCAGCTGGGGAGCTGCCGGAAGCCAGCGGCCCCGAGGCAGACGACGCGAGCATCCTTGTTGCGTCGGCGACGGATCAGGAAACCGACGGAACGGTCGTCACAACCAGCGCTGAGGTCGAGGTCGAGCAGGTTGAGGCTGAGCAGGAAGAACTCTCCTGGCGACGCCTGACGAGGTAGGCCCCACGCACCGCTCAGGCATGTCGCTCGGCCGGTCTCAGGCGGTGTCGCGGGTCGACAGGCCCGGCTCTGGCTGCCAGCCATCGGCAATCGTCGCATGTCTTGGGAACGATTGCCACACCGTCGCGGACCATGAAGGTGTCGCTCTCGGCCGTGGTTTCCCAGCCGTGTTCGTTGACGATCCGGGCTCGCGAGCCGATGTGCACGTTTTTGTCGACGATCGCATGCTCGATGATCGCACCGTCCCCGATCCCCACGTCATCGTCGTAGAAGTCGTTGCCGAGGATCACAGAGTTGCGGATCACGACGTCTTTGCCGATCCGGCAGCGGAGACCGATGACACTGTTCTCGATCACGGCTCCCGTGTCGATCAGGCATCCATCGGAAATCAGGCTCTTGCGAATGCTCGCTCCGTCGATCCGCGAGGGAGGCAGGAAGCGGGCACGCGAATAGATCGGCGCGTGGGCGTTGGCCAGCACGAACGGAGGCTCCGGACTCGCCAGGTCGATGTTGCACTGGTAGTAGGACCGAATCGTGCCGATGTCTTCCCAGTAGTCGTCGAAGAGGTGCAGCTGCACGTTCTTCGCCCGAATCGCCGCCGGGAACACCTCTTTGCCAAAATCCTGGTAGTCGGTCTTCATCAGCAGATCGACCAGACAGTCGCGATTGAAGAGATAGATCCCCATGCTGGCCACGAGGTCGCGGCCCTTCGAGGGAACACCGTGTCGATCGATCCACGCGGGATCGGTCCTCACCATGCTGGCCTCTTCGTTCGTCTGCGGCTTCTCCAGGAAACCCTCAACCCGGCCTGCCTCGTCGAGCCGCATGATGCCCAGAGCAGAGGCGGCATCGCGACCGACAGGAATGCCGGCAATCGTCACATCCGCACCTGAGGCGACATGCGTAGAGAGCATGTCGGCGTAGTTCATACGGTAGAGCTGGTCGCCCGAAAGAATGAGGACATGCTCCACGTCCGGCTGCTGCAGCAGCCGGAGATGCTGCCGCACCGCATCGGCCGTGCCCTGATACCAGGTTGACGCCCCGAGCGTCTGCTGCGCCGCCAAAATCTCGACAAAACCGCCGCTAAAATGGTCAAACGAGTAGGTTCGCCGGATATGACGGTGGAGGCTCACCGAGTTGAACTGGGTAAGCACATAGATCCGCTGCACCCCGCTATTGATGCAGTTGGAGAGTGGCACATCGATGATGCGGTATTTGCCCGCCAGCGGGACGGCTGGCTTGGAACGGTCGCGGGTGAGGGGAAAAAGCCGTGTGCCCCGACCGCCGCCAAGCACCAATGCCAGCACCTTCTTCACGCCCATCACGCCCTGATCCTCCCGAACCACGCAAGTCAATCCATATCCAGTTCCATTGTGACCCATGCTACGCGCCGAGGCGACGCAAGGCCAAGGAACATCCCCCAAATGGTGCTGGCGGTCGTGGGTCGCTCGGGGTGAGCCCAAGCCGATTCGCCGAGCGTTCGGGGTCGCTCGGGGTGAGCCCAGGCCGATTCGCCGAGCGTTCGGGGGCGCTCGGGGTGAGCCCAGGCCGATTCGCCGAGCGTTCGGGGTCGCTCGGGGTGAGCCCAGGCCGATTCGCCGAGCGTTCGCTGCGCCATCCTGGCTTCGCTCACTCGTGCATTCTCGCTTTCGCCCTCCGGGCTGCGCTCGACTGCAAGGCCGGCTCATTCGGCCCGGGCTCACCCCTCGCTTACGTTGTTTAAGGCCGGCTCATTCGGCCCGGGCTCACCCCTCGCTTACGTTGTTTAAGGCCGGCTCATTCGGCCCGGGCTCACCCCTCGCTTACGGTTTAAAGGACGGCCTGTTCGCCGCTTTGCGGCGATCTGCGGCCGGGGGGCGGGATGCGTGCGGTGGGGCGTGCGACGCGCAAGCGGGACGGGTCTTCGGGTGCCGCAGGCACCTCGGCTACGCCGAGGCCGCTTCGCGGCCCGAGGACCCGTCCCGTTCCCTCTCCGTCCCCCTCTCGTCATTGGTTCCCTCTCTGTCCCCCTCTCGTCATTGACGAACTGGGGAGGCTCGGCGGGTCGGCGAACGCTCGCGGAGCGTTTGGCCTATCCTGGCCCAGCGACGCGACTTTTGCCGCCTGCCGAGCCGGACCACCCGCGCGGTCTCCCCACCACCCGCGCGCGGTCTCCACCCACCGCTCGGGCGTCAGCGGACGACGAAGTTCACCATGCGGCCGGGGACGGCGATGGTTTTTACGATGGTTTTGCCCTCGAGCAGTTCCGCGATGCGTGGGTCGGCGGTGGCTGCGGCAATCATGGCGTCGGCGTCGGCGTCGGCGTCGATGGTGACGCGGCCGCGGAGCTTGCCTTGCACCTGCACGGGGATTTCCACGGTGTCGTCGCGGAGATACCGCTCATCGATAGCCGGCCAGTCGGCCAGCGACACGGGGGCGGGCAGGCCGAGCACCTGCCAGAGCTCTTCGGCGAGGTGGGGGGCGAAGGGGGCAAGGGCTTTCACGAACGGCTCGAGGATGGCCCGCGGGCGTCGCTCCAGAGGCGTGCAGAAGTTCACAAACTCCATCATCTTCGCGATCGCGGTGTTGAACGACAGGGTTTCGATGTCGCTGGTCACCTTCTCAAGCATGCGATGGAGCTCACGCAGCTGCGGCTCGTCGGCAGGATCGTCACAGACCGCCGAAGAAAGAGCCAGGTCGTCGGCCCGCTCGTCGACGACAAGCCGCCAGCACCGCTCGAGGAAGCTGCGGACGCCACCGACGCCAGCCGTGCTCCAGGGCTTGGTCGCCTCCAGGGGGCCCATGAACATCTCGTAGAGCCGCAGCGAGTCGGCCCCAAACTCTTGCACGATCTTGTCGGGGTTTACGACGTTGCCGCGGCTCTTCGACATTTTGTAGGCACGGCTGTCGACACGGATCTTCGGGGCGTCGCGCAGCACGAAATGCTCGCTCTGCTTCTCGACCTGCTCCGCTGGGATACGGACCGAGGTTGCCTCGTCGCCGGTTTCGCGGTCGATCGTCACGCCAGGCTGAGTGGGGTGAACGCGGGTCTGCTCAGCTGAGAGCCAGCCGCCCTGGGGATGGCGATAGCCGGTGAACTCCATCTCGCCAAGGATCATCCCCTGGTTGACGAGCTGGCCAAACGGCTCGGGCCATGAGACAAAGCCGCGGTCGTGGAGGACTTTGTGCCAGAAGCGGGCATAGAGCAGATGCAGCACGGCATGCTCCGCCCCACCGACATACAGGTCGACCGGCATCCAGGCACGTTCCACCTCCGCATCGACAAACCGCTCGCTATTGAGAGGATCGAGAAACCGCAGTTCATACCAGCACGAGCCGGCCCACTGGGGCATCGTGTTGGTTTCACGGCGATAGCGGACCCCGTCGAGTTCGACGTAGAGCCAATCGTCGTTGGCTCTGGAGAGTGGTGGGTCGGGAGTGTTGCCCGGCTTGTAGTCGGAGAGCACCGGCAGCGGCACCGGAAGCTCCGATTCGGGAACTGGTCGAACCACGCCGGTTTCTCGACCATCGGCGTCGAGTTCGTGCAGAATCGGGAAGGGTTCGCCCCAAAACCGCTGCCGACTGAAGAGCCAGTCCCGCAGTTTGTAGTTGACCGCTGGCTGACCGAGGCCCGCCGAATGGAGGTCGCTGCCCACCCGCTCCAGGAAGGCCGCTGTCGCCAGGCCATCGTAGGGGCCCGAGTTGACGGCGATGCCATGGGCGGTGAAGGGCAGTTCTGCTTCGCCACCGTCGGCAGGCGAGATCACCGGGACAATCCCAAGGCCAAAGGCCACCGCAAACTCATGGTCGCGACTGTCGTGGGCCGGAACCGACATAATCGCCCCGGTGCCGTAGCTCGCGAGCACATAGTCGGCCACCCAGATCGGCACCAGCCGGCCGTCGAGCGGGTGTCGACAGAACGAGCCGGTGAACACCCCCGATTTTTCGCGGGCGAGATCGGTGCGGTCGAGGTCGCTCTTGCGGGAGGCTGCCTCGCGATAGGCCTCCACCGCTCCTCGGGCCTCTGGCCTGGTCAGCCGCTCCACAGCAGGGTGCTCCGGAGCCACCACCATCGCGGTGACTCCATAGAGCGTGTCAGGCCGCGTGGTGTACACCCGCAGGGCATCGTCGGTCGGCTTGCCGGGAAAGCCGTCTGCCTTCCGCGTCTGCTGCCAGGCGGCAAAGCTTTCGTCGGCGGGTGTGTCTCCGTGGCACTCACCGATGAAGAAGTCGACTTCGGCACCGGTGCTGCGGCCGATCCAGTCGCGCTGCAGCTTCTTGATGCTCTCCGGCCATGCCAGGCCGTCGAGTTCTCGGTCGAGTCGGTCGGCGTAGGCGGTGATCCTCAGCATCCACTGCCGCAGTGGCATCCGCACCACGGGATGACCGCCTCGTTCGCTCACGCCCCCCACCACCTCTTCGTTGGCCAGCACGGTGCCCAGGGCCGGGCACCAGTTGACCGGCGCCTCCGACTGGAAAGCGAGGCGGTGCTCGTCGCGGTAGCGGGCGACAGCCCGGTCCCCCTCCGCAGCAACATCGGCGGGAATGGGAAGCTCGGAAATTGGCCGGCCACGGTTTTCCGTTGTGTCAAACCAGGTGTCGAAGAGCACCAAGAAGATCCACTGCGTCCAGCGGACGTAGCCGGGATCGGTCGTGGCCACTTCCCGCGACCAGTCGTAGCTGAAGCCGAGCATCTTGAGCTGTCGGCGGAACGTGTCGATGTTGCGTTTGGTGCTCTCCGCAGGCGGCGTGCCGGTGCGAATCGCATGCTCCTCCGCTGGCAGGCCAAAGGCGTCGAAGCCCATTGGGTGCATCACGCTCGTGCCCCGCATCCGCTCAAACCGCGACACAATGTCGGTGGCCGTGTAGCCTTCTGGGTGGCCCACATGCAGCCCATCCCCGCTGGGGTAGGGGAACATGTCGAGGATATACCGCTTCTTCTTGCCGGGAAGACGGGGGCTGACGAAGGTGTGGTTGGCTTCCCACCACTCCTGCCATTTGGGTTCAATCCGCGACGGGGCGTAACGTGGCATGACGGTGAGGGCTCGAGGGGCTACAACAGCGGAGATTGCGGGGAAAACTTCGCGAGTCTACTGACGGGGGAGAGCCCGCGGAACCCGGGGCCCGATTTGCCCTCTCGAAGCGTACACCGGCACTGTGAGGACCCTTTGCATGCCAACGAGCAGCCAGCCCACGCAGCCTCCCGAAGAACTTGGCACACCGATGGTGCTGCAGCGTCGCATGCTGCGGGCCCTGCGGAGTGCGGGGCCACGGCTGAAGGTGGCCGATTCCTTGGGAACGCGGCTCTCAGGGAGTGAACTGCTCCTGCGGATCCTGGCGGCGCGGCGGGTGCTGGAACGAGAACTCGACCCGGCCGAACAGCGGGTGGGTGTGTTCTTGCCGCCAACGGCGGCCGCCGTGGTGGTCAATGCCGCCCTCGCCCTCTCAGGGCGGGTTGCCGTCAACCTCAACTACACCGTCAGCCAGTCGATCCTCGACACCTGCATTCGCCTCGCAGGGCTGAAGCATGTGGTCTCCAGCCCGACGTTTCTCAAGAAGGTGAATCTGAATGTCGGCGACACGCTGCTCGATGCGGCATCGCTGAAGAAAAAGCTGACACTGGCAGACCGGCTTGCAGCGTTGGTGCAGGCAAAACTGTTGCCCATCGGCATGCTCGAGTCGCTGCTGGGACTCGACCGCATCGCACCAGACGATGTGCTGACGGTGATCTTCACGTCAGGCTCAACCGGCGATCCCAAGGGGGTCGTGCTCTCGGTCAACAACGTCGGCTCCAACGTGCAGGCGGTCAACCAGCTGGTGCATCTCTCAGCGGGCGATGTGGCTGTCGGGTCGCTGCCGTTTTTCCACTCCTACGGCTACATGACCACGCTCTGGATTCCACTCGCGTTGGAGCCGGCGTGCGTCTATCACGTCAATCCGCTTGATGCCCAGGCGATCGGTGCGCTGGCCAGCGAGCATCACGCCACGATCCTGATGACGACGCCGACCTTCCTGCGGACCTACATTCGCCGCACGCCCCCGGAAGACTTCACGTCGCTGGAAGTTGTCTTTGCCTCGGCGGAGCGACTGCCAAACGAGGTGCGGGAGGCCTTCGAGAAGAAGTTTGGTGTGCGGCCCTGGGAGGCCTATGGGGCCACAGAACTCTCCCCGCTGGTAGCGGCCAATGTGCCCCCGTCACGGCATGTTCCTGGCCGGCCGGTCGACGCCCGCGAGGGAACGGTGGGGCGGCCGATTGCTGGCTGTCGGGCCCGCATCTCGCCGCGAGACGCGTCGGATCCGGCGGAAGAACTGCCCGTGGGCCAGGAGGGGCTGCTCTGGATCAGCGGTCCAAACGTCATGCAGGGCTACCTTGACCGGCCCGATCTCACCGAGCGGGTTGTCCGTGACGGCTGGTACTGCACCGGCGACGTGGCCAAGCTTGATGCAGAAGGGTTCATCACGATCACGGGACGCGAAAGCCGCTTCTCCAAGATTGGCGGCGAGATGGTGCCGCATGTGACGGTGGAGGAGAAGCTCAACGACGTGCTGGGGGCGACCGATGGGCAGCTGCTGGCCGTCGTGGCAGCCGTTCGCGATGTGAAAAAGGGCGAGCGGCTCGTGGTCTTGCATCTGCCGATGGAGCTGTCGCCCCGCGAGGTGTGTCAGCGGCTCGCTGCTGAAGGGCTGCCGAATCTCTGGATTCCATCCCCCGACAGTTTTTCAGAGATCGAAGAGATTCCAGCACTTGGCTCTGGGAAACTCGATCTCAAGGGAGTGACCACGATCGCCGCCGAACGCTTCGCCGCGGAGGGCACGGCGTGAGCAGTGTCGACGCCACGCCGCCGCGACTTGCCGTCATCCTGGGGCGAGCCGATGAGATGCGGGCGGTGGTGTATGTGCGGATGCTCGATGGTGAGGTGTCACTCGCAGGGACGTTGCGAGGGCCACGCTGCAGGCACGCTGCGACGCTGCAGACGACGGCGAGCCTCCGCATGCTCCCTCCGCCTGAGGCCGGGGCCGCGGGGGCTGCAATCGCTGAGGCGATTCTCGTTGAGCCTGGCTTCTGGTCTCCGGAGCTGCCCAATCGCTACGAGCTTGAGCTGTGTTTGACCCACCGCAGCGGCCGCACGACGAATCATTCCCAGATGGTCGGCGTCTGCCGGCTGGGGCATCGAAACGGTGCCTTTCGGCTCGATGGGCGGCGGTATGTACCGCGGGCGATCACGCTAGGCGACGGACACAGACTCCAGGCGGTGGAGGCTGCGGCGGTTGTGGCGAAGGCCCGCGACGCCTCCGTGGCCTTGTGGACAGAGACGCCTTCGGAGGCGGTCTGTGAGGCTGCGGACGCCGAGGGTGTGTTGCTGATCGCAGACCTCCCTGCTGAGTTGACTGGCGAGCAGGCGGGCAGAGAAGTCGCGCGGCTGGCGGTGCACCCCTCGGTTGGCTTTGTCGCTGTGCAGCCTTCACATCTGGGCTCCGTCGTCGCCTGGCGGAGCGTTCGTGGCACCATGCAGCTTGGCCTGCAGCTGGATGGAGGCATCGCCCCACCGTCCGCAGCGACGCCGGCGGACTGCCCGGAAGGCATCGACTTCCTTGTGGTCGTGGTTCCAGAGGCCGGGCTCCCGCACGAGACCTGGAGGCGGCCAGCACCGCTGCCAGTCGTCATTCGCCGACCCTTGCCTCGGGGGGCAGGTGGGGTGACGATGCAGGAGCAGCGACGAGGCTGCGAACGCCTGCAAGCCGACATGGCTGCCTGGCTAGCAGGCACCGCCACGCGGCCGTGGGAGCCGGCCGGCTACGCCGTCTAGGCAGAGCAGTCGCGGACAAGCAGCTCAGGGAAGCAGAAGGGCAGCGACGGCATGCAGGAGCAAGGCGACAGTGCTGACGACCACGAGCGGTATTCCCGCCAGGTGCGGTTCGAGCCTTTTGGTGAGGCTGGCCAGGAGCGGCTCCGCGAGGCTCGGGTTGCCATTGTGGGCATTGGCGCCCTTGGTGGTGCTTCGGCGACGGCTCTGCTGCGTGCGGGTGTGCGAAAGCTGAGGCTGATTGATCGTGATCTCGCGGAACTTTCAAACCTGCCGAGGCAGCTGCTGCTCACGGAGGCCGATGTCCTGGCGGGGATTCCCAAGGCGGTGGCGGCGGCAGCGCAGCTGGCCTCGATCGACCACCAGGCGGAGCTCGACCCGCGGGTGCAGGACCTCACTGCTGAGAGCTGCGGAGAGCTGCTCCGCGATGTCGACCTTGTGATCGACGGCAGCGACAACTTTGAAGCAAGGTTTTTGATCAACGAGTGGTGCTGCACCCGACAGCTCCCCTGGATCTACGGCGGGGCGATCGCTGCTGAGGGCCGCGTGTTTTCCATCCTGCCCGGCACCACCGCCTGCCTGCGGTGCCTGGTGCCCGAGCCGCCAGCGCCGGGTGATCTGCCCACCTGCCAGACGGCCGGGATTCTCGGGCCCGTGGCGATGGTCGTTGGTGCGGTGCAGGCGGCTGAGGCCATCAAGCTGCTGGCTGCCAACCCGCTCGATCGGGCAGGATGCGTTGACGGTCGCATGCTTGTCTTCGATCTCTGGAGCGGACGCTGGCGGAATGTCGATCTGTCGCCACTGGCTGCCGAGGGCTGCCCGACCTGTCGCGGCGGCGAGACACCGTGGCTCAACCGCCAGGGAGCAGGCGCAGCGACCGTGCTGTGCGGCAAGGAGGCGGTGCAGGTGGCCGCCTCGGCGGGCGGGCATGTCGATCTCGAGGCGGTGGCCCGATCGCTTCAGGGCGTTCGGCCAGGTCACGACGACCCCTTGGATGCTCCGGGCCGACGTGGAGCCCAAACTCAGCCTGACGCTCTTTCGCGATGGCCGGGCGATCGTCCTCGGCACGCGAGATCCCGCCCGGGCCCGAGGAATTCTGGCCAAATATCTCGGCCAGTGATCGCTTAGCCGGCGGTGGCGGCTTCCATGATCCGCTGTTCGGTCGCTTCGCTGCGGGAGAGCTCAGCGGTGAGCCGACCCTCAGCCAGCACGATCACCCGGTCTGAAAGTGTGAGGAGTTCGGGAAGCTCGCTGGAGGTCAGGATCACCCCCAGGCCCTCACGGCAGAGCCGGTCGATCAAGGTGTAGAGCTCGGCTTTCGCACCCACGTCGATGCCTCGCGTGGGGTCGTCGAGCAGAAGCACCTCCGGCTTGGTCAGCAGCCAGCGGCCGATGATGCACTTCTGCTGGTTGCCGCCGGAGAGTCCGGTGATCGCGGCATGGGGGCCAGGTGTCTTCACGCCGGTGGCCCGGATCGGCTCGGCGACGAGCGCTTCTTCCGCCCGCCGGCTGATCAGTCCGCCGCGTCGCGCCCGATCGAGCGCCGTGAGGCTGATGTTGGCGGCCACATCGAAGTCGGGAAACAGCCCGAGCCGCTTGCGGTCTTCAGTAACCATCGCAATGCCGGCCGCGCAGGCCTCGGAGGGATGGGTGAAGCGGACCGAGCGGCCATGCAGGCTGATCGTGCCTCGCCAGCTCGGATCGGAAACGCCAAAGATCGTCTCCAGCAGTTCGGTCCGGCCGGCTCCCATCAAGCCTGCCACACCGAGCACCTCACCGCGGCGGAGCGTCAGCGAGACGTTGTCGAGTCGATAGCCACGAACATGGCCAGGCCAGGGAAGGTGAAGATCTCTCACTTCCAACAGCGGCTCTGCTGGCGCCCTCGGTGGCATGGCCGAGGAGTCGCTGATCTCCCGTCCGACCATCAGCGAGGTGATCTCGCGGGGGCTCGTCTCGTCCTTGTCGAGCGTTCGCACGGTGTGGCCATCGCGGAGCACGGTGATGCGGTCCGCCAGCCGAAACACCTCCTCCATTTTGTGGGAGATGTAGAGAATCGTGGTGCCGCGGGCGAGCAGGGAGGCGATCACCCGCTCAAGCCGGGCCGACTCGCTCTCAGTCAGGGCGCTGGTCGGCTCGTCCATCACGAGGATGCGTGCATCGAGCGAGAGGGCCTTGGCAATCTCGATCAGCTGCTGGTCTCCCACGCGAAGGCTGCCGGTGCGAACTCGTGGCGAGACGCCACACTCGAGCGTCTCCAAGAGTCGGGCCGTTTCACGGGCCATCCCGCGGTCGTCGAGGAGGCCCAGACGGTTGCGCCGCTCTCGCCCAAGAAACACGTTTGCCAACACCGGCAGGTCGTCCACCAGCGCGAGCTCTTGGTGGATGATGGCGACCCCGGCCCGTTCTGCTTCCCGTGTGCTGGAAAACCGCACGGTTTCACCGGCGAGCATCATGCTGCCGGCGTCGGGCTGGTAGACCCCAGAAAGAATCTTCATCAAGGTGCTCTTGCCAGCACCATTCTCTCCACAGATCGCGTGCAGCTCGCCGGGCAGCACTTCCAGACTGACGTCGTCGAGCGCGACAACCCCAGGGAACCGCTTGGTGATGCCCTGCATCGAGATCACGGGCTCGGGCATGCTGTCACCCCGCTGCCGCCGAACGCGATTCCCAGGCCCGTAGGCCACCGAGCAGGCCCAACGCAACAACACCCGCGGCCACGCCTGGCATCGCCCCGGAGGTCATGGCCACGGTGCCACCGCTAAAAAGTGCGAGCACAGGGATGGCGGCCAGGCCCAGCGGCCCCGGCAGCAGTCGCCGCGAACCCGCCCGCTGCCCAACCTGGCCAAACGTGACGGCGATCACTACCACAACACCGACGATCAGTCCTTCGTAGACGTCGGCCCCCGTCTTGATCACCTTGGAAACAGCATCGATGACCACCCGCAGGAAGATGGTCCCCAAGACGGTTCCCGGCACTGTGCCCACACCGCCCGCCAGCGAACAGCCACCGACGACGGCTGCCGCGATGGCGTTGAGTTCGTGGCCTCGGCCCTGATTCACCGGTGCGGCAACCGACTCATTGGCCACGTAGAAGACGCCCGCCAGAGCAGCTGTCATGGCCGAGAAGCAGTAGGCAAACCACTTCACATTCTCAGTGCGGATGCCGGCCAGCCGCGCCGCATCTTCGTTGCCGCCGAGGGCATGCACATGGCGGCCGAGGATCGTGCGGGTGAGCAGCACCCATGTGACCAAGGCCAGCACCGCAAAGACGGCGACCGAGATCCAGACATTGTCGCGGAGCATTTTGAAGAAGGGATCCGAGACGTAGATCTGGGCGCTCTTTGAGGGCGTGAGGGCTGCTGTGGTGCTCTCGCAGAGGGCCCGGGCCAGGCTGCGAAGGCCAACCAGCGTGGCCAGCGTGGCGATAAAGGGGGGCAGTCGGATCGATGTCACCATCCACGCGTGGAGGGTTCCCACTGCCAGGCCCGACAGCAGGCTCATGCCGATACCCGCCGCGACCACCCAGCCGCCCACCGGCTTTGCAGCCATCATCTGCTCAGGGGCGAGGGCGAGCATCGTGGTGCCGCAGACCATGCCCGAGAAGGCGATCATCGAGCCCAAGGAGAGGTCGATCCCGCCGGCGATGATCACCACAGCGGCGCCGAGGGCGAAAATCCCCAGCAGCGCCGTGTTGCGAGCGATGTCTCGCAGGCTCTCAAGAGGCCTGTAGAGATAGCTGTGGTTTGAATCGATGGCGGTCGTGGCCAGGACGGCCACGACGACGGCGATCAACAGCGTCCACTCACTTGACCAGGCCGGCCAGCGGCGGCCTGTGGATTGGTTGTCAGACAAGAGATCCCCTCCCCGTCGCTTCGCGTGGAGACGGCCTCACGAACTGGTCAGCCCGTAGGTCGCAAGCCATTCCCGAAAGGCTGGGAGCGTCATCCGCTCCGCAGGGGATGAGTCGAAGGTGTCGCTCTCGAGTGGTGAGCCCTCCTCGGGGATGATGATCCGCAGCCCGGTCGTGAGGATGTCGCCGTCAGGCTCGTCTTTGTTGGGAAACATCGCATCGATCGTCGCCTGGTCATCTTCATGCATCGCCAGCAGCAGCGCGACTGCCTTGACGCCCATGTCGAAGGGATTCTGAACCACCATGGCGTCGATGCGGCCGTTGGCCATGTGCTCGATCGCAGCTGCCTGGGCATCGAAGGTCACAATCGTCGTCTGGTCGCGGGCTCCTCGCTCTTCAACGACTTCTGCAATCGCAGGGGCGTTGTAGGCCCAGATGCCGACCAGGGCGACGAGGTTTGGGTGGTTCACCAAGGAAGCCCGCACGTTGTCGCGAGCCTTGGAGAGGTCCATCGCATCGCTCATGCGGTCAACCTGTGAAAAGCTCTCGCCAACCGTTTCCTGAAAGCCGTTCATCCGAGCCCGGGCGTTGTCGTTGTCGGTAAAGCCCGCGAACTGCACATAGCCACCCTCTTGCAGGCCGCGTTCTGCAAGTAGCACAGCAGCCGCGCGGCCGAGCACCTGGCCGGCCACGACATTGTCGGTGCCGATGTAGTAGGGCCGGGCGTCGCGGAGGGTGTCGCGGTTGACGTCGCCATCGACGGTGATCACGTGCACGCCCTTGCCGGCGAGATTCCGCATCTCGTCGGCGATGGCGGTGTTGTCGGCCTGGATCACTGAGATCGCCACGCCGGCAATGTCGGGCTGGCTGCCGAACTGCCGAAGCTTCTCAATCTGGCCCTGGGCGGTGCCATTGTTTTTCTCCATGACGACCGACAGGCCCCTCGAAGCGAAATCAAACTGCTCGGCACCTTCCTGAAGACCAGCGTTGCAGGCATCCCAGAAAGGGTCGTCGCCGTTGGTGAGGAAGATAAACCGCTTGGTGCCTGAACCACCAGCACCGGTGTCAGTGCCGGCCTCCTCCTGTGGCCCGCAGCCGCTCGCGATGAAGGCGAGGCCAAGCAGAGCCAGCCAGGCAGCAGGCTTCAGGTGTGCAAATCGGGACTTCATCGGTTCGTGCTCCCCCAAGTCGAGTCGCTTCTTTCAAAAAAATCCGCCGACAAAGCAGATGCCTGAGCAAGCGATCTGCACAGTTTTCCGTTTCCAGATGCCGACGTCTAGTGCCGTACGATCAATATCGCAGGCCGTTTTTTCGAATGTGCACGCTCGGGTCGACGGTTCCACTGGCCCGGATCACCTGCTCAACGGTCGCCACAACCACCTCGTGATCTCCAGCTGAGCAGGAGCCCGTCGCACGGCACGCCAGCACGTTGGCGACTCCGGAAAGAACGGCCGCACCGCAGTCGCTTCGCTCGATGTCCAGCCCTGTAAAAGGTGAGATTTCTGGTGGCGCGGGCTTGGCAAACCGGCCGATCAGGCCGCGGTCGTCGGTGCCGAGCAGATGCACAACAAACCGGCCCTCTTTTTGCAGGAAGGGGAGCGCGTCGCGGGATTTCTCCACGGCGATGCTGATCGCCGGCGGGTCGAACCCCGCCTGCATCACCCAGCTGGCAAGCATCACGCGGTCGGCCTCACCATCTCGCCACATCACGAGATACAGGCCGCTGGGAATGCGACCGAGCGCAGCTGCCAGGGCAGCGGCAGGGGCGGAGGATTCGCTTGGTGAGGCGTCAGCTGCCGGCATGCGTCGGTCTCCAGAGAAAGGAAAACATGAGCCTGTTTGCCCGTGAACCAGCCGGTGCGTGGTCGAGCGGGCCACCACCTGACGGCCTTACGCTCAAGATAGTCTATCTTGCCTGCTCGCTGCATTTTTCCCGGGGGCAGCGATGCACTCAGGCGACAAAGACCGCTGTGAACTGACCTACTTCGCCAGACCCGATGTCTCTAGAGTCTGCCACCACGGTTCCCTTCTGACAATTCGCGGCGCCGGCATCGCGAAGTGGCGGCTTCACCGATGACACCAAGACACGTCCTCTGCAAGATGTCTCCACGACCGTCGCGGTCGCGCAGCACCGCTTGGCAATGGTGTGCCAATGCGACTGTTGCTGGTCCTGGCCTGCCTCGTGGGCTGGGGTGGGGCAAGGCATGCCCTCGCCCTCGAGGCTCTCGAGCCAGCGGCCGCAACGCCGCAGCTGGTGGAGCCTGCCTACGAGACTCCGCCTGAAACGGCGATGGACTTTTCGCAAACGATTGAGCCGTTGCCAGGCCCAGCGGCAGGCCCCGTTCTTCTCGATCCTCCCTACGAGGGCTGGCAGGACGACTTCTACGAGCAGCCATGGCGGTCGGGCGGTCGCGTCGCGACAGGTTTTCCTGAGCAGTGGGACGACCTTTGGGCGCCGCGACCATGGTCATGGCAGCTGATGCCCAACAACCTGATCTACACCAGCTACCTCGCTGGGCCGAAGGAGCCGCGGCTGGGCAGCGTCTGGTACAGCGACACTGCGCCGTCGCTGACAGAACCAGGCCAGGCTGAGGGCTGGCTCTGGGATTCAACGCTCGGCGGCCGGGCGTCGATTCTCCGCTATGGGTCTGACACCGTGCTGCATCCTCAGGGCTTTGAGGTGCAGATTGAGGGAGCGGCGTTTGTGCGGCTCGATCCAGAGGATGAACGTGACTTCCGCAGCGGCGACTACCGCTTTGGCATTCCGCTGGTCTACAGCACTGGCCGCTGGCAGTCGAAGCTCGCCTACTATCACAACAGCGCTCATCTCGGCGATGAGTTCATGATCAAAAACCCGACCTTCCCCCGGGTCAACTACGTTCGTGATGTGATTGTGCTCGGTGGGAGCTGGTATCCCCTCGACTGGATGCGGCTCTACGGCGAGGTGGGCTACTCCTTCTTCAACGCCGGTGGCTCGAAGCCGTGGGAGTTTCAGTTTGGCACGGAACTGCTTCAGGCGCGGCCGACCGGTGGATGGGGAAAGCCCTTTTTGGCGGTCAACAGCATGCTTCGGCAGGAACTCAACTACGGCGGCAATGTCACCGCGCAGGCGGGCTGGTTCTGGCGAGGGCGAGCGAGTGAAAAGCTCTACCGGATCGGGGTCGAGTATCTGTATGGCTCCGACCCGCAGTACGAGTTCGTGTTCTACAACCAGAACCGCTTCGGCGTCGGGATGTGGTACGACTTCTGAGCACACGGCTCCTCGTTCCCCGAGCCTCCACGTCCGCGGGGAGAGCGGTTCACCGCCTGTCATCGCCCGATGCCTCTGCTTGCGATTGAGACAACCTGCGACGAGACGGCTGCGGCGGTTGTGAGCCGTTCGCGGCAGATCCTCTCAAGCGTGGTGGCGAGCCAGGAGCAGATCCATGCCCGCTGGCACGGTGTTGTGCCCGAGGTGGCCAGTCGGGCCCATGTCGAGCGTATCGTCCCGGTGATCGACGAGGCGATCGAGCGGTCGGGCGTTCGGCGGGGGGATCTCGAGGCGGTGGCCGTTGCCGTGCGACCAGGGCTGGTGGGCTCGCTCCTGGTCGGCATTTCTGCAGCCAAGATGATTGCCGTGGCGCTTGACCTTCCGTTGATCGGCTATGACCACCTCGCCGCGCACCTCTATGCCTGCCGCCTCGCCGATCCGCACAGGATGCGCATACCCCTGCGTGGGGCTGGTGGCCAGTGGGGGCCACTGTTCCCTGCTGCATGTGACGTCGCCACTGAAGATGGAGCGTCTTGGGGGCACGATTGACGATGCCATTGGCGAGGCGTTCGATAAAGCCTCGAGTCTGCTCGGGCTGGGGTATCCCGGCGGGCCTGCGATCGAACGGGCGGCTCTGGGAGGCAACCCGCGGGCGTTTCGCTTCCCGCGGCCTCTTGCTCGCGATCAGAGCACCCTCGACATGAGTTTTAGCGGGCTCAAAACGGCCCTGCGCTATCAGGTGCGGCCACCCGGTGCTGATGCCGACACGCCTCCTCCCGTCGGGGCTCTTGTGCGGGATCTGGCGGCGTCGTTCCAGCAGGCCGCCGTCGATACGGTCGTGGCCAAGGTGCGGCTGGCCGTCGAGCAGACTGGCTGTGACCTGCTGGCGGTGGGTGGCGGGGTGACGGCCAACGGTCTGCTCCGGGCAACCCTCACGACCTACGCGAAGAAGGCTGGGATCGATCTGCTCATGCCGCCACCAGAACTCTGCACCGACAATGCAGCGATGGGGGCCATCGCCTGGGAGCGGATCGAACGAGGCGAGCGGGATACGCTCGACCTCGAAGTTGTGCCGGGGCTCATCCGGGGGAGCCGCTGACCGAACCGGCTCGCGGGCAGGCCATGCCGGCTTGCGGCGCGTTCGTGAGCCGATCAGTAGCCGCCAAACTGTTCAAACTCGTCGTACGACCGCTGCTCGAGATTGACGAAGCGGGTGTGCTCGTGCTGCCAGAGGAGTTTGATGTCGTCGGTGGGGCCGTTTCGCTGCTTGGCCACGATGATTTCGGCCTGGCCTTTCACCCGTTCGCGGTCTTCTTCGTTGGTCTGGTAATACTCCTCGCGATGCACAAACATCACCACGTCGGCATCCTGTTCGATGGCTCCCGACTCGCGGAGGTGATTCAGCCGTGGCCGGTTGTCGCGGCTCGCCTCCGCCTGCCGGTTGAGCTGAGCGAGGCACAGCACGGGAACCTCAAGCTCTCGTGACATCATCTTCAGCCGTCGGGCGATTCGGGCCACCTGTTCCTGCCGTGGGTCGCGGGGGTTGTCTGGCTCGATCAGCTGGAGATAGTCGATCACGATCAGCGAGAGGTCGTTTTTTCGCTTCAGGCGTCGGGCAACTGCGGCGATTTCGGTCAAGGTTCGGCCGGGCGTGTCGTCAATGAACAGGGGGGCGACGCTGATCTCCGACGACTTCTGCACAAGGCGACGGCGGTCTTCCTGCGAGATGGTGCCGTTGCGAAGGCGGTGTCCGTTGACCTGTGCCGCCGAACAGAGCAGACGGTCGGCCAGTTCCAACGCGGCCATTTCCAGGCTGACAAACAGCACAGGCTGACCGCCGGTGACCGATACGTGCTCGGCGATGTTCATCGCGAACGCAGTTTTCCCCATACTCGGCCGAGCGGCGAGAATGATCAGCTCGGAGTTGTGCAGGCCGCCGCACAGCGTGTCGAGGTCGGTGAAGCCCGTCTCCACGCCGCCGAGGGTCTGCTCGTGCTTCATGCGGGCATCCATCCGCACGAGCGACTCTTCGAGCACGTCACGAATCGCCTGGGCTTCCGCTCCGCTGCGACGTTCGAGAATCGAGAAGATTTTTTCTTCCGCCCGGCCAAGCAGCGATCGCGGCTCGTCGGGTGAGTCGTAGGCATCCCTCAGAATGTCCGTGCCCGCATCGATCAGGGCCCGCAGGATCGCTTTGTCACGGACGATCTCCGCGTAGTGGGCGGCATGGGCCGCGTGCGGAACCGACTCGATGATCTCGGCGAGGGCTTTCGCTCCACCGATCCGATCCAAATCGCCTTTGGCCCTCAGCCGCTCCAAGACGATCGTGGCATCGATCCGCTTGCCGGAGTCGTGGAGATCCTGCAGGTGCTCGAAGAGCAGCCGATGAGCGTCGTCGTGGAAATCGTCGCTGCGAACAAGAAGGGCCACGTCGTCGCAGACGTCTGGCTTGAGGAGCACGCTGCCAAGCACCGCCCGCTCGGCTTCTGTGCTGACTGGTTGTTCGCGAAGAAAGGCAAACTCCGATTCCTCGGAATCTCGATCCCGCCGCCGCCAACGGCCTCGACCATTTCCGTCGGCGTTGCTGCCCCCACCTCCGGTGGCTGCCTTGATGGCCACGTTGCCCTCCTGGCGCGGACGCCTAACTTAGCAGACTGTGAAACACGTCTGCCGCCGCAGGATGCGGCGACCGGCGACCCCCCAAACCTCGGCTTTTGGGGGCGCCGCTTCAGTGAAAAAAGCCCATGGTTGGCTTTTTCCACAGACAGTTAGCTGGACGCGGCTGCCTCGCTGCTCGACGGCACCACCCACACCTTGAGATCGCCCTCGGCGTCGGGAGCAAGCCTCACCTTCACCGTGTAGAGACCAACTTCCTTCAGCGGCCCCTGCAGAATGATCTGATCGGGGCTGACCGTGAGATCCTGCTGCTTGAGCGACCGCGAAATCTCGGGGGAGCCGACGGAGCCGTAGAGGTGGCCTTCGTCGTTGGCATTGGCTTCGATGGTCACGCTCGTGCGAGCCAGTTCGCTCAAAACCGCCCTCAGGCTTGCCATCCGCTGGCGAGCGATTTCCTCGAGCTTGGCTCGGTGCTTCTCGACCATCCGCTTGTGATGATCGGTGGCGATCGTCGCCAAGCCCTGTGGAAGCAGGTAGTTGAGGGCAAAGCCGCGCTTCACCTCCACGACGTCACCCTGCTTGCCAAGGTGCTCGACGCTCTGGATCAGCAGAAGCTCGACACCGCCACGCGGGCCTCGTGGCAGCTGCAGGCCGGCCTTTTGCCGCGTTCGTCGCTGTGTACGAGGAGTGCTGGTTGCGGAACTTGTCGCCTGTGCCTCGGTCGCCGGTGCGGCACCCGTCGGGGCTTCGCTCACGGCTGCGTCGGATTCGCTCATCGTTTCTTCTCCTTTGATTCCGTTTGATTCCGTTGTTCTGTCTGGTTGTTCTGTTTGTTGGCTGGTGTGGGGTGTGGGCAACGCTCAAAAAGGAATGTCGTCGTCGCCACCGAAGGAGTCGCCGCTTCCTGATGAACTGCTCGCTCCCTCGTAGCCCGGGCTGTCGGTGTAGCCGGGATCATCTCCCTCTCCCTCATCGGCCGGACGACTGCTAGCAGGCCGGGGCCCCCGGCCGCGGCCTCCTTCACTTCGAGCGCTCAGCAGTTGCATGCGATCGCATACCACCCTGAGCTTCGAGTTTTTCTTGCCTTCCTTCTCCCATGTGTCGAGCTTCAGTCGCCCTTCGATCAGCAATGGTGACCCTTTGGTGACGTATTCTCCAGCAACTTCAGCCGTTCGGCCCCAGAGTGTGACATCCACGAATGTGGTTTCTTCAACCCACTCGCCGGAGGCGGTCTTGCGACGGTCGTTGACCGCGAGGCCGATGTCGGTGACTGCGGTGCCTGACGAAATGTAGCGAAGCTCCGGGTCGCGTGTCACGTTCCCCACGAGGATCACTCTGTTGAAACTGGCCATCTCGACACTCCTTTTTCTTGCGGACGATTGAACAAGCGTTCACGCATCGTAGCGTGGCGGCCTGTCGTTCGCAAGTGTTTTTTGTGAACGTGCGTTCACGCCTCGGCGGCTGCTGCGGCCTCACTCTCGCTGATGTGCTGCATGATCGCCTCTGCGATGCGGGAATCCAGTTTGAGCACCAGCTGCCGGAGGATCTCGTCGCTGAGCTGGCACTGCCGCTCAAGCTGAGCGATTCCCGGCCCTTCCATGCGGAAGTAGGTCAGCCAGTAGACGCCCTTCTTGAAGCCGCGAATGGGGTAGGCGAGCTTTCGCTCGTCCCAGACGCGGGAGGCAAGCAGCTCGCCGCCGGCGTTGGTGATCATCTCGCCAATCGCGGTGGTCACCTGCTCGGGATCACGCGAGTACTTTGTGGGGTCGAGGATGAACATCCCCTCGTAAAACGCCATCTCATCACTCCTGCTGGTAGTCAGACTCTTGTTGTGCCGAACGTTCGGCCTGGGTTGTGTGTGTCTGTTTCCGTGCGTCAGTTGTATCGATTCATGACTGCTTCGATGCCCGTGGCCGCCCACTCTTCGGCAGCGTCGGCAGATCGATCGATCACCGCATCAACCTCGGGCCGCTCTTCTTTTGTGAACCGACCGAGCACAAAATCTGGGCAAGCCCAGTTGGCCGGGACCGGACCGATGCCCACCCGCAGCCTTGGGATCTCTTGGGAGCCCAAGCGTCGCGTTATATCGGCGAGCCCTTTCTGGCCCCCTGACGAACCCTTCCCGCGAATCCGAATCATGCCTCGCGGAATCTGGAAATCGTCACAGATCACTAGTATGTCTGGATCGGCGACCTTGTAGAAGTCCCTCGCTGCAAGCACGCTCGCCCCGCTTAAATTCATCCACGTCATCGGCCACAGCAGGAGCGTCGACACGCCGCGAAGGCTCACCTGGGCCACTTCGCCTTGAAATCGAGCTTTCCGCGGTGGACTCCCCGCCCGTTCCGACAACTTTTCCAGCACATCGAAGCCGACGTTGTGCCGAGTGCCGTCGTAGCTGCGTCCCGGATTGCCGAGGCCAACGATCAACTTCATGACGCCAGTTTCACGACACCACCTTCATGGCACCACCTCCAGCTGCCCTGGCGGCACTCCGGGATCAGCCCTCCGCAGTCGCCTTCCTCTGCTGGCTTGCGACCGATGACCTCAGGCTCCGCAGCCTCGGAGGCTTCCTCTGCCTTCTCGCCAGGCTTCACGCACGTCACCAGCACGTCATCGGGATCGGCAATCACGCGTGCCTCAGGAGGGAGTTGCAGGTCACGGACCTTCACGCTCCCGCCAATCTCGAGCTGGTTGATGACGGCATGCAGGTGGTCAGGAATCGCGTCGGGAGTGCATTCCAGTTCCAGTTCATGGACAACAAGGGTCACCACCCCACCATTGCGGTGGCCCGGCGCCTCGCCCTTCATGTCGACCGGCACCTTCACGTGCACTCGCTCAGTTTTGCTGGCCCTGAGGAAATCGATGTGCAGGGGGCGAGTGCCGAAGGTGTCCCACTGAAGTTCCCGGATCACCGCTCCACTGGTCACGGCGCCGTGGAGTTCGATGAACATGCTGCCATGCCGCACCACAGCCTCGATCGCTTCCCGCTTGGCCACCAGGTTGACGCACTCCTCGCCGTGGCCGTAGAGAACAGCGGGGACCAAGCCCTGGCGCCGCAGCCGCCGACAATCTTTTGTTCCGGTCAGGTCTCGGGGCATCACCTCGAGTGATTCGCTACTCATCGCTCTTCAAATTCCTTGGTTGCGGAAAACGTTGTCTGCTGGTGGTCGAATGGTGGTCGAAGTGCTGCCAAGCAGCGGGCTGCCTGGGCGAAAGACACCCTGGTGCTGTCGCGATAGCCGAGCCTCGTATTGTGCCATGCGATGGCCCCTCTGCAAGTGCCATTTCGCTCGTAGCGGGCGAAAACGCGGGGGCTACTGAAACATCATGCTGACCGATTCGTTGCGGTGGATCCGCTTGATCGCCTGGCCGAGGAGGCTCGCGACAGAAAGCACCGTGATGTTTGGCAGCATCCGGTCCTGGGGCAGGGGGATGGAATCGGTGACCACGATCCCCTTGAAAGGGGCGGCCCGCAGCCGCTCCAGCGCCGGCCCGACCAGCAGGCCATGGGTCGCCGCGGCATAGATGGCCTTGGCTCCATGGGAGTGCACGACCTCAGCCGCCGAACAGATGGAGCCGGCAGTGCTGATCATGTCGTCAAACATGATCGCGGTTCGCCCCTCGACATTGGCCCCGATCAGGTTGGCCCCCTCGGTTGTGTCCGCCGACAGCCGCCTCTTGTCGACGATAGCCAGTGGGGCATTGAACCGCTTGGCATGGCCGACCGCCCGCTTAATACCCCCCTCATCGGCACTGATCACCACGAGGTCTTCTGAGGGAAAATCGAGCGACCGAAAGTAGTTGTTGAGCACCGGGGCCGCATAGAGGTGATCGACGGGAACGTCGAAAAACCCTTGGATCTGGGCGGCATGCAGGTCCATTGCCAAAACCCGGTCGGCCCCCGCCCGGGTAATCAGATTGGCCACGAGCTTGGCGGTGATCGGCACACGACCGGCGTCTTTGCGATCCTGCCGGGCATAGCCAAAGTAGGGGATCACGGCTGTCAGCCGGTAGGAGCTCGCCCGCTTAAAGCTGTCGATCATCACGAGCATCTCCATCAGATGCTCGTTGACCGGGGGGCAGGTCGGCTGCACGATAAAGACATCGCGGCCGCGGACATCTTCGTCGATCTTGCAGGAGATCTCGCCGTCGGGAAACCGGCCGAGCGAGATCTTCCCCATGGGAAGATTCAGATAGCGGCAGATGTCCTGGGCAAGCGCCGGATTGGCCGACCCACTGAAGATTTTCAGGTCATTCATGGGCGACACCGAACCCCCGCCGACCGGCTGTGGAAGACACGTGCGAAAACCCCCGCTGGGCCCGCATCCTGATCGGATTGGCGAGGATGTTCAAGCGGTTCGCGCCTCGAGCGCCGCTGCGACGACTGCCAGCTGGTCTGGGGTGTTGACGGAGAGCCGCTCGCAGGGCTCCAGGCAGGCCCTGGCCTCCACGAGATCGCCGCGGTGTTGCAGCAGCCCGGGGCAGTCGGTGAGGTAGTACTCGCCGGAGGCATTTGAGGTGTCGAGCTGGCCGAGCGACCACAGCAGGCTGCGGCCGTCGAAGAGATAGGTGCTCATGTTGACCTCGCGGATCCCCCGCTCGACCTCGCTGGCGTCTTTGTGCTCGACAATCCGCAGAAAGCGGCCGTCGGCGTCTCGCACCACCCGGCCGAGCCCCTCGGGCTCATCGGTGATCGCGGTGCCGAGGAGGCAGGCGGTGGGCTGCTCCGCAAAGGCGGCCAACAGCCGCTGGATGCTCGCAGGCTGCAGCATCGGGGAATCGCCCGTCACGATCAGCACCGGCACCCGGGCCCCACCAGCCTCATCGACGGCGCGGGCGATCTCGGCGGCGGCGGCGGCGACGGCATCGCCGGTGCCCCGCTGTTCCTGCTGGAGGGCAAAGGAAACGCCGTCGATCCCGGCGACCACCGCCTTCACGTCATCAGCCTTGTAGCCCACCACCACGACTCGGCGGCGAACGCCAGCCTGGGCCAGCGCGTCGAGCACCCAGCGGACGAGCGGCTTGCCGGCTGCCTCGAAGAGCACCTTGGGACGGTCGCCTCCCATGCGAGTGCCGCGGCCTGCCGCCAGAATCACGGCGAGCGGGTCGGCGACAGCCGCGTGCATGGCAGTCGGCAGCGAGGCCGGGGCGGAATCGGTCACGGACGTCTCTCCTGATTGGGCGAATCCAAACCTGAGGTGCAGGATACGGGGGGGCGGCGGTTCTTGCCCAACCTGCCATCCGCGTAGACTGCAAAGAACGCCTTTTGCCTTCTGGAGTTGAACGATGGCCACGAAGAAGCATCTTCTGATCGGTGAAGCCGCGGGCTTTCCTGAATGTGAGAGCACGCTGGGCTCGTTGAGACTGCAGGCTCGTCGGCTGCAGGGAGGCCTGCGAGACGGCGTGTTGCTGGTGGAGCTCGTTGCCGGAAACACGCGGCTGTTTGTCGTTCCAGATCGCGGGCTCGGCATCTGGAAGATGCTCTCGGGGCCGGTGGAACTCGGCTGGCAGTCGCCGGTGAAGGGGCCTGTGCATCCGGCGTTTGTGCGGGTTGACGAGCCGAGCGGGCTTGGCTGGCTCGCCGGCTTTGATGAGCTCGTCTGTCGCTGTGGGCTCGTCTCCAATGGGGCCCCTGAGTTTGATGCCTCAGGCCGGCTCCAGCACGGTCTGCACGGGCGGATTGCGAACCTGCCGGCGAATGCCCTGGAGGTGGTGCTCGACGACACCGCAGGCACGATCACCCTCATCGGCACAGTCCACGAAACCCGTTTCCTGCAGCACGCGCTGCGGATGACCACCACTCTCACGCTCCAGGCAGAACGCCCACATGTCTCCTGGACCGATCTTGTGGAAAATGTCTCCGACCGACCGGCAGAGATTCAGATGCTCTACCACTGCAACTTTGGCCAGCCGCTGCTCGGCGAGGGAGCCGAGCTTGTGGCTCCGGTGGAAGAACTGGCACCGCGGGACGCGGCGGCGGTCGGCGACGTGCTCAGCTGGAACCGCTACGCTGCGCCGCAGCCGGGCCGTGGCGAGCAGGTTCACTTCTGCCAGATCCGGCCCGATAGCGACGGCATGGCCTCGGCGATGCTTGTGGCCCCGAATCGCGAGCAGGCCGCCCGGCTCTCCTGGCATGCCGCGACGCTGCCCTGCTTCACGCTCTGGAAGAACCAGGGGGGGCTTGCCGACGGCTACGTCACCGGCCTCGAGCCGGGCACCAACTACCCCAATCCGCGGTCGTTCGAAGCAGAGCATGGTCGTGTCGTGCCGCTGGCTGCGGGCGATGGCATCGCCTTTCAGCTTGCCCTGGAGCACCTCAGCGGCCCGGCGGTCGCCTCTGCAGCCGACGCTCTCCGCAGCCAGGCAGGCGAGCCTTGCGTTCACAACGAGCCCAAAGCCGGCTGGTCCGCAGCCTGAGCGACGGCCGCGTCTTGAGGCGACGGCCGCTGAGCCGCTTGCATCGACGTGGCCAGAGGGCTCCGAACGACGGCCGGAGCCCAGGAACCGCAGCCCAGAGCATGGCCTCGAAGCCGACGTTGGCCGCCGACTGCTTCGTCGGCACCTGCAACGACGCCTCAACACTTCCATCAGAGTTCGCCCGTGCTGAACGCTTCGACGGCGTGTTCTTTGTGGACTTGCCGCGGGCGTGACCAGAAAGACGCGATCTGGGGCATCTCCACGCGGCACTACGGGCTGGACGCGAAGCAGGCCCGGCCAGACGACACGAACTGGACCGGGGCCGAAATCAAATCCTGCTGCAGGCTGGCGTCGCTCTTGGATGTGCCCCTCGTTCAAGCCGCGCAGAACGTCGTGCCCGTGGCTGTCACTGCGGGCGACAAGATCGAAGGACTACGCCAGTGGGCTTCCGGTCGGTGTCTGTCGGCTGATCGGGCGGGATTTATTCGCGGGAACAGGAGCGGGCTGGCGGTGGCAGTGAAAGGCAAGCAAGGTGAGTGGTGCGGCCTGATTGAGTCTGGCCATGAAAACACAGAGGGGAGCAGGCCCGTGATGGCGACCTGCTCCCCTCGCGTTGGAATCCGGTTGGCCGACTTGTGGGCGTCACGACCGTGCCCGCCGACGTCGCCACGCTCCCCAACCCGCACAGGCCATTCCCGCCAGTCCCATCACCAACGTCGATGGCTCGGGCACAGTTACCGGACTTGCGAGCCGAAAACCGTCGAGGCTAACCTCGCTCGACGGGTCGAACGTGAGACTGTCGGAGGAAGACAAGTTGGACGCGCTGTTGTTGTTCCAGTTGCCGCCCCGCAGCCCACGAGACGAGCCGGGAGTGCCATCCAGATCATTCCACTGATACACGTTGCCGCTTTGGTCGAACGTGCCGTAGAAACTCCCGCTGTTCGTGAACGCGCCCACGTCCGTCAGGTAGTTCTGGCTCGACGAGAAACTCGAGGACTGCGTCACGGAAAACCCAGCACCCGTGATGTAGTTCGCCTGATTTGTCCCGGGGCCGATGATGTTGCCCAGGAGTGAGTCGCTTTGCGTGGCGTAGGCGTAGTAGCCCGGCGAGCCTACTCCGCCCTTCTCCGGTGAGTAATACGCCGCCTTGTACCACTCGTTCTCTGTCGGGATGTAGAACGTTGGAGCAGCACTCGTATTCGGGTTCGTCACGTTCTTGCCCGGAGCAGAGCCGGTCGTCGCCCCGTTCACGTTGTAGGCTCCGTTCTCCGTCGTCGTGCTGCTCTGCGCTCCCGTCGGCTGGCCGTTTGCCATCCAGTTTGAAAACCGGGCCGCATCCCACCAACTCACAAATGTGATCGGGCGATTGCTACTGTCACCGCCGTTGTTGATCACGCTGTAGGCGTACGATCCCGAAGAGCCCGTCCGTGAAATGCCCGCCACGTTGAGGTCAGTTCCCATGCTCGTGTTGTAGAGCGAGTAGGTGTCGGTCGTGGCCACGGCATTCAGGAACGCCGTGTACTGCCCAATCGTCACGGCGTACTTGCCGATCTGGTACTCGTAGTTCACGACACCGTAACCGTTCGTGTCATTGGCATTCCCCGGATTCCCCACTGTCACCATGTCGATCGTGACAGCGTGGGCATGCGGCAGGGCAAGACCTGCTAGCATCAAGGCGATCAGAGCGGCGATGTCGTGGAGTCTCGCGATCCCGACCCATGGGCGGATTGAAGGGCGAATCATCTCGCACGGTCTCCTACATGATTGGTTCGACAAAAAACTTTCTTCTTAGGAGAGCACATCTCGTGCCGCGAATGACTCATGCACGAAACAGCCGTTTCGTGCACCAAGCGTCCATTTCGGCCCCAAGCAGCCGCGCGAGCCGTGGGCTGGTGGTGCGAATCGCTCCACCCACTGGTGCGAATCGCTCCATCCACTGAAGCGAATCGCTCCATCCACTGAAGCGAATCGCTCCACTCCCCCCCATAGAGGCCTTTTCCTGCAGGTTGAGAAAATAGCTTGATTCTGCCACGCAAGCCCATCCGCCTTGGCTGGTGCCGGTTCCCAATCGCCGACCGTTGCCAGCGTTCACGTCTCGGCTCTCACCGAACCCACAATCGGCCAGCCCACAACCAGCAGAACCACAACCCAACCGACCAACATTCCGACCCACCAGACATCCCCCAACGCCGCCAACAGGCTTGGCGCAATGATGGCCGCCGGGAACCTGCATTTACGTGGCTGGGCGTCCGTAAGACCCTCGCCCCGGAGCAGCGGACGACGGCAGCCCAGGCTTTCCATGCAGACCGCGAACTGCTCACGGCCAGCAAAGTGGCTCGGAAACACCCCAGCCGTCGCCATCCGGCACTATGTGGACGTGACGGACGCCGACTTTGAGCGGGCCGCTGCCGGGGGGGCCTCGCCCGGCAAGAAAGCGGCGCAAATTCCGGCGCAGCAGGTGCACGCAACGGCTCGCAACGGCTCGCACGCCGAACTGTCCGCGCATAAAAAAGCCCCGGCTGTGCGGGGTCTCGCAGCATCCTGCGATCCCCTGCACAACCGGGGCATGGAGGCGGCGGGAATCGAACCCGCGTCCCGTGGCGGTTCAGCCCAAACGTCTACGTGCGTATCCGGTCGATTTGAATCTCGCCGTTGAGCCCCCGGCCGACAGGGTGCATCTCAGGCCAGCCCAGAACAAATTTGACTCCAGCCGTGCCAGGCGGTGAACCGGAGCGAGTCGGATTTGGCGACCGATTGGGAGGCCCTTCCGACTGGGGCCATCGCTCGGGACTGCGTTAGTTAAGCAGCCAGAGAAAACTGTGCTTCGGCAATTGAAGCTTTGATCGGCTTTTTACGTGGCCAGCCGACCAACCACGACACGCAATCTGAACGTCTTCCAACCCGGTCGAAACCTTTACGCCCCCGGTGGTGAGCGGCCCTGCTCCCCAGCCCGGGAGCCGGAGGGCACAGCGCATTCAAGCGGCAGAGATTTCTCAGAGATTTCTCTGTCGCGTCGGAAGTATACGCCAAAGACAATCGGCTGTGCCGGTCGTGCGGCTGAAATTCTCCCGGAGCAACGGCTTCTTGCCCGGGAAATGCGACGAGCGGTTGTCTTCCAGGGGATAATGGACATGGCAGCGCGAAGGCGACATTGACGAATTTTTGCAACGACTCGTAGGCTTCTGCTCAAGGTCTTCCGAGCGAGGACGGGAATGGGGACAGGCATGATGCAGGCTCGCAACAGTGCACAACACGGGTTTCAGGCGGTTTTTCCGGCCGGCAGACGGTGGGGCATGCGATCGCTCCAGTTCGCGCCAGGCCTGTTTGTGGCGGCGTTGACCCTCGTGCTGCCGTGCACTGGCTTCGGCCAGGAGTGGGCCAGCAAGATGTTCACCGACACCACCCACAACTTCGGCACGGTGGCCCGCGGCTCCAAGACAGAGCATCGCTTCACTTTTCGCAACATCTACAAGGAAGACATCCACATCTCTGGGGTGCGAACCAGCTGCGGCTGCACGTCGCCGGTGGTCACGAAGGACCTGCTCAAGACCCACGAGACTGCGGAGGTGGTGGCCACCTTCAACACCCGCACCTTCCTCGGCCAGCATGGGGCCACGCTGACCGTCACGATCGACAAGCCCTACTACGCCGAGGTGCAGCTTCGCGTGGATGGCAACATCCGCAGCGATGTCTTTTTTGAGCCGCCCTTCATCGATCTGGGGAATGTCGACCTGGGCAAGGGATCTCAGCAGACGGTGCAGGTCACGCGGACGGGCAGTTCTCCATGGCAGATCACCGATGTCCGCAGCGCCAATCCGATGTTTGAAGTGATGCTGTCGAAGCCCCTCCGCTCTGCCACGCAGACGGTCTACGACCTCACGCTCACGCTCAAGCCCGAGGCGGAGCCCGGCTACATCAACAGCGAGCTGATTCTCGTCACCAACGATCCCCGGGCTGAACAGATTCCCATGGACGTGGAGGGGCGGGTCGTGGCGGAGGTCACTGTCAGCCCGCAGCTGCTCGCCATGGGCGTGGTGCGGCCGGGCGAGACCGTGACCAAAAACCTCGTGGTGCGGGCGAATCGGGCATTCCGCGTGGTGGACGTGGCCTGCAGCGATGCCTGCGTCAGCTGCAAGGTTCCCGACCGTGAAGCCGCGGTTCAGATTCTGCCGGTGACGTTTACCGCTGGCGACACCGCCGGGCGGATCGAACGGGAGATCCGTGTGGCCACCAACCTCGGTCCCGATGTCGTGCCAAGCGTCGTGCTCCAGGTGACGATCGAGCCCTCGCCCGCCCAGGCCGATGCCAAGCCTCAGCCAGGCGATACTGAGCCTGCGGAACTGGCGATTCCACCCGCCGAAGCTCAGGCCGACAATGTTCGTGAGGCAAGCATCCGTTAGGCAAGCCTATGCCCATGCCTTCGACCGAGTTGACCGGCGGCCTGTCGAACGCGGGGGATGAGGCGTCTGCGCCCCGCGGCAGCCGCCTCGGATCGGTGCTGCGGTGGCTTTTTGAAGTGGCGGTGATCACCGCCCTCTTTGCGGCGGCCGGCAGCTGGCCGGTGCCCGACACGAATGAGCCGCACTACCTGACGAAAGCCCGGCATGCCGCGGATCCGGCCTGGTGTGCCGACGACTTCTTTCTCTCCACCGGCGACGCCCATGTCGTCTTCTTCCGCCTGGTGGGGCCGCTGGCGGCCGTGCGACCGCTCGACGAAGTGGCCTGGATCGGTCGGCTGACCGGCTGGCTGCTGTTGGCGATCGGTATGCGGCAGGTGGCCGCCACGATCCTCGACCGCGGGGCTGGCTGCGGATGGCGAGGCTCGCTCTGGCATGTGCTGGCTGCGGCGGTGTTCTCGCTCCTCGTTCGCGTCACGCCGGCGAGCGGCGAGTGGGTGATTGGGGGATTTGAGTCGAAGGTTTTTGCCTGGGCTGGCGTGCTCTTGGCGTCGGCGGCGGTGGCGGCAGGGCGGTTTGGCTGGGCCTGGTTTGCCTGCGGCGGTGCGACAGCGGTTCATCCGGTGGTGGGCGGCTGGGGATTTGCTGCGGTGGCCTGCGTTGCGATCTGGAGGCTCTTCATCGGCGTGGGCCGTGGGATCCGCGGGGAGCCGCCACCCGCGGACGAACCCGGCGGAACAGGGCAGCTCCTGCGAGCACTCGTCGGCCTGATGGCTGGAGGGGCGCTGGCCGCGGTCGGCGTCGTGCCCGCCTTGCTGCTGGGCAACGGGGTTGATCCTGCCGTGGCAGCGGAGGCAGCCCGTATCCAGGTCGTGGAGCGGCTGCCACACCATCTGCTGCCCGAGCGATTCCAGCAGATGCAGGTGGTGGCCCACCTGCTTGCCGTGGGGTTGCTGGTTGTTGCCTGGGCTGCGGGCCAGCCTTCGCGACGGACAGGGCGGCTCGTGGGGATGGCGGCAGCATCCCTGGCCATTTCGTCCACGGGGCTGGTGATTGCAGCCTGCCGGCAGGTCGCGCCTGCCGTGGCAGATCAGCTGCTGCGGTTTTACTGGTTTCGCGCGGCTGATGGCCTCGTGCCACTCGTGGCGGCGGTGCTGGTGGTTGACTGGCTGCGGTGGGGCCCGAAGCCAGACGCAGCCCGCAGCCCGCAGCGGACGGCGGCTGTTGTCGCCGCGGTCACAGTGCTCGTGGTTGCTGTGGGCTGGGATCTGGCCATGCAGCGAGACCACTGGCCGCGGGGTGAGGAGCCGGTGGACTGCCGCGCCGATCGGCATGTGGATGCCGCGGCCTGGCAGGACGTGTGCGGATGGATTACCGAGAACACCTCAGATGACGCGGTTTTCCTCACGCCCCGGGGTGCTGCTACCTTCACCTGGTGGACGTCTCGGGCAGAGGTCGTGTCGTGGAAAAACATGCCACAAGACCCCGAGTCGGTGGTGGCCTGGCGAGAGCGGATCTTCGACCTCTTCTCACCGGAGGGCAACGCGTCGCTCAAAGGGCTCGAGCGGTCGACCGCAGCGCTCGGCGAAGAACGCGTCCGCGAGGTCGCCGAACGCTACGGAGCCGACCACATCGTGGTGCCGCAGAAGCTCATCGAATCACTCGGTGAGCCGTTACCGAATGCTGAAAAGCTGCACGCCAACGACGGCTACGCCGTCTATCGCCTCCGCTGATCGCCGCCCCCCGACCGCAGGCCGCCCTGAAACCTTAAGGGAACGGGACGGGTCCTCGGGCCGCGAAGCGGCCTCGGCGAAGCCGAGGTGCCTTCGGCACCCGAAGACCCGTCCCGCTTGCGCAGCCCCGCGCCTCACCGCCCGCATCCCGCCCCCCCGACCGCAGGCCGGCTCAGATCTCGATCCCAATCAGCGAGGCCTGAATCTCAAGCACGCGGCGGAAGTAGGGAAAGGGGTAGGGCACGCCCTTTTGTCTCGCCCAGGCGAAGGCGGTGTCGACGAGTTTGACCGGGAGCACGCCTTCTTCCACGAGGGCCGCCACGCGGTCTGCGTAGGCAAACTCCTGCGGGAGCCGGGCCTTGAGGCCTGCCTTGAGCCGCTCTGCAAGCGATGTCGATTCCCGCGGACCCGGAGGCTCGGCAGCAGGTGCGGCCACTGAGCCGGCGACGCAGAGGCAGACGGTGAGGATCGCCGAAGCGAGCATTTTGATGGTCATGCCGGGGAGGTAGCAGGCACTGGCTCCCCGAGGCAAGGCCATTCCGGCTGATCATGCCGTGAAGCGAGCGAGGGCATACGATTTTTTGCCCGAGCGAAGCACGACAACCTGACGGCCGGCCAGGTCGTCACGCCGAAGGGCGTAGGCCGGCTCACGGATGCGGCGGTTGTTGACGTACGCTCCGCCCTGCTCGATCGTTCGCCTCGCCTGGCTCCGGGAAGCCGCCAGGCCGGTGGCCTGCAGCACCTCGACCAACGGCAGGCCTTCTTCTTGCTCGACCGCCCCCAGCGGAAAGTCATGGCTGGGCACTTCGGCGAAGATTTCCACGAGGGTGGCTTCGTCGAGGCCTTCGATGTCGCCTCCGAAAAACACGGCGGTGGCCTGCTGGGCGGCCGTCAGGCCGGCCTCACCGTGGACGAGCCGCGTGAGCTCCTCGGCAAGCCGTTGCTGCGTCTGTCGGGCGGAGGCGTTTTCCTGGCGGCCCGCATCGAGCGAGGCGATCTCATCGAGCGACAGTTCGGTCAGCCGCCGCACGCACAGCCCGGCGTCGTCGTCTTCAAGATTCATCCAGTACTGAAAGAACCGGTAGGGGCTGGTCCGCTTGGGATCGAGCCAGACTGCTCCGGAGGCGGTCTTCCCCATCTTGGTGCCATCACTTTTGGTCAGCAGGGGGCAGGTGATGCCATGCAGCTCCCGGCTCCGCAGCCGTCTGCCAAGCTCAATGCCAGCGGTGATGTTGCCCCACTGATCGCTGCCACCGATCTGCACCCGGCAGTCGAGAGCGTCGGAGAGGTGCACAAAATCCCACGCCTGCAGCAGCATGTAGCTGAACTCGGTGTAGGAGAGGCCGCCGTCTCGCTCCAGCCGGCTTTTCACCGAGTCTTTGCCGAGCATCTGCGAGAGCGGCACATGCTTGCCCACATCGCGAAGGAACTCGAGGTAGCCCACGCCCCGCATCCAGTCGGCATTGTTGACCACATGCACGGTGCTCCCGGCTGTTGCGAGAACGCTGCGAATCTGCCGCTCAACAGCCGCCACGTTTGCCGCAAGCTCGTCGGTTGAGAGCAGATTCCGCTCTTCGCTGCGGCCGCTGGGGTCGCCGATCATGCCGGTGGCGCCGCCAAGCAGCGCGACGGGCTCGTGGCCAGCCGCTGCCACCCGCCGCAGGAGGACGAGCGCCACGAGATGCCCCACGTGCAGGCTGTCGGCTGTTGGGTCGAAGCCCGCATACACCCGCCGGCCGGGCGAGCTCAGCCACTCGCGGAGTCGCTGGGCATCGGTGGACTGATGGAGCAGTCCGCGATCGTGAAAGTCGTCAAACAGGCTGGCGGTCATTGGGGTGGCGTGAAACGTGGAGGAGGGGGCTATCGCCAGAGATCGTCGCCCGCAAATGGGTGCGCTGGACCTGAGAGCTTCGGCTTGGGGAGGGCCTTGAGGGCCTGTTCTGCGAGCCGCAGATCGTCTCGCGATGTGATCTTCAGATTGATGGGGGAGCCCTCAACCACACTGACGGGCTCACCAAGGGCCTCGACGAGGCAGGCCTCATCGGTCGCCGCGAGCGCTGGCGTGGCCCGGCGGTGTGCGAAAGCCCGTTCGAGAAGATCTCGGCGGAAGACCTGCGGCGTCTGTGCTTCCCAGAGGCCGGTGCGGTCGACCGTCTCGACAATCCGGCCGTCCGGACCTACGCGTTTGAGCGTGCTCACGACAGGATGGGCAAGAATGGCCGCTCCGTTCTTGGCCGCTGCCTGAAAAACCCGGTCGATCCAGGCCGCTGCCAGGCAGGGGCGAGCGGCGTCGTGGATCGCCACAAAATCGGCATCGGAATCGAGCTTGGCGAAGCCCGACTCCACCGAGTCGGATCGCTCGGCACCGCCCTCGGCCCACGACATGCCCATGAAAGCGAGGTTTGCCCCGAACTTCTCCAGGAAGAACTCGCGATCCTCAGGAGACACGACCACGACGACCTTGGCCACATCGTCGCGGTCACAAAACTTCTCGGCCGAATGCAGCCACACGGGGCGACCGGCAAGCGGTGCGAACGGCTTCTTGTAGTTGGGATCAGAAAAGCGACTGCTGCGGCCCGCAGCCACCAAGATCACACCAAAACGAGGCATCAGTCGACGGCCCAGTCCATCAAGTGTCGGACGGCAGCCTTCGCGACGGGCTTGTCGTGGATCCAGGCAGCAAAAGCTTCGCCGTGTCGGCCGTAGAGGTCCACGAGCCAGTCAGGGCCCGACGTGAGCATCCAGTGGCGGAATGCAAGCCACTTGGGGTTGTCGGGGCCATAGACCTCACGGGCAACCCAGCAGAAGCCGCCCATGCCCATGCCGCCGCCACCCATGCCACCCATGCCGCCCATGCCACCACCCATGCCGCCGCCCATACCACCACCCATGCCGCCCATGCCACCGCCCATGCCACCCATACCACCGCCCATGCCACCCATACCACCACCCATGCCGCCCATGCCGCCGCCCATGCCGCCCATGCCACCGCCCATACCACCCATGCCGCCGCCCATACCACCCATGCCACCGGTGCCTTGAGCACCGCCGCCAGCAAAGTTGAACTGGGTGACCTGGCCAACGCCGGAGAAGAGTGGCGTGGGTGTCACGCGGACATAACGGCGATCAGCGGACACCACGGCGATCGCGGAGAAGTTGGCACCGTCCGGCAGCGTGCTGATCGTCGGCTGGTAGCCAACCACACCACCCCGACCAAACGGCGGGATCACCGGCGTGCCGCCGCCTGTTGCCCCACGGCTCTGAGACAACGAGTATTCAGCGGAAGGATCGGCCAGTGCGTTGAGCTGTTGGGCCAACACCGCACGACCCACCTGAGCCTGCTCATCGACAATCCGGGCCACCTGAGCATCTTCCAGCGGCTCCCGACGGCGGCCCTCAGGCACGTTGACCTCGAGCAGGAGGTCTTCCCCGCCGATCACCAGCTGCCGTCGCAGCCGCTCCTCGCGGTCGGTGCCACGATGGAGCACCATCTCTGCGGTGACCGTGTCGGCCGCCACCTCGCCCCACACACGCCGCACGAGCAGCCGGTAGGTTCCGGGGAAGGCTTCCGAGACAACATACCGCTCGCGGTGCGTCTGGCCGCCCGCCTCGCCCTCTTCGTCGGCGAGCAGCGTGGCTCCCGAAGTTGAGACAGGCGAGAGCACGGAGCACACAGCGCCCGTGGGCTCTTCGACGATCAGGTCGACATCGGCCTCGCCGCTCCAGCTGATGGTGAACTCAACATCGCGAACGAGCGCGCTGTCGATGACCGCTCGGAAGAACGTCGCGTCGTCGTCGCGAGCATCCTCCTCCAGCCGGCGAATCGTGGCCCGCGCCAGACGGGCTGCTCGCAGTTCGAGTTCCTTCTGATTCGTTGGCCAGTCGTGGCGAAGCACACCACTGCACGACCAGGCGAGCGACTCGACATCGTCGGCCTTTTCGGCGAGCGACATGGCCATGGCATAGGCCTGACGGTGCCGAGGATCGAGCGTCACGACCTGTCGGCAGACATCGAGGCTGCGGTCGGTCAGGCCGAAGCGGGCCAGGCACTGGGCCAAGGCGAAGAGTTCGGTCGTGCTCGAAGCGAAGTCAGCCGCCGAGAGCAACGCCCGCTCCACTTCCGAGGCTGGCCGGCCCGCTGCCTCCAGCGACACAGCGAGTGTCTCATACATCCACGGCTCACCATGCCCGGAAGCGATTGCCGCTGCGAGCAGGTCGGATGCTCGATCGAAGTCGCCGATCCGCCCAAGGGCAGCCGCCGACAGGCGAAGCTCTACGAGTTTCTTGTGGAGCACGGCAGCCTCTGCCGTCTGGGCGGCGGTGAACTGCTTCGCCGGAGGGCCGAGGTAGTCGCGGAGAGCTCCAGCGAGATCCTCTGCGGAGAGCACCGACTCGGGCAGCCTCCGCGGAGGCGTGGCGTCGTCCTGTTCGGTCGCCACCGCGCCGGCCACCGACGTGCTCACACCAGCGTCGGCAATGCGAGGCTCGCGATTCCGGGCGTCGGCAACCTGGAACATGCCGCCACCCATGCCGCCCATGCCACCGCCCATGCCACCCATGCCACCCATGCCACCGCCCTGACCACTGTTGATGCCACCGGCGCCGCCCATGCCGCCGCCGGTCTGGAACGGATTGACGCCCGAACTCGGGTTCACCGGGATGACGAGGTCGGCCACGGGGTAGACCTTGAGCACCAGATTGTTCTCAGCCTCCTCCTGCGTGGTGATCAGCATCACCTCATCCTTGATGATGTAGGCGAGGTCGAGCTCCGAGAAGATCAGCCGGAGGGCGGACCTCAGGGAGATCCCGGAGAGGCTCTTGGTGACGGGCGTGTCCTGGTCGATGCCGAAGTCTTCAAGCGAGCGGATGTCGATTTCGACCTGGATGCCGTGGGCGTCTTCAATCTGAGCGACGACGTCACGAAGCGGCGTTTCCACAAAATCGAAGTTTTCGACCGGCTGCTCGAGCGGCCTTGTAGATCTTCTCCTCGGCACTGCCCGGGTTGGCGAGGTCGACGGCCTTATACTTTTCCCGCAACTTGGTGATTTCCTTCCACCGGGCTGCACTCGGGTAGAGCACCGGAGGCTCGTCGGGGAAGGGAATCGCTGCCACGTCGCAGAGATGCAGGGTGTCCATAAAGGCCCGCTGGCTGTCGCGCCGCAGCCGCATGCTTTCCGCGTCGTAGTCGAGAATCCGGGCGAAGAGCGGCATCGTCTCGCTCAGGGGCCTCGCATTCATCGGCACGATCGGATCGACGGGAAGCCGAGGGGCCTCCTCGGCAAACTGCCGGGCAACGTCCCGCTCTGCTTCAACAAAGTTTGTGGTCGGCTGCTCGTAGGCAAGGCGGATGCCTTCCTTGACGAGCGCGTCGTATCGCGATGCAAGACGCGACAGACGGTCTTGCTTTCGCTCGAGGTCGCCCAGGAGGGCATCCCGCTCACGGCGGCTCGCCGTTTCACGCTGCGCGATCAGATCTCGCTCGCCCTTCTCGCGAGCTCGGCGATCTGCTTCCCGGATCCGCATTTCAACCTGGCGAGCCAGTCGAGCGCGGACATCCGCAGGAAGGCGTGCGTCGGCAAACTCAGCGTCGATGCTCAGCAGCAGGCTTTTCAGGCCTTCGCGGGCCGCTTCTGGATCGGATGCCATCAGTTTGCGGGCCTCGCGAAGCTGCACGGCCGTTTCCTGCTCCAGCGACTGCGTGATCACGCGACGCATCCGTTCAAACTCAAGCGTTGTCTCGTCGGCCAGCGGGGCTGGAGCTCCTTCAGCGGCGGCGGAGGTGTCGCCGGAAGGTTCAGGAAGCGAGCCTGTGGCCGTGTCGACCGGTGTGCTTACCTGCGAAACGGCCCGCAGAACGGAGGCGACGGGGTTGTCGGGATCGCGACGAAGCGACGCCTGGGCGAGCTGAACCGCTGCCTTCCGATCGCCGGCAGCCTCTGCCTGTTGGCTGAGGGCAGCGAGCGTGGCTGCTTCGCCGCGGATCGCCTGCTTGGCTCGCTCCAGGCCCTCACGCCCGAGAGTCGGCAGGAAGATGCCACCAGTGCTCCATGCGTTGCGAGCCAGCTCGACGAGATACGCGTGGTCGCTCGACGGCGTCGCGGCAGGAATCTCGAGGCTGGCTGCAGCGGAAGCGGATGAGCTGCGGGAATCCGTCTCGAGTGTCATCGCCAGCTGCATCTCGTCAGCTGGGCCGATCAAAAAGGCGACGGTGTCGCGGTCGCGGCGAAGTGGCGGAACCACCATCGGTGATTGACGGGTCGCGTCGAGATCTTCCGCGTTGGCCGGCTCTTCCGCGGCAGGGGCGGTGGAGGCGACAAAGGAGTCAGATGTCCAGAAGACTGGTTCAGAAAGCCACCGGGCGACGGCCTGGGCCGTGTCGGCCGCGGTGTCGCTCGCCGTTGGCATGACCACCATGCCGCCGGTTGCGTTGGCGATCGCGGCGAGGCATGGCCAGTTGACCATCGGGCCGGTAGCAACGGCATGAAACGCAACTTTCTCCGTCCGCAGCCGATCGAGCATCCCTTTAAAGGGCAGCGGGGCTGTGCCGGTCAGTCCCGGGCCGTCCCCGATGTAGATGATCCGACGGGCATGGTTGGCACCTTTGTCGAAGAGCTGAGATGCGGCGTCGAGGCCGCGGACAATGTCGGTGGAGCCAAGAGGAGTCCGGCTTTCCAGGCGGGCCAACGCTTCGGTTGTCTGAACCGCCTTGGCTGCCGCAAAGCTGTCGGAGAATGGCTCGCAGGTGACGTCGATTGCCACGAGGCGAACGCGGTCGTTGGGTGATGTCAGCGCGAGGAGCTCGCGGACAGTGTCGTGTGCGGCCGACAGATACGCACCTGCCTGGCTTGCCGATGTGTCGACCAGCACCACGATGTCGCAGGGCAGCAACTCCGCTTCGGACGCTTCTGCACGAAGCCCCACCGCGGTGACCTGAAGCATCTGGGGCTCGCCCGATTCGCCTGAGCCCTGGGGCTGCTCGGCAGCGGACTCCACAAACGAGATCGTTGCCGAAACCGGCGCGGCCTCCGCAGGGGTGTCGGCGGAGATCGCAACACCACCTGCTGGCATCGGGACGAGGCAAGCAAGCAAGAGGGCCGTTCCTGCATGAAGCCAGCCCCAGCGGTCAGTTTCCCGCTGCACCATAACGACAACTCCTTTAAATGTTCGCGGAGCCGATGATCGAATGCGACCGTCGCTGCGAGGCAACCGCGACTCTGTCTTCCCCGAGGCATGTCGGCCGTGCGAGGCGATGAGCGGACAGACCGCCCATCAACTCCTTCTCTTGGAGAGCATAGATTCACAGGGTTGCCACCGCCAACGGCGATTCCTTCGAGAAAAACGCTTTCTACCGATCTTTGCCTTCAGGGTGAGACCGCGAATACTGGCGGCGTCGCGTGAAGGAACTGACTGCCGGGGCATCAGCTGCCGGTGAGTGAAGCGAGTGAATACAGTTCATTTTGAGGGAGAAGGTGGTTGCATGAAAAGGAATGCGAGCCGGCCCGTGCCGCGGGGAAGATCGCTGAGCTTGAGAAGGTTGCCGGCCATCTGGGTGCCCTCGGTCCTTGTGGCGATGGCGGCCATGCCCAGGGAGAGCCTCAGCCAGGAGCCGCCGCCAGTCGCTCCTCCCCAGGCTCGGGCGACGCGGCAGTTGACGCCGGACGAACTGACCAACATTCACGTCTACGAGGCGGTCAATCGCAGCGTCGTCAACGTCAACACGAAGGGCACCGTGGCTGCCGGGCTCTTTCTCTTCGAGGTGCCGTCGGAGGGGGCAGGCTCGGCAAGCGTGATCGACAAGCAGGGGCATCTGCTCACCAACTACCACGTGGTGGAGGGCGCGGATGAAATCCAGGTGATGCTCTATGACGGCTCGGCGTATGAAGCAAAGCTGGTGGGGTTTGACGCTGCAACGGATGTCGCGGTGCTGCGGATCGACGCCCCCGCGGAGCTTCTTGAGCCCGTGGTGTTTGGCACGTCGGCTGACCTGCTCGTTGGGCAGCGGGTGTTCGCGATTGGCAACCCGTTCGGCCTGGAGCGAACCCTCACCACAGGCATCATTTCCAGCCTCAATCGGTCGCTGCCCACAAAGTCTGGCCGCACGATCAAGTCGATCATTCAGACCGACGCAGCCATCAATCCAGGCAACTCAGGTGGGCCGCTGCTCGACAGCCTGGGCACGCTGATCGGCATGAATACGGCGATCGCCAGCCGCACCGGGCAGAGCGCCGGGGTTGGGTTTGCGATCCCTGTGGGAACCCTGCAGCGGATCGTGCCTCAGCTGATTCTCAAGGGAAGGGTGACCCGTGCCGACGCGGGGGTCGCCCGCGTTTTCCAGACAGAAAGGGGCTTGCTGGTCGCGGGTTTGGTGCCAGGCGGGCCCGCAGAGCGGGCTGGCGTGCGGGGATTTAAGGTGATTCGCGAGCGGCGGCGGCAGGGGCCGTTCATGGCCGAGTACACGCGTGTCGATCGCACTGGTGCGGACACGATCCTGGCAGTGGACGGAAACGGGGTGCAAACCGTCGATGATTTCCTTTCGGCAGTGGAAACGCGAAAGCCGGGAGAGCGGGTGTTGGTGACCGTGGAGCGGGAGGGCCACCGCTTAGACGTCCCGATTGTCCTCGATGAAGCGTTCTGAGCGGAGCGTGAGGGCGAGCGAACGGCCGCAGGCATCGAGCTGTCCGTGAAAAAAGCCATCCACGGCCTGTTTCCACTCAGGCGACGCCCCCAAAAGAGGAGGTTTTTGGGCGTCGCCGGTCGCCGCATCCTGCGGCGGCAGACTTGTTCCACAGTCTGCCAGTAGGACCCCCTGGGTAGAGTGGTTTTGTTTGCGGAATTGCCTAAAAAACACGGAGATTTTTATTTCGTGTTGACCGGCGACCTTCGCCTGCTATCTTTCAAGCACTGAGCCGCCGCGGCACACGCCGCTGCGGTTCGTTGTTCCTTGAAAATCTGGTAGTTCGATCTCTTTTAGTTTTGGCCGGCACGCGATCGTGACCGGCACCGGAACTGATCGCCCCTGCTCGGCATTGTCGAGTTTCTGGGAACGATCGTTTCGGGGTCTGATTTTTCCAGTTTCCGAACACTTCAACTGAAGGGTTTGATTCTGGCTCAGAATGAACGTTGGCGGCATGGATTAGGCATGCAAGTCGAGCGAGAAGTCTACTTCGGTAGGCGGACAGCGGCGAAAGGGACAGTAATGTGTAGGCACCTACCCTTGGGTCCGGGATAGCTGCGGGAAACCGCAGGTAATACCGGATGACATCCCCGGATCAAAGGTGTGATTCCGCCCGAGGAGGGGCCTACATCCTATTAGCTTGTTGGTGAGGTAACGGCTCACCAAGGCGACGATGGGTAACGGGTGTGAGAGCATGACCCGTGTCATTGGGACTGAGACACTGCCCAGACACCTACGGGTGGCTGCAGTCGAGAATCTTCGGCAATGGGCGAAAGCCTGACCGAGCGATGCCGCGTGCGGGATGAAGGCCCTCGGGTTGTAAACCGCTGTCAACGAGGAGGAAGTGCAAGGGGGTTCTCCCTCTTGTTTGACCTATTCGAGAAGGAAGTACGGGCTAAGTTCGTGCCAGCAGCCGCGGTAAGACGAACCGTACAAACGTTACTCGGAATTACTGGGCTTAAAGGGTGCGTAGGCTGCGCGGAAAGTTGGGTGTGAAAGCCCTCGGCTCAACCGAGGAATTGCGCCCAATACTGCCGTGCTCGAGGGAGACAGAGGTGAGCGGAACTCAAGGTGGAGCGGTGAAATGCGTTGATATCTTGAGGAACACCGGTGGCGAAAGCGGCTCACTGGGTCTCTTCTGACGCTGAGGCACGAAAGCCAAGGTAGCAAACGGGATTAGATACCCCGGTAGTCTTGGCCGTAAACGATGAGCACTTGATTGGAGGGTCCTCCATAGCCTTCCAGTCGTAGCGAAAGTGTTAAGTGCTCCGCCTGGGGAGTATGGTCGCAAGGCTGAAACTCAAAGAAATTGACGGGGGCTCACACAAGCGGTGGAGGATGTGGCTTAATTCGAGGCTACGCGAAGAACCTTATCCTAGCCTTGACATGCACGGATTAACCCTGTGAAAGCAGGGCCACGCCTTCGGGTGGAACGTGCACAGGTGCTGCATGGCTGTCGTCAGCTCGTGTCGTGAGATGTCGCGTTAAGTCGCTTAACGAGCGAAACCCTTGTCTCTAGTTGCCAGCGAGTAAAGTCGGGGACTCTAGAGAGACCGCCGGTGTTAAACCGGAGGAAGGTGGGGATGACGTCAAGTCCTCATGGCCCTTATGGCTAGGGCTGCACACGTCCTACAATGGCACGCACAAAGGGATGCTAACTCGTGAGAGCACGCAAATCCCAAAAATCGTGCCCTAGTTCGGATTGCAGGCTGCAACTCGCCTGCATGAAGCTGGAATCGCTAGTAATCGCGGGTCAGCATACCGCGGTGAATGTGTTCCTGAGCCTTGTACACACCGCCCGTCAAGCCACGAAAGTGGGGGGCATCCGAAGTCGCTGAGGTAACCGCAAGGAGCCAGGCGCCGAAGATGAACTCCGCGATTGGGACTAAGTCGTAACAAGGTAGCCGTAGGGGAACCTGCGGCTGGATCACCTCCTTTCTAAAGGATATTGACCGTTGTCGGTGTGCCGCTTCGGTAGTGCAGCGATTGGTCGCCTCGGATGCTTGCCTTTGTGTCTGCTATGCAGCACACAGAGGGACGGCTTCGAGGATCAAAAGATTGTGGAGACGGTTCCGTGCCCTGAAAGAGATCAGCGTTTTCCGAATGGATGAGCGCAGGCTACCGGATCTGTTGGAACATGTGACCCTGGTGGGGCTTGGACAAGGCCCCGCCAGGGTTTTTTTATGCGCTTGCATTGCTGGTGCTGGGCTGTCGCTTTTGTCCGCGATGTTTTGGGCAGCCTGCCAGAGCGAAGGTGGCACGCTACATTTTCAGCGGAGGATTGAGGCGGCCGAAGTCTCGGCACTGGCGGCAGGCTGACCGTGGAGATACATCAGGAATGACTGCTGCTTCGCTTGATGTTCCAGGAACCGCTTCCGGAGCGTCAGTACGCGAGCGGAGTTCGATCGCCGGCGTCGTGCCTCCGGCGACGGCTGAGACCACGATCATGTCGGTCTGGCCGTCGCTTGCGGCGTTTCCCACCGGTCAGTTTTTCGGTCGTCTCTATCTGATCGACGTCGGGGCGTGGCCCGTGACGATCGGCAATCTGATCGCTCTGGCAAGCATTCCCGTGATGTTGATGCTCTACGTCACAACGCGTCTGCCCTGGTCGATTACGCGGTATCGCCTGACAAATAGGCGAGTCACGATCGATCGGGGAATCTCCTGGAAGGTGGAGCAGTATGTTGACTTTGATCGGTTTGACGCAGTTGAGGTTGAGGTGAGGCCTGGCCAGGAATGGTATCCGGCGGGAGACGTGGTCTTTCGTCTCGGGACCCTTGAAACACTTCGACTCTTAGGCGTGAGGCGGCCTGAGGCTTTCCGGCAGGCCTGCCTGAAGGTGCAGCAGTCGTATCTGAAGTGTGGCGGCGACCATCCGCTGACCCGCTATTTCACGGCCCGTCGGCTGGCCACGGGCCCTCTGGCTTGAAAGGCGTCGTCGATGGCGGTGAAGGCCGCTTCATCGAGCTGGCAGGTGAGCCCAGGGGTGTTTTCAGCGACCTGGCTCAGGCGTCGTAGCGCCGAAAAGCACGCTGGAGATTCCTGGTCGGCACATTGTCCAGGCAAGCACGATCGCAGGAATCGTTGTTTCCAATCGGGCCGCGATCGGACGCAGGGCCTCAACGAAGTCGAGATTCCGCTGAAACTCTTCGCCCTGAAACATTGGATACTTATGGCGGCTGTCCGACGTGGGGAACTGACGATCCCGCTCCATCGTGCCGGTGAGGAGGCCTTTCATCAGCGGCCAGTAGCTCACCAAGCCGATCGACTGCTCCTGGCACCATGGCAGAAACCGCTCTTCCAGGCTTCGCTGCAGCATGTTGTAAGGCATCTGGCAGGCTGATGTTGGGCAAACGGAAGCAAACTGCTGCAGCTGTTCGAGCGTGACGTTGGAACAGCCAACGGACCGCGTTTTGCCGGCATCGAGCAGCTTGGCGAGGGCGGAGGCCGACTCTTCAACTGGAATGGCCGGGTCTGGGGCGTGCAGATAGAGCAGGTCGAGGTGATCAGTGCCGAGCCGACGCAAGCTTTCCTCAGCTTCCCGAACGAGTCGTTGCGGTGAGCCGTCGACGGTCTGCTGCCTGCCAGCCTCCCAGTGGATGCCACACTTGCTCGCCAGGAAGACCGTTTCCCGTCGGCGACCCTTCATGGCTGAGCGGATGGCCTGTTCGCTTTCACCCTGCTCCCCGTAGCAGTAGGCGGTGTCGAGATGGGTGATGCCAGCGTCAATGGCGGCTGCCACGGTGGCGACCGCGTCGTCGCGAGTGATGCCGTGGCGGGTCATGCCCGCGAGTGGCCAGCAACCAAGGCCAAGTCGGCTCATGACCTGCAGGTGCTGTGGGGGCGGATTCTGTCCATCGTCATGGTGTCGGGTGGCTCATGGAGCCTGGAGCGTGGGCTGCGGGAAGTCGAAGGTGCCGTGCTGAAGAAAGTGAGCTGTCAGCAGGGCAGCGTCTCGACGAAAGAGCAGGGCTCGAGTGCATGCAGGGAATGACGGTGTGGCTGTGCGGCACGGCCAGGCGGGTGCTGTCGAGGGAAACCAGTTGATCATGCCCGGCGGCAATCACACCAACTTCAATGCCGGCGGGCTCCTCGAGGCGGTTCACAAGGCTTTCGGGGTGCGTCGTCAGTTCGGCCACTGGCCTCAGCACGGAGCCCATCAGGCCAGCCGTGGCTGTGGCCACAAATGAGCCCCGGTTCGGAGGTGCGAGCATGACGAGCCTCCCAAACTTTGCAGGTGTTCCATGGCAAAGAGCCGCTCGCGTCACGATCCCACCCATGCTGTGGGCCACGACATGGATGCGGGTGACCCCTGGCGTTGCATCCAATTCGGAGAGCCGCTTCGCGAATCGCTCGCCATGCTTGAGCACCGAAGGCGTCAGGCTGGGGTAGCCCCAGAGTGAGGTCTGCCAGCCTTGCCTACGGAGGCGATTTGCAAGCAGCACAAGGAGCCAGCGGTTGGCCATGAAGCCGTGCAGAAGCACCACAACCTCTCCAACGCGGCCACCTACGGCGACTGACTCGGTCGCCACAGCTCGTGCCGCAGTCGCCGCGCTCATGCGGGTGTGGGACGTGCCGCTGCAGGTCTGCGAGGCGGAGCCGGGCAGCAGTCGAGCGGGCAGACGTCATGGCTGGCTGGGAGATCGCCAATCGCAGCCCTTTCAGGCAGATTCCAGACACGTTCGGCAATCAGTTCCCGAATCATGCTGACAAACTCCGGGTCGGTCCCGACGGTGGCGGCACGATGCATCGTCACCCCCAGTTCTTGGCAAAGGTTGGCGGCCTCGTCGTCAAGGTCGTAGAGCACCTCCATGTGGTCGGAAATAAAGCCAATCGGCACGAGCACCACGTTGCGGCAGCCAGCCTCCACCCGCTCTCGGATGGCGTCACAGACATCCGGCTCAAGCCAGGGCTGCGTCGGCGGCCCGCTTCGGCTCTGGTAGACAAGCTGCCAGTTGGTGACGCCCGCTCGTTCTGCGACGAGCCGCGAGGCCTCCTTGCAGCTGAGTGACGTATCGCGAGGTTTCGGCCATCGAGAGGGGGATGCTGTGGGCCGTAAACAGCACTGCCACATCGCTTCGCGACACCGTTTCCGGAAACCGCTCAAGGGCCGCGAGCAGGTTGCGGGCCATTGGATAAACAAAGCCGGGGTGATTGAAAAACACCCGGATTTTATCGACCACGGGAGCTGCCTCCCCGAGCGGTTCGCAGGCTGCGGCGATGTTCTCGCGGTACTGTCGGCAGCCTGAATAGCAGCTGAAGCCACTGGTCACGAAGGCCACGGCCCGCCGCACGCCCGCCGCGGACATTTCCTGCAGGGTGTCGGTCAGCATCGGATGCCAGTTGCGATTCCCCCAGTAGATCGGGATGTCCGGGCCGTGGGCCTGGAGCTCAGCCCGCAGGGCCTCAAGGAGGGCTCGATTCTGCCCGTTGATCGGACTGACGCCATCAAAATGCTGGTAGTGCTCAGCGACTTCCAGCATCCGCTCGCGAGGCACGTTTCTCCCTCGGAGAACGTTCTCGAGGAAGGGCATCACATCGTCAGGCCCCTCAGGACCTCCGAAGGAGACAAAGAGGACCGCATCGTAGGCGGCTTCGGGCTCATTGCTCGGCCGTGCCATCGCACACCCCACTGTGAGTAAGAGAAAGCTACCGCTCGGCAAACGACCAAGCGACAGCCGTCAAAGGCGAGCGGCCATGACCCCGACGGGACTCGAACCCGTGTTACCGCCTTGAAAGGGCAGTGTCCTAACCACTAGACGACGGGGCCGCCCCAGGATTCTAGCCGACTCTGGGGAAAGAAGAAGAGCAGCGGGTGTCGGTCGCTTTTTCCAGAGCGATTCACCGCTGTTTTCGCGCTGAGCAGCCAGCTCAGATTCGCACATCCCTCAAATGGGGCCCAAGCCTAAGGAAGAGGGCTGTCGATCAGCGATCCTTACCGGGGCTTCACGCCACGAGGCTCACCGGCAGGAGGGCCGCTCTCTCCCGGATGTTCGGCCGAGCAGCCGAGGTCATTTTCCACGATCACTGCCCCCGCCTCGGTCTGCGTAGCCCTCACCGCGGAATCTACAACGGGCTCGCTTGCTGGGTCGCCGCTGGGAGACACAGAAACCTCAGAGATGGATTCAAAGACCTCGCGACGGTGCACCGGCACCTCCTTCGGTGCTTCGATTCCAAGCCGAACCTTATCGCCACGAATTTCCACCACGACGATCGTGATGTTGTCGTTGATGACGATGCACTCGTCTTTTTCTTGAAAGAACGAGCATAAATGGAGTCCGGTGCTTGCTTTCAATGTACAGATTTACCGTTGCTCGTCAACTGTCTGGCACCCGCCTCTGGTGCGGCCTCGTGCTTCGGGCGGGGCCGAGGCGGCTCGTCACTGCCCCAAGGTCGATATACTGATCGGTAGGGAGGTGCCATGGTGGTGCGACCTCAGACTCCGCCGTAAGGCCCCCATCCCTTCACGGTCGCCACACAATCACGGTCGCCATACAATGCGGGTCTGGTTTCGCAACGTGTTTTCGGCGATTTCGACGGTCGCGGAAGGTCTTTTCGTGACGCTGAGAGTCTTCAGCAGCACCTACAATCGGAATCGAAAGACGTTCACTGAGCAGTTCGAGTACCCCGAACTGCCTGTTCCCGTGGCGGCCCGCTACCGGGGCTTCCATCGGTTCGACCTGACGACCTGCATCGCCTGCGACCAGTGTGCGAAGGCGTGTCCTGTCGACTGCATCTACATCGGGAAAGAGCGGGTTCAGGGGGGAAAAGGCTTCCAGGTCAGTGGCTTTACGATCGACTACTCGAAGTGCATGTTTTGTGCGCTGTGCGTTGAGCCCTGTCCTGTGGACTGCATCTTTATGGGGTCGTCGCACGACCTGAGCTGCTACAGCCGCGATGGCACAATCGTCGACTTTGCCCGACTTCCCGTCGATGTGGCGTGGGGCCGATCGACGCTCAATCCAACCGTTGTCTCCGCCGCAAAAGTGATCGTTGAGCCGGTGCATGGCGGCCCAAATCAATGAGTCGCCTTGGGAGCATGCGTGAATAAAAGCGATTCGAATGTGGCGAGTGGGAGGCTCATGGCGTGGTAGACCCCGTTTTCATCGCAGGCTATCTCGCCCTCTTTGTCGCTGTTGGGGCGGTCTTTCTCGCCGTCAACCTCATTGTGGGTTGGCTGGTCCGGCCAAGCATGCCCAACGCCGAAAAGCTCGAGGTGTATGAGTGTGGTGAGCAGGCCATCGGCTCGAGTTTCGTGCAGTTCGACCTGCGTTTTTACGTGGTGGCACTTCTCTTCATCATTTTCGAGGTCGAGGTCGCCCTGTTCTTTCCCTGGGCAACGGTGTTTGGGAAAGCGACGCAGCTTTCAGATCCCGGTCTTGCCAGCGTCGTGGCGGTGTCGCGGGACGTGAGTGACGCCGCCGAGGGGCTCACTGGCGGCGGCCGTGCCGATGGTGACGCACCTGCAACCGGGGTGGCGATTCCAGCCGCAGTGGGCTCGCTCGCGTTGTCGCCAGCTGGAGCTGGGCTCTTCCGCGAGTTGGGGTTTCGAAGCCCCAGGGTTCCCCAGTTTCCCGTTCCTCCGCGAAAGGCAGCGGTGCTCCAGGAGACGCCACAGGGCGGGCCTGAGCAGGAGGGCCTTTGGGCTGTGCAGCGGTTTGGGAGTTTGCTTGCTCGAACCGCGATTTCGGAAATGGCGGTGTTTTATGCGGTGCTGCTGACCGGTTTTTCTTATGTCTGGTATCGCGGAGATCTCGACTGGGTGCGGGCGGTCTCTGCGGCTCGCGGACGTCCGGCGATTCCAGCTCCTGCACCGCAGCGGACCGATGGGCCGTCGGCATCGTCTGTGCTGTCCGCGTAGTCGTCGGAGGGCAGGCCTTGTTTCGTTGCGGCAGCGGTGGCGATTGCAGGCCGCTCTGCGTCTGATACGCACCAGGTGAGAGGAGATAAGGATGCGAGGCCCAGCGTTCGTCGAGTTGCTCGAGGCGGCCGTTCCCGGCGGGGTGGTGGGGACGAACCTCGAAGCGATCGATCCGTGGGTCGAAGTGGTCCCCGCCGCCGTCGCCGACGTGTGCCGATGGCTGCACGACTCGTCTGAGACGGGCTTTGATTCGCTGCAGTGCATCACTGCCGTCGACTGGTTTGAGTCTGATCCCAAGAAAGCTGCAAAGGCCGGATGGGATCCGCATCTCGAACTCGTCTACCACCTCTGGAGCACGCGAGCCCGGGTCAGCCTGGTGCTGAAGACCAAACTTCCTCGCTGGAAAGACGATCAGCCCGGGCAGCCACCCGAGGTGGCGAGCGTCGCCGGGATTTGGCGATCTGCAGACTGGCACGAGCGAGAGGTCTATGACCTCTCTGGGGTGCGATTCGTGGGTCACCCCGACCTGCGGCGGATTCTCTGCCCCGAGGACTGGGAGGGATTTCCCCTTCGCAAGGATTACGAGATGCCGCTGGAATACCACGGCATTCGCGGCAGGTAGGTCGTGCATCGCGTGGGCTCTGCGTGAGTCTCGCGACGTGATTCACAACATCGGCGGAAGGACACAACAGCATGTCACAGGTCATCGATGACGATCCACGGATCATCGAGTTCGATGTGCGGACCGATGAGATGCTCGTCAACATGGGGCCTCAGCACCCCAGCACGCACGGTGTGCTGCGGCTTGTGTTGCGGACCGATGGCGAGGTGGTGTCGGAAGTCGAGCCGCACATCGGCTATCTGCATCGCTGTGCTGAGAAGATCGGTGAGAACATTTCGGCCCGGCAGTTCATTCCCTACACCGACCGGATGGACTACCTCGCCGGCATGAACATGAATCTCGGCTGGTCGCTCGCCGTCGAGAAGCTCATGCGGTTGCAGGTCACCGAGAAGGCCCGCCACCTGCGGGTGCTGATCGCCGAACTGGGGCGGATTGCCAGCCATCTTGTGGGCATGGGAGCCTATGGGCTCGACCTTGGAACCTTCAGTCCCTTTCTCTACGCGTTTCGTGAGCGGGAGAAGATCCTCAACCTTTTCGAGGAGGCCTGTGGCGCCCGGCTCACCTACAGCTACATCACTGTCGGGGGGCTCACGGCGGACCTGCCGCCAGGCTGGCTTGGCCGGTGCGAAGCATTTTTGAACGAGTTTGAACCGATCATCCGCGAGTATCACGCTCTGCTGACCACGAATGCCATTTTCGTGAAGCGAACCGGCGGTATCGGCGTGCTGTCGCCGGAAATGGCGATCAACTATGGGTGCTCAGGGCCGGTGCTGCGGGGCAGCGGCGTCGATCAGGACATGCGGCGGGACGGCGAGCCCATCTACACTGCCATGTACGACGGCTATGCCTTTGAAGTGGCGGTGATGAAAGATGGCACCTATCCGCGGGATCGTGCCTACCCCGCCGTGCCCGCAGATGCGGTGCTCGGCGACTGCTGGCACCGCTTCTTCGTGCGGATGCTTGAAGTCGTCCAGTCGATGGAACTGATCCGGCAGGCCATCGACCGGTATTCGGCCTGCACAGGTTCGTTGGGCGAACCGGTGAAGATCGCGGAAAAGATTCCCGCAGGAGATGTCTACCTTGAGACGGAATGTCCCAAAGGCCAGATGGGCTTCTATCTCATTGGCAACGGGACGCCAAAACCGTGGCGAGTCCGTGCGCGGTCCAGTTCATTTTCCAATCTGTCCGTTCTGCCCGAACTCTGCCATGGCTGCCTGATTGCCGACGTGCCTGCGATCGTCGGCAGCCTCGACATCGTGATGGGAGAAATTGACCGCTAGCAGACTGGAAAAAAGCCATCAATGGCCTTTTCCACGGACAGCGAGCAGCGTGGGGCTGGTTTCGTGAGCCTTCCTTGAGAACCGACGCACGTTCGTGCAGACTTCCAGCATTTTTTCGCGGAATCGCCAACACGAGAGAGTTCGCCTTGTTTTTGAGAATGGAGTGACGCGTGCGGAGGCTGGTGAGCCAAGATGGCTGAGTATCTTATCCAGACTATGGGACTGCCGGGATGGCTGACATGGTCGCTGCTGGCGGTCCTCTCGGCTGTCCTGATTCTCAACCTGATGGCAGGCGGTGCCCTGGTCTTCATCTGGGCCGAGAGAAAGGTGTCGGCCCGTATCCAAGACCGTCTTGGCCCCACGCGAACTGGTGGAAGGTTCGGGTGGCTGCAGTCGCTCGCTGACGGCATCAAGCTGCTGGCGAAAGAAGACCTGATGCCCGAACGAGCCGACAAAATGCTCTTTCGAGTGGCTCCCTACGTCAGTTTTTGTGCGTCGTTCGCGGCCTTTATCGGCCTGCCGTTTGCCTTCGACATGGTCGCCCTCAGGCTCAATGTGGGTGTTTTCTACGTTGTCGCAGTGTTGGGGCTTGAGGTCTTTGGAGTGATCCTCGCCGGGTATGCCTCCGCATCGAAATGGTCGCTCTTTGGAGCGATGCGTGAAGCCGCCCAGGTGGTCAGCTATGAGGTTCCGCTGGGCATGTGCATCGTGGTGCCCGTGATGCTCGCCGGCACGATGGATCTGGTCACAATCGCTGAGAAGCAGTCTGGCTGGTTCACCAACTGGTACCTCTTTCACGACCCGTTCACGTTTGTGGTGTTCTGGGTGTATACGACCTGTGCCGTGGCCAGCGTGAATCGGGCCCCGTTCGACCTGGCCGAGGCGGAAAGCGAGCTGGTCGCAGGCTTCCACACGGAATATTCGGGCCTCCGCTGGAGCTTTTTCTACATGGCCGAGTACAGCTCGATGTTCTTGGTCAGCGGCTTGGCGGCGATCCTCTTTCTGGGTGGCTGGAACGGGCCGGTGCCGATCGCCTCGCTGCTGGGGCTGAGTGAGGGCTCCGGTGAGTCGACGGGGGCGTTCGTGCGGCTGCTCGGCCTTGCCAACTTTCTTGGGAAAGCCACGCTGGGCGTGCTGTTCATGATGTGGATTCGCTGGACGCTGCCGCGGCTGCGAATCGACCAGGTGATGACCACCTGCCTGAAGTACTGCACGCCGATCGCTGCGGTCATGTTCGCTGGTGCGATGACCTGGCTGTGGGTCTTTCCCGGGGGCTGCTGAACCTTGATGACGGGTCGCGTCGGCCCGGAGAGATTCGTGAAGGATGGCTCGAGGGGCCTGGAGGCCGGAGGGCTGCGGTGACTGACGCCCCAGTCGAGGACCCGCCCGTGCTGGCAGAGATCGCCGAGGTCTCGACATGAGTAGCTCCGTCGCCTCTCTCCTGCCGGTGCTCGCTGCCGCTGAGGGCGGCCTCAACTGGCAAGGCTTCTTGTTTTTGTTGTTTGCGGTGCTGGCCTGCAGTTTGGCGGTGGCTGTTGTGGTCGCAGACAACGTCGTGAGGATGTCCTTTTATCTGGTGCTCTCGCTGGGCTCCACGGCCGGGCTGTTTTTTCTTGCGGGCGCCGAGTTTGTCGGTGCGATGCAGCTGATGATCTATGTCGGCGGCACCCTCGTGCTGCTGGTGTTTGGTGTGATGCTGACGGCTCAGGAGCCGTTTGTGGCGATCAAAACGCCCGTGCGTGACAAGCTCTTGGCTGGGCTTGTGGGTGGGGCGCTGCTTGCGGTTCTCCTGCAGGCGGCCGTTTCGGGGCCGGCCTGGTCGGGATCGACGGCGGAAGGCGGGAATGCCGTTGCCTCATCCAGTGGGCAGCCGTCAGCAACCCCTCTCGGAATGGCTTTGCTCGGCGTGCGGGTTGATGGGGATGTGGCCAGTGGGGAGCAGTCTCCAGCGGATGGCCAGGTTCGCAGCGGCTACCTGCTCCCCTTTGAGATTGTGTCCGTGCACCTGCTCGTGGTGCTTGTCGGGGCCGCCTATCTCGCTCGGTCGAAGCGGCGAAAGTCGTCCGGCGGGCAGGGCGGTGGAGCTTCGACGGGAGGAATGCGATGAACCTGCTGTTTGATCCTGTCGGGGTGAGTCACTACCTCGTCGTCGGCGCGATTCTCTTCACGACCGGTCTCGTGTGCATGGTTGTGAAGCGGAATGCGCTCGGCGTGCTGATGGGCATTGAGCTGGTGCTCAACGGAGCCAATGTCAACTTTGTGGCGTTCGGTTCGCCGGTGTTGCGAGGTGAGCAGGCGTCGATCCTCGGGCTGGATGGCCAGCTGATCGCGCTGTTTGTGATTCTGCTGGCGGCAGCCGAGGCGGCCGTGGCGTTGGCGATCACCCTCAACTTCTACAACAACTATTCCACGGTCGATGTCGACCGCGCAGACGACCTTAAGGGCTGATCGAAAACCGTCGCCGTCGGAACTCATGGTGGATCGTGACGCAGGACCGATCCTGGCGGATAGAAAAAACGCGGGGCTGAAGTGGAAGTGCAATCCGATCTCGGCGCGACGCTCGCAACCCTGTTGGGGTTGGCGTGGCTGATCCCCCTCGGGTCGTTCGCAGCCATCCTGTTTTTTGGCCCGAAGATGGGGCCCCACGGGCGAAACGCTGCCTGGGTGGCGACCTCAGCGATAGGGGCCTCGTTTGCACTTTCGTTGATTGCTCTCGGCACCTGGATGGTGTCGCATCCGCCGGCAGCGGTGGAGCATGCCAGTGCTCAACACCAGAGTGCTCAGCCTGACGACCACTCGCCATGGTCGCCGCCCCGCGACGGCGGCAGTGTTTCGGCGACGTTTGCTCGATTTGCAGCCGACGCCTCTGCCGGTGAGTCGCATGCCGCGGGCGAGAGTCGACATGGGCATAGTGCCCACGCAACTGGTGGGGATGCCCCAACGAAGCCTGCCTACTCAGGCGACTGGTACTCGCTCTACAGCAGCCCGACGCTCGTGCTCTCGATCGGCTGGTACATCGACAGCCTGACCGTGCTGCTGTTTGTGATGGTGACGTTCATTGCAACGTGCACCCACGTCTATGCCGTCGGCTACATGCAGAACGAACTCCACGACATCACGGATCATGAGGTCACGCTGGCGTCGGGAGGGCACCTGCATCGCCCCGGGCGGTATCCGAGATTTTTCCAGGGGCTCTCGCTGTTTTGTTTCAGCATGTTGGGGATCGTGATTGCTGGAAATCTGGCGATGGTTTTCGTCTTCTGGGAGCTGGTCGGTATCTGTTCGTGGTTTCTGATCGGCTTCTCTTTCGAGCGCACGAGTGCTTCGACGGCGGCAAACAAGGCATTCATCGTCAATCGGGTTGGCGACGTCGGTCTGCTCATCGGGCTGATGGCCCTCTGGGGATCGCTGGGAACGCTGCACTTTGGCAACACCGTTACGGTGCACGCTGACGGTCAACAGGTCGTTCGGCCAGGCCTGTTTTCTCTGGTTCGTCCCGGCGAACATGGACACGCCCTGCAGGTTCCCGACGGGATGGTGGTTGCTGCGGCCTCGGATCGTGTGGCCTCAATCGCTGCAGGCAACTCTGCTGAAGAAGCTGCCGCCGAGGTTGCGGCCGAGGTGCCGGAATGGCGAGCGATGGGCATGGGCAGCTGGCTGCTCGTCGTCGCCGGGCTGGGCATTTTCTGCGGCTGCATGGGCAAGAGTGCGCAGGTGCCGCTGCATGTCTGGCTTCCCGATGCCATGGAAGGCCCGACTCCCGTCTCCGCCCTCGTGCACTCTGCCACGATGGTGGCGGCTGGCGTCTACCTCACCGGACGGTGCTCTCCCTTGTTCACCCCCGACGTGCTCATGGTGATTGCCTACGTCGGAGCGATCACCCTCTTGCTCGCGGCGACGATCGCGCTGGTCTGCACCGACATCAAACGGGTGCTTGCCTATTCGACGGTCAGCCAACTCGGCTACATGATGCTTGCCCTCGGGGTTGGCGGCTGGGTTGCCGGCCTCTTCCATCTCGTGACGCACGCTTTCTTCAAGAGCCTGCTGTTTCTGTGCTCGGGCTCGGTGATCCACGCCTGTCACACCAACGACATGCGTCGGATGGGAGGGTTGCTCAAGAAGATGCCCTACACCGGGTGGACGATGCTGGTGGGCTGCCTGGCGATCATTGGGGCAGGAGTTCCGTTTGTGATCGGTTTTTCTGGCTCCTACTCAAAAGACTCGATCCTCGCCCAGGCGTTGGTGTTTCAGCGGATAAACCCATCGCATGCTGTGCTCTGGTATGCGGCAGCCGGTGGTACAGCCCTGACGGCGTTCTCCATGTTCCGTTTATGGTTCATGACCTTTGTCGGCGAGCCTCGCGACGAGCATGTCGCTGAGCATGTGCACGAGTCACCGGCTGTGATGACAGTGCCTCTGGTCGTGCTCTCGGTGATGGCCGTGATTGCTGGATGGTCTCTTGGGCCGCTCGGTGTCGCCACTCTGCTTGAGCAGGCAAGGCCGCTGGGCACGGCGGATGGACTGACCGGTGGTGGCCTGCTGACCGCGGCCGTGACGGTGCCAGCTGAGGCCGCGAGTCATGCTGAAGACATCCACTTCCTCGTCACGGTGACGGCCTTTGCCACGGCAGCGGCCGGCGTGCTCCTGGCAGCTGCCTTCTACGCGTGGCGGCTCGTCAACCCGGCGGCGATCGCAGCGCTGCTGCGGCCCGCGCACACGTTCCTCGAACATGGCTGGTATTTCGACGAGATCTGCGACTGGATGTTCGTCAAGCCGACCTACGGCATCGCGGCGCTCGCCTCGGCAAACGATCGCAGGATCATCGACCCGATCGTCCATTTCTTTGCGTGGGCATCGCGGCAGCTCGCCGCGGGAGATGCATGGATGGATCGAGTCGTTGTCGACGGACTGGTCAACGTCCTTGCCTCAGCCACCTGGGCCACCGGGCTCCGGCTGCGGGCCATTCAGACAGGCCACCTTCGTCAATACGTGATGTTCATCGTCGTTGGGACAGTGGCCATCTTTCTCCTGGCCAGCATCATGTTCGGCACGATGGTCGCTGGCCCCTGACCATGCTGCCCACGCCGGCTGGGCTGTCTAGCCGCTTGCCACTCCCCAGGCCCGCCAGTTCGGAATCCTTTTCATGTCGCAACCAGCCTTTTGGCCGCTCACGCTGATCCTCTTTCTGCCAGCGATCGTGGCCTTCGTTCTCTCGTTGCCGATCATTCCCAAGGCCCGCGAGGAGCTGATCCGGTGGATTGCCGTGGCCACGACTGGGGTCGTGTTCGTGATCTCCCTGATCGTGGCGGTGCCGGCGCTTGGCGGCTTTGGTGGGGCGATGTTTTCCGTTGGCGAGCCCGACATGCAGCTCGTCGTCAAGATGCCCTGGATCGATGCGTTTGGCATCGAATATTTGCTCGGGGTTGACGGCATCAGCATGCCGCTTGTCGTGCTGACCACATTTCTCTCTGTGCTCGCCTGTGCTGCCAGCTGGAACATCTCGAAGCATGTGAAGGCCTATTACGTGCTCTTCCTGCTTTTGGAGACAGGCATGATTGGCGTGTTTGTCTCGCTCGACTTCTTCCTGTTCTTTGTGTTCTGGGAAGCGATGCTGTTGCCGATGTATTTCCTGATCGGCATCTGGGGTGGGCCGCGTCGGGAGTATGCCGCGATCAAGTTCTTCCTTTACACGCTGCTTGGCAGTGCGGTGATGCTGCTGGCCATGCTGATGCTCTACTTCAACAGCGATGTGACGCTGCTGAGCGACGAGCAGCTCGTTGCCGCGCACGTGGTGAGCCCCCAGCTTCAGGCGGCGGAGCAGGCGGCAGCGATCGCAGAACTGAGGGCCTCAGGCTCGGCGGTTCATTCGTTTAATCTGCTGGCGTTGGCTGCGATTGGCCAGATGCCCAACTCGCCGTTTGCGATTGCCAAAGTGTTTGGCATGAACCTGGAGGTGTTGGCGTTTCTCCTGCTCTTGATCGGGTTTGTGATCAAGGTGCCTGTCGTGCCGGTGCACACCTGGCTGCCCGACGCCCATGTGGAGGCTCCCACGTCGATTTCGATGATCCTGGCAGGCGTGTTGCTGAAGCTTGGTGGCTACGGGATCATCCGGATCTGCTACCCGATCTGCCCTGGTGGTGGCCTCGAGCTTGCCTGGCTCGTCTGCGGTTTGGGCGTCGTCTCGATGCTCTATGGTGCCTTTGCGGCGCTGGCTCAGAAAGACTTCAAACGGATGGTGGCCTACAGTTCGGTCAGCCACATGGGCTACGTGATGCTCGGTTTGGGTGTCTGGAGTGCGGTCGCGGGCCGCGAGTATGCCTGGGAGTCGTGGGCTCAAGGGGTCAACGGCGCGATGTTTCAGATGCTCGCCCACGGCATTTCCTCCGCCGGCATGTTCTTTATGGTCGGCGTGCTCTACGACCGGGTGCATCATCACAATCTGGATGAGTTTGGCGGCATCTTTGGACGGATGCCTGTCTATGCAGGCCTCGCGGTGACTGTGTTTTTCGCAGGGCTCGGGCTTCCTGGCCTGTGCGGCTTCATCGGCGAGGTGCTCGTCACGCTCTCCGCCTGGAACTACAGCCACGTCTACGCGGCACTGTCGGCGTTTACGGTGATCCTGACTGCGGGCTACATCCTCAGGGCAATCCAGCGGGTCTATCTCGGGGCGGAATACCGAGGTCCTCACGAGGAGGCACTGACGCCACTGACGCGACGCGAACTGGCGATTGCCACGCCGTTGGTGTTCCTCGCTGTTGTCTTCGGCGTCTACCCCCAGTCGCTCTTTGAGTACCTCACGCCTTCGGTCAATCAGCAGGTGGAGACGCTGGCGACATGGACCCGCGATGTGCACGACGCGGAGGCTGCAGTGGACGCGGTGCAGGCTGCTCGCGACGCTGCCCTTGAGCATGTGGCTGCAAACTCGGGGGTATCGACACCGTGAATCCTGCCTCATTTCTCACGCCGGTCCTGCACGACACGCTCCAGGTGTCGCTGCCTTTGTTTCGCACGGAACTGGCCTTGGCGGCCACCATTGTGCTGGTGTTGCTCGTGCGGATGCTGCCTGGGCTTCGTCGCCTGGATTCAGGCGGGGTGGCGCTGGGCGGTGTTTTGTTTGCCGCCTGGTATGCATGGAGTGATCTGCGGAGTCTGCCAGGCTCGCCCTGGCTCGTGGGGACGGCGTTGCCGGAGCGGGTGGAGCTTTTCACGGGCCTGTTGGTGTTTGATCCACTGACAGCGTTCATCCGGTTTCTGCTGACGGGCGTGCTGGTGCTCTTCAGTGTGTTCACCAGGATCACGGGCATTCCCGATCGGGAAGATGCCGCTGATTTCAATGTGCTCGTGCTTGGCGCCACGCTCGGCATGTGCCTGATGGCATCGGCAAACCATCTGCTTGCTGTCTTTCTGGCCGTCGAAATGGCGAGCGTGCCAAGTTACGTCCTGGCCGGCTTGCTCAAGGGGCGACGGACCAGTTCGGAGGCGGCGCTGAAATACGCGGTGTATGGTGCCGGTGCCGCCGGGGTCATGCTCTACGGAATCAGCCTGTTGGCTGGATCATTGGGAACCGTGCATCTGCCGACGGCCGCGACTCGCCTGGCGGCGATCGGTCGTGCGGGCTTCCCCGATGGCGCCGCCATGGTGCTCATGCTGGGCGGATTGATGGTGGGCGTTGGCCTTGCCTTCAAGCTCTCCGCCGTGCCCTTCCACTTCTGGGCTCCAGACGTGTTTGAAGGGGCTTCGGCGGAGATCGGCGGCTTCCTCTCGGTTGCGAGCAAGACGGCAGCTGTGGCGCTGCTGGTGCGGGTCGCTCTCGGCTTTGGAATGCCGGCCCCGGCCTCTGAGCCTGTCCCTCAGGCGGCTGCGATTTCTGTGGCTGCTGAGGATGGGCAGGCCCGCGACGCCGACCGTGCCGGCCTGGCTCCAGTGCGGTCGTTTACGGTGGCGGTGATTGCATTGCTGGCAGCAGTGACCTGCACGCTTGGCAACTTGGGAGCCTATGGGCAGACCAACATCAAGCGGATGCTTGCCTATTCAACGATCGCGCACGTTGGATATCTGATGATGGGGGTCGCTGCGGCCGTGGCGCTCGCCGGTGCCAACGAGTCGCTGGCGGCAACCGCAATCTCAGCCGTGTCGTTCTATCTGGCGACCTATCTCTTTATGAACATGTCAGCCTTCTTGATCGTGGCTGTGCTGAGGAATCGGCTGCGGAGCGAGGAAATCAGCTCCTATGCTGGGCTGGTGAAAACGAGCCCAGGATTGGTGGTGCTGATGGGCGTGGTGCTGGCGAGCCTGATCGGTCTGCCGCCTTTGGCAGGATTTGTCGGGAAGTTCCTGGTGTTTGCTGCTTTGGCGGAAGGGATCACGGCCTCCGCAGAGGGCAGTATTCTGCTCGCGCTGCTGGTTGTCGGAGGTTTGAACACCGTGCTGGGCCTCTTCTACTACCTCCGCGTTGTGAAGGTGATGACGTTTGATCCGCCTCCGGCCGATCGACCGCAGCCGAGCGTGGGCCTTGTCTCGCTCTCTGGTGCGGCAATCACAGCGTTCGTGGTGCCGATCGTCATCTTCGGTGTGTTCTGGTCGGGCCTGTACACCCTGGCCCGCCTCACTGGGGGATTGTTTCCTGATTGAGCTCGGGCCTGCCGGTGGCGGAGCCTCGATGAACAGATGAAGACGACCGACCGATGCCAGCAAACCCAACCAGCGATCTCTCCAGCGAGCGGCTCGTGCAGCTGATGCGGGCGGTCGGTCCGTCGCTCGCCCTGTACATTCAGGATTCCAGCATCTGGTCGAGGCCGGGGGCTGAGGAAATCAAGCTGGCGATTGCCGATCTCTGCTCCGACCTGAAGAGTCTTTTTGATCGGGCGGGCATGGTGCTGGACGAACAGCACATCCGCACGCCGCAGGTGAAGTATCCGCTCCGCTACACCGCCTTGCACGATATCGAGCTTGAATATCTGCTCCCTCAGCTTCGCCAGGAAACGCAAAGCCAAATCGCTCTGGTGGGCTCTTGGGGCGACACGGCGGGAGACGCAGGCGACGTTCTCAAAGAAGCTCGGACCAGCCTGCAGTCGCATCTTGACGTGCTTGAGCAGCTCGCCGCAAAACTGGTGAGCGAGAGGACTGAGTCGGCCAAGCCATCCGCCTCGACTTGACAATCCGCACAGGGAACGGCAACACGGAGTGATGGAACTTTTTGATAGTCACTGCCATCTCGACCCCATGCGGTATGGGGGAGATCTTCCCGGCGTGCTCGAGCGAGCTCGTGCTGCCGGTGTTCGCTTCATGCATGTGATAGGCACCCGGGCGATCGACAGTGCGGCTGCGGCCGACTTGGCCGAGCGGGAAGAGGGGCTGACCGCTTCGGCTGGCATCCACCCCAACGATGCAGCCGACGCCGATGATCAGGAGTGGGAGCAGGTTGTGCGGCTCGTCGAATCTGGACGGGTGCAGGCGGTCGGTGAGACTGGCCTCGACTGGTATCGCGACACGGCTCCGCCGGAGCTGCAGCGGATGTTTTTTGATCGCCACATCCATCTTGCCCAGCGTGTCGGCCTTCCGTTGGTGATCCACACGCGAGAAAGCACCGACGATGTGCTCGGCATGCTTCGTGAGGCCTTGGAGCGGGGGCCTCTTACGGCAGTGCTGCATTCTTTTACGGGCACGGTCGAGCAGGCGGCCGAAGCGGTGCGACTGGGATGCTTTATTGGATTCGCCGGGATGGCGACGTTTCGCTCCGGCGGGGCTGTGCGGGAGGTGGCCGTGGGGGTGCCGGCTGATCGCCTCCTCGATTGAGACCGACAGCCCATTTCTCTCGCCAGAACCGCTTCGTGGCCGCCGCAACGAGCCGGCTCATGTGATCCACACAGCCCGCTGCCTGGCGATTGCCAGGGGGGAAACGCTTGAGTCGCTCGTGGCAGCGACGACAGCCAACGCGCAGCGGCTGTTTCATCGCAACTGAAGGGGAATGACGCTGAACAATAATCTGGTAGACTTCGGCCTGAGTCTGCCGTGGGGGCGGACCGCTCCATGCACTCCGACGGATGGTGTCGATGTCGACTTTTCGCAAGCTCAACGTCTCCCGTGTCAAAGATGTTGATGTCGTGATCTTCAAAGACAGCAAGATCCTCGACGAGGAACTGCTGGATGAGCTGCGGACCGAACTCCTGGCTGTGGTTGGCAATCGGCCCGCGCCAGACGTCCTGCTCGACTTCTCGAATGTTGAGTTTATGTCGAGTGCGATGCTCGGCCTCCTCGGAGTGGTGCATCGCAAGATGAAGAAGGCTGATGGCCGTCTCAAGATGTGCTCCATTCGCCCCGAGATCTTCACCGTCTTCAAGCTGACGAATCTCGACAAGCTCTTCAGCATCTATGGCGATGCCGGGGATGCGATGAAGGCGTTTGAGTAGGCTGCAGCTTGCCCGCGATCGTGCGGGTTTCAAGAAGCTGGCAGGGTCCAAGAAGAACGTTCTGAAGGAGCCGGCATGAAAGCGGTCGACATCGTTGTCGCCGAAGACAGTCGCATCCAGGCGCGGATGCTCGAGAAGGTTCTTGTGGATGCCGGCCATTCCGTTCGGCTGGCTGAGCACGGCGGCAAAGCCTTGGAGCTCGTTCGCGAGCGGCGGCCGGATGTGATCATCTCCGACATTGAGATGCCGGAGATGGATGGCTACGCATTTTGCAAAGCCGTGAAGTCGGATCCGGAACTGCGGACGGTTCCGTTGATGCTGCTCTCCACGCTGTCTGATCCGGTCGACATCATTCGCGGGCTCGATGCGGGGGCCGACAACTATGTCACCAAGCCCTACGACCCCGGGTATCTCCTGGCAAGAATGGGCGACCTGCTCGCCACGCCAATCGAGACCGATACGGCCGGTGAAGCGACGCTCGATGTCACGCTTGCTGGTCAGACCTTTCAGGTGAAGGCTGGGCGGCAGCAGGTGCTGAATCTGCTCGTCTCAACGTTCGAAAACGCCGTCACAAAAAACAAAGAGCTGGTTGTCGTCAACCGCGACCTCTCGCTCGCTCGCGACGAGCTGCAGCGATCCAACCAAGAGCTGACCGCCCTCAACGAACGAATCTCCCGAATCAACAAGCAGATGACCCGGGACCTCGAGGCTGCCGCGCGGGTGCAGCGGTCGCTCCTGCCGGATGAAGAAGTCACTGTGCCAAAGGTTGAACTCGCCTGGCGGTATGTGCCCTGCCAGAGTCTTGCCGGCGATTTTCTCAATGTGTTTCAGCTCGATGCGGAGCACCTGGGGCTGTATGTCGTCGATGTCAGTGGCCATGGAGTGCCGTCGTCGCTGATGGCGGTGACCGTGGGCCGCTTCCTCTCCCCAAAGGTTTCCGACTCCTCGCTGCTTGTCAGGCCGGATGGCAACGGCGGCATCAAACTCGCCACGCCCTCCGAGGTTGCCTTTCAGCTCAACGGGCTCTTTCAGGCTGACGAGTTTTCGGGGCTTTACTTCACGATGCTCTACGGCGTGCTGCATGTCCCGAGCGGCCGCTTGAGGTATGTGTCAGCGGGCCACACGCCGCTGGCGCAGGTTGCCGCGGATGGCACGGCAACGCTCCACGAGATGAGCGGTTTTCCCGTCGGCTTTGTGCCCGATGTGGAGTTCGACGAAGAGTCGCTGACCCTCTCGCCTGGCGACCGCATCTATCTCTATTCCGACGGTGTGCCTGAGGCGATGAACGCCGAACGGGAGCAGTTTGGCGACGAGGCGATGAAGGTGGTGCTGTCGCAAGGCCGTGGCGACCGCCTTGATGGCAACGGTTGCGTCGCTGCTCTCGGCGGTTGAGACGTGGTGTGTGCCCAACGGTCCGCTCGACGACGTGTCGATCCTGGGCCTGGAGTGGGGCGGCGGGAGCTGACATGTCCTGTCGGCATTTCTGTCGACCTTGAGGCGCGTCTCGTCAGCGTTTCAGGGGAACGTAGTAGCTGCAGCCCGTGCCTATTTTCCGCTCATACCCGATATCCATGCCGAGCATTGTTTCGGCCCCGCCGAGAAACAGGGCGCCGTCTGGTCGCAGGGTGCGTCGCATCCGCTCCAAGACGGCCATGCGTGTGGGCACGTCGAAGTAGAGCAGCACGTTTCGCAGCAGAATGAAGTCGCAGGCGGGCATCGTCGGCCAGGGCTGGGTGAGATTGAGCTGACGAAACTCGATGAGCCCGCGGCAGTTCTGCGCCACACTCCAGCGGCCCTGGAGGGGTCGGAAGTATTTGGTCTTCATGGCTGGGCTGAGGCCTCGGGCCGTTTCCAGCTCGCTGTAGATCCCCTCCCGTGCCCGCCCCAGTGCGATCTGCGAAAGATCAGAGGCGATGATCCGAACTCGCCAGCTGGAGAGCAGGCTGAAGAAGCGCTCGTGCAGCAGCATCGCCAGGCTGTAGGGCTCCTGGCCAGTCGAGCAGGCCGCCGACCAGATTACGAGCTGCTTCATCACACCGCGACGAGCCAGCAGGTCTGGAATCAGGCGGGCCAGCGTTTCGAACGGAGCCTTGTCGCGAAAAAACGAGGTCTCGTGGGTCATCATCGCGCAGACGACCTCATCGACGAGTCGGGCGTCGCTGGTGTTCCGCAGGGCCGCGACCAGAGCGTCGATGTCGGCCAGCCCTCGCTGCCGTGCCACCGGTCGCAGGCGAGCCTCCACGAGATACTGTTTGGACTCGTCGAGTGACACGCCCGAGACGCGTTTGAGAAAGGCCCGCAGGTAGGCAAACTGCGGAGGGCTGATCTGCATGCGGGGATCCTGGGCGCCTCTTATGATGAGCCGGCCGTGCGGCGACGCAGCCGCAAGCCGACTTCAGCTCCAAGCTGCGCAGAGGCAGGATGGCATCGGCGAGCCCCGCTCTCGCCACTTCACCAGGCATGCCCCACACCACACTCGTAAACTCATCCTGGACGAGCACTGAGCCTCCAGCGTCAACGATCGACCGGGCTCCCGCAAGGCCGTCTCGGCCCATGCCTGTGAGAACGATGCCGAGGGTTCCGCTTCCCCAGGTGGCAGCGGCTGTGCGAAAGAGAACATCCGCCGCCGGGCGGCAGGAGTTTTCAGGGGCTGCTTCCGTCAGCCGCACGCGGCCAAAGGCTCCATCTTTGACCACCTCAAGATGCTTGCCGCCCGGTGCCAGGACCACGCTCCCGGGCTCAAGGAGCTGACCGTGCTGCGCTTCAAAGACATCGCATCCGACAAGACGGGTGAGCCGCTGCGCCAGCTGTGCGGTGAAGAAGGCGGGCATGTGTTGCACAATCAGGACCGGCACGCGAGCCTGCGGGGCAAAGTGTGGTAGCAGGTCGGCAAGGGCGGTGGGCCCTCCGGTCGACACTCCGATCACGACGCCCTTGACGGTCGCTGGCTGGCGGGGCCGCGGTGGCGGGCTGATGCGGGCAGTTGAGGACGCAGGCTGGGCAGCCTTTCCTGCCAGCGTGGTGATGCGATCGACGAGATCGTGGCGAATCCGTTCGGCGACCTCGGCAGGCCCACCGCTCGGCTTGGTGACGTAGTCGTTGGCCCCAGCCATCAGGGCATCGAGGGTGGCGCGGGCGCCCTTTTCGGTCAGGCTTGAGAACATGATCACCGGCAGACGCGGATGCAGGCGGCGAATCTCACGAAGCGCGGAGATGCCATCCATCACCGGCATCTCGACGTCAAGAATCACGAGATCCGGTGGCTGGCGGCGAACCGCATCCACCCCGGCCTGACCATTCTCGGCCGTGGCCACCACCTCGATCCCAGGGGCCTCTGAAAGAACCTTCGAGAGCAGGGAGCGGACGGTTGTTGAGTCGTCCACGACGAGCACGCGGGTCGCCGCTGGCGGGGCCGCTGCAGCAGCAGGGCCGCCAAGCCCCAGTGCTGCGACTTCACGGGTGAGCGTGGCCGCGGTGAAGGGCTTGGCGACGTAGCCATCGACACCGGCCTCCTTGGCAAACGCGATCCGCTCCTGGGCATGCTCAGTCGAGATCATCAGCAGCTTGCAGCCACGATACCGCGGCTGTGCCCGCAGTGAGCGGACCAGCTCGATGCCATCCATCACCGGCATGTGCCAGTTGATCGTGACCAGATCCGGATGCTCGCCCTTGGCAAGCGACTCGAGCGCCTCCTGTCCGTTGCCTGCCTCGCAGCAGTCAAACTGCAGCGAACGCAGCACGCTCGTCACGATGCTGCGAACCGGCTTCGAATCGTCAACCACCAGTGCTCGCACGGTCCCACCTCTCCTTGGCTACCCGGCCATGCCCGCGAGCTGCTCACTCCGGCCTGTTTGGCCCCGCTCAGGAACGATACTCGCCGACGAGCTTCTGAAGTCCTTGTGCCATGCGGGAAAGCTCCTGCGAGGAGACCTGCGTGTTGGACGCACCCTCGGCCGTGCTCTGGGCGGCCTGGGCGACCTGCACGATATTCTCGGCAATCTCTGCGGTGCCCGTCGTGGCCTCGCTGATATTCCGGCTGATTTCCGCGGTCGTCACCGACTGCTCCTCCACGGCTGCAGCAATCGTGGTCTGCAGGTGGTCGATCCGCTCGATCACCGAGCCAATCTCAGAGATCGCCGTGACCGCCCGATCGGCATCTGCCTGCATGGCCTCAATGCGGCTGCCGATGTCTTCGGTCGCCTTGGCTGTTTCACGAGCCAGGTCTTTGACCTCGTTGGCCACCACGGCAAAGCCCTTGCCAGCTTCTCCAGCACGGGCGGCCTCGATCGTGGCGTTGAGCGCGAGCAGGTTGGTCTGCTCGGCGATCGTGGTGATCACCTTCACTACCTGGCCAATCTGTTGACTGGAGATTCCCAGAGCATTCATTGTTTGGCTGGTGGAACCAGCCATCTCCACGGCCTGCCGGGCGACGCGGGCGGCCTCCTGAGCGCTCCCAGCAATCTCGTGAATGCTCTGGCCGAGGTTCTCAACCGACGACGAGACGCCCTTGGCATTGCCGCTGACTTGTTCGGCGGCCGCCGAGACCAGATTGGCCTGGGCGGTCGTCTCCTCCGCCGCAGCGCTCATCTGCTGGCTGACGCTGGTGAGCTCTTCAGAGGCGCTCGCCAGGGCGTGTGTGTTGTCAACGATGCCGTCGACCAGGGTGGCCTGCCGTCGGGCCTCCTTGGTGAACCGCTGGGCAATGGCCGTCGAGACGATCACCACACCGATCATCGTCACCACGAAGATCGTGATGGCGAAGGTTCGCAGGCTGTTGATCGGCTGAAACACCTCATCTTCATCGATCTCAGAAATCAGCGCCCAGCGAACGGACTTCCCCGCCTTGGTCGGCCTCGTGGATCGTGATGGGGGTCCACGAGGCGAGCACACGAGATCCCCGGTAGTCGAGGCCTCGCGCGGTGCCGGCAGCGTTGCGATCGAAAACCGCCCGGACGGGAGCACTGTCGACCCGTACGTCCGGATTGATGATCGTCGAAGCTGACGCCGAGGTCTTCGAGGAAGCGGGAATCGGTGCGGAAGAGGCCGTCCGAGCCCACGGCATAGGTCTCACCTGTCTGTCCCATGCCGATCGTCTCGGAGACGATGGCGTTGAGCCGGTCGATCGGGATCTGGAAGATCACCGCGCCAATCAGATTCCGCCCTTCATACACCGGGGCGGCGATGAAGCTCGCAGGTGAGAAGTAGCTCGCTAGGTAGGGCTTGAAATCGGCAAAGGCGACTGAGTCGCGACGGCTACGGCCGATTGTCTCATTAAAGGCCGTACCGATACTGCTGCTGGCAAAGGCACCGCTCCGCAGCGATGTAGCGAAGTCAATTTCTTTGAACACGGAATAGACGATGTCACCGCTCTGGGCGTCGACGAGGAACAGGTCGTAGAGGCCAAACTTCTGCTGCAGGCTCCGCAGGATGGGATGGTAGGCAGCGTGGGCCCGCGAATAGTCGGAGCCATCGTCAGCAGTGTCGAGGCGATCCTTGGTGCCAATCGGGTTGTTGTTGCTCGCCACATACAGGTTTTGAAGAATGATGCCGTTTTCATCGAGGCTGTCGATAAACGACCGGCTCTCAGGTGGCTCCTGCCCACGCTCGCGGAACGCGGCGGCAAGGTCACCGTCGTAGAAGCCCTGGAGCTGCTGGCGAGCCGCGATGACGGCGTCGGCCGTCGACTCCTCATCGCCGCTGAGGCTCTGCATGCCGCTGCGAAACTCCTGCAACGCCTCGACGGTCATGCGATCTTCCGCGAGCACCCGCAGCTGGTTTTCCACGTTTGTGAAGTACCGCTCAACCGATTTCGCGGTGATCGAGCGAACGGTCTCCAGCTGGTTGAGTGCCTGGGCCTCCAGCGCGGTGGAGGCTGATCGGTAGGTGCTGATGCCCATGAAGGCCAGCGGAACAAGCGAAACGGCCAGCAGGGAGAGCAGCAGCCGGTTTGCGAGCAGGCCTTTCCAGGACAGACGCGAGTCGGAGTGGGGGCTGGGGCTGGCGTCTGATGTGACGTCGAACACGTTGTGCATCTCCATGGGAAACCGAAAGGGTGTTCAGGGTGCGGGAGGGGGTGAGGGGGCTGGTCGGCTCCGGCTGGTTGGCCGCAGCACCTGCTTCACGTCGAGCAGGTAGAGCAGGCCGTCTTCGCCGGCATGGACCGCACGAGTGGCGTCGGTCGCATCGGTGGGCTGCTGGGCCACCACCTGTTCAAAGTCGCTGTCGGGGATCTCCACAACATCCAGGATTTCATCCACGAGCAAGCTGCACCACTCCTCGGTGGCCTGCAGGACGAGATGCACGGTGGCCGGACCTTCATGGTCGGCCGGAGCGGTGAGCCCGAGACGCGTCTGCAGGTTGATCACCGGAACGATCCGCCCTCGCAGGTTGAGGAGGCCCGCGAGCGACTCTGGGGCTCGCGGCACCGTGTTGACTCGCCCGTCCCGCAGCACCTCGGCAACATCCGCTGCCGGCACGGCAAACCGCCGGCCCGCCACGAGAAACGCCGCGTAGAGACCGACACCGGAGTCGGATGATAGTGCTCCTTGGTCGGCTGAGGTGTGGGGGGGCTGACGCATGGAAGGAGGGCTCACGATGCGAGGACGGGAGCGACGCCGGCTGAGGCACTGCTCTCTGCAGCACTGCCGCTTGGAGCACTGCCGCCGGGAGCACTGCCGAGCCCCTCAAGCAGCTCAGCGGCCTGCCCGGCGACGTCGACCATGCAGCGTCGCCACCGCTGCAGCCCGGGGGTCGGCTGGCCGTTGCCGTCGATCCCGTCGATGGAGACGGGAGGAGCATCCGGCATGGCCACATCCACAATCTCGTCGACAACGAGCCCGATCGGCCCCTGAGGGGTGTTGACCACCACCGCCTGGACTCGTCCGCTATCGATTGGCCGGATCGTGCCGCTGAGGAAGTCGTCGAGGTCGACCAGCGGAAGGAAGCTCCCAGCATGGCGGACTACGGAGCGGTCGGTGGTCTGCTCGACCGCCTGCTCGGCAAACCGCTCCAACCGAGAAACACGACGGGCAGGCAACGCGACACGTCGGCCATGCCGCGAACGACAGATCACGAGCGGGTCGAGCACGTTCTCGGCGGAGGCCTCGTCTTGGGTGTCGGCGAATGGCGACGGTCGCTGCTCAGCCTGTCGAGCCCGCTGCAGCCGCTCAGGGATATCGGCCGCCCGAGCAACGCCCCGCAGATCGATGATCAGCGTCACGCCGCCGTCGCCCATCACCGTGGCCCCGGCGTAGAGGCCGATCGGAGCCACCAGCGCGCTCAGCAGGCTTGACCACGATCGTCGTCAGCCCGGCGGCTTCGGCGGTGCCAGCAGCCGACTGCATGTCGTCGACGATCAGTCCAAACTCGTGGTCGTCTACCCGCACGCGGACCACCGTGCCTCCGCGTCGGGGATGGTGGGCAATCGCGGCGGCGTCCTCCAGCCCGAGCAGCGAAGAGAGCGAGACCACTGGGAGCAGCTGGCCGCGGAGGCGGATCACCGGCGCTGCCTCAAGACCTTCAATCACAGCCCCTCTGCGGTCGCCGACATCGCCGGAATGCCCACTCCGAGCGAGCGGGACGAGTTCGCAGACGGAGGCCTGGGGAATGGCGAGCCGTTGGGGGCCGCACCGCACGATCAACGCCGGAATGATCGCGAGGGTGAGCGGGATTCGCACGCGGATGGTCGTTCCTTCTCCCCGCGTGCTTCGCACATCGACGGTGCCGCCGATGGCCTCGATGTTGGTCTTCACGACATCCATCCCCACGCCTCTTCCAGAGACATCGGTGACGGCAGCGGCGGTTGAGAAGCCGGGCTCGAAGATGTACTGCAGGATCTCTTCGTCGGAGAGTTTCTCCACGGCGGCGGCGTCGATCAGGCCTCGCGACACCGCCTTGCGGCGAATGGCGTCTACGGGGATGCCGCGGCCATCATCGCGAACCTCGACGGTCACCTGCCCGCTCTCGTGAAACGCCCGCAGGAACAACACGCCGGTTTGCGGCTTGCCGACTTTGAGCCGTTCGGCAGGGGTTCGATGCCATGGTCGACCGCATTGCGGACGAGGTGGGTGAGCGGGTCGCGGATGCTTTCGATCAGCGTGCGGTCGAGTTCGGTTTCAGCACCGTCGATTTCCAGTCGCACCTCTTTGCCACAGGAGACGGAGAGATCACGAACCACCCGAGGAAATCGACTGAAGACCTGGGCAATCGGCTGCATGCGGGTCTTCATCGCGGTTTCTTGCAGCGATGACGTGACGGCGTGCACCCGTCGCACGGCATCCTGAACCTGCGGCACATCCGCAGCGGCCAGCCGGAGCTGGTTGCGGGCGAGCACGAGCTCGCCAACCAGATCCAGGATCGAGCCGAGCAGGCCCACGTCAACGCGGACACTCGACTCCGCGGCCGTCGGCTGGGAGCGAGGCGGAGTGGTCGCGGCGTCGCTCAGCTCAGGCGACGCGGAAGGGGCTTCCGTGTCGCCCGTGTGAGCTGGCTCTGGCTGGGCTGCTGGCGGAGGCGACAGCCGCTCGACCTTGATTTCGCTGCAGGGAGCCTCGAACTGCTGCTGCGAAACGCGGCTGTTTTCTTCTGTCTGGTGTGACGGTCGACTCGACGAGGGCCTTGCCACTCGGGCGTGGTCGGCTGCCTGAAGGCGGTGCGGGCTCGCGGCCTTCCGACATCGCCGCGATCGCGTCGGCCAGTTCGCGGAAATCGGCCGTCCCCTCGCCGCCGGTCTCTTCGATGCTGCGAAGGATCGCCCTGACGGCATCAACCATCGACAGCAGGGTGCCTGCGATCTCTTCATTTAAGCGAATCGTGCCGTCTCGCAGGCGGCCGAGGAGATGCTCGCCACTGTGGGCAAGGGCTCCCAGCTTGGAGAACCCAAAAAAGCCGCTTGTTCCTTTGATCGTGTGCACCGTGCGAAAGATGCTTGCCAGCCGATGTGGATCGTCGGGCGTTTCCTCGAGTGCGACGAGGTCGCGATCGAGTTGGTCGAGGTTTTCGCTCGATTCGACGAGGAACTCCTGAACGAACTCTGTGTTGTCCATCGCGCACGCTCCGAAGCCAGCCAGCGGTCACACCACCGGCCCACGTCAACGCCTCTGGGCCACCCCCGCAAACTCTTCCTAAGCATACCCCGTATTTGTCACAGGAATCGGAAGGGGGAGCCGCTGCGACTTTCAGGCGGCGGTTGAAAAACCTCCTTCGTTGGAAGGGGCTGCACGGCCTGGTAGGCTCCGCGGGCGAGCGGTGCGGTGAGGCTCCCGCAGCCCGCAGGCTGCACATCTCGACACGCGTCTGCGCTACAGAAACTGGTTCCCCTCGTGAGGTCTCGTCATGGTACGCACTCCCAGCACAATGCTTCCTCTCGGCACCACGGCCGCCGACTTCTCGCTTCTTGACGTCAGCGGCCGCACGATGGCCTGGCAGGATGTGGCAGGAGAGCAGGGCACGGTGGTGATGTTTATCTGCAACCACTGCCCGTTTGTGAAGCATGTGGCCGACGAACTGGCCAGGCTAGGCCACGAGTACATGCCGCGGGGCATCGGTGTGGTGGCGATCAGTTCCAACGATGTCGCTACCCATCCTGCCGACTCGCCGGAACAGATGGTTCACGAGGCGGAGCAGCGAGGCTATCCCTTCCCATACCTCTATGACGAAACGCAGGACGTGGCGAAGGCCTACCGGGCAGCCTGCACCCCCGATTTCTACCTTTTCGACGGTGACGCACAGCTCGTCTATCGCGGGCAGCTCGATGCCAGCCGGCCCGAGAGCGGCATCCCGGTCACGGGCTCAGACCTCCGCGGTGCCCTCGAGGCGGTGCTCGCCGGCACGCCCGTGCCGGCGGATCAAACGCCGAGCATCGGCTGCAACATCAAGTGGAGGGCTGGCGACGAGCCGGACTATTTCCCGGTCGGGTAGGTTCCCGGTCGGGTAGGCCGGCTGCCGGTGGGGCAGAAAAGGCTCGACTGAGAAGACGGCTGGTCAGCCGCGGGCCGATTCGCCAGCCTTGCCTGAGTTTGGCGACGGGTCCGCGGCCGGCCAGTTTGCCGATTTCCTCCGCCTGTTCCGGTGCAAGGCGGCTCGCCCGGAGATTCTCCCGCTGGATGGCCTCGTAGACCTCCTGCCGGTGCACCGGAACCTCGGCCGGGGCATTGATCCCCAGCCGCACCTTGTCTCCCCGGATGTCGACAATCGTGACGACAATGCTGTCGCCAATCATGATGCTTTCGTCGCGTTGTCTGGAGAGTACGAGCATCGGTGGTTCCTTCCTGACCTTATCCTATGTGTGGCGAGCCGGCCTACGTTCGGTTGCCACACTCGTATTATGCACTCTTTTTGAGCGGTGAACGTTGGCCGACAAGTTCATATCGCATCGGAAGGTCGCCGCTCGCAACGACTTGACGGCCTGTGCGGGCTTCAACGTTGATAACGATTGGCGCCTTCAAGTTGAGGGTGAGCGTTTCGGCATGCCTGGCAACAACCACCAAGAGCTGTGCGTCGCGGAGGTCCCGCATTGCCAGCGGAGTCAGCTCACTGCGGGGGATCCGCACCTGATAGTCGGGCACGAATCGCCGGGGGCTGACAACCGCCAGAGCGACATCGCTGCGGCTGGTGGACTGCAGCCATCCCAGGGCATCATTGCCTGCATCGGCGAGCAACGCCCATCGCTGGCAGTCTTCCAGGCCGGGCAGCCCGCTGGCAAAATGCAGCAGGTCGTCCGTTTCAATGTCGATGCGTCCGAACCGCGTTGTGTTGATGCGCATGGGTGGCACTCCTTTGCCGGATCGTCCTCGCCCTTTCGGCTGGAGAGTTTTCCCCAGTTAGGAACGGGTGTCCCTTCGAAGTATTCGGAAGAACTGCGGCAGATATCTTTCATCGTGGAACGACCGTTCCACACATAACCTGATCGGATCACTCGGAGGTTCTTGTGGAGCGAAAACGATTGGTGAATCGAGCGAATGTCCATCATGCTTTCCGGTCGCGACGAGCTTTCCGGTTGCGCGAGCTTTGCAGTGGGCGGGGCAGGGTGATTGTGCCCGGCGGCTGATCGTGGCGGTGGGCCGCTGTGGCCGAATCTGCCCGCGGTTATTGCCACATGGGCTGCGCCTGCCAGGCCGTCAACGGGGTGAGCAGCAGCACCGGAAGCCAGGCGCCGAGCGACGGGCTCACGACATAGCTTGTGGCCAGGGCATGGCACCCGAGAGTTGTCAGAAGAAAGAGAGCCGTGAGCGCGACCGACAGCCCGACTGCAACAAAGACGCCCTTGCGGCTGGGCCCCACCACCAGCGGTAGCCCGAGGATGGTCAGCGACAGGTCGAGGATCGGCTGCACCAGGCGGGCGTGGGCGCGGAGCGGAACATCAGCGGTCACGCCAATCGCGGGATTTCCGATGGCCCGCACGAGGTCGGGGGTCGACGAGTAGAGGCTCCAGTTGCTCGAGCCAATGAGCTGCTCAAAGCTCACATCGCTTGCCACGAAGCAGGAGCCGGGGGCGAGCCATTCCGAATCCTGGCGGGTGTGAATCACCGTAACACCGCCGAGCGTGAGGCTGGGAATGCCGTCGATGGCGGCGGGTTCGCTGACGCCAACGAGCAGGTAGCCCGCAGGATGGGAGGCGTCGGCAGGAAGCCAGCGGGCCTCTGCGGCATTCACCTGGGCGCTGACCCCAGCCATTGATGGCGGGAGGAGAAGGCTCGGCTCCTGGATCACGCCGTCGCTCCGCCGCCACTGCTTGCCGCGGAAAAGAATCTCCGTGCGGTGGTCGTAGCGGGCTTCGAATGGCTGCCAGGCATCGCCGGAGAGGTCTTGTGCATTGCCTTCCAATGCGTGGCGAATCTGCGGGAGGACGACTTCGCGGTTGGTCGCAGCCACGAGGGCGACAACGCCAGCGAAGACGATGGCTGGCCGCGCGATTCGCCACCGGGTGACGCCAGCAGCGAGAAGGGCGGTCAGTTCGTTGTGCCGCTCAAGCCAGGAAAGGGCGAACATCGCACTGGCCAGGGCGATGACCCCGCTGGTGGCATCGAAAAACGAGATCAGCCGGAAGCCGTAGTAACGCCCCAGAACCCTCCAGAGCCCGCCGCCCTCTGGGGCATGGGCGATGAACTCCTCGATGTTGTTGAAAGCGTCGACAACAAAGGTGAGGCCTGCCAGACTGACAAAGACGATCAGAAACGAGTTGATCTGCGCCCTGGTGATGTAGCGATCGATGAGCATGGCTGTGCGCCGTTCGACCGGCGGAAGGGCCTCCAGAGCCGGAGGTCCCGTGATGGCAAGCTGTCTCGACGGCGGCCTACGGAACAACGGTCGGCTTGATCAGGGTGGCGGACGATAGAGACCTGCATGGTGGAGCGTCAATCGGTTTTTGACGCCAGGGGGCTGAAGCATGCGACCGCTCACGGGCCTTGCCACTGCCGCCGCAGACCTCCTGTTTCCGCCGGAGTGCCTGCTCTGCCAGCGGAGCCTGCTCTTCGAGCCAAACACCGCAAGGGCGACGCCCGCCCTCCGTGATTTCTGCCCGGCGTGCCTGGCAGAGCTCACCGCCGATCTGCTGCGGTGTGCCCGCTGTGGAGCGTCGGCGGCCCTGTCGGACGATGGCGTGTGTGAGGGGTGTCTGCGGGCGGCACCACCCTGGCAGCGGCTGGTGGTGCTCGCTGGGTATGGTGACCTGGCCCGCGACGCGGTGGTGCGGGCCAAACGGCCAGCCGGAGAGCCGATCGGGATGGCCCTTGGCCGGCGACTCGGAGACCTTGTGCGATCACGGCTGCCGGCAGTCCGGCTGGATCTGGTGGTTCCGGTGCCGATGCACTGGCGACGACGAGCCCTGCGAGGCACGAGCTCTGCGGGCGTGATCGCGTCGGCCACCGCGGGATCGCTGGGCGTACGGAAGCGGGGGCTGTTGCGGCGAATCCGGGCCACGAGCATGCAAAACACGCTTCCGCCGGAGCAGCGGCCGGCCAATGTCACGGGAGCGTTTCAGGCCCTCTCTGGCGTCCGGGGGCAACGGGTGCTGGTGGTTGATGACGTGATTACGACCGGAGCCACACTGGCCGCGTGCACCCAGGCCCTCCTCGCCGCAGGGGCTCAAGATGTGTATGTTTCAGCGGTCGCAAAGGCTGAGCGGACAACTCTTGTCGCTGCAGATGGTTCGTGATGCCGGGCAGACACCACGCCGATTCTCCACTCCTGCTCTCGATTTCTGTCGCACTCCATGCCCCGCATCGTTCTCGGCACTCGTGGTAGCCTTCTGGCGCGAACCCAGACGGGGCATGTGGCTGATCAGCTTCGTGCGGTTGGCTGCGACGTGGAGATCGAGATCGTTCAGACGATGGGCGATGTCAGGCGAGATGCCCCAATCTCCAGTCTCGGGCCGAGACGGGGTCTTTGTGCATGAGCTGGAAAAAGCGTTGCTCGAGGGCCGGGTCGACGCCGCGGTCCATAGCTGCAAAGACCTGCCGACAGCCGACACCCCGGGGCTGATGGTGGTTGCCGTCCCACGGCGGGTGACCCCCTTCGACATGCTGGTCACAGCCGACGGCAGGCCCCTCGACGACCTGCCTCCGGGGGCGGTGATTGGCACCTCCAGCATCCGCAGGGTGACCCAGCTGCTTGAAACTGCGGCCCGACCTGGTGACAGCACCGCTGCGGGGCAACATCGATACCCGACTGGGGCGGGTGACCTCGGGAGACTACGCAGGCATCATCCTGGCCGCGGCAGGCCTGGAACGCGTCGGCCTTGCCGATCGCGGAGCCGAACTGCTCGAGCCGCCGCGGTATTGGCCCGCGATCGCACAGGGAGCCCTGGCCCTCCAGGCGAGGGCCAACGATACGGCGGTGCGGGAGGCCCTGACCTTGATCGACGACGCTCCGTCGCACCGTGCCATCGCGGCAGAGCGGGCCTGCCTTTCGGCCTTGGCTGGCGGGTGTCTTGCTCCAATTGGAGGGTTTTCCACGGAGAATGAGGGAAAACTGGAACTTACCGCCTGTGTACTGGAGAATACCTCGAACGGTGTGGAGCGAATCGATGTGACTGCAGCGGTGAGGATTGATGCTGCTGCAAAGAAGGCGATGCAGACCGCTCGTCAGTTGGGCCGCGCGGTGGCGAAGCAGCTTCGCGAGGCGGGGGCTGATGGCATGCTGGCGAGGATGCGGCAGCGGCAGGCGGTGTCGCCACCTCCGCCGCCTGATTTGGACTGACCACACCTTCGGGACGGTCTTTCCGTTCAACAAACTTGAAGTAGAATAAATTTTGATGAGGGAAAACCGATCCCGGAAAGGAACACATGACCGTTAAAGTAGTGATTGCGGACGATCACGAGGTGGTTCGCAAAGGACTCGTGGGCTTGCTCGCGGGATCGGATGTGAAGATTGTTGGGGAAGCCGCGAGCGGCGACGAGGCGATCAAGCTCACCAAGAAACACAAGCCCGATGTTCTCCTGCTCGATATTCGCATGCCGGGAACGGATGGGTTGGCGACGCTTGAGCGGGTTCGGGCCGACATGCCCGCCGTTCGCGTCGTGATGCTCTCCACGTTTGACAACCCGACCTACGTGGCGCGGGCCGTGGCTGGCGGCGCCACGACTACATCCTCAAGGGGTCGACGCGGGCTGAACTGATCAACTCCATCTCCGGGGCGGCAGCAGGCCAGCAGCCGATGAAGGCGGGTGAACTGCGGCGAGTCGCCACCACCATGGCCACTCGGATTGCGGCTCCCAATCCCGACATCCCGCTCACCCAGCGTGAGACACAGGTGCTGCGGCACATGGCGTTGGGGCTCTCCAACAAGGAGATTGCCACGTCACTGACGATCAGCGTGGAAACGGTGAAGGAGCATGTGCAAAACATCCTCCGCAAGCTTGCCGTTGCAGATCGGACGCAGGCGGCAGTGTGGGCTGTTCGGCACGGGCTTGTCTGAGATCGCGAGCGGTGCCGTATCCGCGCGAGGCGGTGATCAGGTCGCTCGCGGGTGCGCCTTGTTGAAAGCGTCGAGGAGCCTCGCGGTGGTCACGTGGGTGTAGACCTGCGTGGTCACGATGCTCTTGTGCCCGAGCAGTTCTTGCACGCTCCGAATATCCGCCCCGTTGTCGAGCAGATGTGTCGCAAAGCTATGCCGCAGGGTGTGGGGGCTCGCCCGACCTGAGAGCCCAGCGGTTGCCAGGTGTTTTTCCAGCAGCCGTGCCACCCCGCGGACGGAAAGCCGTCGCCCAAAACGATTGCGAAACAGGGGCTGGCGGGAGGAGGTGCCCGCCGGCTGGGGAAGGCCGCCGCGGATCTCGAGCCAACAGCGAACCGCCTCGGCTGCGTGTGAGCCGACGATCCCCAGGCGTTCGCGGCGGCCCTTGCCGCGAACCCGGATCGTGCCGCCGGCCAGGTCGAGGTCGTGATCATCAAGGCCGTGGAGTTCACTGACACGGACACCAGAGGAATACATCAGTTCCAGGATGGCGCGATCGCGGACATCGCCCAGGCTCTCGCCTTGCGGCGCGCCGAGCAGCCTCAGGATCTCATCATTGGTCAGGAACGATGGCAGGGGCCTCGTGCGTCGCGGACTCTTCACAGGCCGGGCGGGATTGGCCTTCACCCAGCCCTCGCGCTGCCCGAAGCGGTAGAAACTCCTCATGCTGGCAAGCTTGCGGGCGACGGTGGAGGCGGCGTAGCCCGAGGCATGCAAGGCGGCGGCATAGCGACGCAGCAGAACGCTGGTGGCGTCGGCCGGGGTCTGGCATCCGGCTGATGTGAGAAACTCACCGCACTGCAGCAGGTCTTCTCGGTATCCCTTGAGCGTGTGCGGTGACGCTGCTTTTTCAGCGGCCATCGACTTCAAGAAACGCTCGATGGCCACAGCCAGGCGAGGGGACACGTCAGTCGACATGTCAGGCCGCTCGGTCTGCTGGAGGGGCGAGTCGACCGCGGGCCGCTTTCGTGCCGCACTGGCGAACCTTTTGGCCGAGCACTGCCGCGTCGTACCAGGAGAAACTCAGTTCGGGATTCGCCGCATAGCGGCCCATCATTTTGAGCGTCTCGGTCCGGCTCTCGTCATCGAAGAGGAAGACGTAGCGTTCGGATCCCTTCACCAGAGCTATCACATTGATGTCGCGAGCAGGCATCCGACAGGCCCCGGACGTTGACGAGATCGATACGGCTCTCATGAGACCGACCAGGGGAGGTATCGACCACGCTCGAAAAGGAAGCCAGGCTTGCGACGGCAGCCTCTCCAGTCGGTTCCACCGGACCACCTTGCCCCGCAGACCAAGTCGACCGTCGCGTGTCAGAAGAGTTCGCCAAACCCGCGCAGTCCGATCGGTTCGCGAGAGAAAAAGGGCTCACCACGAACCGTGTTGATGGTGGAACCCCACCAGGCTGCCGCAGCATCGACCCGATCGAGGACTGTGGGCCGTGGGCCGTCGGTTGGCAGCTGACTCTCGTAGCAGCGGAGCGACTGCCACTTGCGATCCCACGTGCTGGAGATGTCCACCACGAAGGCCGGCATTCGCACTACCCGCAGGTGGACGCACGAGTAATAGAAAATCCTCTCTGGATGGAACGGCGTGCCAGGGATGTCCGTTTTTGTCAGCTTTGCCCAAAACCGGGCGGCTTCTGCTGAGCCGCGTGGCCGCCACGTGATCTGGGTGGGCGTCGACCCAGTAGGGGGCAAAGAGCCAGCGTGGGTGTTCGCGGCGGATCACCGCAGCCAGCGCGGCCCTCGCGGCGAGCGTGGCCCGCAGGCGGCGATTTGGCAGGCCGAGCTGCTCCCGCCAGGGAAGGCCCAGCGCATCGCTGGCGGCAGCTGTTTCTCGGCTACGAATCTCCGGCGAACCCCGCGGAGTCGGCTCACCGTCGGTGAGGTCGAGCACGCCCACCCGCATCCCGTCGTCGAGCATCCGGCAGATGGTGCCCCCCATGCCCAGTTCCGCATCATCAGGATGCGGGGCCACCACCAGCACATCGAGCCCCATCGCATTCGTCCTTCGTCAGGGTTTGCCGATCCGTTCAATCGTGTCTCATGAATCTACGCGGAGCAAAGTTCTGCTGGGGGATGGCGACGCCGCACCGGTGCGAGGATGACCCGAAGCGCAGGAAGAGACGGCCACCCGAGGTGGAAGGCGGTCGCTGGGCATGGGTAAACTTGACGGAGTGGATTCGATTGAGACGCGAGCGGACACACTATGGCTCAGGACGGACAGCACGACCCGCCGGTCAGCGACCAGGCGACGCCTCGCGACAGTGAGCACGCGGCAGAAGCCGAGATGCCTGCAGACGTCCTCGGCAGCCAGGCTGAGACGACCGACAGTGATGCGATCTCCGTGGGCGACGAGCCAGCGGATGAGTCCGGGCCCTCCTCCTCGGCCATCTCGCTGGGGACAGGACAGTCGGGCATCGCCTTGGAAGACTGGTCGATTGCCGGGGAACTGGGCGATCAGGAGGGGCTCGACGACGAAGACCTCGCGTCTGAGGAATTCGAGCCTCCGAGCGTTGGCACGTTCGAACTTCCCGAAGGCCTGGTGCCGGATCTTGAGCACGAGTTTGCCGCTGCCGATGCCACCGACGGTGAGGCCGCCGGAGGTGACGAGGCCGACGAACTCGGTTCGGAGTTTTCCGAGTTTGCCGAGATCGACAACCCTGAGATGGCGGCGGATCTCATCGGCGAAACGTCCCAGGATGAGCTGCCCGGCAGCTGGGCCGACGGAGATGAGGTCGATGTGGCGACGGTGGGCACCGAAGAGGCCTACCGGGAGCAGGTCGCGTCTCGCGATCCTGGGCGGGCGGCTGCCCGAGTCGGCCTGCGGCCGCGTCCGCTTCCACGTCGAACAACGGGCAGCTCGCTTGTCGGCGTGATCATCGGCGGACTCATGGCGGTGCCGATCGTGGTGGCGATTCTGCTGTGGGGCTTTCGACGAGATGATTTTGGCATCGCGGGCCTGATGCCCGATGAGCTGGCCTTTCTCCTGCCCGCAGAGCTACGGCTGCCGCGGCTGCCGCGCGATCTGCCGGCAGCGGACAAGATGCCCAGACTTCCTCGCGACGGCTTTGCAGAGATCAGTCCGCGTGGCGAAAGCGGTTCTGTGGCGGTCGCCACGCCTCCCGCACTGGCGGATGGGTCGCTCGGGAGCGGTGATCCCACTGGGATTGACCGCCCCGTTGAGGACGCTCTGCTGGACGCCGCCGATCTCGCCCTGCTTGAGATGGCCACCGCACGGTCCAACGTGATGCTCAGCAGTCTGCTCGAGCTTCCAGCTGAAGCGCCTGAGGAGATGCTCAAGGCAGCGAGGGTCGACTGGTACAAGAGCCTCGCGGCAGTCGGGGAAGAGGCCGTCGCGGCGGAGCAGGTGAGGGTGGAGGGGGGACGATCCGCTGAGGCCGTTGCTCGGCCTGTGGTGGCTCTGCTGGAGAAGATTGCCCTCGATGCTGTGGCGGCCGAGGAACTGGCCACTTTGGCGCGGCAGTGGATACAGGCCACCAAACGCGATTCGCAGGGCGTCGTGTTTCCGGGGCAGCTGCGGGACGTGCGGCAGATCGGCTCGGCCTGGGCGGCGTCGGTGCAGTCAGGGGGCGATGACGAGCAGTCTCGAGAGGTGACCGTTCTCTCGCGTCGCCGGCCCGAGCTCGCCGACGGCAGCCAGGTCGTTGCCGTGGGAGTCATCGTCGCTGGTGATGTGATCTGGGCAGCAGTGTGGGGCGACCTCGAGCAGCGGCCCACTGATGTCCTCAGCGATCCTCCGCTGACGGTGGAGTGATGGATGGCTGAGCAGATCAAGCAGCAGGCTGGGGCTCCCCGGTGTGGGCCCGGCGGCGGTGTGGCTGGAGTGGTGGCCACACGAAACGACATCCGGGCAGGCGAGCGGTCTGCGTCGGGGGAACTCGCCGGCGTTTTCGATCGCTGGCAGCAGACACACGGCTGGCTCAACGCGCTGGTTCAGCCACGGTTTGAGGCGGCCGCGGCGGAGGCAGGCTTCATCCATGCGTCCGACCTCCGGCCGCTCGCCGGCGTGCCGGTGAGCGTGAAAGACTGCTTTGCGGTCGAGGGGCTGAGCACGACGCTGGGAATCCTGCCTCGGCGGGACCTTGAGGACCGCCGCGACTCGCTCCTCGTGCAGCGGCTGCGGGCAGGCGGCGCGGTGATCGTGGGGAAGGCGAATGTTCCGCAGGCGCTCTACCTACACGAAACCGACAACCCTGTATTTGGCCAGACGGTCCACCCGCTCAATCAAGACCGCGGCCCAGGCGGCTCAAGCGGCGGCGATGCGGCGTTGGTGGCCGCGGGGGTGGTGCCCCTGGCTTTTGGCAATGATCTCGCTGGGAGCATTCGTCAGCCGGCTCATGCCTGCGGCCTGGTGGGCTACCTGCCGTCGACCCGCTGCCTGGGCAACGGCGATGCCTTCAACACGATGCCATCCCTGCAGGGCTTCTGCTCGCGGGTTGGTGTGCTGGCGAGGTCTGTGGCTGATGCAGCCATGGCGGTCGAGGGCGTGACGGGGCGAGCGGTTGCGGCTGCTGACCATGTCGGCTCCCCGCTGGGGATCGGCTGGTGGGAGACGGCCGGCCCAGTTCCACCATCATCGGCGGTGGTTCGCGGAGTGCGTGAGGCGGTGGCAGCGGTTGCCGCCGCAGGAATGCAGACCCGCAGCGTTGACGACAGTTTTGCCGAGTTGGCTGGCTGGCTTCATCTCGCGCTTGTCAGCAGCGACGGGGGGGCCTCGATTCGCAGCCTGCTCAAAGGCTCGCCGCCGATCGAGCAGGTTGCCGAGCTATGTCGGCTGGGAGGGCTGCCCCGATGGCAGCGGCCGCTGTTGGCGACCGTTGCGTCGCTCGCCGGCCGTGGCATCGAGGCCGCAGCGGTTCGCAAGACCGGGCCGCGGTCGGCGATCGAACTGCAGCATCTGCTGCGGGCTCGTGAGTCGCTTGGACAGTTGCTTGAAAGCTGGCGGCGAAGGCATGGTCTTGATGCCGCTGTCTTCCCGGTTTCAGCGCTGCCAGCACTCAAGCATGGCACGGCCGCACGGCTGATTCTTGCGGCGTTTCCCTGCCTGCTGGCGAGTCTGTTCGACCTGCCCGCAGCGAGTGTGCCGGTCACTCGCGTGCGAGCTTCCGAGACAACCGGCCGCGCTGTTTCGCTCGATCCGGTGCTGCGGGCGGCGGCGGCAACGGATGCAGGAAGCGAAGGCTTGCCGGTCGGCGTGCAGGTGGTGGCCCTCGACGGCCGAGAGCAGACGCTGCTGCAGGTCATGGCAGCGATTGAACGAGGAGTCGGCTCGTTCTAATACCCCGGCACAACGGCTCAGCCGGTCAGCCGCGGAACGACGGAAGCGACCATCCGCTCGATGGAGAGCACCTCGCAGGCCGCTCCCGCGTCGATCCCCGCCTTTGGCATGCTCCAGACAACACTCGAGGCCTCATCCTGGGCGATCGTGTGCCAGCCGCGGCTCCGCAGCTTGGCCAGCCCGGCGGCCCCGTCCTTCCCCATGCCCGTGAGGAGCAGGCCGATGCCAGAGCGGCCCCCGTGCTCAGCGACACTCGTGAAAAACACGTCGACACTCGGACGGAAAAACACGTCGCGAGGCTCGTCGGTGTATTCCAGCGTCTTCTGCTTGGAGTAGATCATGTGGTCGTTGGTGCCGGCGACGACCACGTCACCTGCCTGCAGTGCCTGGCCGTGTTCGGCAACCCGCACGGGCCGCTCCGTGCGGTCGCTGAGCCACTTGGCGAGGCCTGGAGCGAAAGCCACATCAACATGCTGCACGATCACGACCGCAACGTTCCAGTCGTGCGGCAGGGGTGCGAGCAGGTCGCAGATCGCCTTGGGGCCGCCAGTGCTTGCCCCCACCACCATCATCCGTGGCGGCGCGGTGTGGGGGCCGGCGGATGTGGCTTTGGGTCGTGAGGTCGCCCCGATCAGCTTGGCGATCGTGCGAATCTTCTCCACGAGTGCGCCGGCGCCGCTGACCTCGCCGGCCGCCCCGAGGATGGGCGTGTCGACCGCATCGAGTGCCCCGTGCCCCATCGCGTCGTAGACAAGCGAGATGTTGCCGCTGACCGTGGCCGTGACCACGAGGATCGCACACGGCGAACCCTTCATGATCTGTCGCGTTGCCTCCACGCCATTGACATGGGGCATCAGCAGGTCCATCAGAATCAGATCGGGTTTGTCGCGGCGGGCCATGGCGATGGCTTCGACGCCATCGCCTGCCGTCCAGACCACTTCATGATCTGGCATGCTATCGACCACCCGCCGGAGAGCCTCGCAGGCCGCCTTCATGTCGTTGACGATCCCGATCCTCACTGCGTGGGCTCTCCTATCAGGTCGACGATCGTGTTGAGAAACGTTTCGTCGTGGAAGCTGCTCTTGGTGAGGTAGCGATTCGCGCCGGCATCAAGGCCCCGCAGACGATCTTCCTCGCGATCTTTATAGGAGACGATCACCACGGGGATGTCCTTGCGGGCGGAATCTGCTTTGACGAGCGACACCAGGCCGATGCCGTCCATTCGCGGCATGTCGACATCCGTCACGATCAGGTCGTAGTGCACCGATCGTATCGCATTCCAGCCATCCATGCCGTCGATCGCCACATCGACCGCAAAGCCGCGGGACTGCAGCAGCTGCCGCTCCAGTTCACGCACCGTGATCGAATCATCGACGACCAGGATCCGCTTTCGCTGCCGCTCCTGCTCGGCCAGCCGCTCAAACTCAACCCGTGAAAGCCGTCGGCCAGCGAGCACGTTGTCGATCGAACGCACGAGGTCTTCGACATCGACGATCAGCACAGGGCTGCCGTTTTCCAGCAGCGAGGCACTGTTGATGTCGGGCACTTTGCCGAGCCGGGTGTCGAGGGGCCGCACCTCCAGGTCACGTTCGCCCAGATAGGTGTCGACGATCAGGCCAAACTGCTGCCCACGGTCGCTGACAACGACGACCGGCAGGGGGTCACTCGGCGGCCCGGCCGGAGGGATCTCGAGAATCTGGGAGGCCATCACCAGGCCGATGGAGATGCCGTCGCGGTCAAAGTACTGCCGCCCTTCAACGGTTCGCAGCTCGCTGTGGCGGCAGTGGATGATCTGGTCGATGCGGGTGAGGGGGAAGGCGTAGGGCTCGCCGCCGATTTCCACAAGCAGGGCCCGAATCACCGACATCGTGATGGGGAGCTGGAGGGTGAAGGTTGTCTGCCATCCCGGCTGCGTGGCGATCCGGACACTTCCGCCAACGGCCTTGACCATGCTTTGAACGACATCAAGGCCGACACCGCGGCCGGAGATTTCCGTGACGGCGTCTTTGGTGGAAAAGCCTGGCAGGAAAAGAAACTCCAGCAGCTCCATTTCTGAAAGCTGGTCGGCAACGGCCTGTGTCACCAGCCCGCGTTCGACAGCCCGGCTCCGCAGGGCGTCGACATCGATACCCCGGCCGTCGTCGACAAGCGTGATGTTGAGCATCCCGGCCCGATGACGAGCTTCGAGCCGAATCGAGCCCACAGGGGGCTTGCCCGCCGCCTCCCGCTCGGGCGGTTTCTCCAGGCCGTGGTCGAGCGCGTTGCGAATCAGGTGGGAGAGCGGTGCCTCAAGTTTGTCGAGGATGTCGCGATCGACTCCGGTCTGATCGCCATGCACTTCAAAGCGGATCTGCTTGCCGAGCTGCCGAGCCAGATCGCGAACCAGCCGGGGAAAGCCCCGGATGCCATCGGCAAGCGGTCGCATCCGGCTTTTGATCACCTCGTGATGCAGGCGGTTGGAGAGGTCTTCGTTGCGTCGGGCAAAGGCCTCAAACTCCTCCACGCGGTCGGTGAATCGCGCCAGGTGATCCTCGGAGGCAGCACGGGCGCGAGCCATCAGTTCGAGGTCGGCCACTGGCAAGATTATGTCGCCAGTCCGCAGCCTTTCCTCGAGCGCTGAAAGCTGATCACAAAGTTCCATCTGGCGGCCACGCAGGTGCACCATCGAGTCGACAAAGGGCCGCAGCTGGCGGGCTTCGACGAGTGACTCGCCGGCCAGGCCGACCAGGCGTGTCAGGCTATCGGCCGACACGCGCACGACGCGGTCGGCTTGGTCGATCGGCCGTGCTGCCGGTTTGCCGCCGCCGGGCTCGACGCTGGCAGCCTGCTCTGCCAAGGCGAGCGCTTCTGATGAACCGGCCGCAGGCTCGGGGGCGGCAGAGGTCGACGCAGCAGGAGGAGGGGGGGCTGGTTGCGTCGGGCTGGCAGCGGTGGCAGCCCGGGCGGCTCCAAGGGCAAGGGAAGCGGCGGTCGAGTCCGTCGCGCTTTCGGGCGCGGGCGGCGACCCTGAGCTGCGGTTCCGCGTTGGCAGCGAGTTCAGCTCGCGAACGAGCTGCGTGGCCCGTTCTCCCCAGCCGGCTCCCGCATCGAGGGCGTCTTCTGCCTTGGCGATCGACCCGAGAAAATCGACGCCCGCCAGAAGCACGTCGACGTGTTCTGGTCCCACCTGAAACTCGCCCTTTCCCGCCAGGACGAAGCAATCCTCAAGGGCATGGGCGACGTGCACCGCTGGTTCGAGACCAACAATCCTCGCCGCCCCTTTGAGTGAATGAGCGGCCCGCATCATCGCTTCAATGGTTTCGGGCGAGCGCTGTGTCTCCTCGACGGCGAGGATGCCGGTGGACAGGATGGCCGTCTGGCTTTCCGCCTCGAGCCGAAACAGCTCAAGCATCGAGAATCCGCTCAGATCATCCGCCATCGTCCGCCCTTCCTATGCCGAGAGTTCTGTGCGGAGGTGTTCCAGCAGCCGATCACCATCCAGAAACCCCACGACGGTGTCCCGCCAGTCGACGAGTGCTTCGGCGTGGCGGCTGCCCGCCTGGCCAACCGTGGCAGGGACACTCCGCAAGAGTGACCGAGGCACGGCATGAACGCCAGCAACTTCATCAACGGCTACGACCCACCGCTCCTCTCCATCTTCAATCACCAGCAGCCGCTTGGCTGAGGTGTCGCCGAGGAGCGGCGACGGCGTCTCCTGGGGCACGGCAAGTTTTGGCTCAGCATCAATACCGAGCAGTCGCATCAGCGACACGCAGAGCTGGAGCTGTCCACGAATGTTGACGATTCCCTCCAGCACCCCGCCGCGGCGGTGCGGAATGGTGTGCAGGGGCTTCATCTCGGTGACCTCGACAAGCAGCGGGGTCGCCAGCGACAGCCACTCCCGGCCAACGCGGAAGATCAGCATGCTCACCGCATCAGACTCGGTGACTTCCTCTGGGGTTTGGAGGATTTCGCTCCAGGTTTCCAGATAGCCTTCCGGCGGCTCCCGATCGAAGAAACTGCGAGCTGCTTCAGCCAGTACCGGGCAGTTGCGGCAGTGGATGAAGCCTTCGAGTTCGGGGCAGCTGCGATCTCCCGCAACGCCAATCTTCGACCAGCACTCGGCCATCGGAGGTTCGATGTGCCGTTGCTCGCGGGCTGCCGCCGCCCCGATCAGACTCTGCTGACGGGTGCCGGACGAGGCTCCGGAAGGGTTCATCGCGCAGCCTTTCGAGAGAAGATTCGCGTGGCCGTCTCGCGGTACGACTCTGCCATCCGCTCATCACCACGACAGCCTGCCAGGAGGGCGAGGGCAAGAGCAGCCTCCTCATGCATCGGATCAAGGTAGAGAGTTTTGTGAAAGCAGCTTTCAGCACGGACAGGATCACCATGTGCTTGATACAGGGTGCCCAGCAGGAAAAACAGATCTGGGGTCGGGCCTGCATCGCGGACATGCGCTTCGCAGAGGGCGATGGCGTCGGTGTGGCGGCCGGCGTTGGCCAGTTCGCCCGCCTTGTCGAGCAAGGCGGCGAGCGGTGTTGCGGAGACCTCTGAGGCCGTTCTGACTGCGAGCGGCTCGTCGGCCTGGGGGCTGGCTTTCGCCGCGAGGGCTCGTGGAGACGCCGCTGAGCGGAGGCCACCCGTCGCCGGCCGCGGCGGTTCGGCGGAACGGCCCCGCACACCTCGGCCGGGGGCGGCCTGGAGGTTGCCTCCGGTGACGGGGGCGTGTGTTCGACGTCGGAGGGCAAACATCGACGACGCCCCTGCCGGGAGCCAGCCGCCCCGCATGATCGGCGGCTCGGCTGCGCCCAGCACGAGTGCGCCATCGGGAGCGAGCAGCCGGTCGAGCGTGCGTTCGACCTGCTGGCGAGCGTGGGGGGTGAGGTAGATCAGCAGGTTGCGGCAGAAGATCAGGTCGTAGGCCGCCGCCCCCGCGGCAAAGCCGGGATCGAGCAGGTTGCCCCAGGCAAACCGGACCTGCTTGCGGACTGCCGGGTCGATCACCGAACGCCGTCCGTCTTCGTGGAACCAACGACGGCGGAAATCCAGGTCGGCGTTGCGAAATGCGTTGGACGAATAGCCGCCTGCTCGGGCCCGGTCGAGGCAGGCATGGCTCACATCGAAGGCATCGATGGTAAAGGCCTCCGCCGGCAGCCCTGCATCGAAGAGCCGCATGGCAATCGAGTAGGGCTCCTCTCCACAGGCGCATGGCACGCTGAGGATCCGCACCGGCCGCCGGCCGGGCATGGCCGCGATCGTGCGGGCAAACGATTCGAGAAAGGAAAAGGTCTGCTCATCTCGGAAAAACCAGCTCTCTGAGACGACAACCTCCTCGACCAAGAGGTCTCGCTCCCGAAGGTCGTGCTCAACGGCCGCTCGAAGTGCGTCGAGGCTGGTGAGCCCCGTGGCCTCGAGCCGTCGTTGAAACGCGCGACCGAGCGACGCGGTCCCCAGCGTTGAGCTGTCGAGCCCAATCCAGCTGGTGAGCAGTGACTCCAGCCCTGCGTGCGAGCCTGTGGGCGGTGAATCACCGCCACCTGTGGCTCGGTCAGAACCGGGCTGCGGTGAGTCGGTCGGTGGCATCGGCGTCATCAGGACGGTCAGGGAAGAGGCTGGCCAAGAGGTCACGGGGAATCACATGTTCCGGCAGGAGCATCTGCACGGTTTGGCCGTCGAGCCGCAGCAGCCTGCCCAGGTAGGTGTCGGCAGCGAGGTTTTTCGCTTCCGTTTCGCCGGCCGTCGTCCCGGTGGAACGAATCGTGACCACATTCTCCGCCATGACGCCAAACCGCACCAGGCGAGATGGTTGCGACGGCTGGCTGGAATCGCTCTCGCCGATTTCCACCACGATCACGCGAGTGCTGAGCCGCCGGGTCAGGGGCGTGCTGTTGATCCGTAGGCCGAGGTCGACCAGCGGCACGAAGCGGCCACGGTAGGTGAAGATGCCCGGCAGGTAGTCGGGGAGGTGCGGAATCGGCCGTGTGGTGACCAGCGGCAGCACTTCCACAACCTTCTTTGACTCGATGGCGTAGGCCTGGCCCCCGATGGTGAAGGTCAGCAGCTGCATCGCAAGCGTCCGCCCGCGGGCGGCTCCTTCAGATGGTGAAACGGGAAACCTCCTCCTTGAGGCCGCCGACGGCTTCGCGGAGGTGGGTTGTCGCCTTGTTGAAGTCGCCGAGCGAGGAGGCGGTCCGAGAGGCACCGTCGGCCAGCCGCACCATCGCCTCGCGGATCTGCTCTGCCCCCTGCGACTGGGCTCGCATGCCTTCAGTGACCTGGCCAAATCGGCCGGAGATGCCCTGCACCGCTTCGATGATTTCCCCGAGTTTCTCGGAGACAAGGCCGATCTCCTCAACCCCGCCGCGCACCTGTTCGGCAAACTTGTCCATCTCCATCACCCCAGCCGACACGCTGTACTGCATCTCTTTGACCATCCGCTCGATGTCGAGCGAGGCCACGGCGGTCTGGTCGGCGAGCCTGCGGATCTCGCGGGCGACCACAAGGAAGCCCAGCCCGTATTCCCCAGCCTTCTCTGCCTCGATGGCGGCATTGATGGAGAGCAGGTTGGTCTGATCGGCAACCTTGGTGATGGTTGTCACGGCGAGGTTGATGTTGGCTGCCCGTTCGCTGATCACACCGAGTTTGGCCCCGAAGGAACTCGTCGACTCGGCCAGCTGTCGCATGATCGCATCCATGCCTTCGAGGTTGCCGCGGCCCTCGGCGGCCATGTCGCCGGTGTGGGCGGCCATGTCGTTGACCTCGGTCATCGTCCGCACGAGTTCCTGACTCGTGACGGAGATCTGCTTCACCGCCGCCACCGCCTGGCTGGTTGAGGCACCGTAGTCGGTGATCACCTGCTGCTGCTCGCTCGAGGTTGCCTGAATGGCGGTCGCCGTGGAGATCAGGGCCACCGACGACTGCTGGATCCGCCCGATCAAACCTCGGAGATCAAGGGTCATGCGCTGGATTGCCTCCAGCAGAACACCCGTTTCGTCATTGCTCGAAGCGGTCACGTCAGCCCGCAGGTCGCCGCTGGCCACCTGGCTAGCCACGGCCACGGCCATGCGGATCGGCGTTGAGATCGTGCGGGCGACGATGAAGGCGGCCACCGTCACGCCCACGATTGTTGCCAGCGAGAGCAGCACGATGGCCACCCGCTGAAAGTTGGCCAGGGCAAAGGCCTCGCTTTCATCCTGCTTGACGATCAGGCCCCAGCGGAAGCTCGGCAGATACCGCCACGCGGCGACGGAGGCGACGTTGCGGTAGTCGCGGATCAGCCCGTAGCCCCGGTTGCCTTTGGCAGAGTCTTGGGCCGGAGTGCCCTCGCTGCTGCCAAGGGGGATCTGCAAGCGGAAGGCCGCGTCGGCAGCGTGCCGCAGCGGGGCTGTGACAAGAACCGCATCACCACGGAGCTCCCCGGTGACGATTTCGCCGGTGGAGCCCAGCCCCGAGTAGTCAGACAGAATGTTCCACAGCTGATCTGGCAAGAACCCAAGGGCCAACACCCCGGTCACCCGCTCTTCGTCAAGAATAGGACAAGTCACAAACGCCATCGGGCGGCTGCCCCCATACGCCTGAAAGCCGGTCATCTCCGACTGCAGGAGCGTGAGTGACCGCTCAAAGCCCGAGGCCAGTTCCGATGAGGCGAGCTGACCGGTGAGGAGTGAGCGGCCCGCTGAAATCATGTCGTCGTCGAGTGCAAACAGCACGCGTCCGTCGCGGTCGATCAGCAGCAGCTGCGTGTAGTCGAAGGCACTCGCGGAGTATTCCAGAAACTCTTCAAACTCGATGGCGGCAGCCCGGAGCCTGGTCGCGAGCGGAGCACCGCCCCCACCCTCGGCGGCTGGCTCGATGGCAAGCTGCGAAAGCTGCTGCACTGCTCGGGCGAAGGTGGGCCCACGCGACAGGGCCGCACCGTCGCGGAGGCGCTCAGCTGCATACCGCTCCATCGCGAGCGCCTTGTCGTTGGCGATCATCGAAAGCGTGCTGCGAACCGACGAGGAGAGTGCATCGGAGGCGATTCTGGCGGTGACAGCCGTCAGCAGGCCGCATGGCACGAGCGCGATCACAAGAAACCAGAACAGCAGTCGACCGGCGATCGAACGCCGCAGCAGCCCGCGGGAGACACCGCTCATGCTCCGGGCCTCCCTGATGAAGCCGGTGCGTCAGCGGCCGAAACCGGCTTTGACCAGCGACGGCCCCACGACTGGTAGAGGTCGCGGACAAACTGCTCCCAGTCGGCCCGGGATCGGGTGAGCGGAAACGGAACAGGGCGAACCGCCCGCTCGCTATCCCAGACAATCTCGAACTGCCCGTCCGGAAGGATCTTGCCGATGCGGACTGCCAGCCAGGCATGGTTGGTCTGACGGTCGATCGAAACCACGCCCTCCGGGGCCAGCATGCTCTGGCTCCTCAGGCTGCTGCGGACCTGCACCACCTCAGATGTGCCCGATTCCTCAACGGCCTGAGCCCAGAGCCGCACACCGGTGTAGGCGGATTCGGCCACGGCGCTGGTGGTTCGCTGGTTGCCGTAGCGAGCCTTAAAGCTGCGAACAAAGGTTTGGTTGGCTGGGCTATCGAGGCTCTGGAAATAGTTCCAGGCGGCATAGTCGCCCACCATGTCGCCTCGGGGCATCGTCTGCAGCTCGTCTTCGGCGATGGAAAAACTGATCACCGGCACATCGTCGCTGCGGATGCCGGCCTGACGCAGGCGGCGAAAAAAGGCCACTGCAGAGTCGCCGACCACAGCGCTGAGCACGACATCCGGCCGCGTTCGCACGATCTCCTCAACAAGCGGGTCGACTCGGTCGCTTCCAAACGGCACGTACAACTCACCGACGAGCTCGGCCCCGAGGCCACGGATCTGATCGCCTGCAATCGCATTCACGCACCGCGGCCAGATGTAGTCGGAGCCGACAAGCAGGAAGCGTTTGGCATTCAGCGACGCTGAGGCCCACTGAACGGCCGGAATGATCTGCTGATTGGGGGCGGCCCCAACGTAGATCACGTTGGGTGACTGCTCGAGCCCCTCGTAGGCCATCGGGTAGACGAGCAGATGGTCTGCGGCCTCCACGACAGGCAGCACCGTCTTCCGGCTCGCAGAGGTCCAGCATCCGAAAATCACATCGACCTTGCGATCGTGGATCAGTTCCTGTGCCTTGCGGGCAAAGGTCGGCCAGTCCGAAGCGCCGTCGGCAATCACCCAGCGGACCGGTCGACCGAGAAGGCCGCCGGCCTGGTTGATCTCTTCCAGTGCCAGCACCTCAGCGTCGACCATGGAGGTCTCGCTAATCGCCATCGGGCCGCTGAGCGAATGCAGAATGCCAACCACGATCGGCCGGCGGTCGAGCAGGAAGCGGTCAACGGTCCACCAGCCTGCTGCCACGAGGGCCACGATCGCCACCGCAGCCACTGCGGCGGGCCGCCACCGTCGCAGTATCGAGATCGAGCCTGGTAGCCGGCCCGCTGCCAAGGACGGGGCAGATGGGGCTCGCCGTGCGGGTTTGGGAGAGAGGTCCATGAATACTTCGTGTTGCTGCGGCGAGCCAATGCTGGAAAACACCCTCAATCTTGGCTCATGAATGGACCGCTGCCGCCTCCTGTGCAGTGAGAGAGGCCCTCCGGCAGGCATTTTCTGGAGGAGCAGGCACCTCCGTTCGACCAATTTTCCCCTTGATACCAGAAAAGAGCGGAGGAAAGTGGGGTTGTCGCCTGGTGAGACGAATGTGATGGATTTGCTGTTTTGAGGACGAGAAGGTAGTATTTCCTGCCGAATCAGGGTTTTTCTGTCGAACGTTTTTCGCCAGTGCGTATGCATTCTAACGAGTCGCACCGGAGTCATCCGATGCTTAATGATGTCGGTGGCGTTGCAATGAAAGGTCTTCAAGAGAGCACAGCCGCGGTCGACGGTATCTCGCCGGGTGAGGCAAAGTGTGGCTCTCTGAGTCCACTGCGTGCGGGAAATGAGCCAGTGAACAGCAAACAGGCAGCCGACCGAGGACGCGTCGCGCTCGACAAAATTGTCGGTGTGTCTGCATGGTCGAGGCAGTTGCGGTCTGACATCGCTCGGGTCGCCCGGCACTCGTCGAATGTTCTGATTCTTGGGCCGAGTGGAACGGGCAAAGAACTCATTGCTCGGGCGATACACGCCAACGGCCCGAAGGCCGAAAAGGCATTTATCCCCGTTGATTGTGCCGTGACGACGGGCACGCTCTTCGCGAGCCATATGTTCGGCCACGTGAAGGGCTCCTTCACCGGGGCAATTTCCTCCTCGTTGGGCTGCTTCCGTGCGGCTGACGGCGGGACCATTTTCCTCGATGAAATCGGGGAGATGGAGCAGGAAATCCAGTCGAAGCTCCTGCGGGTTCTTCAGCAGAGAACGGTTGTTCCTGTCGGCAGCCACGAAGAGGTGGCCGTCAACGTTCGTGTGTTGGCGGCGACGAACCGCTCACTCCAGGCCGAAGTGGATGAAGGGCGGTTTCGTGAAGATCTTTTTACCGTCTCAATGTCGTCGTAATTGAGACGATTCCGCTAAGAGACCGGCCAGAGGATATCCCGCTCATCGCAGGTCGGTATCTGTCCGAACTCTCAGCTCAGCATGGCATGCCTGACTGTGTGCTCTCAGATGGTGCGGTTGATCTTCTCCAGCATTACGCCTGGCCTGGCAATGTGCGGGAACTGCAAAACGTCATCGAGCGTGCGGTCATGTTTTCGTCGGGCGATGAGATTGAGCCCGATGCTTTCGCCTCACTCGGTGTCTCGGGTGACGTGGCCAGAGGTGTTAGTTTTCCAAAGCCGGCTCTCGAGGTCGAGCAACCACCCTCGGAACTGGAACTTGCTGCGAAACGCGGTGTCGTGAGCCCGACGTTGCTGTCAGGCGTGTATCGTGTGCCCCAACGACCTCGTGTGGAGGATCCGAGCCCGAGTCCGGCGGCTGCAGAGGCGTATTCGCTCGATCGGGAAGACCTGCTGCCGCCCATCGTGCCGGGCGAGGATTGGCCAACGCTGGCAGACGTCGAGCGTCTCCATCTCGAGCGAACGCTCGCAGCGACCATGCACAACAAGTCGGTTGCAGCCAAGATGCTTGGTGTTGACCGGTCTGTCCTGCGTCGCAAACTGCAGCGGCACGGCCTGGAATCGGGAGACTAGGGTCTTCCCCGGGCTTCAGTACTGGCCTACAGACCTCGCCTTCAGAAGTTTGGGGGGCTCTAAGGGGCTGGCGAGTTTCAAACGTGTGACTGCCAGGGCTTTCTACCGGTAGATCGGTGTCTCGGCAGCGTGGTCTCGGTAGTGCGGCTTCGGCAGAGTAGGCATTGCTCAGCCTGCCTTTGCCCTGAGGACGACAGGCTCTTCTTCGTCGGGAATCCGCAGTTTGATCGTGGGCGTTGCCGGCCCGCGTCGTTCCTGAGAAAAGCCTCGCGTGCCCTTGGCGAGAAACTCTGCCAGGTAGGACGCGGGACCTTCGGGAAACTCTTTTCGCAGCGTTGCGAGCACGTCTCTCCACGCCAAGCCGTGGCGGTAGATGATGCGATAGGCCGCTTTGAGTTCGTTGATTTCGGGCGTCGTGTGGCCGCCGCGTCGCAGGCCAACGGTGTTGAGCCCCACGATACACCCACTGATCCCATCGACCATCATGTAGGGAGGCACGTCTTGCACGACCCGTGCATGCCCGCCGACCATCGCGAGGCGACCGACGCGGCAGAACTGGTGGACGGCGACACCCCCGGAAATGAAGGCCTTGTCTTCGATCGTGACGTGGCCGCCGAGCATCGAGCCGTTGGCAAAGATCACGTTGTTGCCCAGCACCACGTCGTGGCCCAGGTGGCCGCCGGCCATGATGTAGTTGTGATCGCCAACCTGGGTGGTGTTCTCGGGCTTCAGGCCAACATGAATGGTCACGCCTTCGCGGAACACGTTGTGGTCGCCAATCTCGACCGAACCGGTCTCAACGGGGCGGGCTGCATGCTGCGGTGCGCCACCAATCACGGAGTGCTCACAAAACTCGTTGTGACATCCGGCACGGACTCCAGACCGGATCACGGCGCCCGTGCGGACAACGCTGTAGTCGCCGAGGCAGACATCTCCCTCGATCCGGGAAAATGCCTCAACCTGCACGCCAACGCCGAGGCGGGCTTTGGAGTCCACGCAAGCCAGTGGATGGATGCTCACGGCACAGCCGCCTTCCATGGTGGATTGGGTGAAGAGAGGCAGGAGCTGCCAACGCTCTGCTCCTTCTTCCTGCGAATCAATAGGGAGGAATATCGGCTTGTCTTTTCGATCGATTCAATGTCAATTTTGAGGAATGCAGAAAGTTCACCGGATAGACACGGTGCTTAAAGGAAATCGGAGGAATGGCCAAGATGGGAAACGAGGCAAAGCTGTCCTGAGGACAGATACGTGGCAGCGGAGAAGCTCAAGTCGGAGGGCAAACTGGCCGAAGCCGTGGCCGCGTTGGAAGCGCTGGCTGCGGATGAGCCGGAGTTTGCGCTCGCCTATTCCGCGATGTCAGCCTGGTGTACACGTCTGGAGCGACATGCGGAAGCGGTGAAGCATGCCAAACGGGTCTGTGAGCTCGCCCCTGAAGACCCCTTTAGCTTCACGGCGCTCTCCGTTGCCTGCATGCGGGCAGGCATGATCCCAGAGGCAGAAGATGCCCTTGCACGGTCGCGGGTGCTGCAGGGATAGTTGCCAGTGGAAAAAGCTATCCATGGCCTTTTTCCACTCAAGCGACGCCTCAAAAAGCCGAGGTTTTTGGGGGTCGCCGGTTGCCGCATCCTGCGGCGGCAGACGTGTTCCACAGTCTGCGAACTGTCCGTGGGGCCCGCGAGCCCTCAGGCTCCGATCGGAGCTGCGAGGGCCGCTTCCACCTGCTCAAGTCGTGCCCGGTCGGAGCGGGAAAGCCGTTCCGGCTCGAGTCCGAGCTTTTTACCCTGCTCAAGCGAGCGGCGGGCTGCGGCCACCTGCTGCCCGGCCAGTTGGGCCTGAGCGAGATGAAGGTATTTCGCTGCTGTTGGGACAAGGACCGCCTCCTCAAGATCTTCGACCGACTTTTCGGCCTCTCCCTTCACGAGTGAGACCAGCCCTCGCGTGTCCAACAGGTCTGGGTGCGGTCCGAGTTCGCTGATCGCCGACTCAATCAGGGCGGCTGCCTCGTCGATCGTGTCGGGTTTTGCCAGGTGGAAGGCGAGGTTGTTGGCCACAATGGCCTTTTGGGTGACTGCAAGGTCGTCGCGGGCCATCAGGTCGCGGTAGATCGCCTCCACATCGGAGGACCGCCCCTCGAGATCGCGAAACTCCGCCTCCAGGAGGGCAAGCGTGACCGATCCTGGGTCGACCCTGCGAGCTTTCGTAAACCAGCCATCCAGCCGCGTCACCGTTGGCTCGCTCAGGGATGCGCCTCCTTCGTTTCTCGCGATGACCACCCCTGACTGGAGAATCCGCTCCAGCGGAAGCTGATCCCAGGCCGCATCGATCAGGTCGAACGCTTCGGCAGTCTGCTGCTGTCGGCCCAGAAACTCTGCCCTGCCGAGGACGCCGTCGACGCTTCGTGCAGCGAAGTCTTGCCAGAGCTGGTCGGCCGCCTTGGAAAATCCGAGATCTTCCATAAGCATGGCGGTGTTTCGCAGTTCACCAAGTCGCTCGTCGGGAAGGGTTTCAGTCGGCATCAGCCCTTTTGCTGCCTCCACAGCGGTCTCCCGGTCGTCCTGGGCGACTGCCAGCTTGGCGGTCAGGGCGAGCGTGATGGGGGCATCTTCGGCCTGCTGCTCAAGGCGGTCGAGCCACATGCTCGCAGTGGTCAGTTCGTCGTGAGCAATCAGCTTTTCAATCAATGCGGCAAACACCTGCGGTGGAGGGTTTGAGGTGCCAATGAGCGAAATGTAGGCTGACCGCGCCTCGTCCCAGCGACCGAGTTTCTCGAGAAGCTGAGCTTCGAGGAGTTTCTGCTGGAGGGAGAGTGGCTGCAGATCTTCAAGGTCGTCGAGTCGCTCGATTGCCTGGCGCCAGCAGGCGGGCTCAAGCCGTGCCGCGAGCAGACGAATCTGCAGGGACATGTCTTCTGGGCTGAGGCCTCCGCCGTCGCTGCCATTCTCGTCAATCAGGGCGATGGCCTTCTCCAACTCGCGGTAGGTTCCGCGGTCGGCGAGCAGTTCGGCCAGCGTCCGTCTGGCCCACAGCTTCACGGGCCGGTCCCGGTTTTTTTGCGTTGGTGCATTCACGATCGTCTGGAGTTCTTGCTCGGCGTCGTCGAGCCGGCCCCGCCGGATCAGAAACGACGCCAGTACCTGCCCTGCCTGGATCGCATCTCCGTCTGTTGCGGTGGTGGCCTGCCGGAGGGTTCCCTCAGCCTGGTCGTAGCGGCCGAGCACCTCGTCTCCCTGGGCTGCTACGAGTTCCCGATCTGGAGACGCCAGGGCCGCGGTCGCTTTTGCCAGGGTATCTGCGGCCTCGTCGGTCTTTCCGTCAGCCGCCTGCAAGGACACCAGGGCAAGCCATGCTGAGGCTTCTGTTGGGGCGAGCTCGACGGCACGCTGATAGAGCGAGATCGCCCGAGCGTTGTCGCCAGACCGCGTCAGCAGCTGCCCCAGCCAGGTGAGGTCTGCCACGCTGTCGCTGGTGTCGCTCACGACGGTTTCAGCAATCGCAACCGCTTCATCGAAGTTGCCGCCGCGAAACTGGATGTCGGCGGTGATCCGTTCAAGGCCCTGCATCTCCTCAGGCCGGAGCAGAGCCATCGCTTCCACGGCTTCCTCGATGCGGTCGGCTGCGTGCAGCAGTGACACCATGCGGCGGGTGACGAGGGTGTTGCCCGGAGCCAGTCGAGCGGCCTGCTTGAGTCGGCTGATCGCGGTCTCGAGATCCCGTTCCGCAAGGGCGACATCGGCAAAACGGAGCTGAACCTCTGCCCAGTTTTTTCGCGCGGTTTCGGCTTCGATCAGTAGGGCCCGAATCTTCTGCAGCGCATCGCTTGCCGATGCGTCGAGGGCCGCTTCCACGCCCGTCTGCGGCACGTGCTGCCGCTGCCAGGCGGGTTTTGAGCATCAGTGTCGCCGCCTCGGCAACCTTGGCTTCCGCGCTGTTGTCGCCCGCGAGCCGGGCGATCGACCGACTCGCTTCCTCTGCCAGCTCGATGTTGCCGCGCTGCTCCGCAAGTCGAAACAGAGCGTCCCAGGTGGCGAGATTGTCGGGAGCACGCTCGAGTAGGCTGCGGTAAGCCCGCACGGCATCGTCGGGCCGACCGAGCGCCCCGTAAGCCGAGGCAATCGAGTTGATGACGGCCGGCTGCTCCACAGTCGGCAGCTCGCCGACCCGTGTTTCGAGCTCGGCAAGCGCAGCGACGCCACTGTCGGCCGTGTCGCGAGCGGCAACGCTCGCCTCGAGCGTCATCACGGCCGCGGTTTTCCGCGATTCTGCCGGGGCTTCCTCAAGAATCGCTTTCGCGGCATCGACTCCTTCAAAACGAAGCGCAAGAGTGATCAGAGCGCCCAGCAGCGGCTGGCTCGCCGGATCTTTGCCCAGTGCCTCGCGCAGCAATGAGACCGCTTCGCCACCCTGTTCTTTGCGAACCATCACGTCTGCTCGGATAATCGCGATCTGAGCGTCGTTGATCCGCGGAGAAGCACCCAGCAGTTCGACCAACGCGTCGACGTCGGTCCATGACCGCTCAGCCGATGGTTTCGTCATCTGCCGGTCGATTCGCAGCTGGAGAAGTGGATTCCACAGCTGGGCAAAGGCCGAAACATCTTCCGGCGCCATCGCGTCGAAGATCACCTCGTATTCGGCAAGAGCCTGATCTTTCCGGCCCGAAGCGGCCAAGGCCGCAGCAGCCCCAATGCGGGCGGCAACCGAGTTGGGGGCGCCGCTGAGCACCCGCTGATTGGCCTCAAGCTGGCGGTCGAACTGGCCGAGTTTCTCGTAGCACTGTCCCAGATAAAGGTCGATCTGACGGGTTGTGTCAGAATTCGGATTGGCTTGGGGCCGCACTGCTTCGAGCAGCTGGCGGGCTTCCAGCCACTTTTGCTGGGCCATATTCACACGGGCCGTGAGCAGACCGACCGCAGGATTCGAGCCCCCCACGAGTTTCGTCAGCTCCTCAACTGTTGTTTCGCTGCTGGCCACATCGCCAACCTGCAGCTGGGTGTCGGCCAGCATCATCAGGAGGGCCACCCTGCCAGGCATCCGTGTGAGACCGCTCTCAAGCAGGGTGATCGCCTGCTGGCGGTCACCCTGACGCAGGGCGAGCATGGCCTCCGCCCGCACCACGCGTTCCTCGTTGGGAAAGAGCTTGGCAGCCTTGGCGGCCGCCGCCTGGGCGTCAGCGAAAGCCTGCTGGGCGAGCTTCAGCTCAAACTCCGCCAGCAGCGTTTCGAGATCATCCGGCGCGACCTCAATCGCCCTCCGGACATCTTCCGTCGCTGCGGCCATGTCGCCCCGCTGAGCATGCCAGCCTCGCATGGCAAGCCACGCTCGGGCATCGTCCGCGTTCACCTCCACCAGCCGATCGAGGACAGCGTCCGCCTCGCTGGTGGCCCGCAGCTCGTCGTCGAGGAGGGCTGCCAGCAAAATATAGGCATCGGTGTTTCCCTTGGTGGCCTCCTCGACCGGCACGCGAAAGCCGCGGGCGGATCGGTCGTAGGCGATTCTCTCGGCCAGGACCTCAGCGGCCTCGTCAAACCGGCCCGTTCCTATCAGGGCACGCGCCAGGAGCACGTCGATCTCACCAGCAGAAAGCAGCCGTTTGGAGTCATCCGCGTCACTGCCGTTCTCATCAACCCCGGATGCGTTGCCGGCATCTCCGTCTGGCGACGAGACACGCTCACGGAGCACGATCAGGTGCTCTCTGGCGTCGCCGGGGCGGTTGATGAAGATCTGAAACTGGGCCAGCCGCTGTCGCAGGTAGAGATTGTCGGGATCCCGCCGGACTGCTGTTTCTAGGGCAGAATATGCTTGCGAGAACTCGGCCCTGCCGGCCCCCGGCGCCTCGGCGACCTCTAGCAGGAGCTCCGCAAAAAGCCCGTAAGCCCGAGAATCGTTTGGCCGCATGCCGACGTAGCGGGAGAGGAGCTGGACCGCCTCCCTTTGTCGCCCGATTCGATTGCTGCCTCAGCTCGCGTGAACAGCGATCCGGCGTTGCGCGACACCTGCCAGCGATTGAGAGCAAAAATGCCGCCGCCGCCAACCACAAGCAACACGAAAAGAATCACCACAAACTTGACGTTGATCTGCCGCATACAAAGTCACCAACAAAGAAGTCTGGACGAAGAATCTCACCACTCGCGGATCCTCATTATGCCGAAAAACCGCGCGATGTGGCACCGATCTGGCGGCGGAAAACATAACGATTGAAGCGATTGCACCGGTTCAGCCGATATCCCCGGTGAGGAAGTCTGACGGGCTCGTGCAGCACACGTTGCGGTTACGGATGACTTCGCACAGGCCTGACGGGCCCGGCTCATGCTGGAAAAACACCTATGAGAAATCGCTTCCGATTCGCTGGACGTTTGAGGGGCATCCCTGTTTCTGCAGGGGCCTTCCTGTTCACGGCTGCTGCGGCGGGCCTCGTCGCGAGCCAGGCGACCGGGCAGACTTCTGGCCAGCGGGCTTTTCCTGGGCAATCCGTCTCAGGTGCAGGTCGCCTACGCGGAAAACCCGGGCGAAGCGGCCGCACGGCAAGGGGAAGCGGCCGCACGGCAAGGGACTGTGCACCGCGATTCGCAGGTTGTGCCCGCCGGCGGCCACATGCTTCACAAGCGCCAGCACGTGTGTCCCAAGGGCGGCTGCGGCCCGGGCGGCACGTGCCAGGGAACCTGTGTCGTGCGTCCCGGTCGCTTCGGCTACTACGCGACGCAGTGGCGAGCCTGGCCCGGCGACGAGGGCGTTCGGCAGACAAGCCTGCAGCAGATGACGCCAGTCTCCCCGCCGGCATCGGCGATTCCGTCGGTGGATGAAGAGGCGCTGATGCCCAGCAGCCTGATGCCTGAAGACGACGAGCAGTCGTTCGGCTCCGACAACTTTGGCTTTGAGGAAGTGAACCCGGCTCCGCAGCTTCCTCCGCCCGGCCTGCCCCAAAATCAGGTGCCGGCTCCTGGCGACACTGAGCCCGACTCCGCCGAAGGAGACGGTGCCGCCCAGGGAGACAGTGCCACTCCGGCAGCACCTGGCCGCGCGTCACTCTTCGACAAAGACCCACCTGCTGAAAAGCCCTCACTCTTCGACGAGCCGGCAGCCCCGCAGACCAAGCCTGAAATGCCAGAAGCACCTGCCGACGACAAGAAAGACGACAAGAAAGATGAGTCGCTCGACAACCTCTTCGACGATTTCGGTCGAGCGAGCAAGCTCCGCAGCGACAGCCTGAGGCAGCGGCTGGCGGTGGCCAATCAGACCGCAGCTCGTCAGCAGGCTCAGCAGCGGGCCAACACTCGCACCTCGAGCGGCTGGATGCCAAGGCAACTTCCCGACGCCTCTGCATCGCAGCCCATCAACCGGGGGCCCAGCCTCGACCAGCCCTCGCAGGTCGTGCCAACGTCTGCCCTCCAGCAGACCGGAGCCCGCAGCAACCCGCTGCGGTGAGTGCGAGAGGAGGGAGTCGAACCCACACACCTTTCGGTACTGGAACCTAAATCCAGCGCGTCTGCCAGTTCCGCCACTCTCGCGTTGTTGTGGACGTGCGGGATTCTAGCCTACAGGTGGGTCGCTCGGGGTGAGCCCAGGCCGATTCGCCGAGCGTTCGGGGGCGCTCGGGGTGAGCCCAAGCCGATTCGCCGAGCGTTCGCTTCGCCATCCTGGCTTCGCTCACTCGTGCATTCTCGCTTTCGCCCTCCGGGCTGCGCTCGACTGCAAGGCCGGCTCATTCGGCCCGGGCTCACCCCTCGCTTAATGTTTTAAGGCCGGCCTGTCCGTCGCTGCGCGACGGTCTGCGGCCGGGGGCGCGGAGTGGGGCGCGCAAGCGGGACGGGTCTTCGTGCCGCAGACCTGGCTTGCCGGCTGGTCCGTCCTAGCCTGCGAGGCCGGATGGCTGCAGGCGTGCGAGCGGTCGGCGCTGCGCGGTCACGGCCGGGCTCGCCGGCGTGTTCGGTGCCGTAGGCTTCGGCTTCGCTGGCCTGAGGACCCGTCCCGTTCATTCGCTCACGGCCTGGGGACCCGAGCTGTTCGACTTTATTGATCGGCTCACTCGCCGTGTTCGTCGAGCCAGCGGTCGAGGTTGCCGGCTCCCGTGGCGTTTCGCGGGGGCCAGGTGGCGACCACGAGTTCGTGGAGCACGCCCGGTTCTGTGACGCCGGAGCTGCTGGTGGCTGTGAGTCGGGCGAAGCAGATTTCCAGTCGGCGGAGCTGCTTCTCGGGCGGGTGGTTGGCGTTCCAGTCGGCTGCGAGGGCGCTGGCGATGCTTGGTGAGAAAACCCGCATGGGCGGCTTGGGGAGCACCCAGAGGAGCTTGTGCCAGCGATGGTGGGGGAGCGACGTGAAGCCTCCGCCGGGCCGCTCCCGCTCGAGCGGCTGTCCGTCGCGAAGCAGGTCGACCTCCGAACCATCGGCCAGGAGCCCCCGCGCGTACGTCCACTGCTCCTGCTGCGGAACCGTGCCAAACATCTCCCAGTCTTGTCGCAGGCAGGCGAGGTCGATCGCGGTCTGGATGGCAGCCGGAAGCGGTGGTTGCCAAGGGAGCAGGCGGACGGTTGCGTCGGCGGCGGCAAGCACGAGCAGGCCGACACAGGCTGCGTTGGCGGCGGCTTTTAGGGCCCCACAGAATGCCCCTCTGGCTGGAGCATTCCTGGCTCTGGCAAAGGCTGCTGTCGACCGCCTCGTCGGCATCAGCCTGCTCAGCTGATCCCAGACCACCCCTGGCACCAGGGCGAGCCAGGCTGCGATCCCGATCGCTGCGAAGAGCCCCACGCTCATCAGCAGGCCCACCAGGCCATGAAACGTGAGGAAACTCAGAGCGATCGCCCCTCGAAGCCTGGGCCACGGGAGCAGCAGAAACAGCACCGGCCCGGCGAGTTCGAGCGAGAGCACCGCCACGCCCGCCAGCTTCGCCACGGCTGGCAGCTGCACCAGCCAGGCCCCCAGCGGCGTGCCATGATCGTGCACGGACAACGCGTCGCGGACTGCGGTGCCGGAGAGCCAGGTGGCGTTGCATTTGGAGAGCCCAGCGGCCAGGTAGACCACGAGGATCTGCAGGGTGAGGGCCACAGACGCGACCGAGAGATGACTCCCGGGGCAAGGCTGATGCCGGCGAGCAGCGTCGAGGCTCCAGCGGCTGCCCAGCGGCAGAAACCCGCCCCAGAGCAGGAGGGTGGCGAGCCAGAGGTCGCCCGCGTTGGTCGCCGGGGCGGTGCGACGGACGACGCTGACCAGGGCAACCCAGGCGATGATCACCGCCAGCCGCGTCTGGAATCCCGCTGCCAGCATGATCCCCGCGACCCCTTCGAGGCCGAGAATCAGCCCGTCCCACCACGCGGCATCGAGAAGAAACGCCAGCGACCAGTTGGCTGCCGACGGAGTGAAAGCGTGCAGTGCGTCGTGGGGAAACATGCCCTCTGGGGTGAACATCAGCCGGAAGTCGCGGCACCGCAGCACCGCATCCGCGACCAGAATCAGGCCCAGGCCGATACGAAACGCGGCCAGGCTCCTCGTGTCGAGGAAAAAACGCCGCGAAAACGCCGCTGGCGACCCTCGTCGCCATGCCGAGGCCCGACGAAACCTGCCGCGAGGATGACGATGGTGAAGCCATGCAGCCGTTGCTCGCGAGAAATGCGGCCCGCCTGTCGAGAACAGGCGCTTTCTTGATGCAACACTTCTGCGAACCTACAACAGCAACGCCGGAGCAATCGAGATGGCTTTTCCCGGCAACCCTTGAAACGAGGATCGGTGATGCAGAGTCCCCTTGTCGTGCTCGGCGGTGGCCCCGGTGGTTACGCCGCAGCGTTTCTTGCTGCCGATCTGGGCATGTCGGTGACCCTTGTCGAGCGGGAAGAGCGGCTGGGGGGCACGTGTCTGCTGCGGGGATGCATTCCGTCGAAGGCCCTGCTGCACGTGGGCCGTGTGCTCTCGGAATCGAAAGAAATGGCCGAGTGGGGCATTGCGTTCCAGCAGCCTGCCATCGACGTCGACAAGCTGCGGAGCAGGAAAGATGAAGTGATTTCCACGCTCACCGGCGGCCTGGGGCAGCTGGCCAAGCGGCGCAACGTGACGATCGTGCACGGAGAGGCTCGGTTTTCCGGCTCGAACACTCTGGAAGTCGCGGTGGCAGGCGGCGGCCACGAGACCATTCAGTTTGAGCACTGCATTCTCGCCAGCGGCTCGCGGCCAACGCGGATCCCGGCGTTTGACCTGCCAACACCGCGGGTGATGGATTCCACGGCGGCCCTTGAGCTGCAGGAGATCCCAGAGTCGCTGCTGGTGATTGGAGGAGGCTACATCGGGCTCGAAATGGGCACGGTCTACGCCGAGCTCGGCTCGAAGGTGTCGGTGGTGGAGCTGACCGATGGCCTGCTGCCCGGCGCGGATCGCGATCTTGTGAAGCCGCTTGCCAAGCGGCTCGGTGGCCTCTTCGACCGCATCATGCTCGGCACCAAGGTGGCCACGCTTGAGGATCGCGGAGATGCGATCGCCGTCACGCTCGAAGGACCGGATGGAACGACGACCGAGACGTTTTCCCGCGTGCTTGTGTCGGTGGGGCGGCGTCCGAACTCCGACGGACTTGGGCTTGAGAACACTGCTGTCACGATCGACGGCAAAGGGTTCGTCGGTGTGGACGCCAGCCAACGCAGCAGCGACCCATCGATCTACGCGATTGGCGATGTCTGCGGTGAGCCGATGCTTGCCCACCGGGCGAGCCATCAGGGCAAGGTGGCGGTGGAGGCGATCCATGGGGAGCCGACGGTGTTTGAGCCGCGAGCGATTCCCGCGGTGGTTTTCACCGACCCAGAGATTGCGTGGGCAGGGCTGACGGAGCAGGAAGCCGCAGCCCAGGGCAGAGCCGTCGAGGTCAGTAAGTATCCCTGGGCAGCCAGCGGCCGTGCCCAGTCGCTCGGTCGCACCGAGGGTCTCACAAAGATTCTGTTTGATCCCGAGACCGAGCGGGTGCTCGGGATTGGCATCGTGGGCCCCGGAGCAGGAGAGCTGGTTGCGGAGGGGACGCTAGCGATCGAAATGGGCTGCACCGCGGTCGATCTGGCCGACACGATCCATGCCCATCCCACGCTGAGCGAGACCGTTGGCTTCTCCGCGGAGGGCCAGCTGGGCACGGCGACCGAAATCTATCGGCCTCGCAGCCGGTCCTAACGGTCCGCAGCCTCGTTTTTTCCACGGCCACGGAAGCGGGCCGTGGAGACGTCGGTCTTTACGCTCGGCGAATGTGTCAGAATAATGGAGTCAGGAAAGATCTCCGTCCTCCGGGAGCATGCAATGTCTAGTTCGGAAGCCGACCAGTCCAGCAGGAGCACGGTGGGCGGCGTCGGATCCGAGGATCCCCTCGTTCGAGGCTCAGCCTCGGGTGTTGCTGCACGTCCCGTCGCCAACGGGAGCGGGTCTAACGGCCAAATCCCCGGTGGTGGGCACTCACCGATGGCGATCGTGCCGGGCGGCCAGCCCCAGGTTGTTGACGGCACCAGCGGGATGGACACCGATCCTTCCGAGACCAAAGAGTGGCTGGATTCGCTCCGCTACGTGATGGAGAGCCGTGGGGGCGATCGCGCGGCCTACCTGCTGCAGGCGATCGAGCAGGAGGCCTACCGGCTCGGCGTGCCGATTCCATTCTCGGCGACGACGCCCTACATCAACACGATTCCGCTGGAGAAGCAGCCAGCATTCCCGGGCAATCGCGAGCTTGAGCGGCGGATCAAGAGCATCATTCGCTGGAACGCCATGGCGATGGTCGTGCGGGCGAATCGTGAAGACAAGAGCATCGGCGGCCACATCTCGACGTTTGCCTCTTCGGCGACGCTTGTCGAAGTGGCGATGAACCACTTCATCCGCGGTCGCGGCGACGACTACTCCGGCGACCAGGTCTATTTCCAGGGCCATGCCTCGCCCGGAATCTACTCTCGGGCCTTCGTCGAGGGCCGGCTGAGCGAGAAGCAGCTGGAAAACTTCCGGCGGGAGCTGGCAGAAGGCGGCGGCCTTTCCAGCTACCCCCATCCGTGGCTGATGCCCACGTTCTGGGAGTTTCCGACCGTCTCGATGGGCCTCGGGCCGATCATGGCCATCTATCAGGCCCGTTTCAACAAATACCTGCAGGATCGTGGCATCAAAGACACGAGCCGGCAGCACGTGTGGTCGTTTATTGGCGACGGCGAGACCGACGAGCCGGAGACGCTCGGGGCAATCACGCTTGCTGCCAGAGAAAAGCTCGACAACCTGGTCTTTGTCATCAACTGCAATCTGCAGCGGCTTGATGGGCCGGTGCGCGGCAACGGCAAGATCATCCAGGAGCTCGAGGGCGTTTTCCGGGGAGCTGGGTGGAATGTCATCAAGGTCATCTGGGGCGAAGACTGGGATCCGCTGCTCGACAAAGATGACGAAGGTCTGCTCGTCAAGCGGATGAACGAGGTCATCGACGGCCAGTATCAGAAATACACCGTCATGGGTGGCGACTACATCCGCGAGCATTTCTTCGGCGTTGATCCGCGGCTGAACGAGATGGTGAGCCACCTCTCCGATGAGAAGCTTAAGAAGCTCAAGCGGGGCGGCCACGATCCGGAGAAGGTGTATGCAGCCTACGCCGCGGCGATGCAGTGCCATGGCAAGCCGACGGTGATCATCGCCAAGACGATCAAGGGCTACGGGCTCGGCGAGGTGGGAGAAGGTCGTAACGTCACCCACCAGCAGAAGAAGCTCAACGAAGACGAACTGCGGGCCTTCCGCTCGCGGTTTGGGATTCCAATCTCCGACGACGAGGTTGCCGAGGCGCCGTTCTATCGGCCGGCCGAAGACTCGCCAGAGATGAAGTATCTCCGTGAACGCCGGGAAGCACTCGGCGGCTACGTGCCGGGGCGTCCTGAGACTGCCCCGGTTCTCGAGACACCGAAGCTCGACGACTATCGATCCTTCATCGCCAAGAGCGCTGGCCGCGAGGTTTCGACCACCACCGGCGTGGTGACGTTGATGGCGTCGTTGCTGAAAGACAAGGCGATTGGCAAATACGTGGTGCCGATCGTGCCGGATGAATCCCGGACGTTTGGCATGGATCCGCTCTTCAAGCAGTGCGGTATCTACGCCCACACGGGGCAACTCTACGAGCCGGTCGATTCCGATCAGCTGCTCTACTACCGCGAGGCCAGGGACGGGCAGATTCTGGAAGAAGGAATCACGGAAGCTGGCAGCATGGCGAGTTTTATCGCTGCGGGCACGGCGTACGCCAGTCATGGTGTGCCGATGATTCCCATGTTCATCTACTACTCGATGTTTGGCTTCCAGCGGATCGGCGACCTGATCTGGGCGGCCTGCGACTCGCGGGCACGCGGTTTCCTCGTGGGAGGCACTGCCGGCAGGACGACGCTCAATGGTGAGGGTTTGCAGCATCAAGACGGCCACAGCCACCTGTTTGCGATGGCCTATCCGACGGTGCGGGCCTACGACCCTGCCTTTGTCTACGAGTCGACGGTGATCATGCTCGACGGGCTCGAGCGGATGTATGCCAAGGGAGAAGACTGGATCTACTACATCACCGTCTACAACGAAAACTACGAGATGCCCCCAATGCCGGAAGGCTGCGAAGAAGGCATTCTGAAGGGGATGTATCGGCTGCGAGAAACCGCGGTCGGCAGTGGCAGCCCGCTGGCCAAGGTGCAGCTGTTCGGCTCGGGGGCGATCCTGCGGGAGGTGCTGCGGGCGTCGGAGATGCTGGCCGATCGCTGGGGCATTTCCAGCGACGTGTGGAGTGTGACCAGCTGGAAGGAGCTCCGCCGCGAGGCTCAGGAGTGCCGTCGCTGGAATATGCTTCATCCCGAGGCCACGCCCCGGCAGAGCTATCTTGAGGAGTGCCTCGCGGGTATCAGCGACGTGTGCGTGGCTGCCAGCGACCATGTCCGGGCCGTTCCCGAGCAGCTTGATCCTTGGGTGCCCGGTGGGCTCTTTGCCATGGGAACTGATGGCTTTGGGCGGAGCGAAACACGAGGGCGGCTGAGGCGGCACTTTGAGGTGGACGCCGAAAGCATCGTTGTGGGAACACTCTGGCGGCTCGCCGAAAAGGGCGTGATCGGTATCGATCGCGTTTCGGCTGCCATTCGCGACCTTGGTATCGATCCAGACAAGATCGACCCCGCGTTGGCATGAGCCCTTGTTGATCGAACCAAGCCCGATCGGTTTCACCCGGCGTGACGCCTGTGAGCCGCTCGGGTGAACCAGTACGAAAGGTAAGGACCGTCCGTTCATGGCAACCCCATTCAATCTTCCGGACCTGGGTGAAAACATCGCGTCAGGCGACGTCGTGAGTGTGTTTGCGTCTCCTGGAGACGTCCTTGCCCCTGGGCAGTCGCTGCTCGAGGTGGAGACCGACAAGGCGGTCATTGAAGTGCCCTGCACGCCGGGCGGTCGGGTGGCAGAGGTGCTGGTGAAGAAGGGCGATACGGTCCAGGTTGGGCAGCCGCTGGTCACGCTGGAGCCCGCCGATGCTGCTGCCGCTGCCGCTCCAGCGGCCCCGCCGCCGAAGCCAGCCGCTGAGGCGGCTCCGCCTGCCGCGGCTCCCGCTCCCCAGCAGCCCAGCCCGCCTGCAGCAGCCCCGGTCGCCCCTGCCCCTGCTCCCGTGGCGAGCCCTGTTGCCGCAGTCGCGGCTCCGGCGGCAGAGGCAAGCCCGCCATCGCCCGGGAGCCTCGAGCCGGCAGGGCCGGCGGTGCGAAGGCTTGCCCGAGAACTGGGCGTCGAGCTTTCGCGGGTCACCGGCACCGGCCCGCATGGTCGAATCCTGCGAGAAGACGTGGTGGCTGCGGTTCGCGAGGCCGGCAAGAACGTCGGGGCTCGTCAGGGGTCGGCGGACGCCGGCGAACGCGACGATTGGGGGCCCGTGCGTCGTGAAGCGATGTCGCGGATGCGACGGACGATCGCCGCCAACATGTTGCGAAGCGCTACCGAGATTCCTCACCTGACCAACTTTGATGATGCTGACGTGACGGAGCTTGAGCGGCTGCGAAAGGCCAGCTCAAAGGAGTATGCGGCCAGCGGGGTGAAGCTGACGGCGCTGGCGTTTGTGATCAAGGCAGTCAGCCTGTCGTTGCGGCAGCATCCGGGCATCAACGCCTCGGTCGACATGGAAAACGGCCAGTTGATCTACAAAGACTACGTCAACGTTGGCCTCGCCGTGGACACGCCGCGTGGCCTGGTGGTTCCGGTCCTCCGGGACGTGGATGAGATGTCGATTCCGCAGGTCGCCAAGGCGATCGTCAGCACTGCCGAGAAGGCCAAGGATGCGAGCTACTCGGTTGAAGATCTGCGAGGTGGGACGTTTACGATCTCCAACCTTGGAGCGGTAGGCGGCAGTTACTCGACGCCTATCATTAACTACCCAGAAGTGGCAATTCTTCTCGTGGGCAGGTCTCGCAAGTTGCCCATGGTGAGGGATGATCTGATCGAGCCGCGGATGATGATGCCGCTGTCGTTGTCGTACGACCACCGTGTGATTGATGGAGCGATGGCGGCCCGATTCCTCAACGAGATTATTGGTTATCTCGAGAGTCCGGGTAGGCTGCTGTTGGCGATGTGACGTCGGCAAGATTGTGCCGGCGACGTGTTGGGATTTGAGACGTGAGCAGCAACGAAACGATCGATTCGGCAGGCACGGCGAGTGCTGCCTTCCTCGAAGATCTCTTCGAGCTCTATCAGCACGACCCGGCAAGCGTTTCGCCTGACTGGCAGCGCTTTTTCGGGGAGATGGCCGCGGGAAGCGGTTGGCAGCAGGTCGCTCGGCCGCCAGCGCTCTCTGCTGCAGCCGGAGGGAGGATCTCGCCGAATGGGCGAGGCCTTGCTCACTCACCGGCAGGTCCGTCAATGGCCGATCGTCGCTTCAGTCGAACCACGAGGATGACGACGACGACCTGATTGCTCCTGACGGGATTGCGACGGGCCATGCGGTTGCCATCGCCGGGGGCGATGTTCGGCTGCCCGACGCACTGCCAGGCGAGCAGGAACTGCTGCCGCTGCCCGCCTCGCCCAGCCAGGGTGAGGATCGCGTCGCGTTTCTGCAGGATCGGGTCGACCAGCTCGTGCGGGCTTATCGAGTGCGTGGCCATCTGATGGCCGAAATCGACCCCCTCGGCCGGCCCAGGCCCGGCCTCCCAGAACTCGATCCACACTTCTATCACCTCACCGAGGTGGATCTCGACCGCAGTTTCTCGACCGACACGATCGAGGGACCGCAGTCGATGTCGCTGCGGCAGATCATCAAGCGGCTCCGCAACACCTACTGCCGCTCGATCGGTGTGCAGTTCATGCACATGGATGATCTGCGGGTGCGGCAGTGGCTACAGGTGCGGATGGAGGGCACCGAGAATCGCATCCAGCTCGACCGCCGTCAGCAGATGCGGATCTACAAGCAGATGACCACGGCGGCGGTGTTTGAAGAGTTCATCCAGAAGCGATTTCTTGGGGCAAAGAGCTTCTCCCTTGAGGGCTCTGAAACCCTGATTCCACTGCTCGAGATGGCGATCGAGCGGGCCGCCGCCCACGATATCGACGACGTGGTGCTGGCGATGGCTCATCGTGGTCGGCTCAACGTGCTGGCCAACATCATGGGCAAGAGCCCCCAGAAAATATTCCGCGAGTTTGCCGACCTCGATCCAGAGCTGCACGTGGGCCGTGGTGACGTGAAGTATCACCTGGGCCACTCAACCGACTACCAGGCGGCCAATGGCCGCAACGTCCATCTCTCGCTCTGCTTCAATCCGTCGCACCTGGAGTTCGTCAATCCGGTTGCCATCGGTCGGATGCGGGCCCGACAGGATCGCTCGGGCGACCTGCAGCGGCACAAGGGGATGGTGATTCTCGTCCACGGCGATGCAGCGTTTGCTGGCGAGGGCATCTCGCAGGAGACCCTCAACCTCAGCGAACTCGACGCCTACCGCACCGGCGGTGCCCTGCACGTGGTCGTCAACAACCAGATCGGTTTCACAACAGGGCCACGGGAATCGCGGAGCTGTGTCTACGCCACCGACGTGGCCAAGATGCTGCAGATCCCGATTTTCCATGTGAACGGCGAAGATCCCGAGGCGGTTGCGCAGGTCGTGTCGCTGGCGATGGATTTCCGCCGAGAGTTTCAGCGGGATGTCGTGATCGACATGTACTGCTACCGGCGGCGTGGCCACAACGAGGCCGATGAGCCAGCCTTCACGCAGCCAGCGCTCTACCGGGTGATCGAGCGGCGACCGAGCGTTCACGAGAGCTACCTGGAGAAGCTGCTGAAGCTCGGCGAGCTGACGCGTGAAGAGGCGGATCGGATCGCCGAGGAGCACCGTGAGAAACTCGACCGTGAGCTGTCGGTCGCCAAGAGCGATGAGTTTGTGCACCGCAGCGAACTGGCGGGCCTGTGGGCCTTCTATCTTGGAGGTCGTGAGACAGAAGCTGCCGACGTGGAAACGGGCGTGCGGAGAGAGATGCTGCAGGATCTTCTCGGCAAGCTCTGCGAACTTCCTGAAGGCTTCGAGCCGCATGCCAAGATCGCCAAGCTTCTCCAGCAGCGTCAGAAGATGATCAGTGGTGATGTGCCGCTCGACTGGTCGGCGGCGGAGTCGTTGGCCTTGGCGAGCCTCGCCGTGCAGGGGCTGCGGATACGGCTCTCCGGGCAAGACAGCCAACGCGGCACGTTTAGCCACCGGCACTCCGTGATCCACGACGTGGTCACCGACGACACGTTCTGTCCGCTGGAGCACGTCTCGCGGGAGCAGGCTCCGGTTGAGATCTACAACAGTCCGCTCTCGGAAGCGGGAGTGCTCGGCTTCGAATACGGCTACAGCCTGGATTGCCCGGATGGCCTGGTGATGTGGGAGGCTCAGTTTGGCGACTTCGTCAATGCGGCCCAGGTGGTGATCGACCAGTTCATTGTCAGCGCCGAGGATAAGTGGAACCGTCTCTCAGGCATCGTGATGCTGCTGCCCCACGGTTTTGAGGGTATGGGGCCCGAGCACTCCAGTGCCCGACTCGAGCGGTTTTTGATGCTCGCCGCCAAAGACAACATTCAGATTGTCACCCCCACCACGCCGGCTCAGATCTTTCATTGCCTGAGGCGGCAGGTGCTCCGTGTGTGGCGAAAGCCACTGGTGGTGATGACCCCCAAGAGCCTGCTGAGGCACCCAGCCTGCACCTCGACTCTCGACGAGCTGGTTGACGGAACGTTTGAGCGGGTGCTGTCAGACACCAGCGGTGTGGAGCCCCGTGATGTCAGGCGGATCCTGCTCTGCTCCGGTAAGGTTGCGTATGAGCTGGAGAAGCGGCGAGAAGAAGAGGGGCGTCGCGATGTGGCGATCGTGCGGGTCGAACAGCTCTATCCCCTGCCGCGACGGGCGCTCGAAGAGGCGCTCGGCAGTTACACAGCCGGCACGCCCGCCGTCTGGGTGCAGGAAGAGCCTGAAAATATGGGTGCCTGGCGGTTCTTCAGAATCCATTTCGGCGACAGACTGCTCGATCGCTTCCCCTTCTCTGGCGTCTGTCGGCAGAGTGCCGCCAGCCCCGCCACAGGATCCAAGCGGAGTCATGATCTTGAGCAGCGAGAGCTGCTGACCGCCGCCTTCCAGAGTTAGGCCCCGCGTTTCTCCGTCCGCCCGTCTTTCCGTGTTCCGCAGTCCTTCGGCGTTGGTTCCATGCCCATTGAGTTAAAAGTTCCTGAGGTCGGTGAGTCGATCACCGAAGTCCAGATCGGCCCTTGGAAGAAGCAGGAGGGCGACGTCGTCGCGCTCGACGAGACGGTGGTCGAGATTGAGAGCGACAAGGCGACCGTGGAACTGCCCGCGCCGATGGCTGGCACGATCACACGGATCCTCAAGGCCGCTGGAGAGCAGGCGACCGTTGGTGAAGTGATCGGGTTGATGGAGGAGGTTGCCGCGGGAGTGGGGTCAGCCGCCTCTCCAGCTGCGTCCGAGCCTGTTGTCGACGTTCGTCGCAGCGAGAGCCGAACGGTGATCGGGTCGGTGCAGCCAGCCTCCTCGCAGCCTTCGGCACCACAACGGGTGATGCCTGCAGCGGCCCGCGTTCTGGGAGAGGCCGGCGTGCCTGCTGAAGGGGTTGGTGGAACCGGTCCGGGGGCCGCGTGACCAAGCAAGACGCGATCTCGGCCACGGTGGCTCAGCAGTCTGCGGCAACGCCTCCGCCTGCGGCGGCGAAAGTCTCGCCGCCGGTTCCTGCCTCCTTTGGCAGCCGTGAAGAGCGGCCGGTTTTGATGAGCCCCATCCGGCGGCGAATCGCCGAACGGCTGGTGGAAGCTCAGCAAGAGGCAGCCCTGCTGACCACGTTCAACGAGGTCGACATGTCGGCGGTGATGGCGCTGCGGTCTCGCTTCAAGGATGCCTTCCTCAAACGGCATGGCGTGAAGCTCGGCTTCATGTCGTTCTTTGTCCGAGCAGCGGTCGAGGCGTTGCGAGAGATCCCGCAGGTCAATGCCGAGTTTCGTGAGCCGCACATCGTCTACCGCGACTACTGCGACATCGGGATCGCCGTCGGTGGCGGGAAGGGCCTGGTCGTGCCGGTGATTCGCAATGCGGAGTCGCTGGGCTTTGCGGAGATTGAATCGACGATTGCCGACTTCGCCGTGCGGGCTGCCGACAACAAGATCAAGCTCGAAGAGCTTCAGGGTGGAACCTTCACAATCTCCAACGGCGGGGTGTACGGATCGCTGCTGTCGACGCCGATCATCAACCCGCCCCAGAGCGGCATCCTCGGCTTGCACGCCATCCAGGAGCGGCCCGTTGCCCACGAGGGCCAGGTGGTGATTCGCCCGATGATGTATCATGGCTCTCTCCTACGACCATCGCCTGGTGGATGGTCGAGAGGCAGTCACATTCCTCAAGCGAATCAAGGAAACAATGGAGGATCCCAGTCGGCTGCTGCTCGAGGTGTGATGGGCAGCAGAGATGGGCGGGTTCTGGGCGACGAATGGACAGCCGTCATGGGTGACGGCACAGATGCTTCTTTGATGGACGTGTTCCATGCAGACTCATGATCTCGTGGTGATTGGTGGTGGCCCGGCAGGCTATGTGGCGGCGATTCGTGCCGCGCAGCGGGGGCTTTCAGCGGCGGTTGTGGAGTCTGAGGAGAAGCTCGGAGGCACCTGCCTGCGGGTGGGCTGCATTCCATCCAAGGCCCTGCTGGAATCGAGCCACAAGTTTGAGGAAACGCGGCATGGCCTGGCTCAGCATGGGATTCACGCCAGCGGCGTGGAGCTTGATCTGGCGGCGATGATGAAGCGGAAGGCAGATGTCGTTTCGACGCTCGCCAAAGGCGTTGAAGCGTTGCTGAAGAAAAACAAGATTGTCCGCTACAGCGGCATCGGTCGGCTGACGGGCCCTGGCCGCGTGGCTGTTGAGGCAGCGAGCGGCGAGGTCACGGAGCTGGCCGCCGAGCGGATCCTGCTGGCCGTCGGCAGCAAGAGCGTTGTGCTGCCAGGGATTGACTACGACGGTGACCGGGTGGGGACGAGCACCGAAGCCCTCTCCTACGACGCGGTGCCGCGGCACCTGGTCGTGATCGGCGGTGGCTACATCGGCCTCGAACTTGGCAGCGTCTGGCGGCGGCTGGGGAGTCAGGTGACCGTGCTTGAGTATGCCGATCGCATCCTGATGGGGATCGATGCGGAGATCGCTTCCCAGGCTCTAGAAATGTTTCGCAAAGACGGTCTCGATATCCGTCTTGGGCAGAAGGTGGTCTCCGCCAAGGCTGTTGATGCTGGCTGTGTGGTGGAGGTGGAGGGCAGTGAGCCGATCCACTGCGACCGGGTGTTGGCGGCGACCGGCCGTCGGCCGGCCACCGAAGGGATTGGCCTGGAGACAGTTGGCATTGAGGTTGACCGCCGCGGCTTTATTCCGGTCGACGATCAGTTTCGCACGTCCGCTTCAGGAATCTGGGCAATCGGCGACTGTGTGCCAGGACCGATGCTCGCCCACAAGGCTGAGGAGGACGGCGTGGCGGCTGTCGATGGCATGACAGGCGGCTGGTGCCACGTCGACTACGACCTTGTGCCGGCGGTGGTCTTCACCCATCCTGAGATTTCGGCGGTGGGCAAGACCCAGGAGCAGCTGGAAGAGTCGGGCGTTGCCTTCCGCAAAGGCGTGTTTCCGTTTCGAGCCAACGGCCGGGCCCGCACCATCGCCGAGACCGCAGGGATGGTGAAGGTGTTGGCCGACGCCACAACCGATCGGGTGCTCGGGGTTCACATCATCGGGCCGGATGCGGGAGACCTCGTCGCCGAGGCGGCAGCGGCGATGGCGTTTGGGGCCACCGCTGAAGACATCGCCCGTGTCTGCCACGCCCACCCGACTCTGCCGGAAGCCCTCAAAGAGGCCGCCCTTGCGGTCAGTGGCCAGGCGATCCACGCGTGAAGCGGCAACCGGTCTGCTGCAGTGTCACTTGCTGCAGTGTCAGTAGCGAAACGCCAGGCCTGCGTCGGTGAAGAACGAGGCGGCATCGCGGGTGAGTCCCCAGCCGAATCTCCAGCCGAGTTCGGCATTGTCGCCGATCACGAGATGCGTTCCCGGGCTGAAGAAGGGCCGGTTGACGTCGTCGAGCAGGCCCTGGGTGAAGGTGCCGAAATATTCGGCGTGCACCTCCCAACGTTCGGTGAGAGGCAGCCGGGCCACCACCGACGGGCCCCACCGCGAAAACCAGACGACATCACTCTCGGCGTAGGCATACCGCAGGGCCGCGTCGATCCGCCACTTCTCTGGAAACTCCCAGCCAAAGACGGCGGTGGCCACTGGTTCGGTGCCAAACTCCTGGCCGAATGTCGGCGTCGTCGCTTCCATGATGAAGCAGCTCTGCGGGATCCAGCCGTCCTGCTCGGTGGTCTCCAGCTTGATGCCGTAGAGCACGTTCGACTCGTAGAGGGAGCCGCCGTCGATTGGTAGTTCTCCCGCCTCGACGCTCGTCACCACGTTGCCCTGGGAGCCCACCGAATAGTTGAAGCCGAGCCGCCACTCCAGCCGCTCCCAGCCACCGATGCGGAGAATCAGCTCCGGGTAGTTGTTGGTCGGCAGGCCTTCTCGGTTGTCGATATAGACATGCGAGCCCTCGACCAGAACACGCCCCGGATCAACGGCGAACGTCGATGGCGTGAAGGCCTCGCGATCGGTGCGCAGATCGGTCGGCTCCACCGCCACCGCTGCCTTGCAGGCGAGCAGAAGGGCAGTGCTGATGAGGCGTCCTGGGAGGCGACGTCGCATGGGGCGAGCCAGGGGCTGGCGTTCTGAAGAGGCATGAGGGGCTGAACGGCTAGCGGACGGTCTGGCCGGTGGCCGAAGCGCTCCGCCAGGCGTTGGAGCCCTCTTCAACCACCTCGGTCGTGACAGCCCTGAGCCGTTCGCGGTCGACAGTGATGTCGACGTTGTTGCCTGAGGTCGAGATGTGAATAGCACCGGCGGCCACGAGGCCGACTACGATCAGACCGAGCAACGATGAGGGTTCGCATGCGGAGGGCTCCGGGAGGGGAGGCCTGCACGACGATGGAAATGCCGGCGGCAGGCGTGGGCGGAGAGATTTGCAGAAAGCAGTGATCGCAGCAATGCGATTTTGGGGCCGCTCGGCGAGCGAAGAGGCTGCGCTTACAGGTTCTGCAGGAACCGTAGGAGCAGGGGTTGGGCGTGAGGCCAGAGACACCACACGAAAGCCGCGAAGGGTCGCGTGCGTGGAGAACCCGCAGCATCGGGACCCACAAAGCCCGGGAGAAAAAGGCCCCGAGGCATCACGCGTGACCGTGGAGTACGCCCGACAGGACTCGAACCTGTGACCCTGGGATTAGAAATCCCATGCTCTATCCAACTGAGCTACGGGCGCGTGGTCTCAGCATTTTTACCACAGCCGCAGGGGAACGGGCAGATGTGAGCCCACGGTCTTCAGGGGCGGGTGCTGGTGCTGCGAGATGTCCTTCGCGGAAAGAGCGACGCGAAAACGGCGGTCACGCACCCAGCTTTCGCCATTGCTTGAGTCGATCGTGGGCATCGTTGCCCCGGCACGTGGGGGTCATGGTCGCCTCGCGTTGCCAGTTTCGATGCGTTCGTTGATCACCTGCTGGGGATCCGCGGGGGTAATGGTAGGGTCGACGAACTCGCGGAGGTCTCGCAGGGCGATCACCCGGTAGCCTTCGGTGTGCAGGTAGCGGAGGTAGGCCTCGAAGATGGGACTGGCTGCTGCTGACCCAGTCGTGGGCCGTGTCGGGGACGCCGTGGAACTGCAGGATCGTGATGCGGCTGTCGCGGGCCTGCTCGACCGCCTTCACGAAGTCTTCAAGGGTCCAGTCGGGGCGGGCGTCGCCAGCCGAAGGCAGCAGCAGAGGATGGTCGCGGCCCGGCTCAAAGGCAAACCCCTCGCCCGTTTCGTAGGGCCGCTCGGGGCTGCCTCCCCGCCTGGCAAAGAGGATCCCGTGGCTGGTGAGGAGTTCGTAGGCTTCTGGGCTCGTGGCGTTGCCCGGCCAGGCAAACGTCACCGGACGCGGAATCCCGTGGGCAGCGCACTGCTTCGCGATGCCATCGAGCTGCTCGGAGAGTCGGCTGACCGTGGCTGCAGTGATGCCCAGGTGATCACGGGTGTGGTTGCCAATCTCGAAGCCGGCGTCGTGCAGGCCGCGGATTTCTTCCCAGGTCATGTAATCCTGTTTGTTGTCGCGGAAGTCGAATCCCTCGGTGATGAAAAACGTCGCTCCGAAGCCGTAACGTTTCAGCAGCGGG
>JAGYJY010000023.1 GCA_018401745.1 Pirellulales bacterium | reverse complement strand
ATCCGCTGGTGCCTGGCACCCCGCCGGTCGAGGCTGTGGGGCCTGCCGATGCTGACAGGGCTCGTGACGGGGGAATGGGCACGGTGAACTGCTGCGGGGCCGCCAGCTGGGAAACGCTGGTTCGCCCGCTCCACGGATCGTGAAACCTGGGGTTGCGGGGATTTTCTCGGCACTTAGGATGCAGGTCCCCGCGGGGCTCGGCCATTGAGCTCCCATGCTTGCCTGCCTGTATTCGCCTGGCTGCCCGCAACGGCTGCGTGAGCGTTGCTCTCGCTGTTGTGATCGCGGCCGCCTCTCGAGGATTCTCTGTGTCGCCAAACTCAGCTGACTCGTCTCCTGTCAACGCTTCGTCGGCTTTCGGCTCTGCTCTCTTCCGCATGTTTGATCTCCGCTCGTCGCTGAGCGGGTCGCCTCGGGCGGACATTCTTTCGGGGATCACGGTGGCGCTGGCCCTCGTGCCGGAGGCGGTGGCGTTTGCGTTTTTGGCGGGGGTTCCGCCGCTGGTGGGGCTCTATGCAGCCTTCATCATCTGTCTGCTCACGGCCGTTTTCGGCGGTCGGCCCGGCATGATCTCGGGAGCCACCGGGGCGATGGGGGTGGTGGTGGTTTCGCTGGTGGCCGATCACGGCATCGGCTACCTCTTCCCAGCAGTTGTGCTCTGCGGGCTCATGCAGGTGACCGTTGGGCTGCTGCGGCTGGGCAAGCTGATCCGCATCGTGCCGCATCCGGTGATGCTGGGCTTCGTCAACGGCCTGGCCGTGGTGATCCTGCTGGCCCAGATCGGCAGCTTCAAAACACTCGGCGCCTCAGGGCAGATGGAGTTTCTCACCGGCACACGGCTGTGGCTGATGCTCGGCCTCGTGGGGCTTACGATGACGATCATTGCCGTCTTGCCTCGGCTGACCAAGGCGATCCCCTCGTCGCTGGCGGCGATCCTCGTGATCACGGCCTGCGCGGTGGGCATCAATGCGGGCTCGGGCGACGGGGCCGACGATGGGTCGCCGCCGCAGCGGACGGTGCTGACTGTTCGCGACATGCTCGCCGACCGCACGCAGGCCGCCGCGATCACCGCCGCCGAACAGGCCAAACGCGAGGGGCTTGCTCGCCTCGGCCACCGCGCTGCTGCCCGAGGGATTCGTGGCCGTGCAGCAGTCGGAACGCGGCCTGCCTGGGCTCTCGCCTGAAGAGCGGGCCGCCGCTCGCGACTCTGTTGACCTCGCCACCGTCGGCATCGCCGGCGGGCTTCCGCGGCCGGCCTGGTGGGACTTTCAGCTGCCGCCGGCCACGCTGGCCACGCTCTGGATCATCCTGCCGTATTCCCTGATTCTTGCCGGCGTCGGCCTGATTGAGTCGCTGATGACGCTCACGCTCGTGGACGAACTGACCGAAACCCGTGGCCAGGCCAACCGCGAGTGTGTCGGGCAGGGCGTGGCCAACGTCGTCTGCGGTCTCTTCGGCGGCATGGGCGGCTGCGCGATGATCGGCCAGTCGCTGATCAACGTGAAGAGTGGCGGCCGCGGCCGGCTTTCGGGAATCACCGCCGCGGTGATGCTCTTGCTCTTCATCCTCTTCTTCGCCGACTCGATTGAGGCCGTGCCGATGGCGGCGCTGGTGGGCGTGATGTTTATGGTGGTGATCGGCACGTTTGAGTGGTCGACCCTCCAGACCTGGCGGCGGATTCCGCTGGCTGAGGTGCTGGTCATGCTCGTCGTGGCCAGCTACACCGTGCTGATGCACGATCTCGCCACGGCGGTGATTCTTGGTGTGGCCATCTCGGCGGTCGTGTTTGCCTGGAACAAGAGCAGCTACCTCGTTGCCGACATCACCGACGACGACCGTGGCAGCAAGGTCTACCAGCTGCACGGCGTGCTTTTCTTCGGGAGCACGCAGCGGTTTCGCGATCTCTTCAGCCCGCAGGGCGATCCCGGGGATGTGGTAATCGACTTCTACTTCAGCCGGGTCTACGACCAGTCGGGCCTGGAAGCGATCAATGCCCTGGCCGAACGCTACGAGCGACTCGGCAAGCGGCTCCACCTGCGGCACCTCAGCGAAGACTGCCGCCGGCTGCTCAACCGGGCGGGCGACCTGGTGGAGGTGAACATCAGCGAAGACCCGCACTACCACGTGCTCACCGAACGGGCGGGCCGGGTGACCACGGCCGTGCCTGCCAGTAGTGTTGACCTGACCGTGTGATGAGCGGGGAACCGTCGCCCAGCAGAGAGCGGACGCGTTTCAGCCTGTTCAGTCCTTCAGCAAAACCGCGGCGACGGCGACGGTGAATCCAGGCAGGACACGGGAGCTCACGTCATCAGTGAGCCCACAGTCTGCGGCCACTGCATAGCCGTTTTCGGAGAGAGCCAGCACGAGAACTCGACCGGCCGAAGGATCGACAATCCAGCAGCCTCCGTCACTACTCCGCAGGCAGCACGACCGCCACGGGCATTGAGTTGCCGAAGGTGTCGAAGTCGCGGAAGGTCCAGACGATCTCCTTGGCTGGCGTGACCTCGATGATCTGGGGGTTGCTCGGGCCGGCGTGGCAGTTGACGAGGCGGGTGTTGCCGTTTGGCAGCCGTTCCACCTGCGTGACCCACGCCAGCGTGATGCCTTCTAAGTCGTGTTGCTCGAGCTGCCAGACGATCTCTTTCCCGGGGGTGACCTCGATCACCGAATGACCGTTGCCGGTGCCGATGAGCGTGTTGCCGTTGTCCAGCCGCACCGCCGAGTAGAGCTGGTTGCCAAAGGCTTCGGGCCCATGGCCGCCGGCCCGCTCACGACCAAACAGCGGCACCTCGTATTCCCAGATCACGCTCCCCTTGGCGTCGTATTCGCGGACCTTGCCGTCTCGCTCGTGGGCCACAAGATAGCTGCCGGTGGCCGTCTTGCGGGCGTTGCGGGTGTCGGAATGCGTGGAGGGGGCGTCGACCGTCAGCGGAATGCCATTCTGGATCTTGCCGCCGGCATCGACTTCGATGATCCGGGCCGGCCCGCTCTCCACGATCATCGTCAGGCCCCCCGGCAGCCGCTGAAAGGCATGGACCTCGACTGGCCGATTCTCATTCCCGTTTGTCTTGGCGTCGTATTCCCAGACGACCTTGCGGTCGGCATCGACCTCCACAATGTGCGTCCAGCTGTCTTGGTAGAGCATGTGGCCGCCCGGCAGCAGGTGCAGGTCGTGGATCGGGCCGACCGGCAGCTTCCACTCCACTTCGCCGGCCGGGCTGAGTGCCGCGAGCGTCCGCGTGGAGTCGTCGCCGGCGATCACGCGGTGAGGCGTGCCCGTCTGCTCAGCCGCCGCGAGCCCGTCGGTCGTGCCGAGCAGCAGACTGCAGATGATCAGGGGCACCGCGAGGGCACGACAGCAAGCAGGGGCGGGCATGAAAAACTCCGGGAAATGGTGAATCGAGACGGAGACGCCTTCTGCAGCGTACGCGGCCAAACGCGTCGCCGCAAAACAGCGGATCTCGATCCGTCACGTGAGGAACTTATGAAAGACCTCGGGGCTGGACCGTTCGTGTGCACTGAGCATTTGTTTTGCCTTGAGCAGCGAAAACGATCGGTCGATCATTGCGGGATACTGCAGACGTTCGCCCGCGATTGTTTGGGAAGTTCATTTTAGGTAAAATGCCATTTGAACTGCTATGTCGAACTTAATCAAACGGCTTGAATCGACGGAACCGAGGGGCGCGCCGCTCGATTCGGCGACCTTGCGCCGGCGAGGGGTGTCTGCTGCGCTCGCGCACCACTACACCAAGTCTGGCTGGCTGCAGCGGCTTGGCCGAGGTGTCTTCATGTTCGCAGGGGACCAACTCAAGCGTGATCCCTCCATCCGTTTCCTTGAAAGGACAAGGCCGGGTTTGCATGTCGCTTCCAAGACAGCGCTGGCCTGGCATGGGTTTCGGCAAAACGTGGCTCACCAGGAAACCATCCTTCTGTGGGGACGGCGGGAACACGCGCCGCCGAGGTGGTTTCTCGAGCGGTTTCCGGCCCGATTCAGCTCAGCTCGACTCTTCGATGATGAACTTCCACAGGACTTCGGACTGGCCCCGCTGCCCGGGTCGCCGAATGGGCCCACAGTTTCTTCGCCGGAACGGGCTCTTCTGGAAATGCTCAGCGAGGTCGGCGTTCACCAATCGATCGAAGAAGCCAGCGGCATCATGGAGTCGCTCCGCCAACTTCGGTCCCACCAGCTCGTTATCCTTTTGCGTCATTGTCGCATGATAAAAGCCATTCGTCTCTGTGCGAGTTGGGCTGAAGAGTTTGGTTTAGCGTGGGCGAGCAAGGCCCAAGAGGCTGTTGGCGGTCGAAGTGGAACGAGCCGCTGGGTCAGGCGGTTCAAGGATGGCCAAACGCTGATCCTGAAACCGCGATGAACCAAGAGTATCTCGACGCAGTCCGTCTCCTTCTTGACGTTGCTCCGGCGATCTTTCGACGGCCCACGTTTGTTCTCAAAGGCGGCACCGCTATCAACCTCTTCGTCCGGGACATGCCCCGGCTTTCGGTCGATCTCGATCTCGTGCTGGCTGATTACTCAGCACGTCGCGTTGACGCCCTCGCCTCCGTGTCCACTGAGTTGCAATCGATCCGGCGTGAACTGGTGAATGACTTCGGCCTGCACTGCGAACTTGCGACAAAGTCAAAAACTCCAGAGGTCACGCTCTATGTCGGACGCGGTCGAACCCGGGTGAAGGTTGATGCCGAGCGGCAGGCAGGGCGATCAGGCGAGGACCTCTCGCACGACCTCGCCATGCACGTCCGTGAGGCGGAAGTCGCGGCCCTGGAAGCGGTAGGTGAGCCTGGTGTGGTCGAAGCCGAGCAGGTGCAGCATCGTGGCCTGCAGGTCGTGGATGTGCACGCCACCCTCGGCCACCTGGAAGCCCAGCTCGTCGCTCGACCCATGCACGTGGCCGCCCTTCACGCCGCCGCCGGCCATCCAGATCGAGTAGCAGTCGGGGTAGTGGTCGCGGCCGAGGATGCCGCCGCCGGCTGTGCGGCCCTCGCGAAAAGGCGTGCGGCCAAACTCGCCGGTGCAGAGAATCAGCGTTTCATCGAGCAGCCCCCGCTGCTCAAGATCTTCGATCAACGCGGCGGCCGGCTTGTCGAAGGTGGCTGCCTTTGTCGTCAGCCCGTCGCGGATGTCTTCCTGCGGGCCGGTGCCGTGGAAGTCCCAGCCCCAGTCGAAGAGGTGCACAAACCGCACGCCCTCTTCCACCAGCCGCCGGGCGAGCAGGCAGTTGTTGGCCAGGCTCGTCTGCCCCGGCTGGGCTCCGTAGGCCTCGAGGGTTTCCGGCGACTCCTTGGAGATGTCCATCACCTCCGGCACGCTCGCCTGCATCCGGAAGGCGAGCTCGTATTGGGCGATACGGGTGAGCGTTTCGGGGTCGCCGAGGGCTTCCGCCTGCAGCTGATTGAGGTCGCGGAGGGCATCGAGGCTCGTCCGCCGCATCTGCCGGCTCATGCCTGCTGGGTCTGAGACGTAGAGGACGGGATCGCCTTTCGAGCGACACTGCACACCCTGATACACGCTCGGCAGAAAGCCCGAACCAAAGCTCGCCGTGCCGCCGTTGGGCTGCACACCCGACGAGATCAGCGTCACAAAACCGGGCAGGTTGGCGTTTTCACTGCCCAGGCCGTAGGTCACCCAGCTGCCGAGGCTCGGCCGGCCGGCCCGCGGGCTGCCGGTGTAGACGAGCAGCTCGGCTGGGGCGTGGTTGAACTGGTCGGTGTGCATGCTGCGGATCAGGCAGAGGCGATCAGCAACGCGGTGCAGGTTGGGAATCGCGTCGGAGAGCTCCATGCCGCTCTCGCCGCACCGCACCCAAGAGCGGGGCGTGCCGAGGAGCTTGGGCGTGCCGCTGGTAAACGCAAAGGTCTTGCCCTCAATCGTCGACGCCGGGCACTCCTCGCCGCTGTGCTTCACCAGCTCCGGCTTGTGGTCGTAGAGGTCGAGGTGGGGCGGTGAGCCGGTCAGATGGATCACGATCATCCGCGTGGCCTTGGCCGGCAGCGGTGGCAGGCGAGCGGCCATCGGGTCGGCTAGCGACACCGGGGCGGCCGCGGCGGTTGGCCCGCTGCCCAGCAGATCCGCCAGCGCGATCCCACCGATGCCGCCGGCCATGCTCCCGAGGAGATGGCGACGCGTGGCAAGCAGGCGGTGTTCGGTGCGAGGGTCCATGATGACGTCTCTCGTGCGGTGGGGTGGTTGGCCGAGAAGCCGGATGCGTCGTGGGGCAGCGCCGGCTCACGGACACATGAAGGCCTCGTCGAGATTGAGGATCACGTTGGCGACCACCGTCCAGGCCGCCAGGCTTGCCGGCCTGCTCGGCCAGATCATCCGGCAGGGGGCCGAGCGGGTCGGTCGCCATCGCGGTGGCGTCGTCTGCCGCCTGCTCAAAGCCCGCCCGGGCCTCCTCGTAGAGGGCGACCAGCCGCGACAGCTCCGCGTCGGTGGGCTCCCGGCCGAGCGCGAGACGAAAGCCCCGCCGCGCCTCGCCCCAGCCGGGCTGGCCGGCTACGCCCGGGGTTTCGCGAACCATCCGTCGGGCTAGGGCCTGGGCCGCCTCGACGTAGACCGGGTCGTTGAGCGTGACGAGGGCCTGCAGCGGCGTGTTGGTGCTTGGGCGACGGATCGTGCAGACCTCACGGTTGGGGGCGTCGAAGGTGGCCATCGACGGGTAGGGATTGCTTCGCCGCCAGGTGGTGTAGAGGCCGCGGCGGTAGCGGTCTTCACCGGTGCTCGGCTGCCAGTCGATGCCGCCGCCAAAGGCCGCTGAGAGGCCGAGGCTCGGCTGCGGGGGATTGACGCTGGGCCCACCCTTCTTCCGCGAGAGCAGACCTGCAGCTGCTAGTGCTTGGTCGCGAATCTCTTCGGCCGAGAGCCGCACACGCGGGCCGCGGGCGAGCAGGCGATTTTCCGGGTCCTGCTGCACAAGCTCAGCCGGTGCCTGCGACTGCTGCCGGTAGACGCTGCTGGTGACCATCAGCCGGATGATCGCCTTGAGATCCCAGTCGCGTTCGACGAGCTCCACAGCCAGCCAGTCGAGCAGCTCGGGATGGCTCGGCAGCTCGCCCTGGCTGCCAAACTCCTCGCTCGTGGCCACGATGCCGATCCCGAAAAACCGCTCCCAGAGCCGGTTGACCACCACACGGGCCGTCAGCGGGTTGGCCGGATCGACAAGCCACTTCGCCAGCACCAGCCGATCGATCTCGTCGGCGTTTGCCACCGCCGCCGTCGCAAGCACGGCCGGCACGCCTTGCCGCACCTCCGGACCGAGGTCCTGCCAGTTGCCGCGATACTGCAGCTTCGTCACCCGACGCTTGTCGCCAGCGAGTTCCTCAAGCACCGGCACGGTGGGCCGCGGCAGGGCAGCGAGCTCCTTGCGGAGCGTCTCCAGCAGCTCGCGGGCAGGCCGCAGCTCCGGAGGCTCAGGCGGGTTCTCGGGAGCCTTCTTCGCCAGCTGCGGAATGCCGGCCTGGATCTCGGCGATCTGCTGCTCCAGCGGAGCCCGCTTGGTGTCGATCGGCTCGTAGGGCACCGCGACCAACGGCGCCTCATCACGGCGGTCGGCGTCGGCGGTGTTGTTGAACACCGCGTAGACCTTGAAGAACTCTTCCTGCGTGATCGGATCGTATTTATGCGTATGACACTGGGCGCAGGCGATCGTTGTGCCCATCCAGGTGCTCAGGGTGGTGTTGACCCGGTCGACAACTGCCACCGAGCGAAACTCCTCGTCGATCGTGCCTCCCTCGCTGTTGGTCAGCGTGTTGCGATGGAAGGCGGTGGCGATCCGGTCGTCGAGCGTCGCCTCGGGAAGCAGGTCGCCGGCGAGCTGTTTGATGGTGAACTCATCAAACGGCATGTTGGCATCGAAGGCGCGGATCACCCAGTCGCGGTAGGCCCAGATCGTGCGGGGCGGGTCGTCGGCGTAGCCGGCGCTGTCGGCATAGCGGGCCAGGTCGAGCCACTCTCGGGCCATGTGTTCGCCGTAGCCCTCATCGGCTAGCAGCCGGTCGACGAGCTGCTCGACGGCATCGCTCGAGGGGTCGGCGACAAACGCGTCGATTGCTTCCGGAGAGATCGGCAGGCCGGTCAGGTCGAGGGCCAGTCCGGCGAGCAAACGCCGCACGGCTGGCCTGCGGCTGAGGGGCGATGCCCTCGGCGTCGAGGCGGGCGAGGACGAAGCGATCGATCGGTGTGCGGGCCCAGGAGGCGTCGGCCACCTCGGGCAGGGGCGGCCGCACCGGCGGCACGTACGACCAGTGGGGCTCGTAGTCGGCCCCCGCAGCGATCCACTCGCTGAGCGTTGCCACCTCGGCGTCGGTGAAGGCCTGGCCCGCGCCCGGGGGCGGCATCCGCAGGTCGGGGTCGGTGGTCGTGAGCCGGGAGAGCAGTCTCGCTCTCGTCGGGCCTGCCGGGAACGACCGCTGCGTAGCCACCGAGGTCAGCCGCCGCGCCGCTTGCGGTGTCGAGCCGCAGGCCCTCATCGCCGCCGCCCTGCCGCTCATCGGCGTCGGGGCCGTGGCAGCGGATGCACCGCTCGGAGAGCAGCGGCTTGATGTCGCGGGTGAAGGAAGGCGTCGCGGCCTGCAGGCCGGCGGTTGACAATGCCACGGCGACGGCGACGGCCGCTGCCGAGCGACTCGGGCGGAGCCAACGCCGATCATGGCAGTGGACCGCTCGTGATCCACGCATGCGTGGCCCGCACCGCCGTTGAAGCCCCCGCCTTTGCATCATGCCTCCTTCGTCTCGACCCTCACAAGTATATCGAACGACTGCCCACAGCCACTGCTGAGGGAGGGCAAATGTTTCAGAAGAAGGCCAGGCCCGCTACTTTAAAAGGGATTGGGAACTGGCGAGGCTGGATCTTCTCGTGAGGAAGCGAAGCATGGCAGAGAGCGACGGACGGTTGTCGTTTGGGATCAGGCGGATGTCGCGATGGGCCTTGGCGACGCCCGCGGTTGTCGCGGGGGCTCTCGCATTGTCGATGTGGGCCGTGACCGTTCGGGCCGCTGATGAGCCGGCCGAACCGCTCCGCTTGGCCACATTTGATGTCGACGCCACGCCGCCGGTTGGCCTCCGCATGGCCTACGACACTGTCGTCCGGCCAGCCGACCTCTCGCTGCGGAGCCGGGGCATCGTGATCCTTGGCGCGGGTGAACCGATTGTGCTGGTGGCAGTCGACTGGATCGGGATCGGCAACGGAGCCCACGATTTCTTCCGCAAGGCGGTTGCCGAGGCGGCAGGAACGTCGCCTGTTCGCGTGGCGGTGCAGGCTTTGCATCAGCACGATGCCCCGCAGGCCGACTTCACCGCCGAGCGGCTGCTTGCGGCGATGGGCATCGACACCTACGACCGCTTCGACGGTGACTTTGCCCGCGAGATGATCGCCCGCACGGCGGCTGCGGTGAAGGAAGGAATCGCCCAGGCCGTGCCGCTGACGCATGCCGGGTTTGGCCGCGGCACGGTTGCGGAGGTGGCGAGCAACCGGAGGCTGATCGGCGACGACGGGAAGATTCGCGGCTGGCGGGCAAGCACCACCCGTGACGCGGCCCTGCGGGCGGAGCCCGAGGGGGTGATCGATCCGTTTGTGGCCACGCTCGTGCTCTGGTCGGACGACACGCCCGCCGCGGTGCTGACGTCGTATGCCACTCACCCGATGAGCTACTACCGCACCGGCGTGCCCGGCCCCGACTTCCCCGGCATCGCACGGCTGCTCCGCACGCAAGACCTGCCGTCGGCTCTGCACGTCTGCTTCACCGGTGCCGGCGGCAACGTCGCGGCTGGAAAATACAACGACGGCTCGCCGGCCAATCGGGTGACCTTTGCGCTACGGCTCGCTGCAGGCATGCGAGCGGGCTACGACGAGGCGGTCGCCGACCGGCAGGCGATCACTGCCGCCGATGTCGGTTGGGCGAGCGTGCCGGTGGTGCTTGAGGTGCGGGAGGAGCTGGAGCGGGCGTCGCTGGCCGCTGCTATCAAGGCCAACGCAGACCGCGGCACGATGAACGACGCCGATGCGCTCGCCTACCTGACGCGGGTGGAGTCGGGCCGGCCGATTGATGTGACCTGCCTGCGGCTGGGTGACGTGCGGATGCTGCACATGCCAGGCGAGCTGTTTGTGGAGTATCAGCTGGCCGCGCAGGAGATGCGTCCGGATCTGCAGGTGATGATGGCAGCGTATGGCGACTACGGCCCGGGCTACATCGGCACGGCCGCGGCCTACGCGCAAGGAGGCTATGAGGTGGAGGTGCGGAGCTCGTCGGTGGGGCCGCAGGCCGAGGAGGCGCTGACGGCCGCGATGCAAACGCTCTTGGAGGTGCAGCCGTGAACTGCTCGCTGCTGAAGTGCTGGGCCGTGGCCGTGGCCGCGGCGGTTGTGGGCTGGGCCGTCATGCTGCCGGACGTGGTGGCCGAGGAGCCATCGCCAGGCGAGGCAGACTACGCCGACGACCTTCCCCGGATTCCACCGGTGGCGGCAAGCGACGCCCTGGGCACGATGGAGGTGGCCAAGGGCTTCGCCCTCGAGCTGATCGCTGCCGAGCCGTTGCTGGCCAGCCCGGTGGCGATCGACTGGGATGAGGACGGCCGGCTCTTTGTCTGTGAGATGCGGGGCTACAGCGAAAACGAAGCGGATCGGCTGGGGCGGATTCGGCTGCTCCACGACGACGATCGCGATGGCCGCCCCGACCGGGCCGAGGTGTTTGCCGAGGGGTTTGCCTGGCCAACGGCGATCTGCTGCTGGGGAGGCGGGGTGTTTGTGGGCGACGCTCCCGACATCTTCTTCCTTCGCGACACCGATGGCGACGGCCGGGCCGATGAAAAGCGTCGCGTCTTCACCGGCTTCGGCACCGGCAACGTGCAGGGGCTCTTCAACTCCTTTCGCGTGGGGATCGACAACCGCATCCACGGCTCGGCCAGCTCGAGCGGGGGCGAGGTGCGGCGGGTGGAGGATGGCCAGCCGGTCGGCGAGGCGATCAGCCTGCGGGGCCGCGACTTCTCCTTCGATCCGCGGGCAGGCGACCTGCGAGCAGAAACCGGCGGCGGCCAGCACGGCATGTCGTTTGACGACTGCGGCAACCGCTATGTCTGCAGCAACAGCGACCATGCGATCCGCTGCATGCTCGATGACCGCATGCTGGGGCGGAATCCCGACTACCCCGCACCGCCCGGCCGCGAGACCATCGCCGTGGAGGGGCCGCAGGCGGAGGTCTTTCGGGTCAGCCCTGTGGAGCCGTGGCGGGTGCTGAGGACGCGGCTGCGGGCCAGCGGGATCGTGCCGGGTATCGTGGAAGGAGGCGGCCGGCCAGCAGGGTATTTCACCAGCGCGACCGGCATCACGGTCGTGCGGGGCGATGCGGTGGGCGACCTTCACGGCATGCTTGTGATGGGAGACGTGGGGAGCAACCTCGTGCACCGCAAGCGACTGCGGCCGCACGGCTCGGGCGTGCGGGCTGAGCGGGTGGACGTGGGGCACGAGCTGATCGCCTCCCGCGACATCTGGTTTCGCCCGGTGCAGTTTGCCAACGGCCCCGATGGGGCGTTGTGGATCGTCGACATGCAGCGGGAGGTGATCGAGCACCCCAAGAGCCTGCCGCCCGGCATCAAGGAGCACCTCGATCTGACGAGCGGCCGCGAGGCCGGGCGGCTGTGGCGGCTCACGGCAGGCGATGCGGCCGCGCGGCCGCTGCCACCGCCGCTGCGGGATGCGACGACCGAGCAGCTCGTGCAGCTGCTGGCCCATCCCAATGCCTGGCAGCGGGAGACCGCACAGCGGCTGCTCGTGGGCCGCGGTGATGCGGCTGCTGCTGATCCACTTCGCCGCATGCTGGCCGACGAGGCGGCCGCGCCGCTCGGCAGGCTGCATGCCCTCTGGGCTCTTGAAGGGCTTGGCGTGCTCACGCCCAGCGACCTGCAGCTGGCCCTGCAGGCACCGATTGCCTGCGTGCGGGCAGCTGGCGTGCGGCTTGCCGGCGGCTTTGTCGAGCCGCCATCAGGCGGGGGCGGCAGTTGACGAAACGCTCTTGAGGATGGCTCGCGAAGAGCCGGAGATCGACGTGCGGCTGCAGCTGGCCTGCACCGCTGGCGGCGTGGCGAGCGACACGCTGCGGCGAGCCGTGCTCTCGCTGCTGCTGCAACGCGACGGGGCAGACCACTGGTGCCGGATCGCCGCATGTTCTGCGATGCATCGCGGGGATGCTGCGGCGATCGCGACGGAGTGGATCGAAAGCCAGGACATGCTGGCGTCGCCACAGGCTCAGGCGGTGATGCCCGAGCTGTTTGCCCAGATCGGGCGAGGCGGCAGGCCTCATGAGCTGACTGCGGCGGTGGCCGCCATTGCGGAGATGGCCGCGGCGGCTGCCAGCGATGAGGCAACGCTGCGGGCAGCCGGGCTGCTGGAGACCTTGACACTGGCCGTCGGCGGCACGCTTGCGTCGGGCGGTGACGCAGGCCAGTTAACGCAGCGGCTGTCGCGGCAGCTGGCGGCAGACTGCCTCAGAATCGCCACCGATGCCAGCCGCCCCGCAGCCCAGCGGGCCGAAGCCACGCGGGGCCTCGCGCTCGCTGGCCTCGATTCGGCGACGGCTGCTGCGGCCGCAAAGCTCCTCCGCGACGAGAACGCGGCGGTGGCGGTGGCGACGATCGAGGCGGTGGGCCGCTTGAGAACGCCGTCGGCCGATGCCCTGGTGGTGGATGCGATCAGCAAGGTGGCCGACGCGGTGCGGCCGCGAGCCCTGGCGGCCGCGACGGCAACCGCCGTGCGAGCACAGCTCCTGCTTGCCGCGATCGCCGATGGTCAGCCTAGCGGTGGGCAGCGCCGGGCAGTCGACGCTTGAACGGCTGTGGCGGTTTCCTGATGCCGCTGTGCGAGAGGAGGCCATCGCCGTGCTCGGTCCGCCGCCGCCGGAGGATCGCCAGACGATGGTCAATGCCTACAGCGCGAGCCTGCCCGATGAGCCGGGGGATGCGGCTGCTGGCCGGGCCGTGTTTCGGCAGCACTGCGTGAGCTGCCACAAGGTCGAGGGAGCAGGGCACGAGCTGGGGCCGAGCCTGGCGGCCATGCAGGCCCGCGGGCCGGAAGCGATGCTGCTGGGGATTCTCGACCCCAACCGAGAGGTGCTTCCGGCGTTTACGGCGCGAACGGCGGTGGGCGTCGATGGTCGTGTGGTGACCGGGGTGCTCAAGGCCGAGGGCGACGCTTCCGTCACGCTCGTGGCCGCGGAAGGCGTGGAGCATCTGCTGGCACGTGATGAAATCGATGAGCTGATCGATACCCGTCGCTCGCTGATGCCTGAAGGCTTCGAACGCTCGATCGATCCCCGCGGGATGAACGACCTGCTGGCCTACCTGATGTCGGTGCGGTGAGGCGTCTTTCCAGCAGCCGATCGACTGGAATCCCGGTTTTCCAGGGCTTCGGGTACGATGCTGAAGTGGGCAGCAGTTCTTGATGCTGCCCGGCATCTCGTGGAGGAGGAAACCGGATGGCGAATGTCGATCTGGATTGCGGAGGCCTCAGCTGCCCCGTTCCTATCGTGCGGATCTCGCGGGCGATGAAGGAGCTCGCCAGCGGTGACACGCTGACGGTGACCGCCTCCGATCCGTCGTTCAAGGCTGATGTCGAGGCCTGGGTGCGAAAGATGGGCCATCACCTCGACGCCTTCTCCGAGGCTGATGGTTCACAGACCGCGGTTCTCCGTCACGCCTAAACCCCCAGGAAGAAGAGATTCAGTGATGGCCAGCGATTCGTCGTCTCAACCGCCGGAAGATCTCGCCGCCTTGGTGGATGCCGCCGTTGAGAAACGGTGTGGGGCGGCGTTTGCCAGCCTTGAGCAGACGCTTGCCGACCTCAAGGCGTCGGTGACGGAGCTCAAGGCGGCCTGCCCTGAGGATCGCTGCACGATCGTGGCCTTTAGTGGCGACATGGACCGACTCTTTGCCGCCCTGACGATCGCCTCTGGCGCAGTGGCGATGGGCATGGAGTCGTCGATGTTTTTCACGTTCTGGGGGCTTTCGGCTCTGAAGGTGAAGACCACCTACGCCGGCAAGTCGGTGGGGCAGAAGATGGCTGCGATGATGCTCCCAGGCGGGCCGAACAGCGTGCCGACCAGTCGGATGAACATGGCTGGCATGGGGCCGGTCTTTTTCAAAATGCTGATGAAGCAGAAGAACGTGCAGTCGTTGCCGGAAATGATGGAGATGGTGCAGGAGCTCGGCGTGCGGCTGGTGGCCTGTGAGATGTCGATGGGCGTGATGGGCATCAGCCGTGAAGAGCTGCTGCCCGGCATCGACTACGGCGGCGTGGCGACCTACCTGGGCGACGCCTCTCGGTCCAAGGTGACGCTCTTTATCTGATGCCACCCCAAGAACACGATTCCGGTTTTTCCGAATCCCCCTGCGATCTGCCACTATGACAACGCCCCGCGAGGAACAGCTTGAGGCCCAGCTCGCTGCCCTCCAGCAGGAGATGGCAGGGCTGCAACAGCAGGTGCTGTCGCTTGCCGATGCCAACGCCCATGCGGCCGAACTGATGGCGGCGCTCGAAGAGGCCAACGAGCGCGAGCAGAAGCTCGTTGCCCGCGGCGAAGAACTGGCGCTGCAGACCCGCGTCGACACGATCCTGCAGGAACTTCGGTCGGAAGAGGACGTCCTCGATCGTGTGTGCCGTGAGCTGATGGTCATCGAGGATCTTGCGCTTGCCGCGGTTCACCCTGAGATGTTTCCGGCGGCAGGCTACTGCTTTCTACCGGAAAATAACGACGGGGAGACAGGGATCTCGATCCGCACGGAACTGCTCCCCATGCCGTATGGATCAGATGCGTTCGACGGTGTGCTCGAATCGGCGATGAACGAGGGATTGGCCGGAAACTTTTGGATTCCGATCCGCGCCCGTGACGAACAGATCGGGCGGCTTCATGTCGAAGCTGGTCCGCATGATGCCCGCTGGTGCCGCCGCTGGCTGCCGCTGCTGCTCTCACTCGGCTCCCAGGTCGGTGTGGCCATCCAGCGGCTCCGGGCGGAGATCGCCAACGAGCAGATGAACGTCGACCTGCTCAGGGCCCGCGATGCGGCCGTCGAGGCCAACTACGCCAAGTCGATGTTTCTGGCCAACATGAGCCACGAACTCCGCACGCCGATGAACGCCATCATCGGCTACAGCGAAATGCTGATGGAGGAGTTTGACGAGATGGAGACCGACGAGGTTGTCGGTGACCTCAACAAGATTCATGGCGCCGGTCGTCATCTGTTGGCCCTGATCAACGACGTGCTCGATATTTCCAAGATCGAGAGCGGGAAGATGACGGTGTTTCTTGAGGGCTTTGATGTCGCCAGCGTCGTCCGCGACGTGGAAAACACCGTGCAGCCGCTGCTACGGCAGAATGAGAACACGCTCGAGGTGCGGGTGGCGAGCGACTGCGGCACGATGCGGAGCGACCTGACCAAGGTGCGGCAGACGCTGATCAATCTGCTGAGCAACGCGGCGAAGTTTTGCGAGCGAGGAAGGATTCAGCTGTTGGTGTCTCGCCATGCCGAAGCGGGCGGCGATGTGCTGATGTTTCAGTTGAGCGACACCGGCATCGGCATGACACCCCAGCACGTTGCCAAGCTCTTTCAGCCGTTCTCCCAGGCCGACTCCAGCACGACCCGACGCTTTGGAGGCACCGGCCTTGGGCTGGCGATCAGCCGTCGCTTTTGTCGCATGCTCGGCGGCGACATTACCGTGGAGAGCGAGCAGGGAAAGGGATCGACCTTCACCGTTACTCTCCCGGTTGAGAGCACAGAGGCGACCGCGGTGGGATCAGCCTTCGATCCCTACAGGCGAGAGACCGGTAAGGGGAAGCGGCCTTCGATCCTGGTGATCGACGATGACCCAGTGATGCTCGAACTGATGGACCGCTTCCTGACCAAGGAGGGGTTTGATGTGCACCTCGCCGCCAACGGCCGCGACGGTGTGGAGATAGCGCGGCGGCTGCAGCCGATGGCGGTCACCACCGACGTGATGATGCCAGAGATGGATGGCTGGGAGGTGGTGACGACGCTCCGCAATGATCCGACGACCTCCCACATTCCCGTGGTCGTGGTCACGGTGACCGACAGCCGTGAGATGGGGGTGGCCGTTGGTGCCTCGCAGTTCCTCACCAAGCCGGTTGACTGGAGTCGGCTCGGTGAGCTGATGGCCGCCTACCGGGCAGACCGCAGCAACCGGCCCGTGCTCGTGGTGGAAGACGACGCGGCCAGCCGTGAGCAGCTCGTGCGGCTACTCGGCCGAGACGGCTGGAGGGTGAGCGAAGCCGAAAACGGCCGGGTGGCCCTTGAGCAGGTGCAGGCGGAGCTGCCAGCGGTGATCCTTCTCGACCTGATGATGCCAGAGATGGACGGCTTTGAGTTTCTCTCACAGTTTCGCAAGCTTCCCGGCTGCGAGAGCATCCCCGTCGTGATCGTGTCGGCCATGGATATCACCCCGGCCCAACGAGCTCAGATGAATGGTGGCATCGTCGATATCATCTCGAAGAGCCCAACGACCGCCCGGGATGTGGCCAGCTATCTTCGCGAGCGGCTCCAGATCGCTCCGCTGCCGACGTCGATACACTAAACCGACCTCTTCCCCGTTCTCTGAATCTCCCATGCCCACGATCCTGCTCGTCGAAGACAACGAACTCAATCGCGACATGCTCTCGCGACGGCTCCAGCGGAAGGGCTACACCGTGCTGCTTGCGGTCGATGGCGAGGAGGCGGTGGCGAAGGCGGCGTCGGAGGCCCCTGAACTGATCCTGATGGACATGAACATCCCACTGATCGATGGCTGGGAGGCGACGCGGAGGATCAAGGCTGCTCCCGCAACCGCCGCCGTGCCGATCATCGCCCTCACCGCCCACGCCATGGCCGGCGATCGCGAAAAGGCGCTCGAGGCTGGCTGCGACGAATACGAAACCAAGCCTGTGGAGCTGGCGCGGCTGCTTGAGAAGATCGAGGCCTTCCTCGGGCCTCGTGACGCATGAGCAGCCCTCCCGCTTCGATTGGACATGAGCTGCGTTCACCGCTGAACCACATTCTCGGCTACAGCGAGATTGCGAGCGAGGATGCGGCGGCGGCGGGCTGCCAACAGATCGTCGCTGATCTCCGCTCGATTCACGCTGCCGGGCAGCGGCTGCTGGCGGTGATCGAGTCGACGCTCGCGCCGGCGGCCAGCACGATCACGCCTGTTGCCCCGGAGACGATCGATCGCGAGGTTCGCGAGCCGCTCAATCAGATCATCGGCTACACGGACCTGGTGGCCGAAGAGGCGACGGCTGCTGGCGAGGAAAGCATTGCAGCGGACGTGATGAAGATCCGGCAAGCGGCCGAGCGGCTGCTTGCGGTGGTGGCCGAGCGGGTCGTCGTCGGCCCTGTCGCTCAGCCGGCCATGCAGCGCGACACGGTCGATGTGCAGCTGCCGACCGGCCAGCCGGGCAGGATCCTCGTTGTGGACGACAGCCCGGAGAACCGCGAGATGCTCTCGCGACGCCTGGTGCAGCTCGGCCACGAGGTGGGCTTTGCGGCGGATGGGATGGCGTGCCTTGAGCAGGTGCGGCAGCAGGCGTTTGACCTGATTTTGCTCGACCTCTGGATGCCAAAGCTCGACGGCATGAGCGTGCTTGAGCAGCTCAAGGCGGATCCGCAGCTGCGGGCGATCCCCGTGATTGTCTTGTCGGCCGACGACGATCCGCAGACGGTGGTGCGGTGCATCGCCCTCGGCGCCGACGACCACCTCCGCAAGCCGTGCGATCCGGTGTTCTTACGGACACGCATTGGTGCGAGTCTTGAAAAGAAACGGCTCCGCGATCGGGAGCAGGCCTATCTCGATCGCATCGAGCAGGAGAAGCTGCGGTCGGACGAGCTGCTGCACGTGATCCTGCCACCGGATGTGGCGGCTGAGCTCAAGGAGCATCATGCGGTAAAGCCGCGTCGGTTTGACGACGTGGGTGTGTTGTTTTGTGATGTCGTGGGCTTCACCGCGTTTTCGGAGCGGGCTACGCCGGAGAATCTGCTCATACACCTGCAGACGATGGTGGAACTGCAGGAAGAGGCCAGCGGCCGCTATGGCCTCGAGAAGATCAAGACGATCGGCGACGCCTTCATGGCGGCAGCAGGCCTGGGCAGCGGGATGGATCCAGCGGTGACCAGCGTTCGTGCTGGTCTTGAAATGGTGGAGGAGATCGCACGAGTGCCGCCCCATTGGCAGGTGCGGATTGGCATCCACTGTGGGCCGGTCTTTGCCGGCGTGGTCGGCCGCCGCAAGTATCAGTACGACATCTGGGGAGACACCGTGAACACCGCGTCGCGAATCGAGCAGGCGGCTGTGCCCGGAGCGGTGTGCGTGAGTCGCCCCACCTGGCTGCGGGTGGCTCATGCCTTCACGGGAAGATCGTTGGGGGTCGTGCCACTCAAGGGCAAAGAGCCGATGGAGATCTTTCAGGTCACCGGGCTCAATGACCCGGCGGGAACGGCCTGAGCGGGGGCTTTAGACGCTACGCGACCTTTAGCGAGACACAGCTTCGCAGGCTGCGTTTACTCGTTGTAGAGCGGCTGGTGCAGCGCTTTGAGCTGCTCGGCGGGGATCTTGATTTCGGCCCGGTCGTAGGTGATCAGGCCATTGATCTCTCCTTCCACATCAGTCGTCTGGGTGTAAACACCCGCAGCGATGCCCTGCCCCTTGAGCTCCACGAGCCGACGGATCGACTCCTGATACCGTTCGAGGTATTCCGCCTTGGTTTTCGGCAGGCTCCCGTAGCCCCAGTTGCGGGTGGAGGTGTCCCAGAGGTGGCCCTGCACCGGCAGCCCGTGGCCTCCAAACTCACCGACGACCTTGATGAAGTCGTCGAAGCGGCCGTTGGTGTCGAGCTCAAAGGGAAAGCCGGGATGGGGGTAGCGGTGCTCGTCGACAATGTGGCCAGCTGGCCAGAAGTTGCCGCCGCTGGCGATGTTGACCAGCCGCGAGGGATCGCGGGCCACGGTCCACTCGCCCACCTCGACCGTGCGGTGCTGACCCCAGGCCTCGTTAAACGGCACCCAGACGACGATGCTCGGATGGGTGTCGAGCTGGGTGATCATCGTGTCGAGCTCGTCCATGAACTGCTCACGGGCCGCCACGGGCCACTCGATGTCGGTGGGGTTTGGGTCGAGCCTCGTCCAGGGAGGATTGGGGAAGCCCGCCACATGGTCCTGCCAGAGCAGCATGCCGACCTGATCGCAGTAGGTGTAGAACCGCCGCGGCTCCACCTTGATGTGCTTGCGGATCATGTTGAAGCCGGCGGCCTTGAGATAGTCGACGTCCCACCGCATTGCCTCGTCGGAGGGAGGCGTCAGCAGGCCGTCGGGCCACCAGCCCTGGTCGAGCGGGCCAAAGTGGAAGATCGGCTCGCCATTGAGGGTAAACCGCCAGTGGCCGTCGGCATCTTTGACGCGGCCGACTTCTCGGATGCCGAAGTAGCTCGTCACGCGGTCGCTGCCGATGCGAAGCTCGAGGTCGTAGAGCGTCGGGGAGTCGGGGCTCCAGAGCTGGGGGTCGGCGATGCTCAGCGTGATCGGCTCGCTGGCGGTGGCGACTTTGGCAGAGGCCACTCGCTTGCCGCCGAGCGAGGCGATCAGCTCACTCTCCTGCTGCGGTCCGACGACGTCGAGCCTGAAGGTGACGGTGCCGTCGCAGCTGGTCTCCACGAAAATGTCACGCAGGTAGGTCTCGGGCACCTCCTCGAGCCAGACGGTTCCGTAGATGCCGGAGACCTGCGTGTAGAAGATCCCGTGCGGCTGCACGTTCTGTTTGCCGCGGAGCTGGTAGTCGCCGGTGGCGTCTTCCACGCGGACCACAAGCATGCTTATGCCGTCGTCGCTGCCATGGCCGAGGGCCTCGGTGATGTCAAACGAGAACGGTAGGTTGCCACCAGTGTGCTGCCCGACCTCGATGCCGTTGAGCCAGGCGGTCATCCGGTAGTCGCAGGCTTCGAAGTGGAGCAGGGTGCGACGGCCGGCCGTCGCCGTGGCCTGAATCTCCCGCGAATACCAGAGGGCCTGGTCGTCGTGGAGCAGCCGCTGCACGCCCGAGAGCTTCGCTTCAACAGCGAAGGGCACGAGGATCTCGCCATCCCAGGTGCTCGGGGCCGCACTGCTGAGCATCGGCGTGATCGCGTAGTTCCAGCTGCCATTGAGGTTGGTCCAGCTGTCACGGACCAGCTGCGGCCGCGGATACTCTCGCCAGGCGTTCTCCGGCGTGACCTCGCCGCCCCAAGCGGTGATCAGCTCCGACACAAACGGCTGCTCCGGCCGCTTGGGAGCAGGCAGCGCTGGCACGGCGGCCGCGTCGACAAGATGCACGTCGATCGACTGCCCGCCGCCGGTTTGTGTGCAGTGGACAGCGATCAGATTGCTGCCGGCCGTGAGCAGCTTCGCGGCGGCAGCGTCGAGGCGGTGCACGCGATACTCGGTGATGAAGCCCGTGAAGCTGGCGGCCTTCGTGCCGTTGATAAACACATCGGCATCCTCGTCGTGGTGGATCAGCAGGGCGGGCTCCGCAGGCACGGAGTCGAGCTCCACCGTCCGCCGCAGCCAGATCTCTGGCGTGTACCAGGTGGTGCTGATACGGGTGCCCGGTGTTGAGGGATCGCCAAAGCCGCCGAAGCCGGTCTTCCAGGCCGAGTCGTCGAAGCCCGGCTTCTCCCAGCCGGCCGCCGGAGCCTTCGTCGTGTACTGCCAGGCGGGATCGGCAAAATCGCCTTGGGCCGCAGCGCTCGCGGCAGTGGCAAAAAAGAAGCTGGCGAGCATCAGGCAGAGCAGGTGGCGAACAGTCACGAAAGGCACCTCATGGGCCAGAGAGAAGGGCAGGTCAGCACCACGGCTGGCCGAGAGCGCTATGAGCACATCGCGGATGCATTCTTCCCGCTCCGCGGTGGCCGTCGTCGTGGCGTTTGCTCACGGCCAGAGCGGCGAGTGCTTACGGAGGCATGATCAGCTCGCGACGTTCACAACGCAACCGGTGCCGCTCCCGCTGCGGCGATCACGGGGAAGGCCGAGACTCGCAGGCCCCGCGCTGCCGCAGCCTGCTCGAGTGCTGCCGCACGCTCAGCGGCTCGGGCCGCGGGCACGAGCTGGATTGTGCTGCCGCCAAATCCGCCGCCCATCATCCGCGCTCCAGCGATACCGAGCTCGCCGGCGATCTCCACCAAGGCGTCGAGCTCTTCGCAGCTGACTTCATAGTCGTCGCGCAGCGACGCATGGCTCGCTGCCATCAGGCCCGCGGCGGTTGCGAGCTCATCGCCAGCGAGCGCAGCGGCGAAGGCTCGTGTCCGCTCGATCTCTGTGACCACATGCCGGGCTCGTCGGAAGATCCGCTCGCCGAGGGCCTCGCGGGCCGCCAGCACCGCCGCGAGGGTGGCGTCTCGGAGGCAGCCAACCCCCAGCAGCTGGGCCGCAGTCTCGCAGTCGGCCCGTCGCTTCGCATACTCACCGTCGGCGAGGGCATGCTTGACGCCGCTGTCGACCACGACCATCGCCAGTCCTGCCGGCAGTGGTGTGGGGACGAACTCCAGCGACTGGCAGTCGATCAGCAGGGCGTGGCCGGCCTGCCCGGCGTTGACTGCAAACTGGTCCATGATGCCGCAGGGCACGCCGGCAAAGGTGTGTTCTGCCTGCTGACAGAGCAGGGCCCGTTCCCGCGGCGGCAGGCTGATGCCGCAGGCCTGTTCCACAATCATGGCGGTCGCCGCTTCAAAGGCCGCACTGCTGCTCAGGCCCGCACCGGCGGGAAGGCTTGCGTCGAAGGCGATGGCAAGCCCGCCGGTTTCATGCCCCGCCTGTCGATAGCAGGCAACGACGCCGAGTGGATAGTTGGCCCAGGAGTCAGCGGCCTCAAGGCGATGCAGGGCGTCGAGCGGGATCTCGACCTCGCTGACGCCTGCAAATGACGTCTGCAGCCGAAGCACGGGCTCGGCGAGGCGGCCCGCTGCAGCAAACACGCCGAGGTTGATCGCCGCTGGCAAGACGAGCCCGCCCTGGTAGTCGACATGCTCACCGATCAGGTTGATGCGGCCTGGGGCTGTGGCGAGCAGTTCGGCATTGCGGCCCTGCCAGCTGCGGAAGGAAGCAGCGGCGGATTCGGGAGCCGCTGTCATGGTCCTGCCTCGGCATCCGCGGCCCGGCCTGAAAAGACCACCCGCATGACCTCACCGTCGAAGGATGCCCCCGGGTTGGGCACCAGCACAAAGCGATCCGTGAGCACGGGCTGAAGCTGTTCGCCCGACAGCAGCGAGCGGTCGAGCAGCCGCTGCGGAAGGAAGGCCACAATCGGCCGGCCACCCCGCTGGGCTCCGTTGGTGTTGACGGGCAGAAACGACTCCGTGCCTCGCAGCGGTGAGATTTCCAAGACCGCCTGCACGCGGCCCTCGGGCTGCGGGGTGAGTGTGAGCGTCTGCTCATAGTTGCGAGGGCCAGCAGCCATGCGGGCCTCCCAGGCCGGGTCGCCGTAGAACGCCACAACATCGCGGTCGAAGCGAAGGCCGCGGAGGTCGCCCGAAGACGCACCTGCCTGCTCCAGAAGTTCGCTGCGGTGGATGAGGGCATGCTGGTTGGCATGAAACGCCTCGGCGAGCGTGTAGCGGCCCGGCTGCTCGACAAAGTAGTCGAGGCATCCCCAGCCGGCGTAGCCAAACCAGGTGGGCACGGTGTAGCCGATCATCTGGTGCACGCCCGCAGCGTTCATAAAGGCCAGGGCGAGGGCATCGGGCCCGTCGATATGCCCCGCCAGGCAGTTGCCGATGGGCAGCCAGACTTTTGGATTCGCCGACTGAATCTCAAACCGGTGTCCGGAGGAATCGACTCCAAAGAGCTGCCCCGCTTGCGAGCGAAACGAGCCGTTGCGAAAGCGAAAGCCGATCTGCCAGTCCCGTTCGGTGGCATGGCCTGAGGTGACAAAGAGATCGGTCTGGCCGTCGGACAGCCGCTGGGCGATCGAGCGGGTGGTGTCGTCGTCGGCCTCCGCCTGGTGGGCTTCTTCGCCTCGGGCTTTGACCATCATCAGGTTCTGCTGGAGCTCGGAAAACCAGGCCCCCTCCGTCACCCGGTCCATGGCGAGCTCGGTGCCGGAGGTGACCTGCTCGATCACGAGTGGCTCTGTGGCCTCGGCGATCGCGAGGGCATTGGCTGCGTCAAATCCGGTGAGAATCCCCACAGCGTGTCGGTGTAGGGGTCGTCGTCGAGCTGTCGGGTGAGCTGATGCACAGTTGCGACAAAGGCACGCCCCGCTTCCTCAGGGCGAGCGACCACGCAGGTGTAGGCGGGCATGTGCTCCTGCAGGCCGGGAAGCGTGTCGGCAAGGTTTCCCGCATGCTCAAGGATGACGACGCCCCGGTCGGCATGCTTGGCTTTCAGCGCGGCAACCACCTCCTCCCAGGCTGGCGTTGCTCGCGTTGCTGTGGAGACCACGATGGCGTAGTCGTGGGCTGATGCGGTGCGGCTGCAGCACAGCAGCGCGCAGCACGCGACGAGGAGAGCGGTCGTGGTGTGAAACATCCGGAGCGGTGGTCGCATTGGGGCCTGGGGTCTCGGGCTATCAGTGTGGGGAGCCTGCCGCGGCGACCGGCAGCAGCGTGCGGTCGAACCAGTCGGCAAACGCCATGATATCCAGCGGCATCGTCAGCCAGCCGTGGCCGGCGTCTGGAACTTCTTTGAGCGATGCTCTGCAGCCGAGCTGCTCCGCCTTGTCGACAAACCGCTTTGACTGGCTGAAGGGCACGAGTGTGTCCGCATTGCCGTGATGAATCAGCGTGGGCGGCAGGCGATCGCTGAGGTGCAGGATGGGGGAGAGGGCCTCAGAGGTTTCTTTCCACCGTGGCAGGTCGAGCGGCTCCTGGCGGAAAGCCTTGAGGAAGCTCTTGGGAGGCTGGCCTGCGGCGGTGTATTCGGTGGAGCCGGTGAGGTCGGTCAGGTCGGTGACAGGATAGAAGATGGCCACCGACTGCACGGAGCTGCTCGCCCGGCTGACCTCGTCGTCGGCATCGGCTGGGCCGGGGCCTCCACACGTGGCCAGCATCAGCGAGAGGTGGCCGCCAGCGCTCCCGCCGGTCACTCCCAGCCGTTCGGGATCGATGCCGTAGTCGCTTGCGTGGGCTCTGACGAAGCGGACTCCGCGGGAGACATCCTCGAAGATCTCGCTCACGGAGGCGTCGGGCTGCGAGAGATGGTAGACGGGAAACACCGTGTAGCCATGTCGCAGCAGCGGGGCGGCAAGCCACGGCTGAAAAGAGCCTGTTCCCGACTTCCAGCCTCCACTGACCACAAACACCACGCCCACGCCGTTGGGCTTGGACGGCTTCACAATGTCGATCGTGAGCTCGGTGCCATTCCGCTCGCCGTAGACGATGCCGCGGGTCCACTCGTGCTGCGGATGGAAGTAGATCCAGGCGGCAGCGACAGCGGCAGCGACGCCCATGGCGAGCGTGACTGCGATGATGGCACCAAGAGCCAGAAACCCCCGCACGCGGCGAAACGGTGACGATGAGGAGCCTTCCATGAGACCGATCAACTCCATAGAGATGGTGAGAACAATGAGACCGTCGAAACCGGCTTATTCACCGCCCAGAAGGGCCCCTGTGGTCGCGGGCTTGTGGCCGATGCGGTGGGTCTCCACCTCAAGAAACCGGCGATCACCGGGAGCGGTGAAGGGGCCAGTATAGACCTGCCAGGGGCCTGAGTGTTTCTTACTGCTGCCGAGTCGATAGCCGATTGAGGCGGCGGGGTCGGAGCAGGAGATCGTAACAACAAAGGCGGTGCCGCTGCCCTGCTGGATCGCCTTGTCGCTGATCTCAGCGACGGGGGTGGTGGGCTGCACGCCGTCGGTGGGCCAGATGTGCTCGCGGACGAGCTGGGTTTCCGGCAGAACAAACCCGAGGTCGCCGGTGGCCACGATCCAGGCGTCGAGATGCTCGCGCATCGTCGCGATCCGCTCCTGGTGCTCTGGGGCATCGATCAGGTTTACCACCTCCCACGGGTCGGCCGCGGAATCGTAAAACTCTTCGGCAGGCCTGCTCTTCGCCGCCATCTGCCACTGCTCTGGCGTCTTGGGGCCGGTCTCTTCGAGGGCGTAGAGATCGAAGGTCATCGGGATCCGCTCGCGATAGGCGTTGCGAATCAGATACGGCAGCTCAGTCAGAAAGTTGCGGGTGTAGCGGTAGCGTCCGTCGGAGACGGTGCGGGCTCGGTCGTAGACCGCGTCGAAGCGATCGGCGTTGGCGTAGGCATGGCCCTGGCGATAATCGCTTCGCTCGGAGTCAAACTCACCGAGAAACGGCGTGCCATCGAGCCGGCTGTCGGGCTCAAGCCCTGCCAGCGAGAGCACTGAGGGGCCAAAGTCGACGAAGCTCACCACCCGGTCGTTGCGGGTGCCGCCACCCTGGCCAGCGGGGGAGCGGACGATCAGCGGCACCCGCAGGCCGGTGTCGAAGCACGACCGCTTGCCACGCGGCAGCCCCACCCCGTGGTCACTGAAGAAGATCACGATCGTGTCGTCGAGCAGGCCGGCTTCTTCCAGGTCGGCCAGCTGTTCCCCGACCCAGCGGTCCATGCGGGCGATGTTGTCGTAGGTGCGGGCGACGGCTTCGCGGACCGCCGGAGTGTCGGGGTAGAACGGGGGGAGTGGGGCATCCTTTGGATCAAGCACCGGGGGCGAGGGCTTGGTGTCGGGGAAGGTCTGGCTCTCGTGGGTGCCGGTGTGATTAAACACGGCGAAAAAGGGCTGGCCAGCGGCCCGATTCTTCCAGTGGGCGTTGCGACTCGACTCGTCCCAAACGGTCACCGGTTCTTTGAACTGGTAGTCCTTCTTGGAGTTGTTGGTGCAGTAGTAGCCGGCAGCTCGGAGGTGCTCAGGGAAGCAGCGAGCAAAGGGCGGAGGCAGGCCTTCGTAGCCGGGGATGTCCTTGTAGGCCTCCGGGTTTTTTTCGACGGCCGTCGAACTCGGAGAGTTGTTGCGCATCTGCATGGTGCCGATGCGGGTGCAGAACATCCCTGTGATCAACGCCGAGCGGGCTGGAGCGCAGACAGGCGAGGTGGCAAAGGCGTTGTTGTAGACCACCCCTTCAGTCGCCAGCCGGTCGAGGTGTGGCGTGGGCACCGTCGTGTCGCCGTAGGGGCCGATCCAGGGGCTCATGTCTTCAACGGAGAGCCAGACAATGTTGGGCCGCGGGGGAGAGTCTGCCGCGTGGGTGCGAAGAGCTACGGTGAGAGTAGCGAGTGCCAGGGACAAAAGAGCAATCAGACGCGTGCGTGGCATAACCCCAGTTCCTTGCATTCCTCGCGAGTGCCGTCACCGCCACCGCCACTCGAGCAGGGCTTCCCATGCGTGAGTGTAGCGAACGCAGCCGCCGCAGGGTGGCCTGGCTGCCTGCCGGCGACGACGTGCGTAAAGACTTGTCTGCTCTGGCTTAACCAGAGCGGCCCGTTGCTGCCCCCAAGACAGCCGGCAGAAGTCGCCACTTGAAGAAAATGTCGGGGATGTGCTGCAGGGTTTGCAGGACTCAGAACTGCCAGACGACATCGCAGCCGGCGAAGAACTGGCCATACTGATCCCCGCCGGCGTCAATGCCCTGCCCGAGCGGCTTGCCGTAGGGAAGGGGCACCGCATCGTTGTTGGGGGTGAACCAGTCGTAGCGGAGCTCGGGGCGGAACATCAGGTTGTGAGTGGGATACCAGTTGAGGCCGAAGGTCAGCTCCCAGAAGTTGCCGGCAAAGCCTCCCGTCCAGTAGCCCGGGTTGCCGAGCTGGCTTTCGTTGCGCAAGGGGGCGGAGACGATGTAGCCGTTGTTGTCGCGGAAGTATTCCAGCCGCACAGCACCCTGCCACTCGGGCGTAAACTCCCAGAAGAGGTAGTTCACAAAGGAGTACCACTGGGCGGTTCCCGGCTGCTGGCCGGTGTTGCCGGGGGCGACGTTGGCATTGAACTGCCAAGCATTGTCGTTTTGAAACACCCAGGTCAGCCGGTCGGTGAGCCGGTTGGTGGAAGGTCAGGAGCCCTCGCCGACACACACCAGCCGCTCCCGACGAATGTCGCCTTCAAAGTCGGCCACACGGAAGTAAATCCGGCCATCGCAGACCGCGGGTGAGGCAAACACCTCGTCGCCGAGCGGGTTTTCACCGAGGCTCTCGAAGCGATCGGGGATGGCTCGGAAGAGATGGGAAAGGCCGGCTTCGCTCGTCGCCAGGATCGTGTCGCCCACCAGCACAGGGGAGCTGCTGAAGGTGCCGCCGAGCCGCTGCTTCCATTGCTCCTCGCCGGTGGCAGCGTTCCAGCAGACGGCGATGCCCGCATCGAGCACGGCATACAGATGGCCGTCGTGGTAGATCATTGAGGGCACGTAGAGCCGCTGGCCGATGTCCCAGTCGATGGTGCCTGAGCCATCGGCCCTGATGGCGGCCACGTGGTTGCGGGGATAGCCGCCGGAGGAGTAGACCCGCTGCCCGTCGGTGACGGTTGTTGTGACACACTCCGTTGTTGCCCCCTCGATTTCCCAGAGCACGTCGCCGCTGCCCGGATCGTAGGAGACCACCTTGTCGCAGCCGGTCATGATCAGCTGGTCACGGTCAAAGAGCCGGTGCACGATCGGTGAGGGATAGTTGGGCGTTGTGGGCCGCGGCACCCGCCAGACGATCTCCCCTGTGGCGCGGTTGAGAGCGGCGATGGCACCGCCCGCTTTGTTGTCGGCCGCGACGATCACCGTGTCGGCGTAGAGGAGCGGGGAGGCCCCGTAGCCCTGGTGCATCACGTAGTCGCTGATCGTGGTCTGCCAGAGCTGGCGGCCATCGATGGTGATGGCTGTGGCGACGAGACGGTCGGCGTTGGGAAAGGCGACGTAGACAGCTTGGCCGTCGCAGGCGAGCGTGCAGGAGGCGGCGGTCGACCGCTCATTTTTTCGCATGCCTCCGGCGGCATGCACCTGCTGCTGCCAGAGCAGACTGCCCGAAGAACGGTCGAAGGCGAGCACCGACTGACTGCCGTCGCCCTCGTCGCAGGTGGCGAGATAGATCGCGTCGCCAGAGACACAGGGTGAGCCATGGCCGCGGCCTGGAATGGCAGCCTGCCAGATCAGATTGTTGTCGGCAGACCAGGTCAGCGGAATCGTTTCCCCGGCGGCAGCGACGCCGTCGCGGGTGGGCCCTCGCCAGCCAGGCCAGTCGGCTGCCGATGCTCGCGTCGCTACCAACACAGCCAGCGTGCACAAGACAACAAACCAAGCAGTCGATGGATGCCGTGAGACGGTCATGCGTTGATCCCCATGAGTCGATGCGTGGCGGCTGAAAACGCCACCGGTCGCGGACGATTGTAACGCTCAGTCGCAGACCCATCGCATGACCGACTCTGCCGTCGGCAGGCCGTGGCGATCAAGCCACGCAAACAGCGGCACGCAGGCCGCGAAGAAGAGCACTCCCAAGCCGGCAGACGCCCACACGGGCATGATCGACTGCCAGTAGGCTGTGGGCTCGCCCTGGCTCGCCAGGCCATAGATCCACAGCGGCCAGAGATGCACCACGTGGTGCAGCAGATAGATCGAGAGCGAGTGTCGACTGGTGCGATGGAAGAAAACGGTCACGGTCGCAGGCAGCTGGAGGCGGGCGGCTCTGCGATCTTCGCTTCCATCAGGCACATCGACGAGGTGATGCAGCAGCCCGAGGAGCAGGAAGCTGGCTGCCACGGTGCCCAGGATGTAGGTGGTCGACGCGGGAAACATCGTCCAGCCTGGAGGCCGCCAGCCGACGGAAGCCGTCTCGGTTTGCAGCAGCGCAAGCAGCGACGAGGCCACGGCCGCAAGCCCCAGGAAGCCGCTGGCAGCCAGCAGCCCTCGCGACATCAGAGCAGGAGGCTGCGAGCCCGCGCCGGCAAACAGGCCACGGCCCACGAGCAGGCCCACGATGGGGTAGAGCAGCCAGGGAAAGATCGGGAAGTAGCCGACCACCAGGTAGCCCAGCAGGACATCGCTGAGCGTGAAGTCGTAGTCGAAGTGGTAGTTTTGCCAGTAGGCCGGGTAGTCGGTGGTGGTTCGCAGGAGCGGGGCGAAGGCCGCCAGCAGAGCTACGATGAGCAGGGGCACCGGCATGGGCAGATAGCGGATGAAGCTGAAGCCGACCAGCGCTGTGCCGATCAGCGTGAGCACATCCCAGTTGAAGGTGTCTTCCGGCAGCCACACAAAGATGTTGAAGGCGAAGCCGAGGCTGATCAGGAACAGCCCACGGCGGACAGTGCGACGATTGACCTCGTCCTCGGAGATGCCCTGCCGCTGCTGCACACCCAGCCAGATCGCGTAGCTGACCCCCGTCAGCAGCGTGAAGAGCGGGGCGGCCAGGCCGCTGGGCAGCCACCAGGGGTTGAGCGGATGGCTCCCGGAATCCTGCGTGTCGTAGGTCGCCGAGAGGTTTTCCACGAAGTGCACGAGCACCATCATGAAGATCGCCGCGGTGCGGAGGATGTCGATCGACAGGTGACGCATATGGTCAGGTTCCCGCGTTCGACAGCAGGTCGATGGCAAACGAGCAGCGTTTCCGTGGCGAGCAGCACGATGATCGTCCAGGAGAGCATGTTCTCACGGCGAGCGATCATGAAGTCGCTGGCCCGCTGGCCGCAGGCGTCGTAGTGGTCGCTGAGCACCTCCAGCTCGCCATCGGCGGCCTCCTCTCGTTCTTCAATCCGCAGCCGCTCGCGGAGTCGCTCGCCGATCTGCCCGGCGAGGGTGGGAGGCTGCGGGGCCGGATGGGTGATCTGCTTGGTCAGACGGGCAAGCCTGCCCTGGAGCGACTTCACGGTGCTGTAGCGGTCGAGGAGCGCGTCTCGGACGGAAAACGAGGCGTCGCTAAAGCCGTAGGCATAGGGGAGGTCGACTTCGTAGGCGGGCCAGGCGGCAGCGATGGCATCTTCGATCGCGGTGAGCTCGGCCTCGAGGTTTGTGAAGTCGGTGATGGCCTCGCGAAGAGCCTCGACATCGCTCCTCGGAGGCAAACGCCGCCGACCGCGACGGCGACCACATCAGATCGACGTTGTAGAGCCGCAGCAGGATTGGCAGCTCGATCCGGTGGCGGGGGCGGCCAGCCGGCGCCTCGGCCACCCAGCGGCGGAGGGCCTCCGCCGCCTCCGGGCTCTCGTCGCCGGTCCGCGGCGCGAGCAGCAGGGGATGGGGGGGGCCTGCGGCTGTGGCCAGCATGTCGACGCGGCTGGCGGCTGGCACCCCTGCAGGGATCCCGGGGGCTGGAACAGGAGTTGGCAGGGAATCGGCGGTCATACAGACGATCCTGGGCGTTCGAGCATGAGACTGGCGAGCCAGTCGGCCACATACTGGGCCGAGTCGTGGACGCCATTGAGTGTGGAATCAAAGAGATAGTCGCCCACCGTGAAGAGCGTGCTGTGGTCGGAGGACTCGGGCTGATGCCGGCGATCCAGCGGCAGCGGCTGCCAGCCACCGGGAAGGCCGCTGACCGCCCCGATCCAGCGATGCACGCGGGCCTCGCGCCGATGCCGATGGGCGGGCTCCCGGAGCCACGCGGGCAGGGCATCGAGAGCGGCCTGGATGATGGCCTCGTCGTCGCGGTCGCTCCAGGCAACCGCTGCTTCGCCGCCGATCAGCCAGCCGAGAACGCCATGCTCCTCAGCCGGATCACGGGCCGACTCATCGTAGAGGCAACAGCCGTCGAAGCCCTCCAGCATGCAGTAGGCGTCGTCCCAGTGGCTCCGCCAGAAGGCCTTGTCGAAGAGGATCGAGACGCGGAGATAGTGGGCTGGGTGGTCATGGTGAGCGATGTGCCGCTGCATCGCGGCCTGAAGCCTGTCGCCGCCAAACTGGAGCTGCCGCAGCGGCTCGATGGGGAGCGCCAACACCACCGCGTCAAAGAGCTGCTGTTCGCGGCCGCTGGCCGTCGCAACGTCGATGGCAATCCGGCCGTCTGCAACACGGCCGACAGAGAGCACTGGCGTGCGGAGCCTGATGCGAGCGGCCAGACGCGAGGCAATGGCAGCAATCAGCTGCTCGTTGCCTCCGGCGATGCAGTAGAGCTGCATGTAGGCCGGATCGTTCATCAGGTAGTTTTCCAGCCCGTAGCGACGGCTGGTGTGGGTCGGCTCGGTGGCGAGGTCGCTGTGGATAAACCGCTCGATATGGCGGCGAGTGGCCGGGGACGGAATGGCTGCGAGCAGCGTCTCAAAGCAACTGCCAGCCGGCCCGTCGAGCTGCGGAACCGGCAGGGCGTCATAGAACTCCCGCGGCGAGAGCCGGTCGCGACTGATGTGATGGAAGTCGACAAGCGCAGCGGCCGCCTCGCTGCCGAGCGTCTCGCGGACGTCGTCAAGATTGCCGACCAGCCGGTCGCCGTGAATCAGCGATGAGCCGCCGAGCACCTGAATCGGCAGCCCCAGATCCCGCACGAGCTGTTTGAGAGGATCTTCATCGATCTCAGCGTAGTCGTAGAACTCAGCTGCTCCGACCTCGTAAGCCACCGGCAGGGCTTCAAACTGCCGTGTGAGCACCTTGCCGCCGAGTCGCTCGCTCGCCTCAAAGATGGTGATTGACGGTGGAGCCGTCGCCTGATGCTCGAGCATGCGAGCGGTGAGCAGCCCGCCAGGCCCACCGCCGATGATGCCGATCTGCCAAGGAGGCATGAAAACAACTTTTTCTGCTGGGAGTGGGTGCCGACCCGAAGTGGCGTGGATCAGCCCGCCTGCACGCTGTCAGCCCCGCCGGCACGCTGATAGGTGTCCGAACGGATGGGCCTGACCAAGGTTGCGGTTCAAAAAAATCGGGCCGCAGGCTCACTCCCGCAGTGAGAGCAGATACGCCAGCAGACTGCGGATGTCGTCGGGCGACAGCGTTTCGTGGAAGTTGGCTGGCATCAACGAGAGCGACGACTGCCGCCGCTCGTCGATGCTCTCGGTTGCCACGACAAACTCTTTGCCCTGTTGATCGACGCAGACCACGGCGTCGTCGTTTTCGCTGGCGACGAGCCCGGAGAGCACGCGACCGTCGTCAGTGAGAAAGGTGGTGGTGCGGAAGGCGACGTCGACGTTGCGGTTGGGATCGAGCAGGTCTTCGGCCACCCGGTCGAGGCCACGGTTGCCGATGCCGTCGAGCTGCGGCCCGACTTTCGCTCCTTCGCCTGCCACCTGATGGCAGGCCGCGCAGTTCTTGCGGAAGACGGCCAGGCCGATGGTCGCGTCGCCTGGATGCTCGCGGTAGTCCTGCCGGCGGTCGTCGATCAGGCGAGCAAGGACGGCGTCGACCTGGGGCGCCGTGGCAGCGAGCGCGTGGAGGCGATCGCGGAGCTCTGTGTCGCGGAGCCCGTCGAGCCTGGTGCTCACGGCTGGATCGGCGAGCAGCTGTGGCGAGCAGATGCCCCGCTCCACGACCGACGCGAGCAGCTGGCAGCCCTGCGGGTCGGCCGCGAGCCTCGCGGCCATCGTCCGCTGCTGCTCGGAGCTGGCCACGCGAAACAGGTCGACGACGAGGTCACCGGCGGTGGCGGCCTGCCTCTCCACCAGCAGTCGGCCGACCGCTTCCCTCTGCTCGTCGGTGGCCGCCGGCATGGAGAGCGCGACTGTGACTGCGTCGAGCCGAGCGTCGGGCTGAAAACTGTTGACCGCGTCTGCGGCGGCGATCCGGGTGGCGGTCGTGGCAGGCAGCTCGGTGATCAGCAGGCCGAGGGGGCGATCAGGTTGGCGAGGCGATACCCGGCAATCAGCGAGGCCGCGGCCTGCCGCTCGTTGTCGGCTGCCGAAGGGTTGAGGGCGTCGACCGAGAAGCGACCGACCGCCAGCCAGGCGTACGCGTCGCCTCGGTCACCGTCGACCACCTCCACGATCACACGCCTTCCGACGAGGTCGGACGTGTTCCAGACCACCGGCTGCGCGGTGTCGTTGCGGGAAGGGAAAGCCTCGCGAAGCAGTTCGTCGCTCGCGGCATCCCGCAGCCGCACGGCGTTTCGCTGGTGGGCCGGCTTGTCGGGATAGCCCGCATGGCCGGCGAGGAAAAAGGAGAGGGAATCTCCCACCGCAAACGGCTCAGACCGCGTCTGGCCTCGCCACTGCTCGCCTCGCAGAAGGCTTGAGCGGAAGGTGGCAGCGGTGCCGTCAGCCGAGGAGCGGGTCTGCAGAGGCCAGGGCTCGCTGTCGCCCTTGCGGTTGGGCAGCGGCGAGGCCGTCCACGAAAGCGGCACCGTGCGATCCGCCGGGCGACCCGATCGATCAAGCTGCAGCAGCCGGCGGGCCGTGGCGTCTGCCCAGTCGCGGAGGGAGTCGGCGGGCTGTTTGCCCTGGCGATCGAGCGCTCGTCTGGCGGCTTCCAGCAGATCGAGCTGAAAGGCCAGATTGCCAGCAAACTGCTCCTGGACGATTCCGGCGAGCGAGGCAAGTCCCTCAGCGGAAGCCTGCGTTGCCGCATGCTCCACACATGCTCGTAGCCGCGGCTCATCGGCCTCGCCATGCCGGAGCAGATGCTGCACGATCACGTCGGCCGCCTGCATCGATTTCAGCCCTAGGCAGACGTCTGCCAGGCTCCGCGACGCCGCGGGGTCGAGGTCTGCTGTCGCGATGGCGGCCAGCACCGCATCCTGCCGCAGGCAGCTCCGCAGCGCCAGCCGCAGCGCATGCCGCAGGTGCACGTCGTCCGCCTCGGCAGAGCCAACCGCGTGCACCAGCGTTCTCGCCAGCCGCACGGCGGCAGGCTCGAGCGACGCCTCCGGCGGCAGCTGCACCACCGACAGTGCGGCGGCTCGGCGGACCTGGGCTGAGTCGTCGGTAAGCCCGGCGATCAGCACGTCGACGAGCGGCTCGGTGGTCGGCAGTAGGCCGGCTCCCGCGATTCGCATCGTGTGCTCGCGGAGCAGAGGAGACGACGCGGCGGCCAGGCTGGCCAGGTCGGCAGCCGACAGTTCGCCACGGCGGGCCCGGCACCAGCTGGCAGCGATTCTCGCCTCGTCGCCTCGGAATCCTTGGATCGAGAGGGCAGCGAGCCGTTCGGGGATGTCGGGGGTCGTGGCTGCGGCGAGCCGTTCGATGGCGAGCGACCGTCGCAGGCGGTTTGCGTCGGCAAGCGCCGTGACGAGGTCTGCCGTCGTCAGCGTGTCAAGTCGCGTTGCAGCAAGCGATGGCGTGGGCGTGGCGTCGTTGCCTGAATAGCGAATCCGCCAGATGCGGCCGCGGGTGCGATCGCGGCCGGGGTGGTCGAGCGGCACTTCATAGTGGCCGATGATGCGATTGTAGAAGTCCGCGACATAAAGAGCTCCATCGGGCCCCATCCGCAGGTCGACGGGGCGAAACCAGGGGTCGGCTGCGGCCATGAAGTCGTCGGCCGCAACCGCCCGCACTGTGGAGCCGGTATGTTCGAGACGGTTGCGGTTCACGCGGCTCGTCATCACGTTGCCGCCAAAACTGCTGCCACGGTAGGCCTTGGGAAACCGCACATCGTCGTAGATTGCGATGCCGCCGATGGCGGTGGAGCCGTGGAGGTGGTCCATCACCGCCGGCACAAAGCCGAGGCCGTCGTGCGGCTTGCCGAAGCTCTCGTAGCGGCCCTCCGGCAGCAGCAGCGAGACCGGCTTGGTGTGGCAGTCGGCGGTGAAGAGGTCGCCGTGGATGTCGAAGTCCATGCCGAAGGGATTCACCTGGCCCCAGGTGTAGTGCTCGATGCGGCTGCCGTCCGCGCGGAAGCGGAACGTGTTGCCCGATTGCATCGTGATCTCGTGGCCATCGCTGCCGCTGACGGTGGTTTCGTTGTTGAAGCCATGGCAGGCGTAGATCCAGCCATCGGGCCCCTGGCGAAAGGCGTTGCACATGCCGTGGGTGTCGCGCTGCCAGCCCATCGGGCCGTAGAGCACGGTCCGTTCGTCGGCGCGGCCGTCGCCGTCGGTGTCGCGGAGATGCCAGATGTTGGGGATGCTGTAGCAGATCACCCCATCGGCGACCGGCACCAAGCCGATCGGGATATTGAGGCCGTCGGCAAACGTTGTGGCCGTTTCAAACGAGCCATCGCCATCGCGGTCTTCAAACACCTTGATGAAGTCGCGAGAGGGCTGGTCGAGCGGCGCGGCGTAGGGGTATTCCAGCGAGCAGCTGACCCACAGCCGGCCCGAATCGTCGAAGGCGAGGTTCATCGGCTTGGCGATGGTCTCCTCGCTCGCTACCAGTTCGGCGATGAAGCCGGGCGGGAGGGTGAAGCCGGCCTGCTCGTCGGCAGGGGAAAGCGGGTCGGTGGGCCGCACGTGCGAGGCGAACGGGTCTTCATCCGCGGCGACTGCTTGGGCGTCGGCAGCCGCTGCCGCGGTTCCGCACGCCGCCAGCATCAGAGCGAACAAAGCGGACCACATCCGCGGGCACGCAGCACTACGACTCCGGCGAGGGCCATCAGCATGCTTGCAGTCAGACACGACGCGTTCTCCTCCCATGTCCCATGATCCCGTTGAAGATGGCCCCCGAAAACTTTCCAAGCCCGCCCGGCGACCCTTGCGGTGGCGAATGGCTGGCCGCACGGGAATACTTACCAATAGTAGTCCGACTTGGGAAAACAGGGGAAGGTGCCATGCGGAGAGCCTTGGTTTGCCTGATGCTGGCGGTGGGAGCCGTGGGGGCGGTGGTCATCGGCGGCCGCGGTGCCGTGGCGGGCGATGAGCCACGCGACAGCCGGGAGCGGCGGCCCAATGTGATCGTGATCATGGCCGACGACATGGGCTTCTCCGACATCGGCTGCTACGGAGGAGAGATTCGCACCCCCGTGCTCGACAGCCTGGCGGCCGACGGCCTGCGGTTTACCCAGTTTTACAACACCGCCCGCTGCTGCCCGACGCGGGCCTCGCTGCTGACCGGCCTCTACCCGCACCAGGCCGGCATCGGCCACATGATGGACGACCGATGGCTACGACGGCTATCGCGGCGACCTCAACCAAAACTCCGCGACGATCGCCGAAGTGCTCCACGATGCCGACTACGCCACCTATGCCGTGGGCAAATGGCACGTGACGAAGAAGGTGCGGCCGGAAGGTCCGCAGCAGCAACACAACTGGCCGCTGCAGCGAGGCTTCGAACGCTTCTACGGCACGATCCACGGAGCAGGAAGTTTTTTTGATCCCAACTCGCTGACCCGCGACAACGAGCTGATTTCACCGGCGGCCGACCCGGAGTATCAGCCCGAGACCTACTACTACACCAATGCGATTGGCGACAACGCGGTCCGCTTCCTGGCCGACCATGCGGCCTCAGGCGACGATCGCCCCTTCTTCATGTATGTGACCTACACCGCGGCCCACTGGCCGATGCACGCCCTCGACGACGACATCGCCCGCTATCAGGGCGTGTATGACCAGGGCTTCGCACCGATCCGTGAGGCCAGGCTGGCGAAGGCCCGCGGGCTCGGCGTGATTGACGCGGCGTGGCCGATGAGCCCGCCGGCAGTGGCCTGGGAGAAGGTGAAAGACTCAGACTTCGAGATCCGCTGCATGGAGGTCTATGCAGCGATGGTCGACGCGATGGATCGCAGCATCGGTGGGATCGTGACGGAGCTGCGAAGGCAGGGCGAGCTCGACGACACGGTGATCTTCTATCTGCAAGACAACGGGGGCTGCGCCGAGGGAATGGGCCGCGGAAACAACAAGAACGCGGGCCCGCGGGCTGCGTCGCCATCGCTGCCGGCGATGGCCGCTGATGCGCTGCAGTTTGACATGATTCCCAAGCAGACGCGGGACGGGTATCCCATGCGGCAGGGCTACGGGGTGATGCCCGGAGCGGCGGATACCTACATCGGCTACGGCGAGGGCTGGGCCAACGTGAGCAACACCCCCTTTCGCGAATACAAGCACTGGGTGCACGAGGGCGGTATCTCGACGCCGTTGATCGTGCACTGGCCCGCGGGGATTCCAGCCGAGCGGCGAGGGCAGCTGGTGCAGACGCCGGGCCACCTGATCGACATCATGGCGACATGTGTCGATGTGGCGGCGGCCAGCTATCCAAGCGAGCGGAACGGCCACACGATCAAGCCGGCTGAAGGCGCGAGCCTTGTGCCCACATTCAGTGGCAGAGCGGTTGAGAGAAGCGGCCCTCTCTTCTGGGAGCATGAGGGCAACCGCGCCGTGCGGGCCGGCCGCTGGAAGCTGGTGGCGAAGGCGGGCAAGCCTTGGGAGCTTTACGACATGGAAGCCGACCGAACCGAGCAGCACGACCTCGCTGCCCGCATGCCCGAGAAGGTCGAGCAGCTGTCGCGGGCCTGGGACGACTATGCGGCACGGGCTGATGTGCTGCCGCTGGGGGCCTGGCGAAAGCCTCGCGACGAGAGCAGGTGATCGTGCCGCACACGAAGGGGCTGAAAAACAAAGGCCGCGGCCCGAAGGTGGGCCGCGGCCTTGTTTTTGCTGTGAATGCTGCGGTCGCTCAGTCGCGAACGATCGCGCGGCCGTGCTTGGTGAGCACCACGTCGACGCAGTGGTCGCAGCAGGCCCAGCGGTAGGTGAGGACCGTGCGGCCGAAGCAGCCGGGCCGGCAGCTCGCCAGGCAGGGAGCCTCACAGGCACACTCTGCCGGCACCGTCACGCACACTTCCTGAGCGCATCCGGTGCAGGGGTCGACCACGCACAGCGAAACCTCAACCGGTGGCGGCGGGCAGGGCGTGCAGCACGGCTCGGCGCAGCAGGGGTCGCAGCAGTTGCTGCGGTGATGGCGAAGGCCAGCTTCTGCGGTGGAGTCGGCATCAACAAACGGAACGGAGACGAGGCCCGAGCAGAGCAGGGCAGCAGCAAGCAACGCGGAGAGTTTCATGGCGTCCTTTCAGGAAGGCTTGAGTCACGGAGGGAGCAGGCTTAAGGCTGCAAAACAGCCAGCGGCCGCACGATCGGCAGAGTCAACTCTTTAAGAATACGTTCGCCAAATCCCGCATTTCAACATCCCCGGGCGAGCCATCTGCCGAGCGAGCGGGACGGGTCTTCGGGTGCCGGAGTCGGATTGAACGGGACGGGTCTTCGGGTGCCGGAGGCACCTCGCGGCCGAGGCCGCTTCGCGGCGAGGCCGCTTCGCGGCCCGCGGACCCGTCCCGTTTCGTACCGGTGAGCAAAGTTGAGGCTCGGTGGGTCCGCGAACGCTCGAGGAGCGTTTGGCCTTATTCTGGCTCTCGCAAGGAGACTGACGTAACACGATATCGAGCAACAGGGACCAGAACGGAGCAGAGCATGGCAGCCACGGCAGATGGGCAAGGAGCGATTTTCCTCTCTTCGACCGATTTTGCGCTCCCCAAGCCGATACCGCAGGGGCTGGCGAAATACGTCGGCTTCCGCGACATGGCGGTTGGGGGAACCGGTCGGCTCCGCAGCTGTTTCGATCAGATCACCGGCCGCACGGTGGTGATCAAAACGCTCCAGATGCGGTTTATCCTCGACAAAAAAGAGGAGCGGCGTCTGCTGCGGGAGGCTCGGGTCACCGCGCAGCTGCAGCATCCCAACACCGTGCCCGTGTATGAAATCGGCGATGACCCCAAGGACGGCATCTACTTCGCCATGAAGCGGGTGTCCGGGGAAAACCTCTTCCAGATTCTCAGGCGGGTGGCGACCGAGGAGGCCGACACTGCGGCGGGCGACACCGCGGGCAACACCGCGGCGGGCAACACCGCGGCGGAGTTTCCACTGTATCGCCGTGTGGCGATCGTGGCCGACGCCGCGCAGGCCTTGATGTATGCCCATGCCCGCGGGGTGATTCACCGCGATGTGAAGCCCGAGAACATCTGGGTGGGCAACTTTGGCGAGGTGTTGCTGCTCGACTGGGGCGTGGCCAAGGTGTGGGGGCAGCCCGACGACATGCCTCTGCATCCGACCGTTGCCCGGCAGCAGGAGCATGTGCAGGAGTTGACCATGGCGGGTGAGCGGCCAGGCACGCCGCTCTACATGTCGCCGGAGCAGGTCAACGTCAACCGGGCGCAGGTCGACGAGCGGAGCGACATCTTTAGCGTGGGGGTCGTGCTCTATGAGACGGCCGCCTTGCGGGAGCCATTCCGCGGCAGCGTGATCCAAGAGACGTTTGAAAACATCATCCACGACACGCCGATGCCCCCGTCGGAGCGGAGCCCAGAGCAGGGCATTCCCAAGGCGTTTGATGATGTGGTGATGAAGGCGATTGCCAAGACGCCGACCGACCGCTTTCAAACCATGCGGCAGCTGCTCGAAGCCCTCCGCGAGGTCGACTTTGGGCCGCACAGCCACGGCATCTGAGTGCTCGGAAGCGGAAAAACCACCCCCGCGAACCTCGGTGGGCCCGCGGGGGTGGTGCTCGTTGGTGCTGAAAGGCGGTCGCTTAGGCGAGGGCTTCCTTCACGGTCTTGATGATGGCCGCAGCCACCTTGTAGGGGTCGGCATTGGATGCCGGCCGACGGTCTTCGAGGCGGCCCTTCCAGCCATTCTCAATCGTTCCGACCGGGATGCGGATAGACGCACCGCGGTCTGAAACGCCGTAGCTGAACTGGTCAATCCGCTGCGTCTCATGCTGCCCGGTGAGCCGCTGGTCGTTGTCAGCGCCGTAGACGCTGATGTGACGGTTCACGACCCCACCAAAGCCTTCGCAGATCTTGGTGAAGACATCCTTCTCGCCACAGGTCCGCATCACTTCGTTGGAGAAGTTGGCATGCATGCCTGAGCCGTTCCAGTCGGTCTTGCCGAGCGGCTTGGGATGCCATTCGATGGCGTAGCCGTAATCCTCACCGATCCGCTCAAGCAGATACCGCGACACCCAGATCTCGTCTCCGGCCCGCTTGGCACCCTTGGAGAAAATCTGATACTCCCACTGGCCTGCAGCCACCTCGGCATTGATGCCTTCCACATTGAGGCCAGCCTCAAGGCAGGCGTCGAGGTGATCCTCAACACATGGCCGGCCATGCGAGTTGACGGCCCCAACGGAGCAGTAGTAAGGGCCCTGGGGCTTGGGGTAGCCGCCAGCTGGAAAGCCCGGAGGATTATTGTTCTTGGTGTTCCAGAGGAAATACTCCTGCTCGAACCCGAACCAGAAATCCTCGTCGTCGTCGTCGATGGTGGCCCGGCCGTTCGACTCGTGCGGTGTGCCGTCTGCATTCAACACCTCGGTCATCACCAGATAGGCATTCTTGCGGCCTGGATCCGGGAAAATCGCGACCGGCTTCAGCAGGCAGTCTGACGAGTTGCCGGCGGCCTGTTCGGTGCTGCTGCCGTCAAAAGACCACATGGGGCACTCTTCAAGCGTGCCGCCGAAATCCTTCCTGATTTGGGTCTTCGACCGCAGACTCTGAGTTGGCTTGTATCCATCGAGCCAGATGTATTCGAGCTTCGACTTCGTGCTCATGCTGACGCTGTTCCTTCGCTATGGTCAAAAAAAGGGTTGGAAACGCTGTTGGCTTGGTCATCCGCCGGACGTCGCTACCTCGTTCCGCACTACGCCGACACGGCCGCCTCTGGATGCATCGGTGAGTACCGATCTCCCCGTCGGCGGGCATGCCTTCGCGTGAATGGACAAAGCCGCCACACTCAAACTTGAGCAAAAATCGTACCAGATGATGGCATGAAGGGAATCCTGGGGAAATAAGCGGTTTTGCGGCTTTGCGGGGGGGCGGGCGAGCACAAAAAAGTGGCAAAGGCGGTCGCTCCTGCCTCTGAAGGCAGCAGTCTGCCTGCCGCGAAACGGTGCAGCGTTCCCCCTGAAAATGCTCTACGAGGGCGATGATCCGCTGCGATACGCGGCGTAGTCGCCGCTGGGAATCGGGATGCTGCCGGTGGTGTCGCGGCAGTACTGGTAGATCCAGCAGGCAACATCAGTCCCGTCGGCCTGCCGGGTGGCTGTCGTCAGCTCGCGGCGGTAGAGCGGGTGTGGCCCCCCGCACTCTTCGTAGTCGTCAAGCACGGCGAGCTGCGGACGGCTGACCTCCAGCAGGTCGCCGTAGACCCGCGGGCTGAGGCCAGCCCTTTCCGCACGCTCTGGGGCAGCCTCCAGGGGCACAAAGCCCGGGTAGTTGCCAAGATCCACAAGCACGCCCCGGACGGTGGCGGGCCCGGCGGAGGCGAGGCCTGCCACGAGGCCGGTGGGCGGGGATGTGGCTGCCTGCCCGATCAACTGCGGGCGGAGCGTGCCGTACACGAAAAGAAGGGTGGACTCGTGTGTCTGCATCGCTTCACCAGCCTCCGCCGCCTCCTCCTCCGCCCCCGCCGCCCGACGAAACCGCCACCACCGCCTCCGCTGCTGCCAGAGGAAGGGCTGGTCGCGGCCGCCGCCACGGCGGCAGTCATCGCGGCGCCCAGGCCAGTTGCGGCGGCCCCAATGCTGGCAGGCGACCAGCCGGAACCCTGATACCAGGCCGGGTGGTAGCCGCTGCCGTGGCGGGATGCGTCGGCGGCCGAGGCGGCCTCAATCAGATCCTGAAACTGTGCGGCCCAGGCGTTGGCCACCCCCAGAGCGACCGCGTAGGGCAGAAAACGCTCAAAGAGTTCAAGGCTTCGTGGCTGGGGCGAAGCGGCCCCAGGTGCAAAGGCCTGCTGGGTCGCTGCCTCCAGCCGGTCCTGCTCCGCTGTGGAGAGATACATGCGGAAGCCATCGATCCGGTCCATCACCGCGCGGCCGGCCGCCGTTGGCGCTTTGATCAGTTCGTAGAAGACCGCGACGACGCCAACGATGCCCAGCACGACGGGAGCCATCCAGATGGAGGTGGCCTTCGAGAGCATGAAGATGGCAAACAGCTCAAAGCCGACAAACGGGATCAAAATCATGCTGACCAACGCGGCCTTGCCGATCCCTGCCGCCCGCTCCAGGCCGCCGCGGCTGGTGAACACGCTCCTCCAGGCCGTGAGCGTGCCGTGGATCAGCCCCACCACCGCGATCGACCAAACCGACAGCCAGAGGGTGAGGAAGCCAGCCTGGAGCGAAGCCGCAAGCCCGCCGCCGAGCAGGACGGTGGCGAAGAGGGCAGTGATCGCCACCCCCACGCCGCTGAAAAACCAGAGCCGGTTGGGCAGGAACAGCGTGCCCTCAAACTCGCGGACAAGGGCCTGCTTGAGGTCCGCGATCGCCTTGGAAAAGATCTCGTGGTAGGTCTGCTTGACCTCGATATCCCGCCGGAGGCCCAGCAGCTCCCGGAAGACCTGCTTCTCGCCAGGCGATGCTTCGTCTGGAGGCTTACCGGTTTTCGCAATCGTGTAGACACCGCCGCTTTCGTGAATCGTAAGGCACCCATGGGAGCCCAGCGAGAGCAGGGCCACCGAAAAACACTCCCGGTCGAAACCCATGCGGCTGACGAAACGGCAGGCGGCCGGGCTGAGGCCAGCGGGCGGGGCGAAGAGCGGGATCACGACGCCGGTGGCCGGGTCGCGGCCAACCAGCCACCAGGCACCCGTAAAAAAGGCCACAACGATGGCCAGCGCAGTCAGGCCGAAGCGGAGGTAGGGATCATCGAGCATTGCCGCCAGGGCGGAAGGCTCGGTGACTGCGTTCTTGGCAAACTGCACAACAACCGTCAGGCCGTCTCCCGAGGGCAGCATTCTAGACGCGGTAAATCGTCGGCCCCGCTCCGACGCCAGCGGCTCGATCGCGACGCCCGCCTGGTTGCTCGACCCGAGAGGGCCCAGGTAGGCCTCTGCAGCGATGGAGGCTTCTGGCACGCCGTCAGGCAGCACCACGCTGGCCGTGGCCTTCTCGATTGGAAAGGCCCAGGCGTTGCCGGTCGCGTTCCAGTAGACCTCGTCGTGATCGTCGAAAAATCGCAGCTGCCTTGTTTCGTAGCTGATGACGTAGGTGTGCTCGCCGAAGGGCAGTTCGGTGGCGGCGTCACCGACATACACCCGCACGGTGCTGTCGTTGTTTTCGGTGTGGTAGGTGGCCGGCTCTCCGTCGCACTCGATGCTGTTGATCGAGAAAGGAACTCTCGCTCCCAGGCCAAACCAGTCGTCGCCATACCGCACCGGAATGTCGCGGTAGATGCCCCGCTTGATCACGTTGCCCTCGGCGACAACGGTGATCGTCTCCGTGATCGAGAGCATCCCCCGCTCGCCGACGACCACCCGGCAGTCGAAGCTGGTGATCCGCTCATCGGCGATCGCGGTGCTACAGCTGTGCAGACCGATCGCGACCAGGACCACGGCGGCCAGGATGCGGTGCGGGAGCGGTGACGGGCAGGCTGTGGAACCCATCCGGGCTTTTTCCACCGACAGCAGTTTGTGCATCATGACCATCATGACTCTGTGGTGGCAGGAGGAGGTGAGGCGGAAGCCGCCAGGGGCAGACCGACGGCGGGGGCAGCCCGTTGGGCCACCGAGTCGACCTGGAAGTAGTCTGCCGTGCGATAGCCGAACGTGGCCGCGACGAGATTCGACGGGAAGGCTTCCACGGCAATGTTGAGGTCTCGAACAGCCCCGTTGTAGTAGCGACGGGAATACTGCAGGGCGTCTTCGGTGTCGATCAGCTGCTGCGAGAGTTCGGCGAACGAGACATTTGCTTTGAGGTCGGGATAGGCTTCCACGCGAGCAAAAAACGACGAGAGGCCACGGTTGAGCGCGGTCTCTCGCTCGTTCACATCGGCCATCGAGGAGGCCTCGTCAGCGGCCCCGCGAAGGCGGGTGAGCTCCTCAAGCACGGATCGCTCAAACCCCGCGTAGCCCTTCACGCAGGCCACGAGCGCCGGGATCAGTTCGTGCCGCCGCTTCAGCTGGACATCGATACCGCTTTTCCCCTCGGCGACGAGATTGCGGCGGCGGACGAGCCGGTTGTAGGCCAGCACAAGCGCTCCCCCGCCCACAGCGACCAACGCCGCAGCCACGAGCACGAGCATGCCGCTGGCGGTGATCGTCATCGCTGCTCCTCAGACGCACGCATCAGTTGCTCGCGGGGCGGAAGGGATGCACCCAGGAGAGGAACGACTGGACGTGCCTGGTCTGCACCCACAGCCGGCCCTGGCCTTGGAAGCGGCAGACGAGGCCCTCGCCGCCGAAGAAAAACGTCTTCAGGCTGCCGCCGGATCGCAGGCCGGGAAGCACCGACACGCGGTAGTCGAGCGTGTCTTCAAAGGCCACGATATAGCCGGTGTCGACGATGAACTCGTCTTTGATGTCGACCGGAAGGATCGCCCCGTAGGAGTTGAAAAACAGGTCGCCGTGGCCCGAGGCTTTCAGCAGCACAAGGCCCTCACCGCCGAAAAAGCCCTTCGCCCCCTGCCACTTTCCCGAGATCTCCACGCCCGGGCCATGGCAGACAAAGGCCCCCCGCTGCATCAGCAGGCTGCCGCCATCCAGCCGGTAGTGGGCGGCATCCCCTGCCGCCCCTGGGGCGAAGACGACCTCGCCGGGCCCGCGCTCGGCCGTGAAGGTGTTGACGATCATGCTCTCGCCGCCAAACGCCCGGCCGAGTGTTTTCCGCAGGCCGCCTTTGAAGCCCGCCTTGAGCCTCACCGTGGGCGACATGCTCGCCATGGCGGCCGGCTCGGCAAACACCTGTGCCCCCTCGTGGAGCGCGACGGTGATCATGGAGAAGTCGGGCCGCTGGCTGATTTCAAAATCAAAGTGCTCGCTCGAACCTCGGATCGGCGCGTTGGGTTGGCTCTCAGCAAAGGCAGTCATCGTGGGTGGCTCCTCTTCGTCGGTCACCGTGGCTTGAGCTTGGGGCCGAGCAGGGCACCGAAACTCGGCGGGTTGTGAGACTGGCAGAGGAGTCGACCCTGCCCCGAAAAACGGCAGACGAGGCCTTCGCCGCCAAGAAAACTCCCGATCCAACTTCCGCTCGCCTTCCCAATCGAAAACTGCAGCGTGTCGTCAAAGGCGACGATATGGCCGGTGTCGACGACATACTCCCCGTCGACCCGCACCTCGTAGATCGCGCCAAAGCTGTTGAGGAAGAGGTCTCCCTCACCATGGCACTTCAGCCAGAACATCCCCTCGCCGCTGAAGAGGGCTTTGCCGAAGCCCTGCCAGGTGGCGTCGATCTCGATGTCGCTGGAGGAGGCCAGCCAGCTGCTTCCCTGCACAATCATCGCACCACCATGCAGACGGCGATGCACCACGTCACCGAGCAGCCGGGGGCCGAGGATCAGGGTCTGGTCGCTGCTGGTGGCGGTAAAGTGGTTGAGAAACAGGCTTTCACCGGCCAGCATTCGCTTCAGCCCCTTGATCAGCCCGCCCCCTTGGCTGTTTTTCTTGCGGGTGGTGGTCTCCACCTCGAAGCCGGGCGACATGGCGATCATGCCGCCCACCTCACAGGTCAGCGATTCCCCTTCGTCGAATGTCAGGCTGGCCACAGCCGCTGCGGGCCGTGACAGGATGTCGTGCCGCATGAGATCACCAGAGGTGTGCGTTGGCCCAGGCCGCGAGGCCACCGAAAGAACGCGACTGCAGGTAGATCCGCCCTGGCCCGCGGACCCGCGTGACGAGACCTTCCTGGCTGAAGAAGCTTGAAAACACGCCGCCTGCCATGCCGATGCGAACGCCGATGGTTGGCTCGTAGGCGACGAGGTGGCCTGAGTCGACGATGATTTCGTCGGTCACCTCCCGCGAAAAAATGCCACCGTAGGCACCAAACCAGACGAGGCCCCGGCCGCTGACCCGCATCCTGAAGAGCCCCTCGCGGGCGATGGCCATCCGCACGCCGGCCCAGCCCAGGCCGAGCCGAACCCGCGGTTCGCAGGCGATGAAGGCCCCCGGCTGCAGGAAGAGCGTGGTGCCATCGAGCTCAAGGCATTCGATATCGCCGGGAAAGGGCTGCGTGAGCACGAGTTCGCCACCAGTCTCGGTGGAAAACTCATTGACAAACATCGACTCGCCACCGAAGCCCCGCCGCAGCAGTCCCCGCACAAAGCCACCGCTGAATCGGGTGTGGATGTCGATGGACGAACTCATGCTCGCCATCGCGCCAGCTTCGGCGATGATGCGATCTCCACGTTGCATGTGGAGGTGGATGTTGGCGAAGGCCGGTCGGTTGCGGATCTCGTGTTGCATGCCGAGGGTCTCTCGTGCGTTGCCAGGACAACTTTAGGTGCCGCCGGACCTCGTCCGAATCTGTCCCCAGTCAATCTCCAGAGGAGCATACTGAGCGGGCGGGAGCGTGCCCACCTGAGTGCGAACGGCTTCGATCCGCGAGGCATGATCGGGGTGGGTGCTGAGCCAGGTCAGGCCGCGGGGAAGGTCGCCGGCTTCCCGCTGCATCGTTTCGAAAAACCGTGCCAGTGACAGCGGGTCGATGGAGGCTGCGTGAAGCATCCGCACGCCCTCGGTGTCGGCGTCGGACTCTTGGACGCGGCTGTAGCTGTTGATCGTGGCAAGCTTGAAGACTTCCGCACCCGCCACCACCAGGCCCTCCATGTTGCCCAGCAGCAGATTGACAGCCGCGGCCAGCCCCACCGACTGGGTCACCTGCAGCAGGCCATGCCGCAACGAGGCGTGGGCCATCTCGTGGGCGAGCACCCCCGCGACCTCCTCGGCCGATGCCGCCCGCCGCAGCAGGCCGGTGTAGATGACGATCGTGCCGCCCGGCAGGCAAAACGCGTTGCAGAGGTCGGCATCGATCACGTGGACGTCAAAGGCCAGCCCTTCCACGGCCGCGTGCGGGGCGAGCCGGTCGACGATGCGTTGCACGGCCGCCGTGATGGCTGGATCCTGCACCTCCGGGCCACCGTGGTCCATCAGCCGAAAGGCCTGCTCGCCGATCTGACGGTCGACCGCCAGGGGGACGGCCGTGACGGAGGCTTTGGCTGCAAGGCGGACAGCGTAGAAGCCGGCGACCAGAACGATCGCCGCAGCGGCCGTGAGCAGCAGCCCGGCGAGCCAGCTTCGGGACCTGGCGATCCGTCGGCTGCGTGTGCAGGCGGCGAGCTGCTCATCAAGCAGCCCACCTGCAGCATGAGCCAGTTCGGGCCCGAAACGGCGATGGTCGCAGAAGATGGTCAGGCTGCGATCCGCCGTGCGGCAAAAAACCATCCGCCCGTTGAAGCCGCCGATCTCGATCCGGCACTCTCCGTAGCGGATGGCAAAGTCGCGGCCGTTGGACGCCGTGGCGATCAGGCTGTCTGGGGCGAGCCTGAGCCGCGCGCCGCTCCGGCCGCCTGCGATCTCGTCGCACAGCACACCGCCAGCAAACGTGTTTGCATCTTCAACCATCGCAGAGCATTCCAGTGCGTACGCCAAAAATGGTACCGTGATCGGCGGCTCGGGGTGGGGCGTGTTCGGTCTCTTCAGGGTGTCTCTCGGAGTGTCGAATCGTGTCGCGAACTGGTGCGAACTGCGGATGGTGGCTGCTGCTGGCTGCCGGTGTGGTGCTCGGGCTGGGCTCTCCGGTCCATGCTGATGAGGATGCTGTGCCGGTGGGCCCGCAGGATGCTGCCTGGAGCCAGCGGGAGTTCTGGCAGACGCCCGACGGGAAGCCGGTCAACGACGGCTGGCAGTTTGTGGATGGCGAGGTCGTGCTGGCCGTGCCGGGCCGCGGCGGCAACATCGTCAGCCCGCCGCTTTCTTCCAGCTTTGAGCTGAGCTGGCAGTGGAAGATTGAGAACGGGGTCAACAGTGGGCTGAAGTATCGCGTCCGCAGTTTTGGCAGCGGGCCGCTATCGCGAACGCTTGGCCTTGAGTATCAGATCATCGACAGTGCCCCTGCCGACACCTCGCTGGGGTCGACCGCCGCCATCTATGATCTCGTGTCGCCCCAGGCGGAGAAGGTGCTCCACCCCCGGGCTCCTGGAACGAGTCGAGGATCGTTGCCATCGGGGATCGGCTCGAACACTGGCTCAACGGCCAGCTGGTGACATCGGCAAGCACCGCAGGCCCAGCCTGGGACACGACCGTGGCCCTGAGCAAGTTTTTCGCCGCACACGATTTTGGCCGACCACGCGAAGGCGATCGCGTGATGCTCACCGACCATGGCGGCCGCGTGAGCTACAAAGATTTCCACTTCGTGCCCCATGCTCCGCCGCCGTCCGTTGAGCCCAAGCAGAGCGGCCCCTTCCTCGCCGACGGCAGCCGCAACGGCTGGGCCGATCAGACGAGCATCTCGATCTGGACGCGAACCACGAGGCACAGCGAGATGCGGGCCGCTGGCACGCCCTTTGTCAGCCTCTCAGCCAAAGAAGCCCGGCAGCTTGCCCAGGAGACAGACCCAGGGCTGCTGCTGGCCGCACAGCTACCTGAAGGGGCTTCGCTCGATGAGATGTTTGGTGCCTGCCCGGGGGCTCCGGGGCAGGTGCGGCTCTCCTACTATCCCGAGCATCAGCGGCGGAAGATGCGGCAGACCCCGTGGCTGGCGACCAGCGACAAACGCGACTATTCAGCGCAGTGGAAGCTTGAGGATCTCGAGCCGGGTAAGAAATATCTCACGGTGATCGAGGCCCAGACGCCCGACGGCGAGCCTTCCGCGGTGGCTCTGGGCAGTTTCCAGACGGCCCTGCCTGTTGCCGCGACCGAGGCGTTGACGTTTTGCGTGACCACCTGCCACGACTTCATTCGTCGCGACGATGGGCTGCAGGGCCACAAGATCTACTCCGCGATGCCAGCACTCGCTCCGGCCTTCATCGTGCATGCCGGCGACATCGAGTATTACGACAAACCAGACCCGTGGGCGGTGACCAAAGAACTGATGCGGTTCAAGTGGGGGCGGCTGTTTGCCCTGCCGGCAAACCGCACCTTCTATAGCTCGACGACGAGCTATTTCATCAAAGACGATCACGACACGCTCGCCAACGACTGCTGGCCTGGGCAGCGGTATGGAGCGGTGACGTTTGAGGAAGGAGTGAGGCTCTTCAACGAGGAGCAGTTTCCTTCGAGAACGCCGCGGTACGCCACTGTCCGCTGGGGCCGCCATCTGCAGATCTGGGTGCTCGAGGGCCGCGACCACCGCAGTCCCCACACGATGCCCGATGGCCCTGAGAAGTCGATCCTGGGGGCTGAGCAGAAGGCCTGGCTGCTGCAGACGCTGGCAGAGTCCGACGCCCCCTTCAAGCTCGTGTTCAGCCCGACGCCGATTGTCGGCCCCGATCGCAACAACAAGAAAGACAACCACGCCAACACGCTCTTCGCTTGGGAGGGCCGCGAGCTTCGCGATGCCCTCTCTCGCATTCCTGGCGTGATCGTCTGCTGTGGCGACCGCCACTGGCAGTACGCGTCGGTCGACGCGGAAACAGGGCTCTGGGAGTTTGGCTGTGGCCCCGGCAGTGACAACCACGAGCTCGGCTGGAAGGAGGGAGACGAACGGCCTGAGCATCGCTTCCTGCGGGTCGCCGGCGGCTTTCTTTCTGGCGAAGTCGGTCCTTCAGGTAAGCAGGGAAAGCCGACGCTCACGCTCCGGCATCGCACGGTGACCGGCGAGCCTCTGAACCGTTTTGACTTTCCCTCCGTATCTCCTGTCGAGGGTGCCGCCAAAACAGAAAACAAACGTTGACCATCTCTGAGTTTGAGATGTAGTCTGACATCCCTCCTTTGGGGGCAATCTTTAGTGGTGCGACTGCACTGAGACGTTCTGCACCCCCCACGGTTGTTTGAAATCACCCAACGATCCCGCAACACGCGACAGCAGCGAGGCAATCATGGCGAGGCGAAGCAAGGTGTCTGGGGCGACCAATGCGAAGCAGGCTCGGAAGCCACACCAGCGGACCGCGCTCGGGGCTGTCTTGGAGCAGCTGGAGTCGCGGGCGATGCTTGCCGGCGATCTGCCGCCCACGCTCAATCTGATCCCGGACGTGACGATCGATGAAGACGCCTCGCAGCAGACGGTGTATCTCGAAGGCATCACGGCTGGTTTGGGGGAGACGCAGCCTCTGCGGGTGACCGCCACCAGCAGCGACACCAGCCTGCTGCCAGATCCAACGGTCAGCTACGTCACGCCGAGGAGTTTTGCTGTGCTCACGTTTGCACCGGTGGCGGATGCCCATGGCACTGCCACGGTGACGGTTGTGGTTGAGGATGGCGGTGCGGATGGCGACCTCGCCACGGCCGACGACAATGCAACATTTCAGCGGACCTTTGATGTCACCGTTTTGGGAATCAATGACCTGCCGGTGCTCGACAGCTCGGCCTCGCCGACTTTGGGGACGGTTTTCGACGATGCCCCGCCGCCGACCGGGGCGGTGGGTGTTCTCGTGTCATCGCTGGTCGACATCGGTGGGCCGCTGAGCAACGTCACAGACGTCGACGGAGATGCCCCGGGGATCGCGGTGACTGCGATCAATCTTGCTGGTGGCATGCTCTGGTATTCCACGGACGATGGCTCAAACTGGAGCCAGCTGGAGAGCGTCTCGGAAGAGGCGCCGGCTCTGCTTGCCGGTGATGCGACGACCCGCCTGGCTTTTCAGCCGGCGGCTGGCTCGACAGGCACGATCGCTGATGTGATCACCTTCCGGGCCTGGGATCAGCAGTCTTTCTGGTCGCAGGTGGGCAGCGATCTCGACGGAGCCGCCGCGTTCGACAACGCCGGAAAAGCGGTCGCTCTCTCTGCTGACGGGCTGACGCTCGCTGTGGGGGCGTCCGGCCACGACGGGAATGGCAACAACGCTGGGCGTGTGACGGTCTACCATCGCGACTCGGCCACCAGCCCATGGGTGGTGAAGGGCGCTGCCATCGACGGGAGTGCGGCTGGTGAAGCTGCTGGCACCACCGTGTCGCTCTCGAGTGACGGCCTGACGCTTGCCATTGGGTCTCCTCTCAACGACGCTGCTGGCAGAGATGCCGGGCGGGTGCGGGTGTTCGGTTGGAGCGAGACGCTCGGCTGGACGCAGCTCGGAAGCCCGGTCGATGGCGATGCGGCCAACGACCGGTCTGGTTCGGCGATCTCACTCTCGGGCGATGGCACCACGCTCGCGATCGGCGCTTTTGGAAATGATGAGGTGGATGTCGATGCCGGCCACGCCCGCATCTTTCGCTGGAACGCAGGGGCGTCGGCGTGGGTGCAGCTGGGAAGTGATATCGATGGCGTTGGCCTGGGCGACGGAGCTGGCGGCGCGGTCTCTCTCTCAGCCGACGGGCAGATCGTTGCGGTCGGTTCACCTCGGCATCAAATGGGCCGGGGGCAGGTGCGGACCTTCCAATGGAACGCGACCACGACGTCGTGGGATCAGTTCGGAGCAGGTCTCCTGGGTGAGGGCGGTAGCGACAACTTCGGCGGCACCGTCTCGATCTCGGCGGACGGCTCGACGCTCGCTGTCGGAGCGATTGGCAACGCTGACACCGGCTACGGGGCCGGCCATGTTCGCGTGTTTGCCTGGGAGAGCGGCACAGCTGCCTGGGTGCAGCAGGGTGGCGACCTCGATGGCGAAGCGATGTTTGACAACTCAGCCGCGTCGCTGGCCCTTTCGGCCGATGGCAGCACCGTGGTGATCGGGGCGACCGGCAACGATGGCGGCGGAGACAACGCGGGGCATGCCCGGGTGTATCGCTGGGATGCGGGCCTAGCAGCCTGGCAGCGGGTGAATGCCGACATCGATGGCGAGGCGGCCAACGACAGTGCGGGATCTGCGGTGGCGGTTTCGGCTGATGGCGATGATCGTTGCTGTGGGGGCCCTAGGCAACAGTGATGGTGGGCAGCAGGCCGGGCATGTTCGCGTGTTTGTCACGGCTCCGGCCCTCTCGTCGGCGAGCGACACCGTCAGTGTGGACGTGTTGCGGAGCAACAGGCAGCCGACGATTGATGCGGTGGCCGACGTGTCTGTCGTCGACACCGATGGTGAGCAGACCGTCAGCCTCACAGGCATCTCTGCCGGCGATGGCGATTCTCAGCCTCTGCGGGTGACGGCGATCAGCAGCGATACATCGATTGTTGCCGACCCTGTCGTGACCTACACGTCGCCCGACGCGACGGGCAGCCTGGCCTTCACGCCGCTGGCTGGCGTTGCGGGCACGGCCACGATCACCGTGACGGTGGAAGACGGCGGCCTTGACAACGATCTTGCGACCACGGCCGACAACGGCTCGGTGACCGAGACATTTGATGTGACCGTCACGGTAGCTGTAGATCCGCCGGTGAATGTGCCGTATGAGTCGGTGCTCAACTTCACGTCCAATGGCATGTGGCTGCTCAACACCAGCGACGGAACACGCTTCACGCAGTCCACCTTCGCGGTGTGGAATCCGAACGCGGGCTGGACATCCATAGTCGAGGGCGACTTCAACGGCGACGGCCTGATGGACGTGGCTGGCCGCAGTGCGATCGGTCAGTGGTGGGCTTCGCTCAATAATGGCGACGGCACGGCCGGCGATGGCCAAGGCGGCACCTCGCCGGTGTTGATGACCTACTGGCGGCCCTCGCTCGAGATCGAGCACATCGTGGCCGGCGACTTCAATGGCGATGGAGCCACCGATGTGGCTGGTCTTGCCAGCAACGGGGCCTGGTGGGTTGGCTTTGCGAAAACGGGCGGCGAAGTCGGCTTCACGAACATGCGTGTTGGGGGCTGGCTGCCGAGCTTCACGTTTACCTCGATCCAGACGGGCGACTTCAACGGCGACGGCAATACCGACATCGCCGGGCTCGCCACGACCGGACAGTGGTTCGGCCTGCTGGGCCAAGAAGGCCGCGGCTGGACTTCGCAAGTGCTCGGCTTCTGGAGTCCGTCGCTCAACTTCTCTGACGACATCGTGGCGGCCGACTTCGACGGAGATGGCAGGACCGACATTGTCGGACGCTCAGAAGCGAATGTCTGGTATGTGGCCACGGCCAACACCGACACGGTCGGCTTCACGACCAGCGTGCTGGGTGTGTGGGGAGCGACGACCTGGTCGAGCACCACGATTGGCGACTTCAACGGCGATGGGCAGGCCGAAATCCTTGCCCGGGCAGCCAATGGTCAGTGGTGGGGACTGGTGTCGGATGGCACCACCGGGCTCCGTTCCAACACGCTCGTTGGATATTGGAATCCGAACGTCGTTTGGACTGGCATCATCGCTGGCGATGCCGATGGAGACGGCCGAGACGAACTGCTTGGTCGGCGTGCCACGTCTGAAGAACTCGCTCGTGGTGCGCTCTGGGTCGCGAATGTGACCGAGGGGCTGATGCGGGCGACCCGCTGGGGTTTCCAGGGGATTGCGACGACCGTGGAGGCCCGCGACCTGTTCTTCGCGAGGTTCTGATCGTCTGCGGGCGGTCAGCTGGTGAGCCGGTCCGGGATGGCAGCGTGGGGTTGTTCGGTAGACTCTGCCATTCCCGGAGACTCGGCCATGCCCGAATCAATGCCAGTCCACCCACCGCCGTCTGTTTCAGGCCATCCCGCCGTGGGCGATGCGGGGCGTCTCTCGTGTCGCCGCCGCTGGCTTCGCCGCCTGAGCGTTGCGGCCGGCGTTGTGCTTGGCGGCGGTGTGGTGCTGGCACTGCTCGCCTTCTGGCGGGTGCGGGCGAGCCTGCCGCAGCTTGAGGGCAGCCGACCGCTGGCTGGGCTTGTGGCGGAGGTCGTTGTTGAGCGGGATCGCCTCGGCGTGCCGACGGTGCGGGGCAAGAGCCGGCTCGATGTGTCTCGGGCGCTCGGCTTTCTCCACGCGCAAGACCGCTTCTTTCAGATGGACCTGCTGCGGCGGCGAAGCGCGGGGGAGCTTGCCGCCTTGGTGGGCGGAGCGGCCGCTCAGGTGGATCGCGAAACCCGCGTGCATCGTTTTCGGCACCGGGCGGAGCTGGGCGTCGAGCAGCTGAGCCAGCCACACCGGCAGCTGCTCACGGCCTACACCGCAGGCGTGAATGCTGGGCTGAAGGCCCTCGGGGCCGTGCCGCCGGAGTATCTCGCGCTCCAGGTGCAGCCTCAGCCGTGGCGAGAGGCCGATAGCCTGCTCGCCGGCTACGCGATGTTTCTCGACCTGCAAAACGAGTCTGGCGGCCACGAGTCGGCCCGAGGCTTGATGCACGAGCTGCTGCCGGCGGATCTCGTGGCGTTTCTGGTGCCTGCTGGGTCGCCGCTCGACGCTCCGCTTGAGGGGCCGGCCTTGGAGACGCCACCCCCGCCGGCTCCGCAGGTGGTCGACCTGCGGGCGAAGCAGCCGATGACGCGTCTGTTTGCACAGCGGAGTCCGCCGCCGGCGACGGCGTGGGACAGCCTGCGAGACGCGCATGCTCCGCGGGAGGTCGTCTATGGCAGCAACAACTGGGCCGTCGCCGGCTCGCACACCGCCGACGGCAGGGCGTTGCTTGCCGGCGATATGCACCTCCGCCTGGGGCTGCCGAGCATCTGGTATCGGGCGGCGCTGGTCTGGCCCGGCAGCGATGGGCCGCGGCGAATCGTGGGGGTCACGCTTCCGGGGGCTCCGTGCGTGTTGGCCGGGAGCACCGGCAAGATCGCCTGGACCTTCACCAACAGCGAGGGCGACTGGGCGGATCTCGTGGTGCTTGAAACCGACCCTGCCAATCCCCAGCGGTATCGCACGCCGGATGGCTGGGCGACCTTCACCCGCCACAGCGAAACGATCGAGATCGCGGGCGGTGAGCCAGCGAGCGTGGACGTGCTGGAGACGATTTGGGGCCCAGTGGTTGATGCGGATCATGCGGGCAGGCCGCGGGCGATTCGCTGGGCCGCTCATGATCCCGGCGCCGTCAACCTCGGCCTCCTGCGGCTGGAAGAGGTGGCGGGCGTCGATGAGGCGATTGCAGTCGCTGGCGAGATAGGCGTGCCGGCGCAAAACTTTGTCTGCGTCGATGCAGCGGGCCGCGTCGGCTGGACGATCATCGGTCGGATTCCACGGCGGGTTGGTTTCGATGGGCGGGTGCCGGTGTCGTGGGCGGATGGAACAGCCCGCTGGGATGGCTGGATCTCGGGGGATGAGCGGCCGAAGGTTGTCGATCCCGCTGCTGGTCGGCTCTGGTCGGCCAATGCGAGGGTGGTGCCCGCTTCGGGCCATGGCCTGATTGGTGATGAAGGCCAGGACGTCGGCGGGCGTCAGGGGCAGATTCGCGATGCCCTGCTCCAGATCGAGAAGGCCACTGCCGACGACATGCTGGCCGTGCAGCTTGACGACCGAGCGGTGTTTCTCTCGCGGTGGCGGGAGCTGCTGCTTGAGCTGCTCACACCGGAGGCGGTGGCCGCTGATCCGCGGCGAGGCGAGGCTCGCCGGCTGGTGAACGACTGGGGCGGCAGGGCGGCGGTGGAGTCGGCAGGCTATCGAATCGTGCGGGAATGGCGGCAGTCGGTGGCGTCGGCATCGCTGCGGCCCCTGGTGGCTGAGCTTGAGGATGCCGATCCGCGGTTTGACTACCTGCGAGACTTTCGCCGCTTCGAGACGCCGTTGTGGACACTGGTGACACAACGGCCGCAGCATCTGCTCGATGCCGGCCAGGAAAGCTGGGAGCGGCTCATGCTCAAGGCGTTCGACCTCACGCTGGTCCGCCTGGCCTCCCAAGGCCCGCTCGAGGATCGCACCTGGGGCGAATGGAACGTCAGCCGCGTGCAGCACCCGCTTGGGGCCGCACTCCCCTTCCTCTCTGCCTGGCTCGACGCGCCACCTCGATCGCTGCCCGGAGACGCCAACATGCCGCGGGTGCAGCTGCCATGGGCGGGCGCCTCGCAGCGGATGGTGGTTTCGCCGGGCCGCGAAGAAGAAGGCTTCTTCCACATGCCTGGCGGCCAGAGCGGGCATCCCTTCTCGCCCCACTACCGCGATGGTCATGAGGCCTGGGCGTCAGGCAAGCCCACGCCTTTTCTGCCGAGTGAGCCGGTGCACACCCTGCTGCTGCTGCCGGTGGCGGGCGGCACGGCTTCCCGGCCCACAGACCCCGCTGCCGACGCTCACGCCCTCCGAGCCCGCCGGGAGCCTCGCGGGTGAAGGTGGCATGCACGAAACCGGCAGTTTCATGCACGAAAAAACGTGTTGGAAAAGTACGGCGGTCTGTAGGGTGAAGGCTTGACGCACGCCCCCAGCGAGCGAGAACATGCGGGGTGGTTCCTGATACGCTTCCTAATCAAGTTGTTTTCTTCGTCGCTGGAGCCCTCATGAAACTCTCCGCTCAGCAGTCGTATCGACACACGATCAGGCGGCACGCGTTTCCCATGGCCTGGGTTTTCCTGCTGCTGATTTTTCTCGCAGCGACTCCGTCGCTCGCTCCGCTGCTCGCGGGAGAAGAGGCGGGTAAGGCCGACGTCGCTGCATCGTCTCTCGTGTCGGTGGAGTCGCTCGCACTCACCGGTGTCGATGGATCGCTGCAGGGATTTGCAGAACTCGTCGGCGATGGGAAGGCCGTCTGCTTCACGTTCCTCCATCCGGCCTGCCCGCTGGCCCAGCGATATGGCCCCGTGCTTGCCGAGCTGGCAAACGAGTTTGGTCCAGAGGGAATCTGCTTTGTCGGTGTGGTCTGTGAGTTTGATGCTCCGGAAGAGATCACCGCCTACCGCGACGAGTATGCGATCCACTTTCCGTTTCTCACCGACGGCGACTTCCGCCTGGCCGAGGCCCTCGATGCCACGATCACGCCCGAGGTGGTGCTCGTCGATTCGAGCGGCCGCACGCGGTATCAGGGCCGGATCGACGACCGCTACAAGGTGCGGGGCGAGAAATCACCGGGCGTCCCAGAGCCTGATCTCAAAAACGCGATTCTTGACCTGCTCGCCGGCCGCGAGGTGAAGCTGCCCGTCACCGAAGCGGTCGGCTGCCCGCTCGATCGGCCGGAGGTGCCGACCACGCCGAGCCAGGCCGATCATGTGGTGACCTACTCCGAAGATGTGCTGCCCTTCCTGCATGCCCAGTGTCAGCGGTGCCACAGCCCGGGGCAGGTCGGGCCCTTCACGCTCACCTCCTACGACGACGCCGTCGATTGGGTGGAGCTGGGGATCGAGGAGATCGAGGCCCGGCGGATGCCGCCGGCCCAGGCCGAGAGCGACTTTGATCTGCGGGGAACCAAGCCGCCGACGGCCGAGCAGCTGGCGATGCTGCGGCAATGGGTGAAAACCGACATGCCGGCAGGAGATCCGGCGCTCACCCCCGAGCTCCCGCCGCTTCCCGACTACGGCGCCTTTGAGGAGGATCTCGGGCCGCCCGACATCGTGCTCGAGCAGACGAGCCCCACGCAGCTGGGCGCTCACGGCGAAGACCTCTACCGCAACCTGATCTTTCCGCTGGGCAATGAAGAGGATCTTGCGGTCCGGGCGATGCAGTTTCTGCCGGGCAACCGGAGCATCGTGCACCATGCCCTGACCGGCTATCTGCCGCGGGAGTCGGGCCAGGAGGCCGTCGCCGACTGGGGCGGGCGGGCCGGCATGAGCCACCCCGACGATCAGGCGGGGGGCTGGTTCGACCCGCATGGCCTCGGCTTTCGGCCGCCACCGCTGCGGGACGACGGCTTCCCCCGGACCAGTTTTCTCGGCGGCTATGTGCCCGGGGTGCGGGCGGCGCTTGCGCCGCCCGACGCGGTGTATCTCATTCCGGCCGGCTCCGACCTGACAGCGCAGGTGCACTATGTCCGCAATGGAAAGACCGAGACCGATGCCAGCCGGATTGGCATCTGGCTGGCCGACCGGGGGCCCGACGACGCTCCGATCCAAAAGACGATGAACATCATCTATCTCTCCGGCAAGTTCGGCGTGGTGCCGCCGGGAGTGACCGAGTTTCGGGTCACGGGAAACTACACGCTGCCGCATGCCGCGGCGCTCTGGGAAATCACACCCCACGCCCATCTGCTCGCTCGCTGGATGGAAGTCCGGGCCTGGCTGCCGGGCGAGGAGAAGCCGCAGCTGGTCATCCGGGTGCCCAAGTGGGACTACAACTGGCAGAGTCCGTATTTCTTTGAGCGGCCGCAGCCCTTCCCCGCGGGCACGCGGTTCGAGGTGGAGTGTCTCTACGACAACTCGGAGGCAAACCCGCAAAACCCCTTCAACCCGCCGCAGCCGGTCTGGAACAACGAGCAGTTCACCGACGAGATGGTGCTGCCGATGATGATGTTCTCGTCCGAGACCCCGCTCGACCCAGCTGGCAAGAGCTTCTTCGAATACTATACGGAGCAAGTGCGGTCGGAGTTTCTCAAGCGGCTGGTGGAACACCGCCACAAGCATGTCTCAGATGCCGAGGGCAACGTGACGCTCTCGCCCGACTTCAAGGATGACTGAAAGGGCTCCTCGGCATGGACGATAAGCAGACGACGGGCCTCTCGGTGGTTGCCGAGGCGGTCACGGTATGCGTGCAGACGGGCCGCGGCGGCAACCCCAAGACGCTCCTGAAAGACGTGAGCCTGAGGATCGAGCCCGGGGAGTTTATCTGCGTGCTCGGCCCCAGCGGGGCAGGCAAGAGCACGCTCGTGCGGGCGATCCTGGGAGAGCGTGAGATCGCCGCCGGGCAGCTGCGTGTCGGCGGCCACGACGTGCTCGACAAAGCCGACACCCTTCGCGGCTCGATTGGGTATGTCCCGCAGCAGGACATCAATCCGACGGCCCTGCCGGTGGAGCGGGCGCTTCACTTTGCCTCGCAGGTGAGGCTGCCAGCCGAGACGGCCGACCATGTGCGGCTGGCCGCCATCGACCGGGCCCTCGGCGACGTGGGTCTTGAATCTGTGCGATCTGCCACGATCGGCACACTGTCCGGCGGCGAGGCCAAGCGAGCGAGCCTGGCGGCCGAACTGCTCGCCGACCCGGGCCTGCTCGTGGTCGACGAGGCAACATCGAGCCTCGATCCCGCCACCGAAGCCCGGATCATGATGCTCCTCGCCGGCCAGGCCCGGGCCGGCACGACCGTGCTCGCGGTCACGCATCACCTCGACAATGTCGATCAGGCCAACAAGCTGCTGATTCTCGGTCATGGGGAGGTTGTCTGGTTTGGCTCGCGGATGGAGGCGCTGGGCCACTTTGGGGTGCATCGACTCGCCGACGTCTACCTGGCCATTGAAGACAAAGCTGTGGGCTACTGGGGCGACCGCTGGCGGGAGCGGCAGGCCGAAGATCGGCTGCTGGCGGAGAAGGGGGGCGAGGGGGAGACCGAGGCCCAGACTGAGCAACTGAAATCAGCTGACGAATCCGCGGAGGCGGCAGCCGCTCTCGCCGACATGTCGATCCCCGGCTTCGGCCGCCAGTTCACCACGTTCTTCAGCCGAGAACTCGAGACGACCCTCCGCGATTCCCTCGGCCTCGCGATGGCGCTTCTGCTGCCGCTGGTGCTCGCGGTGGTGGTGCTGATCGGTTTCTCGGGCACGCGGTTTGAAAAGCCGACGATGACGACGCGGCTGCTCGACTCAGATGAGAAGGAGGTGCTTGCGGACGTCTGGGGAGAGGTGCGGGAGGCGATCTCCGCCGACACGGTGTCGGAGCTCGACGCGAGCATACCGGGCCAGATCCGCGTGTTTCTCGACGGCTATCCAAAGATCCTCGGCCACCTGCGGGAGCCGTCCACCGAGCGGCTGGTGACCGACGCCTTGGCCGACACGATTCCGCTGGCCCCAGAGCGAGAGATTCCCGATCCCGGCGGCACCTTCAAATGGCTCTCGCTGATGAGCATTTGCATGGTGATTCTCGGGTTTGTGACCGGCTTCCGCGAGATCGTCAAGGAGCGGCCGATGCTCGACCTCGAGCGGCGGCACGGCCTGCGGTTTGCCGCCTACGTGCTGGCGAAGGTGACGGCGCTGGCCGGCGTGCTGGCGGTGCAGGTGGCGATCTTCACGGCCACGGTCGAGCTGGGGTTCATGATCCGCGAGGCCCTTGGCGGTGATGGGCCCGTCGGTCTCTATTGGCGCGGCCCGCTGCTCTCGGGCAGCTTCAACTGGCTCGCAGCGGTGGCCTGCGCCGCGATCGGTCTGATTGTTTCGGCCTCCGTGCGCTCGACCGACAAGGGCGTGCTGGCAGTGCCGCTGTTGATCATGCCCCAGATCCTCCTGGGGGCCACGATCCTGCCGATCACCGGTGGCGTGCTGAAGGTGTTCGCGACGCTCTTTTCCCCGCTGTACTGGGCGCACCGCGGCAGCCGGAGCGAGGGCGACGGGGTGCCGGATTTCTGGCAGCATCTGGGCGACTACGACCCAGCACTGTGGATCCCGTTTGCCGCCCTAACTGCGCAGATCGTCGTCGCCACGGCGATCACGATCCTCGTGCTCCGCTGGCAGGAGCGGGCGGCCCTCGGCCGCAACCGGCCCGTGCGGTAGGCAGCGGCTCTGGAGGATCGCCTTGCGAATGATCTGGGGGCGATTGGCTACACTGCGGCGACGCTTCCGGTGCAGGCTCCGTATGAAC
>JAGYJY010000022.1 GCA_018401745.1 Pirellulales bacterium | reverse complement strand
CACCTACAACAGCCAGCCGCTGGCCGACGGCAGCCGCTTCTTCGTCGGCAGCCAGATGTGGGAGATCGACTACGACTACGCCTACAACACGGCGAGCCCGACGACTGCCCAGCCGCTGAACTACACGGCCGACTTCCTGCCGGTCTCCGGCACGCAGACCTTCGTCACGGTCACCGCCGTCCCCGAGCCCTCGACCTACCTCATGCTCGCCATTGGCGGCGGGATCGGAGCGATCGCCGCCCGCCGCCGCCGCAAGGCGGGGTGAGGTGAGGCAAGACGCTGAGCCACCAGGATTGGCTCATTTTTGCGAGCGCACCATGACGGTTCCGAGCGATGGCTGAGACCGCTCAGCCGGTACAACCGAGCTTCACCGGACCTTCACACGTAACGCGAGTGGCGTTCAAGGATTCGATCAGCGTCGTTGAAACGCAGGATGCGGGCGGTTGCAGCCCCAATCGTTGACTTCGCCTCGATGCGAGCGCCGACGTGTTCAAAATGCTCCCCCAGCAGTCGCTTCTTGGATTGAAAAAGCGGACAAGCGCACCGGAATCGGGGTCGACCGAGCCGAGATCCGATCCCTTGAAGCGATTACAGAAGACGCACGCGTAGCAGAGATTGTTGGCGGTTGTGTCGCCTCCGTGTTTCGCCGCAACGATGTGATCGATCTGGCAGCCGAAGAAGGTGAGAGACTCGGGAATCCCGCAGTACTCGCACATGTAACCTGCCCGTTCCGCGACAAGCCTTCGCAAGGCTGCCGCCACCGAGGGGCTCATGGCGTTGTCTTTCGGCTGGCCTTGGCTTTCGCCAGCCTCATAACGTGCTCGAGTGTCATGAAGTGCTCGAGTTCACGAGCCTCGGCAGGCGTGATGCTGGCTCTCTTCTCGCGATCAATGAGTTCAGCGACGCGCTCCCGCGTGGCAGCTGACGGCTGAAATCGCGCAATCGCCTCCGGGGTTGTGCCTCCGGCGATGAAATCAACGAGCTCGTCGTAGGCGCGGGACTCAGCGGTAGCCGTCATTCGTTGTTCCCCGACCGTATTGTGTGGGCCCTCACAAGCACTATATTTGTATACAGAAGTTCATTTCCTGGCAAGTTTCTGACAAGCAGGCGTTCGTGACTGTCACCGCCATGCCCGAGCCCTCGACCTACGTGATGCTCGCTATCGCAGCCTTCACCACTCGCGGCCACTCGCCATCGCCGCTGGAATCTGAGCGATCGCCGCCCCGCCGTCGCACCGCGGCGTGAGGCGTGGGCGGCGACCGCACGGCTCGTCGCTGAGCGGCTATCGCTCAGGTCGCGCTCGTCGCTCGTGTGCTCCCCCGGTTCGAGGTGCGGTTTTAAGGCATCCCTTCACGAGCCTGTCGTCGTCGCAGCGACTATGGAGCGAATCGCTCCACTTTTGGGCCGAATTAGTCGTGGCGCGTTATACGTTTTGCCCCACCTGGTGGAGCGATTTGCGCCACCACTAGCGAGGGGGTGGTTGGCGGCGGCGATTTTTTTGCGGTCGACGCCTCTGGTTTTTCCCGTCCGCGACGGCTCTCGCCGCGGCTCGTTCCCCTGGTGCGACGGCGCGGCGGCAGTTTTTGGCGCGGATTTTGCAGGTTTTTCAGGGCGTCGCAGCGGCAACCCCGCCTCGACACCGCCGAGCCGGGGCTTTCCCGGCCTGACGGACGCCGAAACCCCAGCCGATTTAGAAGCCGCCGCCATGACGATCTCCCTTCCCGCCCGCCGCCTCGCCAGCTCGTTCCTCGCCGCCATCGCCGCCTTCGCGTTTGCCACTGCGTTCGCCGCCGCGACCGCCTCGGCCCAGACAACCGTCACCCTCGACGGCACAAGCGGCTCCGAACTCGATCTCGACGGCCTACACCCTCTCCGGCGACACCACCTTCGACCTCGGCTTCTTCGTGGACTACCTCGTCATCGGCGGTGGCGGTGGCGGGGGCGCCCGCCGCGGAGGCGGTGGCGGCGCCGGCGGGTTCGTGGAGGGTTCAGCCCTGGAGGTGGGCCCAGCCAGCTATGGCGTTACCGTCGGCGTCGGCGGGCTCGGAGGCCGGTCGAGTCGCAATACGACAGCACGCAACGCCACCTCAGGCGGGTCCTCATCGGCCTTTGATTTCACGGCCGCGGGTGGTGGGCATGGCGGCTCCAATGTCTCATCGCCGCAGACAGCTGCATCAGAGCGCTCGGGCGGTGGCGGTGCCGCCTCGCGAAACCTAACTGCGCACTCCGGAACCGCTGGAGAGGGCACTGCCGGCGGCAGCGGAAGCGCACGCTTTACGGCGGCGGCGGTGGCGGCGGTGCGGGCCAGGCGGGGCCAATTTTGTCAGTAGCGACAGAGGCGGCAAGGGTGGCGACGGCAAGCAGAGCGACATCACCGGCGTGCTCACCTGGTACGCCGGCGGCGGCGGCGGCGGTAGTGATTCCGACAGCGGCACTCTCCCAGCCCAGGCGGCCGGCGGCCAAGGGGGCGGCGGCCGAGGCCAGAGCGGAACCACCTCGACCTCGATCAACGGCGTGGCGAACACGGGTGGCGGCGGCGGCGGTGGCAGTTCGACTGAGCGGTGCCGAACGCGGCGGCAAGAGGGCTCGGGCGTGGTGATCGTCCGCTATGCCGGGCGCGCGATCGCCGGCGTCGGCGGAACGGGCAGTTCGTTCGTCGGCGACGGCACGAACGGCGTCGCTGGGGTCACCTATCAGGTGGCGAGCTTACACGACGACCGGCTCGTCAGCCTTCAACCTGACGGGCGTCGATTTTGGTGGCCGCTTGGGCTCGGTCCTCACGCAGCCCGTCGGCGGCACGGGCGACCTCACCTTCGCCGGCCCCGGCCGGCTCACGCTCGCGGCCGACAGCACCTACACCGGCGACACAATCGTTTCCGCCGGCACGCTGCGGATCGGCAACGGCGGCTCCGGCGGGTCGCTCGGCACGGGCGGAGCCTCGCTCGCAGGCCGGCACCACGCTGGCCTTCGACCGCAGCGACGCTCTGACCGTGGCCAACGCCATCTCCGGCTCGGGCTCGCTCGTGCAGCGGGGCCCGGGCACGACCACGCTCACCGCCGCCAACAGCTACTCCGGCGGCACGACCCTGTCCGCGGGCACCCTCGCCCTCGGGTCGGCCGACGCGATCGGCTCGGCGGGCACGATCAGCTTTGGTGGCGGAGCCCTCCGGTTCTCGGCCGCCAACACCACCGACTATTCCGCCCGGTTCAGCACCGCGGCCAACCAGGCCTACCGCCTCGACACGGCCGGCCAGAGCGTCACCCTCGGCACTGATCTCGCCAGCAGCGGCGGCACGCTCACGAAGCTCGACAGCGGCACGCTCACGCTCACCGCCGCCAACAGCTACTCCGGCGCGACCACGATCGAGGCCGGCACGCTCCAGGTGGGCAACGGCGGCACAGCCGGCACGCTCGGTGGCAGCGGCGCGATCACCAACAACGGCACGCTCGCCTTCAACCGCAGCGACGAGGTGACGCTGGCTCGCGGCGTGACGGGCTCAGGCTCGCTCACCCAGGCCGGCGGCGGCACGACCATCCTCACCGGCAGCAACACGTATGCCGGCACCACCACGATCTCCGCCGGTACTTTGCAAGTGGGCAATGGCGGAGCGGCCGGCTCGCTGGGCGGCGGGAGCGTGGTCACCGACGGCGTGCTGGCCTTCAACCGCAGCGACGCCGTGACCGTGGCCAACGTGATCTCGGGCACGGGCAGCGTCGTCCACCAGGGCCCCGGGCTGCTCGCGCTCACCGGCAGCAACACCTTCTCCGGCGGCACGACGCTCGCCGCCGGCACGCTTCGGTGCTCGGCGACTCGGCCCTGGGAACGGGCCAGGCAACGCTCGCGGGGGCACGGTGCGCATGAATCCCGGCGTCACGCTCGGCAACGACATCGCCCTCACGGCCACGGCCGGCAGCCTGCGGCTCGGCAGTGAGGTGACGGTCGAGTATCTGCTCGTGGGCGGCGGCGGCGGCGGCGGCCTTGACAACGCCGGCGGCGGCGGGGCCGGCGGTGTGCTCGTCGGCAGCACGCAGTTGGCGCAAGACACGTCTGCCATCACCGTCGGGGCCGGCGGCGCTGGGGGCACCTATGCCAGTAGCATCGACGAACGCGGCAAAGCGGGGGCAACTCCACCGCCTTCGGCCAGACGGCCCTCGGCGGCGGCGGCGGCGCGGGCTCGAGCGGCGGGCAGACGGCCTTGAGCGGCGGCTCGGGCGGCGGCGGTGCCGGGCAACTGAACTTCGACGCCGGTGCAGGCACTCCGGGCCAGGGAATGCGGAGGGCGCGGCCCCCGGCAACGGCGGTGGTGGTGGCGGCGGTGGAGCGGGAGCCCCGGTGCGCGCCCTCCGGCAACAGCGGCGGTAACGGCGGCGACGGCCTGCTCGCGGATATCACCGGAACGGACACCTTCTATGGCGGCGGTGGTGGCGGCGGCTCGGCTAACGGCAGCTTTCACATCGCCCAAGGCGGCCAGGAGAGGCGGCGGCGAGGGCCGGCCCACGACCGGCGGCAACGCCACCAACGGGCTGGGCGGCGGCGGTGGTGGTGCCACCTACATCAATACGACCGTTGATCTATCGCGGCGGCAACGGTGGTGACGGCGTGGTGATCATGCGCTACCTGGGCGGCCCGATCGCCACTGGCGGCACGGTCACCGCCGGCACGGGCTCGGCCGAAGGCTACACGCTCCACACCTTCGCTACGGGCACAAGCACGTTTGCCCTCACACTGCCCGAGATTCGGGCCACGCTCTCGGGCAACCTCTCGGGCACCGGCGGCTTCACCCTCGACACGCCGAGCACGCTCGTGCTCACCGGGGCCAACACGTACGCCGGCGACACGATCATCTCGAACGGCGTCCTCCAGGTGGGCGACGGCGGTGCTACGGGCTCGCTCGGCAGTGGCAGCGTCACCAACAACGCATCACTCGTGGTCAACCGCACCGGCTCTCTCTCGATCCCCGGCGGCATCTCGGGCTCCGGGCTCGCTCACGAAGCAGGGCTCGGGCACCCTCACGCTCTCCGGCACGAACACATATTCCGGCGGCACGACGATCTCCGCTGGCACGCCTCGTAGGCAGCGACCACCAGCCTCCAGGGCAATATTGCCAACGCCGCCGCAGCCCTCGCGTCGCTTCGACGACGCGACGGCGCGGCACCTACTCGGGCGTGATTTCGGGCTCGGGCTCGCTTGGCAAGTCCGGTGCCGGCAGCGGTCACCCTCGCCGGCGAAAACACGTTTACCGGCGGGATCACGGTCTCGGCCGGCACGCTGGCCACGTCGGCTGCCAGCCGGCTGGCTTCGAGCCTCGCTCCGAGCGTCGCCTCAGGGGCCACGCTGTCGCTCGGCGGCGATCAGACGCTCGCTGTGGTCACCGGCTCCGGTACGGTCGAGATTGCCTCGGGCACGCTCTCGCTCGGCTCCACGACCGGCAGCTTCGTGGGGCGTTCACCGGCGCCGGCAACCTCGTCAAGTCTGGTGCCGGCACGCTGACGCTCACCGGATCAAGCCCCGCCTACACCGGCGACGTAACGGTCAGCGGCGGCGAGCTCGTGCTTGACAACGACGCCGCTCTGAATGCGAATGTGGACCTCACGCTCAGCTCGGGCGCCACGCTGACGGTGAACGCTGGCCGCACGGTGCCGGTGAACTCGTTCACGCTCTCCTCTGGCACGCTCGCGGGCACGGGCGTGCTCGAGGCGACGACCACCACGGTCGACTCGGCCACGATCAACACGCCGATCGGAGACGCGGGCGGCCAGGCGTCGAACTTCGTGAAGACTGGCAGCGGCACGACGACGGTCAACGCCGCCAACACGTTCACCGGCACGCTCGACATCCAGGGCGGCACGGTGGCTTTGGGGGCGAGCGGCTCGTTTGCGTCGGCCTCATCGCTGCAGCTGACAAGCGGTGCGACGCTCGACCTGGCCGGCCAGTCGCAGGCCTTCGCTGGCGTGAGCGGCACCGGCGGCACGATCGCCCTCGGCTCGGGTGCCCTGACGGTCAGCGGGGCCGGCAGCTTCGGTGGCGTGATCAGCGGCACCGGCAGCGTGACCAAGGATGGCACCGGCAACCTGGTGCTCAGCGGGGCCAACACCTTCACCGGTGGCACGACGGTGTCGGGCGGCCGGCTCTCGATCGACGGTTCGCTGGCGAGCCTGGCGGTCACCGTCTCCGGCGGTGAGCTTGGCGGCTCGGGCTCGATCGCCGGCAGCGTGAGCATCGGCAGCGGTGCGAGCTTCGCTCCGGGCAACAGCATCGAGTCGCTCACGGCTGGTGCCACGACCTTCGCCAGCGGTGCGACCTTCGCCTACGAAGTCGACTCGACGGATCTTACGCAGCCTCGGCACCGCGGCCGACCTGCTGGTGGTCAACGGCGACCTCACGATCGACAACGCCTCGCTGCTCTCCTTCGCCGACATCGGCAGCCAGCCGGGGCAGTTCGTTCAGGACACGACGGTGTTTGCGATGATCAACTACACCGGCACCTGGAACGGCGGCACCTTCACCTACAACAGCCAGCCGCTCGCCGACGGCAGCCGCTTCTTCGTCGATGGCCAGATGTGGGAGATCGACTACAACGCGACGACCGGCGGCCTCAACTACACCGCCGACTACCAGCCGAGCAGCTCGTTCGTGACGGTCACCGCCGTGCCCGAGCCCTCGACCTACGTGATGCTCGCGATCGCCGCCGGCCTCGGCCTCGCCGCCGCCCGTCGCCGCCGTCGCCAGGCTGCTTAAGCGGTGAACAGAGCATCGACCGTTGACGGACTGCCGTCATGCGCAGGGCTGGTTGAGGAGGCGGTTTCCTTGAGTTGTCTTCGCTGGGGACGACGCCCCGGTTGATCGGGCTCCGGGACGGGTCTTGAGGGGCTGTCGGCCGCAGGCCGGCAGGTCCCTCGGCTCTGCCGAGGCCGCTGTGCGGCCTCAGGACCCGTCCCGTTTTCACTCTCCCCTCTTCCGCATGTCGTCGCGCGCGACTATGGAGCGAATCGCTCCACTTTTGGGCCGAATTAGTCGCGGCGCGTTATACGTTTTGCCCCACCTGGTGGAGCGATTTGCGCCACCACTAGCGAGGGGGTGGTTGGCGGCGGCGATTTTTGCGGCCGACGCCTCTGGTTTTTCCCGTCCGCGACGGCTCGCCGCGGCTCGTTCCCCTGGTGCGACGGCGCGGCGGCAGTTTTTGGCGCGGATTTTGCAGGTTTTTCAGGGCGTCGCAGCGGCAACCCCGCCTCGACACCGCCGAGCCGGGGCGACCCGGCCTGACGGACGCCGAAACCCCAGCCGATTTAGAAGCCGCCGCCATGACGATCTCCCTTCCGCCCGCCGCCTCGCCAGCTCGTTCCTCGCCGCCATCGCCGCCTTCGCGTTTGCCACTGCGTTCGCCGCCGCGACCGCCCACGCTCAGACGAGCGTCACCCTCGACGGCACGAGCGGCTCCAACTCGATCTCCACGGCCTACACGCTCTCCGGCGACACGACTTTCGACCTCGGCTTCTTTGCCGACTACCTCATCGTCGGTGGCGGCGGCGGGGGTGGTGGCACGCCTGGGCTCGGGGCCGGCGGCGGCGGTGGCGGCGGTCGGGTGCTCGGGCATGTGACGGGTGAGACGGGCAACACCGGGGCGGGTCCGCTGCAACTCGGCAGCACGTCGTATGGAATCACCGTGGGTGCCGGCGGTGCCGGCGGCGAGGGGCTCACGGGCGCGCAGCCAGCGGCGGCCGGCGGCAGTTCGACGGCCTTCGATCTCACGGCTGCCGGCGGCGGCTTCGGCGCGAGCACGAATCAATCGGGCGGCAACGGTGCCTCGGGCGGCGGCGGTAACGGCAGCAGTTCGCCCACGCACCGGCGGCACCGGAACGGGCGGCTTCGATGGCGGCAACGGCGTGAAGGGTAGCGAGAGCTCGGCTGTGCGATATGGCGGCGGCGGTGGCGGCGGAGCCGGGAGCATCGGACTCGATGCGACCCTTCCGACGGTGATACATCCGTGACCGCCGGCAACGGCGGGGCCGGCGTGGCCACGAGCATTCGCGGCACCAGCCAGGCGTTTGGCGGTGGTGGTGGCGGCGGCGTTCGCGGTGGCGGCACGACCACGGCCGGCACGGGCACCGACGGCGGCGGCAACGGCGGCGACAGCGGCGGCTCGCAGGCCGCGGCTGGCAGCGCGGCAACATCAAACACCGGCGGTGGTGGCGGTGGCTCGGGCCGCTACAACACATCGCTCTCCGACAATAACAACACCAAGGGAGGCGACGGCGGCTCGGGCGTGGTCGTCGTTCGCTACGCGGGAGCGTCGCTCGGCAACGTCGGGGGCACGATCGGCTCGGGCGGCGGCACCACCTGGCACACCTTCAACGCCAACGGCGACTTCGACCTCTCCGGCGTCGACATGAACACCCGCCTCGGCGCCACGCTCACCGGCGCGATCGACGGCACGGGCAACCTCGTCTACGCCGGCCCAGGCACGCTCACGCTCGCCGCGGCCAACACCTTCACCGGCTCCACCCGCGCCACGGCCGGCACGCTCAATATCGGCCACGCGGCGGCCCTCGCGGGGTCTACCCTTGACCTCGAACTGACCGACACGGGCACCGTGGCTCTCGCCGTCGCCGGCACCACCACCTACTCGCTCGGCGGTCTCGCCGGAGGCAAGGCCCTGGCCCTCGGTGCCAACACCCTCGCGGTGGGCGGCAACGACACGAGCACGACCTACGCGGGTGTGCTCTCCGGCACCGGCGGCCTCACGAAGCAGGGCACGGGCGCGCTGACGCTCACCGGTTCCAACACGTTGACGGGCCCCGTCCGCGTGGAAGCTGGCTCACTGGTTCTCGGATCCGGCGGCTCGCTGCCGACCACGAGTTCGGTGACGTTGATCGGCGGCACGCTCGATCTGACGGCTCATGCTTCCACGACGCTCGCCGGCTTAAGCGGCTCGGGAGGCACCCTGGACGCCGGGGCCGGCACGCTGACGATCGACACGGCTGCCTCATCGGGCTACGGCGGCGTCATCACGGGAACTGGCGGTAGCGTCGTCAAGGATGGGGCCGGGCAGCTGACGCTCACCGGTGCCAATGCCTACACAGGCGGAACGGTGGTCAATAACGGCTTGCTCGTGGCGGGCGGCAATACGGCCCTCGGCTCGGGCAGCGTCACGCTCTCCGGCGGCGGCCTGACGCTGGCCCCCGGGGTGTCGATCGCCAATGAGATCGTGCTCACCGCGGCGGCGGCGGGCACGTCGCTGGGTGCGGCCTTGCCGGTTGAATACCTGGTGGTCGCCGGCGGCGGCAGCGGCGTCGATGGCTACGGCGGTGGTGGCGGTGCCGGGGGCTTTCGGACCGGTGCCGTCGGGGTGACCGAGACCGTCACGCCCGTTGTCGTCGGTGCCGGCGGCGCGAGGTCTGATCGCGAGACGGCCGGAGCGGGCAATCCGGGTGAAAACTCCCAGTTTGGTGCCGTCATCAGTCTGGGGGGCGGTGCCGGGGGCACCTACAACGGTGGTGCACCCACCTCGGGTGGTTCCGGCGGCGGCGCCGGGTCGATCGCGAGCTCGAGTGGCGCTGCGGGCACCGCCGGCCAAGGCAATGCCGGCGGCGGCGGTGACCGGCGGAGTGATATCCCCGGCGACAGCAGCGTCTTTGTCGCCGGTGGCGGCGGCGGGGCGGGAGCGGCCGGCACGGCGGGCACCAGCGACGCGGGCGGCGGGGCCGGTGGCGCCGGCTTGTCGAGCGACATCACGGGCTCGACCGCAGTGGTATGCCGGCGGCGGCGGTGGTTCGGGATATGCGACCACGCAGTGGCCGCGCCGGGCGGTGCCGGCGGCCTCGGCGGCGGCGGTGCAGGCGGCGGGGGTTCGAGCGGCGACCGCAGAGAGTGGTTCTGACGGGGCGGCCAACACGGGCGGCGGCGGTGGCGGCGGCCAGTCCGGCGGCAGTGGCTTCGGTGGCGGCGTGCATGGTGGTGCCGGTGGCTCGGGGATCGTGGTGGTCCGCTACTTCGGGGCAGCTCAGGCAACCGGCGGCACCGTCACGTCCGGGACGGGCTCGGCAGATGGCTACACACTGCACACGTTCGATGGGGTAGGCGCAGGCTCGTTCACGCTGAATGATCCCGTGGTGGCCACGATCGCGGGCAACCTCACCGGCACCGGCGGCTTCACGCTCGACACGCCGAGCACGCTCGTGCTCACCGGGGCGAACACCTACCAGGGCGACACGATCATCTCCGCCGGCACGCTCCAGATCGGCAGCGGCGGCACGACCGGCTCGCTCGGCAGCGGCAGCGTCACCAACGACTCGGCGGTGATCTTCAACCGCAGCGACGCGATCTCGGTCGCCAACGTCATCTCCGGCTCGGGCTCCGTGACGCAGGCAGGGCTCCGACACCCTGACGCTCACCGGTGCCAACACATACTCTGGCGGCACGACGATCTCGGCGGGCACGCTCGTCGGCACGACCGCCAGCCTCCAGGGCAACATCAGCAACGCCTCCGCCCTCGTCTTCGACGACGCCACCGGCGGCACCTACGCCGGCGTGATCAGCGGCACTGGCACGCTCACCAAGAGCGGTGCCGGCAACCTCGTGCTCTCGGCGGCCCAGACCTACACGGGCGCGACGAGCGTGACGGCCGGCCGGCTCTCGGTGAACGATGCGCTCGCAAGCACGGCTGTCACCGTCTCCGGCGGCGATCCTCGGCGGCATCGGGAGCATCGCCGGCAGCGTGCGCCGTGCAGAGCGGCGGCACGCTCGCCCCGGGCAACAGCATCGAGTCGTGCTCACGGCAGGCGCCACGACCTTCGCCAGCGGGGCGATCTTCGCCTACGAGGTCGATTCAAGCGATCTCAACAGCCTCGGCACCGCCGCCGACCTGCTGGTGGTCAACGGCAACCTCGACATCGCCTCCGGCTCACTGCTCTCGTTCGCTGACATCGGCAGCCAGCCGGGGCAGTTCGTTCGAAGACACGACCGTGTTCGCGATGATCAACTACACCGGCACCTGGGACGGCGGCGTCTTCACCTACAACAGCCAGCCGCTCGCCGACGGCAGCCGCTTCTTCGTCGGCAGCCAGATGTGGGAGATCGACTACGACTACGCCTACAACACGGCGAGCCCGACGACGACCCAGCCGCTGAACTACTCGGCCGACTTCCTGCCGGGCTCCGGCACGCAGACCTTCGTGACGGTCACGGCCGTCCCTGAGCCCTCGACCTACGTGATGCTCGCCATCGCCGCCGGCATCGGAGCGATCGCCGCCCGCCGCCGCCGCACCGCGGCGTGAGCCATCAATGAAGTGGCGATGTCTGAGGGGCGGCGGGGACGGGCGGCGGCACCGGATATTCAGAGGCGATGTGGTCATCGCGCATGCTGTCGGGCGGTGCGGCGTTGCCACGGGATGCGGTATCTTGGGGAGTAGATCCTCCACTTCTCCCACCGGTCGTCGCCCATGATATCCCGCGCGAGCATCCGCCACTACGTTGACGCGATCGTTCGGGAGTTTCAGCCAGAGCGAGTCGTGCTGTTTGGGTCCTACGCGATGGGCACGCAGCATCAGGATTCGGATGTCGATCTGTTGGTGGTCATGTCGCACTCCGGGCCTGCAGCGGAGCAGGCAGCGCGAATTCGTCGCCGGATTTCCGCCGGTTTTCCACTCGACCTGATTGTTCGCTCTCCTCGTACGATCCGACAGCGGCTGCAGCTTGGTGATCAGTTTCTCAAAACGGTGCTTGAGCACGGGAAAGTGTTGCATGAAGCCGCACACCCGTGAGTGGATTGCCAAAGCCGGGCAGCCGATACCGCGAACGCACGATCGCGTGGCGCTCTTAGACGAGGTCTTGCCAATCGAGCCGCTGTGGGAAGTATCAAGGCCGTTTCTCGAAACACTCACGAGCTATGCGGTCCTCTTTCGATATCCCGGCGACACGGCAACACGGACCTTGGCGAAGACTGCAATCGCCGATGCTCGGAGGGTGCGAGCCATGATCCGCGCGACGCTGCGACTCCGCTGAGCGACGAAGGGGTGTTCAGATCCGGGAGCCCGCCTGCAGCGCCTACAACACGGCGAGCCCTACGACTGCCCAGCCGCTGAACTACACGGCCGACTTCCTGCCGGGCTCCGGCACGCGGACCTTCGTGACGGTCACCGCCGTGCCCGAGCCCTCGACCTACGTGATGCTCGCCATTGCTGCTGGCATTTGAGCCATCGCCGCCCGCCGCCGCTGTCGCAGCGTTTCACGCTCTGTTGCCCCGTAGGCGATCACGATCTCTTTGCGGTGTGGTAACGCTCGGGAGACAACGCCACAGCGGGCCGGTCAGTTGTTTCTGCGTGAGAGCCGTAGGGCCTCAAGCTGCTGCTTCAGCGGCTGCCAGTAGGCCCGGTCCGCCGCCTGCTCGGCTTCCTGTTCCGCTCGAAGCATACGCCGGACTTCCGGCTCGTCTCGTGCGATGGCGGCGGAGAGGAGAGGCCGTTGCCCGCGAAGGCGGGTCGCCATGTCGTGTGAGTCGGCGGCGGCCTGAATGAGCAGGCTCGGGGTCCGCAGTTCGCTCAGCCAGAACGTGATCGCAGCATCGGATGCCGGCCGGGGTGTCTGCATCCAGTGGGCCTCGAGAAGCCTGGTGATCATCGGCCAGTCTTTTTCTCGTTGCGTCTTTTTGGCGGTCACAAGGTCGGGGAGTGCCAAGAGTTCGATCAGCTGCCCCGCCACATCGATGGTTGTCCTTCGCGACCAGAGGGTCTCAAACTCTGGCAGACCGCGAAGGGTGCTCATCACATCGAGACGAATGCCAGCAGCCTCTGGAACGTGGCAGCGAAAGTGAACCGCAAGTCCGGCCCGGAGATGGCCGGCTTCAAAGGGCGGTATCGCGATCACCTCGGCCTGAAGTTCGGTAACGGAAGCCTCAAGCCGGCGTAGGTTGGCGTGGTCGGCGACCACGACGATGTCCGTGTCTCGGCTAAACTCCGCTCCGCCGTACACCACGCAGGCCTGCCCGCCCATGAGCAGATATCTGACGCCATTCCTCTGCAGAGAAGAAAGGACTCTGAGGATCGGGCTCGGGGTCAAGGGAGCCTCCCAGGGTGAGATACGTGGCCCAGAGTTTGGCGGATTCCTCGATGCGTTGCTGCGGCGTCAGTGCGTACCACTCGAGCCATTCGCCGTCGTCGGGGCCTGCGGGATGCGGCACGTCATCGGGACTGTTTCGTGTTTGCATGAAGGCCATTCTACGCGGAGATCGACGACGACGAGATGTGTTCACCTGGCGAGGCTGGCAGCGGGCTGGTCAGCAGCTCGAGGATGCGGCGGGCCGGGGAGGGCATTGCCAGGGCGGCCAGACCGCTGAGAGACACCCAGGCAGTGGCGGCGGGCTCGCTGGCCAGGGCGACGCCGAGGGCTGAGGCTGGACTTCGCGATCCGTCGGCAACGGTCGCACGGGCGGCCGCGGCAGCCTCCGCGGGCAGCTGCACGACGTCGACCCGCACCCGGTGGTGGGTGACGCCGTAGCGAACCTCGCCAAGCAGCCGGCCGTCGCGGGCCGCGGCCCGGCGGAGGGGGCCGAGCGGCCCGGCGGCCCTCGGCACATCCCAGAGCCCGGCCCACCACTCAGCTTCGCCCCGCTGCACGACCAGCAGCTGGCCGTCGTGCACCACCAGCAGGGCGACCTCCTCGATCGCCACGCTCGGCTTCGGTGTGGCCAGCCGCGGCAGCTCGTCGGTGCGGCCGTCGCGAAGGGCGACGCAGTGGCGGGCGAGCGGGCAGGCGGTGCAGGAAGGGGCGGCAGGCCGACAGACCATCGCGCCGAGATCCATCAGAGCCTGATTGAAGAGCCCGGCCTGGCGGGCAGGCACGAGCCCCGCGGCGATCTCCCAGATCGGTCCATCGCCCGCGGTGCCGGAGAGCGGCCGGTCGTAGCCGGCCAGCCGGGCAAGCACTCGCCGCGAGTTGGCCTCCACGATCGGCTCAGGCCGGCCAAAGGCGATCGAACTGATCGCAGAGGCGGTGTAGCGGCCGATGCCCGGCAGGGCGGAGAGCTCGGCGACGGTGCTCGGAAACCGCCCGGCATGCTCGGCCACCACCCGCTGCGCGCAGGCATGCAGCTGCCGGGCCCGGCGGTAGTAGCCCAGGCCCTGCCAGGCGGCGAGCACGTCGGCCTCGCTGGCTTCGGCCAGCCGCTCCACGCTGGGAAACCGCTCCAGGAATCGGCGGAAGTAGTCGCAGACCCGCTCCACCTGGGTCTGCTGGAGCATGATCTCGCTGACCCACACCCGATACGGCTGGGCGTCGCGCCGCCAGGGCAGGTCGCGGCCGTGCCGGCGAAACCAGGCCAGCAGTCGCCGGCTGACCAGCGATCGCTCACGCGCCGAAAGCGGCCAGGCAGAGGCTGGGCTGCCCGCCTCAGCGGAGGGCTGAGGCGGCGCGGGCGTCGGCTTCCTCGCTCGGGCCACGGGCGGCATCTCCAAGGGAAAGGGTGCAGCGGCGGAAGGGCGGCCATCGCCACCCCTTGCAATCCGCCGCCCGGTCGGGTCCAAAAACCGGTGAAGTCTACCGGGCCCTCCCCGGTTTCCCGCCAGGCGGTGCTCATGCCCGACAACTCCCCCCAGCCTCAAAAAAAGAGCCGCGGCCGCAGCGGTGCGAAGAAGGCCTCGCCTCGCGGCGATCGGCTCAGCCTCGCCCGCCGCGAACATGCCAGCGGCGAGCCCGTGTGGGAGCTGGTGCATCCGCGGTGCAGCCGCCAGCGGAAGGAAGACCTTGAGGAGGTGGAGGCGATGATGGCCGCCGGCGAGATGGAGATCGCCCGCGATGAGCTCGTGTGGCTGCTCTCGGAGTGCCCCGACTTCCTCGACGCCCACGTTCAGCTGGGCCTAATCGCCCTCGACGACGGCGATCCGAAGCTCGCCCGCGGCCACTTCGGCCGGGCCTACGAGCTGGTTTTGCGGGCTGTCGAGGCGGCTGGCATGACCGGCCCGCTGCCCTACGCGCTTGAGGGCAACCGCGTCTTCTTTGAGGCCGCCAAGGGCCTCGCCCACACGCTCGTGGCCACCGGCCGCGGACCCGATGGCCCGCGATCTGCTCCGCCGCACGACCCAGCTCGACCCCGCCGATACACTCGGTATTCGCGGCGTGGTCGAAGGCCGCCCCACCGATTCCTGCGGCAGCTGACGCCCGGGCGGAGGGCCGCTCGGCTAGCCGGTTGCTCCACCGCTCTCCAAGGATTCACGCTGTGCCGGCTCAGGTTCATCACGCTCGAGGGCATCGACGGCTCAGGGAAGTCGTCGCAGCTGGAGCGGCTGGCCGACTGGCTGCGGACGCTCGGCCCGGAGGTGGTCACCTGCCGCGACCCAGGCTCGACCGCCGCTGGTGATGCAGTTCGCAGCATCCTGCTGCACCGGCAGGAGATTCCGCTCGATGCCACCGCCGAGATGCTGCTCTACATGGCGGCCCGCGCCCAGCTGGTGGCGGAGGTGATCCGGCCGGCTCTGGCCCGTGGAGCCTGGGTGGTGAGTGATCGCTTTCTGCTGTCCAACGTCGTCTACCAGGGGCATGCGGGCGGGCTTGGGCCTTCGCAGGTCTGGAGCGTCGGCCAGACGGCGACCGGCGGCCTGCAGCCAGACCTCGTGCTCTGGCTCGACATCGATCTGGCCACTGCGGCCGCCCGCATGCACCGCGACCTCGACCGGCTGGAGAGCCGGGGGGATGATTTCCGGGAGCGGCTGCGGGCGGGCTACACCGCCGAGGCGGCAGCCGATCCGAGCCGGGTGCGGCGGGTGGACGCGACCGCTGCAGCCGATGCGGTGGCCGGCAGGCTGCAGGCGATCATCCGTGAGGCCTTCCCGGAGCTGCCGGCGGAGGCAGCTGCGTCGACGACCCCCGCAACGACCACCGCCCAACCGCAGGAGTGAAGCCGATGGCCTGGGAAGGCATCCAAGGGCACGACGACGTGGTGGCGGGATTTGCCCGGGCGGCAGCCCGCGGCCGCGTGGCGGGGGCCTACCTCTTCATCGGCGATGAGGGCGTGGGCAAGGCGACCTTCGCCAAGCGGCTGGCCCGGGTGCTCACCTGCGAGTCGCCCGGAAGCGACTTTACGGCCTGTGGCCGCTGCAGCTCATGCATCCAGGCGGCGGCCGACAGCCATCCCGACATCGACATCGTGGCCAAGCCGGAGGAGCGGGCCACGATCCCCATCGAAACCTTCATCGGCACGCCGGAGCACCGCATGCGGGAGGGCCTCTGCTGGCGCATCCTGCTGCGGCCAGCGATCGGCCAGCGGAAGGTGGCGATCATTCTCGATGCCGATGCGATCTCTGAGGAGGGGGCCAACTGCCTGCTCAAGACACTCGAAGAGCCGCCCGATGCGTCCGTGCTGATTCTCGTGGGCACAGCCCTGGAGCGGCAGCTGCCGACGATCCGTTCGCGATGCAAGGTGGTGCGGTTTCGGCCGCTGTCAGCGGCGGTGATCGCAGAGGTGCTCGCTGCTGAAGGGCTCGGTGAGGAGTCGACCCGCCGCGAGGCGGCCTCAGCGGCCGCCGGCAGCCTGGCCCGGGCGCGGCTGCTCGTTGATGCAGACGTGGTGGCGTTTCGTCGCACGCTCTTCGGTCTGCTGGCATGCCGGCCCTTTCACGGCGTAGAGGCGGGCCGCGAGATCACCGCTGTTATGGAGGCCGCGGGCAAGGAGGCGGCCCGGCGGCGGCCCAGGCTCAAGCTGGCCCTCGAGCTGGCGATCGACTTCTACCGTGCTGGGCTGCGGCTGGCGGCCACCGGCATGGAGCCGGGCGATCCGCTGCTCGCCAGGGCGGCTGGGGCCTGGCTGCGGGCCGGGGGCACGAGCGAGCAGGCCGACGACCACCTTCGCCACACGCTCGAAGCCCTGCAGGCAATCGAGAGCAACGCGAATCTCGGCATGCTGATCGACGCCTGGACGGCGGTGATCGAGCGGCCGCGGCAGGGGCTGCTGGCGTCGGGGTAGGGCGTCTTGCCTGTGGCGTCGCTGGGGCCGGCAGTTCGGTTGCAACGGCTGTGCGGCCGCAGAGTCTCGCTGGTTTTCCTGGCTTGCCTGCCTTGGGAAAACCCTGACGGCCCCGCCTTGCCGCCATCGATTTTCGCCCGCCATGCAGACGATTTTCCTCTCACGGGGAACAGTCGGTGGCGTTTCTTTGGCGGATCTGCATGCCTGCTACGAAAGCACGAAGCGTTTTTGTCGTCTCTTTTGCAGCCGGGCTGTTGGCCTCTGCGGCGGTGCTCGTATCCTCGGAGGGAGCCGCCCAACCGCAGGCGACCTTTGGCCTGCTCGATGCCGACACGGCCGATGGCACCGCGGGCTCGGTGGAGCCTTCGTCGGCGGGCGATCTCCGTGAGACGGCGTCGCGAATCCGCAGCCGCCGTGGCCCCGCCAGCACCGACGCCGCTGCGACGGTGCGACCGAGGCATCTGGCCCTGGCGACGCAAGGCAGCTCCCTGCTGCGGCTCGCCGTGGCCACCGACGACACCCCGACCGCGTCGATCATGCTCGTCGATTCGCAGGAGGTGATTCGCCCAAGCCGCCCCGCCGGCGAACCGTGGATCGAGCCATGCGATCTGCGTGATCAGCTGCTCGACCATGCAGACGAGGAGGGCGATCAAGGCTGTCAAGCGTGGGCCCGTGCGATGGTCTCCGGCCTGGATGCCGCCGTGGCCACCGAGGGGCCTGCTGATCCCGGCACGCAGGCCGCGATCGATGCTCTGGCAGAGCTTGCAGTAAATGGCATGCGGGCTGCCGACAACGATGCCAATGCACCGCGAGCCTCGCGGACCCGTCGGGCAGCCTTTGCGGTGGCCCGTCGCGTCGACCTCTGGAAGGCCGCGGCGGATGTCTGCCGCGACGGTTTCGAGAGTGGCGGCGTGCGAGCTCAGGGCGAGAGTGCTGCGGCGAGCGATGTGCACGCCCTGCTTGCCTGCATCGAGCGGTTTGAGGCAGACCCCACCGTGGCGGCCGCTGCCGAAACGCGACGGAGAATGGACCGGCTCGCCCGTGGCAACGTGGCCGGGGTGGACGGCCTCAGCAAGGCCTTTCACGACCACTACCTTGCGCCCAACCTGCGGATCGCCGCCACGGCTGCGTTTGCCGATCGGCTGATGCCTGAGCCGGTGGTGGAGCGGGGCCCCGTTGTGGAAACGATTCTCGGCCGCGATGTGCGGGGCAATCGGGTGCTCAAGCGGAGCACGCGGGTGGTGTTTGTGCCTGATCCACACGACGTGCGGCTCGATGTCGAGGTGCAGGGCGACGTGTTTTCCCGCACCGTCACAGACGCCGGCCCGGTGCTCGTCAATGGCAACTCCACCAGCACGTTCACCGTCCGCAAGCCGGTCAAGCTCTGCCGCGAAGGGCTGCTCGTGGGGGATGCCCGCGCGGTGGCCTCAAACCGCTCGCGGGTGTCGGGGATGCAGACGAGTTTCGATGGCATTCCGTTGATGGGCTCGCTGGTGCGAACGATTGCCCGCAGCCAGCAGCAGTCGGTCCTGCCCGAGGCCAATCGTGAGGCAGCTCGCAAGGTGATCAAGCAGGCCTGCCGCGACGTCGACGCCCAGTCGGAGCCGCAGCTGGCGGATCTTGAGCGGCGGTTGAACGAAAAGCTCTGGCAGCCGCTGGTCGAGCTGGGGCTGGAGCCGGCGGCGGTGGCGATGCAGACCACCGACGAGATGGCGACGGTGCGGCTGCGGCTCGCCGGTGAGGGGCAGCTTGCTGGCCACACGCCGCGGCCGCGGGTTCCGGCCGACGCCGAGCTCAGCGTGCAGGTGCATGCCACCTGCCTCAACAACGCCTTTGATCGCTTGGAGATCGCTGGCCGTGTGTTTCCGCTGGCTGAGCTCTATCGGCATGTGGGGGAGCGGCTCGGCCAGGAGGTGACCATTCCCGACGACCTGCCCGACAACGTGGTGATCGGCTTTGAGCAGGAGCAGCCGATCCGGGTGGAGTGCCAGGACGGGCTTGTGCATGTGACAGTGCGGATCGATTCGATCGAGGCTGGCCGCCGCGACTGGTATGACGTGGAGGCGGGCGTGAGCTACCGTCTTGTCGCGGAGAGTCCGCAGGTGGTGCTTGAGCGAGACGGGCCGATTCGCATCGGCGGCGAAGGCCAGCGAGGACGGTTTGCCATCGGCCTGCGGACGGTGTTTGGCAAGATCTTCCCGAAGGAGCGGCCGATCCCGCTGATCCCTGAAAAGCTGGCCAGCGACCCCCGGCTGTCCGACCTCGACGTCTGCCAGGCAGAGGTCACCGACGGCTGGCTGGCGATCGCCTTGGGCCCCGCCGCCACCGCCCCGCCAGCGACGGTGCTCGCGCCCGGTCGGTCGCCCCTGCGATAGGAGCTGCTACGTCGCCAGCGGCCCGGTCATCTCCACCGGCACGACCCAGCGGTCGTAGTCGTCGGCCGTCACGAGGCCACTGGCCACCGCCGCTTCTTTCAGCGTGGTGCCGTCGGTGTGGGCCTTCTTGGCGATCTTGGCCGCGTTCTCGTAGCCGATGTGGGTGTTGAGGGCCGTGACGAGCATCAGCGAATCATTCAGATGGTGCTCGATCCGCGGCAGGTTGGGCTCGATGCCCACGCCGCAGTGGAGCCGGAAGGAGTCGCAGGCGTCGGCGAGCAGCTCCACGCTCTCAAGCACGTTGTGGACCATCACCGGCTTGTAGACGTTGAGCTGGAAGTTGCCCTGGCTGCCGGCGAAGGCGACGGCGGCGTCGTTGCCAAACACCTGGGCGCAGACCATTGTCATCGCCTCACACTGCGTGGGGTTGACCTTGCCCGGCATGATCGAGCTGCCCGGCTCGTTTTCCGGGATCGTGATCTCGCCGATGCCGCAGCGAGGGCCGCTGGCCAGCCAGCGGACGTCGTTGGCAATCTTCAGCAGGGCGCCGGCAAGGGTTCGCAGGGCGGCGCTGGCGTCGACCAGCGCGTCGTGCGCCGAGAGCGCTGCAAACTTGTTGGCCGCCGACACAAACGGATGCCCGGTCTCCGCGGCGATCTCAGCTGCGGCCCGATCGCCAAACTCCGGATGGGCATTGAGGCCGGTGCCCACGGCGGTGCCGCCGATCGCCAGCTCGTAGAGCCCGCCGAGCGACCGCTCCACCACCTCAATCCGCTCATCGAGCTGGGCCCGCCAGCCGGAGATTTCCTGGCCGAGGGTGATCGGCGTGGCGTCTTGCAGGTGGGTGCGGCCGATCTTCACCACGTCGGCATACGTCGCCTCCAGGCTGGCAAAGAGATCCCGCAGCTCGCGGACCGCCGGCAGCAGCCTTCCGTCGATCCGCTCCACCGCGGCGATGTGCATGGCGGTGGGGAAGGTGTCGTTCGACGACTGTCCGCGGTTGACATGGTCGTTGGGGTGCACCGGCGTCTTGGAGCCCATCTCGCCGCCGGCGATTTGAATCGCCCTGTTGGAGATCACCTCGTTGGCGTTCATGTTGGACTGCGTGCCGCTGCCGGTCTGAAACACCACCAGGGGGAAGTGGTCGTCGAGCGTGCCGGCGATCACCTCGTCGGCCGCCTGCGTGATCAGGGCCACCGTCTCTTCGGGCAGCTGGCCGAGCGATCCGTTGGCGATCGCGGCAGCCTTCTTGAGGATCCCCAGGCTGCGGATGATCGAGCGGCCCCAGCGATACCGCTCGACGCCGATCTTGAAGTTGTCCCGCGAACGCTCCGTCTGGGCACCCCAGTAGCGGTCGGCGGGAACCTGCACGGCTCCCATGCTGTCGGTTTCGGTGCGGAAGGCCGGGCTGGTCATGCGTGGCTCCTCAAGACAAGGTGTCGTTTCCCTCTGGATTCTCGGCTGCTCCTGGCACGCGTCAACCGTGGTCGCGGGTGCTGGGGGTATACTCGACCCCTGCCATGAACTCGACACTGCTGACCCGTGGATCGCTGCTCGCGCGGCTGCATGAGGAGCCCAACAATGCGGAGGCGTGGGGGGAGTTTGTGCGGATCTACGGCACGCATGTGATCGGCTGGTGCCTGGCTCACGGGCTGCAGGATGCCGATGCCTCCGACGTGTCGCAGGAGGTGCTCGTTCGCTTCTGGAAGCAGGCGGCGAAGTTTCGCTACGACCCGTCGCAGCGGTTTCGGGCCTATCTGCGGCGGATTGTGGTCTCGGCTCTCGCCGACCGCACGCGGCGGGTGCATGACGAGAAGCCCGTGCCAGGCAGCGATGCCTTTCAGGCGATCTTCGCCTCGCTTCCGGCCCGCGACGACCTGGTGGCCCGGATTGAGGCTGCCTACGACATGGAGATCTTTGAGCTCGCCACGCGGGAGGTGGAGGCACGGGTGCAGCCCCGCACCTGGTCGGCGTTTCGCATGCTGGCCCTCGAAGCCCGCAGCGGGGCCGAGGCGGCCGAGGCTCTCGGGATGAGCGTGGGGCTGGCCTACATGTCGCGGTGCAACGTGCAGAAGATGATTCACGAAACGGTCCGGCGGCTGGAGGGCGGCCAGGCCGAGGAGGGTCAACGATGATCGATCGCCAAGAAACGGCCGGAGTGGCATGCCCTGGCGAGGCGCAGTGGGAAGCGTTTCTCAACGGCCGGCTTGATGACGCCGCGGTGGCCGTGCTCGATGCCCACCTCCGCGACTGCCCGGCCTGCCTGGTGGCCGTCGACCGGCTCAGCGCGCACTGGACGCTGGGGGAGCGGGTGGCGAGCGACCGTCCTGCAACGGTGGCGAGCGGAGCTGCTGGCGACCCCCGGGTGGCCGAGATTGTCCGGCGGCTTCCGCAGCGTCCGCCCGCGGGCAGCGGGAGCGGCAACGGCACCGCGGCGATTCCCACAGCGATTCCGCGGATTCCCGGCATCGAGGAGCTTGAGCCCATGGCCAGCGGCGGGATGGGCGTGGTCTACCGGGGCCGCGACGTCGCTCTCGGGCGGACGGTGGCAGTCAAGGTGCTTCGCGATGCGGGGCTGCTTTCCGACTCAGCCAGCCGGCAACGCTCGACCGGCAGGCCCCCGCAGACCTCCGCACGATCGTCTTGAAGTGTCTGCACACCTCGCCCACCCGCCGCTATCGCTCAGCAGGCGAACTGGCCGACGATCTCGAGCGCTTTCTTGTCGGGAAGCCGGTGATCGCCCGGCCGATTTCTCAAATGGAGCGGCTGGCAAAATGGGCTCGTCGGCGTCCGGTGACGGCCACGCTCGCGGGGCTCGCCGCCATGATGCTGGTGCTCGCTGCAACGGGCGTGGCGTATCACGTGATGGAGCTCACGCGAGCCAACGCCGAGATTCGTCGCAGTCGCGACATTGCCGATGAAGCGACGGCGCTTGCCGGGCGTTCGATGGAGCGGCTGACCGGCGCGTCGATCAAGCGGATGCTGCTGCGGGGTGAGCCGCTCGATGCGGGAGATCAGGCCTATCTCCAGCAGGTTGTCGAAGAGTTTGAGCAGTGGCCGCTGGGCTCTGATCCGTTGGCGTCGTTGAGGTTTCGGGCCCGCGGCTTCCGCCGCGTCGCGGAGCTTTTTTACAGTGTGGGGGACTACGAAGACGCTCTGGACTGCTACCGCCGTAAGCTGGCCACGCTCGCGGAGATTGAAAGGCGAAGCCCTGGTGATCCGGAGATCCTGCGGGCCCGGCTGAGCGGCCACTACCTCCTGCGGCATTGCCTCTACCACCTCCGTCGCCCAGATGAGGCGATCGCCTCCTCGCGGGAAGCAATCGCTCTCTTGGAAGCGGCCCCTGAGGGGTTTCCACGCCGCGAGAGCGACCTGATCGACACCACGCTGCACCTCGGCATCTTCCTGCATGAGCAGCAGCAGCCCGAGGAAGGAAGCCGCCTGATCGAAGCCGCGCTTGCGGATCTTGCGGCACTGCGGCGGCAACAGCCCGACAACGCTGATCTCGCGGTGCAGGAGGTCGATGCGCTCTACAACTCGCAGCTCTACGACTACGCCGCCGGCCGCACCGAGGCCCGTCGCGAGAAGATCGACCGGCTCGTGCAGGTTTCCTCTGAGGCGCTGGAGCGGTTTGACGAGCATGCAGACGAGTTCACCACATCGCTGAGCAACGGCCTCACTCAGCAGGTCAACATTGCCCGCGACGAGGGAAGGCTCGACGATGCGGTGGCGATCGCTCAGCAGCGGCGGGATCTGTGTCAGGCTGCCATCGAGGAGGAGCAGTCGATCAGCCGGGTGCACTCCGAACTGATCGATGCCGACCTGATGCTGGCGATACTCTTTCGGCAGCTCGGGCAGCCCTCTGCCGCGGCGGCTCCACTCGGTGAGGCGATCACCATCGGCGAGCAGCTTGTCGAGGCCCAGCCAGCCATCTTCGACTATGCCGTGCTGCTGGGGCGGGCCCTTTACGATCGAGGCACGCTGCATCTTGTTTCCGGAGAGACAGAGGCCGCCGTGGCGGTGCTGGAGCGGCAGATCGGCCTGCTGGAGCCCTGGCGAGAGCAGCAGGGCCGCACCAACGATGTGGAACTCCTCGTCGCCTCAGCGAAGGAGATCATCAACGGCATCCGCGGTGGAACTGGCGACAGCTCACCGCCCGTTGACGCGGAGGACGCGGAGGACGTTGAGGAAACGGTGCCGCGCTGATCGCTGCAGCCGTCGGCGGTCAGCTCACCGGGTCGAGAAACATTCGGCGGGCGACGATCGCCCGGTGGGAAAGCTCCTTGCGGCGGGTGCCGAGCTTCACCGAGATCCGCCGACGGTGGGCCTGCACGGTGTGCACGGAGAGGTCGAGCTTGGAGGCGATCTCGCGGTTGGTCATCCCTTCGCCGATATACGTGAAGATCTCAGCCTCGCGGGCAGAGAGGGGCTTCTCGGCGTAGCTCATGTCGTGCTTGGGGTGGAGTGGGGCATGGCTGCCGAGCACGCGATCCACAGCCCGGCGGAGCCTGGCAAACGACGAGCTGCGATTGAGCACAGTGGGGCTTCGTTGGCTCAGCTCGGCGGGCAGGGGCTCGGTGTTGCCGCGGTTGGCGATCACGATCGTGTGGCCGCTCGGCGTGATCGTGTGGAAGGTGGCCACCGTCTCCTCCGCGAAGTCCTCAGGCATTGGGAGGCCGAGGATCAGGATGTCGGGTCGATGCTCTTCGATGGCGGTGCGGACAGCGTTTGCCGATGGCTGCTCGGCGACCACCCGCAGGCCGCCGCGGAGAGCCAGCATGCTTGAGAGCAGGTCGAGAAACATCCGCTCTTGATCCACGATCAGGCAAGTCAGGTGGAAGGAATCCATCGTGTGGAGCACCGTTTCTGGAGGATGGCGTTTCAGCCGGCCGCGGCGATCCAGCCCCGTCCGTGGCCACGCGACATGCCCGGCCGAAGGTAATACGGGCCGAGGCTGGCAATCCTCAATGACGTTTTGTGTTGGCCTGGCGAAGCGCCCCTTCACGAGGCGTATGCGATCACGATCGCCGGTGACATTTCCGGTACGGGCTCGCTCACCCAGGCCGGTTCCGGCCCGCGCACGCTCGCCCGCCGCCGCCCGTCGCCACGGGCATCCTGCCCGGGAAATCCTGAACTCCCCAGGACTACCCTCTTGCAGGTATGGAGCGAATCGCTCCACTTTTGGGCCGAATTAGTCGCGGCGCGTTATACGTTTTGCCCCACCTGGTGGAGCGATTTGCGCCACCCCTGGAGAGGGGTGGTTGGCGGCGGCGGTGGCTTGCCCTGGGACAGGCTGGCACCGAAAAGCTGCTGCCTGAGTATTTCCAGCAGGCAGGTGTCAGCGACCGGATTCGGCACGGGAATTAGGCCGGGCTTACCTGGTCTTCAAATTCCTGCTCTGGCTACGGGCTTGGCGCAGACTCCCCATGACCGGATTCGGTGAACTGGTCTATCGCCAAAAGCTGACACATCGCGGGGTCATTCTTCTTCGGCAGGCTGGGCTCTCGATCGAAGCCCGTGTCGAAGCCATCGCGGCAGTCCTGAATGTCCAGCTTCGTGAGATCGCCATCAGTGGAGCCCAAGGCGACGAGCTTCCCACCGGCGATGAGCTCTCTCGCGTCCTCGACAGTGCCGCTGGCCTGACTCGCTATGAGGCCGAAGGGGATTTTTGGTAAGGATAGCCCGGTCAATGGCACTTCCGCAACGGTCTTCCGGCTGACGGACTGCCCTTGAGCAGCGCGATTGGGCGTGTCGGCCGTCCGGCGGCGGTTCGCCAATTGGCCAGGCAGATTCGTGCCGAGCATCAGGCAAGCGGTGCGTCGGAGCCCCTTGATCCCCACGTCGTGAAGCTGCTCGTGGGTCGCCAGATGTACGCGGGCGAGCCGCAGGTGTGTGCGTGGATTGACCGATTGGTGGCCGATCTTTTCCGTTGAGGCCTTTCGCGCAACGCTCGAAAAGTTTCGGGCCATCATGGACGCATGCGGCCTCAGGTATCACCTCACCGGCGGCGTTGTGGGCAACGCTCTCGGCGAGCCTTCGTGGAGCCATTGACCGTGGCTCCATGTTTCAGCTCTTGGATAGGCATGAGGTGCTCAAGCTCGATGTTTACCCTCGCGAACTGATCCCTGGTGAGTTAAGCCGGTCCGAGGCGTTTGAACTCTTCGAAGGGTGGAGCGTTCCCATCGTGTCAATCGTCGATGCCGCTGCCTCCACGTTGATCTGGATTGGTAAAGGCAGCCACAAGAGCCGGAGAGAGCTACGGGCCATTGTCCGCAAACTCAGTCGTAAGCAACGCCGCGCGTTTGAACTGCTGGCTGCTTCTCTCGGTCATTCGTCACTGCTCACAGAGGTTCTCGGCGAACCTGGAGAAATTGAGTAGCGGCAAGCTGCTGCTCGGCATCGCGTTCACGGTCGGGGCTGGCGGCGGGAGGCGGTCAGGCACCGCGGCGTGAGTGCGCGCGTGGAATGGCACCCCAAACCGGGCCGGATGTCGAAGCTGGGAATGAGTTACGATGAAGGCGTCTTCCAGCACGCACGGTAAGGTGAAGCGTATGGCAACAGAACACAGACCGCCGCAGTCCGCCATGCACTACGACGTGACTGCCGACGCCCATGGCCGCGTTGAGCTCACCGGCCCCTTTCGGCCCGGGCAACGGCTGACCATCTTCGTGCTTCCCGAGGCGGAGGAGTTCACAGATCTGACCGCCGCTGCCACCACCAGCCTCGAGTTTTGGGACAATCCTCTCGATGACGAGGACTGGAATGAAGCCCCGGCAGGGTGACATCGTCGTGGTTCCGATGCCATCGAACCCACAGCAGACTCCTTGGTCGCTGAGGATCACGGAGCATGACCTCCGGGCCGGCCGACTCAATCGGCCCGGGACCATTCGGGCGGACAAGATCTACACGCTGGCCCAGTCGCTGGTCGTCAATCGTTTCGGCGTCGGTCTCGCCGGAGATGCTTCGGCGAATCCACGCGACACTCACGCGGGCGCTCGGCATCCGTACGCGATAGCGGCCGCCCGCCGCCGCACCGCGGCGTGAGGTGTGGACTGAGCATCCGCCGTTGAGGGATTGCGGTGATCGGCAGGTCTGCTTGAGGTGCTGGTTTCCGGGCATTTTCCTTGCGCGGTCATCCGCGAGTATGCTCATGGCAAGATAATGTCTTTGCCGCAGCCCGCGCGTCGGGGCCGCACCGTCTCGCAGAACGCAACGATGCGTGAAGCCCGCGAAGGAGCTTCGCGTGCATTGTTCGCGAAATGACCATGATCTCGCCCCGCCGCCCGCTCTTTGAGAAGCCCGATGCCGACATGGTGCGGGTGCTTGCCGGCACGAGCGAGGTAGCCCGGCTCCAAGCCGCATGTCGGATGTGGATCGCTGCTCGTGCCATCGTGCGAGCTTCGGTTGCGGCAGATCATGCTGACTGGCCGGCGGACCAGATCGATCGCGAGGTGGCCAACCGCATGAGTCATGGAATCATCCGTCGTGTCTGCAGCTGAACTCAACCCGTTTCAGTTGCTCCAGCGTGTGGCGGCGTTTTTGGAGACGCATGGCATCGCGTATCGAGTCGTGGGGTCGCTTGCCAGCATGGCGTACGGGGAACCTCGCTTCACGAACGACATCGACATTCTCGTGGACGTTCGCTTGGAGCACCGCGATCTGCTGATGGCCGCGTTTCCGCCTCCCGACCACTATCTGGCCGAATCGGCAGTCCGCTCCGCGATTGAGCGTCACGGGCAGTTCAACATCATTCACATTCCGTCTGGGATAAAAGTCGACATGATCGTCTTGAAGCCGGATGTCTACGCTCAGACGGAGATACGACGCGGCCGTCGGTTGACGAGCCCAGGCGACTTTGATGCTTGGTTTGCCTCAGCTGAAGATGTCATTCTCAACAAACTTCGCTCTTACCGAGAAGGCGGCTCTGACAAGCACCTGCGTGACATTGCGGCGATGCTCCTGATCCAAGGCGCTGCGATTGACCGCGGTTACATCGCATCGTGGGCGGCGGAGTTGGACGTGCTCTCGGAGTGGCAACGGGTTCTTGCCGGTCTCGAGGAGGAGAGTGGCAGACCTTCGTGACGGTCACGGCCGTGCCCGAGCCTTCGACCTACGTGATGCTCGCCATCGCCGCCGGCATCGGAGCGATCGCTGCCCGCCGCCGCCGCACCGCGGCGTGAGGCATGACCTTCATGGCGAGGTGCGACTTCGCCACGCTTGCCACGGCTTCCCACGAACCTCAAGCGTGCAGGATCAGATGGTGCCGATTGAGTTCAACGAATGTCCCGGACGCCAACATTGTCTTGATCGCCGGTAGATTTTCCTCGAGGAGCGACACAAGATCGTTGTTCGTGATGTTTCCGGTAGAAATCAAAAGCAGGTGCTTCGGCTTTCCTTGAAGGAAGTGCGAGTTGACGAAGTCCTGATCTTTGGTGACGACAGTCCTCGATTCACGGTCCGCAACTTCCGTGATCACGGAGTCAGATGTGGTATTTCGTAGGGGAGGTCAAGCGTGTGAACCGCATCCTCACCTTGATGAATCAAGCAAGTCGCAAGCCTCTGCGGAAGCTGGGCATCGATCAACCACCTCATGCTCGGACCACTTCAAGTCGGCGCGTTCGGGCCAGTCGGGTCGCCCAGGCCATCGCGGCCTGGAGATCTTCTCGCTCCAGGTCGGGGAAGTCAGCAAGGATCTCGTCGTGGGTCATCCCGCTGCCCAGCCATTCCAACACGTTTTCTACGGGATACCGCAGGCCCCGGATGCAGGGCTTGCCGTGGCAAATCTCTGGAGAAATGGTGATGCGGGAGAGCAGATCGGCTTCATTCATGACGGACTCTCTCGAGGGGTATGGCGATCACTCAACTCTGGGTTCGTCGCGGCCAACACCTGCCCATTCACTCTCTACGCGACCTTGATCCTCTTCTCAGCATATCCGCCTTCTTCATGAAGAGTGGGAGCCCAGTCGTTGTGTGGGGGGCGGATCAACTGGCGCCAGTCGGTCGGCCGTGCCCGAGCCCTCGACCTACGTGATGCTCGCCATTGCCGCTGGCATCGGAGCGATCGCCGCCCGCCGCCGCCGTCGCCAGGCTGCTTAAGCGGTGAACGGAGCATCGACCGTGGAGGACTGCCGTCATGCGCAGGGCTGGTTGAGGAGGCTGTTTCCTTGAGTTGTCATCGCTGGGGACGACGCCCCGGTTGATCGGGCTCCGGGACGGGTCTTGAGGGACTGTCGGCCGCAGGCCGGCAGGTCCCTCGGCTCAGCCGAGGCCGCTGTGCGGCCTCAGGACCCGTCCCGTTTTCACTCTCCTCTCTTCCGCATGTCGTCGCGCGCGACGATGGAGCGAATCGCTCCACTTTGGGCCTGAATTAGTCGCCGCGCGTTATACGTTTTGCCCCACCTGGTGGAGTGATTTGCGCCACCCCTAGAGAGGGGTGCGTGTGAACGCTTCCTTTTTCTTGTGGGAGCGGCCTGCATCTCCACCGATCGCCACGCGTTTTGCGGGTAGGCGCTCGCTTGGCGAGGGGGCGCCGCGCTGTTTTTTGGCGCGGGATTTGCGGGTTATTCAGGTCGTCGCAGCGGCAACCCCGCCGCGACACCGCCGAGCCGGGGCGACCCGGCCTGACGGACGCCGAAACCCCAGCCGATTTAGAAGCCGCCGCCATGACGATCTCCCTTCCCGCCCGCCGCCTGGCCACTCGTTCCTCGCCGCCGTCGCCGCCTTCGCGTTTGCCACTGCGTTCGCCGCCGCGACCGCCCACGCCCAGACGACCGTCACCCTCGACGGCACGAGCGGCACCGAGTCGATCTCCACGAGCTACACCGTCGACAACGGCGGCCTCGAAATCGATTTGGCTTTCTACGTCGAATACCTGGTCGTCGGCGGCGGCGGGGCCGGCGGCTCGACCGATGCCGGTGGCGGCGGCGCAGGCGCGGTGGTGAGCAACTTCGGCGGCACGCCCCTGCGGATCACGACCTCGAGCAACACGATCACCGTCGGCAACGGCGGAGCACGATCCACAGCGGACTGGACCCGGGGCGGCGTCGGCGGCTTGAGCGAGGCGTTCGGAGTTCAGGCGGCCGGCGGGGGCGGGGGCGGTTCGGGCAGCGGTGCGGACACCACGAATCAAACCAGCGGCAGCGGGGCCTCCAGCGGCGGGCTCGGCTCCACGATCACCGATCCCGCCCGGCTTGGCACGGCTTCGGCCGGCAATCAGGGGCATCGGTGCCGCCACCCGTGGCGGCGGCGGCGGCGGCGGTGCGGGAGCCGTTGGCCAAGCCGGCTCGGGCTCGACCGCCGGCAATGGCGGCTTCGGCGTGCAGAATGCGATCACGGGTACCGCCATCTACTATGGCGACGGCGGTGGCGGCGGCCACAACAGCAACGAAGCGGCGCCTACGACCGGCGGCTCCGGGCGGGGCGGGGCCGGCACACCTCGAGGCAACGGTGGCGACGGCGAGGCCAACAGCGGCTCCGGCGGTGGTGGTGGCGGTGCTAGTTTCGGCCAAGGCGGCAACGGCGGCTCGGGGATCGTGGTCATTCGCTACGCCGGCGACGCCACCGGCATCACCGGCGGCTCGACCAATACGGCGATCGCGGCCGGCGAGGCGATCACCACCTTCACCACCAGTGGCACCTTCACGATCGACTTCGCCACCCGGCCCGGCGTCACGCTGACCAGCCCGGTCACGGGCACCGGCGACTTCACCTTCGCCGGCCCGGGCCGGCTCACGCTGGCCGCGGCGAATACCTTCACCGGCACCGCCCGGATCGGGGATGGCACGCTCTCGCTGGGTGATGTCGCCGCCCTCCAAAACGCCACTCTCGACATGAACGCGGCCGATGCCGGCACGGCCGCCTTCGCCGTCGCGGGCAACAACACCTACGCCCTGGCCGGCCTGACCGGCTCCCGCACTCTCGCGCTCGGCGGCAACTCGCTCTCGATCGGCGGCACGGGGGCAACGAGCGACTACGCCGGCGTGCTCAGCGGCACCGGCGGGCTGACCAAAGCCGGCGCCGGCCAGCTCACGCTCTCCGGGGCCAATCTCTACACGGGCGCAACGGCCATCGACGCCGGCACCCTGAAACTCAGTTCCACCAACGCCTCGACCAGCTATGCCATCGCCTCGGGGGCCGCGCTCGAGATCGCCGTCGCGACGGGCCCCACGACCTTCACCGGCGGCACCTACACCGGCAGCGGCACGCTCCGCAAGACGGGCCCCGGACGGATCCGCTGGAGCGGGGCGACCGATTTCGCGCTCGACGCCTCCGCCACGATCGACGTCCAGGAGGGGGCGTTGCAGGCGAGCACATCGGCCAATCAGCCCTGGGCCAACAACCAGGCGAGCCTCAACGTGGCCGCCGGGGCCCTGTTCGACGTAGACGCGGCGGCCGCGCAGGTGGGCGGTCTGACCGGCAGCGGCACGGTCGTGCTCGGCCTCGCGCCAGCGGGCACCTTTCCTCTCCAGAAGCTCACCGTCGGCGTGGCCGACGCCACGAGCGAGTTTGCCGGCGTGATCCAGAACGGCACCGGCACGGCCCCGCTCGAGAAGATCGGCACGGGCACGATCACCTTGACCGGCGGCAACACGTATACCGGCACCACCACCATCTCGGCCGGCACGCTCGCGGTGGGCAACGGCGGCACCACGGGCACGCTCGGCGGCGGAGCGGTGGTGAACAACGCCACCTTGGAGTTTAACCGCTCCAACGATCTGACCGCGGCCAACGTGATTTCGGGCACGGGCACCGTGATCAAGAACGGCGTCGGCGTCACCACGCTCTCGGGAGCCAACACCTTCTCAGGCGGCACGACCATCTCGGCCGGCACGCTGGCGGTGGCGGCGATCGCCGACTCAGGCACGAGCAACCTCGGCCCCTCCGGCACGCTCGCGCTCGCCGGCGGCACGCTCGAGTACACCGCCGCCGGCAACGCCACCACCGCCCGGCTGGTCGACATCTCGGCGGCCAACACGACCAGCGCGATCAGCGTCTCGGATGCCGCGGCCACGCTGACCCTGACCAACAACGTCCGCAACTCCGACCCGACCCATCCCAACGTCGTGCTCACCAAGACCGGCTCCGGCACGCTCGAGATCGCCGGGGCTGGCGGCAACACCGGCACGAGCCTGGTCGCCGCCGCCGGCACGACCCTGCTCAACGCGACCGCCCGAGCCGTCTACGAGATCAGGGCCCTCGACACGGGCGCCACGGTGCGGCTCGCCCAGGCGAACCAAGTCTTCAATGGCGACGCCATATCGACCACTGGCAACATCCGGATGACCGGCGGCACCCTCGACCTCGACGGCAATGCCCAGGAGATCTTCCGCCTGATCGGCTCCGGCAACGCGATCGCCGGCACCGGCACGATCACCAGCAGCACCGCGGCCACCTTCACCGTCGGCAACAACCTCGCCGGCCGGCCGAGCCTCTTCGACGGCAGCCTGACCGGCAGCCTGGCCCTCGTCACCCGCGGCACCAACCCGATCACCCTCGGCGGGGCGAGCAGCTACACCGGCACGACGACCGTCGGCGGCTCGCGGCTCTCGGTCAACGGGTCGCTCGGCAACACGGCCGTCACGGTCACCGCGGGCATCCTCGGCGGCTCCGGCAGCATCGCCGGGAGCGTCACCGTGCAGAGCGGCGGCACGCTCGCGCCGGGCAACAGCATCGCGTCGTTTGCCACCGGCGCGACCACCTTCGCCAGCGGTGCGACCTTCGGCTACGAGGTCGACTCGAGCGATCTCGGCAGCCTCGGCACCGCCGCTGACCTGCTGGTGGTCGATGGCAACCTCTCGATTACCGCCGGCTCGCTGCTCTCCTTTGCCGACCTCAACCAGACGCCGCAGCCCTTCGTCGAAGACTCGACCGTGTTCGCGATGATCAACTACACGGGCACCTGGGACGGCGGCCAGTTTACCTACGGCGGCCAGCCGCTCGCCGACGGCAGCCGGTTCACGGTGGGCAGCCAGATGTGGGAGATCGACTACGACTATGCCTATAACGGTTCCAACACCCAGCCGCTGAACTTCTCGGGCGACTTCCTGCCTGTTTCGGGCACGCAGACCTTCGTGACGATCACGGCCGTCCCCGAGCCGGCCACGCTCGCCCTCCTGGGGATCGCCGGGCTCGGCATCGCCGCGGCCCGTTACGCTGGACGTTTCAGGATCCGACGCTGTTCCGCATCTGGAACAACCGTTCGATAATCTCAGGCTCCTCTTTGAGTTCAACAAGTGGCTGGAGTTGCATCGCAATGTAGCCCCAGTCAAGCCGGTCGCCCTGGCGAATCATGATGCCTTCGAGGTCCACCCAGTCCTTCGCACGGGCTGCGAACGCCTTCATCACGATCAAATCCTCAGCCGAGGCAGTGAGCAAAAAAACTTCGGGGGCGAACTCGTAGAGGCTTGCTCGGTCGACAGCGGATTCCTCGAATGGCATTCCGCCCAATGCAATGTCGATCCCCACACCGGACGCGGCCTGCACGAGTAAAACCCGGTGCTTCAAGGCGAAACCAGCCGGATCGGGAACCCGTGGCTCGTACCAGTTCAAAATCTCACGGATGATCGGCTCCTCGCCACCAAAACCCGTGAGCAACGTGATGTCGACGTCGATCGTCTCCCGGGGCTCGCCCCATCGCTGGAGAGCCAAGCCGCCGATCAAGCAAAACCGCCAATCACGCTCCTGAAGCCTCGCCTGGAGTTCAGCCGCCGCGCGATAGACCTCAAGCATCGCGACGAGCCTTCATGAACCACCGCTGCTGTTCGATGAGCCCTGAAGACTTTCTCGGCTTTCGCGGCTCTTGGTGATAATCAGCCGGACCGGTGAGCAGCGCCAACGCCTTTTTGCCGTCGAGTGCGCGAAGTTCCTCGCGACGAACACGCGCCAGCGCCTCACCAGCCGAACGCCACGCCTGCATCCATTGGTGTGCGTCCTCAACCATCGATGACGACCTTTCTCACGAAACCCTCTCCCTGTCCGAGCGCATCGAGATGCGAACAACCCTCTTCATTCTATCGGAAACTGGTGGTGGCGGCGGCAGCTCCCGTCACCGGCTCCAACACCCAGCCGCGGAACTCCTCGGGCGACTTCCTGCCTGCCTCCGGCACGCAGACCTTCGTGACGGTCACGGCCGTGCCTGTGCCCTCGACCTACGTGATGCTCGCCATCGCCGGTGGCATCGCAGCAATCGCCGCCCGCCGCCGCCGCAAGTCGGCGCAAGGGGCGAGATGGTTCGCGGCCCAAGCAAGCCTCGGGGCCGTCTGCCGCACGCGGCGCGTTCAGCAAACGTAAGGCAAAAACCGGGGGCACAGTGGTAGACTTCGCCAACTGAGTCTTACATGAACACGTCAGGGGCCCCGTGATGAGTCCGGAAACATCTGCCCTCTCGGCTCTGAGCGTTGCTGAGAAACTCCAACTCGTCGAGGACCTTTGGGATCAGCTTGCCCAAGTTCCGTCCGACATCCCCGTCCGCGATTGGCAAATCGACGAGATGAACCGTCGGCGGGAAAGTCTTGAATCTGCGCCCGAGTCTGCTCTTTCGTGGGACGATTTCATGCGACGTGTGCAGGACATCCAGCGTGGCGAATGAACTCCGATTCTCGCCGGCGGCTGCAAAGACATCGAAGCCGCATACCGCTGGTACGAAGACCAGAGGCAGGGGCTTGGCTCGCAGTTCACTGACTGCGTGCTGGCGTGTCTCGAGCGCATTCGCAGGCCTCCGGAAATCCATGGCAAGGTCCGGGGCGAATATCGTCGCGACTTTGTACGGCGATTTCCGTATGCCGTTTTTTACGAGTACGACGGTCAGAGCGTGACCATCTACGGCGTTGTTCACACGGCACGAGCGGCATCAAAGTGGCAAGGGCGGTTGCGGTAGCGAGGGCTTGTTGCAGCCGAGCTCGCGGTCCCAGGGCCGGTCCCGTTCTCACCTGCCCATCTTCTGCCTGTCGCCGCGCGGCTGTGGAGTGAATCGCTCCACTTTGGGGCCAAATTAGTTTCCGCGCGTTAGACGTTTTGCCCCACCTGGTGGGGCGATGTGCGCCGCCTCTGAAGAGGGGCCTGTGTCAACGCAGCCTTTTTCTTTTCGGCGGCTTGCGTGTCAGTCGGTCGCAACGCGTTTTATGGCCCTGCGTTGGCATGCTGAGGAGGCGCCTCGCTGTTTTTTGGCGCGGGGTTTGCGGAGTACTCCGGGCGACGCAGTTGCCGCGTCGACCGCAGTGGTGAGCTACCGTTCAGAGTCGGATTCATCTGAGGAGCGTTCATGAGCCCAGCCAAGAAAACAATGATCGACATCATCGTGAGACAGCCGGACGACAGCACCTATGACGAGATTCTCAAAGAGCTGGCATTTTCCCGGATGATCGACCGGTGAATCCAGGATGTGGCAGCCGACCGGCTGCACAGCCCTCCACAGGTTGCCGAGGTCGTGAAGTCATGGCAAACCTGACGTGGACTTCAGAAGCCCTCCGCTGTCTGCACGACATCTACGAGTACTTCGCAGTCGACAATCGTCGTGCCGCCGCCAGTGTGGTGCGGGGGAGTTGCGCGAAGGCCGAGATCCTCCGCCAGCACCCGCATCGTGGTCAAAGGTATGAACGGATTGTCGACCGTGACGTGTATGAGACGTGGTACGGGCATTACCGGATTGCGTACCTCATCGCCAACGGGCCTCGAGTCGTGGTGCTCGGGGTGTTTCACAGTGGCATGGAGATCGATCGCCACCTGACCTGAGGCCTGCATGGTGCCGGCCATCGCCGTCCGCCGCCGCTCGGCGCGGAGAACCCGGTGGCCGTCAGTTGACGGGTGGTGAACTTGCGTATACACTCCTCGTGTAGTGATGACCCGAGGAGGCTTGGCAGTATGTCGACCGCGCCCAGGAAACGGCTGACGCCGGAGGAGTATCTCGCGATCGAAACCGCGTCGGAGTTTCGGCACGAGTTTTTTGATGGTGAGATGTTTGCCATGAGCGGCGGGTCGCTCTGGCACAACCTCGTGAAAGACAACTTCGCCTTTGCGATCAGGAATGCCCTCGAGGGCCGGGGCTGCTACGTGCTCACCAGCGACCAGCGGGTGAAGGTGGATGCCACCGGGCTCTACACCTATCCCGACGTGGTGGTGTTTTGCGAGAAGCCCCGCTTTGAAGACGATGTGCATTACTCGCTGACCAACCCGCGGGTGATCATTGAGGTGCTGAGCGACTCCACGGAGGCCTACAACCGGGGCCGGAAGTTCGCGCACTACCGCACGCTGCCGAGCCTGCAGGAGTATCTGCTGGTGGCGCAGGACCACGTGTCGGTGGAGCGGTTTGTCAGGCAGGCGGATGACGACACCTGGACGCTCACGGCGGTGACCAACCCCAACGGCTCCGTGGCCCTCGCCTCGCTCGACGCGACCGTTGCCGTGTCGGCGATCTATGCCGGGGTGGAGTTTCCGCCTTCTCAGAAACCGCGGCCCTGAGTGAGGCGGGCGGAGCGTTCCGTTCGGCAGTCATGGGCGCAAGAAAACCGGGGAGCCTGGTGGCTCCCCGGTTGCTGGTTGCTTCGCCGCACGTGCCAAGGCGACGCGGCGGCTATCGATGACCGCCGTCGATCAGATCGCTGAGGCGGCCGTTTCGCCGGTGCGGATCCGCACCACCTCAGCGAGGTTGGTGACGAAGATCTTGCCGTCGCCGACCTGGCCAGTGCGGGCCGTCGACATGATCTTGCCGATCACGGCCTGCGACTCCTCGTCGCTGACGACGACCTCAATCTTCACCTTCGGCAGGAAGTCGACGGAATACTCGGCACCGCGGTAGGTCTCGGTGTGGCCCTTCTGACGGCCGAAGCCGCGGACCTCGGTGACGGTCATGCCCTTGATGCCCTGGGCGTTGAGGGCGTCTTTCACTTCCTCGAGCTTGAAGTGACGGATGATGGCTTCGATCTTTTTCATGGTTGGGGCTCCTTCGCAGGGGGATGTGTTTGTCATTCCGTGTGTCCGCCGAGAAAAAAAGAGAGCACGCGGTGTGCCAAATGAGCACGGAATCGGGCGGGAACTGCGAATCGCCCTGTTGCACGGGAGAAAACAGCGATTGCAGCCGTGCCTGCAGTGCGGCGAGTAAGACGGGCTGTCTCATCGGCGCGGCGCCTGCCCGCTGAGCAGGCAGCGGGCAGGCACGCATGGCGGGCGGTATTCAGGGGAGCCGCGAGAGTGCCGTGACGGTGTCGCGCCGGCGCGACACCGTCACAGGAGTGAGGCGCGTGGGGGGATGAAAGCGACCGGTGTGAACAGGACGGGGCTCAGGGCCGCACAGCGGCCTCTTCGAGATGCCTTCGCCGCCCCGAATCCCGTTCCGCTTGCGGCGGCGCGCTAGCCCTCGCGGCGAAAGCTGGCCGCGTCGAGGTCGTGGCCCTTCAGCAGGCGGTAGAGGGTGCCGCGGGGGAGGCGGGCTTCGCGAGCAGCGGCGGAGACGTCGCCGAGGTGCCTGGTGAGCAGGTCGGTCAGATACTGCAGCTCAAAGCGAGCCGTCTGGGCGGCCCGCTCGGCGAAGAAGCCGACGGCCTCGCCATCGCCGCTGCCCGCACGGCCTGAGGCGGTGATCAGCTCGTCGGGAAGGTCATCCAGGCCGATCGTGGTGCCGCTGGTCATCGCCACTGCCCGACGCACCACGTTGTTGAGCTCCCGCACGTTGCCTGGCCACGGGTAGTTTTTCAGCACCTGGTAAGCATCCGGCGAGAGGCCGCCGACGCTGCGGCTCATCTCCTGGCTGGCCCGGTTGGCGAAGGCTTCGGCCAGCAGGCCGATGTCGTCGCCCCGGATTCGCAGCGGCGGCATGTCGATCCGCACGACGTTGATGCGGTAGAAGAGATCGCGGCGAAACTCGCCTTTGGTGACCATCTGATCGATCGGCCGCGAGGTGGCTGCCACCACCCGCACGTCGACCGCGTTTTCCTGACGGCCTCCCACGCGGCGGACCCGCCGCTCCTGCAGCACCCGCAGCAGCTTGGCCTGCAGCGGCAAGGGCAGTTCACCCACCTCGTCGAGGAAGAGCGTGCCGCCGTCGGCCAGCTCCACCAGCCCAATGCGGCGGGCGTCGGCACCGGTAAACGCGCCTCGCTCGTGGCCAAACAGTTCGCTCTCCAAGAGTGCGTCGGGGATCGCCCCGCAGTCGATGGGCACAAACGGCCCGCCCTCCCGCCGGCTGCGGCGGTGCAGCGAGCGGGCGACGAGCTCCTTGCCGGTGCCGGTCTCGCCGGTGACGAGCACATCGACGTTGCTCGCCGCCACCCGGTCGATCATCGAGTAGACCGCCCGCATCGGCGGACTCTCCCCGAGAAACTCATCAAAGGAATACGGCCGCTCCACCACCCGGCGGAGCACCTCTTCAGCAGCCACCCGCCGTGAGATCGCTAGCAATCGAACCAGCGAGTCTTCAAGGTCGGTCTCCGCACGGGCGATGTCGAGATAGTCGCCGGCCCCCGCCTGCAGGCAGGCGCGGGCCCGTTCGACCGAGGGCTGCGAGTCGATCACGACCATCGGCAGCTGCGGGTCGGCCTTCTTCAGGGTGGTGTAGAGCACATCGGCTGAGGGTCTGGCCCGGGCGGTGACGATGCCTAAATCCCAGGAGTCGCGGCGGAGGCTCTCAAGGGCCTTTTCCAGCGACCGCTCCACCCGCACCTCCATCGGCTGCAGCCTGGCCAGATGGCGATCGTAGGGAAGTCCTGCAGAGCCCGAAGCGTCGACGACGAGGATGTGGGGCTGCCGCATGGGAATCGCGCTGGGCTGCGGGAGAGAATGCGAGGCGGGGGGCTGGGCGCGGGGCCACACGAGGGATCAACGCCGCGCCGGCCGCCTGTCCATGCGCAGACGCGAGTATGCCGGACCCCCTTGGCCGCCACAACTGCCGCGACTTTCTGACGGGGGTTGCTCTGGTACATTCGGTCTCGAAGGAGACCCCAACGCCATGTCCATCGATCCCTACGCAGCCTGCCCTGGCGGCAAGGACAAGAAGATCAAGTTTTGCTGTGCCGATCTTGTCGGTGAGCTCGAGCAGCTCGACAAGCTGATCGAAGGAGAGCAGTATTCTGCCGCGCTCGAGAAGGCCACCCGCCTCGATGCCGCCCATCCCGGCCGGGCCTGCCTGCTGGCGACCAAGACGAAGCTGCAGCTCTCGTCTCGCGGGTTTGACCAGGCGATGGCCACCAATCAAGCCTTTCTCGCCGCGTTTCCCGACAACCCGCTGGCGCTTGGCCAGTCGGCGATCTGCGCAGCGCTTGCCGACAACATGCAAGAGGCTGCTGCCGCGTTTGACGCAGCCCGCGAGAGCATGCCGGCTGAGGGGGCAACCACCGAAGAGCTGACACGGATCGCCTTCACCCTGATGCAGGCGGCTGCTCAGGCCGGTCAGGTGGGCATGGCCCAAGGCCTGCTGGAGTGGGTCGACGACCGCGGCCTCGGCAGCGAAGACAACCGGCAGGCCGTGGCGGCGATGATCGGGCAGGAGGGCGTTCCGCCAGCCTTGCGGGCCCGGCCGGCCCTGCTCCCGACTGCCGACAACTCGCCCTGGCGGTTTGAGTTTCAGGCGGCGATGAAGCACGCCGACGAATGGCGGCTCACCAAAGCACTGAAGACGTTTCGCACGCTCAAGGGGGTTGCTGGCGAATGCCGCGAGCTCTTCACCAACATCGCGATCCTCTGCGAGAAGCTCGCTCGGCCGTTTGAAGCGGCCGAGGCCTGGGTGAAGGTGGCGGGGCTGCCAGGGGGCTCGGAAGACGATGCGATTGAGGCGATTGGCCGGGCGATTGTGCTTGAGCAGGAGGCCAACCCCGAGCGGTCGCCGACCGTGCCGCTCTCCCAGGCGATGCTGGAGATCCCTGCGACAGACACCGCCGGCGGGCCGCTCGACCTCGACCTGGTGGAAGACACGCTGCGGCACGACGGTCGCTTCGAGAGCGTGCCGTTTGACCGCTCCAACTGGGTCAGCCGCAATGCGGTGCCGCCGCGGTCGGTGTGGCGTGTCTACGACGCCGCGGTCACCGAGGAGCGTCCGGCCCTGCTGCTGGCCTCGCTGCTGATCTTCGGCAAGCAGACCGACCGGGCCCCTCATGCGGTGCTGCAGGGCTTCGGGCCGGATCTCGCCGCTGCCCGCGAGGCAGCTGAGCCGCTGCTGCACGCAGCGTTTGGCGAGGCGGCGGCCACGTCGCTCACCACGCCGACCAACTGGCTGCTCTCGGCACAGTTTCGGCCGCACACGCCGTCGTCGCTCACCCCCGATCAGGCAGCCGACTCAGGAGCGTTTGACAAGGCGATGCGGCAGCAGCGGGAAGCCGTCTGGAGCCGCTTTGTCGCGGAGTGGCCGGCGACTCCGCTGCCAGAGCTGCTCGGCCGCACACCCCGCGAGGCGGTTGGCGACACCGACGGCCGCCGCCGGGTGGAGGCGATGCTGCTGGCGGGGCAGGTGACCGCGGCACTGGAGCCGGTGCGTGAGGCCTGGACCACTCTCCGCAGCGACCTGGGCTTGGCTCCCGAGAGCCCGGTTGAGTCGGCTGCCCCGGTGGAAGAGCTGCCACCGATGCGGTGGCACCGCGTTGCGCTCGGCCCGCTCTCCCTCGATCAGCTGCGACTGCTTCTGGAGATGTCGATCGCGTCGGGCTTCGAGCTTTCGGCCGTGCGTGCTGCCACTGAAGTGCTCGAGCGGACCAAGACTCCCGAGGCCGGCACGGAGCCCGCCGACCAGTGGCGTGCCTTGAGCTTCCTTGAGGAACGGGCTGAGACCACCACCGAAAAGCTTGAGATCCTCGGCCGGCTGCGGAAGATCGCCGCCGCGCTGGGGGCGAGCGAGGCGATGCTCGATGTGGCGGAGCTGCGGCTGGCCCTGCAGCGTGGTGATCAGATCTCCATGCAGCGGATGCTCGACCGGATTCGCCGCGGCCCGCAGGATCAGCGGGTGTTGCAGGCCGTGGCTGCGGTGTTTGCCGAGGCTGGCATCGACCTCTCGGCGATGGCGGCAGCCCAGGCTGGCGGGATGCCGCCGCCGGGAGCCGCAGGTGGCGGCGGCCCAGCAGCGGCTGCTCCGCCGGCCTCGTCGGGCCTCTGGACGCCCGGCAGCGATGCTCCCGCTGCCGGCGGCGGTGAAAAGAAGGCGATCTGGACGCCCGGTTCATGACCGCAAGCGACTGCGAACGCGGCGCTATGCAGCGGGCCCTGGAACTGGCCCGCCGCGGGGAAGGGCTTGTGGAGCCCAACCCCATGGTCGGGGCGGTGGTGCTCGATGCGGCGGGGAGCACGATTGGCGAGGGCTGGCATGCCCGCTTTGGTGGGCCCCATGCGGAGGTGGCGGCCCTGGAGGCTGCCGGCCCTGCTGCCCGGGGCAGTACGCTCGTGGTCACGCTCGAGCCCTGCTGCCACCATGGCAAAACGCCCCCCTGTACCGACGCGATCCTGGCCGCAGGCATTCGACGGGTGGTCGTGGGAGCGGTCGATCCCGCAGCCCACGCCTCGGGCCGTGGCATCGAGCGGCTGCGTGCGGCGGGCGTTGACGTGGCCGCAGGCGTGGAAGCCGAGCAGGCCCAGCGGCTGATCGCGGCCTTTGCGATGCTGGCCGTTCATGGCCGGCCCTGGGTGATCGCCAAGTGGGCGATGAGCCTCGACGGCCATGTGGCCACGGCCAGTGGAGAGAGCCGCTGGATCTCCTCGGAAGCCTCGCGGGCCGTGGTGCACCGGCTGCGGGCGCGGGTCGATGCGATTCTCGTGGGGATCGGCACCGCCCTGGCCGACGATCCCATGCTCACCGCCCGGCCTCCCGGGCCGCGGTCGCTGCTGCGGATCGTGCTCGATGCCCGGGCGCGGCTGCCGATCACCAGCCAGCTCGCCCAGACCGCAGCCCAGCATCCCACGCTGATCGCCGTCGGCCCGGAGGCTCCGCGAGACGCCGTCAGTCGGCTGCAGGAGGCAGGCTGCGAGGTCTGGCAGTCAGGGCAGTCCGTTCAAACCGCGGCGATTGTCGAACTGCTGGCCGAGCTTGGCCGCCGCCGGCTCACGAATCTGCTGGTGGAAGGCGGCCCCACGGTGCTGGGCGGATTCTTTGACGCGGGCCTGGTGGATGAGGTGCAGGCCTTCATTGCCCCGACGATCATCGGCGGCAGCCAGGCCCCAGCCGCCGTGGCAGGCCTGGGCATCAGCAGCATGCAAAAAGCACCGAGGCTCTCGATCGAGTCGATCGAGAGCCTCGGCAACGACTGCTTCATTCGCGGGCGGGTGGCCCGCTCGTAGCTGCTGCGATCCGCTCAGCGGGCCGGCATGTCTTCGATCAGGTTCTTCCAGCGGGTGATGGTGACACCCGACTCGATCGTCTGCTCGGCGACGCCCGCCTTGAGGCAGCGGCAGGCATCGAGCACGACCTGAAACTGCTCGAAGAACGGGGCGATCATCGGGCTCTCGTCACTTGCCGAGAGCTCGACGTCGGCATCGACCATGCCTTCCCGCTGCTGCACGGAGGCGTAGCGGGCCGCATAGATGAGCCAGGCTTCCAGAACATCGATCATCGCTGGCACATCGGCCGCGGCCGCAGCCCCCAGCGGGCGATCGAAGCCGCCCAGGGCGGAGGCCGTCGTCAGGTCGACCGCGGTCAACAGTCGCCCGGCCTGCCCGGGAACGAGCGAGAAGACAGCCACGTCCTTGCCGAGGCCGATCGCTGGCGCGATCTCCTCTGGCAGCCCTGCCTGAGGAATCGGGAAGCTCCAGACGGTGCCATCGGCGACCGATTGCTTGACCGGCTCGGGGATGCTGTAGCCAGCTGGAACGGCCTCAGGATTCTTCTCGCGGATCACGGCGAGCAGCCGGTCGGAGAGTGCAAACAGATCGTTGAGGCCCTCCTTGAAGAGCCCCGAATCGGCCAGGCCAAGCACGATCGCCGGCTCCACGATGGGCAGCGGATCGGCAGAGGAGGGAAGCTCCTTCTGCAGCCGCTCCACCTTCGTCTCATCGTCGAGCACCAGGGCAACCTGCCGGTCGGCGAGGGCCGGAGCAAACTTGTTGACAAGCGTGTCAGCAAGATCTTTCAGCAGAGGCTCAAACGTCTCACGGGCTTCGTCAAACTTCTCCCGATCGTCGTCGTCCATTTTCTCAATCAGATACTTCTCGAAGTAGTTCTTGGCCATGCCGCCCCAGCCGATGAGCGTTTCCAGATTGAGGGCATCGACCGAGGTCCGCGAGGCCAACACCGCAAACGGTGAGCCGCCAACATGGGCGAGGATCCCCAGCGGCTGCGAGGCGTCGAGGGCGACGTTGCTCGACCAGTTCCAGTTCTCACCTGCGAAGCCGGTGTCGGTCATGAAGGCATAGCCCATGTAGGCACCAGGCTCGGGGAGCATCTCCTCATACTCATCGGCCATCTGCTCGAGGCCGCGGCGGGCATCCTCGCCGGCACCTTCGGGCAGTTCGGCTTTGGCCGCCATCGGCTCGGCAAACGTCGCCAGCATGCGGAGGTCGTCGCCCGTCGGGCTGAGAACCTCCACAAACTCTTTGCTGACATAACCGATCGAGGTGACCTTGGCTTCGCCCGCCTCGCGGTAGGGAGCGAAGGCGTCGATGGAGGCGAGGCCGGTGCCCTCCGAAGCGGCAGCAAGCTTCGAGAGGTGATCGATCGAGTCGCCGATCGAGATCACCACGCGGTCGCCCACCAGGCCGAGGCCGATCACGAGGTTGAGCGACCGCAGCTTGTCGACGACCTTGTCGACGGCTTCGGAATCATCGCTGTAGGCATCGAGGCCGAGGTCGTCCCAGGGGGCGAGTTTGCCAGAGAGGGTGAACACGATCAGGTCGCTGCCGTCGATCGTCTCGCGAGTGAGGGCATCGGCAAGCATCGGCTGTGTCTGCGTAATGAGCTTCAGCAGCACCTCAAGCCGGGCAAGCTGCTGGGTGGCCGCATCGCCCATGGCGGTCTGAAAGCCCCAGACAAGGTCGGGCAGCACGAGGTCGTCGATGTTATCGGCGAGAGCGTCGAAGAAGAGGCGGGCCGCAGCCTCCTCAGATCCGAGATCTGCATCAGCGAGCTCATCATCGACGGCCTGCGAAAGGCTGGCCATCTGATTGGCCCGCTGCAGGGCCATCAGCAGCTTGGTGAACTGGATGCAGGAGGTTTCGCCGTAGATGAAGGTGTCGCGGGAGACCATGTCGGTGAGCAGGTCGAGGGCCTGCTTGTTTTCCGGCAGCTCCATGAAGGTGGAGACCATCGACAGCGGGCTGCCCGGCATCGACTGCATGTCTTCGAGCTGGTCGAGGCCCATCTTGACCGCGGGCAGGTCGAGGATCGCCTGCATCGCATTGCTGGTGCGAACCATTTCGTACTGCTCTTTGAGCAGCAGGGATCCGGAGAAGAAGGCAGCGTCGGCTGGCACCACCTCAATGCCGCTCTTTTGAGGATCGGCGGCTGTCGCGAACGGGCAGCAGAGCAGCATCGCGACGGAAGTCACACCGCCAAACAGCTGTGCACGCCGCGGGCGGTGGGTCGGGCAGGATGTCTTGGCCATCTGTTTTCGTTCCTTGCAAGTAGCGGAGAAACACGGCTGGCGGAGCCATGCGCCGTGGTTGGGCATGAACTGAGCCGTCATGATACGACATGACACCGCGAAAGACACTCTGCCGAAACGACCGGGAAACCGTTTCCTGACAGTCGGCCGTCCGGGGCAGATCGGAGCACTCAGGGGAGCCGCGTCGTGCAGCTTGGCGAGACACAGATTGTCGACACTTTTGCCGAGGCGTTTCGGCTGCGGTTTTCGCGGCTGATCGTGACGGCCCACGACGCCCACTGGCTGCGGGCGGCCTGCGAGGCTGCCTGCGGCTACGGGACGAGCGTCATCGGCTGCGATGCCGAAATCGGTGTGGAGGGATTCCTGGACAGTTCGCAGTCGCCGGATGGCCGGCCGGCTGCCAGCCTCCTCGCCTTCGGTTTCGCCTCGGAGTCGCTCGCCAAGGCGGTGGCCAACCGCACCGCGCAGTGCCTGCTCACCTGCCCGACGGTGAATGTGTTTGATGGGCTCCCCGACGCCGAGGAGCGGGCTCCGCTCGGGAAGCATGTCCGCTTTTTTGGCGACGGCTTCGAGAAGACGAAGCTCTTTGAAGGCCGCCGCATCTGGCGGGTGCCGGTGATGGATGGCGAGTTTCTCATCGAGGAGTCGGTGGGCATCCGCAAGGGGGTCGGCGGTGGCAACATCATCCTGCAGGGCTGTTCGCTGGAGGCGGCTCTGGCGGCAGCCCGCCGGGCGGTCGATGCGATCGCTGCGGTTCCGGGCACGATCGCGCCGTTCCCTGGGGGCGTCGTCCGGTCGGGCAGCAAGGTCGGCTCCCGCTATGCTGCCCTGCGAGCGAGCACCAACGATGCCTTCTGCCCCTCGCTCGTGGGGCGTACGGCGAGCGAACTCGTCGAGGGAGCCGTGGCGGCTCTCGAGATCGTGATCGACGGCGTTGACGAAGCCGCCGTTGCCGCGGCACTGGTGGCGGCCCTCCGGGCGGCAGCGGGCGAGGGCACGCTGGCGATCGCCGCTGGCAACTACGGCGGCAAGCTGGGGAAGTTTCATTTCCATCTCCGCCAGCTTCTCTCGGCTGCCCCAACGGCTCCAAGCCCGGCAGGCCGGGCCGACTGACCTTCTCCCGGCCGTGGCCTTTTGCTACTCCCCCCGGTTGCCTCCACCGGTGGCGGCCATGCGGCTGCTGCCATGCCTGCCGGGCATCGGTCTCAAAACGCCCAGAATGTCGGAGATGTCTCCATGGCTGCCGCCTCGCCACACCCCGAGCCCAGAGCCCACACGGCCACAGATGCGACACGGCCGCAGGCCGGAGTGCCGGCAGCACCCACCCGGCCATCACGGCAGGACCTGATCGTGACGCCCGCGGCTCCACGGCCGTGGCTGGCGGCCGCGGTTGTGTGCTGCAGCCTGGCTGGTTTTGCCACCGCCTACATGCTCGAGATCGGGCGGCAACGCCCCGATGAGCATCCCGCCGACGTGGCCGGAGCCGATCAGCCCGTCGCCGACGCCTTTTCCTCACAGCCCTCTGGCGATGCTGCGATCAGCCCCCCGACCCTGGAAGGCTCGCGGTTTGCTGCCCCGGCGGATGTTCCTGCTGATGTGGTCACTCCGGCGGGCGGGTTTGCGGAGCCGACGGCGACTGCCGGCGAACGGTACGCGACATTTGCTGAAGAAGACGACGACGCCACCAGCTCCCGCTTTGGTGGTGGCCAGCTGACTGGTGGCAGCGAGCCGGAAGTGATCACGGTCCGCAAGCCGCCTGAGCCGTTTGCTCCGCTGGCCTCAGCCGACCTACCGCCCTTGGAGCCAGAAGAGCCAGCCGTCGCCGAGGCGGCTCGGGCAGATGAACCTGTCGCGGATCAACCTGAAGAACCGCTGCCGACGATCGCGACAGCCGACGAGGAGGACCTTGGCGATTACGGTTTTGCAGCACCGCCCGCCCCGGAAGACACTGAGCCCGCTCTTCCCGAGCCTGTTGTCGCACCAGCGGCTACCGAAGCGACGCCAGGCTTTCGAGCCATGGCCGACGTCGAGCCCGGCTTTGCCAGGCCTGTCGTCGACGATCAGCCGCTGCCGCCGGCGAGCGGTGGCTCGCTGGGCTTCGATGACCCCGACGCACCGATCCCGGTGACGCCGCCTTCTGCTCCCCGGTTTGGCCGTCCTCCGCCGGCGGAAACCCCGGCCGACACTCCGCCTCCAGCGGCGGCTCGCTATGCAAGCTCCGACGCGATCCGGGCCTTCGGCGGCAACCTGCCCGAGCGGCCGATGCTGCCGGGCGGTGCCGGCTCCGAACTCATGCCGCAGCCACCAGCCCGCGAAGCCGATCCACTGCCACGCCCGCGGCCAGACCTCGCAGGCCCAGGCTTTTCCTCGCCAGCGATGCCGCCCCAGAATGCAGCCCCCGCGGCTCAGCCAGCCTTTCCAGGGCAGGGCCCGGGCTATGGCGTGACCGGCACCGGCCGGCCCGGCCCCGCGATGCTCGAGGGCATCCAGGCTCCCCAGGTCGCTGTTGAAAAGCGAGGCCCGCGGGAGGTGCAGGTGGGCAAGTTTGCCCGCTACGAGATCCTCGTTCGCAATGTGAGCGGCGTGACGGCCCACGATGTCGAGCTCTTCGACTCGGTGCCGCAGGGAACGTCGCTGGTCAGCACGACGCCACCGGCAGCCCCAGGAGCCGAGGGCGAACTGATCTGGCAGCTGGGAAGCCTTGAGCCGGGAGAGCAGGCCCGTGTGCTGGTGGAGGTGTTGCCGACAGACGAGGGCGAAGTGGGCAGTGTGGCCAGCGTGCGGTTTGCGGCCAAGGCTTCCGTGCGGTCGCTCGCCACCCGGCCTGCCTTGGCGATTGCCATCGAACAGCCGGCCGCCATGCGGATCGGTGGTGAGATTCCCGTGGTGATCACTGTCTCCAACCCCGGCACCGGCAGGGCCACTGGTGTGGTGCTCGAAGGCGTGTTGCCCGAAGGGCTGGCCCATCGGGCAGGCCGTGAGCTGGAGTTTGACATCGGCAGCCTCAAGCCGGGCGAGTCGCGAAGCATCGACCTGGTGCTTGCCACCACCGGGCCAGGAATGCACCGCATGGATGTTGGTGTGCGGGCTGATGGTCAGCTTGAAGAACGGCAGGCGTTGATTGTGGAGGTGACGGCTCCCACGCTCGAACTCACCGCCGAGCTGCCCAGCCGTCGCTACCTGCAGCGGCCGGCAACCTGTGTGCTTTCGATGGCCAACTCGGGCACCGCGGCCGCCCGCTCGGTCGAGCTGGCCGCCCAGCTGCCGCCGGGGCTGAAGTTTGTCAGTGCCAACAACGCTGGCTACTACGACGAGAAAAACCACCGCGTGCTCTGGCAACTCGAAGAGCTGCCGGCGGCGGAGATTGGCAGCGTGGAGATGGTCGTGATGCCGATCGCGCTGGGAAGCCAGCAGGTGGTGGCGGCCGCCCGCAGCCCCGACGGCCTCGCCGACCAGGTGGCCCACGTGCTCGAAGTGGAGGGCGTTGCCGCCCTGACCTTTAGCGTCGTCGACAGCGAGGATCCGATCGAGGTCGATGGCGTGACCGAATACGTGATCCGGGTGGGCAATCAGGGAACGAAGCCCGCGGCCGATGTTTCCGTGACCGCCACCATGCTCGGCGACATGCAGCCGGTGGAGGCCTCCGGCCCCGTCGACCACCGCATCGAAAACCTGACGGTGGTGTTTGCGCCGCTGGCGCGTCTGGCACCGTCGGAAGAGGTCGTGTTTCGTGTCCAGGCCCGCGGTCGGCGGGCGGGTGATCAGCGGGTGCAGGTGCAGGTCACCGGCGCCGATCAGCAGACGCCTGTGACCAAGGAAGAAGTCACGCGGGTGTATGCCGATCGCTGAGCATGCCGGACAGGGCTTGCGGCTATCCTCGCAGGGCCGCTCCGCACCGCTGGGTGCAGGACTCCAGGATCGCGTCGATCACCTGCTTGACCTCATCGCCAGAGAGCGTGGCTTCGCTGCTGCGTAGGGAGAGCGACACCACCAGGCTCTTGCGACCTGGGCCGATGCGGGCCTCATCCCGCCAGACCTGGGTGAGCGAGAGGTGTTCTAAAAGGCCTCTCGAGGCCTCTTCGATGGCCGATGCCAGCGAGGCCCAGGCCACCTCTTCATCAACGATCAGGTTGAGATCCCGTTCGACTGGCGGAAACTCACTGGGCCGCGTCACGGAGCGATCGCTCACCTTGACCGGCTCGATCAGGTCGAGCCGCAGCTCAAAGGCGGACACGGCCGCCCCCAGGTTGAAGTGGCTGACCAGGTTTGGTGCCACCTCACCGATCACCCCTGCCCGCACGGAGGGTGTGCCGGCGAGCGACAGGATCACGTCGGCGGTGCGGCCCACCGCAAGCAGCGGATGCGAGGCCGGCCGATACGACACCCGCGGCGGCGGGCCAGTCAGCCCAGACGGATCGATGCCCAGCCGTGCAAAGACTGCTTCGACGAGTCCTTTGGCGGCCGCAAACTCCCCGGTCACCACGGCCGAGAGAAACTGTGGCTCGGACGGGAGCTCTGCCGCCGGAAGGTAGCCGCGGGCAATCTCGAAGAGGTCGCCATGCGGAGCGGCTGCTGCCAGGTTGTGCCCCCGCGCTTCCAGCAGGCTCGGCAACAGGCTCCGCCGCAGCCGGTCGGCTCCGCGGACAAGCGGCGGGGAAATCGTGAAAGCGGCCTCGCTCGTCCAGGGGCTGCCGAAGCCGTCGAGCACCTCATCAACGACGCTGCGGGTCATCGCCTCGCAGCAGCCGGCAGCCAGCAGCACCTCTGCCGCCTGTCGCGTCACCTCTTGCCGCCGCGTGTCGGCCACGGGGCGTGCAGCGATGGTGGCGTCTTCCGGAATGATGTCGTAGCCGATGATGCGGCCGACCTCCTCAACGAGGTCGATCTCACGGGTCACGTCGCGACGCCAGGAGGGCACCCGCCAGAGGCTGATCTCGTCGTCGGCACCGTCGGTCTGCTCGGTGAAGCCTAGCGCCGTCAGCGTGGCCTGCTGGCGTTCCCAGGGGATCGCAACGCCCAGCACCTCGCTGACCCGGTCAACCGCGAGGGCCACGGTCGTGTCGTGGCATGCCAGCTCACCGGCGGTGGCCACGCCATGCTCCAGCCGACCTCCGGCGAGGTCCATGATCAGGGTGGCAGCCCGCAGGCTCGCCCATGCGACGGCTGCCGGGTCGGGAGTCCGCTCAAAACGAAACGACGAGCCGCTGGCCAGCACAAGGCTGCGTGCGGCGGTGCGGACCGCCAGCGGGGCAAACTGGCCGCTCTCCAAGAGCACATCGACGGTGGTGTCGGAGATCTCGCTGTCGGCTCCGCCCATCACGCCCGCAAGCGCAATGGGACGCTCGGCATCCGCGATCACACACATCCGTGGATCAAGCTCATACCGCCGATGATTGATCGCTTCGAAGGCTTCGCCTGCCTGGGCAGGGCGGACGATGATTCGACCCCCCCGCACGCTGGCCAGGTCGAAGGCGTGCAGCGGCTGGCCGCACTCGAGCATCACGTAGTTGGTGATGTCGACGATGTTGTTGACGCTGGCGATGCCAACGGTGGCCAGCCGGTTGACGAGCCAGGAAGGGCTTTTGCCCACACGCACACCGCGGAGGATGCGGGCGGAATAAAACGGGCACATCGAGCGGTCGGTAATCTCCACCGACACGCTCTGGGCTGCCTGGCCGCCCGTCTCGAGCGGCCGTGGGGCTGGCACCAGCAGCGGCCGCCCAAACAGCACCGACAGTTCGCGGGCCACGCCGATGTGCCCCAGGCAATCGGGGCGGTTGCTGGTGACCTCAATCTCGATCGCCGTGTCGTCACCAACGCTGCTGGTCGACTCGTGATTGAGCCCGGAGAGGGCCAGCCGTTCCACCAGTTCGTCAACCGGTGCGGACACGCTCACATACTCAGCTAGCCAGTCGGTGGAGACGATCATCCGAACTGCTCCAGGAAACGGACGTCGTTGCGGTAGAAGTCGCGAATGTCGGCCACGCCGTAGCGGCGGGCGGCGATCCGCTCAACGCCGAGGCCGAAGGCAAAGCCCGACACCTTATCTGGGTCGTAGCCCACCGCCTCGAGAACCGCAGGGTCGACCATGCCCGCGCCTCCCATTTCGACCCAGCGGCCGCCCCACTCCATGTCGACCTCCACGCTGGGCTCGGTGAAGGGAAAGAAGGAGGGTCGGAAGCGGACATGCACATCGCCACCAAGAAAGCTTGAGGCAAACAGCCGCAGCACGCTCTTGAGGTGGGCCATCGTGGTGCCCTTCTCGACGAGCAGGCCTTCGACCTGATGAAACATCGGGTAGTGCGTGGCGTCGGCAGTGTCGGGCCGGTAGACACGGCCGAGCGACACGATCCGCAGGGGAGGCTCGCGGGCCTCCATGACACGGATCTGCACGGTGCTCGTCTGCGACCGCAGGAGCAGCGGGTCGCAGCCTTGGGCGACGTTGAGATAGAAGTTGTCGAGCGGATCCCGGGCAGGATGCTCCGCCGGAATCGCCAAGGCTTCGAAGTTGTGCCACTGGTCTTCGACCTCAGGGCCGTCGACGCATTCGAAGCCCAGGCGGGCCATGATTCCCTGCACCTCGCGGATGGTGCGGGTGATCGGATGTAGCCGGCCAAGCCGCACAGGACGGCCGGGCAGCGTGACATCAATCGCAGCGGCCTCGGGAGATGCAGCTGCCGCTGCGAGCCGATCCTGAGCCTCTTCGAGCAGCGCGGCAACGGCCTGCTTGAGCTCGTTGAAGGCTCGCCCCGCCTCAGGCCGATCGGACGAACTGACGCCACCGAGCAGCTTTTGGATTGCCTTGAGCCGGCCGCTCTTGGCCCCGACGAAAGAGACCCGCGCCTCTTCGAGCGTGGCGGCGCTACGAACCTCACGGAACGCAGATTCAGCTTCGTCGCGAAGCCGGCTCACCTCGAGGACAAACGATTCAAGATCCACGCTCTTGCACAGCCCGCGAGGCACACGACTCGAGAAACCACATCAGGCCGCGGGTGCGACAGCTTCAGCACCCAACGCCGCTCGAGCCTGCTCGACAACAGCGTCAAACGACGTCGGATCGGCGATTGCCATCTCAGAGAGCGTCCGACGGTCGAGCTCAATCCCAGCCTTCTCCAAGCCGGCAATGAACTGCGAGTACCGCAGGCCGCGTTCACGGACGGCAGCATTGATGCGGATGATCCACAGCCGACGGAACTCCCGCTTGCGGCGACGACGGTCACGATGCGCGTAGACCCCCGACCGGATAATCGACTCTTTGGCAGTTCGCAGCAGCTTGCGACGACCGCCGACGTATCCTTCGACACGCTTAAACAGCCGCTTTTTGGCGCGATGACGGGGGACGGCACTCTTGGTACGCATGATGGAGGCTTTCGCTGAGGGCGGGCACGGGATCGTGACCCGCGAGAACGTTCTCTAATGTCGCTTTCATCGCGGCCAATGCAAGGGGCCGCGAGAGGGCTTGTCTGGAAATCTGCGATGGAGCATCAACAGCGAGGACGACGCGACAGCGAGGAAGATACGACCTCGTGCCCCCGTCGGCCCACGACCGGGCTGAACCAGCAGGTTTCACCACAGGGTCAGTAGCTGTATTTGCCGAGCACTTCGACAATCCGAGGCGTGTCGACCGCTGAGAGCACGCCGGTGCCGCGGAGTTTTTGCTTCCGCTTGGCCGACACGCGAACCTGCAGGTGGCTCGTGCCGGCCCGCCGGTGCTTCACCTTGCCGGTTGCGGTGAGACGAAAACGCTTCTTCGTGCCTTTGTGGGTCTTCTGCTTTGGCATTTCCTGGCTCCTGGGCGATGTTTGATTGTTTCGCAGATTTGCTCAGACACAAGCCCCGCGGCCACCGCCGCCGAAAAAGAGCCGCGACAGGCCCATTTCGGTGGGATTGAGTCGGGCGGGATTTCGCCGCGATGGGAGATCGGTTTGGTCTTCAGCTGGCCTACTTGGGGGCCAGGGTGCAGGTCAGCCGTCGTCCCATCTGCTGCGGTCCCGATTCGACTTTGGCATCTTCGGTGAGTTTTTCAATCAGGCTCTTCATCACGCGATGGCCCTCATCGATATGGGCCATTTCTCGACCGCGGAAGACCACCGAGACCACAACTTTGTCCTTATTGGACAGAAAGGTGCGGGCTTGGTTGACCTTAAACTCGATGTCGTGGTCTCCGGTTTTGGGCCGGAGGCGGATTTCCTTGAGTTTTGTGTGGTGAACGTGTGTTTTGTGCTGTTTCTTCTTCTGCTGATATTTGAACTTGCCAAAGTCCATGATCCGGCAGACCGGCGGCGACACATTGGGCGCCACCTCCACCAGATCAAGGCCAGACTCGCGAGCCCGGTCAAGGGCTTCGGCGGTGGGCAAGACGCCGAGTTGTTCACCGGTTGCAGTGATGACTCGGACGGGAGTGATGCGAATCTGCTCGTTGATGCGATGCTGCTTCTCGATGGCCGTCGTCTCCGGCTGAGGACGTGCTCATAGCCGGTCGTGGGAATGCACAAAACCCGCGGACAACCGGCCTCCCAAGCAGAAGAGCTCTGCCGTAGGAATCGAGCACCAACAGCCCCTTACTATTTCAATCCCGCACGCCCCGCGTCAAGCCGCACAATCCGCAATCTTCTCGAATGCCCTCTCGGCCCCCCTGTGCCGACGACGGCGTACCAAGTGTCCTCGGTGCATTTGCGGCGACTGCAGAAGGCTTTCCGCCGCGTCGAGCGAACACGTGAGACTTGCCGCTGGCCGGCCGGAGGTTGCGGGCTCCCCGAGGAAAACACCGGAAAAACCTGTTTTTTCGGTCCAGCAGGATCCCGAATGGGCCGAAAAAAACATCGCGGGCCAAAAAAACTTCACGTTGCCGGTTTTTTTCCGCAGAACCTTCGCGGGGGGTGCCGCGTATAACTCTGCGGTCGTGAGGCCAGCCCGGGGGTGACGGAAGACCTGCCGTGCGGCGTTGTGTGAGAGATTCACGCGGGGATGTATGAGCGGCAGGGGCTCCTCTTCTCAGGCGTTCGACGCGAGCTCACGACCGGCAACCGGCTTGAGATGTTGTTTCCACCCTCGGCGTGTCAGGGCTGCGGGGGGTGGTGGCATCGAGCACCATGCGGAGGAAAACGCCATGCGGTTCAGTTCATATCCCCCACTTTCTCTCCCCCACCCAGCGCAACACATCGGGCTCTTCGCGCCGCAGCGGGAAGGCGGCTCCGCGGAGCCGACAGCCGAAGACCAGGCAGCGGCCGCTCTTGGCTTGATGCAAGGCGGCGACTCGCAGGATCAGGTGCTCTCCATCGAAGAGGTGGCGGAGAGATTCAACGTCTCCACCAAGACGATCTCCCGCTGGCGGCACCACGGCCTGGTGGCCCGCCGCTTTGAGGTGGCTGGTCGCCGGAGGGTTGGTTTTCTCGGGAGCGAGGTGGAGCAGTTTGCCGCCCGCAATGTGTCGCGAGTGGAGCGAGGCAGCCGCTTCAGTCAGCTGTCTTCTGAAGAGAAGGAAAAGATCGTCACGTGGGCCCGTCGGCTGGCAGCAGTGGGCTCGGTGCCGGCGGACGTGCACCGTCGCATTGCCAGCAAACTCAATCGCAGCGTTGAGACGATCCGCTACACGATCAAGGAACACGATCAGGCGCATCCCGAGTCGCCCGTCTTTCCGTTTGGCGACGGCCGGCTTCGTCCGGAAAGCTGCGCTCGGATCTATCAGCTCTACCTCGGAGGCGAGGCGGTGGAGTCGATCGCCAAGCGGTATCGCCGCTCGCGGGCGAGCATCTATCGGGCGATCCTGGGGCAGCGGGCCGAGCATGCGATGCAGCTGCCGCTGGACCACATCCCAAACCCGCTGTTTGCCCATCCCTCGGCCGAGCGGATCGTCAATCAGCCGTATCCCGAGAATGCGACGCCGGCGCGGAAAGTGCGGCGGCCGGTAGGGTTGCCGGCGTATCTTGCGAGCCTCTACGAGGTTCCGCTGCTCAATCGCGAGCAGGAGGGCTGGCTGTTTCGCAAGTACAACTTCCTCAAGTATCGGGCCTGCAAGCTCCGGGATCAGCTCGACATCGAGCGGCCGAGCACCCGGCTGATGGATCAGATCGAGAAGCTCTACGACCAGATCGTGGAGATCAAGAACCGGCTTGTGCGGGCGAATCTGCGTCTGGTCGTTTCGATTGCCAAGAAGCGGGTGTCGGTGAACGACAGCTTCTTCGACCTTGTCAGCGACGGCAACATGTCGTTGATCCGGGCGGTGGAGAAGTTTGACTACGCCCGCGGCAACAAGTTCAGCACGTATGCCTCGTGGGCGATCATGAAAACTACGCCCGCACGATTCCCAATGAGCATAAGCAGCGGGAGCGGTTTCGGGCGGCCGACACGGAACTGCTGCAGGCGGCGACCGACACCCGATCCGATGAGCACCGACTGCGGATTGCCGAACGGGATCGGCTGCACCAGGTGGAGCAGTTTCTCGATCGGCTCGACTCGCGAGAGCAGACGATCATCATCCGCCGCTACGGGCTCGACCACGAGCACGAGCCGCAGACGCTCAAGGAGGTGGGTTCCGCTCTGGGGGTTACGAAGGAACGCGTGCGGCAGATCGAAGCGAAGGCTCTCGAAAAGCTCCGCGAGGTCGCCGAGACCGAACACCTGATGCCCGAGTTGGAAACCTGAGCTGCTGCGCTAGCCGTCGGTGGAAACAGCCATCCATGCATCCTGCGGAGGCAGACGTGGTTCACAGTCTGCTAGCGGTCAAAGCAGATGCAGACCGGCTTCGGCACGCTGATCGTCTGCCCGGTGAACTCCAGCCGTCCCGTGTCGCCATCGATGGCGAACACGGTGACGGTGTCGGAATCCTGACCGGCAGCGAGCAGCCAGCGGCCATCGGGTGAGATGTTGAAGTTGCGGGGCGTTTTGCCGCGGATCGGCTCAACGCCCAGCAGCGTCAGCTGGCCGTTGTCTTGATCAACCTCAAACATCGCGATCGAGTGGTGGCCGCGGTTGGAGCCGTAGAGGAAGCGGCCTGATGGATGGATCACCAGCTCAGCCGTGGAGAAGCCTTCACGGTCGGTGATCTCTTCCGGGATGGTCGAGACCGTCTGGAACGGGATCAGCGTGCCTTCCTCGGCGTCGAAGTCGAAGCCGGTCACCGTCAGGGCCAGTTCGTTGATCACGTAGGCACGGCCGCCGTCGGCAGTGAAGGCGACATGGCGGGGGCCCGATCCCGCCGGCACGACTCCGCCAGACTTCGGCTCGATCGTGGCCTTGTCGGCGTCGAGGGCATGAACAAGCACAAGGTCGATGCCGAGGTCGGGCACCAGCACGAACCGTCCGTCGGGCGACGTCCGGGCGCAGTGGGCATGGGGCCCCTGCTGTCGCTGCTCGTCGACGCTCGATCCCTCATGCTGGATGAAGCCGCCGGGCACGCCTTCGACAGCCGGCTCAAGCCCTCCATCGTCACGGATCGCCATGCAGACGGTGCTGCCGCCGCCATAGTTGGCAGCCACCACGCAGCGGCCCGAGGGATCGACCGACACCTGGCAGGGGCCTCCGCCGAGCGACGGCTGCTCGTTGATCGTCTGCAGCGAGCCAGACGGCAGGTCGATCGACAGCGCCGTCAAGCCACCGGTTCGCTTGCCATCGAGATCGGAAATCTCCGACACGCAGTAGAGCAGCGGCCGCGATGGATGGCGGGCCAGAAACGACGGATTGGCCACCTCCCCAGCGAGCATGGGCTCACCGAGTTTTCCGGTGTCCGTGTCAAAGCGGGCCACGTAGATGCCCTTGCTCTCCGTGCCGCGGGTGTAGGTGCCAAACCAGACGAGCTCGTCGGCGGCGCTGGCCTGCGACGCCATCAGGCAGCCTGCGACTACCGGGGCGACAGCGAGGACAACGCGGGCGAAGGAGAGGTCGATCATCAAAACGCTCCAGGGAAAGTGACGCCGGTGGGCCAAGGGGCATCGTCTGCTGTGTGAGCCCTCGGGATTGCGTAGGATGCCAGTGCAGGATTGTCGATGTGTGGGCGATCCGCCGCAAGCGGCTGTTTCTGGTAATCCAGGCGAGCCTTCGGCAGTTCCATGAATCCGCTCGAGTACTACCCGATTGTCGACCTCGGCCCCGTGATGAAGGGGATGGTGATCGGCGGCCTCGGTATCTTTCATGTCTTTCTGGCACAGTTTGCCATCGGTGGAGGCATGTTGCTGTGCTACCTGCAGTGGCTGCACATGCAGGGGAAATGTCCCCTGGCACGTCGCTTCGCCGACGGCTACTTCAAGGCCTTGGTGCTGGTGAGCTTTGTGCTCGGTGCCGTGACCGGCGTGGCGATGTGGTTCACCAGTATCCAGATCAGCCCGCGAACCATCGGCGTGATGGTCCACGAGTTTCATTGGGTGTGGGCAACGGAGTGGAGTTTTTTCTGCCTCGAGGTCGTGGCGGGTTATCTCTTCTATCGCTACGGGCCGCGGCTCGCGGATCGCGCCCGGATGCAGCTACTGCTGCTCTATGCTTGCGCGTCCTGGATGAGCCTGTTTTGGATCAACGGTATCCTTTCCTGGCAGCTCACACCTGGCGGATGGCTGGAGAGCCGATCCGTGTGGGATGGGTTTTTTAACCCCGGCTTTCTGCCCTCGCTGATCTTTCGCACCGTATCGGCGGCCGCGATTGCGTCGCTGGCCGCTTGTGTGCTCATCAACCTGGTTGGGGGCTTCACCCGCGATCAACGTGAGAGCCTCGTGGCGATCTGCGCCCGGCCGCTGGTGCTGATGCTCGTGATGCCCCTGCTGGGAGCCTGGTATCTCGGCACCATGCCGCCAGCAAGCCGCAGCTGGGCCACGGGTGGGAGCGTACCGATGACGATGTTTCTCACCATGGCGGTGGGCAGCTCGATGCTGATCGGGCTCTACGCAGTGGTTGGCATTCTGCGGCAAAGGCTCTTCGTCAACGGAGCGACCTCGCTCCTGCTGCTTGCCTTGGCTTTTGTGGCCACAGCGGGCGGCGAGTTTGTTCGCGAGGGCGTTCGCAAACCTTTCACCATTCGTGAGTATCTCTACTCCAATGCCATCACGCGTGATGGCATTGCGGTGTTGCGCGAGCGAGGCAGCATTACGGATGATCCCTATCCGCTGAGAGATGAGGCTGCCTATCCTGCGGAGCAGCTGGTGGTCGGCGCTAAGGTCTTCCGCGCTCAGTGTTCGGTCTGCCATACCCTTGAGGGGATCAACGCGGTGGTCGATTTAGCCGCCACCTGGTCGCTCGATCAGCGGCGGCTCAACATTGCCCAGCTGCAGCGGACCAAGCCCTTCATGCCGCCGTTTGCCGGGACGGCGGAAGAGCTCGAATCGCTCGTGCAGCTGATCGGCTGGATCGAGGCAGGGCGGCCGGCGGCCTGGCAGGAATCAGGCGATGCTGCGGTTCTCAACCAGATTCGGCAGTGGATCGCTGAGGCAGGCACCTCTCCCGGGCACGAACGGATGTCGGCAGAACTGGTGGCCGCAGAGGTGCGCGAGGCGACTGGCAGCCCCGCGCCGCGTCGCAGCATGAAGGTGGAACCATGACCGAGGTGTTTCCGCTTGGCTTTCCGCCAGCAACATGTTTCTATCTCGTGCTGCTCGTGGCCACGCTGGTGCTGCACATGGTGTTTATGCACTACGTGCTCGCGGGAGCTGCCTATCTGGCCTTTGGCCGATTCATGGGGCCGAAGCGGTGTGCGGTCTGCGGCTGGCAGGCCATCTTGATCGACTGGCTACCCTTTGCCACAGGGCTGGCGATCACGGCTGGGGTTGCGCCACTGCTCTTTGTGCAGATCCTCTATCAGCGGGAGTTCTACACAGCCAACCTGCTGCTCTCGCACCGCTGGATGGCGATCCTGCCGGTGCTGATCGTCTGCTTCTATCTCCTCTACGTGCAGAAATCGGCCTGGATCACACGGCGAGCCTGGTTTTGGCGGATCCCCGTTGCTGGGGTCGTCTTCGCCGGCTTCGCGTTTATCGCTTTCAGTTGGACCGAGAATCATCTCCTCTCACTCGATGCAGCCGCCTGGCCAGAGCTCTACGGATCCGGTTCGTTTCGCTACACGTCGTCGGGCCTGCTGCCACGGCTGGGGATCTGGTTTTTTGCCGCCTTCACAACGCTCGCCGTGGAGCTCGCCTGGCAGGGGCGGCTGCTGGGAATGAAGCTCGTGCAGCCCCCGCCGGGAGTCGCGGTGATGGGGCTGTCCGCGGTACGGCGGCTCTCCCTCACGGCCACCAGCGGCGGGCTTGGCGTGCTCGCCTGCGGAACAGCCTACGCGTGGACGTTGCCTGGTGAGACGACCCGTGCGTTGACAGGCCCCCTTGGAGGAGCATGGCTGGTGGCCGCGGTGGCGGGTCTTGCCGTGCAGCTGGCCGCGTGGGCATGGGTGGCCGTGCAGAACCGGTTTCCGCTGCCGCTGCTCATCACAGCGACGGCCGGCTGTCTCGTCAGCCTCACCTCAGGCGTCGTGCTCCGCGAGGTGGTACGGGTGTCGACGGTGGACATCAAAGCCCTCGCCGTTGCCCACGCCGAGGCCGCCACAATCGGCGGCCTCCCGGTCTTCCTTCTCTTTGCGGCCGTCAACGCCGCCGCCATCGTGTGGTGCATTCGCACGGCGGCGCGGGCGGTGTGAGCGGGGCCAAAGCCCTCACTCGCTGAGTTTGGCCAGCCGAATGTCGCGATACTCCGCCCACATCGGACGGCCGGCATGCAGCTGCAGGGCGAGCACCCCAGAGGACAGCGCCCGTTCTGGGTCTTCGTCGGTGAAGTCGAGCACGAGCCGGCCGTTGAGGTAGTGCTGGATGTGGTTGCCTTCGGCCCGGATGATCACGTCGTTCCAGTCGTCGACCTTCATCAGCTCGCGGAAGGCCTCCTGGTCGATCAGCTCGCCGATCACTTCCTTGCCGTCGGCCTTCCCGACGGCCCGTTCGCCAACCATGCAGATCCGCCCCCGCTTGCCACCTTCGTCGTAGATGAAGCTTGGCACATTGGGAAAGTCTTCTTCGTTGCGGATCTCATGCTGATAGCCCCGCACCACCCAGGCATTGCGGGGAGAGCCTTCGGTGATGTGCTGCGAGCGATACTGAATGCCCGAGTTGTTGTCGGCCGTGCAGCGGAACGAAAGCCGCAGCTCAAAGTCACCGAGATCACCACCCTGCCAGATCAGAAAGGTGTTGCCCTTGGTGGCGTTTTCCTCGGTGGTTTCCCCGTGGATCACGCCGTCCCGCACGCTCCACAGCCGCGGATCGCCATCCCAGCCCTCGAGGCTGCTGCCATCGAAAAGCGACTGCATGCCAGCCGGCTCGGCGGGGGCGGAGATGTTTTCAATCTCCGCAGCCTCCGCGGCCTGCAGCGGCACACCTGCGCACGAGCCAGCCATCACGACAGCAACCATCAGCATGAATCGCATCGACGCTCCCCCAGAATGCGTGAAGAAAATGTGACGACCTTCAGGATACCTTGAGCAACCGCTCGCCCACCACCTTGCCGATCTGCCGCACCGCCTGCCGCAGCCGGTTCTCATTTTCGATCAGAGCAATTCGCACAAATCCTTCGCCTGCGTCGCCAAACCCTCCCCCGGGGCTGACCGCCACGTCGGCCTCCTCAAGGAGCATCGCGGAAAACTCCATGCTCGTCATCGTGCTGGCAAACGGCTCAGGAATCTTCGCCCAGACAAACATCGACGCCTTGGGCACGTCGACCGGCCAGCCAATCCGCCCCAGGCCTTCGCAGAGCACATCCCGCCGCCGTTGGTAGACACGGCACTGCGCCTCCACGTCGGCATCGCCATGCCGCAGCGCCATGATCGCGGCCACCTGTGTCGGCCGAAACATCCCGTAGTCGTAGTAGGTCTTCACTGTGCCGAGCGCTCGGATGATCTCGGCGTTGCCCGCGCAGTAGCCCACCCGCCAGCCGGCCATGTTGTAGCCCTTGCTCATGGTGGTGAACTCCACGCCAAACTGCTTCGCCCCCGGCACCGCCATCAGGCTCGGCGCGACGTAGCCATCGAAGGTGACGTCGGCGTAGGCCAGGTCGGAAACCAGGAGAAAGCCATGGCGGCGGGCAAGCTTGACCACATCCTCGTAGAAGTCGGCTTCCACCACGGTGGCCGTGGGATTGTGAGGGAAGTTCACGATCACCATCTTGGGCACCGGCTCACCGCGTCGCTCCGCCTGCTCACAGGTGGCCGCGATGTCGGAGAGATACTGCGACGGATCCATGGTGTTGATCAGGATCGGCCTGCCGGAGGCGAGAGCCACGCCGTAGACATGGGCGGGATACGACGGAGCCGGCACGATCGCCGAGTCGCCCGGGCCGATCAGCGCAAGACAGAGATGGCCGAAGCCTTCTTTGCTCCCCAGGGTGCAGACGACCTCCGTGTCGGGATCGAGCCGCACGCCCCACTTCTTGAGATACTTCGCCGCCAGCTCACGCTTGAGATTGCGGATCCCTGTCGACGGGGCATAGCCGTGAGCCCGAGGATCCTGTGCCGACTCCGTCAGCTTCTCGATGATGTAGGTCGCCGGTGGGTCTGACGGGTTGCCCATGCTCATGTCGATCACGTCGCAGCCTGCCTGCCGCTTCTGGTCGCGGAGCTGGTTGATCCGCGCGAAGAGATACGGGGGCAGGTCGGCGATCCGGTCGGCGAGGCGGATTGCAGGCTTGGCAAGCGGCGGACGCTGCGGCTCGTCAGGGCCGTCGTCGCCGGCAGCGCGTTCGTCAGCCGGGTTGTCTGGCGTGAGATCGGTGTCGGTCAGCAAGGCAGGATCGGTGGAGTCCATGAGTGGGCTGCAGTGACGGAGGCAGGAGGGTGGCGAACACTCCACCTATCTTACAGCGGCCTGTCCGCCAGTCAGAAACCTTGGGGCGGGACGGGTCTTCGGGTGCCGGAGGCGGATTGAACTGGTCGGGCTGGTGCCGGAGGCGGATTGACGGACGGGCCGCGTGCGGCCCTAGGACCGTCCCGCGATGCAGTCGCCTGCGGCCAGGACCCGTCCCGCTTGCGTGTGCATTCGCTTTGCGGCCCGAGGACCCGTCCCGCTTGCGTGTGCATTCGCTTTGCGGCCCGAGGACCCGTCCCGTTCCCTCTCTCCGAGCTCACCTTTCGCCCGCTTGAGGCTTAGCGGCCGGCGGGGGCCGTGGCGGAAGCGGGGACGACGCCGCTGGCTGAGCCGCCAGGGGCCGATGACCGTGGGCCAATACGGCTGCCAGCCCTGGGGGTGGCCAGCTCCTGGGCCTCCCGCCGACCTGCAGCAGGCAGGGCTCTGGGGATGCCTGAGCGTCCGGCGGGAGACTGGCTGGTGCCAGCGACGAAGTTGTCGATGGCCGAGCCCTGGCGAAGCCGTGTGAAATACTCCGCCATCGCGATCCGCTGCTTCTTGTCCTGAATGTCCTGCTCGAGCTCGCTGCGAACCTCCTTGAAGTCGACGTCGACCGGCTCGGTGAAGCCTTCGCCGAAGAGCACGAGGAAGCGGTCGGCCACCTGCACGACACCAGAGAGCTCACCCTGCGAGAGGGAAAACACCTCCCGTTCGAGAGCAGGCTGGCCGCCATACCGCTGGATCGGCGGCACCTCGCCCCGCAGTGTCTGCGTGGCCTGGTCGACCGAATACCGCTCGGCGAGATCACCGAAGAACTCCGACGTGGGATTCTGGCGGGCAAGCTGCCAGACCTCTTGGGCCCGTTTCTGCGTGTCCAGCACGATCATCCGGCAGCGAGCCCGGGGGCCGAAGGTGGCCTGAAAGGCCTTGTCGAGATCTTCCTGCGTGATGCTGGCAGGGCCGACGAGCTTCTTCAGGGCCACGGTGGGCCGCACGATGTCTTCCAGATAGTGTCGGATCGGCACTTCCTGCTGCTGCGTGACATGCTCCAGCCAGGCCTTGGTGTCGGGCGTGCCGTCGTCTTTGAGAAAGCCGAGGGTCATTGCGCCGTAGGCAATTTCCCGATCGATGTCGGCTTGGGTGATCGTCAATCGCTGCTGAGCGAGGGCCTGGTCGATGAGGGCGCGGGTGATCAGGATTTCGGTCACTTCCAGGCCGTGCCGCTTCAGGCATGTCTCCGCCAGGGCCTCGCTGCTGATCGCGGTGCCGTTGACGACGGCCGCCACATCTGGGCGGGCAGCCTGCAGCTGCGGATTGCCCAGCAGTTTTTCCACCTGCGAGGCCTGCTGAAGGCTGCGGAACACCTCCCCTGAGGCCTGACGGCTCTTCTGGTCGCGGATCACCGAAGAGATCTGGTCGCGGACTTCCGCCAGGTCAAACTCTGCAGCTGGCAGCTGGCCTTCGCACTTGATGATGATGAACTGATCGGCCACGCGGACCACCGGCGAGACCTGGCCTTGGCTGAGGCTGAAGGCGGCTGCTTCAAACTCAGGCACGCCGGTGTGGCGACGGATCGGCTGCACCCAGCCATTGGCGCTGGCACTGGTCACGTCGACGGAGTGTTGGCGGGCGAGGCCACCGAAGTCGTCGGGGGCAGCAATCGCAAGCGCTAGAACCTTCTCGGCATCCTGTTGTGTGCGGGAGACGATGATCCGGGCCTTCACGGCTGGGCCAAACTGCCGCTCAAACTCCTGCCGAACCTCTTCCTCGGTCGGCTCGCTCTGCGAGTGGGCCAGCTGACGCAGGGCCAGCATCGGCCAGACGATCTCGGTCCGATACTGCAATTCCGCGATGCCCCGTTCGCGGCCGATCAGTTGAATCCACTGATCCTTTGGCACTTGAAACCGTGCGGCCATTGTCTCGATTTCGGCGTCGACGTGGGCGTCGGTGACCACAATTCCGATCTTCTGGCAGGCCTGCTCGATGATGCGGTGGTTGATCAGGGTTTCCAGCACGGAGTCGCCATACCGGGCAACGCACTCGACGATCAGCTGCTCCCGCGGAATCTCAGCGCCGTTGACGAGCGCGGCGGTGGCCGGAATGGTGTCCTTGCTGGGGGCGGCGGCAGGTGCTGGCTTGCCAGCCGGGGCGGCATCGGCGTCAACGCTGGTGACATGCCGCCAGGCGAGGCCGCAGCCAACGACGACCAGGGCCGCGGCCACCTCGCGAAAGGGCGGCCGAACAAGCCGCTGAAACCAACGCTGGCGGGGAGCATCCCCCTGCGGCGATGAGTGAACGGTCTGGGTCGACGAGTGAACGGTGATCTGCATCGCATGCCCTCCTTGGCCGGTCTTGCGCGTCGTGGCCTCCCTGCCACACGTCCTCCCATGACGGCCGGATCTCGGGACAGTAGGCAACCTGCCGAGTTTGATCAAGGCGAACCGATTGAGCGGAACCGCCGCCGCCGATCCGCGTTGAACCGCTGCGGGGAGCGGCGCGAATCGCAGAATCGCGGCCAATCGTGCATCATGTGAGCTCGCTGCCCTGCTATTTCCCCTAAACCGCCTGAAGGCCCATCCGGCATGCCTGCTGAATCGAAGCCCCCGATGCCACGCGACCACGCCCGGCCCGCGTGCCTGGTGACCCTCGGCCTGCTGCCGCCAGTCACCATCGACGACGTCAATCAGGCCTACAAGGCCAAGGCGATGGCAGCCCATCCCGACCGGGGCGGCGATGCCGAAACGTTTATTGCGATCAAGCAGGCCTACGAAGACGCCTGCGAGTTCGTGAAGTTTAAGGCCGGCAAGCTCGAGTGGCTCGCCTCCAAGATCGATGCCTACGCCCAGCAGCAGGAAGTGGTTGTGGAGGCGATCGAGCGGGGCGGCGAAGTGGAGATGGAGGAGGTCGACTGGCTGACCAAGTCATTCGGCGAAGACTTCGGCCACGTCGCCGACAAGCTGGTGCGAGTGACGCTGCGAAACGAGAAGGCCGACGACGTGTTTGCCATCCTCCTCGGCTTTCGCACCGAGTCGCTCAAAGACCTGGCTGTGCTCGATCTCGCCGGTGGCACGCTCACCGACGAAGGCCTCCTGCAGTTCAAAGGCTTTACCTCGCTGCGGCATCTCGACCTGCGAGGCACAAAAGTCGGCAAACTCGCTGCCGAGATTCCCAGCTGGTTCGAACACCTTGAGTTTCTCGGGCTGCCCAAGGGCGCGGTCGGTCTGTTTGCCCGTCTGGCGATGCAGCGGCGGGTCAAACTGGAGATTGGCGACGACTGACCCTGGTCCTGCTCCTCCCTCCCCTCCCCTCCCCTCCCCTCATGTCCCATTCCTGATGGAAAGGTTTTGCATCATGCGACGGCTTCTCTTGGTCTCGTGGGCAATCTTCGGTCTGATGGCCACTTCTTCCCGCCCCCGTGCTGCCGAGGATCCGATGCCTGTTGACCCTGCAACCCTCTACGAAGCTCACACGCTCGACTACGACGACGATGGCCAACAGGCAACGCTGCCCTATCGCCTGCTGAGGCCGAAAACGATGGAGGAAGGCACCCGCATGCCGCTGGTGGTCTTTTTGCATGGCGCTGGTGAGCGGGGTGACGACAACCTTGCTCAGCTGAAGTTTCTGCCCACGTGGATGGCTACCGACGAGGCCCGCGAGTCGCATCCCTGCTTCCTCCTGGCACCGCAGTGCCGTCGCGACAAGTGGTGGGCCAACTTCCGTCGCGACCCAGCTGAAGGCGACCCGCTCTCCGAGCCGCCTGCCGCCGATCTGGCTGCGGTCGTCACCGTGATCGAGCAGCTGCTGGCCGACGAGGCGATCGACCCAGACCGGGTCTACCTGACCGGCCTCTCGATGGGTGGCTTTGGTTCCTGGGACCTCGCGGCCCGCATGCCGGAGCGATTTGCCGCCCTGCTGCCGATCTGTGGAGGCGGCGACCCACGCCTGGCCAAGCAGTATCTCGGGCTGCCGATCTGGTGCTTCCACGGCGGGGCCGATCCCGTGGTGCGGCCCGAGCTTTCTCGCCGCATGATTGAGGCGATTGAAGCCGCCGGTGGCTCACCGATCTACACCGAGTATCCGGCCGTCGGCCACGATTCGTGGACCCCAGCCTACCTCTGCCCGGGCACGATCGACTGGCTGTTTGAGCAGTCGCGGGCCTCCCGCTAGCAGACTGTGGAGCGCGTCTGCCGCTGCAGGATGCGGCGATCGGCGACCCCCAAAAACCTTGGCTTCTTGGGGCGTCGCTGATTGAGTGGAAAAGCCATGGACGGCTTTTTCCACGGGCGGCTAGCCCGCGGCGGGCATCACTCCATCACTCGGGGAACAGGCGGGTCGACAGATACCGCTCCCCGAGGTCGGGGAGCACGACGACCACCATCTTGCCGGCATTCTCCGGCCGCTTGGCCACCTCAATCGCCCCCCACGCAGCCGCTCCACAGCTGATGCCACACATCAAGCCCTCGCGTTTGGCCATCTCGCGAGCGGTCAAAATCGCGTCTTCGTCGTCGACCCGCACCACCTCGTCGATGATGTCGAGGTTGAGGATGTCGGGAATAAAGCCCGCGCCAATTCCCTGAATCGTGTGCCGGCCCGGCTTGATCGCTTCGCCGGCAAGCTTCTGCGTGATCACAGGGCTGTTGGCCGGCTCCACTGCCACCACCTTGATGTCCGGATTCTTGGCTTTGAGCGCCTCACCACAGCCGGTGACCGTGCCACCGGTGCCCACGCCGCAGACGATGATGTCGACCCTGCCGTCGGTGTCTTCCCAGATCTCTTCCGCAGTCGTCCGCCGATGCACCTCAGGGTTGGCCGGATTCTTAAACTGCTGCGGCATAAAATAATGATCGCTCGATCCTGTAATCTCCTCGGCATGCCGCACCGCCCCGGGCATTCCCTCGGCAGCCGGTGTGAGCACGAGTTCTGCACCGAGCGCCTTGAGCATCCGTCGCCGCTCGAGGCTCATGCTCTCCGGCATCGTCACCCGCAGCTTGTAGCCACGAGCCGCACAGACATACGCCAAGCCGATCCCAGTGTTGCCGCTGGTGGGCTCGATCACGATCGTGTCGGAGCCGATCTTGCCGTCCCGCTCGGCCGCGTCGATCATCGCGCAGGCGATCCGGTCTTTCACGCTCCACAGCGGATTCATGTTTTCGATCTTGCCCACGACGGTGGCGACGCACCCTTCAGTCACTCTCCGCAGCCGCACCAGGGGCGTTCGCCCGATGCACTGGGTGATGTCGTCGCGAATACCAGCTGGCTGCGTGGAAGAGATCATCAACACACCTCTTGTGAACGGTCATCAAGCCGCGGCCGGTCGCCGCTCCCCGGCGGCAAGTCCCCTAGGCCTCCTAGGCAGCATAGACGTTACCATCGGCATGGTTGAGCCGGAGACTTGAGGAAGGCCGCTCTGAGGCCGCTCGGGGTGAGCCCGGGGCGATTCGCCGAGCGTTCGGGGGTCGCTCGGGGTGAGCCCAAGCCGATTCGCCGAGCGTTCGCTTCGCCATCCTGGCTTCGCTCACTCGTGCATTCTCGCTTTCGCCCTCCGGGCTGCGCTCGACTGCAAGGCCGGCTCATTCGGCCCGGGCTCACCCCTCGCTTACGGTGTTTAAGGACGGCCTGTCCGCCGCAGGAGCGGCGGCCTGCGGCCGGTCAGAAACCTTGGCTTTCTGACTGGTCGCCTTAGCCTGCGAAGGCCAGGATGGCTTCGCAGGCGTGAAGCGAGTTCGCTCGACTGCAAGGCCGGCTCATTCGGCCCGGGCTCACCCTCGCTTACGTGGTTTAAGGACGGCCTGTCCGCCGCCTTCGGAGCGGCGGTCTGCGGCCGGTCAGAGCGCGTGGCTCTACTGACGGGACGGGCTCTAGCCGCTGCCGGAGGCCAGGATGGTTTCGACGGGCGTGGAGCGAGTGCGTCTCGACTGCAAGGCCGGCTCGCTTCGGCCCGAGGCTCACCCCCGCTTGCGGTGTACGCAGTGGACGGACCTGTCTCGCCGCGGGCACCCGCCGGTGGCCTGCGGCCGGTCCGTGCCAGCGTGTGACGGGCCTTGCGGGCCGGGACTGACCGGCTTGACGGGATTGCTTCGCGTGCCGGAGGCACCTCGGCAAAGCCGAGGCCGCTTTGCGGCCCGAGGACCCGTCCCGCTTGCGTGTGCATTCGCTTTGCGGCCCGAGGACCCGTCCCGCTTGCGTGTGCACTCGCTTTGCGGCCCGAGGACCCGTCCCGCTTGCGTGTGCATTCGCTTTGCGGCCCGAGGACCCGTCACGCTTGCGTGTGCACTCCGCCCTTGGTCCTACGGCAGCCGCTTGACGCGGATGTTGCGGTAGTGGACCTCGCTGCCGGGGTCGTGGGCTTGCAGGGCGAAGGTGCCGCTGGAGAGTTTGTGGTTGCCGCCGCCACCGGGAGCGGCACCGGTCGCGCCCTCGGGCTCGACATACTCAAAGAGCACTTTGCCGTCGACGATCACGGTCATCGCCTTGCCCTTCACAATCAGCTCCTGCGTGAACCACTCGTTGTCTTCCGCCGGAGGCGTGAAGTTCTTCACGAAGTAGTAGATGCTGCCGGTGCGGACGGGGTCGCCTTGTGAGTTGTTGACCTGCATCTCGTAGCCCTTGGCTGGCCAGCCTTCGTCTTGCCACTCGGTGTGGAAGAAGATGCCGGAGTTGGCGCCGGGCTTGGTCATCACCTCAGCCTTGAAGTGGAAGTTTTTGAACTCGGCTGGGCTGTCGGCGTCGCCGACGTAAAACAGGTGGCTGCGGTCGCCACGACAGACGATCTCGCCGTCGACGAGCTTCCAGCTGTCAAGGTTCTCGTTGGCCTTCCAGCCATCCATGCTCGTGCCATCGAAGAGCACCTCGAAGCCATCTTCGTCGTCGGCAGCCCAGGCCGGGATTGCCACCAGGGCAACGGCAGCCACGGCGAAGATCGACCAGAGGCCGGCACCAGTTCGTTTCTGTGTCATCTCATACCTTCCGCAAGGGGTGGTGAACTCGAGTGCGTGCCGTTCCTGCGGCCACGAGCCTTGTGGCCGTGGCGCTCCCCATTCCACGCAGGACCAGCGCGAGAGCGGAACCTCCGCTCTGTCAGGCCACGATAGTACGTCGGACGTGCCACGGCCGCCAGCAGCCTGCCCGCTCTCAGAGGATCGCCAGCGGGTTGCGTTTCTCCTCCAGCGTTCCGCGGGTCACGCCCACCCGGTTGCTGGCCTTGAGCTGCTGCCAGACATCACGGCCAGACCGCCTGCCGGCGAGCAGCTCACGATAGGCGGCGAGGATCTCCCGCACCTCGGCGGCAGGCTCATCGAGGAGTTCGACGCGGACATGTCGCACCCCCCGCTCGAGCAGCGCCGGCACCACCTCGGCACCGCTTTGCGGGGTGGCGTTGAAGAGCGTGTTGCGACAGCCCACATCCGCGGTCAGGCGGTGCTGCACACCCTGCCGATCTCGCAGGTGCACCGCATGCACATCGCACGGCCGGCCGCAGGTCGTTTTGTCGGTGCCTGGCGAGAGCACCGCACAAAACACGCAGTGCTCCATGTGAAACATCGGCATGTGCTGATGGATCACCACCTCCAGCCAGGCTGGCGGCGTGGCAGCCACCAAGGCCAGCAGCTGCTCACGATTGCAGTCGTACGACGCCGTGACCCGCTGAAGGCCTGCGGCCATGAAAAACGTCGCGGACCGCTCGTTGGTGACATTCAGCGAGAAATCGCCCTCTGCCGGCAGGCCCGCGTCGCGGAAAAACCGCAGGGCCGCCATGTTCCGCACGAGCACTCCATCAGGCTCTGCCTTGGCCATCAGCCGAAAGATGCCCGTCTCCCCCGGCTTGTGGATGCGTGGCGTGGCGATCAGGAGCCGCGCCCCCACGCGGCGAGCCGCCACGACCGCCTCGCCATACTCACGGATATCGGCGAAGTCGGCGGCCAGCTCGCGCTCGCCCATGTCGAGCACCGCCCGCAGCTGACCGAGCGAGCGGCACAGCACGCGAAGCACCGGCAGCGACGAAGGGGCCGGCATCTCCTTCGGCAGCATGGGCTCAGCTGCAGGCCGGGAGGCCGCCTGCCGATGGGTGTGGGCGGCCGCGGCCGTCTCCAGGCCAGCCACAAGCTGCTTGCGAACGGCTCCCAACACGCTCAGCGGCAACATCGGCCTCCCGGTGATCTCGGCGGTCAGGTCTCGCAGCGCAAAGGGTGTGCCGCCAAGCCGGCCAAACTGCCGGCGGAGCAGCTCGGCATCAAGGGGATGCTTCACCGCCTCCTCGGCTCGCTCCGTCGACGCCACCGAGCAGCTGGCACCTGCAGCCGTCGTTGCCTGCACCTCAATCGCCGCACCCACGCTCGCGCGAACATGCAGGTCGACCGGCTGCTGACGCAGCGGCATCGCCGACGTGAAGCTCTTGCGAAGCCTGGAGGTCAGCTGTGGGTCGTCGGTCTTCCAGGCAGCCTGGCCGGCAGCGAGCTTGCCGAAATCGATCGCCCCGTGGCCAAAGGTGAGGCCGACGCGTCCGGAGACAACAGCACCGGTTTCGGAGTGTCCGCCGGCAAAGACCTCATACACGCGGCCGCCTGCCGCCTCGTCGCTGGTGGCCCCGCAGTCGAAGGCCACGCCGTCGCCCCGCTTCACTCCAGCGGCAAGCTCCTCAGCCAGATCGACGACCACGCGGCCCCCACGCACCTCCACCACGGTGCCCAGTCGCACGCCCCGCTTTGCGCTGCTGGTGGCCGGCACGAGCCGCTTGTGGTCGATGCCGGCAAGCCATCCCGTGGAGAAGCCGCGGGAGAACGAGAGCTCCATCTCCTCGACCTCACGCCGAGAAAAGGCCGCCGCCGCTCCGCCGACAGCCTCGTCGATCGCGCGGCGGTAGTGTCGGGTGATGTTGGCGACATACTCCGCGGTCTTCAGCCGCCCTTCGATTTTCAAGGACGACACCCCAGCCTCGATCAGCTCCGGCACCAGCGAAAAGCCGGCCAGGTCTTGCGGTGAAAGCAGGTATTTCTGCATGCCGAGCTCGACCTCGTTCCCGTCGGAAACAAGGTCATACGGCAGCCTGCAGGCCTGAGCGCACTGCCCGCGATTGGCACTGCGTCCTCCGAGCGACTCGCTCGTCAGGCACTGCCCCGAGTAGGCCACACACAGCGCCCCATGCACAAACACCTCCAGCGGCATCGTCGTCTGCCGTCGGATCGCCTTGATCTCGGAGAGCGAAAGCTCGCGGGCCACCACCACCCGCTCCATGCCAAGCTCTTCCGCGAGCGAAATCGTCTCGGCACTGGTGAGTGTCATCTGCGTCGAAGCATGCAGCGGCAGCCTAGGGCAGACCTCCCGCAGGAGCCTCGCCGCACCGACGTCCTGCACAAGCACGGCGTCGACCCCCGCGGCATCGCAGGCCTCCGCCACGCGACGAAACGCATCGAGCTCGTCGGAAAAGACCAGCACGTTGAGCGTGGCGTAGCCGGCAACTCCCCGTCGATGCAGGGTCTGCATCAGTTCTGGAAGGTCATCGACGGCGAAGTTGGCCGCACGGGCCCGTGCATTGAAGCCACAATCAAGGCCGAAATACACGGCGTCGGCCCCGTTTTCAATCGCCGCCTGCACGCAGTCCCAGTCGCCAGCTGGGGCGAGCAGTTCGGGGGTGGGGCGGTGGGATTGGTGGAGGGCCATGGGTGTGATTGAGTGTAGCCGCTTTGGGGTGGGCCGCTCGGGGTGAGCCCGGGGCTGCCCCTCCGGACGCTCGCTGCGGGCCATCCGCACGCAAGCGGGACGGGTCCACGGGCCGCGGAGCGACCTCGGCGTAGCCGAGGGGCCTTCGGCCCCCGCGGACCCGTCCCGTTCAATACGCGCGTTTGAAGCTGATAGGAGCCGGCCTGTTCGCCGCTTCGCGGCGATCTGCGGCCGTTGGGGGCCGGCTGGGTTACTCGTCGTTGCCGCGGAGGCTCGCGAGCACAGAATAGTCCTCGAGTGTGGTCGTGTCGCCGACCGTTTCACGTCCGGCTGCGATGTCGCGGAGCAGTCGCCGCATGATCTTGCCGCTGCGAGTCTTGGGAAGGCTGCTGGTGAAGTGGATGTCGTCGGGCACGGCGATCGCGCCGATCTGATGCCGCACGTGCTGCCGCAGTTCCGCCTTCAGTTCGTCGTTGGCTTCGCCGCCTCGCAGCGTGACAAACACCGACACCGCCTCTCCCTTCACATCGTGCGGCCTGCCAACGGCCGCCGCTTCGGCGACGGTGGGATGGCTGACGAGCGCACTCTCAATCTCAATCGTCGAGAGCCGGTGGCCAGCCACGTTGAGCACATCGTCGATGCGGCCCATGATCCAGTAGTAGCCGTCGGCATCCTGCCGGGCGTTGTCGCCGGCGAGATACTTACCGGGCACCTTCGACCAGTAGGTATCACGGAACCGCTCATCATCGCCCCAGAGGCCACGCAGCATGCCCGGCCACGGCCGGTTCATCACCAGCCAGCCGCCATGCCCATCGGGAACCGGGTTGCCAGCGGCATCGACGATCTCTGGCGACACTCCAGGCAGCGGCAGCGTGCAGCTGCCTGGCTTCGTCGGCGTGCAGCCCGGCAGCGGGCTCATCATGATCCCGCCGGTTTCGGTCTGCCACCAGGTGTCGACGATCGGGCACCGCTTGCCACCGATCACCTCGTGGTACCACATCCAGGCTTCCGGATTGATGCCCTCGCCCACCGTGCCCAGCAGCCGCAGCGTGGAGAGATCGCGGCCCTCGATGTGCTGCATGCCCCACTTCATAAACGCCCGAATCGCCGTTGGCGCTGTGTAGAAGATCGTCACCTTCTCCTGCTCGATGATCTCCCAGAAGCGGCCTTCGTGGGGTGCGTTGGGAGCGCCCTCATAGATCAGGATCGTGGCCCCGGCCGCGAGAGGCCCATAGGTCACGTAGCTATGGCCGGTGATCCAGCCACAGTCGGCCGTGCACCAGAACACGTCGTCTTCGCGAAGGTCGAAGACCCACTCAGCGGTTGTCTTCGCCCAGAGCACATAGCCACCCGTGGTGTGCTTGATGCCCTTCGGCTTTCCGGTCGAACCGCTGGTGTAAAGGATGAACAGCGGCGACTCGGAGTCCATCGGAACTGCCGGCGTGTCCCAGGGCATCTTCTCCACGAGATCGTGCCACCAGATGTCGCGGCCTTCGATCATCTCGATCGGCTGCCCGGTGCGTTTGAGCACGATCACATGCTTCACGCTCGGCGACTTCTCAAGGGCCTCATCAACGTTGGCCTTCAGCGGCAGCATCGAGCCACGCCGCCAGCCACCGTCGGCTGTGATCACCGCCACGGCTTCCGCATCGTTGTTGCGATCCGAGATCGCTTCGCTGGAGAAGCCACCAAAGATCACAGAATGCACCGCCCCGATTCTCGCGCAGGCCAGCATGGCGATCACCAGCTCTGGCGTCATCGGCATATAAATGGAGACGACGTCGCCTGCCTTGATGCCGAGGCTGGCCAGGCCTGCGGCCGCCCGGCAGACTTCCTGCTGCAGTTCGCGGTAGGTCAACACCCGCCGCTCCCCTGCGGGCTCGCCAACCCAAACAATAGCAGGCTTCTCGGCATGGCCGCGGGCCACCTGATGATCTACGCAGGCTGCCGAGGCGTTGATCTTGCCGTCCACAAACCACCGCGCTATCGGTGGCTGCCAGTCGAGCACCTGGGTGTAGGGCGTTGTCCAGGGCAGCTCACGGGCGCGGGCATCCCAAAACCCATCAGGGTCGTTGCGGGCCTCGTCGTAGAGGCGGCGATACTCCTCGAGCGACCCGATGCGGGCCTTCTCCGAAAAATCACCGGGTGGAGGGAAGAGCCGCTCTTCCTGCATCACCGTGTGGACATGCCCCGATTCACCGCTCACGCCGCTCATACCCCTTCCCCTTCAACAAATGTGAGCACGGAGTGTAGCCACAGCCGTCAGGCCTGGGCAACGAACCCCGGCGCAACGGTCAGGACGCCGCTCACACGCGGTCCCGCTCGCCAGCCGCCGCGCTGATCCGCAGCCTACCGTCGTCGCAGCCTTGCGAAGAGCTGCCGGTAGTCTGCCGGCCGCACGGCAAACACCGACCGTTCGGCATCGGCCGGATCTTCGACGAGATCCTCTTCGACCACGATCACATCGGCGTCGAGATCCTCGCTGTCGTCGTCGCAGCCGGAGATCGGCTCGTCCACCGACTCCAGCTCGCTCTCCAGGTCACCGCAGGCGTCTGCTTTGTGGTCTGACCGATACTCATACTGATCCTGCCACGAACGCTGCTCATCCGGCTCCCAAGGCGACCTCTCGATTTCGTCGCCGCACGGCTCGCGACCCGCAACCGCCCCCTCGTCAACTGTCCCCTCAAAGGCTGCCAGGTCGCGGGCGAGTCCGCCCCCCTCAGGACTCGCCACCTGCCGACAGCCGCGGAAGTCGTCGGGCATGTCGACCGCATGCCGCTGGCCACCCGCTTCCTCCTCAAACAGCGCATCAAACGGGTCGCGTGACGCGTCGAAGAAAAACTCCACGTCCGGACCTTGAAACGGATCGACGTCGGCTGGCAGCGATACCGCTGGACTCGTCTCTGCGCTTTTCGCCACCGACTCGCCAACGTTCGCGATCCTGTGCGGCCCGTCAGTCCGGATCGCGGGCGACGGATCGCTCTCGGGGCCGGCGAGTCGTTCCACCAGCCGTCGGCCCAGTCGTCACCATCGAGTGCGCCGAAGCTGATCGTCGACGACTCCTGCTCAGGCTGCACTGCGGCATCAGACTCGCTGGCGGCAGGCTCACCAAACGCCAACGACTCCGGCGACGGCAGCCGCTGGATCTCTCGCCAGGCGGCATCGATGTCGGCTGGCCGAAGCCGTGCCCGTTCGCCGGCTGCAACCAGCGCATGATCACAGATCTGATTGATCAGTCGTGGCACGCCATCGGTAATGGAAAACACGGCGTCGTCGCAGCCCGCCTCGAAGTGATCCTCCCAAGCGATGCCAGCCTGGCGACACTGCGAGCGAACGTAGCCACAGGTCTCCGCATGGTCGAGAGGCTCAAGATACGTTCGCACCACGATCCGCTGGGCAAGGCTCTCGAGCTTCGGGTTCGCCAGTCGCTCCTCCAGCTCCCGCGTTCCCGCCAGCACGATGTGCACGGCTGGCAGCGGGGTGGGCACGGTCGACAGCAGCCGCAGCTCCTCCATCAGCCGCATCGGCAGCGTCTGAGCTTCATCGACAAGCACGACGAGCCCGGAGCAGGTGGCGGCCAGACCCCGCACCCTCTCCACCACACTCATCCGCAGGTCGTTCTCCTCCAGCCCGCGATACGCCTCTCCAATCTCGGCCAGCATCGACTGCCAGAGCGCACGGCGAGTGCAGATCCGCGCCCCCGAGAGCAAGGCCACATCAAAGTCGTCCCGCAGGTCCTCCGCCAGTTTGGCGAGCAGCAGCGACTTACCCGTCCCCGTCTGACCGACCACAAGCCCCGTGCCCTCAGCTCGGCGAATCCCCCTTTCCAGTTCTTCGCGGGCCGAGTCGACGACTCGGGCCGGAAAGTAGAAGGCGGGCCGCGGAGCGGCGAGAAAGGGACGGCCTTGGCTGCGGTGCTCAGGAGAATGCATGGCGACTCGAATCCAGGGACATGGGCATTCGCTGATGTGTCACATCAACGCTCACTTTCATGTCGACCAGACGCCGCCTGTTCCTGCACCTCAGTGCCCCGGCAGGTTTTCTAAAACCGGAACACGTTGCCGGCTCAAGCCGATCGCTCCGGAAATGCCGCATGCTGGTTGGGGAGTGATTTCTGAGAAGCCGGGCCGCTCGGGGTGAGCCCGGGGCGATGAGCCGAGCGTTCGGGGTCGCTCGGGGTGAGCCCAAGCCGATTCGCCGAGCGTTCGGGGTCGCTCGGGGTGAGCCCAAGCCGATTCGCCGAGCGTTCGCTTCGCCATCCTGGCTTCGCTCACTCGTGCATTCTCGCTTTCGCCCTCCGGGCTGCGCTCGACTGCAAGGCCGGCTCATTCGGCCCGGGCTCACCCCTCGCTTACGGTTTTTAAGGACGGCCTGTTCGCCGCTTCGCGGCGATCTGCGGCCGGGGGCGCAGCGGACGGGTCTTCGGGTGCCGGAGGCGGATTGACGGACGGTCTTCGGGTGCCGGAGGCACCTCGGCTAGCCGAGGCCGCTTCGCGGCCCGAGGACCGTCCCGCTGCGTGTATTCGCTTTGCGGCCCGAGGACCCGCCCCGTTCCCGTTCTCTGCTCTGACAAAGAAGTGGAGGCTCGGCGGGTCGGCGAACGCTCGAGGAGCGTTTGGGCCTATCCTGGCCCTGCGACGAGACTTTTGCCGCCTGCCGAGCCGGACCGCCCGCGCGCGGTCTTCCAACACCTCTCGCTCAAGGTTTGAGGCGACCTGTCCCGGCTGAGGTTTGTGACGGCGTCCGGGGGGAAGCAGGATCCGCCTTATAAGAAGGCGTCGCGGGTGCGTTCTTGTGCCGCTGCGTTTGGCAGCGGCTCTTTCGGTAGGATGCCATTGCTTGTGATGGAAGTGCAGCGAGGGAGACGGTCGCGGCGATGCACCTGTTTCGGATTAAGATCTGCGGCATTACTACGCCTGAGGATGCCCGGCTGGCGGCGGAGTGTGGTGCAGACGCGATCGGGCTCAACTTTGTGGCCGGCTCGCTGCGGTGTCTGAGCCGCGAGCGGGCGGCGGAGGTGGCGGCGGCGATTCCAGACGGGGTCGTGCGGGTGGGCGTGTTTGCTGGCATGCCGGCAAACGAGATTCATGCGGTGGCAGACGCCGTGGGCCTAGATGCAATTCAATTGCATGGCGAGCTCTGGCCGCTTTCCGCTGTCGATGGCGATGACACTGCGGCCATCGACCCGCCCTGGCTGTGCGGGGAGCTGCGTCCGCTGCCGGTGATCCGAGCGGTGCACCTCGGGGCCGCGGACGACCTCGAGCCGAATCGGCTGGCGGAGGCCAACCGCTGGGTCGATGCGGCAAGGAATGCCGGGGCTGCCCCCGCAATGCTCCTCGTCGACGCTGCTGTTACACGTGAAACGTCCGCTGGTGCCCGCGGTGGAACCGGGCGCACGGTCGACTGGGCCGGATTAGCGTCCTCCCAGGCCGACCTCCCGCTGGCCCTGGCCGGCGGGCTGAAACCAGGCAACGTGGCTGAGGCGATCGCGGTCAGCGGGGCCATCGCCGTCGATGTGGCCAGCGGGGTCGAGCAGGCTCCAGGGGTGAAAGATTCAGAAAAAACCCGGCGGTTTATCGCCGAGGCAAACGCCGCCTTGCCGTTGTCTTCTTAGCTGTTCGTGGAAAAAGCCATTCATGACCTTTTCCACTGAAGCGACGCCCTCAAAAGCCGAGGTTTTGGGGGTCGCCGGTCACCCCGTCCTGCGGCGACAGACAAGTTCCCCAGTCTGCCTGCTAGCGCTGCCCGCGAGCGTTGCGGGAGGCCTCGAGAGCCCCGAATGGCCGGCCTGGGGTCGGCTGCGGCTGGCCAGCCCGCTATGATGGGGGCGTTCCGACGTGGCCGCCGTGCCGCCTCGGCGACAGGGTCTGGCCAGCATCTGTTGTGCTGCCGTCCCGTCCACCGACTGCCCGTTTTTTGTTCCAAGGAGGTTTTCGTGGCCCACGTCGATACCCGCCTGCCCTATAAAGTCGCCGACATGTCCTTGGCCGAATGGGGCCGCAAGGAGATCATGCTCGCGGAGAACGAGATGCCAGGCCTGATGGCGCTCCGCGAAAAGTATGGCGCACAGAAGCCTCTTGCTGGTGCCCGCATCGCAGGCTGCCTGCACATGACGATCCAGACAGCGGTCTTGATCGAGACTCTCACCGAGCTCGGCGCCCAGGTCACCTGGAGCAGCTGCAACATCTTCTCGACCCAAGACCACGCAGCCGCCGCGATCGCCAAGACGGGCGTGCCGGTCTACGCCTGGAAGGGCATGACCAACGAGGAGTTTGACTGGTGCATCGAGCAGACCCTGTTCTTCCCCGATGACCAGCCTCTCAACATGATTCTCGACGACGGTGGCGACCTCACCGCCATGGTGCACGACAAGTATCCCGAGCTGCTTGGCGATATTCGTGGCCTCTCGGAAGAGACGACCACAGGCGTGCATCGCCTCTACCAGATGGCAGAGCATGGTGAACTCAAGCTGCCGGCGATCAACGTCAACGACTCCTGCACCAAGGCGAAGTTTGACAACCTCTACGGCTGCCGCGAGAGCCTCGCCGACGGCATCAAGCGGGCCACCGACGTGATGGTGGCTGGCAAAGTTGTTGTCATCGCTGGCTACGGCGATGTCGGCAAGGGCTGCGCCCACTCGATGAAGTCGCTCGGTGCTCGCGTGATCGTCACCGAGATCGACCCCATCAACGCCTTGCAGGCCGCGATGGAGGGCTACGAAGTCACCACGATGGAAGAGGCTGCTTCGCAGGGCCAGATCTTCGTGACCACCACCGGCTGTCGCGACGTGATCCTCGGCTGCCACATGGAGCAGATGCAGGAAGACGCCATCGTCTGCAACATCGGGCACTTCGATCTCGAGATCGACGTCGCCTGGCTGGAGAACACCAAGGGCATCACCAAGGTCGAGATCAAGCCGCAGGTCGATCGCTACACGCTGCCATCCGGCAGAAGCATCCTCCTGCTGGCTGAAGGCCGCCTGGTGAACCTCGGCTGTGCCACCGGCCACCCGTCGTTTGTCATGAGCACCAGCTTCACCAACCAGGTGTTAGCCCAGATGGTCCTTTGGCAGAACCCCGACGACTACGACGTCTCGGTGCACCGTCTGCCCAAGAAGCTCGACGAGGAAGTCGCTCGGCTGCACCTCGCCAAGCTCGGCGTGAAGCTCACCAAGCTCACCTCGGACCAGGCCGCCTACATCCACGTGCCGGTCGAAGGCCCGTTCAAGCCCGAGTACTACAGGTATTAGTCAGCAGGCAGGGCTGGCCTCAGTGCCGGTTCCTGGCTCACGGCAAACATGGAGCGGGGGTGTCGCGCGTGCGACACCCCCGCTGTCGTTTCAGCTTGCCTGGTTTCACGTGGAACAAGGCGTTGTCGGCGAAGGGCGGCGGGGGCGGAAGGGCGTTGTCGGCGGAGGGCGTCGGGCGGTGGGGTCGCTCGGGGTGAGCCCAAGCCGATTCGCCGAGCGTTCGGGGTCGCTCGGGGTGAGCCCAAGCCGATTCGCCGAGCGTTCGCTTCGCCATCCTGGCTTCGCTCACTCGTGCATTCTCGCTTTCGCCCTCCGGGCTGCGCTCGACTGCAAGGCCGGCTCATTCGGCCCGGGCTCACCCCTCGCTTACGTTGTTAAGGACGGCCTGTTCGCCGCTTCGCGGCGATCTGCGGCCGGTGGCCGCAAGCGGGACGGGTCTTCGGGTGCCGCAGGCACCTCGGCTTCGCCGAGGCCGCTTCGCGGCCCGAGGACCCGTCCCGTTCCCTGCTCGTGGTTTTATGGCCGGCCTGTCCGCCGCAGGAGCGGCGGCCTGCGGCCGGTCAGAAACCTTGGCTTTCTGACTGGTCGCCTTAGCCTGCGAAGGCCAGGATGGCTTCGCAGGCGTGAAGCGAGTGCGCTCGACTGCAAGGCCGGCTCATTCGGCCCGGGCTCACCCCTCGCTTACGTTGTTAAGGACGGCCTGTTCGCCGCTTCGCGGCGATCTGCGGCCGGTGGCCGCAAGCGGGACGGGTCTTCGGGTGCCGCAGGCACCTCGGCTTCGCCGAGGCCGCTTCGCGGCCCGAGGACCCGTCCCGTTCCCCTCTCGTCCTTGACAGAAAAGGGGAGGCTCGGCGGGTCGGCGAACGCTCGCGGAGCGTTTGGCCTATCCTGGCCCAGCGACGCGACTTTTGCCGCCTGCCGAGCCGGACCACCCGCGCGCGGTCTCCCCACCACCCACGCGCGGTCTGCATCGCCGGCGGATGGCAGAAGCGACGGGGCTGCTCGACGCGGTATTCTTTGGCTGACCCGCGAAGTTTCACGTGAAACCTTTGCCTCGGCGAACGGCTGCTGCTTTCTCTCGGAGAGTCCAACCTGATGGCTGACCACGCAATCCGCTGCCGCTACTACTCCCAGGAAGACCTGCTCGCGGCTGGCTGCCTCGATATGAAGATGGCGATGGAGGCGGCCCGTGATGCGATTGCGGCGTTCGACAGGGGAGAGGTGCTCTTTCCAGAAAAGATCGTGCAGATCTTCAATCAAGACACCCAGGAACGCATCAACTGCCTGCCGGCAACCTTCACGAGCCGAAAGCTCTGCGGCGTGAAGTGGGTCAGCGTGTTTCCACCAAACCCTGTCGTGCACGGCCTGCAGAATCTCTCCGCTGTGATCATCCTCTCGGAGATCGAGCACGGTTTCCCGATTGCCTTCATGGAGGGAACGCTCTGCTCCAACATTCGCGTGGGGGCGATGGGGGGCCTGGCCGCAACCTACCTCGCTCGGCCCGACTCCCGCACGATCGGCTTCATCGGGGCCGGCGAGCAGGCGAAGATGCATCTGATCGCCATGAAGACGGCGGTGCCCTCGCTCGAGCGGTGTCTGGTGGCAGCCAAGGAGAAGCACGAGGAGGAGCAGTTTGTCCGCGAGATGTCGCCCATCCTCAGCGGCATGGAGATCTCTGGAACCGGGAGCGATCTGGAAGCGGCCGTCTCCGGTGCCGACATCATCGTGACGGCCACCAGCGCCCAGGCACCGTTGCTGCAGGCGGCCTGGATGAAGCCCGGCACTTTCTATAGCCACATCGGAGGCTGGGAAGACGAGTATGCCGTCGCCAAGGCCTGCCAGAAGATTGTCTGCGACGACTGGGAGACGGTGAAGCACCGCACGCAGACGCTCAGCCGCATGTACAAAGACGGCGATCTGACCGATGCCGACATCCACGCCAACATCGGTGAGCTGGTCGCAGGCACGAAGCCGGGCCGGGAGACGCCAGAGGAGCGGACCTACTTCAATGCTGTCGGTCTGGCCTATGTCGACATCGGGATCGCCCGGGCAATGGAGGAGCGTGCCAGGGCTGCTGGGGCAGGCAGCGAGTTGACCCTGCAGCAGCAGATGATCTTTGAGCATCCCCAGCTCGCCGAGTGGGTTCGGCTGTAGGCTCAGCCGCCGCTGGCTGCGGTCCTGCCTTCGCGGCCCTCTGTCTCTTGCCAGCCGTCCTATCTTGCCAGGCTGTTTGGGCAACTCTGCGCGGAAGTCCGGTTCTGTCGCCTCAGCGACCGCGTCGTGACGAACGTTCCGTGAATGGCCGATATTCCGAGTGCACCGCTTGCGCACGGCGAAACAGTCGTGCCGAGCGGGCCCGGATCTGGCGATGGGCGTGCTGGGTTCGCGAAGGGGGAAGCGGGGCTGCCGTCAAGAAAGCATTCGAGCGTGGGCCGGATCGTGTGTGTTGCAAATCAGAAGGGGGGGGTCGGCAAGACCACCACCGCATCGAACATCGCTGCTGGCCTTGCCAAGGGCGGCCTGCGAACGCTGCTGGTCGATCTGGATCCGCAGTGCAACGCCACCACAGGATTCGGCGGCACACCCGCCGCTGAGCATCCTCTCGTCAGCGAACAGGCCCTGGCTGAGTCGGTGACCGCGACGAGCATTGAGAACCTCTCCTTATTACCAGGCAGCCGCAGCGTGCGTGACGTCGAACGGATTGCCGAGCTCGCCCGCGGAGGATCGGCTGTCCTCGAGCATCACATGGCCCACGGCCTCGGGGCCTGGGATTACTGCCTGATTGACTGCCCACCGTCGCTCGGCGACCTCACGCGGACAGCCCTCGCCGGCAGCACGGAAGTCTTGATGCCGATTCAGTGCGAGTACTTCGCCCTCGAGGGTCTCACGCAGATGATCGAGGTGATCCGCGACGTGATGCAGGCCCGTCCGGGAAGACTTCAGTTTGGAGGCATTGTTCTGACGATGCATGAAGCCTCGCTCGAACTCACCCACGAGGTTGAAGCGGAGGTGCGGGACTTCTTCGGTGAAATCGTGTTTGACACCGTGATCCCGCGGGACGTGTCGGTCTCGGAAGCCCCCAGCCACGCCATGAGCGTGCTCGACTACGCCCCGCGGTCGGCCGGAGCCCGCGCCTACACAGAACTGTGCATGGAGGTACGCGACTGTGAGTAATCAACGACGCCTGGGAAGAGGACTCGAGGCCCTGCTCGGTCGCACGGGCCCCGGCGGCGAAGCCGACGGCACAGCGGCCGTCGCCACCCCCCCAGCGAGTGGGCCTGGTCCAGCCGCGGCCGCGCGACTCTTTCTGCATTCCCCCGAAGCGGCGGAGCAGGCGGTGGCCAGCCTGCCAGCCGACACGATCCCCGTCACCTCGATCGACGCCAACCCGTGGCAGCCGCGGAGTGTGCTTGACGATGGTGCCCTGGCGGAGCTGGCCGAGAGCATTCGCGAGCATGGGCTGGTGCAGCCGATCGTCGTGCGGCAGCAGGGGGATCGCTATCAGCTGATCGCTGGCCAGCGTCGGCTCGCAGCAGCCCGGCGGGTCGGCTGGACAAGCATCCTTGCTCGCGTGCTCGAGGTCGACGATCGGCAGATGGCCGAGATTGCGATCGTCGAAAACCTGCAGCGACGGGATCTCGACGCGCTCGAGAAAGCTGCCAGCTTCAAGCAGTACCTCGCCAACTGGCAGTGCACCCAGGAAGAACTTGCCAAGCGGCTCTCGGTGGATCGCTCCACCGTGGCCAACCTGATTCGGCTGCTTGATCTGCCGGGCGACGTGCAGCAGCTCCTGCGGGCAGGTTCGATCTCGATGGGGCATGCCCGAGCCCTGCTGCCGATTGGTGACGAGCCAGTGCAGGTGCGGCTGGCCCGCCGCGTTGTCGACGAGGGCCTGAGCGTGCGGGCCGTGGAAGCGGAAGTGAAGGAGATCCTGCGAAGCGACGAAGACGACGACGCCTTTGGTGAGGGGGCTCCGGGAGCCCGCCGTGGGGGCCGGCCTGTCGCAAAGCGACCCGCTCAGATCATCGCCATGGAAAACGACCTCCGCAGGGCCCTCGGCACAAAAGTTGTGGTGCAGGCCACGAGTAAGGGCTCCGGCAAGATCGTGATTCCGTTTGCGGATGCCGACGAGTTTCAGCGGCTGCTGGAGTTTCTCACGGCAGAAGTCGTCTGAGGTCTGCCTCAACACACGTTCAACTGGCGGCGGCGGGGGCTGCTTTCAAGGCGAGGATTGCAGTCGCCCGCTGCCGCTTGTGTCGGTTCCGCAGGCAGAAAACGGACCCATCTTCGGTTCCCGGCTCTCGCAGGCTAGACTAAGCGAGTTGCTCTACCAGCCGCACCTGCGGCCGCCGCGAGGGCAGACGGGGCGTAGCTCAGCCTGGCTAGAGCGCCTGGTTTGGGACCAGGAGGTCGCATGTTCGAATCATGTCGCCCCGATTTCAAAAATCCCCTTGGAAACGAGGGGTTTTTTCTTTTGGGCTGATCGGGGATCAGTCGCCGGAAAATACTGGCTGCCTTTGAGGTGCAAGGCGGTCTTTGGCGGTGGTCATCGCGTGCCGAATCGCCGTTCCGGGAGTTGGACTGTTGAGGGTGCCTTCATACGGCCGCCCTATCCGCGACGCCGTAAAGACGCAGCCTCGGTGACGGTGGCGGCTCGACGTGCGGCAGCAGCGTTCATCTGGGCCCAGGCGCGGCTCAGCGAGCCATCGCAATCGATGGCTGCGGAGGCTTCCTCGACGACAGTCACGTCGTAGCCGAGACGGCAAGCGTCGAGCACCGTCGCAAGCACGCACACGTCGGTGGCGAGGCCCGCCACGACCATCGACGTTGCGGAGAGATCGACGAGCAGGTCATGGAGCCCGACGGGCGTGACGCCGTCGTTTTCAAAAAAACCGGAGTAGCTGTCGATCGAGGTGCGGGTTCCTTTGCGAATGATCCTGGCTTGGGGCGGCACGGCAATCCGAGGGTCGATCTCAGCTCCCGCTGTGTTGGCGACGCAGTGCACCGGCCAGAGCTGCTGCTCGCCATGCGGCAGTGTGAGATGATCTCCAATCTGGCGGCCGGGGTGGCTGGCTGCGAACGAGACATGACCTGGCGGATGCCAGTCTTGGGTGATGATCACCGACGCAAACATGTCCATGAGCTCATTGATGGGCTCGATGATGCGGTCGGCGCCTGGCACGGCCAGCTCACCGCCAGGAAAAAAGTCTCGCTGAGGATCAACCACAACAAGCACGGGAGGGCTGGCGGGCATTCGCACGTCTCGTGAGTGGGGTTTGGGGGATCGGGGCTGGGCAGGCCTCGCGCTCAGGGCTTTGCGGGCCTGCTGGTGTGCGGTGTGATTGCCCCGGTATCTTAGAGGCATCTCCGCAAAGAGCGGGTGAGCCGCCGTCGCCGACCGAAAGCCTCCTGTGTACGCATACTACCTGCAACTTGAAGGGGATCCTGGCACGGGAGAGCAGTATCCGCTGACAAAGGAGCGGACGGTTCTTGGTCGACATCCCTCGTGTGATGTGATGATCCCTGAGTCGGCGGTGAGTCGGCAGCATGCGGTGATCACGTTGGCCCGCGGTGGAGCAGCCACGATCACGCTGGAAGATCTCGGCTCGCGCAACGGCACGTTCGTCAACGGCGAGCAGCTGGTCGGTCCGACGCCGCTGAACGTAGGAGACGAGCTCTCTGTCGGTGGGCAGCAGCTCACGCTCCGGGCCGTTGGTGCAGCGGATGAAGCGGAACATCCCGCCGACGCGACGATGTTTTTCGACAACGGAGATGAGTCGATGGTCGTCTCGCAGGTCGACCTTCGCGGGCCCCAGTCGACGGCTGAGGCCGATCGCAACGCGGCAGCCAAGCTGCATGCGGCCCATGAACTTGGCCTCGCCGTCGGGTCGTCACTCGACCCTGAGCTTGTGCCTGGTCGGCTGGTGGAAGGGCTCTTTACCATCTTTCCCAAAGCTGAGCGGGCGTTTGTCCTGCTGATCGATCGCGAGTCGGGCAAGCCGGTGCTGCGAGCACGCAAAATGCGAACGGACCAGTCAGGCCCGCTGATGCTCAGTCGCTCGCTGATTGAAAAGGTCGTCCGCGGCCGCAAGGCGATTCTCTCGGCCGACGCCGCGGGCGACTCCCGGCTCAACATGAACGAGAGCATCCTGGCCTGCCACATTCGCTCGGTGATGTGCGCCCCCATCGGCAGGAATGGAGGCGACGTGCTTGGGGTGTTGCAGGTCGACTCCCGCGAGTTGAGCGATGGCTTTCGCCCAGACGATCTCGACGTGCTGGCCTCATTGGCTGAGCAGGCCGCCCGGGCCATCGAGCAGGCCCTTGCCCATGAAGACCGCGTCCGTCGAGAGAAACTCCGCCGCGACCTCGATGTGGCCCGTCAGGTTCAGCAGGGGATGCTGCCCAAACAGCCACCAGAGATTCCCGGCTACGACATTTTCGACTTCTACTCGCCGGCTCGACAGGTCGGAGGCGACTACTACGACTACGTGCCGCTGCCCGATGGCCGCGTCGTGGCGGTCATGGCGGATGTGTCTGGCAAAGGGGTGTCGGCGGCGCTCGTGATGGCCACGCTGTCGAGCAAGGTCGCCTTAGCGGTGGCCACTGAAAACGACGTGGCGGAGGCCGTGGCCCGAATCAACGCGAGCTTCTGCAGCAACGAGTGGGAGGAGCGGTTTGCCACGGTGATGGTGTGCGTGATCGATCCGTCGACCCAGCAGGCAACGCTCGTCAATGCCGGCCATCTGCCCTTGGCGCTGCGGCATCCTGATGGCCGGGTCGAGCTGGTGGGAGCCGATCTCGGCTGCCTGCCCCTCGGCTGGGATCCCGAGGCCACCTACTGCAGCCTGCAGTTTGCGATTCATCCCGGGGCAACGCTTGTGCTCTACACCGATGGAATCAGCGAGGCGATGGATGTGGAGAGCAAGATCTACGATTTTCATCGGCTGACGGCGGTGCTTGCTGGGGCCGACGGATCAGCTGAGGAGGCCGGCCGCAGGATCATTGCCGATGTCGAGCAATATACCGCAGGCCAGGTGCAGACCGACGACATGTGCCTGATCTGCATCCACCGCCAGGCGTGAGGCTTCTCGCCGCAGCGGTCGAAAATATTCACCTTTTTTCTTGTCTACGCGTGGCTGTGAGGAGCGATCGTGCGCTGTCCCGCCTTCATCTATCTCGATCTTGGTCGTGTGGTCGTCGACTTCGACCACGCGCTCGCCTGGCAAAAGGTCGCCGCGATCACGGGCCTCGCTGAGGCGGACGTCGAGCAGTTTTTCACAGCCGACGACCGGCCGCGGAGGATCGAAACGGGCCTGCTCGCCTGGGACACGCTGCATGCGGAGTTTGTCCGTGCGACGGCGGTCGAGGTCGATGTCGACGCGCTCGCCCGTGCGGCGGGCGACATCTTCACGCTTCGCGCTGAGATGCTGCCGGTGATTGCGGCGATCGAGCGGGCTGGCGTGCCGCTGGGGATTCTCTCCAACACCTGCGACATCCACTGGCAGCACCTGCTTCGCTGTCGGTATGGCATTCTGCCGGGAGGCATTGGCCCGCTGGTGCTGAGCTATGAAGTGGGGGCGATGAAGCCGCATCCGAGCATCTACGAAGCGGCGGTCGCCAAAGCGGGGGTGCCGGCAGACCGCATCTTCTTCTGCGACGATATTCCCGCGCATGTCGAGGCCGCCCGGGCTGCCGGCTGGGACGCGGAAGTGTTCTCTGGTGCTCGGCAGCTTGTCGAGCAGCTCGCCAGCCGCGGTGTGCCGATGGGCCTGTAGGCCCCGGCTTACGTCAGGGGGCTCGGGCTGAAAAGGCTGCGAGCCCGAGCCACACTGCGAGCAGCCCCCCGACGTTGTTGGCTGCGACAAAGCCCACCGCAGCGGTGGTGTGGCCTGCCTGCAGGAGGCGAACGGTTTCGTAGGAAAAGCTGGAAAAGGTGGTGAAGCCTCCCAGCAGGCCCACAAGCAGAATCTTTTCAAAGCCCGTCGGGAGAAAACGAATCGGCGTGGCTGCCGCGATCGCAGCGAAGGCGAAGGAGCCGGTCACATTGACGATCGTCACCGCCCAGGGAAAGCCATCGCCGCCCACGCGGCCAACGACTGTCGAAACACCGGCGCGGCAGAGCACGCCAGCAACGCCGGCAATCGCCAGCCAGAGCAGGTGAGCAGACGATGTCATGGTGAGTTCCGTGGCATTCAGAAACAGCTGCAGGTGGGGCGATCAGCGACCGTCCGCCCACTCGCATCATGCCATGCAGGCGACACGATCGCACGTGGGCATGACCGCCTGGCTTCGAGTCGATATACTCGTGCCTCTTCTTTTGTGTCGTTGCGGTCTGCTGCCGCGCGGCGGTCCGCGTTTCCCCCAACGGCAAGCAGGCCCTGATGCTCACATACGACAGGCGGATTCTCTTCATCGGTTTCGGTTCGGTTGCCCGCTGCACACTTCCCATTCTCCTGAAGCATGTGGGCATCAAGCCGGAGTCGATCACGATCATCGACTTCAATCCCGATGAAGAGGCGCTTGCTCCGTGGATCGCCCAGGGGATCACGTTCGTCAAAGACCGCATCACCCACGGCAGCCTGGCGAGGATTCTTGGCAAACGGATGGCGGAAGGGGATCTCGTGATCGATCTCGCCTGGAACATCGACAGCTGCGAGATCATCAGCTGGTGCCACGATCACGGGGTTCTGTACATCAATACATCGATTGAGCTGTGGGATCCGTATTTTCAGCAGCCCGACACGCATCCGTCGCACCTCACGCTCTACTGGCGGCATATGGCGCTGCGGAAGCTGAAGGACTCCTGGGATCGCCCAGGGCCGACGTGCGTCGTTGAGCACGGTGCCAACCCAGGCCTGATTAGCCACTTCACCAAGGAAGGGCTGCTCGATATCGCCGATGCGTGTCTGTTGGAGCGAAAACTGGTCGGGGAGCAGGCTGAGCGGATCAAGGATCACGCGAAGAATCGGGTTTTCAACCATCTCGCCCATGAGCTGGGTGTGAAGGTGATTCATTGCAGCGAACGAGACACCCAGATCTCAAATCGACCGAAGCAGGTGGATGAGTTTGTGAACACCTGGAGCGTGGAGGGCTTTCGTGAGGAAGGCACCACGACAGCGGAACTTGGCTGGGGGACTCATGAAAAGGAACTGCCACCCCTTGCCTATGAGCACGAGTCTGGTCCGCGAAATCAGATCTGCCTGGCGCGGATGGGGATGAACACCTTGGTGAACACGTGGGTTCCCAACTATCCGGTCGTGGGCATGGTGGTTCGGCATGGCGAGGCCTTCACCATCACCGATGCGCTGACGGTCTGGGAGGATGGCCGGGCGGCCTATCGGCCCACCATGCACTACGCCTACTGCCCGTGTGACGCCGCGGTCGCGTCGCTGCACGAACTGCGGGGCCACCGCTACAAGATGCAGTCAAGCGAGCGGATCATGTACGACGACATCTCCAGCGGGTCCGATATTCTCGGCGCGTTGATCATGGGGCATCCGCTCAAGAGCTGGTGGTGCGGCTCGAATCTGTCGATCGAGGCCTCTCGCCGGCTTGTGCCGCATCAGAACGCCACCACGATGCAGGTTGCCATCTCGGTGGTGGCGTGTGCGATGTGGATGATCGAAAACCCAGATCGCGGCCTCCTTGTGCCGGATGACCTGCCGCACGATTACGTGCTGGAGATCGCCAAGCCCTATCTGGGCAAGTTCATCTCTGTCCGCAGCGACTGGACTCCCCTGAAGGACTACGCCTCGGCGTTTCCTGGATACAACGATCCGTCGGTCGATCCAGACGATGTCTGGCAGTTCAAAAACTTCCTGATCACCGATGGCGATTGAGCGAATTTCACGGGGTTTTTGCGTGTTTTCGGAATTTTTCGAAAAGCTGTTGACACGTGCGATTGAAGGCGTATGATTCTTTGAAGTGATGGCCGCGGAAACGTTCCGGAGGCCGACGTAAGAAGGAGTAAGCTACTGACCGCGTGCGACTGACGTCGCAGCAGTGAAATCTGACGAAAAACCCGGTGATGAGCCGGTGCGTTTTTTGTTTTTCTGATTTCGCTTCCAGGTCGTAGCTTCGTTCGAGCGGTTTCTTCCGCATCCTTCTAAGCACTGTCCGGTTTCTGCCGCGGTTTGTTTTTCGCACTCGGTCTCGTTGCTTGCTCGGCGTTTTCCCGTTGCAAGAGCACGAATCCGATGAACACCACCACCACGGTTCACGGCGTCCTTTCCACCCTCCGCACAACCCTCACGACGCTCGCGGCCATCGCCGCGATCGCTGTCTCAGCCGCCAATGCGGCTGCCGGCACGCTCGGCCACTACATCTACGGTGTCGACGTCGCCAACGATATCTGGGAGTTCAATCCCGTCGACCAGACAACGACGAAGGTGCTCACCAGCTCTGAGATCGGCCAGACGGCCAATGCCATGGCCTACGACTCGGGCCGCAACCATCTGTTCTTCGTCAACGCCGCCAACACCTTCGACTACTGGGAGCGGTCCACCAGCACGATCAAGAGCGTGGGCGGCCTGTCGCTCGGCCTGACTGCCGACCCCAACAACGCTGCCTTCTACAACGACGCCTTCTGGTACTTCGAGCACAACTCCAACGTGCTCAAGCAGGCCACGCTGACCTACACCGGCAGCGGCGAGACGGCCGTGCCGAGTGTGTCGGCCATCAACAGCTTCGCTGTGCTGGGCATGAGCGCCTTCGGTGTCAACACCAACTCCTTCGGCGACATCGCGATCGACCAGAACACCGGCACGCTCTACGCCAACACCTCGCGTGGCCGCTTCTACTCGGTTGACCTGAACAACCCGACCGTGACCTTCAGCGAGCTTCGCTCGTCACCGGGCAACAACCGCACGGTCGGCCTGCAGCTTTCCTTCGACTCACCTCAGCAACACGCTCTACGGCACCAACTACACCTCCGGCGACTGGTACACGATCGACACGAGCAACGGCGACCTCACCCAGATCGCCGGCTTCAACACCCTCGTCGCCGGTGGCCGCGGCCTCCGCGACCTCGGTGGTGCGGCCCTCAACCCTGTTCCTGAGCCGAGCACGATCGGCCTGGCCGCCGTCGGCCTCATCGGTGGCCTTGGCTACACCGGCATCCGTCGCCGTCGCCGCAAGGCTGAACTGGCCGACGCGACGCTCGCGGCCTAAGCCGCCTGCGGGGCTTCGGCCCTGTGACTCGCTCGACCTGTGGTGGTGTCGGGCGAGTCATGGGGCCGAGGCCAACCCTGCCCGGCAGCTCGGGCAGGGGCGACCTGTGGTGGTGTCGCTCCTGCCCCAGCTGCAAGGCACACACGTCCGGCCCCCTGATCGAGTCAGCCTGTGGTGGTGCTGGCTCGATCAGGGGGCCGGCTGCAATTTGAAGAACCGGCGAAGGAGCCACAACCAGGAAGGATCCTGATGACCACACGTCAAGCGACCGACTCGAGGCCGGAGATCCGCATCGCCTTTGTCGACTTCTGGGGCACGTTTGATCCGACCGACAACTACTTTACCCGGCTGCTCGAGCCCCACTACAAGCTGGTGCAGACCGACGAGCCCGATTACGTCATCTACTCGTGCACCTACAACCGAGATTCTCCAGGGCCCGGGAATCCCCAGGGAGGCGTTCGCAAGAAGCATCTTCTGCACGACTGCGTGCGGATCTTCTACACCGGTGAAAACATGCGGCCGGAATGGAGCGCCTGCGATTGGGCATTCACCTTCGACTACGATCCGCATCCGCGTCACTTCCGCCTGCCTCTGTGGGCGATGTACACCGACCCTGCCACGGCTGGTGAAGACGGCCGAAGCGATGGCGTCGCCGCCCGCTGAGCAGCCCGAGTTTTGTGGATTTGTGGTTTCCAATCCGCTTTGCAAAACACGCAACCGCTTCTTTGAAAAGCTCTCGAAATACAAGCCGGTGAACGCCGGTGGGAAGCTGTTCAACAATGTTGGTGGCCCGGTCAAAGACAAGCATGCGTTTCTCTCCCGCCACCGATTTACGATCGCGTTTGAAAACGATTCGCAGCCCGGCTACACGACCGAGAAGCTGATCGAGGCCATGCTCGCCGAGACGATTCCCATCTACTGGGGTGATCCCCTCGTAGGCCGCGATTTCGACACCCGCAGCTTTCTCTCGGCCCACGATTCACCATCACTGGATGACCTCGTGGATCGCGTGGTGGCTGTCGATCAAGCCCCGGCGTTGCGTCGGGAGCTCTGCCGGCATCCCTGGTATCGCGACAACCAGGTGCCGGCCTGCGTCGATCCGGCAAAGGTGCTCGCGCACTTCGCTCGGATCTTCAACACGCCGCTTCTTCCGGTAGCCCGCCGTCGCGATCTGCTGAGGCTCTCGCGGCTCGACCGACTGCCCGCCACGATTCGCAGCCTCCGCCGCCGTCATCCTGGGGAAATACCGCAAGCTGACGGCGGAAGCCCGTCCGTGAAAACCTACTTTCTCGACCCGGGCCCACGCGTGGTAGGCTTGAGAGAGGTTTGGAACGATTCAACATCAACGCCAGGTGCCAGGAGCGATTCATGCGGCTGCCCCGGATCCCTCTTTCATTCATTGCTGCCACACTCGCCAGCTTGATGACTTTTTCGCCAACGCTTGCCGACGAGCAGGCAGGATCGGGCCTCCATTGAGGCAGCCACCAAGGCCTACCAGGAGGCGCTGGCCAAGGGGGATGGCGAGGCGCTGGCCGCCTTCTGGACGGACGATGGCGATATCATCGACGCCGATGGCAACCTGCTCAACGGCCGCGAGGCCGTGGTGGCAACGGTGCCGCCCGACGAGGGCGAGCTTCGCCCCACAATGAACATCAACGAATCCAGGCTCCGCTTCCTGTCTCCGGCGGTGGCTCTGGAAGACGGCACCGTGGAGGTGCTCTTTCCCGGGGCGGCGGCACCGATGACGGGCCGTTTCTCGGCGGTGTGGGTCAAGCAGGAGGACCGCTGGCTGCTCTCGGCCTTGCGGGAAGATGCGCTCGGTGAACCATCCGGCCCTGAGCAGCTGGCCGACCTCGACTGGATGACTGGCGAGTGGGCCGCCACCAACAACATGGCCGCGGGCGTCGGGGAGGGCGACGCGCAGCCGGAGATCACGATCACCGGTCGCTGGAACTCCTCCCAGACGTTTCTGATCCGCGACATGCGGATTCGCGAGGAGGGACGGGTGATCCTGCACGTCACGCAGCGGATTGGCTGGGATCCGCTGCACAAGGAGATCCGTGGCTGGGTTTTCTCCTCCGATGGCACGCATGGTGAGGCCATCTGGGGCCGTGACGGCCAGACGTGGCTGGCGAAGTCGACGATCACCTCACCCGATGGCACGCAGCAGTCATCGCTGAACATCTTCACCTACGACGGCAAAGACACCTGCCACTGGAAGGCCTACCCGACCCACCTCGACGGGCACGGGATTCCACCGCTCGACATGACGCTGAACCGCGTGAAGAAAGAAGCGTCTGCCGAGACGGAGGCTGAGTAGTGTGAGCGTCGCTCGGCAGGCAGCCTGCATCGCTGCGGTCGTGATGGCCGCAGCCGTTTCGCTGGCCTCGGCAGACGAGGCCGCCGAGTGGTTGTCTGCTGAGCCGCTGCCGACAGAGCCGCTTTTTACCGAGCATGTCGAGCCGATCCTCCGCGAGCGGTGCTATGGCTGCCACTCACATGCCGCTGGTGTGATCGAGGGTGGGCTCGCGCTCGATTGGAAGAGCGGCTGGGCAGAGGGAGGCAGCCGTGGTCCAGCGATCATCCCTGGAGATCCCGAGGCCAGCCTTCTGATTCGGGCCATTCGGCATGTCGATCCCGACCTCTCGATGCCGGACGACCGGCTGCCCGACCATGAAGTCGCCACGCTCGTCAACTGGGTGGCTGGCGGCGCTGTCGATCCCCGTTTATTGCCGGCAGCGGCGATGGAGGATCGCACAGACTGGTGGTCGCTCCGACCGCTCACCCAGCCAGAAGTGCCGGCGGCTGCCGCGGAGTGCCATCCTGTCGACGCCTTCGTTGACGCCCGTCTGGCCGAAGCGGGGCTCGCGTCCACCGTGGAGGCCGATCGGCGGACGCTCATTCGGCGGCTGACCATTGACCTCCATGGCCTTCCTCCGACGCCGGCGGAGGTGGAGGCGTTTGTGGCTGATCGCTCCCCGGACGCCTACAGCCAGCTGCTGGATCGCCTGCTCGCGTCACCTCGTTACGGCGAGCAGTGGGCCCGCCACTGGCTCGACACCATCCACTTCGCCGACACCCACGGCTTTGAGCACGATGCCTTCCGTCCCAACGCCTGGCGGTATCGCGACTATGTGATCGCGAGCTTCAATGCAGACCTGCCCTGGGATCGGTTTGTCAAGGAGCAGTGTGCAGCGGACGTTTTTGCTCCCGAGGCAACCGATCGGCGTGTCGCTCTGGGATACCTCGGTGCCGGGCCCTACGACCACAGTGCCGCGATCACGGCGCCCCGGAGCTTCGAGCATCTCGATCGCGACGACCTCGTCACGCAGACGATGGGAGCCTTCGCCAGCACCACCGCCAGCTGTGCCCGCTGCCATGCGCACAAGTTTGATCCGATCTCCCAAGACGACTACTACGCCCTGCAGTCGGTCTTCGCCGGCATTGGCAAGGGGGACGTGGCCTATGACCCTGATCCGCAGACCGCTCGCGACCGGCAACGCTGGGAACAGCTTGCTGCCGCAGCGCAGCACCGTGACGAGACGGTGCTCCTGGCTGAGGAGCATGCTGCCCTCGTTGCCGCGTGGGAGGCTGCTCGTGGCGACGCCGCGGCATGGCTGCCGCTGGAGCTGGAAACAATCAGTTCAGCCTACGGTGCCACGCTCCATCGACAGGCCGATGGCTCGATTCTCGTGGAGGGTGAGCGGCCTGAGGTTGACGTGACAACGCTCGTTGCCAAGGGCCCCGCCACGATCACGGCCATCCGCTTGGAGGTGCTGGCCGATGATTCGCTGCCGGCACAGGGCCCGGGCCGAGCTGACAACGGCAACCTGCACCTGAATGAAGTTGCGGTTGAGGTTCGCCGCCCAGCGGAGCCGCTGGCGACACCAGTGGCCATCGGTCTGGCCACTGCCGACTTCAACCAGGAAGGCTGGACAATCGCCCAGGCAATCGATGGCGATCCAAAGACCGCATGGGGCATTCATCCGGCGGTCGGGCAGTCGCATCAGGCGGTGTTTACCTTTGCTGAGCCGTTGATGCTCGAAGCGGATGCGCGGCTCACCGTGGTGCTGCGGCAGATTCACGGGGGAAGCCATCTGATCGGTCGGCTGCGGCTGACTGCAACGGACGGTGATCCACAGACGGCGATCGCCTTGTCTGCCGGAGGCTCTCGCCGCTTTGCAGACTCCGGCGGTCGAGCGGACCTGAGCCACAGCAGCTCGCTGGTGGCTGCAGCGGTGCTCGGTCAGCGTGCCAGACAGCGGCTGGCCGAGCTCCCGCCAAAGGAGATGGTCTACGCAGCCGCCGCCGTGGCTGAGAACGAACGCGGCACGATCCGCTATGAGAAGCCTCGCGAGATCCGTGTGCTCAAACGGGGCGATCTTGAGCAGCCCAGACAAGAGGTGGGGCCGGGGGCACTCACCGCCGTGACCGCCCTAGAGGCACGGTTTCCGCTTCCGGCGGGCCACGATGAGTCGGCTCGCCGCGCAGCCCTCGCGCTGTGGCTGATCGATCCAGCCAATCCGCTGACCTGGCGGAGCATGGCCAACCGCGTCTGGCACTTCCACTTTGGCCGCGGGCTCAGCGACACTCCTAACGACTTTGGCCGCATGGGAAGCGAGCCCACCCATCCGCAGCTGCTCGACTGGCTTGCCTGTGATCTCCGCGAACACAAGTCACTCAAACGGCTGCATCGCCTGATCTGCTCAAGCGCGACCTATCGCCGTTCATCGGCCTGCAGCGAGGAGATGGTCCGGCTCGACCCCGATAATCGGCTGCTCGCCCGCGGCAGCCGGCGGCGGCTTGATGCCGACGCGATCCGCGATGCAATCCTGAGCACGAGCGGGCGGCTGGATCTGACCATGGGCGGGCCTGGCGACCAGCACTTCTCGCAGAAACCCGGCCCGCAGCTCACTCCTGTGCTCAACTACGACGACGTCGACTGGGACGCTCCCGGCATGACGCGGCGAAGCATCTACCGCGTTGTCTGGCGGGGAATCCCCGATCCATTCTTCGATGCGTTCGACTTTCCCGACCTCGGATTGCTGGTGGCGGCGCGTGGCGAATCAGTCTCGCCGCTGCAGTCGCTAGTGCTGCTCAACAACCGCTTTGTGCTGCACCACGCCGACGCAATGGCCGCCGATATTGCCAGCGACACCGCTGCAGCGGCCTTGCTCGACCAGCTTCGTGAGGCGGTGCGACGGACATGGCTTCGTGAGCCAACACCGCAAGAACTCGCCGAGCTCGAGCCGATCGCTGCAACGCATGGCCTGGCGGCTGTCTGCCGGCTGCTCTTCAACAGCAACGCGTTTCTCTATGTGGAGTGACCGCTATGACCTTGCGTTTCCGTGAGAGCCTGCCACCACTCCCCCGCCGACGGTTTCTCACCGACGCAGGCGGTGGCTTCGGTGCCATGGCGGCATCGGCGTGGCTGGCGGGCGAGAGGGCTGCTGCGTCGCATGGTCGCGGCCTTGAAGGGCTGCACCATCCCGCGAGAGTCCGCAGGGTGATTCAGCTATTTATGAACGGCGGCGCGAGCCCCATGGACACCTTCGACTACAAGCCAGCGCTCGAGCGGCACGACGGGCAGATGCTCGGCCCCAAGGAGAAGCCCGAGGGATTCACGGCGGCAGCTGGGGCGGTGATGAAGAGCCCGTTTGCGTTTGCTCGGCATGGCGAGAGTGGACGCTGGGTGAGCAGTGTGTTTCCCCATCAGGCGGGCATCGTCGACCGCCTCACCTTTCTGATGGCGATGACCAGCAAAAGCAATGTGCATGGGCCGGCAAGCTACATGATGAACACCGGCTTCACCCTGCCAGGGTTTCCCTGCCTGGGCGCCTGGATCTCGTATGGCCTGGGCAGCATCAGCGACGAGCTCCCGGAGTTTGTCGTGCTGCCGGATCCCCGTGGCCTGCCCTACAACCAGAAGGCCAACTTCACCGCGGGCTTTCTGCCGGCGAGGCATCAGGGCACCGTGATCGACGCGGCAGCAAGCGAGCCGGTGCCCGATCTCTTTGCAGGTGAGGCGTTTGGCTTTGCCCGCGGGCAGGCCGACCGCGACACCCGTGATGCCTTACAGCGGCTCAACCGGCAGCATGCAGCCGAGTATCCAGCCGACTCGCGGCTCGAAGCTCGGCTTGCCGCGGGAGAGCTGGCTGCTCGCATGCAGCTATCGGCACCGGAGGCCTTTGATCTGGCTAGCGAAACTCGTGGCACCCATGCCGCGTACGGTCTTGATCGCCCGGAGACCGAGGACTTTGGCCGCCGCTGCCTGCTCGCCCGACGGCTGATCGAGCGGGGCACCCGGTTCGTGCAGGTCTGGAGTGGCCCGCAGGGAGCCATCAACAACTGGGACAACCACGGCAATATCCAGACCGAACTCCCGCCGATGGCGATGAGCGTCGACCAGCCGATCACGGCGCTGGTGAAGGATCTTGAGGCCCGTGGCCTGCTGGCCGACACGCTCGTGATCTGGTCAACGGAGTTTGGCCGCACGCCCTTTGCCCAGGGCAGCCTCGGTCGCGACCACAACGGCGGAAGCTTTGTGACCTGGCTGACAGGAGCCGGTGTCAAACCGGGGGTCGCCTACGGCGCGAGCGATGACCTCGGCTATCAGGCAGCGGAAGGAACGACCAGCTCCTACGACCTCCACGCCACGATCCTGCACCTCTTAGGCATCGATCATGAGCAGCTGACCTTCCGTACCGCAGGGATCGATCGCCGACTCACCGATGTGCATGGCCATGTGATCGGCGAAGTCCTCGCCTGAACAGCGGGGCTTTCCTGAGCTGCACGCGGGCAGTCAGTCCTGCCGAGTGGCCGCGGGCTCGACGAACGTGCTGGTGGTGTCGCCGAGCATCGCGTGGGCTTCGGTCAGCAGCATCTCCGTTTCTTCCCAGCCGATGCAGGCATCGGTGATGGAGATGCCGTAGGCCAGGCTGCTGCGGTCGGCCACCGGCTGACTGCCAGCCATCAGGTTGCTCTCCAGCATCAGGCCGACAATGGAGCGGTCGCCCTCAACTCGCTGGCGAAGCACATCCCGCCAGACCACCGACTGCCGGCGATGATCCTTGCCGCTGTTGGCGTGGCTGCAGTCGACGATGATCCGCTCGGGGAGCCCCGCCTTGGCAAGCCGTTGCCGCGCCTCGGCAATCACCTCCGAGCTGTAGTTCGATCCACTGCGGCCGCCCCGCAGCATCAGCACGCCCCAGGGATTGCCAGCAGTGCGAACCACGCAGGTGCCACCCTGGGCATCAATGCCCAGGAAGCTGTGCGGCGCCTGGGCTGACTGCATCGCATCAACCGCAACCTGCAGCGAGCCGTCGGTGGCGTTCTTAAAGCCCACGGGCATCGAGAGGCCGCTGGCCATCTGCCGGTGGGTGGGGCTCTCGGTGGTGCGGGCTCCAATCGCTCCGAGCACAACGGTGTCGGCGATGTACTGCGGAGTGATCGGCTCGAGAAACTCGGTTGCCGTCGGCAGGCCCATGCCGGCAATCTCGATCAGCAGGCTCCGCGCAAGCCGCAGGCCGGTGGAGACATCGAACGTGTCGTCGAGGTGGGGGTCGTTGATCAGTCCCTTCCAGCCGACGGTGGTCCGCGGCTTCTCAAAATAGACCCGCATCACCACCAGCAGCCGGTCCGAAACCGTCTCGGCCAGCTGCGTGAGCCGTGTGGCGAAGTCGCGGGCCGCGTCGAGGTCGTGAATCGAGCAGGGGCCAACGATCGCCAGCACCCGCGGGTCGTCACCAGACAGGACCGCCTCAACCGCTTTGCGGCCAGCAAGAATCGTGCTCACAGCTTCGGCGGGCAGCGGGAGCAGGGCGGTCAGCCGGGCGGGTGGAACGAGCGGCTCAAGGCTCTCGATGCGGATGTCGGCGGTGGGCTGGGTCATCAGGATGCAGCGGGACGCGGGGAGTCGGACCGTCGGGAAGAAACATCAGGATACGCCAGATCTGCCCAAATGCAGACAGCCTGCCGAGAAACCGCAGGAAAAGTCCGCAACTGGAATCGACCCTGTGGGGCTGGGGTGGATAGACTTTCGGCTCCATGTACGCGAAAGGAATCGCCATGCGTTGCCCGCAGCCCCTCTGCCTGATTGCTGTTCTCGCGGCCTTCGCCGCCGCGAGCCCGTTTTCCGCCAGCCCTGCTCGCGGTCAGGTGCAGCTTGATCCGGCGGTGCAGGAAGTGCAGACGATCAACGCTTCCCGAGCCACCCTCGATCAGTTTTGCGGCCTGCAGATCGAGTCGATCCCCGCGGGAATGCTCGCCCGAGCCGAGGGAATTGCGATTTTCCCGAACATGATCAAAGGCGGCTTCATCTTTGCCGGCAACTACGGCAAGGGGGTGTTTGTGGTCCGCAACGCCGACCGCTCCTGGAGCCCGCCGGCGATGTGCGCCATGGGAGGGGGAAGCCTGGGATTCCAGGTGGGCGTGCAGGCGGCCGACATCGTGTTGGTTTTTGCCACGCCGCAGAGCCTGCAAAACCTGCTGCGGGGCAGCAAGGTGACCCTCGGGGCCGACGCTTCGGTAGCGCTGGGGCCGATCGGCCGACAGGCCAATGCCGGAACCGACGCCCGTCTGGGGGCAGAAATCTACTCCTACGCCCGCAGCCGAGGGCTTTTTCTCGGCGTCTCGGTCTCCGGGGCCGACATCGCCATCGACAACGACGCCAACGCCAGGCTCTACGGCCGCTTCGGGGTGACGCCAGACGACGTCTTCAACAATCGAGGGCTGGCAGTTCGCCCGGAGGTGGTGCAGCTGGTGGTGGACCTCAACACACGATCGGCGGTGCAGGTTCAGGTTCCCGCCGTCACCACGGTTCCTGGACAGGTCGTGGTTCCCGCCCCCAGCACGACTCCTCCGCCGGCCCCTGGCATCCTGCAGCCGATGCCGCAGCCTGTTCCCACGGTGCCGCAGCCGGCTCCCGTGCTCAGGGAACCGACGATCCCGCAGTCGGCCGATCCGCCGCTGGTTCCGGTGAAGCCTGCAGGGTGATTTGACCGTTCGCTGCAACACTGGTTCAATCCGAGCGGCCGGGCGGCGAAAGGCTGTCGTCGAGGTCGGAAGGCTACCCCCTGGGGCGGGCCGCTCGGGAAGGAACTCGCAGGCGTGACCAAGCACATCTTCGTGACCGGAGGCGTCGTCAGCTCTCTCGGCAAAGGGTTGACGAGCGCATCGATCGGCATGCTGCTCGAGGCCCGCGGACTGCGGGTGAAGATGCAGAAGCTCGATCCCTACATCAACGTCGATCCGGGCACGATGAGCCCGTTTCAGCATGGCGAGGTGTATGTGCTCGACGATGGCAGTGAGACGGATCTCGATCTCGGCCACTATGAGCGGTTCACCTCCACGCCGCTGACCCGCGACAGCAACTACACCACTGGGCAGATTTATCTCTCGGTGATCAACAAGGAGCGGCGGGGGGAGTTTCTCGGCAAGACGGTGCAGGTGATTCCGCACATCACCAATGAAATCAAAGAGGTGGTCAAGAAACTTGCCGATGACGACACCGACATCGTGATCACGGAAATCGGTGGCACCGTTGGCGATATTGAGAGCCTGCCGTTTCTCGAGGCGATCCGGCAGATTCCCCTCGACGTGGGCCGCGAGAACTGCATGTTCATCCACCTCACGCTCGTGCCGTATCTCAAGGCTGCAGGAGAGCTGAAGACAAAGCCGACGCAGCACTCCGTCGGCATTCTGCGGCAGATCGGCATCCAGCCCGACGTGCTCGTCTGTCGCACGGAGCGGCCGCTCGATGTGGACGATCGGGAAAAAATTGCCCTGTTTTGCAACGTGCCGCTGGAGTCGGTGATCGAAGAACGCGACAAGGATTTTTCGATCTATGAAGTGCCGCTGTCGCTGCAGAGCAACCGCATCGACGAGATCATTCTCCGCCGGTTTGGGCTGAAGACGCCCGCGGCGGATCTTGAGCAGTGGCATGAGATCCTGCACCGGCTCCGCAATCCAGAGCATGAGGTTTCGATTGCCGTGGTCGGCAAATATGCCGAACACCGCGATGCCTACAAAAGCATCTACGAGGCGCTCGACCACGGAGGCATCGACCGCCGCACGCAGGTGCGTGTGCAGCCGATCAACAGCGAAGAGATTGAGCGGGAGGGTGCTGAGCGACTCCTGGCGGGCTTTGATGCCCTGGTGGTGCCCGGCGGTTTTGGTGAACGCGGGGTCGAGGGCAAGGTCAATGCGATCCGCTTTGCCCGTGAACGCGGCCTGCCGTTTCTGGGAATCTGCCTGGGAATGCAGTGTGCGGTGATCGACTTCGCCCGTAATGTGGCCGGGCTTGAGGGAGCCCACTCGACCGAGTTCGACCGGTCTTCACCCCACCCGGTGATCTGCTTGCTCGAAGAGCAGAAGGATGTCACCAACAAAGGCGGCACGATGCGGCTGGGCGGCCAACCTGCTGTGCTGGCGGCGGGCACACGCAGCGAGGATGCCTACCACAGCGTGGAGATCTGCGAGCGACACCGGCATCGCTACGAGTTCAATAGCAGCTACCGCGAGCGGCTTGAGGCGGCGGGGCTCGTCATCGCTGGCACAAGCCCTGATGGCTCGCTGGTGGAAATCGTAGAACTTGCGGACCATCCCTGGTTTGTGGCGGTGCAGTTCCACCCAGAGTTCAAGAGCAAGCCCACCGCCGCCCACCCCTGTTTGCCGGCCTTGTCTCGGCAGCTGTTGAGCGTCATGCCGGGAGCGCCTGGGTTGCCGAAGCGTAGGTCGAATCACGAGAGGAGTTGAGCGATGAGTGACGATGCCGAACTGTCTCCAGAAGAGCTGATCGAAAAGCTGGCTGCTGCCGCCGGTGAAACGCCGCCGGCGACACTCGATTTTCACGTGCAGACGCTTTTCACGCAGGCTCTGATGGCCCTCGGCCGAGTGCCCAACCCGATCACGGGCAAGCCGATCCGCAATCTGCCCAGCGCCCGGCACTTCATCGACACAATCGCGATGCTTGAAGTCAAGACAGCGGGCAACCGCACGCAGGACGAGTCGAAGCTGTTTGAAGAAATCCTGCACCAGCTTCGCATGCAGTTTACGCTCGAGCAGTCGTCGCCAGTGGCCCCGATGGTGGTCGAGGGTGATGAGGGCGCTGACGACATGAGCGGTCAGTGAGACCGCTCCCTCGACGGGATTGAGCTTCACAGGGGAGGGCTGAGCATGGCGACATGGGCAAAAGCCGCGGCAGCAGTGTGTGGGATCGCGGTTGCGGTGAGTGGGCTGGCAGGCCTTTCGGCTGCTGCTGCTGAAGTGACCTTGACGAAGCACGACGATCGGGTCGATGTGCTGCTCGGTGGCAAGCCGTTTACGTCGTATATCTTTCGCGGCTACGCCAAGCCGATTCTCTACCCGGTGATGGGCCCCAGTGGCGTGCCGATGACCAGGTCGTATCCCGTGGAAAAGGGTGTTGCCGGTGAGGCCACGGACCATGTGCATCATGAGTCGCTCTGGTTTACCCATGACGAAGTCAATGGCGTTGACTTCTGGGCGCATCGCCCCGACGACCAGGGCCGCAGCCCGCGGATTGTGCAGCGGGCGATGCCCGTCTGCGAGGATGGCGTGATCGCCACCGAAAACGCCTGGACAGCCCCCGACGGGAGCGTGGTGCTCACGGATACCAGGCGGTTTGTGTTTGCTGGTGATGCATCGGAGCGGACGATCGACGTTGAGGTCACGCTTCACGCCAGCGAGGGCGAGGTGCACTTCGGCGACACCAAGGAAGGCACGATGGCGATCCGCGTTCGCACGCCACTGCAGCTCAAAGATGGCTCTGGATCTGAGGGCGCCGCTGGCCACATCCGTACCTCGGAAGGCCTCGCCGATGGTGAGGCCTGGGGCAAGCGAGCTCGCTGGGTCGACTACTACGGTGAGATCGAGGGGGTGCCGGTGGGTATTGCCCTGTTTGATCATCCCGAAAATCTGCGGCATCCCGCCCGCTGGCATGCCCGCGACTACGGCCTCTTTACTGCCAACCCATTCGGCATCAAGCACTTCGATGCAAGCGCCAGCGAGCCAGGGGGATACACGCTGCCGGCGGGTGACGACCTGACGCTGCGGTACCGCTTCGTGTTTCACGGCGGGGATGTCGACGGCGACGACCTGGAGCAGCAGTGGAAAGCCTGGGCCAACCGATGACACAGGGAGCAGAAGCAGCAGCCGAAGCCCCTCATCCCCAGGCTGCCATCCTGGACGGCAAGGCCCTGGCCAGCCGCATCGAGGCGAGCCTCACCGCCGAAGTGGAAACGTTTGTCGATGTCTGCAAACGTCGCCCCCGGCTGGTGGTCGTGCTCGTGGGCGACGTCGCGGCGAGTGCCTCCTATGTGAAGAGCAAGCAGCAGGCGGCGGCTCGGGTGGGCATCGATTCAGAGGTGGTGCGGGTCGACGACAGTGTGGTGACTGCTGAGCTGGTCGACCTGATTCGGCGGATCGCTGCCGAGGAGCACGGCCCCGCCGACGGAATCCTGGTGCAGCTGCCCCTTCCAGACCAGGTTGACGAGCGGGCGGTGCTCGACGCTGTGCCGCCTGATCAGGATGTCGACGGTTTTCATCCGGAGAACGCCGGCCTGCTCTCTCAGGGGCGGCCTCGGTTTGTGCCCTGCACAGCTGCAGGGGTGCAACGGATGCTGATCGATGCGGGCGTTGAAACTGCCGGCAAGCATGCCGTCATCGTTGGCCGCAGCGATATCGTGGGCAAGCCCCTGGCGCTGCTGCTGGCCTCCCGTGGCACCGGTGGCGATGCCACGGTCACGATCTGCCACTCCCGTTCGGCAGGGCTCGCTGAGATCACCCGCACCGCTGATATTCTCGTCGCTGCGGTTGGACGTCCGGAGCTGATCACGGCGGACATGGTCAAGCCAGGGGCTGCGGTGGTTGATGTGGGCATCAACCGGGTCGTCGATCCGGCAACCGGCAAGGGCCGGCTCGTTGGTGACGTCGACTTTGCAGCAGTGCGAGCCATTGCCGGCTGGATCTCACCTGTGCCCGGCGGGGTCGGGCCCCTGACGGTGGCGATGCTGCTAGCCAACACGCTCTTGGCGGCGGAGATCCGCATCGGGCACCGCCGCGGCGGCTGACCGGCGCGCCGAGCACCTCCGAGCCTGTGCTTGCCTCGTTTGCGCCACTTTCCGCGGCGGCATTTTTCTACCTGTGCTGTGTCGTTTTTGCCTTTCTCCGGGAGTCCGCAGCGTTCCTGGTGTTCGCAGGAAACCTGGTTTTTGCAGGCAGTCCTCGTGGCGGGCTCGTGGGGTGGCCGCCGTCAGGTGCCGATACCCTCTCGCACGAGGCGGGCGAATGCCCGGCAGGCTCGGCTTGCACTCGCTTCGCCCTTGATTCGGCAGAGCGTTTGCCTCTACCGTCTCCCCTCCCCATCTTCCTCTCGCACCATTTGAGGCTCACCAGAGGCATGACCGACGTCGCCGCTCCTACCATGCTTTCCCAAACTCCCGGTGCCAAGAAGAGTTCTGGCATCGGTGCCCTGGCACGAGCCCTTCGGGATGCATCGAAGTTCTGGCCGATTCTGATGGCCGCCTTTTTGTGCTCCGCTGGCGTGGCAGCACTCTGGGGAGCCAACATTGCGGCCCTCTTCCCGATCATTGAGGTCACCCTCAATGGTGAGTCGCTGCAAAACTGGAATGAGAAGCGGCTGGAGACGGCCCACGTCACCATCGAGAGCGGCGATGCCCGTGTCGCCGAACTGCAACAGCAGCTGGCCGATGGGGTGCTCGACGAAGCTGCCCGTGTGACGGCGCAGGCGGAAATCGATCGGCTCTCGCTCGAGCTTCAGGCTGAGCGAGCCACCTCCATGGCCGCGGAAAAGCTCAAGCCATGGCTTGAGGCATGGCTACCGAGCGATCCGTTTCAGACGGTGCTTCTGGTGGTCGGGTTTGTCGTCTTCAGCACCTTCTTGAAGCATGTGTTTCTCCTTTCCAGCGCTATGCTCGTCGGCTGGGTGGCTATGAACATCAGCCGCAACATTCGGCTGAAAATCTTCGACAAAGCCTTGGAGCTCGACCGCTCGCAGTTTATGACCCGTGGCTCTGCCGGCTTCATGGCCCAGGTCACGCACACCACCGATATGCTCGCTGGCGGCATCACCAGCGTGTACGGCGGAGCCGTCACCGAACCGCTGAAGATTCTCGCCTGCCTTGGCGGCGCCTGGCTGATCAGCTGGCAGCTGACGCTCGCCTGCCTGACACTCGCCCCGGTCGTTGGCTTCCTGATGGTCTGGCTCAACCGGCAGATCCGCGGCGTGTCAAAGAACGTTCTCAATCAGGCGCTGGGCTTCCACCATGTGCTCTTCGAAGCTCTCGGCAACGTGCTCACGGTGCAGGCCTACACGATGGAGAACTTTGAAAAAGAGCGGTTTCGCGACTGCACCAAGCACATGATGAAGATGGGGCTGCGGCACACCTTCTACTTCACGCTGGCCAACCCGATCACGGAGATCCTCGGCATCGGCATGGTGGCCACCTCGATTGCCGTCGGCGCCTGGCTCGTGATCAACCAGGAGACGCAGATCTTCGGGATCACGATGACCGAGCGGCCGATGACCGTTCCCGGCATCATGGTGTTTTTCGGCATGCTGATCGGTGCTAGCGATCCGGTTCGCAAGCTCTCGGGCATCTTCACCGGCCTGAATCTTGGCACCGTCGCCGCAACCGCCCTCTACGACCTGCTCGACACCCCCTCGAAGCTCACGGAGGCCGCCGCCCCAAAGCAGCTGCCCTCGCCTCACCGTGAGATTCGCTTGGAAAACGTCTCCTTCTCCTACGACGGCATCGACACGGTGCTCAAGAACGTCGACCTGAAAATCGCCTTTGGCGAACGGGTGGCGATTGTGGGCCCCAACGGCGGCGGCAAGAGCACGCTGATCAACCTGATCTGCCGCTTCTACGATCCCACCAAGGGCGCCGTCACGCTCGATGGCGTGCCACTGACCGAGCTCTCGATCTACGACCTTCGCCGCCGAATCGCGATGGTCACCCAGCAGACCGAGCTCTTCAACGAAACCATCGAATACAACATCCGCTACGGCCGCTGGGATGCCACGCCTGAGGAAATCGAGGAAGCCGCCCGCAAGGCCCACGCCCACGAGTTCATCTCCAACTTCCCGCAGGGCTACAAGACGATGGTGGGCCCGAGCGGCTACCGTCTCTCCGGCGGTCAGCGGCAGCGAATCGCTCTCGCCCGCGCGTTCCTGCGGGATGCTGAGATCCTCGTGCTCGACGAGGCCACCAGCCAGATTGACGTGGAGAGCGAACGGCTGATCCACGAGGCGCTCGCTCAGTATGTTGAGAACCGTACGGTGATCATGATCACCCATCGCGCGAGCACCCTTGCCCTGGCCGACTCGATCGTCACCGTCGAGCACGGCAAACTCATCAAGCGGCCTGCCGAGCAGCTGCAGGCGGCGTGAGGCCGCCTTGGGGTGGGCCGCTCGGGGTGAGCCCGGGGCTGCCCCTCCGGACGCTCACTGCGGGCCCTCCAGGCCCTCGCTCGCTCGGACATCCGCTGCGCTTTGGGGTGGGTCGCTCGGGGTGAGCCCGGGGCTGCCCCTCCGGACGCTCACTGCGGGCCCTCCAGGCCCTCGCTCGCTCGGATATCCGCTTCGCTTTGGCCCTCCGGGCGTCGCTCGCTCCTATACGCCGGAGGGTCAGCCCCGGGCTCACCCCTCGCTTACGTTGGCAAGCGGGACGGGTCTTCGGGTGCCGCAGGCACCTCGGCTTCGCCGAGGCCGCTTCGCGGCCCGAGGACCCGTCCCGTTCTCTGCCTCACCCTTCGCTCATTGACAGAAAAGGGGAGGCTCGGCGGGTCGGCGAACGCTCGCGGAGCGTTTGGCCTATCCTGGCCCAGCGACGCGACTTTTGCCGCCTGCCGAGCCGGACCATCCGCGCGCGGTCTCCACACCACCCGCGCGCGGTCTCCCATGAGTGCTTACTGCCGGCTGGCGTTGGCAAGCCTGGCGTTCCAGGCGGCGGTGTCGCTCGGCTGGTAGCGGGCGAGGTCGAAGCTGTTGGCGACGACTTCGCGGATCTTTCGCAGGTCGACGGCGTTGCCTGTGGCGGTGAGCTGCACGAGCAGGTTGCCGATGGCGGTTGCCTCGACGGGGCCAGCCACGACTTCACGGCCGCAGGCGTCGGCGATCATCTGGCAGAGGAGAGCATTCTTCACGCCGCCACCGACCACATGGATCGTTGTCAGCTGTCGGCCAAGCAGCTCCTCCAGCTCTCGCACTGTGCGGCGGCAGGCTGCGGCGACGCTTTCAAGCGCCGTTCGCACCACCGCGGCGGTGGTTTCCGGCACGGGCTCGCCAGAGGCTCGGGCCAGCGCCCGGAGTGCCTCGGGCATGTCGGCGGGAGCCACAAGCGATGGGTCGTTGGGGTCAATCAGCGTCACCAGTGGTGGGGCCTCTGCGGCCAGCCGTGTGAGCTGCTCCCAGGTCCAGTCTTTGCCGGCTCGCTGCCAGCCAGCCCGGCACTGCTGCACGAGCCAGAGGCCGCAGATGTTTTTCAACAGCCGTGTTGTGCCTGAGACACCCGCTTCATTGGTGAAGTTGCGGGCCATGCACTCGGGCGTCACCAGCGGTCGGTCGAGCTCCGCGCCCACCAAGGCCCAGGTGCCGAGGCTGATGTAGCACCAGTCGGGCCGGGCAGATGGAGGCGACGCGGCGGGCACCGCGGCCACGGCGCTGGCCGTATCGTGGGTTCCCGGCAAAACGACTCGGACGTCGGCGAGTCCTGTCTCGTCGGCGACCTCCGGCCGCAGGGAGCCGAGGTCGGTGCCGGGGTCGACAATCGGGCCAAACATCTCAGCTGGAATCCCAAGGCGTTTGATCAGCCCAAACGCCCAATCACCCGTCTGAGGATCGAAGCACTGCGTCGTGGAGGCGTTGGTCCGCTCGTTTGACCGCACGCCCGAAAGCAGCCAGTGGAAGATGTCGGGGATCATCAGCATCCGCTCAGCGGCAGCCAGCGCGCTCGAACGGCCCCGCACGAGGGCCAAGAACTGATAGAGCGAGTTGATCTCCATAAACTGCAGGCCAGTTGCGGAAAAGATCTCCTCCTTGGGCACGATCTCGAGCGCCGCGTCGAGCATGCCGACGCTGCGGGCATCGCGGTAGCAGACAGGATTGGCGAGCAGGGCATCGTCGGCGCCGAGAAACCCAAAGTCGACTCCCCAGGTGTCGACGCCGATGCTCGCGACACTGCTGCCGTGCCGCTGCCCGGCAATCCGCAGGCCGGCAACCACTTCCTGCCAGAGCCGCACGAGATCCCAGACAAGCTGCCCCCCCATCATCACCGGCGCATTCTCGAAGCGGTGAATCTCTTCCAGTTCCAGCAGCCGTCCATCAAAGACTCCGGAAACCACCCGGCCGCCGGATGCTCCTAAATCAACCGCGAGTGCCACGGTGCGTGCCATCTACTCACTCCTCCCGATTGGTGTGGCTGCACACTACCCCCCGTGCCACGCACGTCAACCTTCGACGATCGGTGGCATCGCGGAAAACGGGCAACCTGCGGGCTTTCTGCCCGATGGTCCGGAAGTTCTGACCCAGATCCCGCAAAAGCCCGATGAAAAGACGAGGAATCGCATACTTGCTCTTGTTGACCAACATGGTAAACATTCGGCTATGACTTCCACTGTCACCCCTCCGGCCCTGGCTGATGAGCTGGCTGCCGCCAGTGCTCGCTTGGAGGCTGCCGAGCCCCGTGAGGTGATTCGCTGGGCCGCTGAGCGGTTTGGTGACAAACTGACGATGGCCACCGCCTTCGGTCCAGAGGGCTGCCTGATCCTCCACTGGATCGCCGAGGTCGCTCCCACGACCTACGTCTTTAATCTCGAGACCGGCTATCAGTTTTCAGAAACGCTCGAGCTCCGTGATCGCATCGCTGCGAAGTATGGCCTCACGGTCGCCTACGAGCATCCCGAGACCACCGTCGCCGAGTATGAGCGGCAGCATGGCGGCCCGCTCTATCGAACAGACCCAGGCCGCTGCTGCAAAGACCGCAAGCTTGCCGTCATCCGCCGGGTGCTGGGCCGCTTCGATGCGTGGATGAGTGGCATCCGCCGTGACCAAAGCCCCGACCGAGGAGCCTCGCCGATCGTTGGCTGGGATGCCAAGTTTGGCGTGGTGAAGATTTCGCCACTGGCCACCTGGACGAAGGAGAAGGTCTGGAATGCCATCCTGCGGTATGACGTGCCCTACAACCCGCTGCATGACTCCGGCTATGTGAGCATCGGCTGCGCCCCCTGCACGCGGGCCGTGCTGGACGGCGAAGACGAGCGAGCCGGCCGCTGGAGTGGAACCGCCAAGACCGAATGCGGGCTGCACTCGCGAGGGGAGTGAAGGCCATGCGGCTCTCGGCAAAGACGGAATACGCGAGCCTGGCCATGCTGGAACTGGCCCTTCGCCAAGACGGAGACGAGCCGGTGCGGATCCGCGAGATCGCCCAGGCACATGGTGTGCCGTCCCGCTTTCTGGTGCAGATCCTGCTGCAGCTGAAAGCTGCTGGGCTCGTCACCAGCACGCGAGGCTCCGCGGGAGGCTATCGACTCGCCCGCGATGCGTCTGAGATCACGTTGGCTGACATCCGGGATGTGGTTGAGGGCAGCGGCGATCAGGCCTCCGCCTTTGCAGCTGAGATGCCGCAGTCTCGCGGTGGCGAGGTGCTGCACAACGCCTGGCAAGAAGTCGCCCGCTGCGAGCGTGCCGCCCTTCGCAGCCTCGACCTCGCCAGCCTTGCCGCCCGCACAAAGGCTGCTGCGGAAGCGATGTATTACATCTAAGGTCGCTCGGGGTGAGCCCAGGCCGATTCGCCGAGCGTTCGGGGGCGCTCGGGGTGAGCCCGGGCCGATTCGCCGAGCGTTCGCTTCGCCATCCTGGCTTCGCTCACTCGTGCATTCTCGCTTTCGCCCTCCGGGCTGCGCTCGACTGCAAGGCCGGCTCATTCGGCCCGGGCTCACCCCTCGCTTACGGTTTTTAAGGACGGCCTGTCCGCCGCCTTACGGCGTCGGTCTGCGGCCGGGGGTCAGCGGCCGGGGGTGGCGGCGAGGGCCGAGCAGGGTGGCGGCGGGGCGCGGTGCGGTGGGCGGCTGGACACGCGCGACGGGTCTTCGGGTGCCGGAGGCACCTCGGCAAAGCCGAGGCCGCTTCGCGGCCCGAGGACCCGTCCCGTTCCCTTCTCTGTCAAAGAAGTGGAGACTCGGACAGCTAGGCGCCGCCGTCGATGGCGATTGTCTGGCCGGTGATAAACGCCGCGCGGGGGCTGGTGAGGTAGTCGATGGCGGCGACCACGTCGGCGGGCGTGCCAAGCCTACCCATTGCTGTGCGGCGGACGATACGGCTGCGGTTGTCGTCGGAGAGGGTCTGCGAAAGGTCTGTCTCAAGAAAGCCAGGGGCGACGGCGTTGACACGAATACCCCGCGGCCCAAGTTCTCTCGCCAGGCTCACGGCGAAGCCCTCGAGGCCAGCCTTGGTGGCGGCATACACCGAGAGCCCCTGCGACCCAGTGCGGGCCACCACCGACGACACGACCACGACTGACGGCGACTCGGCGGCATCGGCAAAGAGCATCTGCCGGACCGCTTCGCGGACAAGCACGATGCTGCCGGTCAGGTTCACTGCGAGCATCGAGTCGATCTGATCATCTCGCATCGTGGCGAGCACGCCTTCGTGGGCGATGGCGGCGTTGGCGATACAGTGCGTGATGCCGCCGAACCGCTCTCTGGCAGCGGCAACAAACTGACGGATCTCCTCAGGCTCCCGGGCGTCGAGGCAGGCCGTATGCAGGCTGGCCGCATGCTGCTCAGCGAGGGCAGTTAGGGCTGCGGAGCCCGCGCGGGAGAAGGTGGCAACCTGATCTCCGCGAGCGAGCAGCCGCTCCACGGTGGCCAGGCCAAGGCCGCGGGAACCGCCAGAAACCAGAGTCGTGGGCATCGATCGATCTGTCGTCGGGAAGGAGGCAGTCGGTGCACATCAACGATCACCGACGAGGCACCTTACCAGCCGGCGTGGTCGCAATCTGCGCGACCATGTCCACCACCCGCGGCACCGCATGAGCCTCAAGCTCGCTGCGGCACCGTTCAAGGACCTCGCTGCGCACGCCTTCGGCGTCTAAGCCATCGGCCGCGACCAGGTCCAGGGCGACCAGCTCGCCGGTGATCGGGCTGGCCACACCGTGCACCCGTGCCTCGACCACACCCGGCACCTGCCGCACCAGTTCTTCAATACGCTTGGGATAGACCTTCGCGCCTCCCACCACGATCACATCGCTCCGTCGACCGACAAACTCGAAGCGGTCTCCCCGCTGCTCCACGAGATCGCCGGTGGCCACTTCAGCGGTGTCGCGGGAAAGCTGGACGAGCAGTTCCCCGTCACGACGCGTGGAAATCCGAGCCCCTCCAGGCAGCTGCCTGTTCAGCCAGCGAGCAGGAAAGCCCGGCAGGCCGTCCCGCACGCGAAAGACTTCGCCCAGCTCTGTGGTGGCGTAGACATGCGACACGCGGGCTGCGGGAAACGTCTCCGCAATCTGCGCGAGCAGGGGACCATCGACCGCCTCGCCGCCGAGGGTGATCCGCTCCAGGCGGCACTGGCTGAGCACCGCTGGATCGGCCGACGACACCAGCCTGCGGACGAGTGTTGGGGTGGCGGGCAGCACCGAAACCTGGTTTTCCACGAGGCTGCGGGCCACCACGTCTGGATCCCGATTCTCCGGCACGACCACGCAGCCACCAGTGAGCACCGCCTGCACCCACACCTGGATGCCCGCCCACCGCTTCGCGTCGTAGACGAGCAGCCAGGAGAGCGCATGCCACTGATTGGCCAGGCGGGCGGCCGAAAGCAGCGAATCCCAGGAATGATCGACGATTTTGGGAGGACCGCTCGTGCCGCTGGTCGCAACCCAGATCGTGGGGGGCACCGGCTCATACTCGCCGCGGGGCACGCAGCTGGCGGCGGTGGCCGGAATCTCCAAAGAGTCGTCGAGCGGCAGCCAGTCTTCGAGTTCATGGCCAGAGTCAGCAGCATCGTTGGCGAGAATCGCCAAGGGCACGTGCTGCCGGGAGCAGGCGGCGGTGATCACGATCAGCGATTCGACCTGCTCTGCGTGGGCCACCACTCCGATGGGCCGCGCCGCGTCGAGCCGTTGTTCCAGCTCCAACACGCGGGCCGCCAGCGTGCCGTAGTCGATGGCGGTCTGCTGGGGTGTGCCCGCACGATGCACAATCGCTGTGCGATCGGGAGCCGCCTTGGCGATGGCGGCAATGGCCGTGGCCAGGCGATCTTCAACGGAGCTGTCGTGAATCTCGCGGATCACAGCGTCGGAGAGGGACGGAGATTGAGGAGATCCAGCAGGGGCGAGTGCGACGTTCATCGTGACTCTCGTGGTTTCCGCATCCCTCGTCAGCAGCCGGAGGGTTACGGGTGATCGCGGGGATCGGGAGGAGGGGCGTGGGGTGACGATACTGGAGGGATGGCGGAAGGCAGGCTCTCGTAGACCTGGCAGAGATCGGCAAACGTCCGCAGCCTCGGCTGGCCGCTGCTCGCAGGAGCGGCCCGAAACGGATCGACGCCGAGCGTTCGCTCCAGCATCACGATCGTCTGGGCAAGGTCGAGCGAATCGAGGCCGAGGTCGCTACCGAGCAGCGACGATGGGCTGATCTCGTGGGCAGACCTTCCCGTGTCGCTCAGCACGGAGCGAATGGCTGCGGCGATCGTGTCGTGGAGGGAGGCAGGCATGGTGGCTAGGTCTTCAGAAATACTAGTCCAAACCATGACTGGTGTCGCGGTCAGGTTTGCCGGGAAAGTATCTCGGCGATCGTTTCCCGGGTCACGGGCGCAATCACGCCGTGCTCGGTGACAATGCCTCGCACCAGCCGGGCTGGGGTCACGTCGAAGGCAGGATTGGCAGCGGCGGCGGCGTCGGGGGCGGCCTGCACCCCCTGTGGTCGCTTCACCTCATCGGCAGCCCGCTCCTCGATCGGAATCTCATCGCCAGAGCTGATCGAGAGGTCAAACGTGCTCGAGGGCGCAGCCACAAAGAAGGGAATCCGGTGGGCTTCTGCCAGCACCGCCAGGCCGTACGTGCCAATCTTGTTGGCCACATCACCAGCGGCGGTGATCCGATCGGCCCCCACGATCACGCTCGACACGCGGCCGCTCTTCATCATGTGCGCCGCTGCGGAATCGACGAGCACAGTCACGGGAATCCCGCGTTCGCAGAGCTCCCAGGCTGTCAGGCGGGCTCCCTGCAGCAGAGGGCGGGTTTCATCGGCGAAGATCTCAAACCGACGTCCCTGCTCCCAGGCGGTGGTGATCACGGCCAGCGCCGTGCCGGCGCCGCCGGTGGCGAGCGCCCCCGTGTTGCAGTGGGTGAGGACGCCTCCTTCGGGAAGCACCGCCGCGCCGTGCCTGCCGATCGCCGCACAGAGCCGCCGGTCTTCCTCGTGGATCCCTCGGGCCTCCGCGAGCAGCACGCCGGCGAGCAGCTGGGGCAGCGACTGCGACGGCAGGGTGGCGAGCACTGCGAGCGACCGTTCCACAGCCCACCGTAGATTGACGGCCGTAGGACGCGCGGTTGCGATCTCCTCGGCCTGGGCCAGCACATGGCCGCGAGCCGCTTCCGGGGCAAGCCCGGCCCGCATCGCCTCGCCAGCGGCCACCACCAGACCGTAAGCCCCGGCAATCCCAATCGCTGGAGCCCCACGAACCCGCAGCATCCGGATCGCCTCGATCACCGTCGCCACGTCGCGACAGACAACATGCTCTCGTCTGCCTGGGAGCAGCGTCTGGTCGAGGATCTCCAGGTGACCGTCTTCGCCGCCGATCCAGCGCACCGATTGGGGCACCTGGCCCTCGTTCGCCTGCCTCGCGCCACTGGGATCCGAGCCTGTCACGAGGTGGCCTCCTGCTGGAAGGGATGGGTTTCACTCGTCATCCCAAAGGCAGACGCCACTGCAGCGTTGATGAGCCGACCCTGAAAAATGTTGACCGCCGAAGCGAGAGGAGCAGAGGCCCTGGCAGCTGCCTCAACCCCCTGCTCAGCCAGCTGGATGACGTACGGAAGCGTGGCATTGCACAGCGCATGCGTGCTGGTGCGGCCCACAGCCCCCGGCATGTTGGTCACGCAGTAGTGCACGACGTCGTCGATAACGAACGTCGGCTCAGCATGGCTCGTCGGCCGGCTGGTGGCGATGCAGCCGCCCTGGTCGATCGCCACGTCGATGATCACCGCCCCTGGCTTCATCAGGCGGAGATCCTCTCGGGCCACGAGGTGCGGTGCCCGAGCACCCGGAATCAGCACGCTCCCCACCACGAGGTCGGCCCAGCCGAGCCGTTCGCGGATCGTGTGCCGGTCGGAAAAGAGGCAGTCGATATTGGGCGCGGTCACATCGTCGAGATACCGCAGCCGCTCGAGATTGGTGTCGAGCAGGGCGATGTTGGCCCCGAAGCCAGCCGCCACTTTCGCAGCGTTGGCTCCGACGGTGCCCGCCCCAAGCACGAGCACATTCGCCGGCGGAACCCCCGGCACGCCCCCCAGCAGAATCCCGCGGCCCATCTGAGGCTTCTCGAGATACTTCGCCCCCTCTTGGATGCTCATCCTGCCGGCCACCTCGCTCATCGGAACCAGCAAGGGCAGCCGGCCGTTGCGGTCGCGGAGCGTCTCATAGGCCAGGGCCGTTGCCCCGGTGGCCAGGAAGCCTTCGGTCAGTTCTCGGCTGGCAGCAAAGTGAAAGTAGGTAAACACCGCCTGGCCGTCGCGGATCAGCGACAGCTCAGGCGGCTGTGGTTCCTTCACTTTGACGACAAGGTCGGCCGCACCGAACACTTCGGCCGCCGTCCCGATGATCTCAGCTCCGCAGGCCCGGTAGGCATCGTCAGGAAGCCCGCTGCCCGCACCGGCCCCCTGCTCGACGAGCACACGGTGCCCACACCGGACGAGCTCTTCGACACCGACGGGCAGCATCGACACGCGATACTCGTCCCGCTTCGTTTCCTGTGGGATTCCGACGATCATCGCAGCCGATTCACTCAGGCAATCTTGTAGCTCGCCGGCATCGGCAGGGTGTAGTTGCCATCAGCATCCGGCAGCGTCGGCGGGGTCGACTCCCAGCTGAGGTCTTCCGGCATCGTGCGGAAGTCCATCTCAAGCAGTCGCTGATACTCCTGCCGCTTGCCGGTGTATGTCGCCGTACGACCGAGCACGGCCGAGAAGCTCGACGTCGCTCCGTAGTAGGCGTTGTTGAGCGGCGTGTCGTTGCGAATGGCCGCATGCAGTTCGTCGTGCTCGACCTGGTAGGGGTTCGGGTTGTCACCCTCAAACTTCCACAGCGTCTTGCCATCGAAGTCGGTGATCTGCCCAATCCGCACGAAGCCCTTCGTGCCCTGAAACTCCTCGTCCACCCGGTTGTCGCCACCGGGAAACTGCCGGCACTGGCTGGCAATCCGGATCCCACCTGGATACTCGAAGTTGACCGCGTGGTGGTCGTAGATCTCGCTCGGCTGCCCTGCCACCCGGTTCTGCCGGCCGCCCACGCCATACCCAGCGACCGGAATCGCATCGAGGAACCAGTTGGCCACGTCGATGTTGTGGACGTGCTGCTCGCAGATATGGTCTCCGCAGAGCCAGTTGAAGTGGTACCAGTTGTTGACCTGAAACTGCATCTCGTTCTGGTCTTCGCCCCGCTGGCGATACCAGATGCCGCTGCCATTCCAGTAGACCTGACCACCGATGATGTCGCCGGCAAGCCCTTCGCGAACCCGTGCAATCGTCTCGCGATACCGCGCCTCATAATGCCGCTGCAGGCCGACGACCACCTTGCGGTTCTTCTCGTCAGCCAGCTTCGCCACCTCAAGCACAAGCCGCGCGCCAAAACTGTCGACGCAGACCGGCTTCTCCATAAACACGTGCTTGCCCGCCTTGATCGCAGCCTCAAAATGAAACGGCCGGAAGCCGGGAGGCGTGGCCAGGATCACCAGGTCGATGTCGGGCAGGTCGATCAGCTTCTGATAGGCATCGAGGCCGATAAACTTGCGGTCATCCGGCACCTCGACCTTGCCCTCATCTTTCATCTTGTCGACGGCCCGCAGAGCCCCATTGGCATTGGGCTCAAACGCATCGGCCACCGCCGTCACCTTGACGTTGCTCCCGGGCACCGAGAGCGTCTGCTGCAGCGCACCCGTGCCGCGTCCACCGCAGCCGATCAGGCCCACGCGGATCGTCTCATCGGAAGGATTCTGGCCATGCACGGCGGTCATGCCGGCGAGCACGCTCCCTGCTGCCCCGGCGGCGACCATTGCGTCGCGACGTGAAATGACGGACTTGGCTGACGAATGCGAGGCAGGCTGTGCCATCGTGACGCTCTCCTAAATACCAGCGGCTGGATCAAATGCGTGAACGAAACTGTTCCTCTCCCGAAGGTTGCCAAGGATACCCGCGCCAGCCGTGCCAGGAAACTCCGCGCGGCAGCTTGCCGTCTGGGCGGGTCTCGGCCTCTCTCCGCGCGCCGCCGCTCGGGGTGAGCCCAGGCCGATTCGCCGAGCGTTCGGGGGCGCTCGGGGTGAGCCCAGGCCGATGAGCCGAGCGTTCGGGGGCGCTCGGGGTGAGCCCAAGCCGATTCGCCGAGCGTTCGCTTCGCCATCCTGGCTTCGCTCACTCGTGCATTCTCGCTTTCGCCCTCCGGGCTGCGCTCGACTGCAAGGCCGGCTCATTCGGCCCGGGCTCACCCCTCGCTTACGGGTTTAAGGACGGCCTGTCCGCCGCCTTCGGCGTCGGCCTGCGGCCGGGGGTGGCGGCGAGGGCCGAGCAGGGTGGCGGCGGGGCGCGGTGCGGTGGGCGGCTGGACACGCGCGACGGGTCTTCGGGTGCCGGAGGCACCTCGGCAAAGCCGAGGCCGCTTCGCGGCCCGAGGACCCGTCCCGTTCCCTTCTCTGTCAATGAAGTGGAGACTCGGACAGCTAGGCGCCGCCGTCGATGGCGATTGTCTGGCCGGTGATAAACGCCGCGCGGGGGCTGGTGAGGTAGTCGATGGCGGCGACCACGTCGGCGGGCGTGCCGAGCCTACCCATCGCTGTGCGGCGGACGATACGGCTGCGGTTGTCGTCGGAGAGGGTCTGCGAGAGGTCGGTCTCAAGGAAGCCAGGGGCGACGGCGTTGACACGAATACCCCGCGGCCCAAGCTCTCTCGCCAGGCTCACGGCGAAGCCCTCGAGGCCAGCCTTGGTGGCGGCATACACCGAGAGCCCCTGCGACCCAGTGCGGGCCACCACCGACGACACGACCACGACTGACGGCGACTCGGCGGCATCGGCAAAGAGCATCTGCCGGACCGCTTCGCGGACAAGCACGATGCTGCCGGTCAGGTTCACTGCGAGCATCGAGTCGATCTGATCATCTCGCATCGTGGCGAGCACGCCTTCGTGGGCGATGGCGGCGTTGGCGATACAGTGCGTGATGCCGCCGAACCGCTCCCGGGCAGTGGCAACAAACTGACGGATCTCCTCAGGCTCCCGGGCGTCGAGGCAGGCCGTGTGCAGGCTGACCGCATGCTGCTCAGCGAGGGCACTTAGGGCTGCGGAGCCCGAGCGGGAGAAGGTGGCAACCTGATCTCCGCGAGCGAGCAGCCGCTCCACGGTGGCCAAGCCAAGGCCGCGGGAACCGCCAGAAACCAGAGTCGTGGGCATCGATCGATCTGTCGTCGGGAAGGAGGCAGTCGGTGCACATCAACGATCACCGACGAGGCACCTTACCAGCCGGCGTGGTCGCAATCTGCGCGACCATGTCCACCACCCGCGGCACCGCATGAGCCTCGAGCTCGCTGCGGCACCGTTCAAGGACCGCGCTGCGCACGCCTTCGGCGTCTAAACCGTCGGCCGCAACCAGGTCCAGGGCGACCAGCTCGCCGGTGATCGGGCTGGCCACACCGTGCACCCGTGCCTCGACCACACCCGGCACCTGCCGCACCAGTTCTTCAATACGCTTGGGATAGACCTTCGCGCCTCCCACCACGATCACATCGCTCCGTCGACCGACAAACTCGAAGCGGTCTCCCCGCTGCTCCACGAGATCGCCGGTGGCCACTTCAGCGGTGTCGCGGGAAAGCTGGACGAGCAGTTCCCCGTCACGACGCGTGGAAATCCGAGCCCCTCCAGGCAGCTGCCTGTTCAGCCAGCGAGCAGGAAAGCCCGGCAGGCCGTCCCGCACGCGAAAGACTTCGCCCAGCTCTGTGGTGGCGTAGACATGCGACACGCGGGCTGCGGGAAACGTCTCCGCAATCTGCGCGAGCAGGGGACCATCGACCGCCTCGCCGCCGAGGGTGATCCGCTCCAGGCGGCACTGGCTGAGCACCGCTGGATCGGCCGACGACACCAGCCTGCGGACGAGTGTTGGGGTGGCGGGCAGCACCGAAACCTGGTTTTCCACGAGGCTGCGGGCCACCACGTCTGGATCCCGATTCTCCGGCACGACCACGCAGCCACCAGTGAGCACCGCCTGCACCCACACCTGGATGCCCGCCCACCGCTTCGCGTCGTAGACGAGCAGCCAGGAGAGCGCATGCCACTGATTGGCCAGGCGGGCGGCCGAAAGCAGCGAATCCCAGGAATGATCGACGATTTTGGGAGGACCGCTCGTGCCGCTGGTCGCAACCCAGATCGTGGGGGGCACCGGCTCATACTCGCCGCGGGGCACGCAGCTGGCGGCGGTGGCCGGAATCTCCAAAGAGTCGTCGAGCGGCAGCCAGTCTTCGAGTTCATGGCCAGAGTCAGCAGCATCGTTGGCGAGAATCGCCAAGGGCACGTGCTGCCGGGAGCAGGCGGCGGTGATCACGATCAGCGATTCGACCTGCTCTGCGTGGGCCACCACTCCGATGGGCCGCGCCGCGTCGAGCCGTTGTTCCAGCTCCAACACGCGGGCCGCCAGCGTGCCGTAGTCGATGGCGGTCTGCTGGGGTGTGCCCGCACGATGCACAATCGCTGTGCGATCGGGAGCCGCCTTGGCGATGGCGGCAATGGCCGTGGCCAGGCGATCTTCAACGGAGCTGTCGTGAATCTCGCGGATCACAGCGTCGGAGAGGGACGGAGATTGAGGAGATCCAGCAGGGGCGAGTGCGACGTTCATCGTGACTCTCGTGGTTTCCGCATCCCTCGTCAGCAGCCGGAGGGTTACGGGTGATCGCGGGGATCGGGAGGAGGGGCGTGGGGTGACGATACTGGAGGGATGGCGGAAGGCAGGCTTTCATAGACCTGGCAGAGATCGGCAAACGTCCGCAGCCTCGGCTGGCCGCTGCTCGCAGGAGCGGCCCGAAACGGATCGACGCCGAGCGTTCGCTCCAGCATCACGATCGTCTGGGCAAGGTCGAGCGAATCGAGGCCGAGGTCGCTACCGAGCAGCGACGATGGGCTGATCTCGTGGGCAGACCTTCCCGTGTCGCTCAGCACGGAGCGAATGGCTGCGGCGATCGTGTCGTGGAGGGAGGCAGGCATGGCGGCTGAGTCTTCAGAAATACTAGCCCAAACCATGACTGGTGTCGCGGTCAGGTTTGCCGGGAAAGTATCTCGGCGATCGTTTCCCGGGTCACGGGGGCAATCACGCCGTGCTCGGTGACAATGCCTCGCACCAGCCGGGCTGGGGTCACGTCGAAGGCAGGATTGGCAGCGGCGGCGGCGTCGGGGGCGGCCTGCACCCCCTGTGGTCGCTTCACTTCATCGGCAGCCCGCTCCTCGATCGGAATGTCATCGCCAGAGCTGATCGAGAGGTCAAACGTGCTCGAGGGCGCAGCCACAAAGAAGGGAATCCGGTGGGCTTCTGCCAGCACCGCTAGGCCGTACGTGCCGATCTTGTTGGCCACATCACCAGCGGCGGTGATCCGATCGGCCCCCACGATCACGCTCGACACGCGGCCGCTCTTCATCATGTGCGCCGCTGCAGAATCGACCAGCACGGTCACAGGGATCCCTCGTTCGCAGAGCTCCCAGGCTGTCAGGCGGGCTCCCTGCAGCAGAGGGCGAGTTTCATCGGCGAAGATCTCAAACCGACGTCCCTGCTCCCAGGCGGTGGTGATCACGGCCAGCGCCGTGCCGGCGCCGCCGGTGGCGAGCGCCCCCGTGTTGCAGTGGGTGAGGACGCCTCCTTCGGGAAGCACCGCCGCTCCGTGCCTGCCGATCGCCGCACAGAGCCGCCGGTCTTCCTCGTGGATCCCTCGGGCCTCCGCGAGCAGCACGCCGGCGAGCAGCTGCGGCAGCGACTGCGACGGCAGGGTGGCGAGCACTGCGAGCGACCGTTCCACAGCCCACCGTAGATTGACGGCCGTGGGACGCGCGGTTGCGATCTCCTCGGCCTGGGCCAGCACATGGCCGCGAGCCGCTTCCGGGGCAAGCCCTGCCCGCATCGCCTCACCGGCGGCCACCACCAGACCGTAAGCCCCGGCAATCCCGATCGCTGGAGCCCCACGAACCCGCAGCATCCGGATCGCCTCGATCACCGTCGCCACGTCGCGACAGACAACATGCTCTCGTCTGCCTGGGAGCAGCGTCTGGTCGAGGATCTCCAGGTGACCGTCTTCGCCGCCGATCCAGCGCACCGATTGGGGCACCTGGCCCTCGTTCGCCTGCCTCGCGCCACTGGAATCTGAGCCTGTCACGAGGTGGCCTCCTGCTGGAAGGGATGGGTTTCACTCGTCATCCCAAAGGCAGACGCCACTGCAGCGTTGATGAGCCGACCCTGAAAAATGTTGACCGCCGAAGCGAGAGGAGCAGAGGCCCTGGCAGCTGCCTCAACCCCCTGCTCAGCCAGCTGGATGACGTACGGAAGCGTGGCATTGCACAGCGCATGCGTGCTGGTGCGGCCCACAGCCCCCGGCATGTTGGTCACGCAGTAGTGCACGACGTCGTCGATAACGAACGTCGGCTCAGCATGGCTCGTCGGCCGGCTGGTGGCGATGCAGCCGCCCTGGTCGATGGCCACGTCGATGATCACCGCCCCTGGCTTCATCAGGCGGAGATCCTCCCGGGCCACGAGGTGCGGTGCCCGAGCACCCGGAATCAGCACGCTCCCCACCACAAGATCGGCCCAGCCGAGCCGTTCGCGGATCGTGTGCCGGTCGGAAAAGAGGCAGTCGATATTGGGGGCAGTCACATCGTCGAGATACCGCAGCCGTTCGAGATTGGTGTCGAGCAGGGCGATGTTGGCCCCGAAGCCAGCCGCCACTTTCGCAGCGTTGGCTCCGACGGTGCCCGCCCCAAGCACGAGCACATTCGCCGGCGGAACCCCCGGCACGCCCCCCAGCAGAATCCCGCGGCCCATCTGAGGCTTCTCGAGATACTTCGCCCCCTCTTGGATGCTCATCCTGCCGGCCACCTCGCTCATCGGAACCAGCAAGGGCAGCCGGCCGTTGCGGTCGCGGAGCGTCTCATAGGCCAGGGCCGTTGCCCCGGTGGCCAGGAAGCCTTCGGTCAGTGCTCGGCTGGCAGCAAAGTGAAAGTAGGTGAACACCGCCTGGCCGTCGCGGATCAGCGACAGCTCAGGCGGCTGTGGTTCCTTCACTTTGACGACAAGGTCGGCCGCACCGAACACCTCGGCCGCCGTCCCGATGATCTCAGCTCCGCAGGCCCGGTAGGCATCGTCAGGAAGCCCGCTGCCCGCACCGGCCCCTTGCTCGACAAGCACACGGTGCCCACACCGGACGAGCTCTTCGACACCGACAGGCAGCATCGACACGCGATACTCGTCCCGCTTCGTTTCCTGTGGGATTCCGACGATCATCGCAGCCGATTCACTCAGGCAATCTTGTAGCTCGCCGGCATCGGCAGGGTGTAGTTGCCATCAGCATCCGGCAGCGTCGGCGGGGTCGACTCCCAGCTGAGGTCTTCCGGCATCGTGCGGAAGTCCATCTCGAGCAGTCGCTGATACTCCTGCCGCTTGCCGGTGTATGTCGCCGTACGACCGAGCACGGCCGAGAAGCTCGACGTCGCTCCATAGTAGGCGTTGTTGAGCGGCGTGTCGTTGCGGATGGCCGCATGCAGCTCGTCGTGCTCGACCTGGTAGGGGTTCGGGTTGTCACCCTCAAACTTCCACAGCGTCTTGCCATCGAAGTCGGTGATGTGCCCGATCCGCACGAAGCCCTTGGTGCCCTGAAACTCCTCGTCCACCCGGTTGTCGCCACCGGGAAACTGCCGGCACTGGCTGGCAATCCGGATTCCGCCTGGATACTCGAAGTTGACCGCGTGGTGGTCGTAGATCTCGCTCGGCTGCCCCGCCACCCGGTTCTGCCGGCCGCCCACGCCATACCCGGCGACCGGGATCGCATCGAGGAACCAGTTGGCCACATCGATGTTGTGGACGTGCTGCTCGCAGATATGGTCTCCGCAAAGCCAGTTGAAGTGGTACCAGTTGTTGACCTGAAACTGCATCTCGTTCTGGTCTTCGCCCCGCTGGCGATACCAGATGCCGCTGCCATTCCAGTAGACCTGACCACCGATGATGTCGCCGGCAAGCCCTTCGCGAACCCGTGCAATCGTCTCGCGATACCGCGCCTCGTAGTGCCGCTGCAGGCCGACGACCACCTTGCGGTTCTTCTCGTCAGCCAGCTTCGCCACCTCAAGCACAAGCCGCGCGCCAAAGCTGTCGACGCAGACCGGCTTCTCCATAAACACGTGCTTGCCCGCCTTGATCGCAGCCTCAAAATGAAACGGCCGGAAGCCGGGAGGCGTGGCCAGGATCACCAGGTCGATGTCGGGCAGGTCGATCAGCTTCTGATAGGCATCGAGGCCGATAAACTTGCGGTCATCCGGCACCTCGACCTTGCCCTCGTCCTTCATCTTGTCGACGGCCCGCAGAGCCCCATTGGCATTGGGCTCAAACGCATCGGCCACCGCCGTCACCTTGACGTTGCTCCCGGGCACCGAGAGCGTCTGCTGCAGCGCACCCGTGCCGCGTCCGCCGCAGCCGATCAGGCCCACGCGGATCGTCTCATCGGAAGGATTCTGGCCATGCACGGCGGTCATGCCGGCGAGCACGCTCCCAGCTGCCCCGGCGGCGACCATCGCGTCGCGACGTGAAATGACGGACTTGGCTGACGAATGCGAGGCAGGCTGTGCCATCGTGACGCTCTCCTAAATATCAGCGGCTGGATCAAATGCGTGAACGAAACTGTTCCTCTCCCGAAGGCTGCCAAGGATACCCGCGCCAGCCGTGCCGGGAAACTCCGCGCGGCAGCTTGCCGTCTGGGCGGGTCTCGGCCTCTCTCCGCGCCGCCGCTCGGGTGAGCCCAGGCCGATTCGCCGAGCGTTCGGGGCGCTCGGGGTGAGCCCAGGCCGATGAGCCGAGCGTTCGGGGCGCTCGGGGTGAGCCCAAGCCGATTCGCCGAGCGTTCGCTTCGCCATCCTGGCTTCGCTCACTCGTGCATTCTCGCTTTCGCCCTCCGGGCTGCGCTCGACTGCAAGGCCGGCTCATTCGGCCCGGGCTCACCCCTCGCTTACGGGTTTGAGGACGGCCTGTCCGCCGCAGGAGCGGCGGCCTGCGGCCGGGGGGGGGGGCGCGCAGCTGGATGGCGCGCGCAAGCGGGACGGGTCTTCGGGTGCCGAAGGCACCTCGGCAAAGCCGAGGCCGCTTCGCGGCCCGAGGACCCGTCCCGCTTGCGTGTGTATCCGCTTCGCGGCCCGAGGACCCGTCCCGTTCCTTCTCGTCATTGACGAAAAGTGGAGGCTCGGCGGGTCGGCGAACGCTCGAGGAGCGTTTGGCCTATCCTGGCCCAGCGACGCGACTTTTGCCGCCTGCCGAGCCGGACCACCCGCGCGCGGTCTCCTCACCACCCGCGCGCGGTCTCCTCACCACCCGCGCGCGGTCTCCTCACCACCCGCCCGCGGTCTCCTCACCACCCGCCCGCGGTCTCCTCGCTCTACGGTTAGTCTGCTCCGCTGCGGGGCTTTGGATCGGTGTCTTGGCGGCCGCGGACGAGGAGTTTGATGGGGACTTCGCGAAACGGTGTTGCTTTTCGCAGGACGTTCATCAGGTACCGCCGGTAGGGCTGGCTGAGGGCGGCGGCGGCGCTGACGGAGAGCATGATGGTTGGTGGGGCCGACTCGACCTGCGTGGCGTAGTAGATCCGCACAGGGCGGCCGCGGCGGTCGGAAGGTGGATTGTGGTCTTCGACCGCGAGGCGAATGATTTCGTTGAGGCGGGCTGTCGGCACCCGGGTACGGCTCTGGCGGAAGAGTCGCTGGGCTGTGTCGATCACCCGCTTCACCTGCCGGCCGGTCTTGGCGGTGATGAAGGCGACCGGCGACCAGGGCATCGTGCGAAACTCGTCGCGGAGATACTCCAGCCACTCTTTTCGCTCGACGTCGCCGGCGTAGAGGTCCCACTTGTTGACCACAAACACCACCGGCTTGCTCGATTCCACGATGGCGTCGATCAGCTTCTTGTCGACCTTGCCGATCGGCTCGCTGGCATCGAAGAAGAGGAGCACCACGTCTGACCTGCGGATGCTCCGCTCGGCGCGGTGAGCGGCGTAGTAGTCGAGGTCACTCTTGCGGCTCTTGGTGCGACGCAGGCCTGGTGTATCGATGGCCAGGAAAGAGTGGCCGTCGACTTCGAATCGCACGTCGATGCTGTCGCGCGTGGTGCCGGCCACGGGGCTGGTGATCACCCGCTCTTCCTGCGCGAGGGCATTGACGAAGGTACTTTTGCCGACGTTCCGCCGGCCCACGATCGCCAGTTTCATTTCCGGCAGTTCGATCGAGTCTTCCCTGCCGTCGGCATTCGCCCCCGGCTCTGCCACAGCTGGCAGATGAGCGGTGATCGCCTCAACCAGCTCGCGGCGATGCCGCTTCTGCCGGGAGCTCGTCGGCAACGCTGAGCCGAATCCGAGGGCATCAAAATCGTGAATGTGAACGTCAAGCTTCTCATTGTCGGCCTTGTTGGCCACCAAGAGCACGGTGCCGCCAAGCTTGCGAATGCGGTCGGCGACCATCTGATCGCCAGCGACGAGCCCTGCTCGCACGTCAACGACAAACACCACCACCGCGGCGTCGGCGAGGCCGGCGAGAATCTGCGAGTCGATCTGCTCAGTGAGCCCGTCGGGATCATCAAAGCCCATCCCGCCGGTATCAATGAGATCGACCACCCGTCCTTCCAGATCGCGAGACGACTCGCCCAGCCGCACACGCTGCACCAGCCGGTCTCGAGTCACGCCTTCCGTCGGGTCTTCAATCGCGATCCGTTTTTCCACCAGCCAGTTGAAGATCGTCGACTTCCCCACATTGGGCCGTCCGACAATCACCACCTGTGGATAACCACCGTGGCTGAGCGCCGCGAAGGCAAGGCCTTCGCCCGCCTCGTCTGGCAGGTCCACGTGCGGACCGTCTGCATCGATTTCTGGGGGCATCATTCCGACTCCTGCTTGATGTCGATTGCGAGCATATCGCCAAGCCTTCGACGCGGGGCTGCATGCACAAGATAGTGGTGCGTGAGGCTTTCCCAGAGCATTCGCAGGTGGCCTTCGAGCCGCGTGAGCAGCTGCCTGAGATGGGGCCTGCCGCCTTCGGCATCAATCGCAACAAGTTCGGTGACATCCGCCAGCCGCAGCAGACTGGTGGCTGCCATGATCGCTCGACGTTCACCGCTGAGCACCGGCGAAGAGCGGTCGCGGGGCAGCCGGTCCACATGCTCAGCCAGTTCGGCGAGCTGAAAGCCGATGCTGCGGGGATTCGTTTCGTCGATCAGCAGGAGGTCGACCACCGGCGCTGCCTGCAGGCTGCCGAGATACCGGTTGCGGTAGGTCATCGAGCTGTCGGCGATCTCGAGAAGCATCTCAAAGAGCCTCGCAGAATCGGGCATCGCCTGCGACAGCGTCACCCTCTGCAGGCCGATCGCATTGGTGGCCCGCTCCACGCGGCGGCCCATGTCGAGAAACTGCCAGCCCGGTCCACGCGTCATGCTTTCGTTGCCAAGGCCGGCAAACGCCGACAGATCGTAGATCAGCGTGTCGAGCAACGAGGGCACATCGTCGGTGGCGCTGCTCACCACCGGCACGCCGCCGGGCATCGGTGAGAAAGGCTCCAGAAAACTGTCGCGGCGGGTGCGGGAGAGAATCTTCCAGGAGTCGACCGAGATCCGGTCGCGAACGACCGAGGCCATCCTCCACATCGCCTTGAGCGAGGCGGAGACACTGGCCGGTCGCGAGGTGTCGAAGACGAGCGACTGGACTTCGCCCAGCATCTCCCAGTGGGTCTCGATGCGGCCGGTGATCATCCATTCCGGTCGGGGCACCTGCGGATCGGTCATCCAGGCCAGCAGCATGGCCACTTCGGTCGCCGTTTCCAGCGTGCTCTCGCTGGACAAACGGATGGCCACCGCTCGCAACAGCCGTGCGGCACTCTCGGCCCGCTCCACGTTGCGGCCCAGCCAGAAAAGATGGTCGGCGACGCGGCTGGGCAGCTCGTGGCCACCGCGGCGGAGCGTCAACTGCTGGCCCGGCGAGGGCAGCAGCGTGACGGGGGCGACGGGGCCACGGGAGAGCACCCAGACATCTTTCGAGCCCTGGCCGCTGGCCAACGACTCGCCTGCAGTGTCGGCCGTGGAGAATCGAGCGAGGCCACCGCGGAGCGTGCCATAGCCCTCGGGCGTGGCCACAGAGAAGCAGCGGATCGTCACCTGCGCTGGCTCCATCGTTGAGCCGTTCCAGCTTGGGGCAACCGAGCGGGCGACCATCGCCCGGCCCACCCAGTCGGCCGGTCGGGCTTGGATACGGGTGGCGAGTTCGCGTTTCTGCTCAGCGGTCAGCGTTGCCGGCACGATCCGCTTCACGGCGATGCCCCCTGGGATAGCCACTCCGTGGGGCCAGACCGGCTCGATCACGAGGTCGTCGAGCATCGCCAGCACCCGCGCAAGATTCTCTGGCCGACCGCACCACCAGGACCGCGGCATCGGCAGGATCAGGTCTTCTCCCAGCAGCCGCCTGGCCACGGCCGGAAGAAACTCACTAAACGCCGGCGATTCGATGAAGCCCACACCGAGAGCGTTGGCCAATGAGACGCGGCCCTGACGCACCGCATGCACGAGGCCCGGTGTGCCGGCAAGGGCTGTTGAATCGAGTTCAAGGGGATCGCATTCCCGGTCGGGCACTCGTCGCAGGAGCACGTCCACCGGGAGCAGGCCGCCGAGCGTCTTGAGAAAAACGCGATCGTCACGGACCGCCAGGTCGCCGCCCTCCACCATGGGGAGCCCGAGGTAGCGGGAGAGGTAGGTGTCGAGAAAATAGTTTTCGCTCGTGGCGCCGGCGCTCTGCAGGGCGATCCGCGGCTGGTCGCGGCCGCCGGCAAGCGCTTTGAGCATCGCCCGCATCGACAGGAAGAACGGCGCCAGCCGCTCGACATGGCATTCCTGAAACACGCCCGGCAGCAGTCGCGAGACCACCAGACGATTCTCGAGAGCGTAGCCCAGCCCCAGCGGCACGGCGGTGCGGTCGCCGAGCACCGTCCACTGGCCATCGCCATTGCGGCAGACGACCGTCGCCGTGAGATGCAGCCAGCGGCCATTCGGCATGGAGAGCCCCTGGCAGCACCGCAGAAACCCAGGATTGGCAAACACCAGCTCCGGGGGCACGAGGCCTTCGCGAAGCACATGCTGCGGGCCGTAGAGGTCGGCCAGCAAGGCGTCGAGCATGCGAGCACGCTGGTTGATGCCCACCTCGAGGTTGGCCCAGTCTGCTGCGGCGATCACCAGAGGGATCGGGTCGAGCACCCAAGGCCGCTGCGTGCCGCCGGTCTCGTCGTGGATGTTGTAAGTGACCCCGTTGTCGTGAATCAGCCGTCGGGCCTGGTCCCATCGCCGGGCAAGTTCCGCAGGCTCCCAGCTGCCGAGGAGGTCGACCAGCCGCCGCCAGTGTGGCCGCGGCGTGCCATCCGCCCCGAGCAGTTCGTCGTAGGCATCACCTGCGGGAAGATACTCAGCAAAGGCCGCCGAGGTGCCGGAGAGCGTTGAGAACGACATGAGCTGACGGTCGCAGGAGGGCGGGCGAACGGCCCACGGCGGATTTCCTCTATCCTACCTCGCATGCTCGCAGCCGAAATGAGCACCGCATCTCGGTCGGCTCGGCAGCGGTGTCTTAGACCGTTCGTCGCAGGTCGAGGGTCAGGGGAAACTGCGGGTTGGGCTCTTCCGACGGGGGCTCGAGGCTCCCGGGGGTGTGGCCTGAAGCAAAAAAGCGGCTGGCTCGCCGGCTTTCCGACTCCAGCGCATTGACCGGGCGGGTTTCGTAGGCCCGGCCACCGGGATGGGCCACATGCCAGGTGCAGCCCCCGATGCTGCGGCGGTTCCAGAGGTCGACCAGATCGAAGACCAGCGGTGTGTGCACCCCGATCGTGGGATGCAAGCAGTGGGGGGGCTGCCAGGCCCGGTAGCGGACACCGGCCACGCTCTGGCCGGCCGTTCCCGTGGGGGTGAGCGGGAGCCTGCGGCGGTTGCAGGTGACGGCATACCGCGGATGCACCATCCCAGAGGCCAGCACCTCAATCCGCTCCAGCGAGCTGTCGACCATGCGGCTGGTGGCTCCCGGCACGGGCTGCTCACCGAGCACATGCCAGGGTTCGAGCGCGGATCGCAGCTGCAGATGCACGCCGTCGATGGTGATGTCCCCGAGGAGTGGGAAGCGAAACTCGCGGTGGGCGTGAAACCACCTCGGATCGAAGGAGAAGCCTGCCCGAGCGAGATCGGCAAGCACGTCAGCAAAATCCCTCATCAGAAAATGGGGCAGCATGAAACGGTCGTGCAGGGCAGTGCCCCATCGCACGGGCTTGCCGCAATACGGCTCCCGCCAGAACCAGGCAATCAGCGCCCGCACGAGCAACTGTGTGACCAGCCCCATCTGCACCTGCGGCGCCATCTCAAAGGCCCGCAGCTCCACCAGGCCGCGACGGCCTCCTTCGCCATCGGGCGAGTAAAGTTTGTCGATGCAAAACTCCGCCCGGTGCGTGTTGCCGGTCATGTCGGTGAGCAGGTGGCGAAACACCCGATCGACAAACCAGGGTGGCACCTGAGCGCCAGCCTGCTGGAGCTGTTCGATAGCGATCTCGAGCTCGTAGAGGCTCTCGTGGCGGGCCTCGTCGATCCGTGGAGCCTGGCTCGTGGGCCCGATGAAGAGGCCTGCGAAGAGATAGGAGAGCGACGGATGGTTGTTCCAGTAGGCCACCATGCTCGAGAGCAGGTCGGGCCGTCGCAGAAACGGGCTCTCGCCTGGGGTTGGGCCGCCGAGGACAAGATGGTCGCCACCGCCGCTGCCGACATGCCGACCATCGACCTCAAACTTCTCCGCACACAGCCGGCTGGCCCGCGCCTCGTCTTCCAGGGTGGTGCGGAGGGCCACCAGCTCGCTCCAGGATGTCGCCGGTGGCACGTTGACCTCAATCACGCCCGGATCGGGCGTCACCTGGAGCCGTCGGAGGCTCGGCGAGCTCGGCGCCGGGTAGCCTTCAAGCACGACAGGCTCGTTGACCGCGGCGGCCGCATTCTCGACAGCCGCCACCAGCTGCAGCCAGTCGTCAGCCTCAGGCACCGGGGGCAAGAAGCAGTGCAGTCGGCCCTCCCGCCATTCGGCCGCCACGGCCGTTCGCACCAGTCCGGAGCCTTCGGCGAGCTCTTTGGGTGAGGGCCAGGGCAGCTGGTGCATCGGCAAGCGATAGCCAGCCGCGGAGTCGCCGGCCACCAGCAGCAGCGGGGCGTGCTCTTCAAAGGCTGTGCCCAGGTTGAGGTCCCTCAGCGGCCAGGGGCTCGTCCGCCAGCGTCGCAGGCCGGCGATGTCTTCTCGCAGCAGCGGCAGCACCCAGGCCACCGGCGTGCCGAGGGTTAGCGAGGCCTGCTGCCGCGGGTCTTCGCGAGCCGGCATCACGCAGGCGGGGTCGAGGCCAAGCTGATGGCAAAGACCGTGAAGGAACTGGCCGGGCAGATCGCTCGCGGCAGGCAGCGGCTGGGCCGCCAGCTCGTTTTCGGGCTTCGCTGCCGTCTCGATTGCTGGGTCGGCAATCAGCTCCCTCCGCTGCCAGATCGCCGCCCCGTCAGTCCGCCAGAGCAGCTCATGGGCCCATCGCGGAAGCGCTTCCCCGGGATACTGCTTGCCCTGGCCCTCAAAGAGCACCCCGCCGTTGCCCAAGGCGTCGAGCAGCCGACGGGCGAGCATCGCGGCCTTTGCGCGTTTCTCGGGGCCGTCGGCGGCGGTGTTCCACTGCGGGCTCTCAAAGTCGTCGATCGAGAGATAGGTCGGCTCGCCGCCGCAGGTCAGCCGCACGTCGTCCTGCGTGAGCTGGGCATCCACCTGCTGCCCAAGAGCGTCGATTCGTGCCCAGGCGTCGTCCGAGAGGGGCCGCGTGGTTCTCGGCTCCTCGGCAATGCGGTCAATCCGCATCACCACATCAAAGGTCGTCTCGCAGGGATCAACACCGCCGGTCACCGGGGCTGCGCTGACGGGGTCGGGAGTGCTTGCCAGCGGAATGTGGCCCTCGGCAGTCAGCAGGCCGCTGGTGGCATCGAGGCCAACCCAGCCGGCCCCTGGCAGGTAGGCCTCCGCCCATGCATGCAGGTCGGTGAAATCGCGTTCCGGGCCTGCGGGGCCGTCGATCGGCTTCACATCGGGAGCAAGCTGAACCAGATAGCCAGAGCAGAACCGAGCGGCCAGCCCCAATCGCCGGAGCACCGCCACCAGCAGCCAGGCAGAGTCTCGGCAGCTCCCACTGCCCAGGGCGAGCGTTTCTTCAGGCGGCTGCACCCCTGGCTCCATCCGGATCAGGTAGGTCACCAGCCGGTGCACGCGACGATTGATCTCGACGAGAAAATCGATGGTGTGCATGCCGCCCGCGTCTGCCGCCAAGGCAGCGCACTCCGCGACCACCTCAGCGAGCCGCTCGCCGCCAGGGGGCAGCACGAGATACGGGGCGAGTTCGGTGGCCAGCCAGGGCTCGTAGGCAAAGGGAAAGCGTTCGCACAACGGCTCCAGGAAGAAGTCGAAGGCATTGACCGCCACGAGGTCTGCCACAAGGTCGACTGTCAGCACCAGCTCTCGGGTTTTCTTGGGAAACACCAGGCGGGCGATGTGGTTGCCTTGCGGGTCTTGCTGCCAGTTGAGGAAGTGCTCCTTCGGCTCGACGGCAAGGGAGTAGCTGGTGATCCGCGTGCGAGAGTGGCTCGCCGGCTTGAGCCGGACGACATGCGGCCCAAGCGCGACGTCGCGGTCAAAGCGGTAGGCGGTGCGGTGATGCAGTGCCACGCGGATCGACATCTCAGCATGCTCCGTGCTCAAGGATCGGGTCGGGCGTCATCGCGGTGGCTCCGCAGGACGGGCTGCCGGTCGGGTGGCGAAGAAGGTTTCGTGAACAGCGTCGCTGGCCGCATTGAGACGGCCCTGCAGGTAATCGATGAAGCCGTGCAATCCATGGCTGCCGCTGAGAATCTCGTCAACGGCCCCATAGTCGAGTTCTGCTCGCAGGCGGCCCATCTGCTGCTCTGCGGTCGTTGAGTAGGTGCCCTTCATGCCGCCGGTGATCGCCAGCAGGGATTCCTCCGCCTTCATCAGGCTGAAGTGCACGGCGCGGGGAAACTCACGGTCGAGCAGGAGAAACTCCGCCACGTTGCGTCGCGAAATCCGGCCATGCTGTTTGCGATACATTTCAAGTGCACTGGCGCTCTCGAGCACGCTCGACCAGTCGATGGGCCCCGTGAGTTCGTCGTCGGCATCCTCTCCGTCGGCTTCTGCGTCGGCAGGCATCAACTCCGTGGCAGGTCGAAAGAAATGCTCGACATCGAGCACACGGCTGGTCTTGTCGGCCCGCTCGATCAGCCGGCCCATCCGCGCGAAGTGCCAGGCCTCGCCGTGGGCCATCGTGGCGTCGGTCGCACCGGTGATCAGCTGACTGGCCCGCTTCACTTCCGTGAGAAACTCCAGCGGATTCTCCAGCTCCCCACGGCTGCCACTGGCCCCGCGGACTTCGAGATAAAAGCGGTTGATCTCCTGCCACATCGTCGTGCTGATCATCTCTCGGACGGTGCGGGCGTTTTCGCGAGCCTGCGCCAGACAGTTGACGATCGAGTTGGGATTCTCACGATCGAAGGCGAGAAACTGGATCACGTGCGGCTGATCCGCCAGCCCGTGCCGCTGCCAGAAGTCGGCCTGGTCGCCAAACGTGCAGACCAGGCCGTTCCAGAGACGGCCCGGATGCATCGTGCCCTCAATGGCCATGTCGAGCGTTGTTTCCGTGGCTCGCGCAATGTTTTCCGCACGCTCAATCTGGCGATTCATCCAATAAATAGATTCGGCAACGCGTGAGAGCATCGGCATCATGACCGGTTGGTGTGCACAACCCAGGTGTCTTTGCTGCCGCCACCCTGCGAGGAGTTGACGACGAGCGAATCCTTGACAAGCGCCACCCGCGTGAGCCCGCCCGGCAAAACATAGATCTCCTCGCCGTAGAGAATGAATGGCCGCAGGTCGACATGGCGGCCCTCCAGCGAGTCGCCGATCACCGTCGGCACGCGAGACAGCGAGAGCATCGGCTGGGCGACGAAGTTGCGTGGATTTGCACGGATCCGCTCGCGACATTCGTCGCGCTGCTGCTGGCTGGCCCGCGGCCCAAGCACGATCCCATACCCGCCCGACTCGTTGGCCGGCTTGATTACCAGCTCATCGAGCTTGTCGAGCACATGCCGGCACTGCGTGTCGTCGCCGCAGACATACGTCGGCACATTCGGCAGGATGATCTCTTCGCCGAGGTAGTAACGAATGATTTCCGGCACGAAGGCATACACCGCCTTGTCGTCGGCAATGCCCGTGCCTGGTGCGTTGACGAGCGCCACATTGCCCGCCCGATAGGCCCCGATCAGCCCTGGCACTCCCACCACCGAGTCGTGGCGAAACACCTGCGGATCGAGGAAGTCGTCGTCGATGCGGCGGTAGATCACGTCGACCCGCTCAAGGCCCTGCGTGGTCCGCATGAAGACGACATCGTTGTGAACCACGAGGTCGGAGCCCTGCACAAGCTCCACGCCCATCTGCCTCGCCAGGAAGCAGTGCTCGAAGTAGGCCGAGTTGTAGATGCCTGGCGTGAGCACGACCACCGTCGGATCCCGCACCGCCGCCGGCGCAATGAACTGCAGCATCGCCAGCAGTTTCTCGGGATAGTCTTCCACCGGGCTAATCCGCTGCCCGCTGAAGACCTGCGGAAACGTCCGCTTCATCACCTCCCGATTCTCAAGCACATACGACACGCCCGACGGCGTGCGGAGGTTGTCTTCGAGCACATACATCTGCCCGTCGCCCCCCCGCACCAGGTCGGTGCCGGTGATATGGCACCACACCCCCTGCGGCGGCTGCAGCCCCGCGCAGGGCCCGCGAAAGCAGGCCCCCGAATCGACGAGCCACTCGGGCACAACCTTGTCTTTGACGATCAGCCGTCGGTTGTAAACATCGTCAATAAACAGATTGAGGGCGTGGATTCGCTGCTTCAGTCCCCTTTCGATCGTGGCCCATTCGCCGGCATCGATCACGCGCGGCACGATGTCAAACGGCCAGACCTTCTCGGTGCCCGCCTCGTGGCCATACACGTTGAACGTGATGCCCATCGTGAGCAGCATCTTGTCGGCCGCCTTCTGGCGGATGGCCAGCTCGCCGGGGGAAAAATCGGCCAGCCTCCGCACCAGTGGATCAGCCGCCGCGCGAGGCCGCCCAGTCGGCTCGAAGAGCTCGTCCCAGAATCCGTCTGTCTGGTACGTGGTGAGATCCATGAAGAACCGACCGCCGTGAGGGCGTCGGGGCGGGAAAAAGTTGAGGGTGGGTGCCGCTGAATCGCCGCCATCGATTCCTGCGTCTGGCGAAAGGATACACCGAGAATGCGGCGAGCCAAATGAGGGTCGGTCGCGCGCGCCCGCTCGGGGTGAGCCCGGGGCTGCCCCTCCGGACGCTCGCTGCGGGCCATCCAGGCCCTCGCTCGCTCGGATATCCGCTTCGCTTTGGCCCTCCGGGCGTCGCTCGCTTCTATACGCCGGAGGGTCAGCCCCGGGCTCACCCCTCGCTTCCTTTTAAAGGTGGGTGCGGCCTGTTCGCCGCTGCGCGGCGATCTGCGGCCGGGGGGCGGCGGGGTGGGGTGCGCAAGCGGGACGGGTCTTCGGGTGCCGCAGGCGGATTGAACGGGACGGGTCTTCGGGTGCCGGAGGCAGATTAAACGGGACGGGTCTTCGGGTGCCGGAGGCAAGCCGAGGCCGCTTGCGGCCAGGACCGTCCGCTGCGTGTATCCGCTTTGCGGCCCGAGGACCCGTCCCGCTTGCGTGTGTATCCGCTTTGCGGCCCGAGGACCCGTCCCGCTTGCCTGTGTATCTGCTTCGCGGCCCGAGGACCCGTCCCGTTTCCTCCCGCAGGCGTGAAGCGAGTGTGGCCTGTTCGCCGCTGCGCGGCGATCTGCGGCCGGGGGTGCAGCGGGGTGGGGCTGGTGGGCATGCCAGGGCCTCGTGTTGATGAGGCCGCCGCTGCTGAGCGGTCGTTAGGCTTTGGTGGCGAGGATGGAGTCGAGGGTTTCTTGCATGGTTGCCTTGTCGATCGGCGAGCTGATCACCCTGCGGAGGTCGTCGCAGCTGGCCTGCTCGGCAAACTGGGTCTGTCTGCCGCTGATGAGGAGCACAGCGGGCACTTTGGCGTAGAAGGGGTCGGCGGTGAGTTCGTTAAACGCCTCGAGGGCCTCCTGCCCGAGCTTGGAGGCGCTAAATACGATGCCTTCGGCCGGAAACGGTGTCGAAGAGAACCGCTTCAGGGCTCGCTGGGCGTTTTCGGTGACGAGCACCCGGTAGCCGAGTTTGCCGAGAAAATCCCGCAGGGTGTCTTGGGCCTGGCCGCTCCGCTCCACGAGCATCACCCGCGGCTGGCTGGTCGATGAACTCGCTGTCGGGGCGGTTGCCACCCGGGCTTTCCGCTTGGATGCCGTGCCGCCGGGCGCATGGGCCTCGGCCAGCCCGTCAAACACCCGCAGCACGTCGCTGATCGACTGATACCGCTCCAGCGGCTCAAGGTGCATCATCTGGGTGACGGTTTCGCGGATGTCCGCAGGCATCTCGGGCGCTCGCTTGGCCAGCGGCACCACGTCGAGAAACCGGCGGGGGTCGGAGCGGGCCGCCCGGTCGCGGCTGTCACCAAGCGGAGAGACGCCTGTCAGGGCGAAGTAGGCCAGCGCCCCCATGAAGTAGATGTCGCTGCGGACATTGTCGTTCTTCATGCCGGTGAGTTTTTCCAGCGCTGCATACTCGACCGTTCGCGGGCTCTGCATGCGGCCGAGCACTTCATCGCCGTATTCCTTGTCGACGGCTGCCAGGCCGAAGTCGGCGAGCTTGGCGGCACCCTTGGTCGACACGAGGACGTTGGAACCCTTGAGGTCGCGGTGGGTCACGCCCCGCTTGTGGGCGTATTCCAGCCCGGCGCAGAGCTGCTTCATCAGGTCGATCGTTCGCGTGATGTCGAGCGCGCCGCGCTTCTTCACCAGGTCGCGGAGGGTCTGACCCTCCACGAACTCCATCGTGATGTAGCTGGTGTTGTTGGCCTCGCCCACATCTTCGATCGCCACGATGTTGGGATGCCGCAGCAGGCGTCCCATCTCGCCCTCACGGCGAAACTCTTTGCACTTCTCGGCGTCTTGAGAAAAGCGGTTTCGCAGCACCTTCACGGCAACCGTTTCACTGCTGCCCCGCATCACAGCGCGATACACGCGGGCAAACGCTCCAGCGCCGACCTGATAGAGGATCTTGGCGTCGCCGAAGTAGTAGCCAACCCTGTCGCCCCGCAGCAGGCGGTCGAGCTGGTAGCGGGTGATCAGTTCGCGGCGGAGGAGCGTCGCGCCGAATTTCTCAATCGGCACGCCCGTTCCGCCAGCGTCCGACCAGGCTCGCTGGACCTGATCGGAGGTCACGAGACCCAGGTCGATCGCCAGGTCCGCAAGGTCTTCGGCGGTTTGTGGCTGCATGGCTTGACCAGTTTAGTTTCCGCGATGCCCCGAACCGGGAAACTTCCTTTTCCTTTCCATTCTTTCACAACCATACCGCACGGTCACGTCGACCGTGCCGCCACGGTGGGGGACGTGCCGACTTCGCCAGGCCTCGTATTCGTTGTATTTCTCCCAAACAGACAGGAGGCGTTGCTGCTGCGTGGTTTCCAGCCCACGTGAGGCTGACCGAGGCATCCGATTTGGCAGCGGATGGTCTAGAGGCCAGCCGCAACAGCCTGGTAGAAGCCCATGGATGACCCGTCACCTGCACCGCCGCCGCACCTTCCCGCTGCTCGCGCTGGCCGTGTGCTGCAGCCTCGCCGTGTCTCCACAGCCTGCGGACTCAGCAGTTTTTGAGGAGCGGTTTGAGGGGCCAGTCGTCAGCCTTCGCAGGGCCGAGTCAGACGTGGATATTCGCGAGATTGCCCACGCTCGCACCACGACGGCGGCCCACGGCGGAGCGGCCTGCGAGCAGGTCGTGCTCGAGGCAGCCACGGGCACGAGGCTTCGCTACGAGCAGCCGATCGATCCGGTGCGGGTGATTGACGAGCTGGCCGTCTCGTTGTGGGTGCGGGCCAACCGCCCAGATATTGGCCTGCTGCTGCGGGTGCGGCTTCCCCGATCGATCGATCGGAATACTGGGGCCCCCGTGGAAACGATCATTGTCGGCAGCATGTCCCGTCGTATCGACGCCTGGGAGCGTCTGGCCGTCGTGCAGCCGGCGGAGGCGCTGGCCCGTCAGCTGCCGGCCCTGCGGGCAGAGCATGGTGGCGACATCGATCTCGGCGAGGCCTATGTGACGGCCGTCGTGCTCGAGCTCTACTCGTCGCCCGGCCGCTATGAGGTCGCGGTGGACGACCTGGAAGTTTCCGGGGCCTTTCCTGCGGCGGGTGGGCGGGCGGCCGCTCAAGCGGTCCGGGAAACGCCGCGGAGCCCAAGCCCGTCGACCGTCTCAGATGCTGCAGTGATGCCGGCGGCCTACACCGAACAGACCGCGACTGCGACGGCGGACGACCCGCCGGCTGGGATTCTTCGCGGCGTGCTCGAAGTGGCCGGCATGCCGTTTTTCCCGCGGGTGATCGACCACAACGGCGAGCCGCTCGAGCTGCTGGCCAGGCTGGGCTTCAACACCGTCCGGCTGCGGGAGCCAGCCGACGGCAGGCTCTTGGAGGAGGCTCGCCAGGCCGGCATGTGGATCATCTGTCCGCCGCCAGAACTTCCGGATGTCGACGTCCGCGACCCTGCGTCGCTGCCCGCTTTCTCGGCGTCTTGGAATCGGGTGCTGATGTGGGACTTTGGAGACGGGCTCACGGCAGACGACGCCGAGCAGCTTGCCGAGCGGGCCCGCCGGGTGAAGACCTGCGACCTGCGGCCGGGCCGCCCCGCCATCGCCTCAGCCGACTCGGGCCTGCGAACCCTCTCGCGGCATGTCGACATGCTCGTGTCTCGTCGCCGCGTGCTCGGCACGAGCCTGGAGCTGGAGGGATATCTGGAGTGGCTTCGTCAGCAGCCGCGGCTGGCCCGTCCGGGCACGCCCTTCATGGTCTCCATCGACAGCGAGGCCGATCCGCTGGCAGCGGCGCAGGTGATGGCACTCTCGGGCCGGCCTGCTGAGAGCCTGCCGGTCGACCCGGGCAGCCTGCATCTGGCGTCGTATGCCGCCGTGGCTGCTGGAGCTCGCGGGCTGATCGTGTCGTCGCGGCACCGGATCGACGGGGATGATGCGGCAAGTCGCATGCGGGCTGCAGCTGTTGAACGGCTCAACATCGACCTCTCCATTCTGGAGCCATGGGCCGCTGCCGGGCGGTTTGCTTCGACGGCCACGACGAGCGATCCGGATGTGGAAGCGGTGGTGCTCGAGGCCGTGCGCGCCCGGATGGTGCTGGCCTGGCGGTCGGCTCAGGGCTCGCAGGTGGTGGCCCGCGCCTACGAGCGGGGGCTGCCCGACGACGCCGCGGAGCTGACGATGGTGGTGCCGGGGTGCCCGAGCCGCATCAGGCCTGGCTGGTGACCAGCCGCGGGCTGCGGCCGCTCAAGCAGCGGCGCGTGACCGGTGGCGTGTCGGTGGTCATCGAGGGCTTTCGCTCCGATGCCTTTGTGCTCTTCTCGGGCGATCCGGCCATCACTGGCAGCGTGCAGCGGCAGCTGGCCGACGTGGCCCAGGCGGATCTCGCAGCCCGACGCAGCCTGGCCTCGGCCGCGGTGATGCAGGCCTCCCAGCTCGCGTCGCAGCTGCCCCCGGCAGCCCTTGGGAAAATCCCCGTCTCCGAGATGCTCGCCGAGGCCGGACGCGATGCCCAGTCGGCAGAGATGCTGCTCGGCTCAGATCCGGCCACGGCCCGTGACCGTTTTGATCGGGCTGCCGCGATTGGCCAGCAGTTCACCCGGCTGGTTTGGGAGCGGGGCGTGGTGGCCACGGGCTCAATCGTGGCGGCGCCCTTGTGCACCAGCGGCAGCACCCTGGCCGAACACTGGCGGTTTGTCGAAACGCTCGCCATGACCAACCCCGGCAAGAACGTGCTGGCTGGCGGCGGCATGAACCGCATCGACGACCTTGCTGGCAACGGCTGGCGTCATTTCGTGCTCCCGCAGGAATCGATCCGCACGTCGGTTGAGATCAGTCACGACAGACCTGCCGACGGCAACGGCTGCCTGCGAATGGTGGCGGCGGCTGCCGATCCCGAGCGCCGCCGATCGTGGTGGAGACGCCGCCAGTCTGGGTGACCACGCCGCCGCTTGAGGCAGCTCCCGGCAGGCTGATTGAGATCGAGGCCCAGGTGCGGGTTGCCGAGCCGCTGACCGGAACGGTCGACGGCCTGCTCGTTTTTGACAACTGGGGTGGCCCGGCGCTCGCTGAGCGGGTGGTGGGCACAGGCGGCGGCTGGAAACGGCTGGTGCTCTATCGCATTCCGCCCGCGGGCTCGTCGCCGCAGCCTTTGGTGGTGACGTTTGCGACAACGGGGCTTGGTGAGGTGTTTGTCGATGAGGTGCGCATCAGGCAGCGGGCCCGAGTGGGCGAGGCGGGTGTCGCTCCGGCAGTCCCCGTGGCCACGACGCTGCCGCCTCCGGGAACGGCACCGATGATGCTGCCAACGACGCCGGGCGTCGGGCCACCGCCCGTGGCGTCGCAGGCCGCACCGCAGGCGGGCACCGCCTGGCCTGGCACCGGACTTCAGTGGCCCAGCCTGCTTCCCTTTGGTGCGAGCGGTCCGCCGACGGGTGAGGGGGGAGGCCGCGTCGATCCGTTCAAGCGGGCTCGGCAGGGCGGCTGAACCTCGTCCAGCCACAGAGCGGTGGGCGGGCATGGCGGAGCTCGCGGCGGGCCCGGGCATCGAGCTTCATCAGGGCGTCTCGGTAGGTGGCCAGCAGCGTGGCGTCATCCATCGCGCTGATCTGCTCTGGCGTGATCAGCCTGCCAAACTCCAGCCGGATACGACCGGTTCTGGGCAGCAGCCTCGAGCGAGGCCAGCACTCGTAGCCCCCACGATCGCCACCGGCATGATCGGCACGCCGGCACGCCGAGCGAGCACGGCGAAGCCGCCCTTCACATCGCCAAGCTGGCCAGTCGCCGTGCGTGTGCCCTCAGGAAAGATCACCACCCCCTTGCCGGCTTTGAGCCTGGCAATGATCGCCTTCATGGCCCCCAGTGATGACGACTCCCGATCGATCGGCACGGCGTCGAGCAGCGTGATCACGGTGCCGAGCGACTTCGCCTTGAAGAGCGAGCTGCGGGCCAGGCTGGAGAGGCGGCGGGGGCTTGCCAGCCCCAGCAGCACCGGATCGAGATGGCTCTGGTGGCTGGCAAGCACCAGCAGGCCACCCTGCCGTGGCATCGGCTCGGCAAAACGGCAGCGGAAGCCAAAGAAGACGACTGAAAGCGTGCGGCAGAGCACCCACAGCAGGTCGTAGAAGGCCTTGCCAGCGGGCGTGTGGCCAGTCTGCTGAAAGCTCCTGGGCTGCGGCTGCCTGGCGGCCGTTGTGCCAGCTTCGTCGTCCTGGGTTACGGGCATGCCTGGCCTCCACAGCTGATGACCAGGCTCACCAGTTTCTCCACGACGGCCTGCTCGTTCATGCCGTCGGTTGCCACAAGCATGGCGTCGTCGGCCGCCCGCATCGCCCCCACCGGCCGGGCGGCGTCGGCGTCGTCGCGGGCCTGCTGCGATGCCAGGATGGTTGCAAAACTCACCTGGTCGCCGCAGGCGGTTCGCTCGCGGTGCCGGCGGCGGGCCCGTTCTGCGGCAGAGGCTGTCAGAAAGATCTTCAGCTCGGCACTGGGAAACACGACCGTGCCCTGGTCGCGGCCCTCGGTGACAATGTGGCAGTCGGCCGCGATCCGACGCTGCTGCTTCACCATCACGTCGCGAACCGCCGCGGCATCCGCCACACGGCGGGTGGCGGCTGTCACATCCTGTGTGCGAATCGCCTGCGTGACATCGTGGCCGTCAACGAGCACCCGATCGGCGTCGAAGCGGATCTCCAGGGTGTCGGCGAGGTCTGCCACCGCCGGCTGATCCTCAAGCGACACGCCGCGGTGGAGGGCCGCCCAGGCAACCGCCCGATACATCGCTCCTGTGTCGAGATACCGCCAGCCGAGTCGCCGGGCGAGCGCCTTGGCAGCGGTGCTTTTCCCCGCACCTGCCGGGCCATCAAGGGTGACGATCATGCCTCACCTCCGGCTGCCTGGGCGGCTTCGTCCGGCAGTTCGCATCGCACCTCCACAAAGGCCCACTCATACGACGCGAGTGGAACGGCCACGGTGTCGTTTTCAATCGATAGGCTGCTGCCGCGTTTGCCGTCGGCAGAGCATCGCCAGGCGGCCACGGGCGTGAATGGCAGGTGGAGCGTGGCCTGCTGGCGGCGGCCTGCGGATTCCAAGAGCCCGCAGTGCAGGCCGACGACTCGCTCATGGTCGCTGATCGCTTTGCCGGTGGTGAGGCGAACGGATCCTTCCACGCGGAGCGATGGCTGAGGGCTGCAATCCGCGGCCAGAGCCGCCAGGGCGGCGTCGGCGTCGGCGTTTTCCGGACCGGCCATCAGGCGGAGCGCGTCGTCCCACGGCCGCTCGCGGTCCACCCCAATCGCCAGCTGGAAGCGGCCGGAAGAGCTCCCCGGTGGGAGCAGGATCGTGTCGAGCATGTGGGAGTGGCTCCGCACATGCCAGGGCAGGCCGAGCGGGAAGATCGAGACGCGTTGCGGCGAGGAACCACGCCGCATGTCGTCGATGGCGAGCTCGATAAAGTGCTCCGCCAGCAGCACGTTCCGCTCTGTGGCGACAGACTGGGTGTGGATGCTGCGAAACAGGTCGACCCCATCGTTTTCGCTCCAGGCGAAGCGGCAGGCGGCGTAGTTTTCCAGAGGGTTGCCAGTGAGGGGCTCGTCGACCGCGAGGTCGATGTCGATCCAGGCGAGCGAGGAGCCTGCGGGCAGGGTGATTCGCTGGGTGAAGCGGCCGAGCGCACTCCCCTTGGCGTCGACCAGGCGGCCGGTGCTCTCGAGCGTGTCGGTCGGGGAGGATTCCCAGCGGCCGATGCGGTCGGCCACCATCGCGGCGTAGTCGCTTCGCTCGAGAGGATCCTGCCAGCGGCTCCCGGCCGGTGGGCGGGTGACGCGGCGGGTGAGCCGCTGGGAGAGCCGGTTGGCGGTGTCGCTGCTGCCTCGCAGGGAGAGCAGGCCGCCGGTTTCCGGGTGGATCCGCAGCCGCAGCAGGCCGTTGTCGAGGATCTCATCGGCAGCAGAGGATGAGCCGCCAGACCACGGCATCAGCTGCGAGAGGCGAGCCAGCCAGCCACGGCCGGCCGCGGAAGGTCGCGATGGCCGCTGCCGCTCAGGCTGCGGCGACGTGGCAGACGACGCAGCAGGTCCTGATGTCGCTGGAGTCAGCTGCTCGCAGAGCCTTTGCATGTCGGCCAGCAGCGAGACGGCCTCGCGACGCGACGCTTGCCGCGGAGCCCCAACGCTCTCCGCCGAGCCTGCGGTTGCCTCGGGCAGCGACGGCCGAAAGGCATCAGGCCCGTAGTCGACGGTGATGCTTGCCGATGAGGTTTCGCGAAGCACCTCCGAAGGCAGGACGAAGCGGCCGAGCACCGAGCCTCGCAGCGTGATGCGACGGAAGCGGTCGTACCACGGACTTGTCGTTCCCGGGTAGCGAGCGAAAACGAGCACGACTGCATGCTCGTGGTCCATGGCGTTGCCCAGCTTTTCCGGAAGGCCCAGGATCGTGGCGGCATCACGGGCGTCGAGCGGAGGCTTGGCGATCGCCTCAACCGCCCCGCCACCCGACCCCGCCCAGCGGATGCGGCCGGCTCCTGGATCAGGCAGCGAGCTTCCGTCGAAGAGGTTCCAGATCGCTCCCTGGTAGCCAAGCGACGAGAGCAGCTGCGGCAGGATGGCCGACGATCCGCCGCCTCGGCGTCCGTAGATCACCGGGCTGTGGCCGGTGGCCCGGCTCCAGGCCTCGCGGCCCCGCGACAGCGACTCGAGGATCTGCTCTGGAGCATGGCCAGCCAGGGCCGCGTCGTCCCAGAGTCCGCCGACGGCCTCGATCCGTCCGGCAGCAATCGCCTCGCGGAGGGCCGCAGCCCTGTCGGGCCGCGTGACCGTGAGCTGGTCGATCAGTTCGCCTGAGGCAATCAGGCCTGAGGCCGCCTGCGATGCCAGCTCGCGGTCGAGTCGCTCATCAAGGGTGGAACTGGCCAGCAGCAGCAGGTCGAGCAGCCAGACATCGACGGGGTAGTAGTGAGACCGGGCTGTTTCCAGGTGTCGATGGCAGGCGTCGAGGTGCCCGCTGGCCGTCTCGGGCTCCCCAGCAGTTGCGGCCTTGGCTGCCGCCACGAGTTCTGCGGCGAAGGCGTCTTTTTCTGGCATCGACTGCGAACGCATTCGACGAGAGAGCAGCTCCGCAAGGAGCCAGGCCAGCCCCAGCGCGTAAAACTCCTCCACCAGGTCTGCTGAAAGGTCATCGAGCCTCTCGGCAGCTCCGAGCAGCCCGGCTGCCTCTTTCGCAATCGCCCCGACCTCCGAGAGATGCCGCACCGCCGACGTGGTGATGGTCGTCTGGTCTTCGGCGGCCGCTTCATGGCTGGTGATGTCAAATCGATGGTCAAAGGCCGCCGGCACGATCGCCACGCTGCCATGCAGGCCGTCAGCAGGGCGGTCGATCCCCCGCCAGGCCGGCATGCGGCCGACGGTGGCCACGAGGAGTGGATGCCAGGCGGCAGTCCAGGCAGCGAGGAGGTCTTCCGCCTCGTCGCCGCGGCTCCACACCGGAAAATCCTCGAGCGAATGACAGGGCAGAAGAACGGTGATCCGCTCGTGACTCATGCTGCGCAGTTTCCCTAACCGGTTGTGTGATCGGTGGTGGTGCCGAGAACCTCTGTTCTACGCTACCCCGTCGTCGCGGGCCGGGTCTGGCAGGAACGTGACGATTGAACAGGGCGTGTTTGACTTCAGACCTTTTTTGTCCATAAATTGTTGTCAGGGAAGGTTTTGCGACGCAAGTGCGGAGACTGGGCGGGCCGCACTGGGATCGCAGTGGGGAACGCGTGGTCGCCGTGGGCCTGCTGCCGGCAGTTCGCCCGAGGGGGCCAGCGTGTTGAAACTGTGATCCCGTGAACGATTCCCTTCGTGGTATCGTCCAAAGTATGGAGGGGTCGTTTTCCCTCCGGTGACTCATCTGCGGAACGGATCTCATGGCTCGCAGCGGACACGTTTGGGGCATCGACATCGGCACCTGTGGGCTCAAGGCCCTGCGGTGTACGGTCGGCGGTGAGGGTACGGCCGTGGAGGCCGTTGCCTTTGAATACATCGAATATCCGATGCTCCTGTCGGATCCGGAGGCAGACCGCGTCGAACTGGTGCGAAATGCCCTGCAGGAACTGCTCTCACGGCATGCGCTGCACGAAGACAAGGTGATCCTCTCGGTTCCCGGGCAGTCGGGCCTGACGAAATACAGCAAGCTGCCGCCGATCGAAGCGAAGAAGATCCCCGACATCGTTCAATACGAGGCCAGGCAGCAGATTCCCTTTCCCCTAGACCAGGTGGTGTGGGATTGGCAGCGGCTGCCTGGAGGCATGGAAGAAGCGGGCTTCGTGATCGATGCCGAAGTGGCGATCTTCGCGATGAAGCGGGAGCAGGTGTTTAAGGCCCTGCAGCCGTTGACCGACGTCGGCATCGATGTCGAAGTTCTGCAGCTGGCGCCAGTGGCTCTGGCCAACATGGTGATGTTTGACCAGCTGCCGCCGATCGACGAGCTCGATCCCGACGATCCGCCGCCCTTCACCGTGCTGGTTTCCACGGGCGTCGACAGCACCGATCTCGTGGTCACCAACGGCCTCCAGATCTGGCAGCGGAGCATCCCGATCGGTGGAAACAACTTCACCAAGGCGATCGTCGCCGCGATGAAGCTGACCTTCGCCAAGGCCGAGCATCTCAAGAGAAATGCCGTGCGGGCGGAGAACGCCAAGGATGTGTTTCTCGCCATGCGGCCGGTCTTCAACGATTTCTCTGCCGAGCTGCAGCGATCGCTCAACTACTTCACCGGCACCCACAAGACGGCCTCCATCGGCAAGGTCTTTCTGCTGGGCAACGCCGTCAAGCTTCGCGGCTTAAGTGACTTTGTCGCCAAGCAGATCGGGCTCGATGTCTCGCGGCTGGAGAAGTTTGAGAAGCTCGAGGGGAGTTCAGTCGTCGGGGCGGCAGCGTTCCGTGAAAACCGGCTCGCGTTCGGCACGGCCTACGGCCTGGCTGCGCAGGGCCTGGGTGTGGCGGAGATGAAGACCACGCTGATGCCGAAGCAGATCCTCATGGATCGGCTGATCGCATCGAAGCGGCCGATGACCGTGGCGGCCCTGCTGCTCCTGCTCGTCACGGCATTCGTTGGATACGCCGGCAATGTCTTCACCTGGAACAGCTACGCCGACTCGATTTACGCCGATGCTCTCAGTAGTGCTGATCGGGCCGCAAGCAGTTCCCAGTCAGCAAAGTCGTCGGTCCAGCAGGCGGAGCAAGATCGCGACGCGGCGGTCAAGGAGCAGCAGGTCTTTCTCACGGTCGCCCATCGCCGGTTTCAGACGATGGAAATGCTCCGAGCCTTGCGGTCGGTGCTGCCTCACGATCCGCCGGATGCGATCCCCGAGGATCCAGCCGACCGCAATGAGGTCCATATTGATCGGGTCGATCTCGAGTATTTCGGCGACCTCTCGAAATGGTTTACGGATGTGAAAGACCAGTGGGAGAAGACGCATCCCAGAGACGGTGTCGTTCTCGACGAGCCTGAGCCTGAAGAGACAGCTGCCGCGGGCGACGAGGCTGCCGAAGGCGATGCAGCCGCGACGGCAGGTGACGCCACGGCTGAGGAAACAGCTGCTGCCGAGACCACTCCCGCCGCATCTGCAACGGCAGGTGGCGGTGGTGGCACGGGTGAACCTGGCGACTTGATCGACGATGCCGGGCCCTCAGGGCCAGGCTGGGTGATCGAGATTGTTGGCCACCACTACCACAACGAGAGCCGTCATAAGCCCAATCAGAGTGCCCAGTTTGTCCGCGACACGCTGATCAAGAATCTGCTTGGCGAAGGCCCGCAGGTGACAGTTGATGTTGGGCCGCGGGCTGGAGAAACCGTTTCTGTGAAGGAATTCGGCATCGGCTATCCCGTGCTTGTGAGCACGTCGACGATTCAGCCTGAGCAGGTCGTCAATCCCTTGCTGGCTGCTGATGGTGGCCTGTCGACGGGCGTAGGCATGATGGGAGAAAGTGGCATGATGGGCATGGAAGATGGCATGGGCTCCGGAGGCTTCGGCCGTCCTGGCATGGGCTCTGGCCGTCGTCCGTCGGGGGCTGGCTCATCTGCAGAAGGGGCCGGCGACGCAGAGGGCGAGGATCCGGTCGTTGAACTGAAACGATACGATTTTGTTGTCCAGTTCAGCTGGGTTCCACAGGTGCCCGGTGCTCCTCAGGTCGCCGGGGCGGCGGGCTCGGCATCTGGCGGTAGGGCAGGTTCTCAGCGGGGCGGCGGTTCACGGTCGTTTGGCGGCCGCCGTTCGCGTGACGACGACGACGAGTGATCGCAGAAACGACGAGGGCATCATGCAACTCCCCGAAAACGTCCAGCCGGTTGTCGCGGCGATCGGCAAATACCACTTCTGGATTCTGGCGGTCCTGGTGCCGCTGCTGATTGTGCCCATGCTCGTGCTGGCCAACAGCGACATCTCGAAGCAGATCGACGACGCGCAGAGCACCATCAAAACCAAGCTCAGTGCCGTGCAGTCGGTGAAATCGACCTCGCCCCATCCCAACAAGGAATGGGTTGATGAAATCGAGCAGCAGACCCTCGGCATCCGCCAGGCCACCTGGCAGTCGTGGGACCAGGCCTACCAGGATCAGCTGCAGATCCGCGTCTGGCCAGACCAGTTAGGGCCGCAGTTCCTGCGGTATGTCGATCGGATCGGCCCCGACGACCAGCTGCCGCTGACGCTCCGCGAGCTCTATCAAAACTCCGTGCCCTCCATCGTGCGGTCGCTGCCAGCACGGATGGGGGCCGACGACCTGATGGAGTCAGCCGCTGGCATGGGGATGATGGGCGGCTCCGAGGGCATGAGCGGTATGGGCTCTGGCGGCATGTCGACATCGCGGATGTCCGGAGGAAGCATGTCTTCGCGGCGTGGGTCGCGAGGCAGCGGCCGCTTTGGTTCTGGCGGAGGCGAGGAGGGGGGCTTCATGGACACCATGGGGCCCCGTCCGATGGTTGACTGGTCCGGTGCCGACCAGGCCCGTATCTATCAGTCGTTCGTCTGGGATAAGACGCCTTCCACGACCCAGATTGTGCTCGCACAGGAAGAGCTCTGGGTGTATGGCGTGCTCTGCGACGCGATTGCCCTCGCCAACATCCGCTCCTCGGGCCACTACAACGCTGCGGTTCCTACGGTCGAGCAGATGCTGATCGGCTACCAGGCCGCAGAAGATCAGCCTGGAGGAGAAGGAACGGGGCGGATCATGGTTCCCGGTGCTGAAAACAGCCCCATGAGCAGCGGGATGGGCGGTTCGGGGAGCAGCATGGAGATGATGTCGATGTCGACGGGCGGGGCTGGCGCGGGCGGAGCCCAAGGCTCTGGGCTCGTGCGGCCGCCGCATCCCCGTTTTGACGCTGCCGGCGGTGGTGGTGGCGAAAGCAGCTCCATGGGCATGGGCATGAGTTCGATGGGGATGATGGGCGGTGCTGGCGCTCGCGGTGGGGCCGCCGCACCCGCCGGCTCGGACGACGATGCCCTCTACAACTGGATCTACGTCGACTTCGACGGCAAGCCGCTGACGAAGTCGCAGATCGATTCCTCACCCACCAATCGCATGCTGCGGCTGATGCCGTTCATGCTGAGGATTCGCATCGGCGAGCAGAAACTCGATGATTTCTTGGTTGAGCTGGCCACGCAGGCGCCGGTGCCGATCGACGTGCGGCAGGTGCGGATCAATCCTGATGCCGCGGGCGCTGGTGGTGGCGGTGAGGGGATGGGTACTGGTGGCATGGGTGGCATGGGCCCGGCACGTTCAGGGCGAGGATCCGGCGGCGGCTCGATGGGGGGCCGCATGTCATCGAGCATGGGAGGCAGTGAAGGCATGATGGGCATGGGCATGGGGACGGGCGGCGATGAAGGTGGTCGTCCCAATGACCTCGACGTGGAGATACGGGGAACCATCGCCATCGTTGCCCAGCCAGATCCTGATGTTGTCGGCCTTGCCGAAGACGAACTTCCCCAGCCGGCAGATGACCTTCCGCTTGATGGTGATGTGGGGCCTGCGAACACGGAAGACGATCCGCTCTCAGAAGGAGACGTGTCATGAAGATGCCTTCAGCAATCGGCCGCGCTGGTGGTGGTGGTGGCATTGGCGGTCTGTTTCTGCAGCACGGGGAGAAGCTGGGCTTCGTGTTGATCGCGCTTGTCGGCGGGTGGCTGATGTGGGGCGGGCTCTCGTCGATCCTGACCAAGCGGCCCACGGCCGACATGCTGCCGACAGCGATCCGTTCTCAGGCTGAGTCCGCCGAACAGCATGTGCGGCAGTCAACGCCGCTGCCGGAGGAAAAGAAAACGTCGGGTGATGTGGGCAAAGTGACCGGGCAGCTTGCTGCCTGGAGCAAGCCGACAGTTGCTCCTCCAGCTGAGTTTGCACTGCTCGACAAGCCTCTTTTCAATGCGTTTGAGAAGCGAACCAAGCCCGATGTCTTTCCTATTGAGGATTTGCACGCCGAGGCCGGCTTGGCTGTGCTTCCGCAACCAGGTGGCTTTGGCCGTCCGGGCATGTCTGGCGGGTTTTCCGGTTCAGGGATGGGGCCAATGGGCTTCGGCCCGCAGGGATTTGGCCAGGATGATTTCTCTGGCGAGGGGGCGGGTGGTGAGGAAGGCATCGAGGGCGACAGTGGTTTTGGAGGGCTGACGCCGGATGATGGCAAGGGCGAAGAGGGCGGCTTCGGAGGGTTTCCGGGCGGCTTCGGCGGCATGGGCGGCCGCGGCATGGGCAGCGGTGGTTTTGGCCCTCCAGGCATGGGGTTTGGCCGTGGGCCCGATCGCACGCCAGGCACAGCCGTCCCGTTTGTCGTGGTGACCGGTCTCGTGCCGTATGGCAAGCAGACGACTGAATACGAAGTCCGCTATGGGCAGTCGAGCTACCGCGAGCCGGAACGCGATTCGCCGAAGTGGGACATTTTTCTGGTGGAACGGGCCGAGGACGACGGCAGCGGCAACCTCACCTGGGAGCGGCTCGACACGAAGGCCGCGGCCGACAAGGCCTCTCGTGAGTGGAGCCCATCGCAGGAACTGCTTCCCCAGGACTGTCTGCTCTCACCGTTTGACGTGCCCGAACTTGGTCGCAGCCAGCAGATGGTGTCGCCCTTTGCCTACAACATGCCGCTTCCCAGTCGGCTTGACGGCCCGTGGGGGGCCGAGGCGATTCACCCCTGGTTTCAGGGACTTCCTCGAAAAGCGACGCGATGAGCAGCGGGCGATGGGGGCCGCCATGGGGAGCGGCTCGGAGGGCGGCGGCATGGGCATGCGGGGCGGCATGGGCCCGGGCATGATGGGCTCAGGCATGGGCATGGGCCCGGGCATGATGGGCTCCGGCTCGAGCATGGGCTCAGGCATGATGGGCTCCGGCTCGAGCATGGGCTCGGGCATGATGGGCTCCGGCTCGAGCATGGGATCGAGTATGGGGCCTGGTCGCATGATGGGATCCTCGGGCCGCGGTATGCGGGGCATGGGATCGGGCATGGGCCCGGGCATGGAGGGCGGCGGTTTTGGCGGCGGCTCGATCTTCTCTGAGGAGGGCGAAGACGCAGGTAATGAGATGATGATGGACGACAACCGGATGTCCATGCAGGCTGCGCCGGTTGAGTATCGCCTGTTTCGCTTCATCGACACCGATGTGAAGCCCGGCAAGACCTACCGCTATCGCGTCCGGGTTTCCCTTTGGAACCCGAACATCAAGCTGCATCCGCAGTATCTCGCCAGCGAAGACGTGGCCACGCCGACAAAGCTGGCTTCGGAGCCGAGCGAGCCATCTGAGGCTGTCCGTGTTCCTCAGGAATCGCTGCTGCTTGCCCGTACGCTTGATCGGGCCGACGCTCGCAAGGTTCGCGGGCTGGTGGAAGCACTCGTGCTGGGCCCACAGTCGAAAAAGAACGGCAACTTCTCTCTGCGATCGGTTGGGCTCAACCGAGGCGGCATGGCGAACGTCGCCGAGCAAGAAGGCAACGTGAGGGATCGTGGCACGCAAGGCGAGCCGATCACCACCGACAGCATGCTGGTCGATGTGATGGGAACGCAGGAGAAGCCTGACGACCGACGTCGAGACAAGGAGAAACGAGTTCCAGAGCCGCTCGACATGCTCTTTATGCGTCCCGATGGAAGCCTTGATGTCGTGTCTGCGGCCGACACCGAGCGGCAGGCCACGCAGTATCTTCCCACGCTCGGCGGTGACCAGGATCCACGAGGTGAGAATGGTCCGCAGCGAGGGCCGCCTGGATCTGGCCCACCTGGCTTCGGGCCGGGCGGCGGTTCATCGCCCTTTGGTGGCGGATCGAGTAGTCCGTTTGGCGGTGGCGCGAGCAGTCCGTTTGGTGGCGGTGGAAGTAGCCAGGGAGGCTACGGTGGCGGATTCGGCTCGGGAGAAAGGCCCTGACATGACACACAACGTGAGGCAAACGATGCGATCGTTTACAGGGTGCTGCTGTGCGGTTGTTTGTGCTGCCGCGATGGGTGGCGGCATGCTGGCGGGCCTGGCGTCTGCTCAGGAGCCAAAATATTCCTCCTGGAAGCAGGTGGAGGCAGCCCCGGAAACCCGCGACTTTCTCGTCGCCATGAAGGGCGGTGGTGGGCTGGATGCGGCAGCGACGACCTATTTAGAAGAGATCGTGTTTCCGCAGTTGGCCATGCCGGAAAACCAGGGCGATCTTGATGAAGTTCGTGATCGGCTGCGGACCCGAATTCTGGGAAGTTTTGCCAACGACGACATCCAGAATGCCGCGAATCGCCTTGTTGTCCAGGGCATGCAGCGGCTCGTGGCTGACGAGGCGCTGGCGATGGGGGTTCGGCTCAACGCGATCCTCCTGCTGGGCGAGCTCGAGGCGAAGTCGGGCGGCCTGTGGCCTGAGGCCTTGCAGCCGCTGGCGACGGTCGCTGCCGATGCCTCCATGCCGCTCGCGCTGCGGGTTGGGGCGATGATTGGGCTCTCGCAGCATCTCTCCCGGGCGGCGAATCGTTCCGATCCAGCGATCGTGGCAGCCATGCTGCCCGCGGCGGAGCCGGCGTTGATGACCTCGTTGGCGATGCCTGAGGATGGAACGTCGTCGGATCTGCTCGCTGCCGAGTGGCTCGCGTCGCAGGTGCTGCGGCTGCTGCCGCAGGTGATGCCCAAGGCTTCTCCCCAGGTGGCGGAGAAGGTGTTTGCCGTCCTCGCCGAATCAGTCGCTGGGGCTCGATCTGCGGATGCGGGCTGCCTATGCGCTCGGCACAACGGCGGACGCGGGATCTTCAATCGATGTTGCCGAAGCGGTTGCAATCGTGGAAGCGCTGGCGATCGACAGCTTCGCGACGGATGTGGCTCTGGCAGACAAGCGGGCTTTTGAACGAGATTTTCTCTCCGCTGGTGGCGGAGGAGGCTTTGGTGGCCCTGGCGGCATGATGGGCTCGGGGTCAGGCATGGCCGGCATGGGTCCGATGGGCATGGGCATGCGAGGCATGGGGCCAGGCGGGATGCGTGGGCCCGGGATGGGGCTCTCCGAGGAGGGTGAGCCTGGTGGTGAAAGCGAAGATCCTCGCTCAAGCCGCCGAGGCGGACAACGCGGCCAACGTGGCGGCCAACAGCCCAGCGGTCGTGGTCAGGGCTCCATGCGAGGGCCTGGCAGGGGCATGATGGGCTCTGGCATGGGCTCTGGCATGGGCTCTGGCATGGGCTCTGGCATGGGCTCTGGCATGGGCTCTGAGATGGATGAGATGAGTTCTGGCATGGGGGCCGGCATGATGGGCGGCCCGGGCATGATGGGTCCCGGATCCGGCGGTTTCGGCCGCGGTCGGGTCCGTCAGCCGCTGCTGGAGAATGGCATCTGTTTGCGGACTGCCTGGCGGCTGCAGACGCTCACGGATGCCCTCGCTGTGGGCGATCCGGCCACCAGCGGCTTTGTGACGTTGGCGGAGGCCGATGCTCAGCCAGCGATTCTGGAACTGGCAACCAAGCTTCGCGAACAGGCTGCGCTGATTCAGGAGAAGCCCACCGATCGTTCCATTCGCGACGCGTATGCGGTTGTGTTTCCCGACCTCGCGAGCCCGCCTGAAGACGAGCCCGAGATGGCTGAAGAGGGTACAGATCCAGACAGCGAGCAAAAGCCCGGCGACGCACCATTCCGCTTTCCGGCGCAATGGATCAGGGACAGATCGAGACGCCCGATCCAGCGGCACGCATCTGCGCCAGAGTCTGCTAGCGCACCTACGCGCGCGATCAGCCCTTTGATCCGTTTGGCGAATGAATCAGACAGATCGAAACGTCTGATCCGTACGCACTGTCTGTGCCAGCAACCTACCGTCGCTGGCACGTGCCGTGCGATCGTTGCAGGGCCGTTTTCTGCTACTGCTTGATCAGCTCGCGGACGGACATGCCTGATGGGATCATCGGCAGCACCTGCTCCTGATACGGCACCTGCACATCGAGAAGGGCAGGCCCCTCTGCCTCCATCAGACGCGTCAGGGCAGGGATCAGATCAGCCTTCTCGGAGATCGTTTCCGCCTGCCAGCCAAAGCTCTTGGCGACGCCCACGAAGTCTGGATAGCGATCGTTGGGCGAAATGCCATCACCCTGACCGGCGGCTTCTGGGTGATGCACCGGACCGAGGTAGGTGTGGGCGCGGTTGCCCTTAAAGAAGCGGTCTTCCCACTGCACGACCATGCCCAGATGCTGGTTGTTGAGCAGCAGCACCTTCACAGGAATCTTTTCGCAGTGGCAGGTGGCCAGTTCCTGAACGTTCATCAGGAAGCTGCCGTCTCCGTCGATATCGACGACGAGGGCGTCGGGGCAGCCGACAGCAGCACCCATGGCCGCCGGCAGGCCGAAGCCCATCGTGCCCAGGCCGCTGGAGGAGAGCCAACGTCGGGGCTGGCGGAACTTAAAGAACTGGGCTGCCCACATCTGATGCTGGCCGACACCCACCGAAATCACGGTGTCACGGTCGGCCGCGAGTTTGGAAAGCTCCGCGATCGCTTCCTGTGCGAGAATCCCCGGATAGCTCGTGTCGTAGGCAAATGGATCTTCGCTTTTCCAGCGGGCGATCTGGGCGTGCCAGTCGTCGAGGCTGGATTTCGGTGGCTCAACGATTTTGTTGAGGGCATTCAAAGCTTCCTTCACGTCGGCCACGATCGGCACGTGCACGAGTTTGTTCTTGTTGATCTCGGAAGGATCGACATCGATGTGCACGATGAAGCCGTGCTGAGCAAACTTTTCCACGTTGCCGGTCACGCGGTCGTCAAACCGCACACCGATGGCAATCAGAAGATCAGCCTCGTCAACGGCGTAGTTGCCGTAGACGCTGCCGTGCATGCCGAGCATGTCGAGAGAGAGCTGATCGCCGCCAGGATAGGCTCCCAGCCCCATCAGCGTCATCGTGACGGGAATGCCCGTCTTGCGGACAAGCTCTCGCAACTCGGCCGAAGCATCACCGGTGATCACCCCTCCGCCAGCGTAGATCACGGGCCTCTTGGCCCGCTTGATCGCCGCAGCGACCTGGGCAATCTGCTCAGGCTTGACCGCTCGAGGCTCTGGGTTGTAGCCGGGCAGATTCATTGGGACGTCGTAGTCCGGCACAATCTGCGTGAGCTGGATGTTTTTCGGCAGGTCGATGAGCACGGGGCCTGGGCGGCCGGTCGTCGCGACATGAAAGGCCTCCCGCATGACGCGAGGGATGTCCGTGGCGTCGGTCACCAGATAGTGGTGCTTGGTGATGCTCCGGCAGACCTCGACAATCGGCGTCTCTTGGAAGGCATCGGTGCCGATCACGCTGGTGCCGACCTGCCCAGTCAGCGCGATCAGCGGCACGCTGTCCATGCGGGCGTCGGCGATTGCGGTCACCAGATTCAGAGCTCCAGGACCACTGGTGGCCATGCAAACGCCCGGTTTTCCCGTCGTTCTCGCGTAGCCTTGGGCCGCGAAGCCGCCGCCCTGCTCATGCCGCGGCAGGATCGTGCGGATCCGGTCGGCGTAGCGGGTGAGCGACTGATGCAGCGGCATGCTCGCTCCGCCTGGGTAGGCGAAAATCACCTCAACACCATGCCGGACGAGCGACTCGACCACCGCGTCGGCGCCGAGGACGAACGTGTCGGACGTGCAGGGGCGATCAGCCGTGGCCATGGATCTCTCTCCAAACGGGAAAAACTGGAACTCCGGACTCTACAATACCCGACTCTGCGAGCGTAGGGGCGAAACCGAGCTTTCGCAAGGATGAGGCTGGGAAGGGGGCGGTTTTCATGAGGAGCTTTTGCCAGGTGGGAGCCAAGGCTGCCCACGCGTGGCAAGCAGGCCGCGGGCTTCTGCCGAGGCCCATGGCATGCCTTGTTGTCGCTCTGGCCAGCCTGACCGTGCTCGTTGGCTGTGGACAACAGCAGCCGTTTCCATCACGGCCGATCACCCTGATCTGCCCGTGGTCGGCGGGGGGGCACGGACCGCGTGTCGCGGCAGATGGCGATGCAGCTCGAGCGGCGGCTCGGCGTGCCTGTCAACGTGATCAACGCGACGGGTGGCTCGGGCGTGACAGGGCTGACTCGCGGGGCCCGCAGCCGGCCCGACGGCTCCACGCTGATGATGATGACGGTGGAGCTCTCGATGCTCCACTGGCGAGGGCTGACCACGATCACCTCGGAGGATTTCGCACCGCTGAGCCTGCTCAACCGAGATGCGGCGGCGGTGTTTGTGCGAGGGGATGCTCCCTACGAATCGCTCGCGGCCCTTGAATCTGCCATCCGTGAGGCCGACGCGCCGCTCAAAGCGAGTGGCACGGCGCAGGGAGGGATTTGGCATGCCGCTGTCGCTGGCTGGCTCGACGGCTGCGAGCTGCCTGCCGACGCGGTCACCTGGGTGTCGCTCAACGGATCGGGCCCGTCGCTTCAGGAGCTGATCGCAGGCGGCCTCGACCTTGTCTGCTGCTCGGTGGCGGAGGCCGATGCCCTGCGTGCATCTCAGCGGGTGCGATGCCTGGGAGTGATGGCGGCCCAGCGGCTGCCCACTGCCCCAGAGATTCCCACCTTTCAAGAGCAGGGGTTTGACTGGGCGATGGCCGGCTGGCGCGGGCTGGGGGTGCCGGCAGACGTTCCGCCGCCGCGGCTGGCGATTCTCCGCGAGGCAGTAGCCGCCGAAGCGACCAGCGAGGAGTTTCAGGAGTTTCTGGCACTCGCAGGCTTCGACCATTCGTTTGAGCCTGCTGAGACCTTTGCAGGCACCCTGGCCGCACAGGACCGGCTCTTTGAGCGAGTGATGACCAGCGAGGCCCTCGGCGGGGTGGCAGCTGATGCTCAGGGAGGGCTCGTGTTCCCCGGCGCGATGGCCATGCTGCTGCTGATCGCCGCGGGCACAGCGGTCGCGTTTCCTGGAGCATCCCCCGCGACGCTGCCGGCGACGGAGGCGGCAGGTGCCTGGAACTCACGAGGTGCCGTCCATGCCCTCACGGTGGTGCTTGCTGTCGCGGCGTTTGTCGGGCTGGTCGATGTCGTGGGATTCCTGGTGGCCGCGAGTGGGCTGCTGTGGGTTGTGCTGGTTCGCTTTGGCACCCATCCCGTGCAGGCGGCCGCGATCTCCCTGCTGGCCTCAGGAGCGGTGCAGCTGGTGTTTGGGATGCTGCTCGCGCGTGCCGTTGCCGCGAGGCCTCTGGCTTGACGGCTGACCGCTGATTCCTCTGCTTCACGGGCTTCCACGGGCCCTCTTTCGATTCTTTGAGTTGACCGATGTCTGAGATTCTCACTGCTGCGGCGACCACGCTCACCGATCCCATGGTGTGGGGCGTGGTGGTGGCGGCCGCGGTCTACGGCGTGGCGATCGGCAGCATGCCGGGGCTGACCGCCACGATGGGCGTGGCGCTGTTTGTGCCGGTGACCTTCTGGCTGCCCCCGGTGCCTGCTCTGGCCGGGATTGCCACGATGGTGGCCTGCGCGATTTTTGCCGGTGACATCCCCACGACGCTGCTGCGGATACCGGGCACGCCCGCCTCGGCAGCCTACGCGGCAGAGGCCCACGAACTGGCCCGTCGAGGTCAGGCTGGCCGGGCCCTGGGAACGGCCCTCATGGCAAGCATCACCGGCGGCCTGTTTGGGGCGGTGGTCTTGATGACGCTGGGGAGCCGTCTGGCGGGCATCGCCACGCTGTTTAGCGTTGCCGAGTATTTCTGGCTCTTCGCGCTCGGGCTGAGCTGTGCGGTGCTCGTGGCCCCAGGCCGGATCAGCCTGGCGGTCGTGAGCCTCGCGACTAGGGCTGCTCATCTCGACAGTGGGATTGAGTGCCGTCCACGCGGAGCCACGGTTTACCTTCGGCATCCCAGAGCTGCTTGGTGGCGTGGGCTTCATTCCCGCGATGGTTGGCCTCTTCGGCATGTCGGAGGTGCTTCGCAACGCCCTGGCGATGCCGGGGGAGGCCGGGAGCCCTGCGGAGGCGAGCGTGGCTGCCGCACAGCAGACGGAGGCAGGCGACGCGGCTGTGCCGCGGATCTCCACGGCCCTTCAGCAGCTCGTCGCCCGGCCCGTTGCCTGGCTGCGGTCGGCCGTGATTGGTGTGTTTGTCGGCGGACTCCCCGGGGCAGGGGCCGACATCGCCAGCTGGGTGGCTGCGGCAGCCTCGCCCCCCCGTCGCGACGACGACGTCGACCAGGCCAACATCAACCGGGTCGCCGATGCCTGCACTGCCAACTCATCCTCGCTGGCGGCGGCCTGGATCCCGGCGCTCGTCTTCGGCATCCCGGGCGACTCGGTGACGGCGATGGTGATTGGGGTGCTCGCCATGAAAAACCTCGACCCCGGCCCCGATGTCTTTGAGAAGCAGGCCTCACTGGTCTACGGGCTCTACGTCGCCTTCATGCTGGCCAACCTCGTCTTGCTCCCGGTGGGGCTTGTCGCCATTCGGGTGGCCGGTGTCGTGATGCGAACACCGCAGCGAATCCTCCTGCCGTTGATCGTGCTGCTGTGTGTTGTTGGCAGCTTTGCGATCAACGGAAGCCTGTTCGACGTGGGGCTGATGCTCGTCTTCGGACTCGTCGGCCTGGCCTGCGACAGGCTCTCGATCCCGGTTGGACCGATGGTGCTGGGGATCATCCTCGGGGGGCCGCTCGAAGAACGCTTCGTGCAAACCTGGATCGGTGGCAGAGGGAGCCTGATGGCGTTTGTCGAGCGGCCGGTGGCGGCCGGGCTGGCCTTGGTGGTCGCCGCCGCGTGGGGGATGGCCATCGCGCGGGTCGTCCGCCGTCGCTTTGCCTCAGCATCGACGCACGGCTGACGCCCTTGCCTGCTAACGGCTCACTGCGGCCTGGCGTCTGCTGCGATGGCGAGCGCCAGGCTGGCGACGGTCGTGCTCATCGCCATCACGTGCATCTCGGAGAGGCTCTCCTTGGCATACACCGCAAGCAGCCCCACAGGTCGATCGCCGACGAGCAACGGGTAGCCGACAAAACTCCTCACGCCTCGCTCAACAAGCCGGGCCAACGCGGGGTCGTCCGCCGAGCTGTCGAGGGAACGCTGGTGAGGCTGCCGCTGCTCGATGATCGCGTTTAAGATCCGCGGGCTCGCCGACACGGCGTCGGGATTCGATGCGGTCAGCAGCCGCGCACCGCCCTCCGGGCCGTCGCACTGCCAGACCTCCATTGCCTGCAGGCCCAGGAGCGACACCCCCTCCTCCACCACATTCCCCAGCCGTTCGGCGAGGCTGCCCGAGGCGGTCAGGAACAGTCCTGCGGCCGCTGCAAACGCGGCGATCGTTTCCCGCTCCCGTTCCATCGTGGCCCGCAGTTCCGCGGCGGCCATCCGCTCGCTGATGTCGCGAGCGACCGCATAGACAGCAGACTCCTCAGCGACCGCACGGGCGTTCCACTCCAGCCAGACATACCGGCCGTCGGCATGCCGGTAGCGGTTGACGAACTGGATCGTGGGCCTCTGCTCCGCGAGGTGGGCGAGCTCTTGGCAGGTCCGCTCGTGATCGTCGGGATGCACGTAGTCGAGAATGGGCTGGTTCACCAGCTCGTCAGCCGTGTAGCCCAGCAGGCTTTCCACATTGTCGTTGAGCCGGTGGAAAATGCCGTTGAGGCCGGCGATGCAGAACAGGTCGAGCGAAAGATCGAAGAACCGCACCAGCTCCTGCTCGGCCCGTCGCTGCCCCGACTCAAGGTATGTGGTGACGGCGGTGGCCACCTCGCCAGCATCGGCAGGCCGTGCTGCGGGCTCCGCGGCCAGGCACCGCTTGGCCAGGCTGATCAGCGGCAGCGGTCCTCCGCACCCATCGAGCCTGGCAAACGCCTCGCCAAGATCTCCGTCGGCAGCCTGACGGCAGCGGTCGTCGGCCGACGCCGCTGCAAACGGAGCCGTTCCCGTGAGGATCTCACAGAGCACACTTCCCAGGCCAAACACATCGGATCGGCAGTCCACGCGATCGATCTCACCGCGGGCCTGCTCCGGTGGCAGGTAGGCGGGCGTGCCGAAAATGGTGCCGGCGAGCGTGTGGCCAGGGGCCTCAGGGGCGGCTGCCGTCTGATCACCGGTGCCAGGGGCCGCTGCTGGGCGGACGTCTGCAGGCGGCGTGTCGGCCCCGGTGGTGCTGGCAGCTGGAGCATCGAACCCATCGCTGCTGCCTGCGTCTGAGAGCAGCTTGGCCACGCCCCAGTCCATCACGCTGACCACGCCAAACGGGCAGACCATCACGTTGGAGGGCTTGAGATCCCGATGGATCACACCACGGCCATGGGCCGACGCCATCGCCTGGCAGACCTCGGAAAAAGCCGTCAGCAGCCCGGGCAGCTCCCGCCCGCGGTCACCAACGGACTTGAGGATCTGCCTGAGCGTGCGGCCAAGCAGGAGCTCCATCACGATGAAGGCCTCGCCCTCGAGCGTGACGCCAAACTCATGGATGGTGACGATGCCGGGATGCGAGAGCTGGCTGGCGATGCGAGCTTCCCGAAAAAACCGCGGCAACCCTGCCGGCTGAAGCCGCTGCGAGGGATCCATGATCTTGATCGCCACCGAGCGGCAGAGCTGCGAATCCCACCCCTGGTGAACGATCCCCATCCCGCCACGGCCAATCTCGCGAATCAGCTGATAGCGGTGGCCTTCGCCAAATCCGGTGACGCTCTCCTGCGACCGCCAGACGACCTCTCCCCGCGTGGTGTCGTCCACCTCGCGGCACACGGTCGCCATCTCGGGCGTCACGTGGGGACGTCGTTCGCCGTCGTCACCGAACGAGATTGTGAGGTGGTCATCCATTGTCGCCTGCCGTGTATCAGCCTTGATCTTACAGGGTACCCTCTCGGAGCCTCCCTGCTTTCCCTCCTTCGCGCGGAGTGAACGGGACGGGTCCTCGGGCCGCGAAGCGGCCTCGGCGAAGCCGAGGTGCCTGCGGCACCCGAAGACCCGTCCCGCTTGCGAGTGAACGGGACGGGTCCTCGGGCCGCGAAGCGGCCTCGGCGAAGCCGAGGTGCCTGCGGCACCCGAAGACCCGTCCCGCTTGCGTGGCGGATGGCAGAGGTGAGCGTTCGCCGACCCGCCGAGCCTCCCCTTTGAAGCCGCTTCGCTACGGTGCGAGTGGGCGGAGGACGAGGCGGCGGATGTCGGCGACGGAGGCTCCTGGAATGTCGCGGGCCCGCAGGATGAGCGAGGCGTGGCCGCGGGGGAGGTCGATCTGGCCGAGTGAGAGCGGCTTGAACGGCTTGTCGTAGCTTTCGCTGCCGCGATCAACGCGGTCTTCACCAACGTTGAGCGGAGGATCCCAGGCGGTGGCGACCACGGCCGCCGTGCGGGGAGCCGCTGCCGGGGCGTGGTCTTCCTGTTCGCAGGCAAGCTCGATGGTCGAGCCGGTGTCGGAACCGCCGCAGGTGTACCAGAGTTCGGCCTCGTAGCGGCCGGGAGTGAGCACGTCGACCGTCCAGCTGATCGAGTCGTCGGCGGAGGTCCAGTTGGTAAAAAAGGAGCAGTTGGGGGCGCGACCGCTCCGCTCAACGCCGCCGTGGCCTCGCCCGTCACGGGCAGGAAGTTCGGTGAGCGGTGCGTCGCGGAAGCCGACGGGAAACCGCTCTTCTTCTGGTGCGGGAACGGCGTCCAAAACGTCGTTTCGCCAGCTGGTGGCGATCGCGTGGAGCTGGGCTGCCACCTCGGGCTCGTCGGCGGTGATGTCGGTGGTCTGGCCGGGGTCGGTCCGCATGTCGTAGAGACGCCCCTCGTGATCGAGCCGATGGCTGGCTGTGCGGATGCTCACCCGGCCGCGAAACGACGACACGATCGGCCGTTGCCCCAGTGTGGCGGTGAGCGATGCGGCCTCGCTGCTGCCGGTTACCAGCGATGAGAGGTCGACGCCGTCGAGGGGACGGCAGCCTGCGGTGGAGAGCCCGGCCAGGCCGGCGAGCGTGGGCAGCAGATCGATTGCGGCGGTTGGCTCGGCGACGCGGCGGCCGGCAGGGATCGAGCCGGGCCACCGTAGGCAGCAGACGCTCCGCACACCGCCGTCGTCGGTCGATCCCTTGCGGCCTCGCATGCCTCCGCACCAGCGAAAGCTGTTGGGGCCGTTGTCGGAGAAGAAGACAACAATCGTGTCGTCTGCGAGGCCGCAGTCGTCGACGGTCTGCAGCAGTCGGCCGACGTTGGCGTCGAGGTTTTCCACCATCGCCAGGGCTGCCCGCGTAAACGCCGGATCTTCCTGGTCGCGGGTCTGGGCGAGCGGACGTTCGCGGAAGCGGTCCCAGTCGGCATCAGGCACCGTCATTGGTGAGTGCGGGGTGTTGTAGGCGACGTAGCAGAGAAAGGGGGCCTCCTGGTGACCACGCACAAAGTCGATCGCCTTGTCGGTGATGTCGTCGGTGATGTAGCCCGCCCCGCGGACAAACTCGCTGTCAGACTCCATGGGCGGATCGACGTAGCTGCCCCAGTGGCCTTCAGTAAAGCCGTAGAAGCGTTCGAAGCCGCGGGCGAGGGGGTGGTAGGGCCATTGCGTGCCGTTGTGCCATTTGCCGAAGCAGCCGGTGGCGTAGCCGCCATCACGAAACACCTCGGCGATCGTCCGCTCATCCGGGCTGAGCCGTTCGGCTCCTTCGGTCACTCCCCGCACGCCGCCACGCGGATGCCAGCGGCCAGTCAGCAGCTCGGCTCTGGTCGGGGCGCAGACCGGCTGCACAAAGAAGGTCTCCAGCAGGCAGCCATCGGCAGCCAGCGAATCGACTGCGGGCGTGGCAAGCGTGCGGTTGCCGGTCACGGAGAAGTCGCCCCAGCCGGCGTCGTCGGCGAGGACCACGATCACGTTGGGCGGCTTTGCCGCTGCTGCCGCTGCCGCCGGGGCGGGCTCAATCGCTTCCACGGCGACGTCGGCGATCTCGGCGGCCAGCGGCTTGACCCGACCCTTGCCGTCGGGATGCAGCCGGCTGCCGAGAAAGACCACGAAGAGATCGAGCTGGGGGTCGATCCAGAGCGATGTTCCGGTGAAGCCGCCGTGGCCAAAGGCGGCCGGCGAGAGCCGCTTGCCACGGCTTGACGAGAAGCCGCTCTGCTTGTCCCAGCCGAGGCCGCGGAGTCCGCCTCCGGGAACGTCCGTGGCCGACGTCATCATCGCGAGCACTGGCGCGGCGAGCACCGACGCTCCCGCAAGCTCACCGCCGCCGAGCATCGCCCGGGCATACCTCGCCAGGTCGTCGGCAGTCGCGAAGAGCCCCGCATGGCCGGCCACCCCTCCGAGCTTCCAGGCCCGCGGGTCATGCACCTCGCCCCGCAGCCACTGGCCGTCGCGCTGCTCGGTGGCGGCCGCCCGGGCTCGCCGGGCAGCATCGGGCGCGAAGCCGGCGTCGGTCATGCCCAGCGGCGTGAAGATCCGCTCGGCAGCGACGTCAGCGAGCGAGCCGTCGCGGAGGGCTTCCACCAGCCGGCCGAGCACGATGAAGTTCACGTCGGAATAGATGAACCGCTCGCCTCGATCGGCCAGCGGCGCGAGGCGGCAGATGCGGTCCCAGGCTTCGGCTGGGCCGTGTTCGTAGTCGGCAAGGGGATTGTCGGCGATCAGGCCGCTGGTGTGGGTGAGCAGGTCGCGAACGGTGATCGCCTCCTTGCCGCGGGCTGCAAAGGCAGGCAGGTGCTGGGCGACCGTGTCGTCGAGCCGCAGCAGGCTGTCGTCGACCAGCTGCATGACGGAGGTGGCCGTGGCCACCGGCTTGGTCAGCGACGCCAGATCAAAGACCGTGTCGCGAGTCATCGGCTCGCGAACGGGCTCCACCTGTCGGTCGCCAAAACACTCCAGCCAGGCGATGCCGTCGCGGCGGCCGATGCAGACCACGCAGCCCGATGTTTCGCCGGAGGCGATCGCCTCCTCGACCAGCGGCCGGATCCTTGTGAGCACATGCCGATCAAGGCCGAGCGACCCAGCTGCCTGGTCGGCGTCAGCTGTGGTGTCGGCGTCAGCTGCACTGTCGGCGTGGGCTGCGAAGGGACTCAAGCAGCAGGGGATCAGGCAGGCTGTCAACACGAGGGCAAAGCGGGGTCGCATCGGTGGTCTCCAGGGGGCGGCTTGGCCTGCGGACGAGAGCGGCAGATTCGTGGCAGCGGTGGCACGGCGTCACCACGCCGCACGCAAGCCAGCCGTGCCATCGCATGGCGATCAGCCGGTGATCAGCCGCCGGTTGAAGCGGCCTTCGTTGATCGTGGGCCGCTCCGGGCGGCCTTTGTGGTCGTAGGTGAGCGTCATGTTGTCGAGCCCGAGCAGCCACAGGATCGACGCATGGATGTCGCGGACGTGCATCCGGTCTTCCACGGCATGCAGGCCGAGCTCATCGGTGGCGCCGATCACCTGCCCGCCCTGCACGCCGCCTCCCGCCATCCAGATGGAAAAGCCTGTCGGGTTGTGGTCGCGACCGTCGCCCTTCTCGCTCATCGGCGTGCGGCCAAACTCTCCGCCCCAGACAACGAGCGTTTCGTCGAGCAGGCCTCGCTGCTTGAGGTCGGCGAGCAGGCCCGCGACCGGTTTGTCCATCGAGCGGCAGAGCCGGGCATGGTTTTTTTCGATGCCCGAGTGCGAATCCCACTTGCTGCCGGCGCCGCTAAAGAGCTGAATGAACCGCACGCCCCGCTCGACCAGCCGGCGGGCCAGGAGGCAGTTGCGGCCAAAGGTCTCGGTCTCTTTTTCATCAAGACCGTAGAGCCGGCGGGTGGCTTCCGACTCCTGGGCGAGATCAACGGCCTCGGGAGCTGCCTGCTGCATGCGGAAGGCGAGCTCATAGCTGCGGATGCGGGCTTCCAGCTCGCTCTGTTGGGGCCGGGCCGCGGCGTGGGCCCGGTTGAAGTTGGCCAGCAACGCGAGCGACTCCCGCTGCCGCTCCGCGTCAAACCCCTTGGGGGGCTGCAGGTGGCGAATCGGCTCGTCCGCAGCCCCGTCGATCCGCACGCCCTGGTGGGCTGCCGGCATAAACCCGCTGCCCCAGTTGCGAGGCCCGTTGACCGGCTGCCCGCTGCTGTCGCACATCACCACAAATGCGGGCAGGTCTTCGTTGGCGGTGCCCAGGCCGTAGTGCACCCACGCGCCAAGCGACGGCCGCCCGGCGGTGTTGAGGCAGGTGTTCATCTGGCAGACGCCGCCGGCATGGTTGATGCCGTCGGTGGTGCACGAGCGGATCACGGCGATGTCATCGAGCTGCGTGGCGATGTGCGGGATCCAATCCGACGCCCAGAGGCCGCTCTGCCCGTGCTGCTTCCAGCTGCGGGGTGAGGCCAAGAGCGGCGCTCCCTTCTCTCCCATGGCGGTGATCGGCTCGCTGAAGCTCTCCGGCAGCGGCTTGCCTGAGAGCTCGTTGAGCAGCGGCTTGGGATCGAGCAGGTCGAGGTGGCTTGGGCCTCCCTCCATGAAGAGCCAGATCACGCTGCGGGCCTTCGGTGCGTGATGGGGCACCGCGAGGCCAGCCTGCAGGTCACGCGAGATCAGCCAGGAGAGGGCCAGGCTGCCCAGTCCACTGCCGCCTGCCTGCAGCAGGCCGCGACGCGAGATCGCAGATGCAGGCATGCCGAGGGGGCTGTTCTGAGCTCTGCTGGCCTGATGTCGCATGGAATGTCCTCGGGGCGAAGAAGCGGTGGGCTGCGGCGATCAGTCGACGTAGAGAAACTCACCGGAGTTGAAGAGCACATGGCAGAAAGTGGCCATCCGCTCGCTGTCGAGCCGCGGATCGCCGGCCGCGTCGTCAGTCACGACAAAGTCGATGCTGCGGGAGAGCTCGTCGTCGGTGGGCTCACGGCCCCAGGCCAGGCGGATCGCCTGCCGGACCGCAGCCTCCGGCGTCGTTCCATCAGCCTGCACCCGTTGGGCAAGCTCGCGGGCCCGGTTGAGCACCTCGTCGCCGTTGAACATTGCCAGGGCCTGTGTCGGCGTGGTGGTCGTGTTGCGAACCGACACCCGCTCCAGGCCGTTGGCCATGTCAAACTGATGCAGGAGGGTGTCGTTGCGGTTGCGATAGCTCTTCACGTAGAGCCCTCGCCTCGGTTCTTTGGCATCGACGCTCGGCCCGCCGATCGTTTCATCAAGCCGGCCGCAGGCGGCGAGCATTGCGTCGCGGATCTCCTCGGCCCGAAGGCGGTGCACCCGAGACCGCCAGAGGAGCTCGTCCGCCGGATCCTTTTGCTGAGCGAGCTCTGCGTTGGCATGACGGGCCGACTGTCGCCAGGTGGCCGACATCACCAGCTGCTTGTGCAGCCGCTTGAGGCTGAAGCCTTCCTCGATGAAGCGGGCCGTGAGCCATTCCAGCAATGCCGGATGACTCGGCGGCTGGCCCAGCCGGCCAAAATCGTTGGGCGTGGGCACGAGGCCCTGGCCAAATCGCCACTGCCAGACGCGGTTGACGATCACCCGCAGCGGCAACGGATTCGCGGCATCTCCCAGCCAGGCCGCCAGGGCCTGCCGCCGCCCCGGTCCGTCGGCGACCGCCGCAGCGAGGGCAATGCTCGGCTCAGTGGCATGGCCGCGACGGAGCACCTCCGGCGCCGCCGGGGCGATCGCTTCGGGGCCGCCGGGAATCTGCGTGGGCGAGGGCGTGCCCTCAAAGGCCGACACGGCCATCACTGCCGGCAGTGGCTTCGGCTTGAGCTCGTCGAAGGCAGCGAGCTGCTTCTCCAGCTCCTCAAGGGTCTGCTTGTCCTCCTTGGAGATGCCCGACAGCGGGCCACCGGCCTCCTCCTGAAACTGCCGGGCCACCAGGTAGGCCATCTGGTGTTCCCAGCTGGTCCGCTCGGCTGCCGGCTTGTAGTAGCAGGCCTGGATGTCGAGGGGAAACTTTTCCACCGTCGATTGCCACTTGCGGATGTGGTAGGGCGTCACGAGGTGGCGAATCTGCTCGCGGATCTCGGCCGTGGCTGCTTCCCAGGCAGCCAGCTGCTGGGCGTGGGCCAGCCGCTCGTCTCGGGTGGCCGCGGTCTGGTCGTCTCGCCAGATCACTGGCTCAAAAAAGGCCCGCAGGGCGTGGTAGTCGCGACGCGACACCGGATCAAACTTGTGGTCGTGGCAGCGTGCGCAGGCCATGCTCGTGCCCAGAAACACATCCCCCACAACATCAGTCATCTCATTGATGATGTCGTTCCAGTGGCCGGCGGCGTCCCGCTGGTTGTATTCGTAGATCCCCAGCCGCAAGAAGCCTGAGGCCACCACCGCCGACGGGCTGTCGCTCGCCAGCTCATCGCCTGCAAGCTGCTCGGCAACAAACTGGGGATAAGGAATGTCGTTGTTGAAGGCGGTGACCACGTAATCGCGATACCGCCAGATGTGCGGCCGATAGGCATCCTGATTCCAGCCATCCGACTCGGCATACCGCACGAGGTCGAGCCAGAAGCGGGCCTGATGCTCGCCGTAGCGAGGATCCTCCATGCAGCGGTCGACAAGCCGTTCCCAGGCGGCCTCAAACGCGTCGGCTGTGGCCACGTCGGCCAGGAAGGCATCGACCTCTGCGGGCGTCGGCGGCAGGCCGAGCATGTCGAAGGAGAGCCGGCGGATCAGCGTCTCGGGCGTCGCCTCGGCCGCCGGCTCGATGCCCGCCTCACGAAGCCTGGCCAGCACAAACCGATCGATCTCGCCGGCCGACCAGTGGTCGTCGGGCAGCTGGGGTGGGGCAACTGGCTCGAGTGGTCGAAAGGCCCACCAGCTGCGATCCTCATCGCTGATCGTCAGGCCAGGAGCACGCAGCGGGGCGGCCGCCTCCGGCCAGACCGCACCGCGTTGCACCCAGGCCGTCAGGGCAGCCACTTCATCAGCGGGCAGCGGAGCGTCTGGTGGCATCTCGAGGCCATCCCGACGAACCGCCGCAATCAGCAGGCTCGCCTCAGGATCGCCCGCCTCCACCACCGGCCCGCTGTCGCCTCCAGCCGCCAGGCCCGCCTGCGTGTCGAGCCGCAGGCCCCCTCCTGTTTTTCGCCACCATGGCAGCTGACGCACCGCCTCGAAAGCACAGGCCGCACCTGTTCTTCGAAAGTCCGCAGGGCGTCGGCGTCTGGCGTGGTGGCATCGGCAGCCCGCAGGCAGGCCATGCCAGCAGCCATCCCGCATACGGCCAGGCATGCCGCCACGACACGTGTGCGTCTGGATTGCTGCATACGTCACCCTCTGGAATCCGTCATGCCGTTGATGCCGCCGCTAGGCTTCGCAACACCGCCCCCTTGTCTTCTTATGGTACCGCGCACACCAGCGGCGATGGAGCCGCCGCCGACACATCGGGTTGGATGGTGACGGTTGTGTGGAGTCTAGGCCTCTGCCACCGAAAAACAGCCACGTCGGCAGGCGAGGCCGCTGGCCATCGCGGCAGGGCTTGTCCGATGGAGAAAGATGTCGGGGTGGGGGAAACCGAAACGATCAGGGAGGAGATGCGATGGGATTCTGGCTTGAGCGGGCTGGAGCAGGAATGGTGGTCGTCATGGGTCTTGTGCTCGTGGCCTCGCCGGCCGACGCCGGCCTCTTCACACGCCTTCGCGAGCAGCGTGAGGCCGAACTGCAAAGCACAGTCGCCCATCGTGTCCGCCACGAGCTCTCCACGCGGATGGCAGCTGTTCGAGACGATCTCGCTGGCATGCTCGGGCTGCAGTTTGAAGACGAGGCCACGCGGCTCGAAGCCAAGCTCGACGAAGCTGTCGGCGAGGTTGCCAGCCAGCTTCAGCAGCAGCACGCCGAGGAACTCACGGAGATCCGCGAAGCCTCTGCGGCAGAGGCAACCGCGCTTCAGCAAAAGATCGACGGGCAGCTTTCCGCGGCCGAGCAGCGGCTCGCCGACGAAGCCGCCAAGCAAGCAGCCCGGCTCGAAAAGCAGCTTCGCGCACGGATCGACAGCCAGGCCGACGAGGCTGCAGACCGCCTAGACCGCCAGGCATCCAAAGACATCGCTCGCATGGCAGCTGCTCACGAGACGCGGATCGAGCGGGCTCTTGATCGCACACGAACCCTGATCGTGAAGCGTGTGGACCGCACGATCAACGAGGAACTTGAGGCAGCCACCCGCCGGCTCGAGCAGCGGATTGACCGCGAACTTGCCCGGGCAGAGGCCCAGCGGCGAGAGAGCCCCGAGGCAGACCAGGGCCGGGAGCAGGGATCGCCTGGGCAAAGCGACGCCGATTCTGATGAGGCTGAGGCCACCCGGATTCACCTGCCGATTGCGCCCGAGCCGATCCCGCTGGCTCCGATGCCGTCGGTCGCGGGCCTGTAGGGTCGCTCGGGGTGAGCCCGGGGCTGCCCCTCCGGACGCTCACTGCGGGCCATCCAGGCCCTCGCTCGCTCGGATGTCCGCTGCGCTTTGGCCCTCCGGGCGTCGCTTGCTCCCATACGCCGGAGGGTCAGCCCCGGGCTCACCCCTCGCTTACGGTTTTAAGGACGGCCTGTTCGCCGCTTCGCGGCGATCTGCGGCCGGGGCTCGGGGACGAGGGCCGAGTGGGGTGGCGGCGAACGGGACGGGTCTTCGGGTGCCGCAGGCGGATTGAACGGGACGGGTCTTCGGGTGCCGCAGGCACCTCGGCAGAGCCGAGGCCGCTTCGCGGCCCGAGGACCCGTCCCGCTTGCGTGTTTATCCGCTTCGCGGCCCGAGGACCCGTCCCGCTTGCGTGTTTATTCGCTTTGCGGCCCGAGGACCCGTCCCGTTCTCTTCTCTGACAAAGATGTGGAGGCTCGGCGGGCCTGGCGGCCTCATGGAATGCTCATCGCTGGCTTGCTGCACGACGGTTTCTGCTTCTGGTAGCGTGGGGACGCAGCTGGGGCTGGGTGGCCTTGGGGCGTCGAGAACGCGGAGGAGGTGTGTCGTGAGCATGTTTGCACGGGTGCTGGTGGCGGTCGCTGTGGCGGTGGTGGGCGGCAGGGGCGTGCTGGCCCATGAGGATCACGACCACGACCACACGCCGGCGGTTGGCTGGCCGGATGCGCTCTACCTGCCCACGCCGTTTCCCGACCGGATCTGCCTCTCGATCACTGCCGATGCCGCCCACGAGATCGCGGTGACCTGGCGAACCGAGCCTGCGACCGAGGCAAGCCGCTTGGAGATTGCCGTCGCGGAAGGTGGGCCTGACTTTGTTGGCAAGGCGGTGCGGCGTGAGGGGACCTCGACGCTGCTGACCACCGACCTCGGAGTGGCCCGCTACCACGAGGCCCGTGCCAGCGGCCTGGAGCCGGCGACCCGGTATCTCTACCGGGTAGGCGACGGCGAGCACTGGAGCGAGTGGTGCCAGACTGAGACGTCTGCTGCGGAAGCCAAGCCGTTTGTGTTTGTCTATTTTGGCGACGCTCAAAACGACGTCCGCAGCCACTGGTCCCGCGTCGTTCGCAATGCCTTCCGAGACGCTCCGCGGGCCGCCTTCTTCCTGCATGCCGGCGACCTGATCAACCGCGCCGAGAGCGACCGCGAGTGGGGCGAGTGGTTTGAGGCATCCGGCTTCATCCACCGCACCATCCCCGCCCTGGCCACCCCAGGCAACCACGAGATGGCACGCGGCGACGACGGCGGCCGACGGCTCAGCCACCACTGGCGACCGACCTTTGCTTTTCCGGAGCAAGGCCCCGAGGGGCTCGCCGAGACCTGCTACGCGATCGACTACCAGGGGGCCCGCTTCATCTCCCTCAACAGCAATGAGCAGGTTGCCGAGCAGACCCAATGGCTGGCCGACGTGCTCAGCGACGATAGCCCCACCTGGAAGATCGTGACCTTCCACCATCCGATTTTCTCATCTGCCAAGGGTCGGGATAATCAGCAGCTTCGCGAGGCCTGGCAGCCTCTCTTCGACCGCCTGGGCGTTGACCTCGTCCTCCAGGGCCACGACCACACCTACGCCCGCTCCCCCCGGCTCACCTTCCAGCCCGGCTCCTTAGAAGAAGTCAACGTGGCGGTGGGCCGCCAGCGGCAGCAGAGCGACACCGGCACCGTCTACGTCGTGTCGGTGAGCGGCCCGAAAATGTACGACCTTGAGCCGCAGCCCGTGATGGCCACCTGGGCCACCCGCACGCAGCTCTATCAGGTGATCTCCGTCGAGCCCGATCGGCTCAGCTACCGCGCCCTCAACGCCATCGGCGACGTCCACGACGCCTTCCGGCTCGAGCGAGCTGCCGATGGCTCGACGTCGTTGATCAACGACGTCGAACAGCCCGACACGCCGTAAGCCGCAACAGAGCACTGCAGGAAGCAGTGCCGCGAGAGTTGCGTGAAAAAAAGCGGAGAGGACGGGATTCGAACCCGTGGACCAGCTTTTGACCGGTCACGTCTTTAGCAAAGACGCGCATTCGACCACTCTGCCACCTCTCCGGTGGGCAGGTCTGCATCGACCTGCGGCGGAAGTATTCTGAAGCCTAAGGAGCCTGGCCGCAAGATTCTGCGGACTTTCCGCGGGGTTTGGCCGCAAGTGAGGGGCCGGAGGGTTCGGATCACCGTCTGAGAGCGAAGCATCATGGGGCACTGGAGCCGCCGCTGGCAGCGACGAAACCGGGAGTGGGAGGTGGTCGTTGTCGGGGCCCACTACGATCACGTGGGCTACGGCACATCTGCCAACAGCTATGGCCCCACCGGCCACATCCACAATGGGGCCGACGACCATGCTTCCGGCGTTGCTGGGCTGCTCGAGGTGGCGGAGGCCTGCACGCTCCTCCCGCAGCGAGCGTGAAACAATTCGGCAGCAGCTTGAGGCAGAGGCCCCGCCGCCAGCACACTGAGGCAGGTTTCCTGGGAAGGTCAGTGAAAGCCAAAAAAGTGGCTTCCCGGGCCTGCAGGGCCGCCGGAGGCGGCGGCAGGTGTGACGAGAATCGCGTGAGGTGACGATCAGTCGTCGTCTTCCTCGTCCCACTCCTCATCGTCATCTTCCCACTCTTCGTCTTCGTCCTCGTCGAACTCTTCGTCTTCGTCTTCTCTTCCTCTTCGTCGTCTTCTTCGTCGTCTTCCTCTTCGTCGTCGTCTTCTTCGTCCTCGTCCTCAACCTCTTCCCACTCATCCTCGTCGAGGTCGTCGCCCTCTTCCTCGTCCTCATCCCCCTCTTCGTCGTCGTCGTCTTCCTCGTCGTCTTCCTCGTCCTCGTACTCCTCGTCTTCGTACTCTTCCTCTTCGTCGCCGTCTTCCTCGTCCTCGTCCTCGTAGCCCTCTTCTTCCTCGTCTTCTTCCATGGCGACAGGGGCTTCAACGAGGGCCGAACCCTTCAGCAGCATCGAGGACTCGACGCAATCGAACAGCGGCTCTGCGGCCTCAAGTTCGGAGAGCTCCTCCCATGAGAAAACGTCCTGCTGCAGCCTGGGACTTGCAACAATCGTCACGGCAAAATCTCCTCGGGTCGGTTCATGGGCCGGCCAGCTGTCTGCTGCACCGGAGTGGTGATCACCACGCAACGACGAAACACGATTCACAACGAAGCACATCGAGAAACACATCGAAGCGTACCGTGCATCGGCACACCGCATGAGTTTCTTGGAACAAATCTGTACTCCATTGAATGCGATTCATCCAATGAGGCACCTGTTTTTTTGCGGCTGAGGTCCCGCATGCTTCCGGCACTGGTTCGCACCTCAGCGACCAGACCACCGAAAAGGGCTCGTGGGACCAGAGCCTGCTCTGAGAAAACGCCCTCCAGAGTGGGCAAGAGTGTGGCCCTCGGCCGGCCTGCTTGCAACCCTCTGGATTGAAAAAACCGTGGAAGCCAAAACGCTGCGAGAATCGCCAGCAGTTTGGTGGTTTTGGCACGCGGCTTGCGTGATCAGCGAGGGCCTTGTGGTTAGGCTCCGTCGGCAGGGGCTTCGTCTGCTGAATCGTCGTCCTCGTGGGCCGCCTCGTTGCTGTCTGCGGCGCTCTCCGCATCGTCGTCGCCGGCCTCCTCTGCCTCTGCGGCAGGCGGCAGTTCGATCGGTGGCAGCTCATCGATATGCCCGAGGCCAAAAACCTGCAGAAACTGCTTTGTGGTGATGTAGACGTTGGGTCGACCGAGTTCGTCGGAGCGGCCGCCGATCGCGATCAGATCGCGATCGAGCAAGTGGCGGAGCATCTCGTCGCAGCCCACGCCACGAATCGCTTCGATGTCGGCGCGGGTGGCTGGCTGGCGGTAGGCAACGATCGCCAGCGTCTCCATGGCGGCATTGGAGAGCCGGGTTTCAGGGGCCGACTCCATCACGCGTCGCAGCCACGGGCCGAAGGCTGCTCTGGAGAGGAGCTGGAAGCCCCCGGCAATCCACTCCACCCGATAGGCCGAGCCGTCGGCGTCGAAGGCGGCGTTGAGCTCTCGGATCAGGGCCCTGGCTCGCGTGCCGTCGCTCAGCCGGGCGAGTTTGGCGAGCTTACGGGTCGGCAGCGGCTCGCGGGCGAGAAACAGCGCGGCCTCGAGGCGGGCCTGCTCCTCGCTGCGGCGAAGCGGGGAGGGTTCCTCAGGCTCCTGCGTGGTGCTCGGCAGCCTGCGAAGGGCCAGCTGGGCGGGCTGGCGGGGTGCGGCCAGGCTGCCTCCGCCAGGCTGGCGGCCACGCAGGAGGCAGGCTCGCAGCGGGCAGGGCCGCCTGAGCAGCCCTGTCGAAGCACGCGGCAAGGGTGGTTGGGCCACGTCGCATCGGTGGATCTCTGCAGTGAGAGCTCAGCGGGCCTCGCGTGAAGGGCAGCAGCGTGCCGCCGGCACCGACGACTGCCCTCGGGGCCGGCGGCGATCTGGTCCTTCCACCGTCGCACGTCATCCACAAGCCGCAGCATGGCCCGCTGCGGGTCGGTTTCCGTGGTGTGAAACATCCGCACCAGCTGCCCAGTCGGGTCTGCCGCGACTCGGCACGAGCAATGAAAAAATCGTCCGCCGGCCGTCGGCTGGCATGTGATGTCAAACGCACCGAGCTGCTCGAGGGCAGCCGTGGTCGCTGGATCGGTCGGGGCCGCCGCAGCGATGGGGCTGGTCATCGCTGCCGGCACCGCCGCTGCTGGGCTGCCGGCATCGGCAGGCCATTCGCTGAGTTCGACACTGCCGCTGCCTGCAGTCGTTTCCGGCACGGGCATCACGGCGACGGCCGTGTCGGCTGGCAAGAATGCGGCCGTGCCGTCAGGCAGGTCTGCGTGCACCTCAGCAGCCGGGCTGTCGGCGACGTCAACATCGTCAGGGGTCGTCGTGGCTCCGCCCCTGTCTTCAAAGAAGGCTGCCGCGGGCTGCCATGCCAGATTCCACAACGAGTGGGAAACACCCGCCGGAATCAGATGGGAAAACATGGCGAGCAGCGGCACAACCAGACCGAAGGCGGCCAGCAGGCAGGTCCGAATTTTCATGGCGGTTGGTCTCGGGCTGGGAGGAAGCGGGGAGGAGGGTAGGCGTTCGGCCGCGGCGGAGCAACACCCGCCGGCAGCACGTCCGCTGGGCCTTCCCAGACTCGCTCACTCGCCTCCGCTGCCCTCGTCCGCCTGCTCGATGACCACCGTTCTCAGCGGATCGGTTCCCACGGCCTTGGCAAAGTGCGGGATTCCGGCGGAGTAGACGATCTCCACCGACTGTTGCTTGGCCTCGAGCATCTCCCGCAGCAGCTCGGCAGCGAGCAGCTTCTGCACCTCGCTGCGGGCGGTGGAAAGGCTCCCGCGGCCAGGAGCGACCTCAGTGACGGTCACCAGGTGCACACCGAAAGGCGTCAAGAATGGCTGGGAAACCTCTCCGCTGGCGAGACGAAAGGCTGCAGCGGCGAAGGCCTCGTGCATCAGCCCATGGCGGGGAATAAAGCCCAGGTCGCCATCCCGCAGCCGGCTCTGGCCAGCCGAGAAGCGGCGAACGGCCTCGACAAAACTCAGCTGGCCGTCCTCGATGTCACGGCGGATGCCAGCCGCCTTCTCGAGCAACCCTGCTTCTGCACCATTGCCTGCTGCCGAGTCGGGCCGCAAAACAACGTGGCTGACCCGGAGCCGAGAGCCGTCAAACTCCTGCTTCCGCTGCTCAAAGCAGTCCTCCAGCCGCTCCGGCGTCAGCCGAGGCACCAGCAGCTTGTTGAGGCCGAGCTCCGTGGCGAGCTGTTTCCGCAGCATCGACTCGTCGCGTCCCGATTCCTGCAGAAACGCCTCCAGCGTCTGCTGCCTGGCTGAGAGCTGCGACCGCAGGCTGGCGATCATGGCGTCGACCTCAGACGTGGCAACGTCGACGCCGTTCTCCTTGAGCAGCTGCCCAATCAGCTGCTCGTTGATCAGCTCTTCGACCACCTTTGCCGCGATCTGCTGCCGCTCTTGCTGCGTCGCTGCCGCCTCGTAACCGGCGCGGCGCAGCACCTCGGTGTAGGTGGCCCGGTAGATCGGCTGCCCGTCAATGCGGGCCACAACGATCGCCGACGGCTCCGCGGGATCGTCTCCCTGCACCGCGTCTGCCGAGGTCGCCATCAGGATCAGCAGGCAAAAGCCGGCGGCACGCAGAGGCCGACCCATCGACCGCCGAAGCGGCCGTGCCGACCGCAGACCCACCGTTCGCTGAAAGCCTCCGACCACCATGCGCATTCCGGACTGTGTTTTCACGGCACCATGACCGCCCATCGCCCTCGCCGGCGCGGGCTTCCGATGCCTGGCAGCGACTTCGTATTCCGCTCTCACACCCTAGCGGGAATCGTCGTTTTTCGCATCGCTCGAATAGGGGAGGGGAATGCCTTGAAGCCGAAAATCCACGGGGAATTCGCGGATGGCGAGCGGGAGCCGCCACCGCACCTGCCCGTCGACCGCTGTCGGGTCGATTCCCTCTGGCAGGGCAAACACGGCCTCGCGAGAGAGGCCCCGTTCGTCGCGGCGGACCACGCGGTCGGAGAGTGGCGTCAACAGCTGCCGGTCGAGCCAGCAGGCCAGTTCTCGCCCGGTGATCCAGGTGCGGTGGGAGGCGAGGGCCTCGCTTGCCGGATAGTCGGCTCGCGCCCGCACGGTGAGGGCCTTGCCGCTGAGGCTGCTCGACTCCAGCCGCACCAGGGCGTCGCCAACCTGCTGCTGCGGGGCCTCTGGCAGCTGTTCGCGCAGCGGCAGCCGCAGCTCACCATCGCCTGCTGGCACCCACACGGCAAAGGTGCCCCGCAGCGACGCGATCGTTTCCAAGGCGGGCGTAGGCGCTGCCAGCAACACCGAGATGGTCACCGCTCCGGCATCCCCGCGGGGGCTCGCTTCCACCACCGCCGCCCGCTGCCGAGGCGGGATCACCTCCCCGGCCTCACCTTCCGCGATCAACGACGCCATCGGCAGCTGCAGCATGATCGGCCTCATGCGAGGCTCCCAGAGCACCCGCAGCGTCATCCGCACCGCCCTGGGCTGCTCCGGCGGCACAGCAACGGCGCGCACCAGCTCCACCCGCAGGGGGCCCGCCGCCGTCGCCAGAGCCGCCGGCTCTCCGGCAAGCCGAGAACGAATCCTCACGCCGCCCGGCGAGGCCTCCGTTTCCTCGATCTGGCAGTCGCCAGCGACAAGCAGACGGCCCACTTCCTCCCAGTAGGTGCTTGTCTTGCTGGCAGGCGTTGGCGCACCGACGACTGCACCGGCGGCTGCTGCCTCGTCGACAGGCAGCCTGCCCCCGTGGCTGATGAAAACGGCCTCAAACGCTTCAGGCAGCGTCATGCCGAGCGACGCGGCCACCACGCGGGTCGGCTCAATCGCCTCGGCCACCGCCCGCTCCGCCAGGCGACTGCGAAGCGTCTGCAGCCGCCAGGCAGCCTCGCCTCGGGCCACAGCGAGGGGCGTCTCCAGCAGTGGCAACACGTCGACTCCGAGCGCCTCAAGCTGCTCCGATGCGTGGTCACGCCGGCTGCGGTGCGGGTCGCCAAGCTGCACCACCAGCCGACGGACCTGCGTCGCCATCGTCGCGCTCGAGGAGTGTTCTTCGCAGGCAGCAGGGGCTGCGAAGAACAGCATCGCGGAGAGGGTCAGGAGGGAGCCTGCACGAGGGTGCGTCATGCCCGTGAGTGTATGCGGTCGCTCGTGAGAATCGCGTTTTGCTGGTCGCTCTCGGGTGTCGATGGCACAATCGCTCTCGCAGGGTCCTACGGGGGCCCGCTCGGTGGCGAGGAACCGGCTGCCGGGTATGCAGCGACTACCCCACCAGGGCAGGAGAAGCCTCGTCGAGATGGCCAGAATCGCAATCAGTCTCTGTGGCGAAGGCCGGGGCCATGCGACGCGGATCTGCACGCTCGTGGAGCGGCTGGTGGCCCGCCATGAGCTGGCGATTTTCACGTCCGACGACGCGCTCGGCCTGGTGCGTCGGCGGTTTTCCAACGAGAGCCGGGTTGCGGTCAACGAGATTCCAGGCATCGTTTTTCAGTACACCGGCGGACGGCTGGATGTGTTGAGATCGATCAGGACCGGGCTCGACTACCAGGCCCGCACGCTGGGGCCGCTGGTGGATCGGCTGATGGGGGAGCTTGAATCGTTCGCCGCCGACCTGGCGATCACCGACTTCGAGCCGGCCCTCCCCAGGGCGGCCAAGCGGCTGGGGGTTCCGCTGGTGAGCGTCGATCACCAGCACTTCCTGCTCGCCTACGATCTCGCCTGCCTCCCGTGGTCGCTGCGGATGCAGGCCTGGCTGATGAGCAACGCCGTGTGGATGTATGTCTCTGAGCCCACCGACACGGTGATCTCCGCGTTTTTTCAGCCCCCGTTGCGGCGAGGCTGGGAGCATGCGGTGCAGGTCGGGCCGCTGGTCCGCCGTGAGATCCTCGCCCAGCAGCCGTCAGACCAGGGCTTCATCCTCAGCTACCTCAGGCGGCACACGCCTTTTGAAACCATCGCTGCCCTGGCCGACTGCGGCATGCCCGTGAAGGTCTATGGGCTCGGCCATCGCGAGCGTGTCGGGGGCGTTTCGTTTCATGCGATCGACGAGACACGTTTTGTCGAAGACCTGGCAAGCTGTCATGCCGTCATCTCCGCGGCGGGCAACCAGCTGATCGGCGAGGCGCTGCAGTTGGGCAAGCCGATGCTGGTGCTACCGGAGCGGGCACACGCCGAGCAGCTGATGAACAGCCACTTTCTCGAGAACATGGGCTGCGGCAACTTCTCGCTGCTCGAGGCGGTGGGGCCGCGGGTGATCCACGACTTCCTCGGAGGGCTCGACCGCTTTGCAGCACCGCTCGATCGGGTTCGCGGCCGGCTGGATGGCACCGATCGCGTGGTTGAGGTGGTCGAGCACCGGCTGGTGCGGCGGGTTAGTGATGCCGCCTGAGGCAGTCCACCATCGCCCGCAGGGCCCGGCCGCGGTGGCTGATCATCGCCTTCACTTCGGCGGCGATCTCACCGAAGCTGCGGTGATACTCCGGCACGAGAAACAGCGGGTCGTAGCCAAACCCGCCGCCGCCGTGAGCCTTGCGATCGATCCGTCCATGGCACTGGCCAGACGAGGTCGCGACCACGCTGCCGTCCGCCGCGGCGAGGGTCATGTGGCAGGCATAGTGGGCCGTGCGTCGAGCGTCTGGAACATCAGCAAGCTCGTTGAGCAAGAGGGCGTTGTTGGCCGCATCGTCAGCAGACGGGCCAGCGAATCGGGCCGAGTAGACGCCCGGCCTGCCATCGAGCGCATCGACCACCAGGCCGCTGTCTTCGGCCAGCACGGGCATCCCAAGAGCCTGCGCCTGGAGCGTGGCTTTGAGGGCAGCGTTTTCCGCAAACGTGCTGCCGGTTTCCTCAACCTCGACGGCCGCCTCTAAGCCATCAAGCGAGTGGCACTCAATCCCCAGCGGGCCGAGCAGTGCTACGAGCTCCCGCAGCTTTCCTGCATTGCGGGTTCCCAGCACGAGCCCCTTGGAAAGATCGATCGACGCGGGCACCGTCATCATCACCGTCGCCTATTGGCGGGTATCCGCGGCACATCAACTGGCTTCGGCTGAATCTCAAGCAGCACGCCGTCGATCGACCGCGGCATGATCTCGCCCTGGGCCAGCTTCTCCGGATCAGCGCCCAGCTTCTCCACCACCTTAGCGATCCCGGGATGGATCACCTGCCGGCCATCAGCCGCAGGCACCGTCAGCTGCTGAAAACTCCCCACGCAGACCATGCTCGACTCGCGATCATGAAACTCCCAGGCCTCGAAGCCTCGGCGGCGGAGCGACTCCGTCAGCTGGTGGGCGGTCTCGGCAGCCTCGACCAGCCGACTTTCCAGTTCGACGTTCGCCCCCTGCTCGATCGCCTTCTGATCAAACGTGCCAGCGCCGGTGAAGAGGGCCACCCGCACGCTGTAGCGGCCGGGGCAGTCGAGCAGGCTGTTGGCCACCCCCGAGTTCATCTCCAGCACGAAATCGTCCACCTCGGGCCGGGAGAAAAACTCTTCCGGCAGCAGCGGATTGGGGATCACAAAGGCCAGGTGCATGGGGCCCTTTGCAGCATTGGCATCCAGCTTGAGCATGCGGCGAAAGTCGGAAAAGGCCTGGCTCTTGGCCTTACCGCTGGTGAGCGTCTCCGGCCGCAGCGACTTGATCTTGGTGAGCATCTTCTGGCCCCGCGGATCGTCGTACGACGAAAAATCACCCACGAGCACAGCCACCTCGGTCACTTCCGCCGCGTTGGCATACCGCATCCGCTTGGGTGTTCCATCGGGATTCAGGCCCAAGCCTGCCTGCTCACCGGTGTAGTCAAACGACTTCTCCAAGGTGTAGGCCTGCAGCTTGTAGCGACCTCGCAGCTCGTGCACGAGCGAACGGGCATCTTCGCGAGCACTCTCGCCGCGAAACGTCGACGCGAGCACCAGCCACGGACCATCGTTTTCCGCCAACGGAAACATCGCCGTCGCGTCGATTTCGCCGCTGGAAAACCAGGATGTCGGCAGCCAACCACTCTGGGCCAGGGCTGTGTTGGCAGGCATCGCCACGGCCGCCAGCAAGCCGAGCAGCACCACGGCCACACCAAAGCGGGGGCGGCACGCAGGCATGGAGGACGGTTTCCACAGTCGGATGGGAGCTGTCACCGGTCGGTCCTCATGTGTCGGGGGCATCACCACCAGGTCGCGAAGGCACCTTCGGCCGCGCGAACGTGAGCGGAACCGTAGCGAATCTGCCGAAATGGAGAAAGATCGTTCATGCGGGCGAAATCGCCAGGATTTTCTCAAGTTTTGCGGTTTTCATTCTCCCCCGCCGGCTCTGGGCTTGGATACTACGAGCAGGGAGCCCCACCTCCACCCATCGTTCACAGGGATGCCGTCATGGCCGCCGATCAGCCCGCCGCCTCCTCGCCCCGCCGCCGAGGCCTCCTGCTGCTCGTCGTCGCCTGGCTGGCGTTCATCAGCCTGCCCCCGATCGGCCTCTCCATGCTGCGGCAACAGCTGCTGCTGTGGCAGAGTTCGCCAACAGCCCAGCAGGAGTGGGATCGCTTTCGCGCGGCGATGCGGGAGGAGTCGACAGGGGCCGGGCCGGTGAAACGGAAAGTTCCCAAGAGCGCGGAGCCTCCACTGAAGGTCTGGCTTCGCGACTACTTCGTTCTGGCGATTGCCGCGTGGATTCTGTTTGGGAGCGTGGTGTTTCTCGTGACCGGGGTGCTGGCTCGTGGGGCTTGGGCGGGCCGCTCGTGAGGGTCGCTCGGGGTGAGCCCAAGCCGATTCGCCGAGCGTTCGGGGTCGCTCGGGGTGAGCCCAAGCCGATTCGCCGAGCGTTCGCTTCGCCATCCTGGCTTCGCTCACTCGTGCATTCTCGCTTTCGCCCTCCGGGCTGCGCTCGACTGCAAGGCCGGCTCATTCGGCCCGGGCTCACCCCTCGCTTACGGTTTTAGGGACGGCCTGTCCGCCGCAGGAGCGGCGGTCTGCGGCCGGTCGGAAACCTGGGCTCTGACTGGTCGCCTGAGCCTGCGAAGGCCGTGGATGGCTTCGCAGGCGTGGACGAGTCTTCGGTGCCGCAGGCAGCTGCGGCTTCGCCGAGGCCGCGTCGCGGCCCGTGGACCTTCTGTCCTGGTCGCCTTAGCCTGCGAAGGCCAGGATGGCTTCGCAGGCGTAAAGCGAGAAGGCCTGTCCGACGCTGCGCGTCGGTCTACGGCTGGGGAAGGTGGGGCTGGGCGGGGTGGCCGGCGATGGTGAGTTCGGCTTCGGCGGTGATGGCCTTCACAGGGAGGATCGCCAGGGCGAGCGGCTTTCCGAGGGATGGTGAGAGGCAGCTGCTGGTGACTTCCCCGATCGTCTTGCTGCCGCTGGTGATTGCCGCTCCGGCAGGAGGCACCGCGTCGCCGGCGACTGTGAGGGTCACGAGCCGGCGGTTGACGTGGCCAAGGGCGTCGAGCCGGGCAACGGTTTCTTGGCCGAGGTAGCAGCCCTTTGTGAATGAGATCGCGCGGGCGTCGCGGCCGAGCTCTTGCGGCAGGGTTTTGGGGAGCAGGTCGCACTGCCGCGGTGTGCCCGCTTCGATGCGGGCCTGCTCCCAGGCAGAGCTGCCCTGGTGGGTGAAGCCAGCAGCCGTGAGCGCGGCGTGGGCGGCGTCGGCATCGTCGCCGCCGCACGCCAGCAGCCAGCCATGCGGCCCTCCCCAGTCGCATCGCACGAGCCTTGCGACTGCGGCCGTGCCTTCCGTGCTGGCGAGGGTCACCAGCGCATGGTCGAAGGCCGCCGTGAGGTCGCCCGGCTTCCGCGAGCCTGCCGCACGCGCCGCCAGCCCGCTCGCGATGCCGTCTCCAAGCAACGCGATGGTCAGTCGTGATGCGGAAATGTCCTCAATCTCAATCGGCTCACGAATGTGATACCGCTCCAGGTGCTCGGCGAGTGCGCCGCCCACGTCGCCGTCGGCCACGATCTCCACGGCCGGCTCCTCGCCTGCCTCAGGCCCGCATCGCAGCAGCCCCGCCAGGCAGATCACCTGTCCTCGGACATCCGTGAAGAAGCCTTCGCAGCCATGGCCTTCGGCCACGCTGCCAACAGCCGCGGTGGTGAAGTTGTCGAGAAACCGCGCCGCATCCGCTCCCGACACCCGCACCCACGACAGCCGTCCGGGATCGCACCAGCTGCCGCCCTGGCCTGCCTCGCCTGAGTTCAGTTCGTTGCCCTGCATGCTGCTACTCGCTCCTTGCCCTGGAAAACTGCTGCGTCGACACAAGCTTCGGTGGCTTCGGCGATCGTCGCTCCCATCTGTCGCACGCGATCCGCAAAAATACGAGACGCCGCGCGAACGATCCCACGGGTGGCCCCGTATTGCAACAGTCGCCTGAATGCGGTTGGAACCGGAAACCCTCCAACAGCGTCTCAGGCAACGTGGACGGTTACAATCGGCTCGACTGGTCGAACGCGCGGGCAAGGCAGCGTTCGTCTCGGCGGGCCAACGACTGGTGTCGGATTTTCTTCTTTTTGCCCGCATGTCCCTTTGACGCATGGCGATCGCGGTGCGCACGGAGGTTGGTGACCATGGCTACGGTGCACTTCACAAATGGATGCCGCAATCCATTCGACGACGACTACGATCCCCGTCTGGGAAACACGGCAGACGGCGATTCCCTGGAGGATGCCGACGCCGTCGCTGAGCCGCAGCCCCGCAACGGTGAGCGGCCGCATCCCCGCCGTGAAACCAAAAACCTGCATCGCATTGCTGAAGTGCGTCGTCAGCAGGGGGTGACGCTGCGAAACGTCGCCCGCCGGCTGGGCATCGAGCTGGCCGTGGTGCGTCGGCAGGAACAGGCCGACTGCGATGTGCGGGTGTCGGATCTGCTCCTCTGGCAGCAGGTGCTAGAGGTGCCGGTGGCCGAACTGCTCGTGGAAGGCGAAGGCCAGCTTTCTGGGCCGGTCCTCGAGCGGTCGCGGATGGTCAAGCTGATGAAGACGGCCGCCGCAATCCGCGAACGGACCGGCGGCACCCCGGTGGGCAGGCTCGTGGAGATGCTCATCGATCAGATCCTGGAGATCATGCCCGAGCTGCGGGACGTCACTCCCTGGCACACCGTGGGCCAGCGGCGGACCCTCGACGAACTCGGCCGCGCTGCGGCATGCCCGGTGTCGGAGGAAACCCTCCGGCGATCCCTCCCCGGCTGATCTCCGAGCTCGCGGCCGCACCTCCCCTGCGCGGCCTGCGTGAGCCGGCGGACGTGGCTGTGGGGCCCTGCCAGTCGGGGGCGCGGGGCTCCACGCCATCGCCGTCGCCGCCAAGCTGTTCTTTGGCAGCTGAAGCGGCTACTGAGCTGTCTGGCTGCGGTCGAGGAGAAACGACACGCCGCCAAGCATGCCGTTGCCGACCTGCGTGAGAAACCAGAGCATGCCCAGGGCCACGGCCTGCTCCTCGGTCACGCCGTATTCGGCCAGCAGGTGCACAAAGCCGACCTCTCGGATGCCCACCCCGCTGATGCTGATCGGCAGCACGGTCGCCAGCGACACCAGCGGCACTGCGTAGAACCAGGCCCGCGTGGGCACCGGCAGCCCCATGCCGCGGGCCATCAGCATCACACAGCAGATGAAGCCCAGCTGGATCAGCATGCTCCAGGCGACGGCGCGTGCCAGCAGCCGCGGTCGCTGCTGATAGGGCAGGAGTTTGGCCACGAAACTTCTCGCTGCGTGCAGCATCGGCAGCCGGGAGAGCAGCCAGTCGAGCGATCCCACGCTCAGCACCAGGCTCGCGGTCACACATCCCACCAGCACCACCGCCAGCCCAATGGAGGCCGCCAGGCTGAGGCCGATGCGGTTGGCGATCAGGGTGGTTGCCGCGAGCACCATCAGCGCCGAGAGGCCGGTGAGGCGGTCGGCGAGCACCGTGCAGGCCGCGAGCAGGCGGCCGCTGGAGGTGTCGGCCAGACGGAAGGCCTTCACCACGTCGCCGCCGATCGAGGTGGGCAGGCAGAGGCTGAAAAACACGCCTTCGAAAAACCGCCGCACGAAGCTCAGGTGCGACAGCTGAAAGCCGATGGGCCGCGCCAGGCCCGCCCAGCGGATGCCGGCGAGGGTGTGGGCTGCGATGGCCATCGCCATGCCAGCGGCCCACCACCGCCAGTCGAGGGTGCGAAACACGCTGCCGAGCTCTTGCCAGTCGATGTTGCGGACTACCAGCCAGATCAGGCCCGAGGTGGCTGCCAGCCGCAGGGCGAGCGATCCCCAGGCCGGGATGCGTTGGGCCGCTCGATCCTCCCCGCCGCCTGCCGGCTCAGCGGCATGGGCAGACGTGTCGCCGAGCAACTGCGGCCGGGAGGGCTGCGGCGAGGGGGCGACTTGTGCGGCCGGTTTCATGAGATCACCCTACAGACTCCGAGGGGCAAGGCACAGAGGATTCCACCGCGATGAAGGGCAACGGGCGACAGATGCTCGAGGGAGCCTGGGACGTGGTGGAGCAGAGCCTCACCGACCCGCTGTTCTGGGCCGAGCGGATGCTGCCGGGCCTGTTTTTCCTGGTCCTGGGCGGGCTGCTCGGCAGCTTTCTCAATGTCGTCGCCTACCGGGTGCCGCGGGGAAGCTCGGTCAGCGGGCGGCGGTCGCACTGCCCGGCCTGCGGAACGATGATTCGCGGCCGCGACAACGTGCCGGTGCTCGGCTGGCTGCTGCTCGGGGGCCGCTGCTACGCCTGCCGGGGATGGATCTCCGCCCGCTATCCGATCGTGGAGGCGATCATGGCGGTGGGCGTGATGCTCCTGGCCACCCGCGAGCTCGCCACCAACGGGGCAAATCTGCCCGGGCGGCCGCCCGGCTGGCCCGACGGCCCAGATCTGGTGTTTGTGCATGCGTCGTGGCGGGTCATGGCGGGTTTTGCCTGGCATGTGCTGCTGCTGGCGACACTCGTTGTCTGGAGCCTGTTTGCGATCGATGGCCACCGGCCGAGGGTCCGAGGATTCCTGGCAGTTGGGGGCTGTCTGGGCCTGGTTGGCCTCGTCCTTCCCGGGTTGATCCCAGTCAACGTGGCCGGCACGGGCGGCTGGGAAGAGGGTCTGGCGGTGCTCGCTGCCGTGGGTGAGGCGGCGATGGTCGCAGCGGTGGGCGGTGCGCTCGGTGGCCTCGCCGGTGCGATTCCGGCGTTTCTCGCCGCGCCACGCGATGCGGCCTGGATGTGGTGGGGGGCGGTGGGCTGCTCGGGCTGGTGCTCGGCTGGCAAGCCGCGGTGGCCGCCGTGCTGATCGGCCTGTGTCTGGCGATCGCCTGGTGTGGGCTGTGTCTGGTGGCTGGGGGGTGGCGGGAAGGTCGGGCTGGCTGGTTCAGGGCCGCTTCGCTGGCTCTGCCGATCGCCGCAGTGATAGCGATCGGATGGTGGCGGCAGCTGCTCTGGGCAGCCGCTTCATGGTTTGCTCATTCGATTTTGGTTGCGTCAGCGGGTACGCTAGTCTTCAGGCACGAACCCCTGTAGCGGCATATGGAACAGACCCCACCTGATAGCGACATGACAGCCCTCGAGACGGGCGGACCGGCTGGTGTTGATCAGCCTGCAAAAGCAGTCGGTCAGCAAGGCCGTCGATCGCCTGTGGCCAAGTCTCCTGGCACCCTGCCGATCGGCCCCGCAGGGCGGCGTCAGTCTCGCTCCTCGGCAGCGGCCGTTGCGCGAACGCATGCGTTTCCCAGCGTCGACGACGTCGGCCTGCTGGCGGCCGCAAAAGCGCGGGGCCGTGCCTTTCTGGAAGACCTTCGCGAGCCGGCAGAGCGGATGAGCTGGATGCTGATCGCGGCCTTCACTGGGCTGTTGATCTACAGCTACTGGCCCGGGCTGATGAACGCTGCCAGCAGCTGGGACGACGCCCAGTATTCGCACGGCTGGCTGGTGCCGCTGTTTGGAGCGGTGATGCTCTTCTGGTGGCGGCAGCCGATCGCCCAGCCGGTGCCCACCTGGGAGCGGATGGCGGGGCTGGGGCTGCTGGTGGCCAGCTTCGGGTTGCGGCTGCTGATGGCCCGCTTCCGGATTGTCACGATCGACATGTACACGTTCGTGCCCGCCCTGGCGGGCGTGATGCTGATGGTGGGCGGCTGGAGCCTGTTTCGCTGGGCGTGGGCTCCGGTGGCGTTTCTGAGTTTCATGTATCCCCTGCCAGACGAGGCCACGCGGTATCTGCTGGGGCCGCTGCAGACGCTGGCCACGATCGTGAGCACCTTTGCCCTGCAGACGCTGGGGTTGGATGCGTTTCGCGACGGCAACCGCATCGTTGTGGGTGAGATGCAGCTCGGTGTGGTCGACGCCTGCAGCGGGCTGCGGATGCTGACGATTTTCATCGCGCTCTCGGTGGCGATTGTGATGCTCGGCGATCGCGAGTGGTGGGAAAACGCGGTGATCATGGCGAGCTCCATCCCGATCGCCCTGCTGGTCAACTCAATCCGCATCACCGTCACGGGCCTGCTCTACCAGGTGGCCAGTTCGGAAACAGCGGAGATGGTTTTTCACGATCTCGCCGGCTGGATCATGATGCCGATGGCCCTCGTGCTGCTGTTTGTGGAGCAGAAGATGCTCGCGAGCCTGTTTCTCGAAGAGCAGGCGGTCTCGCGGGTGCCGATGTCGGGCGGCGGGGTTGGTGGCCTGCGATAGAAGATGAGGGTGCAGAACCCTCGAAATACCGCCGGAGGGTGGTTCGCACACGAAAAACGTGCAAGATTGGTAAGGAGACAAGAGGTGGCAGAGCATTCGGGCGAAGCTCTGTCGGCTCCATGTGCACGACGCAACGTTTTGACCGCAACATTTTGACCGCAACGTGTTGAGAACGGGATCAGGCAGTGCAGGCCGATGGCAAGGCGGCCTGCAAACATGAGGTACACCATCGATGAGCGATGAATCGGTTTCCCCACGGATGCAAGGCTTCCGCAGCTCGAAGCGGGGCCTTCCGTTGGAGAACTTGCGCTTCGCAACACCGGCCCAGGCACGGCGCTGAGCACCCAGCAGATGCCGTCGTTTCCGACCTACCAGGCTTCTGAGGATCCGCTGGCTGGTGGCATCGACTACACCCGCGTCTGGCATGCGTTTCGGCGACAGTGGATTCCTGCGGTGTTTCTCGGCCTCGTGTTGGCTGGCATCCTCGCGCCCCTCGCCTGGTTTCTGCTGCCCAAGGGCTACGAGGCGGTGGCCTGGCTCCGCGTGCGGGGCACGGGCGACATGCTCTCCAACACGTCTGGCAGCGGCGGTGAATACGAGTCGTACCGCAAGACACAGGCCCAGCTGATCTCCAGCCCGTTCGTGCTTGCCTCCGCGATGCGGAAGGCCGAGATGGCGACGCTCTCGACCTTTGCCGACATCGAGGATCCCGTCGACTGGCTTGCCGACAACCTCCAGGTGGCCACGCCGGCGGAGTCGGAAGTGCTCCAGATCCGGCTGCGGGCCCAAAACCCGGAAGATGCGGCCAAGATCGTCAACAACGTGACGACCGCCTACCTCGACGACATCGTCGACAAAGAGCGGTCGGAGCGGCTCGCCCGCCGCGACGTGCTGGAGCGGAAGTACAAGGAAAACATGGCGGAGATTCGTTCTCGCCGCGAAACGTTCAACAATCTCGCCCGTCAGCTGGGAACCAAAGACAGCTCCGAGGTGTCGACGCAGCGAATGCTCTTGCTCGACCACGTGAGTTCGCTGCGGTCGCAGATCAACTCGCTGGAGCGGGATATCAGCACGATCGATGCTGAGCTGGCGGTGATGACCGCCCAGGCACGTGGCGACTTCGATGTGACGGCTGAAGAGCTCAACGTGCCGGAACTCGTGATCCAGCAGATGATCACCGGCGATCCTCAGCTGGCGAGCATGCAGTCGCAGATGCTCACTCTCGAGGAAGAGATCAGCTTTCAGGAGCAGCGGAGCGCCCGTGGTGCCAGCGAGCCGGCGGTGAAGCGTCTGCGGCGTCAGCGGGATCAGCTGCTCGAGCGGATAGACATGCGGCGAACGGAGCTGCGGCCTCAGATCATTGCTCAGATCTCGCTGGGCGTCTCTGGGTCCACCGACGTGCTGCCCAACAGTCCGGCCATGCTCACGATGCGTCGCAAGATGCTCGCGGAAGACCTCCAGCGGGCTGCGGACGAGTTTAAGAAGGCAGCCGATGAAGCCACGCTGCTCGGCCAGGCGAATGCGGATATGGAGGCCCGGCGGAGTGAGATCTCGCACCTGCAGACGGTCACTGACGACATCGGCAAGCAGTTGGAAAGCTCAGCGATCGATCTTGCGATGCCAAACCGCGTGACGCTGCTCGAGGCAGCGACGATTCCTGAACGCCAGCGATCAGATCTTCCGCTTCATGCTGACAGGCTTGGCTGCCGTTGCGGGGCTTGTGGTGGGCGGCGGCTCGATTGTGGCGATGGAGTATCTCCGCGATCGGGTCGACTCATCGGATGCCGTGCCAAAGCGGATTGGCGTGCGGGTGCTCGGCACGCTGCCGCGGATTGCCCGTGGGCGGCGGCACGAGGGCCAGGTCACCGAATGTGTCGACAGCCTTCGCACGCTGGTCACACAGGGCGGCCGCGAGGCACCGCGGGTGATTCTGGTCACCAGTGCGGTGGAGCACGAGGGCAAGACCACCGTGGCCTCGCAGCTCGCGGCGAGCTTCGCCCGCTCCGACAAGCGAACGCTGCTGCTCGATGGCGACCTCCGCCATCCCAATGTGCACCTCGCCCTCGACATCGACCTGGGAGTCGGTTTCGCGGAACTTCTGCGTGGCGAGATCAGCGCCGACGAGGCGGTGCAGCCGACAACAATCGAAGGGCTCTTTGCCGTCACCGCCGGCCAGTGCGACTATGCGGCCATCTCCGCCCTCTCGCGGCCCGACCTGCCGAAGCTTCTGCAGGGCTTCCGCGACTCGTTTGACCATGTGGTGATCGACGCCGGCCCGGTGCTGGCCTTCGCCGACTCGCTGCTGCTCGGCCAAAACAGCGACGTGGCCCTTGTGGCCACGCTCAAGGATGTCAGCCGGGTGCCCAAGGTGGCTGCTGCAATCGAGCGTCTGCGTTCGGTGGGCGTGCGGGTGCAGGGCACCGTGGTCAACGGCGTGGCCGATGCCCGTCCGAAGCGGCTCTACATGTCGCCGCTGCCATCCTGATCAATGCTGGTGCCGCTCGGTCAATCGTGGGCCTGCTCGCCTCGCTGAGTTGATGCTGTCGGGAGTCTGCCGATGAAGTCCTCCGGAATGGGAATGCTGCCAGTCGTGCTTGCGGTGCTGCTGCTCGCGGGCGTGACGGTGGTGCAGGGTGTGCTGACCGACCGCTGGAAGAGCGGCGACGTGGCCGAAGAGCTGCGGAAGACGGCGGCCTCGCTTGAGCAAAACTTCCCGCAGTCCTTCGGCGACTGGGAGGCCGAGAAGGAGCTGGAGACCGATCCGCGTCAGATGGAAGTTGCCGGAGCGGTCGGCCACATCTCCCGCCTCTACCGCAACAAGATCACCGGCGCTCAGGTCTCCACCTTTGTGGTCTGCGCCACGCCCAGCGACGCCTCAGGCCACACGCCCGACCGCTGCTACCCAGGCGCCGGCTTCGAGATCGCTGAGCAGGAGCATCGCCAGTCGGTGCCGCTCGCCGACGGCCGCACGGCGGAGACCTTCACAGGCACCTTCCGCAAGCAGGGCCAGACCCTGCGGATCTTCTGGACCTATGGCGTCGAAGGCACCTGGGTCGCTCCGCAGATCGCCCGGATCGAGCTCGCCGGGAAGCCCGCCATCAACAAGCTCTATGCGATCGTTGACGAAACCGGCGACAGCGATGGCAGTGCGATGGGGGCGTGTGTCGATTTCCTCGCTCAGCTGCTGCCGGTGTTTGATGAAGCGGTGGTGGCGGCAGCGGCCACGGCACCTCTTGAGGAGCCCGAGGCAGACTCGCAGGCTGATGATGCTGAGTCGGCTGCGGTTGCGGAGACGGCCGCTGCGGCGGGCTGACGTTCGCAATGGTGGGTCGCTCGGGGTGAGCCCGGGGCTGCCCCCCCGGACGCTCGCTGCGGGCCATCCAGGCCCTCGCTCGCTCGGACATGCGCTGCGCTTTGGCCCTCCGGGCGTCGCTTGCTCCTGTACGCCGGAGGGTCAGCCCCGGGCTCACCCCTCGCTGAGGGTTTAAAAGAGGACGGCCTGTTCGCCGCTTCGCGGCGATCTGCGGCCGGGGATGCGCAAGCGGGACGGGTCTTCGGGTGCCGCAGGCACCTCGGCTCCGCCGAGGCCGCTTCGCGGCCCGAGGACCCGTCCCGTTTCATCCGCCGCCCTGCAGCGGCGACAGTCGCCTTGGGCGTTCGCTTCTTAGCGAAGATTCGTGTTTCCCGCGGGATGGGGGGCGGGGTAAAGTGAGCGGCTGCGGGTGGTGTGGCAAGGAATGCCTGAGAGGGATTCGCCCGCGGAGGATCACTGAGAGGGACTGCCGTGGCTGGAACGTCGAAGCGGGCGCTGGTGACTGGGATCACCGGTCAGGATGGGTCGTATCTGGCAGAGCTGCTGCTGGCAAAAGGCTACGAAGTGCACGGCCTTGTGCGGCGATCGAGCACCTTTGGCACCCAGCGGATCGAGCATCTCTACCGCGATGTGCATGAAACCGACCATCCGCTCACGCTGCATCACGGCGACATGGCCGACGGCAACGGCCTGGCTCGGCTGATTCGCGAGATCCGGCCCACCGAGGTCTACAACCTCGCCGCCCAGAGCCATGTCCGCGTGAGCTTCGACCAGCCGGCCTACACCGCCGACGTCACCGCCGTCGGCACCCTGCGGCTGCTCGAGGCGATCCGCGATGTGCAGGATGCGATCGGCGAGCAGATCCGCTTCTATCAGGCCTCCAGCTCCGAGATGTACGGCAAGGTCGTGGAGACGCCGCAGCGGGAAACCACGCCCTTCTATCCCCGCAGCCCCTACGGCGTTGCCAAGCTCTACGCCCACTGGATCACGGTCAACTACCGCGAGAGCTACGGGATCCACGGCTCGTGCGGCATCCTCTTCAACCACGAAAGCCCCCGCCGCGGCGAAACGTTTGTGACCCGCAAGATCACGCGGGCCGCTGCCCGGATCAAGCTTGGCCTGCAGGAGAAACTCTTCCTCGGCAATCTCGATGCCCAGCGCGACTGGGGCTTCGCTGGCGACTACGTCGAGGCGATGTGGCTGATGCTGCAGCAGGATGAGCCCGACGACTACGTCGTCGCCACCGATGAAACCCACTCGGTCCGCGAGTTTTGTGAGAAGACCTTCTCCCGCCTCGACCTCGACTACAACGACTTTGTCGAGATCGACTCCCGCTACTTCCGGCCGGCCGAGGTCGATCTGCTGCTCGGCTCCGCCGAGAAGGCCCGGCGTCAGCTCAGCTGGGAGCCTCGCGTGTCGTTTGACGAGCTCGTGGAGATGATGGTCGACGCCGACCTCGACCTGGCCAAAAAGGAGAAGGTGCTCCTCGAGGCCGGCCACGACGTCAGCCTGCCCAACCGCTAGCCCATCATCACACTCGCTCGCGATCTCATGACGGAACTCACCGGCAAAACAATCGTTGTCACCGGCGGCGCCGGCTTTCTTGGGCAGGCGGTCTGCCGCGTGCTTCGCGAGCGGGGCGTGGCTGCCGAAGCCATCGTCGTGCCTCGCCGCAAAGACTTCGACCTCACCTGCGAAGCCGATGTCGAGCGGCTCTACGAGCAGGCGAAGCCCGACATCGTGATCCACCTGGCGGCGGAAGTCGGCGGCATCGGTGCCAACATGCTCCAGCCAGGCCGCTTCTTCTACGCCAACATGGCGATGGGCATGCACCTCGTTGAGCACGCCCGGCGGAGAGGCCTGGAAAAGTTTGTGCACACGGGCACCGTCTGTGCCTACCCAAAGTTTGCCACCGTCCCCTTCCGCGAAGACGACCTCTGGAGCGGCTATCCCGAAGAGACCAACGCCCCCTACGGCGTGGCCAAGAAAGCGATCTTCGTGATGCTCGATGGCTACCTCCGGCAGTATGGGCTCGCCAGTTCGGTCGTCGTGCCGGTCAACCTCTACGGCCCACGCGACAACTTTGATCCGCTCTCAAGCCACGTGATTCCGGCTCTGATCCGCAAGTGTGAAGAGGCCCGGCTCGCCGGTGACCGCGAGATTGTCTGCTGGGGCACCGGCAGCGCCACCCGTGAGTTTCTCTATGTCGATGATGCGGCAGAGGGGATCGTGCGGGCCACCGAAGTGATGAGCGAGCCCGTGCCGATCAACCTCGGCGGCGGACAAGAAATCGCCATCCGCGACCTTGTGCAGAAGATCGCCGCCGCCTGCGACTTCACCGGCGGCATCCGCTGGGACGACACCAAGCCAGACGGCCAGCCGCGTCGCGGCCTCGACATCTCGCGAGCCCGCAGCCTGCTCGGCTGGGAGCCAAAGATGGACTTCGACCGTGGCCTGGCCGCCACCGTCGACTGGTGGCGGCAGCACGCTGAGGCCGCCTCCGTTTCTGCGTGACGACCCGTACGCACTCGCTAAGGCGAGCGTGTGGGGGGGCGCTCGGGGTGAGCCCAAGCCGATTCGCCGAGCGTTCGCTTCGCCATCCTGGCTTCGCTCACTCGTGCATTCTCGCTTTCGCCCTCCGGGCTGCGCTCGACTGCAAGGCCGGCTCATTCGGCCCGGGCTCACCCCTCGCTTCGTTGGGCCTGGGCTCCTAGGCCAGGGCGGCTTCGGTGGCTGGGGTCTTGGCTGCTGAGGCCACGCGGTCTTTGCGGCGGTAGAAGCCGATCTTCTCGAGGGCGCGGTAGACCTCTTCAAGGGTCTTTTCGCCGAAGTTGGAGATCGAGAGTAGGTCGGCTCTCGTGCAGTTGAGCAGGTCGTGCACCGTGAAGATGCCTCGCTCTTCGAGGCAGTTGGTCGTCCTGACCGAGAGCCCGATTTCGGCCGTGCTCATGTCGAGCTTCTCGGCGAGTTCGTCGGAGATCGTCAAGTTCTTGTATGGAATCCTGGGCATGGGGTCCCTCCCGTGCGTGAGTGTGACCGTTCAACGAAGCATCGTGCGATGCGTCGCCAGCGAACGGACGTCGGCATGGCGAAGGAATATACTGAAAAAATCAGTTGTCCGGCTACAGTTTGGCGGCAGCCGTTCATATTCGACGTGGCTGCTGGGGAAACGTGCCGTGCTATCACTGCCATGCTGTCACTGCTGAGCAGACGCGGAGACGATGACAAAAGAGCCTCTGGATTTCCTGCGCGGACTCAATCAAGCCCAGCAGCAGGCGGCCGCGCATGTCGATGGGCCGCTGCTGGTGGTGGCTGGCCCTGGCAGTGGAAAGACGCGTGTGGTCACCCACCGCATCGCCCACATGATTGCCAGCGGGGTGAGGCCTGAGTCGATCGTGGCCCTGACCTTCACCAACAAAGCCGCTGACGAGATGCGGCAGCGTGTCACGCAGCTCGTCGGCCCGCAGCCGGTGGAGATGGGCACCTTCCATCGGTTTTCCGCCAGGCTGCTGCGGCGGCATGCCCGCATGATCGGTCTGACGAGCGACTATTCGATCTTCGACACCGATGATGCGGCCGCCACGCTCAAGCGGGCTGCCAAGCGGGCCGGCGTGGCCCTCGCGCGGACGCCGATTGATCGGGTGGCGGGGATCATCAGCCGGGCGAAGAACGACCTGGTCACCCCCGAAACGTTTGAGCCCCGCTGGGGCCGGCCGGTCGATGAGGTGGCCGCTCGCATCTGGCCGGTCTACGCCGCGATGATGCTGGAGGCCAATGCGGTCGACTTCGACGATCTGCTCGTGCATGTGGCGCGACTCCTGCTTGAGCATCCCGAGCTGCGAAGCACGCTCGACATCCACCACCGCTACATCCTGGTCGACGAGTATCAAGACACCAACGCCGCCCAATACTGCATCCTCCGCGGCCTCTCCATCGACCATCCCAACCTGGCCGTCACCGGCGACCCCGACCAGGCGATCTACGGCTGGCGCGGTGCGAGCATCCGCAACATCCTCGAGTTTGAACGCGACTACCCCGCTGCCACCGTGGTCAAGCTGGAGCGCAACTACCGCAGCACGGCCAACATCCTCGGCACGGCCGACCGCCTGATCGCCCGCAACACCCGCCGCAAGCCGAAGCAGCTGGTGACCGATGCCGAGCCGGGCAGCCCGGTGCGGATCGTGCTCGATGGCGACAGCCGCGAGGAGGCCGACCGCATTGCCGCTGAGATTGCCGACGAGATCATGGCGGGCCGTCGCACCGCCGGCGACTTCGGCATTCTGTTTCGCACCAATGCCCTCTCGCGGTCGCTGGAAGTCGCCCTCCGCAGCTGCGGCGTGCCCTACCAGCTCGTCCGAGGGCTGGAGTTTTTCAAGCGGCGGGAGATTCGCGACATCGTGGCCTGGCTGCGGCTGTTGAAAAACCCTCGCGACGACGAGGCCTTTCTGCGGGTGGTCAACGTGCCGCCGCGGGGCATCGGCAAGACGTCGCTGGATCGGCTCGGCTCGTGGGCCGCCGACCACGGGCTTTCGCTGCTGGAAGCCGCCGCCGCGGCAGCGGAGGTCAACGGTGTGTCGAAGCGAGCCGCAGTCGTCGCTGGCGACCTTCGCTGCGGCTGCATGCGGAGCTCGCGGAGCTGGCCAGCAGGGCCGGTGGCGGCGCTGGTGAACGCCGTGCTCGACCGCAGCGGCTACCGGGCGATGCTGGCTGCCGATGCCGACGAAGACGACGGAGACGACCGCCTGGCCAACGTCGAGGAGCTCGTGACCGTTGCTGCTGGGATCGATGAGGAGCGGCAGCGAGAGATCGAGAGCGAGGCCGGCCTCTCCGCCGGTATGTCATCGCTCGACGATGATCCGCTGGGCAGCTTTCTCGAAAGCGTGGCCCTCGTTGCCGACACCGACATCTGGGATCCGGCCAGCCCGCGGGTTTCCCTGATGACCCTGCATGCGGCCAAGGGGCTGGAGTTTCCGGTCGTCTACCTCGTCGCGCTCGAGGATGGCATCGTGCCGCATGAGCGGAGCCTCGACCATCCGGAGCAGCTTGAGGAAGAGCGGCGGCTGGTGTTTGTGGGGATCACCCGGGCCCGCGAGCATCTTCATGCCAGCTGCGCCCGCATCCGCGACTACCGTGGGAGCCGTCGCATCTCGCCGCCGAGCGTGTTTCTCGCCGAGATGTCGGGAGAGGAAACGCAGCTCACCGGCAGCGAGGCGCCCTCCAGCGGCACCATGGGCCGCGCGCTGGGCGGCGCGGTTGGCTCTGGGATGAGAAGCGGCGGCCTTGGCGATCCCTTTGCCGACGACGATGCCTGCCAGCTCGTGCCCGACGACGACGATGCGTCCCAGGTGTCTGCGGCCGCAGACGACGACGATGTCAGCGAGGCACGGCCTCTGCAGGCGGCCGCAGCGCGTCCTCCGCGGCGGTCGGCCGGCTTGGCGGCGATGTCTGAGAAGCTCGCGGCCCTGGCCAAGCCTGTGGTTGAGCTCAAGCCCGGTCAGCGGGTGCGGCATGCCGAATACGGCGACGGTCTCCTTGAGAAGGTCGGCGGGGCTGGGCCGCGGATGGTGGGCACGGTCATCTTCGACGGCTCTGCCGGGCGGCGGACCTTCATCCTCTCGCACGCCACCCTGGAGCCGGTGGGCTGACGAGGCCGCCCGTCGGGCACTTGGCGTTCGCGGCGTGGAATGCGAGGATAGTGCCTCCCGCATGAGAGCACGGCATGGTCAGCATTCGACTTCCACGGTTGTTCGAGAAGAAACGGGGCAGTCGTCGCACGGGCTCGCAGGCCTGGGGGCGGGCTGGCGAGGCCTGTTTCTATGCTGCGTTGCTGGCCGCTGGGATGGTTTTCACGGCGATGCTTGGCCGCCGTATCGTCGAGGCTCCCGGCGGGCTGGCGAGCATCGGCCTCTGGATGTGGCTGCTCACGCTCCTGCTGCCTGGCGCCCTGCTCTCGATCGGAGGCAGCGGCCTCGCCCGGCTGATTCATGGCTGGGGCCGTTCCGAAGAAGGCATGGCTGCCCTGCGGCGGTTCCCTGAGATGTTTCAGCCGTCGGGCAGGGCAAGCGAGGCGGAGCCATTTCCCTCGGTGCCGCCGTGGGAGAATCTCAACAACTCGCCCGGCACGATCCTCCGCTACCGACTTCCGCTGGAGAGCCCGGAGAGCTGGTCGGTGTTTGGCTTCGGCCTGTTCGCCGTGCTCTGGAATGCCGTGGTCGTGCTGCTGGCGGTCACGGCAGGGGTCGGTTTTGTTGGTGGCCAGACCGACTGGCTGCTGCTCTCGATCCTGGTGCCGTTTGTGGCCATCGGCGTGGCGGGCGTGGTGATCTTTGTGCGGGCCCTGGTGCTGCAGACAGCGGTGGGGCCGACGCAGATCGAGATTGCGGACCATCCGCTGCGGCCCGGCGACCGCTGCGACGTGTATCTCGGGCAGGGCGGGCGTGGGATGTTTCGCCGCATCGCCCTCTCGCTTGAGCTTGAGGAGCTGGCCACCTTCCGCCAGGGCACCGACACCCGCACCGAGCGGCGGGTGGTTCATGAGATCCCCTTCGCGGAGTGGCGGGCGATTTCCATTGCTCCGGGGCGGCGGTTTGAAGAGCGGGCGTCGTTTGAGGTGCCTGCCGAAGCGATGCACTCCTTTGCCTCGCTGCACAACGCAGTCACCTGGCGGATCGCCGTGCACGTCGAGCCAGCCAAGTGGCCTCGCTTCACGCGGCACTTCCCCATCATTGTGCTCCCGCAGCGGACCGGCCCGGCCCTCCTCAATGTGCCGCCGTCGAGGCTGGCGGTTGTGGGGAGCGGGCGATGATGTCGGGCAGCCTGCAGGAGCGGCTGGAGCCGCGGGTGATCACCGAGTTTGATCGGCCGAGCCGCCGCTACGATCCCGAAGAGACTGTGCGGCTTCGCTATCACGTCACGGGCACCGGCGACGCGGTGGTGCGGGTGATCGAGCGGTCTGCCCTCTGGTATAGCGAGGGCAAAGGTGAAGAAGACCTTGGTGTCTGCTTCTTTGAGCGGCTCACCGACCCGCAAGGCCTGCCTCCGCACACGCGTCGGGGCGAGTTTGCCTTTCGGCTCCCGGCGAGCCCCATGACCTACGAAGGCACGATCGTGAAGATCCGCTGGTGTGTCCGCATCCGGCTGTTCTTTGTCGGCCGCCGCGACTTCGTGTCGGAGCATGTGTTTGACGTGGGTGAGCTGCCCCCCGTGCAGCTGCCCCTTCAGCCACGCGCTGTCGGGCGATGACTGCCGCGGACGTGAATCCCTTCGCCACTCGCTACACCCGGCTGGGGGCGATCGATCCACTCACCGAGGAGGGCCGCCCGTTCGACGCAGTCGGCCACGCTTGCCCAGCTCGCTGAAGCAGGTGGCTGCGGAGCCTTCGTCGGCCCGCACGGCAGTGGCAAGAGCACACGGCTGGCAGCCTGCGCGAAGGCCGCTGCGGATCAGGGCCGGCAGGTGCAGACGATCCGGCTGCGTCGCTGGCGGGAGACGCTGGGGGTCGCCAGGGCGATCGCTCTGCTCCCCGCAGGCAGCCTCGTCTGTGTCGACAGCCTTGAGGTCGCAGGCCGCTTCGGTGCAGGATGCCTGCGGAGGTTGGCTCGGCTGCGGCGGGTGCAGCTGCTGGCCACCAGCCACGTGCCGGCAGGCCTCCCGGTGCTCGTCTGCTGCCGCACATCCCCCGCCTTGCTGGAGCGGATTGTCGAGCAGCTGCCAGCCCGCGGCGGCAGCATCGCGCAGGGCGAGATCGAGGAGGCCTTCACCGCTGCTGGCGGCAATCTCCGCGAGGCCCTTTTTGCCCTCTACGACCGGGCGGAAGCGCGGCGGAGCGGTCGGCGGTCGTAGCGATCACCGGTGAGCTGACCGCTGGCAATGGTTGTGCCGGTCATGCCGACTGACGAAGCCTGAACGGTGGCGGAAACTTTTTTATTCCTGAGTTTTTCCGCATCCGCTGTCCTACCTTTGGAGTGCATGCGGGAGACGTCTGGCAGAAAACCTGCCTTTCTCCCGCACGACTTGCTTCTCAGGGCCGGCAGCGGCCAGGAGGGCAAGGCACCTCCTCTTCTCATGGACCGGATGCCGCCTGCGGGTGGCACCGACAAACGACGATGACGACGCAACGCGTGCGACTCGTGTGTGGCTTGGCGGCAGTGCTGGCTCTTGCGGCCCAGCAGAGCAGGGCTCAGTGTTGCCTCGATGGTTTCTTTGGATGTTTCAAAAGCTGCTGCGTGAAGCCGCCTGTCGCTGCCCCGGCGTATGCAGTGGCCCCCGTGGCCGCTCCGATCGTCGCGCCATTTGCAGCTCCGGTGATGGCACCGGTGCCTGCCGCGCCGCCGCCTCCTCCTCAGCCGGTGACCGTGCCCGTCCAGCAGGTCAGCTACGTGCCCGAAACCTGCTATCGCACCGAGTATCAGTGCGTCCCCCAGATCTGCTACCGCCAGATCTGCGACATCGATCCAGCCACCGGATGCCCCGAACAGGTCGTGCAGCCGATCACGACCTACGCCCAGCGGGCGGTCAACGTTCCCTACACGCAGTATCGCGCGGTCTACACAACCAAGTATGTCACCGTGCAGCCCGGCAGCCCCGGCTATCCCGCAGCTCCTGCCCAGGCACCGGCCGCTGCCGCTGGAGCCGCGGCAAGCCCTTTTGCCGCCCCCACCACACCGCAGGCCTGGGGCGCCGCTGGTGCCGACGTGCCCCCAACCCTTGTGCCTCAAGCCACCCCTCAGCCGCAGCTCGCGCCGCAGCAGAGCTACCAGCAGCAGATCGTGCCCCAGAGCGGCACCTCCTACCTCGTCCCCAGCCAGCCTCTGCAGGCAACTGCTCCCCCCGCGCTCTCGCCAACCCCCACGGAACAGCCGGCAGCCGCGCCCCTCTCACAAACGCCCGCCCCTTCGCTGCGGCCGATTCCCGAAACCTCGCGAACGCTCTCGCCGATTCAGCCACCGCAGGCCGACGCGGCTGCCCCGGCAGCTGACGGCTCGCCTGCTGCAGGGCAGGGCTCAGTGGGCAGCCCAGCTCAGCGTGAGCCCGCCGCGGATTCGGGCAGCCAGCCAGCCAGCGGTGCCTCCTACGGCGTCGGGATGCCAGTGATCCCTGGCAGTGGCCCCAGCTCGTCCACCGGAGCCTTCCCCAAGCTGCTCGCTCCGAGCCAGCACACCACCTCGCGGTGGTCGACTCCCGCGGTTCAGCAGCAGACGCAGTTTCCCGTGAGCCGGACGTATCCCACGGCGCTGATTCCGACGCCGGCTCCTTATTGAGGGTCGCTCGGGGTGAGCCCGGGCCGATTCGCCGAGCGTTCGGGGTCGCTCGGGGTGAGCCCAAGCCGATTCGCCGAGCGTTCGCTTCGCCATCCTGGCTTCGCTCACTCGTGCATTCTCGCTTTCGCCCTCCGGGCTGCGCTCGACTGCAAGGCCGGCTCATTCGGCCCGGGCTCACCCCTCGCTTGCGGTTTTAGGGACGGCCTGTTCGCCGCTTTGCGGCGATCTGCGGCCGGGGGGCGGCGGAGGGGCGGGATGCGTGCGGTGGGGCGCGCGGCGTGCAAGCGGGCGTGCAAGCGGGCGTGCAAGCGCGGCGTGCAAGCGGGCGTGCAGCGGGACGTCCGGTCCGCTCGCGGCCGGGATGCGTGCGGTGCGGGCGTGCAAGCGGGACGGGTCTTCGGGTGCCGGAGGCACCTCGGCTGTGCCGTTTCCGCTTTGCGGCCCGAGGACCCGTCCCGTTCCCTGGCCCAGCGACGCGACTTTGGCCGCCTGACGAGCCGGACCATCCGCGGGCGGTCTCCTCTCCAGCCGGGCGTTCGGTGGGAGATGCTGACTGATATGATGGGCGGGCTTTTGTGTTGCCTGGGTTGTGAGTTCGCCTGTGACGAATGCTGAGATTGCTGCTGTGTTTGAGGAGATCGCGGATCTTCTCGAGTTTAAAGGGGAAAATGCCTTTCGTATTCGGGCCTACCGCAATGCCGCCCGGACGGTGGAGGGCCTGGTGGAGTCGCTGGCAGGGGTGCGGGCGGATGCGGCGCGGAAGCTGACCGACTTTGATGGGATTGGCAGCGATCTGGCGACCAAGATCGAGACGCTGCTCGACGGAGCGCCGCTGAAGATGCTCGAGGATCTTCGCAAGGCGGTGCCGGCTTCAGCGTTTGATGTGATGCGGGTTCCTGGGCTGGGGCCCAAGAAGGCTCGGATGCTGGTGGAGCAGCTCGGCATCGATTCGCTCGACGCGTTGGAGGCCGCCTGCCAGGAGGGCCGGGTGCGGGGGCTGAAGGGCTTCGGTGCCAAGACGGAAGCTGCCATCCTGGAGAACGTTGGCTTCGCCAAAAACCCGGAAAATCAGCGGCTCCTCTGGTACGACGCCGACCTGCTCGTGCAGCGGCTGCTCGACCATCTGCGCGGCTGTTCGGCTGTCACGCGGGTTGAGGGTGCCGGCAGCTGGCGGCGGGGAAGGCAGACCGTCGGCGACCTCGACATCGTGGTCGACAGCGACAACGTGGCCGCCGTGATGGACCACTTCGCCTCGTTTGCGGATGTGCAGAGCGTGATGCTGCGTGGCGACACGAAGATGAGCGTGCGGATCACCGGTGATGTGCAGGTCGATCTGCGGGTGGTGCGAGCGGCCTCGTTTGGGGCGGCGCTGCAGTATTTCACCGGCTCCAAAGAACACAACGTGCTGATCCGGGGGCGGGCGCGAGACCGCGGCCTGTCGGTCAATGAATACGGCGTGTTTCCGATCGCAGAAGGCGAGAAAGCAGCCGCAGCACGCGACCGAACCCCTGAGCACGGTGGCACTGAAGAGGAGGTCTACGCGGCCGTAGGCCTGCCCTGGATTCCGCCGGAGCTGCGGGAGGGCCGCGAGGAGATCGCCTGGGCAGAGGAAGGCCGGCTGCCGACGCTGATCACGGTCGACGACATCCGCGGCGATCTGCACATGCACACCGATGCCACTGACGGCGAAGACACGCTCTCCGGCATGGTGGCTGCGGCGATCGCCCGAGGGCTCGACTACATCGCGATCACCGATCATGGCCAGCGAGTCAGCATGGCCAACGGCCTCAATCGCACCCGCCTGCTCAAGCAGTGGGAAGAGATCGACCGCTTCAACGAGTCGCTCCGCGAGCAGGCTCGCAGCGAGGGCCGCCGCTCGCCTCGGCTCACCGTGCTCAAGGGCATCGAGGTCGACATGCTGGAAAAGGGAGGCCTCGACCTGCCAGACGAGGTGCTGGAACAGGGCGACTGGGTGGTGGCCAGCCTGCACTACGGCCAGAGCCAGCCGCGTGAGAAGATCACCGCCAGGATCATCGAGGCGATTGAAAACCCGCACGTGCAGGTGATCGGCCATCCCACCGGTCGCCTGATCAATCGGCGGCCTCCCTACGACGTCGACATGGAGGCCGTGATCGAGGCCGCGGCCCGCACCGGCACGTTCCTCGAGATCAACGCCAACCCGATGCGGCTCGATCTCGACGATGTCCACGCGGCGGCAGCCCGCAGGGCCGGGGTGAAGATCGTGATCTCCACCGACGCCCACTCCACGCGGGGCCTCGACCTGATGCGGTGCGGCGTGATGCAGGCTCGCCGGGCAGGCCTCGAGGCTGCCGATGTGGCCAACACCCACACCCTGGCAGGTCTGCGGAAACTCATGCACGCTGCAGCGGCGTTGAGGCCTCCTGCCGGATCCCTGTCTTGTGACACGTCCTTCAGCCTTCAGCCCTTCACAAAGGAGAGCGATCCCGATGCCTGTGAGACGAAACGTGTGGCCAATGCTCGTCGCCTTTCTGCTCGCGTCGAGCCTGCACGGGCAGGCTGCCGATCCGCCAGGCGCTGCTGAGTCGGTTCCCGTGGAGACGATCGAGCAGTTTGCCGAGCAGGCCCGTGCAGCGCTTCCGCCTCCGCTCTCGTCGGATCAGAAACTCTGGCGGCAGATCGCCCCGAGCGTCTTCTGGCTGCTGCACGACCAAGCCGATGCCCCCGTTGGAGATCTTGCCCAGTTTGTGGTCGGCCTTCGCGACCGCGCGAAGGGCAGGATTGTGCTGGGGCCAGGTGTCGACGTGGTGGCGCTCCTCGACCCTGCCCGGGGCCTCGATCCAAAGCAGATCACCACACTGGCCGAGGCCTACGGAACCGTAGCCGCCGTCGCCAAGCAGGAGGGCTCACAGACCCTCGAAGCCGTGGGCGACGACTTTCTGTCAGCGGTGCGCCAGCGCGCGCTGGCGGAGTCGCCTGCCACGATGATCGTCCTTGGCCACGGCCTGCCGCTTGAGATCCAGAGCTACGGCATTCCGGTCGCACGGCTCGCAGACGCCCTGATGCCAGCAGACGCTGCAAGCCACGACCTCTCGCATCTGACGCTGATCTTCGACGACTGCTACAGCGCCGACTTCTGCCTCGCCTTGACGGGCGAACTTGAGAAACGGGCCACCGCGGCCAAGCCGCTGGTCTCGGCCCCGGCGATGATCGCCGGCACCAGCCGCTGCCGGGTTGGCCACGCCAATGTGGGTGCGAAGTTTGTGCCGCACTTCTGGGCTGAAGTGATCGAGCTGCTCTACATCCGCACGCCGCGGCCGAAGGTCATCACGCTGGGCGATTTTCTCGGGCGGGTCGACAACGCGATGTATGGCTACGGTCGCCGCCCGGTCTTCCGTTCGGGCATGATCAGCGGCTACCAGCTGATCGACCCGGAGATGGTGCAAGATCCGGTGATCTTTGTGCCGCTGACGGCCGAAGACCGCGAAGCCTTGGCCAAGATCCTCGGGATTGAGGATCCGGCCAAGCTGCGGGCGGTGCTCGATATCGGGTAGACGGTTGCCCCGCTCAGCCTTGGCTGTCGGCGGAGCCTTCTTCGAGTGTGGCCACGTCGCTGCTGCCTTCGGCCTGGGGGCCGCCGGCCGCACCCGCTTCAGTGGTCGCGTCGAGCAGCGGGAACTGGCGGGCGAGCAGGTCGTCCTTGTCCATCCGCAGGGCTTCGAGGGCCTCAGGACGCACCCGCACCTCGCTGCCCTGGAACGTGTTGAAGCCTGTTCCGGCAGGGATCAAGTGGCCGAGGATCACGTTCTCCTTGAGGCCGACGAGGTTGTCGATCTTGCCGGCGAGCGCTGCCTCCGTGAGCACCTTCGTTGTCTCCTGGAAGCTCGCCGCCGAGATGAAGCTCGAACTCTGCACGCTCGCCTTGGTGATGCCCAGCAGCTGGGTGCTGGCCGTGGCGGGCTTCGGCTTGGTGCCCCTGGCAGGCGTGCCGCCGAGAGCCTCGATCTGGGCGTTGGTCTGCTCGAGCACATCCTTGGGCACCACGGTGCCTTCGGAAAACTCGCTGTCGCCCTGCTCGGAGATCTTCAGGCCGTTGGCGATCTGGTCGTTGGCCTGACGGAACTCAAACTTGTCCATCACGCTGCCAGGCAGCAGGGTCGTGTCGCCGACAGTCTCGATCTTCACCTTCCGCAGCATCTGCGAAACGATGATCTCGATGTGCTTGTCGTCGATTTCCACCCGCTGGCTGCGGTAGACGTTTTGAATCTCACGGACGAGATACCGCTGCACCTCCTGCTCACCGGAGATTCGCAGGATGTCGTGGGGCACCAGCGGACCGTCAACGAGGGCCTCGCCTGATTTCACGATGTCGCCGGCATGCACCCGCAGGTGCTTGCCCTGGGTCACGAGGTGCTCGCGCTCGATGCCCGCCTCGTTCTTAATACGGATCGTCCGCTTGCCGCGGCGCTTCTCGCCGAGCAGTTCGACCACGCCGTCGATCTCAGCCATGATCGCGGGATCCTTCGGCTTGCGGGCCTCAAAGATCTCCGTCACTCGCGGCAGACCGCCGGTGATGTCTTGCGTGCCGCCCGCCTCACGAGGCGTCTTGGCGAGCACGTGCCCGGCCGCCACCTGCTCACCCGCCTCAACCTCGATGTAGGCCTTTTCGGGCAGGTAGTAGAAGTCGAGGATCTGGCCGTTGGCGTCTTCGAGCACAATCTGGGGGTGGTAGGCACCCTTGTGCTCCATGATCATCTGACGCAAGTGGCCGCTGGGGTCTTTTTCCACGCGGAGGGTCTCGCCCTCGATCACGTCCTCGAAGCGAACCTTGCCGGCAACTTCGGAGAGAATCGGGATCGAGTGGGGGTCCCAGGTGACGAGCACGGAGCCCTGCGCCACCGTGTCGTTTTCCTTGACCTTCAGGATCGCACCGGCGGGCACGTCAAACTTCTCAAGCTCGCGACCAGAGTCTTCGAGAATCGCGATCTCACCATTGCGAGCCAGCACGACTTCTTCGCCCAGCTCGTTGGTCACGGTGCGAAGCCGCGTGAACCGGACGATACCAGCCTTCTTGGCTCGGCTCTCGTTCTCTTCGATGGCACGCTGACCGACGCCGCCGATGTGAAACGTCCGCATCGTCAGCTGCGTTCCCGGCTCGCCGATGCTCTGGGCTGCGATGATGCCCACGGCCATGCCTTCTTCCACGAGCGACCCCGTGGAGAGGTCCATGCCGTAGCAGAGACGGCAGACACCCAGCGGAGCCTCGCAGGTGAGAGCACTGCGAACCTCGATCTTCTCGACCCCCAAGGCTTCGATCTGACGAGCCATGGAAGGCGTGATCATGTCATTCTCGGCAACCACCACCTCATCGGTCTTCGGGTTGCGAATCTCGACCAGGCTCACACGGCCACGGATCGAGTCGGCCAGGCCGACTTCCACCTTCTCGCCGCGGTAGATGACGCCCTTGGTGATGCCCTGCGTCGTTCCGCAGTCGTGCATGGTGACGACCACGTTCTGGGCGACGTCAGCAAGCTTTCGCGTCAGGTAGCCCGAGTCGGCCGTCTTCAGCGCGGTGTCGGCCAGACCCTTCCGAGCACCGTGCGTGGAGCTGAAGTATTCCAGCACCGTCAGGCCCTCACGGAAGTTGGCCTTAATCGGCGTTTCAATAATCTTGCCCGACGGCTTGGCCATCAAGCCTCGCATGCCGGCCAGCTGCCGAATCTGCTCCACACCGCCTCGGGCACCCGAGTTGGCCATCAGATGGATCGGGTTGACGTAGCCGCTGCGACGGTTGGCTTTGGCGTCGGTGTCTTGCTCCAGTTCTGCCATCATCTCGACGGTGATCAGTTCGCGGGCGTGGGTCCAGGCATCGAGCACCTGGTTGTATCGCTCGCCGTCGGTGATCACGCCACGCTGATAGAGCTTCATGATCTTCAGCACGCTCTTCTCAGCGTCGCCGATGATCTTGGTCTTCGAATCAGGCGTGATCAGGTCGTCGGTGGCAAACGACAGGCCGCTCTTGGTGGCCCAACGGAAGCCGACCTGATTCATGTCATCAAGCAGGTCGATTGTCTTGCGACGGTTGAGGGTCTGGTAGCAGTCGGAGATCACCTTCGCCAGCTCGCCCGACTTCATCGGGTGGTTGTAGAAGAGCATCCCTTCAGGCAACACCGAGTTAAACAGCACGCGGCCCGCCGTCGTCTCAATCAGGGCGCCGGGGTGGCTGTCGGCTTCGACGTCGGTCTTGAGACGCTGCTTGGGCGGCAGCTTGACCCGAATCCTCGCGTGGGTGTCGACCTTGCCCATTGAGTGGGCGAGCTCCACCTCATCGAAGTCGTGAAACACCATGCCTTCGCCGCGACGCCCCGCCATCGACATCGTCAGGTAGTAGCAGCCCATCACCACGTCCTGCGAAGGCGAGATGATCGGCGCACCGTTGGCTGGGCTGAAGATGTTGTTGGTGGAGAGCATCAGCGTGTGGGCTTCCACCTGGGCCTCGATCGAGAGCGGCAGGTGGACGGCCATCTGGTCGCCGTCAAAGTCGGCATTGAAGCCTTTGCAGACGAGCGGATGCAGCTTGATGGCGTTGCCTTCCACGAGCGTTGGCTCGAAAGCCTGGATGCCCATGCGGTGCAGCGTGGGGGCACGATTGAGCAGCACCGGATGGTTGCGGATCACCTCTTCGAGGATGTCCCACACCTCGGCGTCTTTCCGCTCGAGCATCTTCTTCGCGCTCTTGATCGTGTCGGCGTGGCCGAGCTCCTTGAGCCTGCGAATGATGAACGGCTGATAGAGCTCCAGGGCGATCTTCTTGGGCAGGCCGCACTGGTGCAGCCGCAGGCTCGGGCCGACCACGATCACACTTCGCGCGGAGTAGTCGACACGCTTGCCAAGCAGGTTTTCGCGGAAGCGGCCCTGCTTGCCCTTGATCATGTCCGTCAGGCTCTTCAGCGGGCGGTTGCTGCTGGCGAGCACAGGCCGCTTGCAGCGGTTGTTGTCGAAGAGGGCATCGACCGACTGCTGCAGCATCCGCTTCTCGTTGCGGATGATCACCTCAGGGGCGTTGAGGTCGACGAGCTTCTTGAGCCGGTTGTTGCGGTTGATGATGCGGCGATAGAGATCGTTGAGATCGCTGGTGGCAAAGTTGCCGCTATCGAGCATCACCAGCGGACGGAGGTCTGGCGGGATCACGGGGATCACGTCGAGCACCATCCATTCCGGCTTGTTTTCGCTGTCGCGAATCGCCTCCACAATCTTCAGTCGATTGACGAGGTCCTTCTTCTTCTGCTTCGAACCGGTGGTCACCAGCTCTTCCCGCAGCTCCTTGGAGAGCGTCACCAGGTCGAGCGAGAGAAGCAGCTTGCGGACGGCCTCCGCCCCCATTGCTGCCTCGAAGCCGCCCTCGCCGTAGTCGGCCTTCGCCTGCCGATACTCCTCTTCGGTGAGCAGCTGCTGCACCTTCAGCGGCGTATCGCCGGCATCGAGCACGACGTAATCCTGGAAGTAGATCACCTTCTCCAGGCTCGAGGTCTTCATGTCGAGCAGCGCGCCCAAGCGGCTGGGCATCGCCTTGAAGAACCAGATGTGCACCACGGGCGCGGCGAGCTCAATGTGGCCCATCCGCTTCCGGCGGACCCGGCTGTGGGTGACCTTCACGCCGCAGCGGTCGCAGATCATCCCCTTGTATTTCATCCCGCGATACTTACCGCAGGCGCACTCCCAGTCCTTTTCCGGTCCGAAGATCCGCTCGCACATCAGGCCGTCTTTTTCAGGACGGTAGGTGCGATAGTTGATCGTTTCGGGCTTCTTCACCTCGCCAAACGACCAGCTGCGGATATCGTGCGGCCGGGCGAGGCTGATCTTCACGGCTGAATAGTCGTTGACGCGATCGTACGTGGCTTCACCGATGCTCACGATGGTCTCTCCTAGGGGCGAGGGTGTGTTGGTGTGGGGGAAGAATCACGGCGGTGGGGGCAGTTGCCCTACACCCGCCGCTTCTCCAGCTGCATGTTCAAGGCAAGGCCGCGGATCTCATTGGTCAGCACGTCGAAGCTGGCTGGCGTGCCCGCTTCGAGGGTGTTTTCACCCTTGACCATGCTCTCGTAGATCTTGGTGCGACCTTCCACGTCGTCGCTCTTGACCGTCAACAGTTCCTGCAGGATGTAGGCGGCACCGTAGGCCTCGAGTGCCCACACCTCCATTTCGCCAAAACGCTGGCCGCCGAAGCGGGCCTTTCCGCCCAGCGGCTGCTGCGTGATCAGCGAGTAAGGGCCAGTCGAGCGAGCATGCACCTTGTCGTCGACAAGATGATGCAGCTTGAGCATGTAGATGTAGCCCACGGTGGTTTCCTGCTCGAGCGCCTCGCCGGTGCGGCCGTCGAAGAGCTGAGCCTTGCCGTGCTTCGGCAGGTCAGCCTCCTCCAGTGCGTCGTTGATGTCCTGCTCGCTGGCTCCATCAAACACCGGCGTGATCGCCTGGAAGCCGAGCACCTGCCCGGCCCAGCCGAGGTGGGTTTCGAGAATCTGGCCCACGTTCATACGGCTGGGAACGCCCAGCGGATTGAGCATGATCTGGATCGGCGTGCCATCCTTGAGAAACGGCATGTCTTCCTGGGGAAGAATCTTGGCGATCACACCCTTGTTGCCGTGACGGCCGGCCATCTTGTCGCCGACGGAGATCACCCGCTTGGCGGCGACGTAGACCTTCACCATCTGCAGCACACCCGGCCGCAGCTCATCGCCTCGCCGCATGCTGTTGAGCCGGCGGTCTTTGGAGTCGATAGACGCCTCGACCGAAGGCCACATCGTCTTGTAGATCTTGTCGATGTCGGCCTTCCGCTGTGGCGAACGAAGGTCGAAGTCGTCGATCTTGAAGGCCGCAGCCCGCTCGGCGACCTGCTTGTGGCTCTGGTCGCGCACCAGCGGCGAGCCGTCGGGAGCGGTGAGCGTCTTCTGCAGCACCTTCTCCATCTCAGTGACCATCTGGGCGAAGGCTTCTGCAATCTGCAGGTTGCCCTCGGTCTCGGCCTCCTTGAGCTGCTTCTCAAACTCCCGCTGCTCTTCTTCGGAGAGGCTCATTCGCCGCGAGAACCGCTCGGTGGCGATCACAATGCCTTCCACACCGGAGGGCACCTCGAGCGAATCGTTCTTCACGTCTTCGCCCGCACGGCCGAAGATGGCATGCAGCAGCTTCTCTTCCGGCGTGAGCTCTGTCTTGCTCTTCGGCGAAACCTTACCGACGAGGATGTCGCCGGGCCGCACATAGGTGCCGATCCGCACAATGCCGTTGTCGTCGAGGTTGTGCAGGGCCCGTTCGCCAACGTTGGGGATGTCGCGGGTGAACTCTTCCCGGCCAAGCTTCGTGTCGCGAATCTCGATGTCGTATTCCTCGATGTGGATCGAGGTGTAGACGTCGTTTTGCACCAGCTCTTCGCTGATGATGATGGCGTCTTCGTAGTTGAAGCCGTCCCAGGCCATGAAGCCCACGAGCACGTTGCGGCCGAGGGCGAGTTCGCCCTTGAACGTGGCGGCACCGTCGGCGAGCACCTCGCCTTTCTCTACCTTCTGCCCGAGCGACACGATCGGCTTCTGGTTTTGGCAGGTCCGCTCATTGAGGCCGACATACTTGCGGAGCTTGTGGGTTTCCGTCGCTCCACCAGGACCGGCCACCTCGATCGAGTTGGCGTCGACATAGGAAACGGTGCCCTTGCGGCCCGCCCGCACAAGCAGGCCGGAGTTTTCCGCCACATTCCGCTCCATGCCGGTCGCCACAATGGGCGGCTCGGCAACGAGCAGCGGCACCGCCTGCCGCTGCATGTTTGAGCCCATCAACGCGCGGTTGGCGTCGTCATGCTCAAGGAAGGGGATCAGCCCTGCAGACACGCCCACCATCTGGCTCGGGGCCACGTCGATGTATTCGATCTTGTCGGCAGGCACGAGCATGAAGTCGCCGCGGTAGCGAGCAACGATCGACTCGCCTTCGATCTTGCCGTCCACAACGGGGGCGTCGGCGGGAGCGAGGTAGGCGTTTTGCTCCTCGTCAGCCCGCAGCCAGACGACGTCGTCGGTCAGCTTGCACTTGGAGACTTTTCGGTAGGGCGTGACAAGGAAGCCATAGGAGTCGACGCCAGAGTAGATCGCGAGGCTCGAGATCAGGCCGATGTTGGTGCCTTCCGGTGTCTCGATCGGGCAGATCCGGCCGTAGTGGGAGATATGCACGTCACGAACTTCAAAGCCCGCACGCTTGCGGTTGAGGCCGCCAGGGCCGAGGGCTGAGAGCCGCCGCTCGTGGGTCAGCATTGAAAGCGGGTTGGTCTGGTCGACCACCTGGGAGAGCTCACCGCGGCCAAAGAAGTATTCGATGGCTGCCGAGATGCTCTTGGGGTTGATCAGCGACCGCGGCGACATCTCCGAGACATCTTTGAGGCTCATCCGCTCCTGGACCGTGCGGCGGAGCTTGAGGAAGCCCTTGCGAAGCTCGTCGCTGGCGAGCTCGTCGATGGTGCGCAGGCGGCGATTGCCAAGATGGTCGATGTCGTCGATTTCAACATCCGGTTCGCCGTCAGTGAGCTTGAGGATGTAGGTGATCGCCGCAATCAGGTCGTCGGCCCGCAGGGTCATCTCCGTCTCGGGAACCGACAGGCCGAGCTTGCGGTTGATGCGGAAGCGACCGACGCGGCCAAGCCGATAGCGGTTGGCATCGTTAAACTTCTCGTCGAACAGGGAGCGGGCCTTGTCGAGGGCGGGAGGATTGCCAGGGCGAAGCCGCTGGTAGATCCGCACCAGGGCGTCTTCATGGCTCGGAGCCACGCCCGTTCGCCGCTTCGACTCGTCGGCGTCTTCCCGCAGGCTGTTGAGCACGAGCGGCGTCTTGTCGTCGTCATAGAGCTCGACGCTCTTGATGCCCGAGGTGCAGATCAGCTCGGCCATGTCGCGATTGATCTTCACGCCGGCGTCGACAATGATCTCGCCCGCTCGCTCGCTCGTCTTGGGGTAGACGACGTCGGTGGCGGAAATCTTGCCTTCCAGCTTGGCCACGCTCTTGCCGCCAGAGACCTTCAGCAGCGTTGGCTGGGAGAAGAGCTTCAGAATCTCGGCATCGCTGGAATACTTGGGATCCATCGCCCGCAGCAGCGTCAGTGCAGAAAACTTGCCGCTCTGGTCGATGCGAACCTGCAGGGTGTCTTTCTTCGAGACATTGATCTCGATCCAGCTGCCTCGTTCCGGAATGATCCGGCAGCTGTAGGTCTTGCGGTCGGTCGACTCGGTGTCGGCCACGAAGTCGATGCCGGGCGAACGATGAAGCTGACTGACAACAACGCGTTCGGCACCATTGATGATGAACTCGCCGCCGCCCATCATGATCGGCACATCGCCGAGATAGACCTCTTCCTCGATCGGCTCTTCCCGCGTCAGTCGCAGCCACACCCGCAGCGGACGGCCGTAGGTCAGTCGCAGCTGGCGGCATTCATCGGGCTCATACCGCGGCTTGCCCAGGTCATACCGCAGATACTCGAGCTTGACGGTCTTGTCGTAGCTCTCAATCGGGAAGATTTCCCGCAGCACGCCCTCGATGCCGTGGTCTTTCCGCTTGGCGTGCGGCACATCACGCTGCAGAAACGCGTCAAAGAAACGCGTCTGAATGTCGGTCAGGTCTGGGATCTGATGGCTGGCGCGATGGCTTCCAAAGTGGCGAACGTCGGTGGTCTGGAGGCGGCGGACGGCGCTTGTTGCCATTGAGGAAGAACTCCTGTGGAGATGAACCGGAGGATCGTTTGCAAACCGCGGCCATTTAACGACCGCGAAAGCCGGTCTGAGGCGAGACCGGCCGAAGGCGACAGCTGGAAGGACGGATCTCCACAGGAGCCCAGGCGACTCCTCGAGAACAATCCGCATGGAGGGACGGCACAGGACCCAGCAGGTGCGCTTCGCCCACCACCAATAAAACAAGCGGAAAACGACCGCAGCGCTGGACGCATTGGCATGGACAGACGCACCGGCTGGCGTCGCGACACCATAGCCGTGGAAGCAAGTCGCTCCTCACGGCCATCATGCCGACAGGGAAACGGAAGGCGTGACGGCTCGAACCTAGAACTATAACGCCCGACGACGGGGACGCCAAGTTCCCCGCGTCGAGCCCATGTTTCCCAGGTTCGCTACTTGATAGCGACCGTCGCCTTGGCCTCTTCCAGTTCTGCCTTGAGCTTCTCGGCATCTTCCTTGGAAATGCCTTCCTTGATCTTGGCAGGAGCGCTCTCGACGAGGTCCTTGGCTTCCTTGAGGCCAAGGCCAGTGGCCGAGCGGACAACCTTGATCACGCCGATCTTGTTGTCGCCAAAGCTCTCGAGCACGACGTCAAACTCGGTCTGCTCAGCGGCAGCCTCGCCACCGCCCTCACCACCACCGCCAGCACCGGCAGCCATCACGACCGCGCCGCCAGCCGCAGGCTTGATGCCGTGAACCTCGTCGAGGTAGTCAGAGAGTTCCTTGGCCGCCTTCAGCGTCAGGCTGACGATCTTGTCGCCAAGTTCCTTGGTGTCGCTCGAGAACTCACGGGTTTCTTCAGCCGTTGCCATCACGTCAGGTCCTTTCCCTTTGAAAAATCGGCCAATCAGCCCAGTGGTGCCATGGCCGTCGTTTGAATCCGCCCTCCGAAGCCGTCATCAGGAGGGCATGTCTTGTCCGCTGCGTTTCTTCGCTTCCCGTTTGACGCTGCGTGGCGATCGCTCGCCACACCACGTCGCTGCCGGGAGCCCTCGTCACGCCTCCGCTTTCTCGAGCTCTTCCATTCGCGTCTTGAGCTGGCTGGCAATCGCGCCACCTGCCGAGATCAGCTGCCCAGAGAGCATGCTGCCGACGGAAGAAATCTGCCCGGAAAGAATGGAGAGTTGTTCGGCACGCGAGGGCCACTTGGCCACGGCCTTGACATCGTCAGGCCCAAGCCGGCCACCGTCGAGCGCGCCGCCGCGAAACTCGATGCCTTCATACTCCTTCAGCTTGACGATGCGGTCGAGCTCTTTCGCGAGGTCGACCACATCTTCACCACCCCAGGCCATGGCGAGCATGCCGGCGGTTTCGGTGAAAGCGGGAGCAAGAGGGGAATCGAGCGTGGCCTGCCGTGCGAGGCTGTTTTTAATCAGCTGCAAATGGATTTTCTTCTGGCGGAGGGTCCGCCGAAGTTCGGTGGTCTTGATGGCGTCGAGCTGTCCGAGGGAAACGAGAATCACGTCGTTCACCCCATCGAGGCGGCTACGGATGTCCTCGATCAGCATGTTCTTGATGCGCTTGCTCATGGATCCTCTCGCGGGCGGCCCGACTGCTTGGCAGCGGACCCCTCATTGTGCACGAACTGTCGCGGCCGGGAAGGGGGGGCAGAAAAACTTCGCTGCGGCCCCAGCAAAGTCTCGAGGGAGGCGTCGAGGCTGCGGCAGCAGCGTCAGATCGCGACCATCACCCCGGGGCTCATCGTCGCAGCGATCGCCACGCTCTTGATGTACTGCCCCCTCACGCTCGACGGCTGCATGCCGTTGATATGGTCCACAAAGGCCCGGATGTTGTCGGCGAGCTGCGCGGAGTCGAAACTCACCTTGCCAACCACCGAGTGCACAATCCCGGTGGGATCGTTGCGAAACTCGACCTTGCCGGCTTTGTATTCCTTGACCGTCTTGGAAATCTCAGCCGTCACCGTGCCGGCACGCGGGCTGGGCATCAGGCCGCGGGGGCCGAGCACTTTGCCGAGAGGGCCCACCAGGCCCATCATGTCGGGAGCGGCAATGCAGACATCAAAGTCGGTCCAGCCGTCCTTGATCTTCTTGGCCAACTCTTCGCCACCGACCTCCTCAGCGCCCGCTGCAGTCGCATCTTCAGCGAGGTTGCCCCTGGCAAACACGACGACCCGCTTTGACTTGCCGATCCCGTGTGGCAGCACAATCGAGCCTCGCACGATCTGGTCGGCCTGCTTGGGATCGATGCCAAGCCGCACGTGGATTTCCACGGTCTGGTCAAACTTCGTGGGAGGGAATCCCTTGAGCACGCCAATCGCTTCAGCGAGGGGCAGGGCCGTGTCGTTCTTGGGCCGCTTTGCGGTGGCCGCTTTCATCCGCTTGGTGAGTTTCATTGCTTCGGACCTCGGTGTGTTTGTTTGGTGGGCCGCTTCATGGTGGCCGCTCAGTCGGCCAGTTCAATACCCATGCTGCGAGCGGTGCCAGCGATCATGCGGCGGGCATGCTCTTCGTCGCGAGCGTTGAGGTCGGCGGCCTTCAGTTTCACGATGTCGTTGAGTTGCTCGGTCGTGACCTTGCCGACCTTCGTCTTGTTGGGCACGCCGGAGCCCTTGGCCAGCCCGACAGCCTTCTTCAAGAGGGCCGCCGCAGGCGGGCTCTTGGTCACAAAATCAAACGAGCGGTCGTTGTAGACGGTGACCACCACGGGGATCGGCATGCCGCCGGCTTCCTTCGTGCGGTCGTTGAACTGTTGCACAAACTGCCCAAGATTGATGCCGAAGCGGCCGAGGGAGGTGCCCACTGGCGGAGCCGGGGTTGCCTGCCCTCCGGGGACCTGAAACTTGGCCTGACCAACCATCTGCTTCGCCATCGAACTCGCCTTCCTGACACGCTGCCGCCGGGTCGAAAACTCAGCTGCAAAGCCGAGGCCGGCCGCCGCGGAGAGCGGCCGAGTGAAACACCGTGATTACCTTGAAAAAAGTCCTCTTGCAAGGGCTGCAGTTTTTTGCAGCCCCAAATCAACAAAGCCCAGCCGCGACTAGACCGTCTCGATCTGCCAGTATTCGATATCGACTGGCGTCGAGCGTCCGAAGATGCTGAGGATCACCGTCACGCGGCCGTTGGCCTCGTCGATCTGCTCGACCTCGCCCTCGAAGTTTTCGAAGGTGCCTTCGTTGATCTTCACGCGGTCGCCCTTGCGGAAGCTGATCTTCAGCCTTGGGGCGTCGTCGGTCTTTTCCTCGGCCTTGTTGAGGAGTTTGTTGACATCCGCCTCAAGCATCGGGCTCGGCCGGCCTGCGGAGCCAGTGAAGTCTCCAATGCCGGAGGTTTCCCGCACGAGATACCAGCTCTCATCGTTGAGCACCATGTGCACCAGGATGTAGCCGGGGTAGAGCTTGCGAGACACGACCCGCTTCTTGCCGCTCTTAAACTCGGTGACCTGCTCCTTGGGGACGATCACTTCCCCGAAGAGGTGGTCGAGCCCCTGCAGCTTGATGCGACGGATCAGCCCCTCGCGGATTGAATCCTCGCGGTTGCTCTGCACCTTGAGAATGTACCAATGCATGTCTGGCAGGGCCGCCGCAGCCTCCGCCTCGGCATCGTCGCCGAGATCGACAGGCTTGGCGTCTTCGCTGCCGCTAAATGGATCTTCCGCTTCAATCGGACCGTCGTCTTCGTCATCGTCTTCGTCGCTTTCACCGCTCTCCGCAGCGGTCGCCTCCGAAACGCTGCCTGCGACGGGCTCTTCTGCGACCAGCTCTTCTGCGACCAGCTCTGTGGTGACCTCTTCTGCGGCGGCCGCATCGGTGGCCTCTTCGGCAGCGGGCTCATGTTCTCCGCTGGCGTCAGCCGCAAGGGCATCGTCGGTGGCTGGCGTTTTCTCGTCTTCGCTCATCTCGATCCCGTTGCAGAGTGTGTGTGGGCAGGCTCGCCTTCAGGCCCAAAACTTCAAACCGTCGTGTCTTCACCGCCGCCTTGCGAATCCACGCTCGGCAGCGGCCTTCTCTGAGCGCCGAGCCGCGAAAGGCTCAACCGCTGTCACCAAACCGGCTCAGCCGCCGCTTCCCTGCAACGCTCGCAGCAAGAACCACCAAAACAGGTCGTACAGCCCCAGGATGGCTGCCAGAAAAAACATCATGAAGATCACGACGATCGAGCTTCGCACCACTTCCGGCCAGCTCGACCATGAAACCTTCGCCATTTCCGCCTCAACGGCGATGAGAAAGTCGGCAAAACGCGGCGTGCAGACGATCCGAAAACTCACCCACAGCCCCGCTGCCAGAAGCAGCCCCGGCAGGAGAAACCGCACCACGCCCAGGTCGGACGAACTGCTGACGTCCGAGGCGAGCAACAGGGGCAGCACGGCCGCCAGTCGCCAGACGCCCACAGCGATTGCGATCGCTAGCGCAGCAAACGTCAGCTGGCGGGTGACGCGGCCTTGATTCCGCTTGTAGATGGAGAAACTCAGCAGATTGCCAAGAAACGATCCACTTGCTACTTCGTTGTGTGTGCTCGCCACCGTCGTTCAGCCGCTTTCGTCCGTTTCCAGCGCGGCGCTCCTCGCGATCATCGATCGTACTGCCCGATCCATCGGCCAGCGGTCGTTCGCTCTTCGTTGTGTCAGATTCACGAGCCGTTCCCGGCGAGACCACGTATACGCGATCTCGCCGGTAGGCTCAGAGAGCAGGGGCGGCGGGAATCGAACTCGCAACCTCTGGTTTTGGAGACCAGCGCTCTGCCAGTTGAGCTACGCCCCTTCGGTCAGCTGCCGGTGGCTCGTGCAGAGCCACCGGCAGCCTGTTGCCGTCTATTCGCCTGTGAGTAGCGGACTACTCGAGGATCTTCGTCACCACGCCCGAACCGACCGTGCGACCACCTTCGCGAATGGCGAAGCGGACGCCGTCGTCCATAGCGATCGGCACCATCAGCTCAACTTCCATCTTCACGTTGTCGCCCGGCGACACCATTTCCACGCCGCTGAGAAGCTTGGTGGTGCCGGTCACGTCGGTCGTGCGGAAGTAGAACTGCGGGCGATAGCCAGCGAAGAACGGCGTGTGACGGCCGCCTTCCTCCTTGGCGAGGATGTAGACCTCGCACTCAAACTTCTTGTGGGGCTTGATCGAGCCGGACTTGGCCAACACCTGGCCTCGTTCGATCCCGTCGCGAGCAATGCCTCGCAGCAAGCAGCCGACGTTGTCGCCAGCCTGCCCCTGGTCAAGCAGCTTCTTAAACATCTCAACGCCGGTGACGGTCGTCTTCTGAGGGGGCTTGTCGTTCAGGCCGATGATTTCGACTTCGTCACCAACCTTGACAATGCCTCGCTCAATACGACCGGTGGCGACCGTACCGCGGCCTTCGATCGAGAACACGTCCTCGATGGCCATCAGGAATGGCTTGTCGGTCTCGCGGACAGGCTCGGGGATGTAGCTGTCGACCGCATCGAGCAGCTCGCCGATGCACTTGTTGGCCTCAGGATCGGCCGGGCTGTCGTAGGCCGGCTTGCTGGCACCGCGGATAATCGGAATGTCGTCGCCGGGGAAGCCATACTTCGTGAGCAGCTCGCGGATTTCCATCTCGACGAGGTCGAGGAGCTCTTCGTCGTCGACAAGGTCGCACTTGTTGAGAAACACGACGAGCGCCGGCACGCCGACCTGCTTGGCGAGCAGAATGTGCTCCCGCGTCTGCGGCATCGGGCCGTCTGCCGCGCTGACCACCAGGATCGCACCGTCCATCTGGGCAGCGCCGGTGATCATGTTCTTGATGAAGTCGGCGTGGCCAGGGCAGTCGATGTGGGCGTAGTGCCGGTTGGCGGTCTCATACTCCACGTGGCTGACTGCGATCGTCACCGTCTTGGTATCGTCACGAACGGTGCCGCCCTTGGCGATGTCGGCATAGCTCTTCGCCACGGCCAAGTCCTTGGCCGCCTGAACGGCGACCAGAGCGCCGGTGAGCGTCGTCTTGCCGTGGTCAATGTGGCCGATGGTGCCGACATTGACGTGGGGCTTGGTCCTCGTGAACGTATCCTTTGCCATGCTTTCTCCCTCGGGTCTCTTCGTTGTTGTGCGGGGCGAACCCGCGGTGTCGATGTGCAGGTTTTTTGCCTGCGGTTGAAGTCAGAAAATCAGATTCGTCGATCGTTCACCGGAAGACGCTCCTTCCGGATCCATGTTGTACCGTTCCTGGGCCGGAGCGTCCCCGGCTTTTTTTCTCGGCCCCGAGCTTTTCCAGTTGAGCGTTGCTCGAAGGATGCTCGGGCCTGACGAGAGCTGCTGACGGGACTTGAACCCGTGACCTCGTCCTTACCAAGGACGCGCTCTACCAACTGAGCTACAGCAGCAAACTTGCGTCGGATTCGTGATTCTGTGGTCGGTGTGGCGTGCGTGCGTTCCCGTGGTGGTCGTGACAGCGGGTGAAGGGAATCGAACCCTCGTCTTTAGCTTGGAAGGCTATTGCTCTACCATTGAGCTACACCCGCAGGCAGGGTTTTCGTCAGGCTCCTCGCCTGTTTCTTTGCGTTTTCTGCTCTGCTCTGTCTGCTTTGTTTTGGTTGCTTGCGTTGCCTGTTCGGGCTGCTCTTTCGGAGTGCTCTTTCGGGGTGTTTGTTCGCGTCGTCCGGCTGGCTCCAATCATGGCTCCCAAATGGGCGTCATGCTCGGCTGAAAACGTCGGCGATCGACAGTTGACTCGTGCGTGTGGGTCGTGGGTGAGTGGGGAGTGCAGGATTCGAACCTGCGAAGGCAATGCCATCAGATTTACAGTCTGACCCCTTTGACCGCTCGGGAAACTCCCCTGTGTTCACGTCTTTTTGAGACACTCGTTCTCTTCTCAGAGACTTCGTTAGGGACTTAGGGACCGTCGAATCCTCCAGGTGCATCCCGCTTCCGCCAGCCAGTCGGGGCGTGGCTGGCGTGCTGGACCGCCTGTCAGGTGGGCTCGAAACCCCGCCTTGGGGGCAAGGCGGCGGCCTGTCAGCCGTACGCCATCCACCAAAACAGGTCTGCCGCGGAAACGCCATCCCACAAGTCGGGTGGTGCATGTCAGCCATTCTTCTGCTGAATGCCCGTTCCCGAGTGAGCTAGCGGCGGGAGTTGAACCCGCAACCTGCTGATTACAAATCAGCTGCTCTGCCAATTGAGCTACGCTAGCGGCCATTTGGACCGCGAATCGGTCAAGTGTACGGATTCACCATTCGCATGCAAGACGGACCCGTTCAGTCCTGAAATGCGAGTTCAATCATGGAAAAATCGTCGGCCATCTCCTCGCTGCCGGAGATCGTGCGGATCTCACCAATCAGGCGGTCCAGGCGGCTTTCGGGGCCTGCTGCCGGGGTCACGAGCGACTCCAGAAACTCCGCAAATCGCCACATCGCTGCCGTCGGGGCGGCCGATTTCAAAGGCCCCATCGCTGTAGACGAAGAGCCTTGCTGCCGGCGGCACGACCAGCCGCTCGGAGCCGTAGGTCAGCCCTTCCACCACGCCGATCAGCGGGCCATCCGATTCGAGCATGCGGGGCTTTTCAAGGCCTTCGCCGATCAGCACGGCCGCCGGATGCCCGCCGCCCGCCCAGCGAAGTTCACGGCTCGCGGCGTCAAACACGCCATACCAGATCGTGAAGAACATGTCGTTCTGCTGCTCCATCGGAAAGGCCCGGTTGAGGGCCTCCAAAACGGAGCCGGGATCGTGGAAGTCGGTCTGGGCGAGGGAGCCGCTCCGCAGGGCGTTGAGGGCTGAGACGCTCAGCAGGGCTGCGCCCACCCCGTGGCCGCAGACATCGAGCAGGTAGACGGCCGTGCAGGTGTCGTCGAGGGCGTGGTAGCCAAACGCGTCGCCGCCGAGGTCGGCCGACGGGATAAACCGCCAGTCGGCCTGCATGCCGGCGAGGTCCTGCGGGGCTGGAATCAGCGACCGCACATACACCGCAGCCGTTTCCAGGTCGTCGGCGAGTTTCTGCCGGCTGGCCTCGAGGGCGGCGAAGGCCTCGTTGCGTTCCTGCAGGGCGACATAGCCGCGGGAGTGGTAGCGGGTGCGGGCGATCAGCTCCAGCCGATCGGGCAGCTTCACGATGTAGTCGTTGGCCCCCACGGTGAACGCGTCTGCCTTGACCGCGGGCTCCTCCTTGGTGGAGAGCACAATGATCGGCAGTTCGCGAAACCGCTCGTCGGCCCGGAAGCGGCGAACCAGCTCCAGGCCGTCGATCTCCGGCATCACCAGGTCGAGCAGCACCACGGTGGGGCCGACGGCTGCCGCCGTCTCGATCGCCTCCGCTGGATGCTGGCAGTAGTGAAACTCAATCGCCGCTTCGTCGGCGAGCATCCGTCGCACGGCCTCGCCGATAATCGGCTGATCGTCGACAAGCAACACCCGTGCTCCGTCGAGCGACGGCCGAGGGGCGGGGGTTGCAGCGTGAGGAGAGGGTGTGTTCATGCCGGCGATGGTCTGGGAGGCGTGCTGGGGCGATCCCCGGCGGGGCCATGAGCCTACCCGCCGGCTGTGGGTCTCTTGAAGCCACGCGCTCGGGGGAATGCAGGGGTGATGCTGTGCGGCTGTTGGGCTTTGAGGTTGCGAGGAAGGGAGAGGGGCGTTGAACTCTCGGTCTGCGAGGCGACGTTTTTCTGCGAGCCCAGAGAGGGTCCGATATGAGCAGCACTCCCCCGAGGATCCACGGGCCGCATCCGTTGCCTCGTCCGATCAGATTGAAGGCCTGGGTGTTTTTTATCTGGGCACACGGGTTGATCCGTTGCCGCCGGAGGCCGCAGGCGAGGCATCTGGCCATCTGGCCGCACCAGTGCTGCTGTCCGCCAAGGAGCTGACAACCCACGCGGTCTGTGTGGGAATGACCGGCAGCGGCAAGACCGGCCTGCTCGTGGGGCTCTTGGAAGAGGCGGCCATCGATGGCATTCCGGCGGTGGTGATCGACCCCAAGGGCGACCTCGGCAGCCTGCTGCTCAACTTTCCCGATCTTGCTGCGGGCGACTTTGAGCCCTGGGTCGATGCCGAGGCGGCCCGTCGCGATGGGCTGAGCGTCGAGCAGCTGGCCGAGCAGACGGCCGCCCGCTGGCGGGAAGGCCTGGCGGCCAGCGGTCAGACGCCCGAGCGGATCCGCCGGCTGCGGGACGCCGTCGACATGGCGATCTACACCCCCGGCAGCCGCATCGGCCGGCCACTCTCGGTGCTCGGCGGCCTGGCGGCCCCACCGGAAGGCCTCCGCGAAGATCCAGAACGGCTCGGAGAGCGGATCGCCTCGCTCGCCTCAGGCATCCTGGCGCTGGCCGGCATCGACGCAGAGCCGGGCCGCAGCCGCGAGCATCTCCTGCTCTCCACGATCATCGATGCCCTCTGGAAAACGGGCGAGCCGATCGGCCTCGGCGACATCATTCGTGCGATTCCCCAGCCGCCTGTGGCCAAGGTGGGCTTCTTTGAGCTCGAGCATTTCTACCCGGCAGCCGACCGCTTCGAACTCGCCTCCCGGCTCAACCTAGTGATGGCTGCCCCCGGTTTTGAGGCCTGGCTTGAGGGGGAGCCCGCCGACATCGGCAGCCTGCTCTGGACGCCGGCTGGCAAGCCGCGGGTGAGCATCATTTCGCTGGCCCATCTGGGCGACACCGAACGAATGGCCTTTGTCACCCTCCTGGCCGGCGAAGCCCTCGCCTGGATGCGGCGGCAGCGGGGCACCTCATCGCTGCGGGCGATCTTTATGATGGATGAGGTCTTCGGCTACCTGCCCCCCACGGCAAACCCACCGAGCAAGACACCCATCCTGACCCTGCTCAAGCAGGCCCGGGCCTTTGGGCTCGGCGTTGTGCTGGCGAGCCAAAACCCGGTCGATCTCGACTACAAGGGCCTCTCCAACGCGGGCACCTGGTTTCTTGGCCGGCTGCAGACCGCCCGCGACAAGGCCCGCGTGCTGGAGGGCCTCGAAGGGGCCGCCGCCTCAGCCGGCCGCTCCCTCGACCGAGGCCGCCTCGACCGGCTCCTCTCCGGCCTCGGCAGCCGCACATTCCTGCTGCACAGCGTCTACGACGACGAAGAAACCGTCTTTCGCACCCGCTGGACACTCTCCTACCTCCGCGGCCCCCTCTCTCGCGAGGAGGTTGGCCGGCTCTCGCCGCCGGGGAAGCCCGCTTCGCCAGCCGACGCTTCGGAACCAGCGCCCGCCACGTCTCCGCTCGCCGCTGGCCCGCGGCCGATCCTGCCGCCCGGAGTGCGGGAGGTCTTCCTGGCTCCTGCTGGAGAGGTGGCGGACTCGGCTGCCTATCAGCCGGCCCTCTACGGCCGCGGCCGCGTGCACTTCGTGAAAGCCAAGGAAGGCGTCAACGTGGCCCGCGAACTCGCGGTGGTGGCCGAGGCTCCAGCGGATTCAACAGCGGTGTGGAGCGAAAGCGTGGTGCACTCGCCGCCTCCCGCCCTTGATGCGGAGCCCCGCTGCGATCGCTTCGCCAGCCTGCCGCCCGGCATCGCCAACGCAAAGCAGCAGGCGGCGCTCGCCAAGAGCCTCGCCGACCATCTCTACCGCACCTCCCGGCTCACCCTCTGGAAGCCAAAGGGCACCGATGTGCTGTCGGAGCCCGATGAGAGCGAGGCCGACTTCCGGCTGCGGGTGGCTCACGATCTCCGCGAGGCCCGCGATGCCGCCCTGGAGAAAGCCCGGGGCTCGTTTACCACCAGGTTAGAGCGGCTCGAGAAGAAGATCCTCACGGCCCGGCAGCGGCTCGAGCGGGAGCAGGCCCAGGCCCGCGACCACTCCTGGCAGACGACGATCTCCATCGGCACCGCCCTTCTGCAGGCCGTTCTCGGCCGCTCCCGCAGCCTCGGCCGCGTGTCGACATCGATGAAGTCTGCCAGTCGGGCCGCCAAGCAGCACTCCGACATCGCGCATGCCGAGGAGAGCCTGGAGGCGGTGCAGGAGGAGCAGGCAGCCTTGGAGCAGGAGGTCGCCGCAGAGCTTGAGCAGATTCGGCAGGCGTTTGATCCGTCGCAGGTTGCGCTGGAGGCGGTGGAGCTCGCGCCGCGGCGAAGCGACGTCGTGGTCGATGAGGTCGCGATTCTGTGGAGGCTTCACTCGGTGTCGCGGACGTAGCGGTGGCACTGGACACACTTCATGGTGACGTCCATCCAGGCGAGGGCGGAGGCGTCGAGGTTTTTTGCCTTGGCGGCGTCGCGGAGGGTGATGCAGGAACGGCGGAACTCGCCGCTTTGGCGGGCATATTCCTCAGTCTGCAGAACCTGCCAGTTGGAGGCCTGGCTGGCTAGGGCGAGGTCCTGAGCTGCCTTGGCCATCATGTCGTAGTCTTCGATGGCGAGGCCTTCGAGCACAGCGATCGAGTGGTCGAGTTTGGCTCGCATGAAGTCGGCCACCTGGTCGGGCGTGGCGTCGCCGGCTTTGTCTTCGGCGGCTCCGTTGTCGGCTGCCAGCGGCGCGGTTGCCAGCGGCACAGCGATCACGGCCGCGGTGAGCATGGCTGCGGCCATCCACAAGCGGCCCTGCCCACGCCAGAAAGAAACGCTGTCGGGGGAGCCGGGAGGAAGCGAGGTCATGTGGGGTCTCCAGCCGTGTGAGTGCGACCCCTCCACGTCGACGCTCCCAGTGTTGCGGGCGGTGCTTTCGCCCCTGGGCCCGAACTCGCCCTGAGGCGCGGGCCGGCACTGGATTAATCGTCGGCGAGGCCGAGGTCTTCGTTGTAGCCCTGCTGAACCACCCTGTTCTCCCGCCGTTCGTGGTCGAGCAGTCGCGTGGCGAACTGATCAACGTCGCGGCAGAGCGTGGCCCAGCCTGTAGCAGGAATATCACCTCCCGAGGACTGCTTGATCAAGCGGTCGACCTCGTCGAGCAGGGCCGGGTGTTCGGCCAACACGTGCTGTGCCTCTGCAGCCAGCCGGGGCAGGCGAGCGAGCGATTCTTCAAGAAAGCCCCCGTCCTCTTCCTGCTGGAAATGCTCAGCGAGGTGGTTGCGCAGTTCGCAGAGCGCCTGGGTGATTCGCTCGCAGCCGTTCTGCCGGCTCGCAGCGGGAGCGCCTCCTGATGGTGGCGTGATGGCCTCGCGGGTCGCCCGCAGTAGCCCGTGGAGTTCACGATGCTCCTGCAGAATGTGGCCGAGAATCACGGGATCAGCGCGGTCGAGCGATGGCATTGCAAAGGCTCCTCAGTGCGGGATTTGGCTCGGTCGCGTGTCGCGATGTTCCCCGCTCGCTTGCAAGCAGGCAGCGTGTATGGCTTCGCTTGTCACCACCCAGCCTCAAGAGCAACTCGCTCCCTCAAAAACGATAGGTGGCCGGCTGGGCGGCAATCGGCAGAACGTGGTCTCGGTCGCGGGGCTCGCGGCTCGCGGCGGGCGGACAGTTGGCAGGAGCCCGCCGGGTGCGTCGCCAACGGATGCGGCGTGTGTGTAGACTGTGCGGAATCGATGAGCCGCAGGCGGGCGGCCGCAGGGATGGTCGAGATTGCCCAGCTTTCCATTCGGACGCAGCCGGTCGCCGTGTCCGAGTTTTCACTGTCTTGAAGGGACGTTGAACGTGATGCGCAGACATGATGATGCAACGCACGCTCCCCGAGCACCGCGACGAGCGGCGTCGGTGCTGCTGGCAGCGGGCCTGGTGGCGATCGCTGCGGCGATGCCAGCGACTGCCCAGCAGGTCGAGGTCGAGGAGTTCACCCTCGACAACGGGATGCAGTTTCTGCTCGTGCCCCGCAGCGATCAGCCCAATGTGGTCAGCGCCGGCTGGGTGGCCCGTGTGGGCAGTGTCAACGAGCGGCCGGGCATCACCGGCATCAGCCACTTCTTCGAACACATGATGTTTAAGGGCACCGACACGATCGGCACCCGCAATCCCGAGCGGGATGCGGAGTATCGGGCTGAGCAGAAGCGGCTCCGCGACGCGATCAACGAGCTGACCTGGACCGAGCAGTATGAGCGGTTTCGCCGGGGCGAGATCGATGATCCCTGGGATCCAGCCAACGACACCGCCGACCTCCGCCGCCTGCGAACCCGCCTGGCCGAGCTGATCCGCACCCAGCAGGGCCGCGGTGCCGCCGAGGCGATTGCGACTCTGCAGCGGAAGCTTGCTGCGGCCGAAGCGGGCTCCGCAGAAGCGACGGCGCTTGCCGAGCAGCTGGCAGCCTTGCAGCAGAAGCAGGCCGAAGCTGCCACGATCGTCAAAGACGAGTTTGATCAGGTCTACACCATGGCCGGTGGCAGCGGCATGAATGCCTTCACCAGCTACGACCTGACCTGCTACTTCATCACCGTTCCCTCCAACAAGCTCGAGCTGTGGGCCTGGATGGAAAGCGATCGGCTCAACGACAGCGTGTTTCGTGAGTTTTATTCCGAGCGCGACGTCGTTCACGAGGAGCGGCGGTTGCGAACCGAGAGCACGCCCACAGGCCGCTTTCAGGAGCAGTTCAACGCGATGTTTTGGGTGTCGAGCGGCTACTCCTGGCCGGTGATCGGCTGGCCGAGCGATCTCAACAGCTACACCTTCGACCAGGCCCTCGAATACTGGAACACCTACTACCGCCCCGGCAATCTCTTCGGCGTGCTCGTGGGCGACTTCGACCCCGAGGAGGCCAAGCCGCTGATCGAGCAGTATTTCTCGCGGCTCGATCCAGGCACCACCAAGCCCGCTCCTGTGGTCACGCTGGAGATCGACCAGCTCGCCGAGCAGCGGATGAATGCCGCGGGCGATGTGCCGCCGTCGGTGGAGATTCGCTACCACACCGTGCCGGCGGGCCATGCGGATAGCTACGCCCTCGACATGCTGGCCGAGATCCTCAATGGCCGCACCGGCCGGCTCTACCGCGGGTTTGTCGAAGGCCGTGGAATCGCGGCGTCGGCACGGGCGTCTTCCGACACCCGGCACTATGCCGGTCTGTTTGCTGTCTCGGCGGAGGCGCGAGGCGAGGCTGGCCCGGAAGCCCTTGAGCAGGCCTGGTATGAGGAGCTGGCTCGGTTGCAGACCGAAGACATCCCCGAGCGGGAGCTGGAGAAGGTCAAAAACGGCGTCGCTGCCGACAGCTACCGCAGCCTGGAGAGCAACATGTCGCTGCTGATCCAGCTGGCCTTCTATGAAACCCTCGTTGACTGGCAGGAGATCAACGAAACGCCCAAGAAATACGACGCAGTCACCGCGGCCGACATCCGTCGCGTGGCCAACGAGTATTTCGGTGAAAACAACCGCAGCGTGGCCACCTATCGCCGCGAAGAGTAGCTCCGCGGCCCCTCGCGGGGCTGTTCGTCGTCTTCCTCTCGTCTTCAGGCCTTCTCAAAGCAGGAACTTGTTCGCATGAACGCCCGACACCTTGCGATCGTTTTGGCACCGGCCGTTGCGGCAGCATCGCTGATCACGGCCAGCATCGCTGCCACCCCGGCGGCCGAGTCCTCGGCAACCCTGCCGGCACGGCCCGAGCAGATTGCCTTTGAGCCGCTCGACTTCGCCCCACCGGCCGCTGCCGACTTCCGGCATGTGCTCCCTGATGGCACGGTCGTCTACCTCGCCGAGTCGCACGAGTTTCCGCTGATCGATCTCTCGATCACCTTCAAGGGCGGTGCTTCGCTCGATTCCGTGGAGATCCCGGGGCTGGCTTCGATGACGGCCAGCATGCTGCGGGAAGGCGGCACAGCAACCCTCAGCCCGGAGGCCTTCGACGAGCAGCTCGACTTTCTCGCCACCCAGGCCTCGGTGTCGGCAGGCGGCACCTTCACCACCGCCAGCATGAACTGCCTGAAGAAGACGTTTGATGAGAGCCTCACCCTGTTTCTGGAGATGCTGCGAGAGCCCGCGTTTAACGCCGAACGGCTGGCAACCGCGAAGGCCCGGCTGATGGCCCAGCTCGAGCAGCGCAACGACGACGCCTCCGGCATCCTCAGTCGCGAGTGGCGGCAGCTGCTCTTCGGTGCTGAGCACTTTGAAGGCTCACTGCCGACAGCCACGTCGGTGGAGGCGATCACGCCCGAACGGCTCGCCGCGATGCACAGGCGGATCGTGCACCCGGGCAACATGATCGTGTCGGTCTCGGGCGACTTCGACTCCGCTGAGATGCTCGCCGCGCTCGAGAAGGCCTTTGCCGACTGGGAGCGAGGTGAGCCTGTGGCCGATCCGCCAGTGCCGGAGCATGACCTCGCCCCCGGGCTCTATCACATCCCCAAGGAGATCCCGCAGGGCAAGGTGGCGATCGGCATGCGGTCGATCACCCGCGACGACCCCGATGCGATCCCGCTCAATGTGCTCAACGACATCCTCGGCGGCGGCGGCTTCACCAGCCGCATCATGCGGAGCGTCCGCAGCAACGAGGGCCTGGCCTACTCGGCGTCGTCGCGGCTCTCGCCACGGGTCGACTACGCCGGCGAGTTTCGGGCCGGCTTCGAAAGCAAGAATCCGACCGTCGCCTTGGCGATCAAGATCATCCTCCAGCAGATCGACGACGTGCGGAATGAGCTGGTCACCGACGAGGAGCTGGAGACCGCCAAGCAGAGCCTGATCGAAACCTTCCCCCGCGTCTTCGAGAGCAAGCCGCAGATGCTCTCGGTGTTTGTCAGCGATGAATGGACAGGCCGGCCTGAGGGCTACTGGCAGTCGTATCGCGATCGCGTGCAGGCGGTGACGGCGGAGGATGTGCAGCGGGTGGCTCGTGAGCACCTCGACCCTGCCACGATGGCGATCCTGGTGGTTGGCAACTGGGACGAGATCGCGGCCGGGGATCTTGATGGGCGGGCGAGCATGGCCGACTTCTTTGAGGGTGCAGTGACGCACCTGCCGCTGCGGGATCCTTTGACGCTTGAGCCGCTTGAGTAGGGGGCGCTCGGGGTGAGCCCGGGGCTGCCCCTCCGGACGCTCACTGCGGGCCCTCCAGGCCCTCGCTCGCTCGGATATCCGCTTCGCTTTGGCCCTCCGGGCGTCGCTCGCTCCTATACGCCGGAGGGTCAGCCCCGGGCTCACCCCTCGCTTACGGGTTTTAAGGACGGCCTGTCCGCCGCTTTCGCGGCGGTCTGCGGCCGGGGCGCGGTGTGAGGGGCGGCG
>JAGYJY010000021.1 GCA_018401745.1 Pirellulales bacterium | reverse complement strand
GGAAACAACTCCGGCATCCGTTGCACCTCGTCAATGACGATCAGGCCGCGGAGTGGCTCGAGGACAAGGAGAGGGTTTTGAAGGGCCGCTTCATCAGCGGGGTGCTCGAGGTCAAACAGCCGCGTCGGCGAATCGGTGGCCGCAGCGATTGTGCGGGCCAGTGTCGTTTTGCCACACTGGCGTGGCCCGAGCAGAGCGACGGCCGGTGCTCGCCGCAGCCCTTGATGCACCAAGTTTTCCAGCCCCAGACGCGATAGCATCCTTGCATTTTGGGAGCGCGATTCCCAAAATGCAAGGAAGAGCTAGTCGGGACAGAAGAACCGGCCGTGCGGTCGGACATCCGCGCCTGAAATTGGCGTCCACTACTGCCAGCCCACCAGGCCGCAGCAACGAAGCACGGGCCATTGTCGCTGGTAGAATCGTCGGAATGAGTACTGCCGCCCGCCTCCGTCCCGTACCGGTCGATGAATATCTCGACGGCGAGAATCATTCCGAACGGAAGCATGAGTACATCGACGGCGTCATCTATGCGATGGTAGGAGCGTCGAACGCTCACAATCTTGTCGCCACGAACGTCACCGGCCTGCTTCACTCGCAGTTGCGGGGCAAAAACTGCCGGGTTTTCAACGCCGATGCAAAGGTTCGTGTCCAGCTCCCCTCAGGCACGCGGTTCTACTATCCCGATGCGTCGGTCGTGTGTCAGCCAAACCGGCCGGAAGACACGTTCAACGATGCCCCCGTCGTGATCATCGAGGTGCTCTCCGAATCAACCCGCCGCACCGATGAGCACGAAAAGCGGGAAGCATACGCGGCGATCGATTCGCTGCTCGTCTACGTGCTGCTCGAACAGGATTCCGCCGCGGCCGTCGTCTATCGCCGCGGGGCCATGGGCTTTGTCCGTGAGGTGTGGCTCGGCCGCGAAGCAACGATACCGCTCGCGGAGGTGGGTTGCGAGCTGCGGCTTTGCGATGCGTACGACAACGTCGTCCTTGCCTCATAGCATTTCTGTCGATCGGCACTTCAACACCGGCCATCTTCGCGGAGCATGCAAGGCTGAACAAAGCGATGCAGCGGCCTTGCGGTCGCTGTTTCGGGGCATGCCGGCTCAACATCCCCGTGGTGGCCTGCCGATACCTCTGGCAACGCCTTCACGAGGAACCTCCGGCCGTGGCCGCCAAGAAAAAGTCGAAGAAATCCGTTTCCCAGCAGCTGATGAGCGTGGCCACGATGGGGCTGCCGGCGCCCGTCCAGAAGGTGGCCACGTCGAAGTGGGGCTCCAAGATCCTCATGCTCCTGCTGCCCGCCCTCGTCGCCAGCGGCGTGCTCACGGTGTCGTTTGCCGGTGGCAAGCCGTCGGTCAGCATCGATCAGCAGCGGGCCGAACAGGTTGGCGAAGAACTCCGCGAAGACGCCGTGCGAGCCGCCGAAGGCCTCCGTGAGCAAGACTCACGACGCTTCCGCTAACGAGTTCAGGCTGCACAAACCGGCTGGCCGCTCTGAACGGGACGGGTCCGCGGGTGCCGGAGGCACCTCGGCAAAGCCGAGGCCGCTGTGCGGCCCGTGAACCCGTCCCGCTTGCGCCCCCCGGCCGCAGACCGCAATGACGATCAGGCCGCGGAGTGGCTCGAGGACAAGGAGAGGGTTTTGAAGGGCCGCTTCATCAGCGGGGTGCTCGAGGTCAAACAGCCGCGTCGGCGAATCGGTGGCCGCAGCGATTGTGCGGGCCAGTGTCGTTTTGCCACACTGGCGTGGCCCGAGCAGAGCGACGGCCGGTGCTCGCCGCAGCCCTTGATGCACCAAGTTTTCCAGCCCCAGACGCGATAGCATCCTTGCATTTTGGGAGCGCGATTCCCAAAATGCAAGGAAGAGCTAGTCGGGACAGAAGAACCGGCCGTGCGGTCGGACATCCGCGCCCGAAATTTGGCGTCCACTACTGCCAGCCCACCAGGCCGCAGCAACGAAGCACGGGCCATTGTCGCTGGTAGAATCGTCGGAATGAGTACTGCCGCCCGCCTCCGTCCCGTACCGGTCGATGAATATCTCGACGGCGAGAATCATTCCGAACGGAAGCATGAGTACATCGACGGCGTCATCTATGCGATGGTAGGAGCGTCGAACGCTCACAATCTTGTCGCCACGAACGTCACCGGCCTGCTTCACTCGCAGTTGCGGGGCAAAACTGCCGGGTTTTCAACGCCGATGCAAAGGTTCGTGTCCAGCTCCCCTCAGGCACGCGGTTCTACTATCCCGATGCGTCGGTCGTGTGTCAGCCAAACCGGCCGGAAGACACGTTCAACGATGCCCCCGTCGTGATCATCGAGGTGCTCTCCGAATCAACCCGCCGCACCGATGAGCACGAAAAGCGGGAGGCATACGCGGCGATCGATTCGCTGCTCGTCTACGTGCTGCTCGAACAGGATTCCGCCGCGGCCGTCGTCTATCGCCGCGGGGCCATGGGCTTTGTCCGTGAGGTGTGGCTCGGCCGCGAAGCAACGATACCGCTCGCGGAGGTGGGTTGCGAGCTGCGGCTTTGCGATGCGTACGACAACGTCGTCCTTGCCTCATAGCATTTCTGTCGATCGGCACTTCAACACCGGCCATCTTCGCGGAGCATGCAAGGCTGAACAAAGCGATGCAGCGGCCTTGCGGTCGCTGTTTCGGGGCATGCCGGCTCAACATCCCCGTGGTGGCCTGCCGATACCTCTGGCAACGCCTTCACGAGGAACCTCCGGCCGTGGCCGCCAAGAAAAAGTCGAAGAAATCCGCTTCCCAGCAGCTGATGAGCGTGGCCACGATGGGGCTGCCGGCGCCCGTCCAGAAGGTGGCCACGTCGAAGTGGGGCTCCAAGATCCTCATGCTCCTGCTGCCCGCCCTCGTCGCCAGCGGCGTGCTCACGGTGTCGTTTGCCGGTGGCAAGCCGTCGGTCAGCATCGACCAACAGCGAGCGGAACAGGTTGGCGAAGAACTCCGCGAAGACGCCGTGCGAGCCGCCGAACGCCTCCGTGAGCAAGACTCACGACGCTTCCGCTAACGAGTTCAGGCTGCACAAACCGGCTGGCCGCTCTGAACGGGACGGGTCCGCGGGTGCCGGAGGCACCTCGGCAAAGCCGAGGCCGCTGTGCGGCCCGTGGACCCGTCCCGCTTGCACGTCACCGCGGCTGCACAAACCTGCCGTTACCCGCTCTGAACGGGACGGGTCCGCGGGTGCCGGAGGCACCTCGGCAAAGCCGAGGCCGCTGTGCGGCCCGTGGACCCGTCCCGTTTGCACGTCACCGCGGCTGCACAAACCGGCTGGCCGCTCTGAACGGGACGGGTCCGCGGGTGCCGGAGGCACCTCGGCACAGCCGAGGCCGCTGCGCGGCCCGTGGACCCGTCCCGCTTGCACGTCCCCCGGCCGCAGACCGACGCGAAGCGTCGGACAGGCCGCCCTAAAACCACTTAGCGAGGGGGGAGCCCAGGCCGAATGAGCCGGCCTTGCAGTCGAGCGCAGCCCGGAGGGCGAAAGCGAGAATGCACGAGTGAGCGAAGCCAGGATGGCGAAGCGAACGCTCGGCGAATCGGCTTGGGCTCCCCCCGAGCGGCCCCGAACGCTCGGCGAATCGGCCTGGGCTCCCCCCGAGCGGCCCACCAGCGGCCCCTACCGCTCAGGCTCAATCGTCGCCGACATCGATCCCTTGCACCGCGCGATCAACCGATCAGCCCCGAAGGCGTGAATCTGATCCCGTTTGAGCTCGGCATGCTCAAGCGTCGTCGTCAGCACGATCGCCTTCCCCCGCTTGTCGACCTCGCGGGCGAGCTGGAAGCCCCGCTCCAGCGGATGGGCAAACAGCTTGCGGAGCATGACGACCACATATTCGTAGGTGTGGTCGTTGTCGTTCCAGAGGATGACGTGGTAGCGGGGCTGCCGCTTCCGCTTGGTGTCGCGTTTGGTCTCACGCTCAGTCGCGGGAGGGGCCTCGACCGGGGCTTCTTCAACGGTTGCCGCACTGGAAGAGTCGCTCATAGGTTGGCACACTCTGCAGACCGCTTAAGGATCATTCCCACCTGCCCTGAAGTATACCGCCTGAGTCGTCGCCCACTCGTGTCGAGGAGGGGCGACTGAGAGCCTGCCGAGGAGATGCCGTGCTAGACCGCCGCTGGGTTGCCGACCACACCGACGAGGTCATCGAGAACTGCCGCCGCCGGGGCCTGCCCGAGAGCCTGCTTGCTGAGGTTGGCCGTTTTGCGTCGCTCGATGCCGACCGACGGCGGCTGAAGGGAGAGATCGACGGGCTGAATCAGCAGGCAGGGCAGGTCAGCCGCTCGATCGGCAAGGCGGCAAGCGACGAGGAGCGGGAGGCGCGAAAGGCCGAGGGCCGGCAGCTGCGGGAGCAGATCTCGGCCCTGGAAGCCGCGAGCAACGAGGTGGTGGCGGCAGGTGACGCGATCCTGCGGGCGATCCCCAATCTGACGCACCCCGAGGCGCCCGCCGGCGGCGAGGAGGCCTCGATCGACGTTCGCCGCGGCAAGACAGCGATCCCGACCTTCGACTTTCAGCCGCTCGACCATGTGGCCCTCGGCGAAAAGCACGACCTCTTCGACTTCGAAGCGGGCTCCAAGGTGGCCGGCCACGGCTTTTTGTTTTCCAAAAACGACGCGGTGCTGCTGGAGCTGGCCCTGCAGCGGTATGCGGTGGAGATCCTCGCCCGCCGCGGCTTCACCCTGACAACCACGCCCGATCTTGCCCGCGACTCGATCCTCGAGGGCACGGGCTTCATGCCGCGGGGCCCCGAGACGCAGATCTACTCGATCTCTGAGAGCGACCTCTCGCTGGTGGCCACGGCCGAAATCACCCTTGGCGGCGCGATGCAGGACCATGTCTTCGATGTTGCCGATCTGCCGCACAAGGTCTGCGGCATCAGCCACTGCTTTCGCACCGAAGCCGGGGCCCACGGGCGGGCCACACGAGGCCTCTACCGGGTGCACCAGTTCACGAAGGTGGAGATGTTTGCCTTCACCACGCCGGAGCAGAGCGAGGCGATGCACGCGGAGCTGCTCGAGATCGAGTGCGAGCTCTTCGACGGTCTGGAGATTCCCTACCGGGTGCTCGACATCGCCTCAGGCGACCTCGGCGGACCGGCCTATCGCAAGTATGACCTGGAGGCCTGGATGCCGGGCCGTGGCGAGTCCGGCGAGTGGGGCGAGGTGACCAGCACCTCCAACTGCACCGACTACCAGTCGCGGCGGCTGGGCATCCGCTTCCGCACGCCCGGCACCAAGGGCACCACACTCGTGCACACCCTCAACGGTACGGCCCTGGCCATCGGCCGGGCGATGATCGCGCTGCTGGAGAATCACCAGCAGGCCGACGGCTCGATCCGCATCCCCGGGCCACTGGTGGCCTGGATGGGGAAGGATCAGATCACCACTTGAGGCCGAATCGCTCGCCGGTTGGCCCCTTGCCGAGCCCACCCTTGAGGGGCTTGTTGGACGTGGGCCGTGGCGGTGGTGGTGGCTCGTTCTCCGCCGCCTGCTCCGCCTCGGCAGCGGCCTGCTCAGCGGCGGAAACGGGCGCGGGAATCGTGGCCTTGAGCGAGAGCGACATCCGCTGCTCCTCAGGGTCGACCGAAATCACCTTGCACTCCACCTGCTCGCCTTCCTTGACGATGTCTCCCACGCGGTGGACATGCCGGTGGGCGAGTTCGGAGACGTGCACGAGCCCTTCCACGCCAGGCTCGAGCTTGACGAACGCCCCAAACTGGGCGATCCGGCTCACAGTGCCTCGCTGCGTGGAGCCGATCGGATACTTCTCGTCGGCATCGGTCCAGGGGTTTTCGATCAGGTCTCGGGCCGAGAGGGAGATCTTGCCCGTTTCGTCATCGATGTTGCGGACAACGACCGTCACCTTCTGACCGAGGGTGAGCACGTCCTCGGGCTTCTCCACCCGATCCCAGGAGAGCTGGCTGACGTGCACAAGGCCGTCGACGCCATGGCCGAGGTCGACGAAGGCGCCAAAGTCGCGGATGTTGCGGACAATCCCCTCAAGGGTCTGGCCGATTTCCAGTGTTTCGAGCAGTTTCTGGCGGGCTTCTGCCGCCTGTCGCTCAAGCACCGCCCGACGCGAGAGGACGAGCCGACGAGCGGCCGGCACGAGCTCGGTGACCAGGCACTCAAGCGTCTGCCCGACAAACTCCTCAAAGTCTTCCACGCGGTAGGTGCTCACGCTGCCTGCCGGCATGAAACCCCGCAGGCCGCCGACATCAACCTCGAGCCCACCCTTGTTGGTGCCAGTCACCTTGCCTGCCACGATCATGCCGGCTTCCAGCTGCGACCAGTCTTCAACGGCCACCGCGTGCGTGCCCAGGGCCACGTCGTAGAGCCCGTCTTCTTCGTTTCGGCCACCGATCGTGACCTCGATCTCATCGCCAACGTTCGGCATCTCATCCGGGTCGAGACCAAGCAGGCCAAGCGCCCCTTGGCGACGCCCTCCGAGATCAACGAATGCGGTCTCCTCAGCCAGGCTGACCACCCTGCCTGTGGCACGGGCTCCCGGAGCCAGCGGCGCGTCAACCTTCTCAGCCGCGGCAGAGTCGAGCAGGGCATCGACTTCCAGATCGCCAAGGGCCGCCTCGAGCTCGTCTTCAAGGTCATCGCCCAGCGGCTGCCTGAGGCTGGGAACCGCCACGAGCTTCGAGGGCACTTGCACCGCGAAGGGTGAGGGACCCGAGTCTTCACGCCGTCGCCCACGGCCGCGATTGCCGCGACGAGGAGGCCCACCTGCCTCAGCCGGCGGTGTTGGCTGAACTGCTGCGGCAGCCTCGCTGGCCTGGCCATCGACGGGAGGCGCTGCCTCCGTGGTGGCAGCTGCGGGCTCTGCCGACGCCGATTCGCTCACGGCCGATTCGGCCGCGGGAGCCTGCCCGGCTGCTCCTTCCTGGGGCCCTGCAGACGCACTGACAGCCGGAGCGGCCACGGCCTCTGCCGCCGTAGCCTGCGTGCTGCTGACGAGCACATGCCGCGCCGACACCCGCGGAGGCACAACGCCTGCTCGCTGCGTGCCGATCGCTATCCGCCGCCGTGGCTGCTCGGCCTCAGACGCTGCCGGCGGCGAACCGCCCGCGGCGTCAACTGCCTCGTGCTCAAGCACGGGAGCAGCCGAAGGGGCCTGCTCAACGGCAGAGGTTTCAGGGGCCTCGGGGGCGGACGGCGCCGCCCCACCAGTGGTGTTCTCAGGGTCGGCTGTCACGCCAGTAGTCCCGTTGCAAGCGGTGCTGAAAAGGGCGATCAGGGTGTGAAGGAGGTCGCCCGCCCAGTGCGACCATCACGAAGAAACGAATGCGGGAAACAGGACTTGAACCTGCACGGTATTACTACCACTAGGCCCTCAACCTAGCGCGTCTGCCAATTCCGCCATTCCCGCGGCGTTGTCTGAAACATTCTCGGCCACAGTTGCCGGCAGTCAAGGACCGCGGTTTTCTACCCGCAGGACTGCCCTCTCGTGCCGTGGCACCGACGAGTCGCTCACGAACCCGAGGCGACCGCACCCCCATCGCCACCGCCCGAAGTCGCCTGCAGCCGATCGTCGACATGCAGGGCTCGCACGGCCAGCGACACCACGGCCGCAATCGACACCGTCCAGGCGAGGTCACCCAGCGGCATCCAGCGATAGAACGGCAGGGCAGCGACGAAGCAACTGCCCAGCCCAGCGAGCGTCTTCGGATAGCTCTCAAAGAGGATCCAGCAGGCCACGTTGGTGCTCAGAAAGAAGACCAACGAATGCGCCAAGGCACCCCCGCACAGCGCCATGAACCGTCCCTTGCGGACGAGCGGACCGAGCAGAACCGGCCAGATCGTCGCCGCATAGATCACCACGCCAAGTGCCACATCTCCGTATCCCGGCAGCCACAGGTTGCCGATACCAAGCGTCGCGAGCGGCACACTCGCCGCAAGCAGCGGGTGTGCGAACGTGGCTCCAGCGACGAGGGCGATCCCCGCCATGGGCGTCACGTTCCAGGCCGGCTGCCAGAGCCGACCGGCAACCCCCACAGTCACCAGAGCGACCCAGAGAACAGCGGCGACCCGGGCGTCCCGAATCTTGGGGAGCGCGAACATGGCAATCCACCAGCGGTTGAAAACCCTCGAAAACAGCGGCCTCCGCAGGTCGCCCCATGCCCGATACACTAGCGGTTTTCCTCGCCCCGGCAAGTCCGCTGCCCATTGATGACTCTGTTCAAAACCCTCACCCGCTGCCGTGGCGACGATGCAATCGAGTGGATTCGCTTTCGCGTGCCGGGCCATCGGCTCAATGTGCTGACTGCGGATGCGGTGATGGAACTGGCTGCCGCCCTCGACGAAATCGACCGGGAGGCCGCCGCGGGCAAGCCACCCTCGGCGGTGGTGCTGACGGCCGAGCACGACTGCGGTTTCTTTGCCGGTGCCGACCTCAACCGCCTCTCCGAGTTGCTGTCGGCAGCAGCCTCCGACACCACGGCGGTCGTTGCCGCCACGACCGCCGGGCGAGCGACCTTCGCCCGGCTGGGCAGCCAGCCATGGCCGAGCCTTGCGGTCATCGACGGCGTCTGCCTCGGCGGTGGCCTCGAACTCGCCCTGGCCTGCGATCTTCGCATCGCGGTGGAGAGCCCGCAGACCTCCCTCGGGGCCCCCGAGGTCAAGCTCGGCCTGATTCCCGGCTGGGGTGGCACGGTTCGGCTGCCACGGCTGATCGGGCCGGGGCCAACGGTGGAGTTTGCTGCCTCTGGCGAGAGTGTTTCCGCCGAGAAAGCTCTGCGACTGGGCCTGGTCGATGCCTGCACGGCCCGCGAGCAGGCTCACCATGCGGTGGCGGCCTTGCTCGCCCAGGCAGGCCAGCACGGACTCGTTGACGCACGACGCAGGCAGCAGCACCAGCCCGCGCCGCTCGAAGCTGCCGAGCGATCCTTTCTCGAGGCCACTGCCTCAGCCCTGATCTACAGCCGCACCGGCGGCCATATGCCCGCCCCGATGGCGGTGCTGCAGACGGTGCTCGCGGGCAGTGCGCTGGCCGCGGCGGAGGCCGAGGCCCTGGAGAGCGAAGCCTTTGCCGAGCTTGCCCGCGGGCCGCAGCCGAGGGCGCTCCTGCACGTGTTTCGCCTCGCCGAGCGGAACAAACACGACACGGGCCTCGATCGCGGCCCCGCGGACGAGGATGGCGACCAGGCCGCTCAAGAAAATCCCCCCCTCATCTCCCACGCCGGCGTCGTTGGCGCCGGCATCATGGGAGCCGGCATCGCGGCGCGGCATCTGCGGTCGAAGGTTCCGGTCACTGTGGTCGATGCGTCGCCGGAAGCCCTGTCGCGGCAGGTGCCCGCGATCCTGGAGGAAGCTGCCTGGAATCGCGAACGCCGCCAGAGCGATCCGAGCGTGGCGGTGTCGCTCGCGGGCCTGCTGCGGTCGAGCCCCTCGCTGGCCGCTCTGGCGTCGGCAGAACTGGTGATCGAAAGCGTCGTGGAGCGGCTTGAGGCCAAGCGGGCGGTGCTCTGCGAGCTGGAAAAGGTGGTCGCTGCCGAGGCCATCCTGGCCACCAACACCTCCACCAACCCGATCGCCCGGCTTGCAGAGCCGCTGCAAGACCCCACCCGGTTTTGCGGCTTTCACTTCTTCAATCCGGTCAAGCGGATGAAGCTTGTGGAGATCGTCCGCGGACCACAGTCGAGCGACCGCGCGATTCGCACCGCGGTGGCCCACGGCAAACGACTCGGCAAGATCCCCATCGTGGTTCGTGACAGCCCCGGCTTCCTCGTCAATCGCGTGCTGATGCCCTACCTGCACGAGTCGATCGAGCTGCTCCGCGAAGGCGTGTCGATGCGGCGAATCGATGCCGCCGCCCGTCGCTTCGGCATGCCGCTGGGGCCGATTGAGCTCTACGACATGATCGGCCTCGACACTGCCTTCTACGCGGGGCTCGTGCTGCACGAAGCCTACGGCGACCGACTCGAGGCGACTCCGGTGCTGCCGGCGATGGTCAAGTCGGGCAGGCTCGGCTGCAAGAGCGGCGGAGGCTTTTACACCTACGCGGCCAACGGCCGGCTGCTCGAACCGGATCCGGGCGCTGAAAAGCTGGTCGCCACCTATGCCGAGGAGCCGCACGGCGGGGAGCCGCTGCGTGATCTCGAGGCGATCGCCCATCGCCTGGTGCTGCCGATGGTGCTGGAGGCGAGCCGGGCACTCGATGAAGCGCTTGTGCGTGATCCAGGCGACATCGACCTGGGCGTGATCTACGGCCTGGGATTCCCCGCGTTTCGCGGAGGCCTGCTGGCTTGGGCCGACAGCCTCGGGGCCGCCGAGGTGCTGCGGCGGCTGGAGCCGCTCGCTCCGCTCGGCCCGCGGATGCACCCCACCGCCCGCCTGGAAGGCATGGCCCGCACCACAGCGGGCTTTTATTCACCGACGACGGCGGTGCCGGCTCCTGCCTGAGCAGCCCGCCGGCTCACGCGAGGCCCCCGCCACCTGTTTCTCGAGAATCTCAGAGGCTATGTCTCACCAACCCGTCATCGTCGCCTGCTGCCGCACCGCGATCGGCCGCTCCCATGCCGCCCGCGGCTGCTTCCGCCACGTGCGTGGCGACGAGCTCGCTGCAGCCGCGATCTCGGCAGCGGTGCGTCGCAGTGGCGTCGACCCTGCTGTGATCGACGATGTGCTTCTCGGCGCAACCAAGCAGCACGGCGAGCTCGGCGGCAATGTGGCCCGCAACGCCGCCCTGCTCGCCGGCCTGCCATTTTCTGTGGCGGGAAGCACGGTCAACCGGCTCTGCGGCTCGGGGCTTGAGGCGATCACACGCGCGAGCCAGGCAATCCGCAGCGGCGAGGCCGACATCCAGCTCGCCGGTGGCGTGGAGCACATGCACCATCTGCCGATGGAGTCGCAGCTCGAAATCCACCCGCAGGTGTTTGCCCGCTCCAGCCGGGCTGCGCTCTCGATGGGCCTGACGGCCGAGCACCTCGCCGCCGAGCATGGTATCGCTCGCGATCAACAAGAACGCTACGCCGTGGAGAGCCACCGCAAGGCGGCCGCAGCGGCTGACGCGGGCGTGCTGGCCGAGGAGATCGTGCCGGTGCTCGGCCACGACGAGCAGGGGTGCCCCAGCAGCATCACGCGAGACCAGTCGATTCGCGGCGACACCTCGCTCGAGGCCATGGCAGGCCTTGAGCCCGTGTTTCTCCCCAAGGTCGGCACGATCACCGCAGCCACCAGTTCGCCGATCAGCGACGGAGCGGCAGCGGTGGTGCTGATGGCAGAAGAGACCGCACTGAGGCAGGGCCTGGAGCCGCTCGCGCGGGTTCTCGGCTCAGCGGCCGTGGGCGTGTCGCCAGCCGCGATGGGAACAGGCCCAGTGCCGGCGGTCACGAAGCTGCTCACGCGGACGGGGGTGCCCCTGGCAGCGATCGATCTGATTGAGCTCAACGAAGCGTTTGCCGTTCAGGCGATTCACAACATCCGCGAGCTTGGCCTCGATCCGGCTCGGGTCAACATTCATGGCGGCAGCCTCGCCATCGGCCATCCGCTCGGTGCCAGTGGAGCCCGCCTGGTGACGACGCTCGTGCATGCCCTCCGTCGCCGCGGTGGAGGCCTAGGGTCTTGCCACGATGTGCGTGGGCCTCGGCCAGGGGATGGCGATGCTTCTTGAGGTCGACTCAGGCCCGGCGAGGTGAGGCATGCCCTGCTCCCTGGTCGAACTGCTCGCCTCGCGGGTGACCACCGACGGCAACCGCCTGGCGATGCACACGCCGGCGGCCTCCAGCAACGGTCCGCCGCAGCAGCCACCCGCTGGCTGGTCGTGGCAGGTGCTGGCGACGGCGGCGCTCGCGCTCGCTGAGCGGCTGGAATCGGCGGGGCTCCGGCGAGGCGACCGTCTGGTCCACAGCGGCCCGCATGCTGTGGAGTGGGTGGTGACCGATCTCGCCTGCCTGCTCGCCGGCATCGTGCATGCGCCGCTGCATGCCGACATGGCGGCCGAGCAGCGAAGGCAGTGGTGCGGGTGGCTTGGAGCGAAGGCGATGCTGGCCACCGGCCGTGACCGCCAGCCGCTGCCAGCAATGCCCTGCCCGCTGCTCGATTGGCGGACCGGCTCGAGCGCCGGCCTGCTGCCTGCGGGGCTGCCGCTGCCGGCCGAGCAGCTTGCCAGCCAGCTGGCAGGTCGTGTGGCGGCCTGTGATCCCGACGCCGAGGCAGTGATCCTCTTCTCGTCGGGCACCACTGGCCGGGGCCGGGCAGTCGTCCACTCGCAACGCTCGCTGGCGGCCAATGCCGCAGCAGCCGCAGCCGTGTTTCTGGAAGAGCCGGCTGACGTGCGGCTGGCCTGGCTGCCGCTGAGCCACTCACTCGCGCGGACGGGCGACCTGGGCACGGCGCTTGTGCGGGGAGCATGCCTGGCGATTGTGGAAGATCGCCTGCGGGTGCTGGAGGCTGCCCGCGAGGTGTCGCCGACGGTGATCCTCGGGGTGCCCGCCTTCTTTGAGCGGGTGGAGCGAGCTCTGGCCAGCGGCCGGATCAAGGACCTTCCGGCCAGCCTCGGCGGGCGGGTGCGGGTGTGTGTATCGGGCGGTGCTCCGCTGCGGCAGCGGACGGCGGAGGCTTTCGCAGCCGCCGGGGTTGCACTGGTCGAAGGCTACGGCCTGGCTGAGGCGGGGCCGGTCGTCAGCCTGGCGAGCCCACGCACCTGGCGAGCCGGCACCGTCGGGCCTCCGATCGACGGCGTGCTCGTGCGGCGAAGCCCAGCGGGGGTGCTTGAGGTGCAGAGCCCGGGGCTTGCGCTGGGGGTGATCGAGGCTGGCGAACGAGAGGTTCGCCCCATCGCTCCGGATGGCTGGCTCTCCACTGGCGACCGTGGCGAGATCGAGCCGGATGGCCATCTGCGGATCGCAGGCCGCGCGGTCGATGTGCTCGTGCTCGCCAACGGCGAGAAGATTCCGCCGGCCGACGTCGAGGCTGTTCTCGCTGAAGATCCTGCCATCGCCCAGGTGTGTCTGATCGGCCACGGGCTGCGACGGCCGTTGGCGGTGGTCGTGCCGGAGCCCGATCTGCTCCGCGAGGCCGTCCGACGACTGAGGCTGGTGGTGGCCAGTCGACGCCAGGCCCTCCGCCATCCACGCCTGCTGGCCTGGCTGGCCCGCCGCATCGCCTGGAGGCAGCAGCAGCTCCCGCAAGGCTGGCAGGCCGGCCACCTGCTGCTGCTGGGCCGCAGTTTTGATCCGCAGGCAGGCGAGGTGACGGTGTCGATGAAGCTCCGCCGTCATGCGATCGCCCGCCGGTTTACTCAGGAGACCACCGCCATGGCGACCATCCGCTCGCAGGAGACACGCCGGCTTCCCCCTGGCGTCGCTGCCATCAAGCAAGCGGCTTCTGCCGCACCACCGGCCGCGGCTGCCGCGAGCTGCCTCTGGCAGCCAACAGCGACGGGTGGCTTTGCAGCGGCAGCTGAGGCAGCGGCGGCGGCCTTGCCCGAGGCGATCCGCGGAATCGAAGCGGAGAGCCTGACGACCGCTCGCCATCTGCGCAGCGACGGCTCGCTCTTCGACGATGCCGGCCGGCTCTCAAGCCACGCCGAAGCTGCCATCGCCGCTACCGGGCTCTTCGGCCTGGCGGTGCCCGTCGAGCATGGCGGCAGCGGCGCTGGCATGCAGCAGCTCTGCCGTGTCGTCTCGGCCATGGGCTGCGTTTCGCCCACGACGGCGGGCATGCTCTCGGTGCACTCGACGATCGGTGCGGTCTGGGCCCTCCGCGATTTCGGCACCGCTGAGCAGCAGCAGCGACACCTGCCAGCACTCGCCCGCGGAGCTCCCCTCTCGATCTTCGCTGCCACCGAACCCGATGCGGGCTGCGACCTCGGTCGCATTTCCACCACGGTCGAGCGGGTCGATGGCCGGCTGCTGGTCTCCGGGCACAAGATGTACATCACCGGAGCCACGCACGGCCGGCTGGTGAAGCTGCTCGCCCGCGATGCGGACCACGGCGGGCAGCCGGTGATGATCCTCGCACGGCTGCCGCCGCACGACACCGAGCAGCTGCGGCTCGAGCGATGCCCTCTGCATCCGCTCAAGCATGCCCACAACCAAGCGATCCTCTTTGACCGCTTCGAGGTGGATCCCGCCGACATCCTGCAGGCCCCGGCCAAGCCAGGCCGTGAGCCCGACGCGATGCAGATCGTCTGGCATGGGCTCAATCGCGGCCGGGTGACCCTCGCTGCTCAGGCTGTCGGCACGCTGTCGCTGATGCTCGATGAGGCCGTTGCCCACGCCCGCTCGCGGCAGACCTGGGGGCAGCCGATCGCCTCCCGCGAACTGATCCAGGGCCGCGTGGGCCGGATTGCTGCGGCGGCGGTGACCTGCGAAGCGATGGCCAGCTGGGCGGCCCACACGATCGACGCCGGCGGCAGCGGAGAGCTGGAGGCGATCGCGGCCAAGGTGACCGCCAGCAGCCTGGTCCGCGATGCCGCTGCCGACGCCTACGGCATCCATGGCGGCCGTGGCTTCCTCCTGGGCCATCCCCTGGGCGATGCCCTCCACGACCACTTCGCCGTCAACACCTACGAGGGTGAAAGCGGCCTGCTCGAGCTGGCGCTCTTCAAAGGCCTGGCCAAACGGCATCCGCTCGCCGGCCGCCGATCCAGCATCGCCGCTTCGCTGCCGCTGCTGGCCGACCGTCTCTGCAGCCGCTGGCGGTCAGCCGCGGAAGACCGCTCGATCCTCGACAGCCGCTTCCGCGGGTTTGCATCGGCGGCCCGGCGCGGCCTGGCCACCGCCGGCCGCGACATCGAGCGGATGCTCCGCCGCCATGGCCGAGGCCTCGCGGATCGGCAGCTGATCGTGGGCAGCCTGGCGGCCCGCGTTCGCGAGCAGCTGACCATCCTCGCCGTCGCCCACCACGCCGACCGCGTGATCGCCCCACAGGGCGACACACCCGCCCTCGCCGCAGCGGAAACCGCCTGCCGCCTCGCCCTCGCCCGCAGCAGCGGCCGTCACCTCACCCCTGCCGACCTCGCCTGCCTCGCCAATGCCGGCAAACGATCTCTCAATCACGCAAGCAGGTGATCGTTACAGCAGGCTCTCCAGCAACAGCCGCATCTTGCGGAGCTCGCCCGTCTGGTCGACACCTTCCAACGGCGACATGTGGGCACAGAGCGCCCGGTTGAAGTTAAACCGCTGCAGCTGGGCGACAAGCTTGCCGTATTCGATGTTGCCCTGGCCGATGCGAACCTGAAAGGCGTCGGGCTTCGAGTCACGCAGATGGACGTGACAGACGTACTGCAGGATCGGATCCCAGCTCGTCGGCTTCTTGCCGTGGCCGTAGATGAAGTAGGTCGGATCGAGAGTGACACCGAGGCCCGGCACGTTGCGGCAGAGTGAGGCCGTGGTTTCGGCATCCTGCGTCATCCGGTCGCTCTGGGTTTTCACGCCGACGACCTGGCCGGCTCCCGAGGCGATGGCGACGAGCTTGCGGAGCCGTTCGATCTCGCCGTTGAAGGGTGTGCCGAGTTCCGAGGATTCCACAACGAGGATGACAACACCGATCGCCTTGGCGAGTTTGCAGCAGGCTTCAAACCGCTCGTACACGTCTGGTGTTTCCGGCGAGGCAAACGAGACGGCAACCGGGCGAAGTCGCTGCAGGTCGGTGCACTGGGCAAAAGCCCATTCGCCGTCGGCCGCGACCTTGGCCGGCTCGAGGTGGCCGCCCTCGTGGACGTCGATCTCGACTGCGGTGAACTCAAGCTCTGCCAGTCGCTCAAGTGCCTCCGACAAAGACAGATCGGGAAAACACTCCGTGCTCGCCGAAACGATCACCGCCACACTCCTTCCTCACGAACCCAAGACTGCCGACATCGGCACGAACTCGCAGGGTAGCGATGGGCCGTTCTCTCTGGCAACACGACAAACCGCCAAAGCCCCACCCGTCGCAACTCCGGAAGGATAAACTAGCGGGGGTTGTGCCGTCGTTGATGGCCACGAGCGTGTCTCATGCTGCGAGGAGCCCCTATGGCAGACGATACCCTTTCCCCGCTCCCGCGGCAGGCCGGAGCCAGCGGCCCAACGCGGGTCATTCTGGAGCAGCCCCGCAGCCGCTGGGGCGGCAGGCTCGCCTGGATCATCACCGCCATCGCCGTGATGGTCGCCGTCGCCAGCGTGGGGGCCAACGCGACCTATTTCCAGACCGACTCGCGGGTGCTCGAGACGTTTCATTCGCGATCGTCGGCAGCGGAAGCGAAGGTGGCCATCGTCACCGTCTCCGGCGCGATTCTCGGAGGCGACGGCTTTGCCGGGCGGCAGATCGACAAGATCGAAGACGACGACAGCGTGCGGGCGATCGTGCTGCGGATCGACTCGCCCGGCGGCACGGTGAGCGGCTCCGACGAGATCCATCATCGGATCTCGACGCTGGCAGCTGAGCGGAATCTGCCCGTGGTTGTCAGCATGGGGGGCATCTGTGCCAGCGGGGGCTACTACATCGCCATGGCCAGCGGGGGCGAGGACGACGTGGTCTTTGCCGAGCCTGCCACCCTCACCGGATCGGTCGGTGTGCTGATCCCCAACTACGACTTCTCGCAGCTGCTCCAGCGGTTTGACATCACCGACACCACCGTCTCCAGCGGCCCGCTCAAGGAGATGCTCAGCCCCACCAAGCCGCGGACCCCCGAGCTTGAGGAGCGGCAGCGGGAGGTGCTCCAGAGCCTGGTCGATGAGATGTTTGCCCGCTTCGCATCGATTGTTCGCGAGGGCCGTCCAAAGATCACCGACGAGCAGTTTGAAGAGATCGGCACCGGCCGCATCTTCACCGCCGAGCAGGCGGTCGGCGTGGGCCTGGTTGATCGCATCGGCTTTCTCGACGACGCGGTCGACCGGGCGGTCGAGCTGACCGGCCTCGCTGATGAGAATGTGCGGGTCGTCGAGTATGCCAGGCCGGCGGGCTTGCTCGATCAGGTGCTCGGCTCCACCGGAACCGCCTCAGCCCGGCTGGATGCCTCGGGGCTGACGTTTTCACTCGATGCCCTCGCCGAATGGACCGCGCCCCGCTGCTGGTATCTCTGCAGCTGGCTGCCGCCCGTGGTGAGCCGCTAAAAGAGCCGCGGGGCAGGCGACTCTCATCGCCTGCCCCGCGTGCGTTACTAAGCGTCTCAGCAGAGCCCGCATGGGCTCACTGCCGGGTGCCGGTCGCTTCGGCCCGGCTGGCCATCTCGGCATACATCTCGGAGCGTTCGGGATCGCCCTGCTCGGCATACATCGTGGAGAGGTTGCCATAGGCAACGGCCAGGGCCTGCTCCTCGAGCTGCTGGGCGTCGACCGCCGTGACCATCATGTCAACGCCAGTGCTGGAGAGGTCGACCGCTTCGGTGCGGCGGTCCACCTGCCAGTACGAGATCGCCATGCTCACATACGCCTCGCCGAGGCGTCCGAGCTCGCCACGGTAGGCAAACGAGTCGTTCCGCTCCCACAGCGGCAGCACCTTGTCAAACCAGGTGACCGCCGTGTCGTGATCGCCCTTCTGCAGGCTGTAGAGGATGCCAATACGGAAGAGCAGGTCGCCAAACTCCCGTCGCTCGTCGGGGGTCAGATCCCGCTGCTGGCCTCCCCGCTCCAGATAGGCAGCCGTGAGCGTGGCATTGTCGAGCATGTCGGTGGTGTCACCGCGGATCTGAGCAGCGGTGAGGGCATCGGAGAGTGCCTCGCCCACCTCCCAGTCGATCTGCCGCCGCCGCCACGGGTCGGTCACATCGCTCCCAATCGCCGACCGCACTGTCAGCAGCCGCTTGATCCAGGGCATGGGGCTGTCGCCATCAACCGAGGCAGCCGAAACCGCCAGGGCTCCCTGACAGAGCCGCAGTTCGAGCGTGGGATTGCCACCCTCGTCTTCGGAGAGCTGCTGAGCCAAGCCTTCGGCACGGGCGATCCACTTGGGAAGCACGCGGGCCTTCTGCTGCCAGGTGCCGCTGGCGATCGCCAGGGCGGTTCCCAGATGGCTGTCGAACTGGATGTCGATTGAAGCCCGGCGAATGGGGATCGTCGGATTCTCGGAGAGCGGGGCCGCATGCTTGATCGACGCGGCGAAGTGGTTGACCGCCTTCGGGTAGTTCGGCGACGGCAGTTCCAGTTCGATCCGACCCATCTGACGCTCGGCCTGGGCGAGCACCAGCGGCGGAACGTTGGGACTCTCAAGCACCTGCTGCGTCTTGGTCATCGCCTCGTCGAAGCGGCCCAGAGCCAGCATCACGCCACCGTGCTTGAGGAGCGTCCAGGAATCGTCGGGAGCCAAGGCCTCCGTTGCGGCTGCAACCTCGGCGGCCTGCGTCCACTGCCCCTGATCACAGAGCAGCACCAGCAGCAGGCGATGGGCCCGCTGATACTCTGGATCCACTTCAATCGCATACTGAAGGTCGGTGACGGCATTCGCCACGCTGCTGTTGAGCTCGCCTTCCGCCCGCAAGACAAAGGCCTCGGGATCGAGCGGCTCAAGCATCACCGCCGTCGCGGAGCGGGTGCCGGGGGTCAGGCTGAAGATCACGCCCCGCTCGGGAAACACCTCGCCGACAGCAACGCCTTCGGCGTCGAGCACTGAGACTGTGCGGAGGTCGTCGATCTCGAGCTGCTGCGCCAGGGCGTCTACCGTCGACTCCTTGGCAAGCCGAATGTAGATCGAGCTGACGATGTCGTCGGCAAGCACCACCTCCACACGCTGGAAGGGCGGCATCTCCCAAAACAGACCTTCGCTCCCGTCATCGCGAGCAAAGGCTTCGCCTTCACCCCACGACTCGAGCAGCTCTTCGCGTGTCGTGGTGCCGGGCAGCACGCCGCGGAAACTTGCGGGATCGATGGCCAGGGTCGGTGCAGCATCTTGCAAAGCGGGCTGCGGGGGCAGTTCGATCGCGTCGTCTGCAGCGACGGCGTCCAACGGCTCGACACTGGAATCATCCGTGTCCACGAGGCTTGAGTCGACCGCGTCAGCCACGGCGGCGTCATCGCTGACCGCCGCGTCGGCCTGGTCTGCGAAGGAAAGCGGGTCGGCCTGAGGCGTGGCTTCCTCGGCATCTGGCGTCGCGTCGGCGACTGCCTCGGTCGCTTCAGCCTGGAGCACACTGCTGTCGGGTCCGAGCGACTCCGCGGCGGCGGCCTCGGCGGCCTCGTCTTCGGCAATCTCCGTCCAGCCGCTCGTGAGCGTCGCGAACGACTGAGGCTGCCCCTGATGACTCCTCAGCAGCCGCCCACCGGGGGATGCCTGCAGACGGGCAGGCGGCTCGATGGTTGTGGGAAAGCTGCTGCCGGCTGGTAGATCGCCAGCTGGTGGCAGATCGGTTGTGGACGACTCGAGGGCCGACGCTCCTGCCGCCTCGGTCACCTCGGAAAACTGCGTGGCCAGCTGGAGCGGCTTTCCTCCCTGGGCGGCCCGCTTCGCGCCGAGCGACTCAATCCATCCCGGCACCCGCATCAGAGCACGGGGAGGTGCCCCTGCTTCGGCGGCGACAACCACCGGGTCGGGCTCGGCGGCGACCGCCACACCAGAAACGACCAGCGGCGCCAGGCCGAGAGTCAGCATGCCCATGGATACCAGTGCGGTCGCGGTGGGCTTACAGTGCACCCCGCACACATTCCGCTCAAAGCGAGTGGCCACGTTAGGATCCCTCCACGATCGGTGTCTCGATTCCCACTGGTTCCACGGTCGGCCGGGAATCTTTTTCTAGGCGAAGACACTAGGTATCCCAACAGGGCCGGTCCAGACCAGATTCCGTGGTTTCTCGAGTCTTCCCAGGGGAACGCTCGCCCACGCCGACGCTCGTCAGCAGAGAGCCGTCAAGCTGCGTGCATGAGGTAAAGTGGAGGATTCGCCATCTGCCTGAGGAGACACGCCGTGATGCCGTCGCCAGATCCTTCCCACGCTCCCCGCTGCGTCGTGATTGGGGCGGGGTTGTCGGGGCTCGCGGCCGCGGAACTGATGGCCAGCGAGGGCTGGCAGACCACGATCGTCGATGCCGCAGGGAGGGGCGGCGGTGTTGTGGAAACGGTCCGCCACGATGGCTGGCTGGTGGAGCGATCAGCCGACAACTTCCTGACCACTCGGCCAGAAGCCCTCGACACCGTGCGGCGGCTCGGGCTGGACGCGGAGATTCTCCCTGTGCAGGCCAGTGCACGGCGGGCCCTGGTGCTTGGCCGCGGTCGGCTGCATGCCGTGCCGGCCGGCTTTCGCCTGATGGTCCCCGGCCGCCTCTCCAGCATCCTGAAGTCATCGCTCCTCACGCCAGCGGGAAAGCTGCGGGTGATGCTGGAGCGTTTCGTGCCCACCTCGACAGCGGCGGATGAGAGCCTCGAATCGTTTGCCGTGCGTCGCCTCGGTCGCGAGGCCTTTGAGAGGCTGGTGCAGCCGCTGGTTTCCGGCATCTGGACCGCGGATCCAGCGAGGCTGAGCATGGCCGCCGCCCTGCCCGACTTTCTCGCCATGGAGAAGCGGTCGGGCAGCCTGCAGGCTGGAGAAAAAACACGGCTCCTCACGGCCAGCGGCATGGAGGGCACAGCGGGCGCTCGCTACGGCAACTTCGCCACCCTCACCTCAGGCCTCGACACACTGCCGACCCGCTGGTGCCAGGCCCTCCGCAGCAGCGGTGTTCACCAGCTGCATGCGCGGGTCACCGCTGTCCAGCGGACGGATCGGTTTCGGATCGTGCTTGCCCCCGCCCAGGGCCCCGCTGCCGACACAGGCTTTGAGTCTCCATCGGCGAGCGTCCTGGAAGCCGATGCCGTGATTCTCACCACGCCTGCACCGCGAGCGGCGGCGATGATCCGCGGGATCAGCCAACCGCTTGCCGACGAACTCGCCGGCATTGACTACGCCGGTTCGGCGGTTGTCTGCCTGGGCTATCCGCGAGCGGCCGTAGCCCACCCACTCGATGCCGCCGGCCTGGTGATCCCCCGACAGGAACGGCGGAAGATCCTGGCGGTGAGCTTCTCCAGCTCGAAGTTCCCCAGGCGGGCCCCTGCCGGCTCCGTGCTGATGCGAGTGTTTCTCGGCGGAGCCCTCGATCCCGAGGCAGCTACGCTCGACGACGCCACGCTCATCAAGCGGGCCACGAACGAAGTCGCAGAGCTGCTCGGCGCCACGGGCTCACCCACCCTCACTCGCATCGAGCGGTGGGAAGCCGCCATGCCTCAGTATCACCTTGGCCACCTAGGGCGGGTGGGCCGGATCAAGACTCTGGTGGAGACCATCCCCGGATGCGGTCTTGCGGGCGCTGGCCTTGAAGGCGTGGGCATTCCCCAGGTCATCGCATCCGGACAAGCCGCAGCCCGTCAGGCACTGCAGACGGTCGAACACTGACGGAGCCAGCCCCGCAAAGGAAAGCTGCGAAAAAGAAAGCTGCGAAAGCACTGAGAAAGGAAAATACTGAGCGGTGAGTCACCGCCACAGCCTTCCTACTTCTTCTTCTTGCCACCAGTCTCGGCGGCAGGCTCTTCCTTCTTCGTCTTCTTCTTCTTCAGCACAACCTTGTAGACCCGCACCTTGGGCAGACCGAGGGGCCGCTGCCCCTCCTGCCAGGTGCCGAGTTCCTCAAGCTTGGCAATCCGCTCAACGCGGGTGAGGACGCCACGGGATCCCGCAGAACCCTTGCGAACGCGGAGACTCTTGTCCATCGTCATGGCGTAACCTCAACAATCCCTGAAGAAAGTAGCAGGAGCACATCTCGTGCCCCATCTCGTGGGCCTCGTATCGTAAAGTGGCTTGAAACCCGCTTCAAGGCCTGCCGCGAGTTTGGCGGGTTTCGCTGGCTACGGCCCTCCGACCGCCGACAGCTGCACCCCCTCAAGTGCCGTCACAATGGTGTCCATCGACGCCGGACGCTTGTCGGGATCAGCCGAAAGGCACGACATCACGAGCCTGGCCAGGGCTTCTGGGATTTCCGGCCAAACCTCCCGAATATCGGTCGGCTCCGACGACCGCATGGCGGCATGGCCGCTTCCCCCACGGGGCCACGGGGGTTCGTTGGTGAGGATTTCGTAGGCGGAGACACCGAAGGAGAAGATATCGAGCCGGTGGTCGGCCTGCCGGCGGCGGACGACCTCCGGAGCCATGTAGCTGGGGGTTCCCACTCGGTTGCCAGGCTGCATAAACGCCGGCTTGTCGGGAACGGTCAGGCCAAAGTCGATCAGCACGAGCCTGCCGCTCGGCTCAAGCAGGAAGTTTCGCGGGCAGATATCGCGGTGCACAAATCCCGCTGCATGCACGGAGGTGAGCGCCTTGGCTGCCTGCCGCACGAGATCAAGCCGTGTGACCGAATCCATTTCCGTGCGTCGGCCGAGCAGCGTGTGCAGCCCAGGGCCTTCGATGTATTCCTGCACCACATACTTGGTGCCATCTCGCGCCACGCCCCACTCGAGCGTTTTCACGATATTCTCGCCGGAGATCTGCAACCCGATCTCCCCCTCGGTCGGCTTCCCAAGGCCTCGATAGCGAGCCTCGATCGGGTCGAGCTTCTTGGAATCGAGCAGTTTCAGCCCCACGACTGAGCCCGACGTCAGGTCCCGGGCTTTGTAAAACTTCGACATCGTCCCCGCGACGGCTTCCTTCAGCCGCTCAAAGCGGGTGGAAAGGTCGACGCGGGGATTGCCGGCGAAAGCCTTTTTCAGCGAGTCGAGTAGCCCCATGATTCCGCGATTCCCAGCAGTGCCCCGGCACCTACCATCATACCCTCAGGCACCAGCCAGGCAGGGCCGCAGGGAGCCGCCGGGGATTCCCGGGAGCTCGGCCATCCTCACGACTGCTTGAGTTTGCCAAGCTCCTCATGCAGCACTGCCAGCTCTCCCTCGATCCGCGGAACGTCAGCCGGATCATCAGGCTGTTTTTTGGCCGCCGACAGCAGCTGCTGCAGCTTTTGAATCTTCTGCTGCACCACCTCCAGCCGCTTCTTCTGCTTTTTGTCCATCACTCCTCCCCTTCGCCGGGCGGCAGCTCGGCGGCTTCCAGCTGCACACCGGCAGCCCCTTCATCCATCGGCTGATTGGGGCCCATGTGCAGGCCCCGCATCCAGCCGGAAATCATCACCACGCCCACCGCCAGCAGCAGCGTGACGGAGAGCCACTTGCCACGATTGGCACGAATCCACGCGGTTCCCTCACCCCGGCCCACCAGACCGCTGGCAAAGTAAAACACGGCGAGCGCCAGCAGAAACTTCACGCCAAACAGGGCGTGATACTTGGTCTGCCTCATCCATGTGCCATCGTCCCAGGCCCGGGCCGCATCGTTGAAGAGGAGGAAGTTGGCCAAGCCGCTCGCCAGCAGGAGCGTGATCGCCCCGATCACCCAGGGCAGCCAGCGTTTGCGAATCCCCTCGTGGAGCTTCTCACGGGTCTCTTCATCAAGCAGCTGCATCGCCGGGAGCAGGCCGAAACGGGCAAAAAACAGTCCCCCGACGGCAACGATCGCCGCGAGGATGTGGGCCCAGCGGAGGGCTGCCAGATAGAGTTGGGACATGATCTCCGGCTGCATGAATCTCTCCTCAAACTCGTCGGCTGTGTCGCAGGATCCTCGCTCAACCGCCAGGCACGTGTGGCGTGAAACGGCCATGCTACTCTACCTCATCATAGGGTGGTTTTTCGGCCTGTCTCGAAAGCCGCCGTCCTCCTCCGCCAGGCCAGAAAACGTCGCACTATGCTCGACATCGGCGTCCCACCCGACGAACTCTTTGCCAGCAGCCAGCATGAGCGGTGGATGCGGCTCGCTCTCGAAGAAGCCCGCCTGGCCGCGGAAGAGGATGAGGTTCCGGTGGGCGCGGTCGTGGTGGCTGCCGGCCGCGTGATCGCCTCCGGCCACAACCAACGGGAGCAGCTGCAGGATCCGACAGCCCATGCCGAAATGATCGCGCTGACCCAGGCCGCTGCCAGCCTGGGCAGCTGGCGGCTGGAGGGCTGCACCCTCTACGTCACGCTTGAGCCCTGCCCGATGTGCGCCGGCGGCATCCTGCAGGCCCGCGTGCCGGCGGTTGTCTGGGGAGCGGCCGACCCCAAGGCGGGCGCAGTCTGCTCTCTCTATGAGCTCTTCAACGACCCACGGCTCAACCATCGCGTCGAGCATCTCGGCGGCGTGCTTGCCGATGAGTGCGGGCGACTGCTGAGCGATTTTTCCGCAGCAAGCGGTGAGCCCTCGTGGCTATCGCTGGCCGATCGCCGGAAACTCGCGGAGGGTTTCGCCCGTGTAGATCTGACGCGGACGGCAGATCTTCTTCGTCGGCGAGTGGTGCATCTCGACCCAGTGGGCGATCCAGCCTGGCAGCCGCCCCATCGCAAAGAGCACCGGAAACATCTGCACCGGGATGCCCATCGCACGATAGATCACGCCCGAATAGAAATCGACGTTGGGATAGAGCTTCCGCTCGATGAAATACTCGTCGGCGAGCGCCACCTCTTCGAGCTTCTGAGCGATGTCGAAGATCGGATCGCGGATCGAGAGCTTCGCCAGCAGACGGTCGCAGGTTGCCTTGATCAGCGTCGCACGCGGGTCGTAGTTCTTGTAGACACGGTGACCAAATCCCATCAGGCGGAAGCCAGAGTCTTTGTTTTTGGCCATGTCGACATACTTCTGCACGTTGCCACCATCGGCAACGATCCGCTCCAGCATCTCAACGCACGCCTGGTTGGCACCGCCATGCAGCGGCCCCCAGAGTGCGGAGATCCCAGCGGAGATGCTGGCAAAGAGATTCGCGTCGCTTGAGCCCACCATCCGCACCGTCGAGGTGGAGCAGTTCTGCTCATGGTCGGCATGCACGACAAGCAGCATGTCGAGGGCGTCGGCAAAATCGGGATCGCAGTGGTACTCCTCGCAGGGCACCGCAAACATCATTTGCAGGAAGTTCTCACAGTAGGAGAGGTCGTTCCGCGGATACATCAGCGGCTGACCGATCGACTTTTTGTAGCTGTAGGCGGCGATCGTCGGCAGCTTGGAAAGCAGCCGGTGCACGCTCACCTCCACCTGCCGCGGGTCCCGCACGTCGAGCGAATCCTGGTAGAAGGTCGAGAGCGCTCCCACCACGCTGCCCACGATCGCCATGGGGTGGGCGTCGCGAGGGAAACCGTTGTAGAAGCTCCGCATGTCCTCGTGGATCATCGAGTGGTGCGAGAGCGACGTGCGGAAGGCATCGAGCTCATCGGTGCTGGGCAGTTTGCCGTAGATCAGCAGGTAGCTGACTTCGATGAAGTCGCACTTTTCGGCAAGCACCTCGATCGGATAGCCGCGATACCGCAGCACACCTTTTTCCCCGTCAAGAAAGGTGATCGCGCTGGTCGTCGAGCCCGTGTTGACGTAGCCCTCATCCAGGGTGACCAATCCGGTCTTCCCCCGGAGCTTCGCGGTGTCGATCGCCCGCTCCCCTTCACTTCCAGCCAGCAGAGGCAGGTCGACCGTGGTCCCGTCGAAGACAAGCTGCGCCGTCCCTGCACTTGAGGCGGGAGGTGCGGGCGGGGAAGTTGGAACAACGTCTGCAGAATCTGAAGCGGAAGACTGTGGGGGCATAGGGGACATTGCCTCTGGAAGGAACATTTACGGCAGGATCACAGCCGCCGACCCACCGACAGGGGCAGTTTATCGGTGTGGGGAATGCTCGGCAACGACGCCGCATCAGCGGCTGCCTGCAGTGCGACCGGCCACCGACGACGACTGCTGCCCCTCGCCCTCATCATCGAAGATCGTCCACACCGGCGTCCGATCACGGAGTTTGGCGAGATACTCATCGACCGCCTTCTGATGACGTTCCATCCGCAGGGTCCCGCGGATCTCCACCTGAGCATCGAGAAAGGAGGTCCGGCCCGCGTCGGTTCGCTCGGTGACGCGAATGATGTGCAGCCCCGTGCCGTCTTCGAGAATCGTGCTCAGTTTGCCGACAGGCAGGCTGAATATCGCCTCATCGATCACGTCCGATCGCAAGCTGCCCTGGGTCGTCCAGTCGTAGGCCCCGCCCTGTGAGGCTGTCGGCCCCTCCGAGGCCTGCTTGGCCACCTCGGCAAACGGCTCCCCAGCCAGCACGCGGTTGCCCAAGGCCGCGAGCATGCCCCAGGCCTGTTCGCGCGAGCGGCTGCTGCCAAACCGCACACAGAGCTCTTCAAAGGTTGCCTTGGCAGGATACTCGTAGTCTTTCAGGTGCCCCTGGTAGTAGGAGATCAGCTCGGCATGGGGAATCTCGCCCCCCGCTTCGGCATCGAGGGCCTGCTGCATCCACTGCTGAGCGATCGCCCTCTCAAAAAACGCCTTCTTGAGCCGGTCGAGCGACTGACCGCGTGACCGCAGCAGCTGTTCGTATTCGAGCGAGTTGGCGACGTTGGATGCCTGCATCAGCTTCGGCAGCTGCTCAGCATCGAACGCCTGGTTGACCTTGACCTCGATCTCGGGGAAGGCCTCTTCGGGAATCGTGCGGCAGGCATCGACAAACACGATCAGCGACTCGATGTGCTGCGTGAGCAGATGCCGATACACCTGCATCTTGAGTTCGCGAACCTGCTCCGGCTTGAGGCCGGGGGTCACTTTTTCGAGCCACTCCGCCACACTCGGTGTGATCAGGTCGCTCTCCAGCACCACCTCAGGCCCTACCCGGGCCACCACCATCGCCGTCTGCAGCGACTGAGCGTGGCTCAGCAGGGGTTCCTTTTGCTCGCTGGCGCCTGCCTGGGGAGCGGCGGAATCGCCAGAGGCCGGAGAGGGGCTGCCTGCAGCAGGTGCCTGCGAAAAACCGTCGGCAATCCGCGGGGGCGTGGGCTGCAGGCTGGCATCATGTCCGGGAGCCAGGGCTTGTGGAATCGTGGCTGGAGCGTAGCCGGTTGAGGGATACGACGAGACGGCTGTGGCCCGCTCGACATACTGCGCCTGCACGACACCGGAGCCTGACGCCGCAGCGGTTGCCTGCTCATTCTCAGGCGACGACGTCAGCGGCACCGCCGCCAAGGCCTGCACGACCTGCGACACGGGCGACGGCCCATCGACTGGAACCAACGGGCTTCCAGGATCGCGACGAATGCTCGAAACCACATTTCCCTGTGAGTTTTCCTGCCCCGTTGGCCAGGATGCCGGCCTGCTCGTTGCCTTCGGCACGTGGGGGCGGGCAACCGACGTATCCACACCCCGCTGCTGTTCGAGGCCCTGTGATGGACCGCGGGTCGCTCCGGCAGCCTGCTCATCGAACTGATTGGCAATCCGCTGTGCCGCGGCGGGCTGGCCTGCGACAGCAAGCATGGCCAGGCATGCCGCAAGCCCACTCCGCGACCAGAAAAGGCCAGGCTGAGCGGTCGCGAGAACTGCAGGGCGGTGTCGAGTTGCGGCCACAGAGGGCTCCTCGTGGAAACGAATCGCGGCGGACTATAGGAGGCCCGGAGCAGCCGTCGCAACAGCGTTTTCACGAAGGACTCGCCTGCCGTTTTCCTCCAGTTTTCCGCCTTCGTCGCCCTGCTCAGTCTTGCGCGGCACGCGGTTTTCGGCGACGACGGCGACGCCGTGGGCCTGCGTGTGGCTCGGCTGCGATGGCCTGCGGGCGGCCATCATGTCGCTCCAGCAGCAGCCGCATCACCGCCAGCAGGCCGTCGGGGGTCGCGATCTCAGCGGCGTTATGCCGCGCGGCCAGCGGGTAGGCCGCGGTGCGTTCGTCGACAATCCGCAGCAGCCCATCCATCGCATCCTTCAGCAACCGACGCCGGGAGATGTCGTGGAAGGTGAACACGAGCAGGCCGTCTTGCCGTGTGATCGCATCGATTCCCCAGGAGGCTGCCGCCACCCGCACGCGGGCCGCCTCGCAGAGCCGCCGCGCCTCATCAGGGAGTGGCCCGAAACGATCAGCCAGCTCAGCCTGGATGTCGTCGATATGGCTCGCCTCGCCAGCCCGAGAAAGGCGTCGGTAGACGTCGATCTTGCTGCGGATATCGGGGATATAGTCGCGGGGCAAAAAGGCCCGGCCGGGCAGGTCGATCGCCACCGCCGGCGGCTCAGCGGGTGGCAGATGCTTGAGGCCACGCACGGCCTGCTCCAGCAGCTTGCAGTAGAGGTCATAGCCAACTGCCGCAATGTGACCGCTCTGCTGCGTTCCCAGCAGGTTGCCTGCACCGCGGATCTCGAGATCTCTCATGGAGAGCGAGAAGCCCGCCCCCATGCTGGAAAACTCCTGGATCGCCCGCAGCCGCCGGGCAGCGGTCTCAGTGAGCTGCGTTCCCTGGTCGATCAGCATGTAGCAGTAGGCACGGTGATGGCTGCGGCCCACGCGGCCCCGCAGCTGATGCAGATCGGCCAGGCCGTAGTGGTCGGCCTCATCGATGAAAATGGTGTTGGCCCGCGGAATGTCGAGGCCGCTCTCGATGATCGTGGTCGCCAACAGGATGTCGGCCTCACCCCGCACGAAGGTGAGCATCACATCCTCGAGCTCATGCTCGTTGAGCCTTCCGTGGGCGATCACCACGCGGGCATCCGGCACGATCCGGGCCAGCTTCTCCCGCACGCGATGGATGTCTTTGATTCGGTTGTGCACGACAAAAACCTGACCGCCGCGGGCCAGCTCCCGCTCGATCGCATGCCGAATCAGTCCGTCGTCCCAGCGGGCCACACGCGTTTCCACCGGCTGCCGGTTCGTCGGAGGCGTGGCCAGGCTGGAGATGTCGCGGATGCCGAGCATCGCCATGTGGAGCGTGCGGGGAATCGGGGTGGCGGTCATCGTGAGCACGTCCACGCTTGCCCGCACCGCCTTGAGCCGCTCCTTGACCTCCACGCCAAACCGCTGCTCCTCGTCGATCACGACCAGGCCGAGCCGAGCGAAGTGGACGTCGGCCCCGGCCACGCGGTGGGTGCCGATCACAATGTCGATCGTGCCCGCGGCGAGGCCTTCCAGGATCTCTCTGGTCTCAGCCGTGCTCGCCATCCGAGAGAGCGAGCGGATTTCAAAGGGATACTCCGCAAACCTCGCGGCAAACGTGCGGCGGTGCTGCTCGGCGAGCACGGTCGTGGGCACAAGCACCGCCACCTGATGCCCCGCGTCGACCGCCTTGAAGGCGGCCCGCATCGCGAGTTCTGTCTTGCCAAAGCCGACATCGCCGCAGAGCAGCCGGTCCATCGGCTGCGGCTTTTGCATGTCATCGCGGATCGCATGCACGGCCGAGAGCTGGTCGGGGGTTTCGTCGTAGGGGAAGGCCGCCTCAAAGTCTTCCTGCCACTGCGTGTCGGCAGGGAAGGCCACGCCTGGCCTGCTCTCGCGGCGAGCCTGCAGGCGGAGCATGTCGGCCGCCATGTCGGCCACCGCCTCACGGACGGCCTGCTTCTGCTTCTCCCAAGCCCGCCCCCCGATCTTGGCGAGCTTGGGAGCGAGCTTGGTGCCGCCGACATACTTCTGCACGAGGTCGATGCAGGCCGCCGGCACATACACACGGGTGCCCTCGGCAAACTCAACGTCGAGAAACTCCTCGGTGCGATCCTGTTTCTCCAGGAGTTTCAGCCCGCGATAGCGGCCGATGCCGTGCGAGACATGCACGACGTAGTCACCATCCTGCAGATCAAGGAAGGTGTCGATCGCACGGGAGAGCCTGTGCTTGGGCGTGCGGCGGACCACATCCTCACGCCGAAACAGCTCCGCAGCGCTGATCAACACAAGCCGTTCCGGCACCAGTCGAAAGCCAGCCGAGAGATGGCCGACGGCAAAGTGCAGCCGCCCCTGCTGGGCGGGCCGGCTCTCGGCAAGCAGCTCACCGAGCCGACTGGTCTCCGCTTCGGTCGGGCAGACGATCCAGACCTCCTGATCCCGGCCGACGTTTTCGAGCTCTTCCCTGACACGGTCGAGCACACCGGTAAACCGCTCCACGCTCTCAATCGCAAGCTGAGCGGCGGCTTCGAGGCTCGCGGTGGCCACGCACGAGAGCGTCACCGACGGCCAGCGGTAGATTCGCGCAAAAACATCCTCGGGCTCTGAAATGTTGCCGAGGCTTCCATGCAGCCGGGCAAAGCACCGGCCCGCTTCATCCGCGAGCTCCATCGGCTCGACGAGCGCAAACGCCGAGCCCTCCGGCAGAATCTCGGTGAGCTGCGTGGAGCCGTGCGAGCGGGCCAGCGCCGTGACCTCGATCTGATCGAGATCATCCACGCTCCGCTGGCTGACAATGTCGAACGTGCGGAGCGACTCGATCTCGTTGCCGAAGAGCTCGACGCGAATCGGCCGGTCCCAGTCGGCCGCGAAGAGATCCATGATCCCACCGCGGCGGGCAAACGACCCGGGCATCTCGATCGCGTCGTAGCCCTGCCAGCCGCGAGCCACCAGCCAGTCGGCCAGTTCCGCAGGATCGAGCGTGCCGCCCACCTCAAGCAGCCGCGTGCTCGCTGAGATCTCGCGGGGATCATCCAGGGGCGAGAGCAGCGCCTGCATGCTCGTGACGACGATCTGCGGACGGGCCTTGTGACTTGGCTGGGTCAGCCGTTTGACAACCGCGAGGCGAGCCGCGGCGTCTGGGCTCCCAGCAAGGTCGTCTTCGTCGATCGTCTCCACCGCCGGCAGCACCACGACATCGGCGGTGGTGAAGATGGCAAGGTCGTCGGCGAAGGCCTCCACGTCGGCTGCGTGCGGCAAGACTGCCACGACCACCCCACGGCCGCTCGCCGCGGCTCTTGGCTTCCCCGCTCGCTCCGTCGAACGCGTGCGACTCGACACGGTGCGGCGACCAGCCGATTCTTCCGAGGCTGCGAGGAGCCGCTGCAGCGAGGCCACCGCAAGCGCGCAGCCTGATCCCCAGGTTCCGCCGATCGTTCCGCCGTGCCCCTCTCGGAGGCTGGCGATGACGTCGGCAAACCCGCTGTGATCTTCGATCGACTCCGCCAGACAAAGCAGCCGCTGCGATGACTCGGCGGTTGCGTCGGACGCGTCTTTTGCTCGGGGGGAGCGCGGTTTGGAGGTGGCCACGATGCCTCAATCGTAGCGGATCAGCCGCTCAGCCACAGTTGCACTCAGCCCCGACGGCCGCGACCTCCGCGTCCGCCAAAGCCGCCCATGCGACCAAGGTCGACGCCCTGCTCCTCAGCCCGAGCCCGCAGTGCGGTGATGTATTCCTCGGCCTGCTCCCGATCGATCCTGGGGGTGTCGTCGCGACGCTGTTCTGGCCGCGGCTCTTCACGCCCCTCCTCGCGGGCTTTCCGTCCGCTCCTCCCACTGCTGCCGCTCGGCATCGGTGGGCAGCCTCATGCTGCCGGGATTGACCGCGTCGAAGAGCTTTCCCAGCAGCTGGATCCGGGCGATGTCGGCATCCAGCACCGCCTGCCGCTCCGCCTCCGACGCATCAAAATAACGCGTCATGTTTCGCTGCTGCATGCCCCGCAGGTCGCCGAAGAGCGCCTGCCGCACGCGACCGGCGTCGTCGGCATTGAGCTGATCCACGTTCTTCGTGATGGCCACGATCTGCTCTTTGGTCGCATCAGGGCCGAGACCGCTCTCCAAGAGATCTCGCTGCATGGCGATCGTCTTGTCGGCAAGATCTGGCCAGGCCAGATACCAGACACCGACTGCGGCAACGGCAACAACGACAGCAGCCACAACCGCTGTCTTGGAAAACCCGCGCCGAGGGCGAGAAGATCTGTTCATAAACGCGACTCCAGCATGGACATGTGTGTGAGAAAAAACGGCACTCGCGGCGACGCTCAGTAGTCGACGTCGACACCATCGGGAGGTGTTGTCGGGTCGTTGCCATCACCGACGGCACAGTACCACCGCAGGATGTCGAGGCCGGTGTCGTTGGAGATCGCCTCCACATGGCCGTCGCAAAACACGAACTGTGTTACCGAAGGGTGCATGCTGCCAAACTTGCGGTTGTTCATGTCGCGGTAGCTCTGGGCCAGGCCGCGGTAGGTGTCCCGAAACAGCGTATGCGGGGTGTCGGACGGGAAGAACGCCGTGTCGCCCTGCATGTAGTGCTGCATCTCAGTGCTGTAGGAGCTGTCTTCCGGCGGGATGTGTTTTTCACCAACGACAAACGTTTTGCTCAGGCCGTCGGTCACCTGGGCCATGGTCACGCTTGAGAAGGTGTGGATCGGACCGCCTCGCTTGGGATCGAAGGGAGCATTGGGCGTGACGGCGTAGTTGAAGTATGTCCCGGGGTTGGCCGCGTAGTCGCCGCCAGCAGCGACGCCCGTCACCAGCGGAGCATTGTTGTTGTTGTCGAAGTTGCGGTCAGCAATGGGAGGCCGCCGGCTCGAGCAGAAATACGTGGCGACTGGCGAGCGGAAGGCCAAGGCGTTGCTCGGATCCCAACAGGGCACCGTCGTGTCGGGATTGCGGGCGTCGTAGATCGCCTGCTCCTCCATGAAGGGCAGCAGACGGAAGGCCCACGACACGTCATAGGGATCCCGCGTCATCCGGCCGGAAGGAAACTTGTTCTGCACGTCGTGGGAGAGCTGCACGGCCAGTCCGACCTGCTTGAGACTGTTTGTGCACGAGATCCGCCGGGCCGCCTCGCGGGCCGACTGCACCGCCGGCAGCAGCAGGCCAACGAGCACGCCAATGATGGCGATCACGACGAGGAGCTCAACGAGCGTAAAACCCGCCTGAACACGGGTGGCCCTGCCGGGCATCGAACGTGGAGAACAAGATCGCATGGCAAACCTCAAGATCGCAGAGAGCGGCTGGTGGGCTGAGAGCAGGCGGGAGTTTCGGACCGTTGTCAGAAACAACGCCTTCGCGGGCAGTTTCTGACCCAAAATGTCCCCCCAAATGTCCTCTGGGGAACAGGTTTTTGAAAGCCTGGAAGCGGATGAGGAAGGATGCATCGCCCCACAACTTCAACGCAGAGGCTCGGGAAAAGTTTCGCCGTCAACGCCCCAACAAAATCGACTGGCATTGCACCAGCTTGGAAAAGTATAGCCCGATGACGGCCGTGAGCCAGGTTTTTTCGGGAAAACGAGGCTACTTAGACGCCGGCAACGGCCAGTCGAGATGGTGGTGGAGGAAGGCATAGCTGCCCTCCCCGTGAATCGCGTGCGGCCCCACGAACCACTCAATCGCGGCCCGCCCTGGCAGCCCCAGCCTCGCCTCGTAGAGAAACCGCACCTTGGCAAACTCCAGGGCCACCCGCTCGTCTGAGCCGACCGTGTCGAAGTGGCCTCGCTCGACCAGAAAGGGCCGCGGCGCAATCAGGGCTGCCATCTCGGCGTAGTTGAAGGTGCTCCCGAGGTCAAACTCGAAGATCTCATACTCGCCCGTCCAGACATAGCTGTAGGGAGCCGAAGTCGACGCGTTCTTCCAGACCCAGTCGTTGAAATCGGCCGAGCAGATTGAAAGACAGTATTCGTCAACCAGGGCAGGAATCCGCATCGCCGACTTCCCGCCGTAGCTGAGCCCATAAAACGCAATCCTCTCGGCGTCGACCTGCGGCAGCGTCGCCAGCCAGCGGACGATCTGCCGGTGCTGGGGCACGATCACCGAGAAGAGGGTTTTGCCAAGGGGATTCGCCTTCCGTTGCAGCGTGCGAAAACGGTCGCCGTAGAGGTAGAGATTCTGCGGCGCAAACGTGATGAAGCCCCGCTGGGCGAGCCTGGTGGCCATTCCCTTGTAGATCGATTCCTTGTCCGCACCGGCAAGCAGGTCGTCGGGCCGACCTTCCAGCCCGTGCTGGCAGACAACGACCGGCCGCCGCTCCCCCGGCTGCACATCGTCTGGCAGCAGGAGCAGCCCCGTGGCCATCACGTCTGGAAACACATCGAGCACCACGCGGTAGGTCGCCACACCATCAGCTCGAGCGATCAGCTGCGACCGAGGCCGCGGCGGGAGCAGGTCGTGGTCAAAGCGACCGATCACCTCCGTGGCAAACTGCTCGCGAAACGGCTCAATCGACCGCTCGTAGGCCGCGGGCGAGGTGAAGTCGAGCGGCTGATGCGGGGCCTGTCCGAGCTGGTCTGCGATCGGCAGGAAGTCGCGGCGAGTGTCGGCACAGGTCGCCAGCAGCCGCTGCGTGAAGCGGTCAATCTCGGCAATCTGCCGCCGCTGACGATCCTCGCTATCGACCGCCAGGCCGACGATCTCCGGCTCGCCTGAGGCGGAGGCTGCCGCGGCACCAAGCGCGTCGGCAAGAGCATCGACAGCCGCCCCATGCTCGACGGCCCCGCCATCCTCCCCCACGACAATCAGCTGCGTCGTTGCATCAGCAGCCGCAAGCGCTCGCACGCGGGCGAGCTCCGCCGCCACCCCTTCGGGAGACCGCAGCACCGCCGGCGCACCGCCATCCCCTGGAATCACCCGCTCCGGCCCGCGGCTGTTTTCGATCACGAGCTTCCGCGGCAGCACCATCGCGGCGAGCTCGGCATCACCGAAGTGCGAGAGCAGACCGAACACGTTGCGATCGATCGGCTGCTCCCAGAGCCGGTCGCGATCGCCAAAGAAGCCGCACACGCCGGCCAGCTCAATCCGCGGATCGAGAGCGGCGGCATACAGCGCGAGCATGCCCCCCTCGCCAAACCCGACGACGCCGATCGCCTGCGTGCCGCTGCCCGCCTGAAACCAGTCGACCGCGGCGAACACCTTCTGCAGCTCATAGCCGACGATGTGCCGGCCCAACTCAAAGGCGCTGCGGTAGAGATACTCCCGCGACGTGAGCATCGCCCGACCGTTCCGCTTCTCACGATGCCGATCGATCAGCACAGGCACGAGCACACGGCATCCACGTTCCGCCAGCAGCCTCGGCAGCTGCCCCTGCATCGGCACCCCCGCAGAAAGCCCGACATACTGCTCTGGCGTGAGCTCCGCGTCGGGGATCACCACCACACTCGCCACAGCCTCCCCGCTCGGCACCAGCAGCAGGCCCTCGCCGTGGACGCCCTCAACGGCCGGCCAGCGGACAGCAAGAATCTCATATCCCATGCCGCGGCCCACGACGGCCGATCGCTCAGGCGTGGCCAGCAGCTGCGGAGCTGCAAACGCAGGCCGCGGATCTCGCAGCCCGAGGATGCGGGCCAGCCGCTCTCGGCGGGCAGCATCGGCAGCCTGGGCATGCTCGCGGGTCGTGTGATCGGCGCGCCACGCCCGCCTCCGCTCCTCTCGGGCAGCGTCGATCTCACCGAGGAGGAAGCGATCCACACCGTCGACCAGCTGCGACGCCAACGCATCGGCAGAAAGGTCTACGCCTGCAGCGAAGGCCTCCGTCCCTGGCAGCTGCTCCGGCGGCTCCGCCTCCACGGCTACCAGCCCACCAGCCAGCCAGCCGCCGAGCAACAGTCGCAGGCATGCACGCTTCATCGCAGCTCTCCCGATCAGGTCATCGACAGCCGAGGTCTCGCATGATTGCAGCCGTGGCGTCGTGGGCCTCCGCCACCCACTCCACGATTCTTTCTGGCTCGGGCGAATACTCGAGCTCGAGGCTGACCACGCCGTCGTAGCCGGTGTCGCGAATGGCGGCGAGGTAGTCGGCAATCGGCGTCACGCCACGGCCGGGAGGCAGATCACCATGCACGGTGCCATCACAATCAGAGAGGTGCACATGTTCGATCACACCAGCAAGCCGGGCGACATCGGCTGGTGGTGTGTGCACCAGGTGCAGGTGGGAGATGTCGCAGTTGGCCCGCACGACATCAGCCTGGCCAACGTCGCCGAGAAACTGCAGCATCGTGTCGATCGAGTTGACGATCGAGAGACGAAACGGCTCCAGCTCGATCGCGATCTTCAGGCCCAGCGACGCCGCATGGCTGCCAAGCTGCTGCACGCTCTCCACGCCAAGCCGCCACTGCTCACGCGGCGGGATCACCTCCTGCTGCCAGACATACTCGCCGAGCACCAGCAGCAGGTTGCTGCCGCCAAGCTCGGCCGTCAGATCGAGAAACCTGCGGCAGCGGTCGATGTGGAAGCGACGCACCGACGGATTGAAGTCGACCAGGCCGAGCGCCACGCAGCACAGGCTCACGATCGGCAGCTCGAGCTCGTCGCACACATCTCGCAGCAGCCGCCGCTCATCGGCATCGATGTCGAGCGGGTCGGTGAAGATGTCGACCGTGTCGAAGCCGAGCTGCTTCGTCTTTTCCAGGCCGAAGCGGGTGTCGCGGCCCGCCTGGGCAAACGCCGAGTTGATCAGCCCAAGCCGCATCGCTTGCTTGCCTCCGAGCTGCCGGTTGTCGTGAGGTGCCGCGGAGTGCGAACGCCACAACGAGCGGGTAGACTACCAGGTTGGCAGAGTCTGCCGTGGGAGCCCAGGAGTCGACAAGGCTGTGGGTGGGCAGAGCCTGGGCTTTTGGTGGGCAGAGCCTGCATCGACAGGATGCCAGGGGATCGAATCCCGCCGTGAGAACTCCAACAGGCGGAGGTTAGGAATGTTCAGTTTTCTCGCGCCACGCCCGCGTGCCCTGCTGTGCGGTGGTGGCCCCACGCGTCGTGATTTCCTACACGTGGGGGCTCTGTCGGCGGTCGGGCTTTCGCTGCCGCAGTATGCCCGGGCTGCAGCTGAAGGCCAGGTTCGCCCGGGGCATGAGAACCGCTCCTGCATCATGATTTTCAACCTCGGCGGGCCGAGCCATCTCGACCTCTGGGACATGAAGCCGGAGGCGCCTGCGGAGATTCGCGGCCCGTTCAAGCCGATCCGCACAGCGACCGATGCCTTCGAGATTTCCGAACTGCTGCCCAAGCATGCGGCCGTCGCCGATCGCTTCTCCCTGGTGCGAAGCTGCCACCACGCCGGGGCGGCCGTCCACGATGCCGGCTGGCAGATGCTGCAGACGGGCCGGCGGTTTACGGGAGGCATCCACACTCCCCACGTCGGCAGCGTCGCGTCGTATCTGCTCGGCCGCCGCACCGACCTGCCCCCCTTTGTCGTGCTGCCGGAGCTGATGGGCCGCGGCGGCGGCAACCTCCCCAACGGACAGGCCGGAGGCTTCCTGGGCAAGGCCCACGACCCTTTCGCGCTGATGGCCGATCCCTCCAAGCCCGACTTCCGCGTGCCGGACCTGCTGCCTCCAGACCAGATCGGCATGGCCAGGCTTGAGCGGCGGCGTTCCATGCGGAGCATCGTGGAGCAGGCGGCCGACGAGTTTGAGGCCAGCGAAGACGCGCGGCTGCTCGACGAAAACTTTCAGACTGCCTACCGGCTGATGACGAGCACCCAGGCCCGCGAAGCCTTCGATCTCTCCAAGGAGCCGACGCATGTCCGTGAGCGGTATGGCATGAATCGCTTCGGGCAGTGCTGCCTGCTTGCAAGGCGGCTGGTGGAAAACGGCGTGCGGTTCGTGACGGTCAACACCTTCCTCACGGTGTTCGACGAGATCACCTGGGATATCCACGGCTCCAAGCCGTTCACCTCGATCGAGGGCATGAAAGACATCGTCTGCCCGATGTACGACCAGGCCTACTCAGCGCTGCTGGAAGACCTCGTGGGCCGCGGCATGCTCGACGACACGCTCGTGACCACGCTCTGCGAGTTTGGCCGCACACCGAAGGTCAACCCGGCCGGCGGCCGTGACCATTGGCCGCAGTGCTTCAGCTGCAGCTTCGCTGGCGGCGGCGTGGCAGGCGGCCGCGTGGTCGGCGCCAGCGACACCGTGGGTGGCTTCCCTGCAGAGCGGCCCGTCGGGCCTGGCGACATCGTGGCCACGATCTTTGAAAGCCTCGGTCTCAACCACACCAGCCACCTCGACGGACCGGCCGGCCGGCCGTTCGCCCTGACCGACTTCGGCACCGAGCCGATCCGTGAGCTGTTCGCGTGAGGACCGCGTGGCCCCTGTGGCGAGCGCGACCGCCAGATCATGTACGAGCCACCCGCTCCACCACCACAACTCGCTCTGCCTTCTTTGATGGAGATTCTTCATGGACCGCGTCGCCCGTGACCATCGACCGCTGCCGCGTTCATGGCCGCTGCTGCTCTCCCTGCTGCTGATCGGCGCGTCCGCTGCCGCTCGGGGGGATGAGCCTGCGGCCGATGTCAGCTTCACCAACGACATCGTCCCGATCCTCTCCAAAGCCGGCTGCAACGGTGGCGGCTGCCATGGAGCGCTCGCTGGCAAGGCTGGCTTCCGGCTCTCGCTCTTTGGCTACGATCCGGCCAGCGACCACCTCGCCATCACGCGGGAGGCCCTCGGCCGCCGCGTCGATCTGGCCAAGCCCGCCACGAGCCTGCTGCTGACCAAGCCCACAATGGCCGTGCCCCACAAAGGCGGGAAGCGGCTCGACGTGGGCAGCGACGACTACCAGCTGCTGGCATCCTGGATTGCCGCCGGCTGCCCTGGGCCCCAGGCTGGCGAGCGATCGCTTGCGTCGATCAGCATTGAGCCTGCTGAGGCGCTGCTCGCTCCGGGTGACGAGGTGGCTTTTCAGGTCACGGCCCGCTACAGCGATGGCTCCAGCCGCGATGTCACCCGCTGGGCCCGCTTCACCTCCACCGACGCGACCGTGGCAAGCGTTTCCGGCGATGGCCTCGCCACGGCGCTCGGGCATGGCAGCGGCGCGATCACCGCCTGGTTTTCCTCACAGATTGCCGTCGGCAGGGTGACCTCAGCCTTCCCCCATGCGATTCCCCCCGAGACCTTCGCGGCGGCGCCCAGGGCCAACCTGATCGACGAGCTTGTCCTCGAGCAGCTCCAGCGGCTGCACCTGGCCCCCTCGCCCCCTTGCGACGATGCGACCTTTCTTCGTCGGGCCTTTCTCGACACGATCGGCCGGCTGCCAACGCCCGAAGAGGTTCGCGGTTTTCTCAGCGACACCGCGCCGAAGAAGCGGGAGCGGCTCGTCGACCTCCTGCTGGCCCGCCCTGAGTTCATCGATTACTGGAGCTACAAGTGGGCTGACATCTTTCTCGTGACCGGATCGGCCCTGCGGCCGGCTGCGGTGGAAGCCTATGCGTCGTGGATCCGCGATCGTGTGGCGGAAAACATGCCCTGGGACGAGCTGGTTCGTCAGGCAATCACCGCCACGGGCTCGAGCGTGGAGAACGGGGCGACCAACTTCTTCGCCGTCCATCAGGATCCTGAGACGATGGCGGAGAACACGAGCCAAGCCTTCCTCTCCCTCTCGATCGGGTGCGCTAAGTGCCACAACCACCCGCTGGAGAAATGGACCAACGACCAGTACTACGCCTTCGCCAATCTCTTCGCGAGGGTGCGGGCCAAAGGCTGGGGAGGCGATGCCCGCAGCGGCGATGGCGTCCGCACTCTTTACGTGGAGCCCCGCGGCGACCTCCTCCAGCCGCGGACCGGCCGCCCCCTGCCGCCCGCCCCGCTCGACGGCGAACCCCTCGATCCCGAAAGCCCCACCGACCGCCGCGAGGCCCTCGCTGCCTGGCTGACCTCGCCAGACAATCCCTACTTTGCCCGAGCGATCGCCAATCGTGTGTGGGCCAACTTCTTCGGCATCGGCCTGGTCAACCCCGTCGATGATCTCCGCGCCACCAACCCGGCGAGCAACGACACGCTGCTGACGGCCCTGGCAGCGTTTACCGCCGAGCAGGGCTACGACCTCAAGGCCCTGATGCGGCTGATTCTGCTTTCAGAGACCTACCGTCGCGGCAGCCAGGTGCTGCCGGAAAATAAGGGCGATCGGCTCTGGTTTGCCCGTGCCTATCCCACCCGGCTGATGGCCGAGGTGCTCAGCGACGCGATCTCCGACGTCACGGGTGTTCGCGACACGTACACGGAGATCGCCCTCAACGATGGCTCCACTCAGAAGGTCGATGCCTACGGGGCGGGCACCCGAGCCTTGGAGCTCTCCGACTCCGCCGTGAAGAACTACTTCCTGGAGACCTTCGGCCGCAACGATCGCGAGATCACCTGCGAGTGTGAGCGGTCGAACCAGCCGAGCCTGGTGCAGGTGCTGCATCTCTCCAACGGCTCCACCCTCAACGACAAGCTGGCCTCGAAGCATGGCTCCATCACGCGGATGCTCGCCACGGAGCCGACGAACGAGGCCATCATTGAGGACGCCTGGCTGCGAACCCTCTCCCGCTACCCGACCGACGAAGAGAAGCAGCCGTTTCTCACCATGCTCGCCGACGCGACTCCTGAGGAGAAACGCGCCGTTGTCGAAGACCTCTACTGGTCGCTGCTCACGAGCCGCGAGTTTCTCTTCCGCCATTGATTCCCTCCCCCGCTGCCGCCGTCCGCCGCCTGCGAGAACCGACTGATGCGAATGCCGCTTGCTCTCTTTCTGTTGGCACTCACCGTCGCCCCCGTTACCCCGGCTAAGGTGTCGGCCGCCGAAGCTGGCCCCAGCTACGAAGAGGCTGTGCTGCCACTCCTGCGGGGTTCCTGCGTCGGCTGCCACAACGACGCCGAGCCGGAGAGCGGCTTTTCTGTGGAGACCTTCGCCAGCCTGCGGCGGGGTGGTGATGGCCAGGGCGATACGGTCGTGCCGGGCAATCCCGCGGCCTCCGTGCTGCTCCAGCGGATGGAGAGCACGGGCGACGACCACATGCCGCCGATGAATCATCCACAGCCGAGCGCAGCCGAGGTGCAACACCTGCGAGACTGGATCGCGGCAGGCGCCGTGCCTCCGGCTGAAGACCACCCGCTCTCGATGGGCCTGGTCGTGCCCGACCTGCCCGGCTCCAGTGGCCCCCAGCCGGTCACCGCCCTGGCCTACTCGCCTGACCGCAGCCGACTCGCCGTGGCCCGTGGCCGCTCCCTCGAGATCGCCCCGGTGGGCCCTGATGGCCTGCCGGTTGCCTCCGATGCCGACGGCGTGGTCTCGCTTGGCGACCTTCCGGGCAAGGTTATGGCGGTGCACTTTGCCAGTGATGGCCAGCGGCTCGTGCTCGCTGGCGGCACGCCGGGGCTCAGCGGGCAGGCAGAGCTCAGAGATGCCGTCTCAGGCAGGCTGCTGATGGCTTTTGCCGGCCACCGCGACCTGCTCTACGACGCCGAACTCTCGCCCGACGGCTCCCTCGCTGGCGACGGCGGGCTACGACCGCACGATCCGGCTCTGGAACGTTGCCGACGGCTCGCTCCTCCGGGAGATCGACGTCCACAACGCCGCCGTCTTCGATCTCGCCTGGCATCCCGACGGCGGCATGCTCGCCTCAGCGAGCGGCGATGAGACCGTCAAGCTCTGGAGGGTCGCTGACGGCCAACGGCTCGACACCCTCAGCCAGCCGCAGGGCGACGTTTACACCGTGCTCTTCACCCCCGACGGCTCGCGGGTGATCGCTGCCGGCCGCGACAAGCGGATTCATGTCTGGCAGCTTGCCTCGCTCACCGAGCCGACGATCAACCCGCAGCTGCATGCCCGCTTCGCCCACGAGAGCCCGATCACGGCGCTGGCACTCTCCCACGATGGATCCCAGCTGATCTCGTCAGCGGAAGACGCCTCGCTGAGCGTGTGGACGCTGCCGTCGCTTGAGCATGCTGCAACGCTCGCAACGCAGCCCGACATGCTTTCGTCGCTGGCTGCCTGGAAGGAGCCATGCTTTCTCGCGGGCCGCATGGACGGTTCGCTGGAGGTCTTCCAGGCAGGCGGAGCGGTCGGCGAGGCTGCCACCTCCGTTGCGCAGCTGGAGGACGTTCCCCCAGCCGAACTGCTCACCGGTGCGCCGATTGCCCATGCCGAGGCCGAGCCCAACGACACGCCAGCAGACGCAGAAAACGTCGAGCTCCCGGTATCCATCACAGGCTCGATGAACCGCGAAGGGGATGCCGACTGTTTCCGCTTCACCGCTGCGGCCGGGCAGGTGCTGCTGCTCGACGTGGATGCTGCCCGGTCGAAGTCGCAGCTCGACTCACGGCTCGAACTGCTGCACGCCAATGGTGAGCCTGTGCCCCGGGTCCGCCTGCAGGCGGTCCGCGATTCCTGGTTCACCTTCCGAGGGAAAGACTCCACGCAGTCGGGCGACTTCCGGCTGCACAACTGGCGTGAGATGGAGCTTGACGAATACCTCTACGCGGGCGGTGAGGTCAGCCGGCTCTGGCTCTACCCACGAGGACCCGACTCGGGGTTTCTCGTCTACCCCGGCTTCGGCCAGCGGCACACTTTCTTCGGCACCACGGCGGTGACCCATGCCCTTGGTGAGCCAGCCTGGATTGTGAAACCGTTGCCGCCGGGTGCGGCGGCCGAGGCCAACGGCCTGCCGGTCTTCGACATTCCCTATGAGAACGACGACGACCCGCAGGGCAGGCTGGGCCGCGATTCACAGCTGATCGTTGAGATTCCGGCTGACGGTGCGTATGTCGTTCGTCTCCGCGACACCCGTGGCTTTGGTTCCGCATCCCGTCCCGACGACTTCCGCTACACGCTGACGATCCGCAGCCCGGTTCCTGCCTTCAGCGTGGCCGTCGGCGGCAAGAATCCGCAGGTCAGCCCCGGCAGCGGACGCGAGCTCACGTTCACCGCCACGAGGCTCGAGGGCTTCGAGGGGGCGATCGAGATCAACGTCGAGAACCTGCCGGCGGGCTTCACCTTCCACGGGCCCGTCGTGATCGAAGAGGGGCAGCTGCGGGCCTTCGGGGTTCTCTCGGCAGCAGCGGATGCGGCCGATCCCAGTGACGAAGCCGACAAGGCTGTGCGGGTGGTCGCCACGGCGGTTGCCCCAGACGAAACGGCTGCTCCTGCCGCGGTCGAGCTGGGCACGCTGGGCAACCTCCAGCTCGGGCCTGCTGCGAAGCTGACCGTCGCTATCACCGAGACGGGCAGCACGGCACCCGTTGCCGAGGCCAGGCAGAGCGTTCCCCACTTCACGATTCACCCGGGCGAGACCCTCACAGCCCGCGTGGTCGCCGAGCGTCATGACTTCGGCGGGCGGATCTCCTTTGGCACCGAAGACTCTGGCCGCAACCTGCCCTACGGCGTGTTTGTCGACAACATCGGCCTCAACGGCCTGATGATCGTCGAGGGGCAGACCGAGCGTGAGTTTTTCATCACCGCCTCGCCCGTTGCCCGGCCAGGTCGCCGGCTCTTCCATCTGCGAGCCAACGACGACGGCGGCCAGTGCTCGCTGCCGGTGGTGATCGAGGTGCTGCCGTAACGCACGCCGAGTTCAGACAGTGGCAACCGCTTCGCGGAGCACGGTCAGAAATCGCTCAATGTCTGCCGCGGTGTTGTAGCCGTGGATCGCCACCCGCAGGCGGCCGGCATGGGCCATGATGTGGATGTCGCGGTCGTGCAGGAAGCGGTGGAGTGCTTCGGCCTTGGGATGCCGGAAGGCGAGGATGCCGGCGAGATGTTTGGGCTCGCGGGGCGTGAGCAGGTCGACGTCTTCGGCCGCCACAGCCTCCAGGCAGGCCTCTGTCAGCGGCTGAGCATGGGCCTGGATCGCCTCCACGCCAATCGCTCGCACATACCGCACCGCTGCGTTGACGGCATACACCGCCGGGTAGTTGGGCATGCCCACCGAAAAGCTTGCGGCCCCTGGCTTGGTGATGGCTCGCTCAAAGCGATCAGCCTCAAAGGCGTTGGCCAGGTTGAACCAGCCGCCGGCCGGCACTGTCCACTCCTCCGCGCGAGCCGACGGCACACCAACCAGGCCAATGCCATGGCTCCCCAGCAGCCACTTGTGCGTGCTGCTGACGACGAGATCAACGCCCGCAAGCGAGAGCGGAACCCGCCCCGCCGCCTGCGTGACATCCACCGCCACAAGCGCGTCGCTGCCTTGCCGCACCGCCTCGATCACCTCGGAGAGCGGCAGCATGAAGCCGTTGAAGAAGCTCACCAGCGACACTGTCACCAGCCGTGTCTTTGGTCCCACGAGCGGCACGAGGTCGTCGACGCGAAGCCCACCTTCCCGCGCCTTCCAGAGCCTGACGGTCGCCGGGCAGACATCCTGGAGCCAAGGGGTGGCGCCGGCGGGGAAGTCGAGGTCGGTGATCACAACCTCGTCGCCTTCCTGCAGCCGTAAGGCCATCGCGGCAAGGTTGAAGGCTTCGGAAGCGCAGGAGCAGATCCCGATCTCTTCCGCCGTCAGGCCAAACAGGCCGCCCGCCGCCTGCTCGCAGCCCATCCCACTCCGCTTCATGCCGCAGCCGGCCATCCATCCCGAGCTGTTTGTCGGCCGCATAGGCTGCCAGCGCCTCCGCCACACACGGCGGCGGAATCCCCTCGGCTGCGGTGTTGAGATAGGTGACATCCTCCCGGCTCAGACATCTCCTCAACACGAAGAAAGCGTCAGCCCGGCGAAGCCCGGTGCTGACCAGCCGGCGTAGTGGAACGAGCGAAGCCTGGAGGGCGAAAGCGAGTGGAACGAGAGCGACCCGAGGCCAGGGAGGGCCGAGGCGAGCGGCCGGAGGGGCAGCACCGGGCTTCCCTGAGCGGAAGGCCGCCAGCGCAAAGAGCGGGCCACTGGCACCTCGTACCAGTGGCCCGCTGATGACGTTATTCCATGCGATGAGATCAGCCGCCAGAGGCGCGTTCTGCTTCATCTGATCAGGGATCGTGATGTCGCTGGGATTCGTGGTGGGCTTGAAGTTGGGATCCGCTTCAGGCTGCTTTGGCCCGGAGCAACCGACCGCCATGACGATCGAAAACAGACAGACACACAAGACAAAACGCATGAAAGAAACTCCTCAAAGGTGAAATGGCTCCTGCTGCAACAGCGAAGGCTCCGGAACGGCCCGGAGCCTTCGCACCATGAATGCTCACCCTGTCAGCGACAGGGCCATCAGACGGTGGCTCAATACTCGGGCCGCTGCTTGTCGCCGATACCATTGAGAGCACACCACGACGGATAATCGATCTCGCTGCTGACGAAGGTCACCGAGCCGTCAGCCATCAGGCAGCCCTCGAGCCCCGGATGAATGCTGCCGGGCCCAGGCCACTCGCTATTGAGCCCCCAGGCATTGATGTAGCTCGGCATGTAGGAGTGCGGACCGGCACGGAACCAGTTCCATGCTGCCTTCACTCCCGAATCATCGACTTCATGATACTGCCCCGACTCGCAGCACCGGCCGCCCATGCCGGTAAACACGAAGGCCGAGTGGAAGACACCTTCGCCGTTTGCCAGACGCGGCACACCGACGCCGTTCTTCATCCAGGCATCTGAGAGCGGCTTGTAGCCGGTCGAGTTGCCTTCGGCGATCAGGATGGTCTTGGAGGTGCCATCCAGGAAGTCGCGCATGTTCAAGGCATCACCGCCAGGAAAGGCCCCCATATAGTCAACGCCCGGCAGCAATGGTGCGCCCGGAGCGACCGACCCTTCCCACCAGTGCCAGCCGCCGTTGGCGAGATAGTGGGTCACACCGATGCCGTGGGTTTCTTGGGGCTTACGGAAGCCTCCATCCGAAGGACAGAGCAGCACGTTCACGGTCTGGCCCACGATCGGCTGGCCCCAGGCTGGAAGTCTCAGATCGACCGAATCAAACAGGGCGGTTTCCTCCATGAAGGGCAGGATGTAGGTGCACCAGGTGTGGTGGGCAGCCTGCTGTGGACCGGGTTTTCCTGGCCCATCTTGGCCGAACTTCGCAACAGCTGGAAAAGTCTTTTGAGTATCGTGATAGTTGTGCAACGCGAGTCCAATCTGCTTCATGTTGTTCATGCAACTCGACCGGCGAGCGGCCTCACGAGCCGACTGAACCGCGGGCAGCAGCAGCCCGACGAGCACGCCGATGATGGCGATCACGACCAGCAGTTCCACAAGCGTGAAACCACGCAAACGCCGACCGACACGCGATGAAAATCTGTGTGACTTCGACATGGGAAACGTCCCCTTGGATGCAAGGAAATGTGAAAAGACAGTAAACAAAACTCAGAGGACAAGGCCCAGAAGCCGCTCATGACCCTTCGACATGCGTTGCATGAGCCAGCGCAGGCAGCCGCAGTCAAAAAACGCGGAATACCTCTGTCGAAAACGTCCTCCGCGAAGAGCTGAGATCCCCCGATCCCTGACTCAATAAACTCTAACAGTCTGTCGACCATTCTTCAATGTCCGCTCGGCAAAGTTCCCCGATGACGAGCATGGCACTGCCGGCGAACCAATGCGGATGGCCACGAGGCCGCCAGCGTGCATCCTGCGTCCGATTCATGCCACAATAGAGAAGTGGCCCCGCTGGTCGCCTGATCGGGATCCGACCGAGAGAAGCCATGAAACAATGCACACCAGCGAATGGCTCACGGCCTTTGTCGGATTCCGGTTGCGTTCGTGGTTGGGCGGTCGCCTCTGGCATCGCCCTGCTGATCCTCTCGGCCGGCTGGCCGGCAGCGGCGGCTGAAGCAGCCCCAGCCAACTCCCAGGATCCCCATACGGCCGCTCGCGAACTCGTGCTTGCTCGCTGTGCGACCTGCCACGGTGCCGACGCCGCGGAGTCGGGCCTGCGGCTCGATTCGCGGGCTGGTTTGCTCAAAGGGGGAGACTTTGGTCCGGCGGTGGTTGCGGGCAGTGGGGCCACGAGCGAGCTCGTTCGCCGGGTTCGTTCGACCGCCGACGACGAGCGGATGCCCCCCGATGAAGACCCGCTCTCCGCAGACGACGTCGCTGCCCTGAGTGCCTGGATCGACGCGGGTGCTCCGTGGCCTGGATCTGAAGACGTGGCGATGGTGGAACCACGCGACGAGCGGCTGGACCACTGGGCCTGGCAGCCGCTCACAGAGCCGGCTGTGCCCGACACAGGAGATGCCTTCGCGGGCCGCGACGGCGTTGAGCCCGCCCGCACTCCGATCGACCAGTTTGTCCGCAGCCGGCTTGTCGAGGCAGGCCTCGCCCCGTCACCAGCTGCCGATCGCCGCGTGCTGATTCGGCGGCTCTCGTTTGATCTCACCGGCCTGCCGCCCGCGGCTGAGGAAATCGACGCTTTTCTCCGCGACCCCGCTCCCGATGCCTACGAGCAGCTGGTCGACCGGCTGCTCGCTTCCCCGCGGTACGGCGAACGCTGGGCCCGCCACTGGCTCGACGTCGTCCACTACGGCGACACCCATGGCTACGACAAAGACAAGCCCCGGCCCAACGCCTGGCCCTACCGCGACTACGTGATCCGGAGTTTCAACGACGACAAGCCCTACGCCCGCTTCGTTGAAGAACAGATCGCTGGCGATGTGCTCTTTGGCGACACCCGCGACGGCCACGAGGCGATCGGTTTCATCGCCGCAGGCCCCTGGGACTTCATCGGCCATCGCGAGGTTCCGGAAACAAAAACCGACGGCAAGATTGCCCGTCATCTCGATCGCGACGACATGGTGGCCAACACGATCGGCAGCTTTGCCAGCGTCACCGTGCAGTGCGCCCAGTGCCATGCCCACAAGTTCGACCCGGTCAGCCAGGAAGACTACTACTCGCTGCAGGCTGTGTTTGCCGCGATCGACCGCGACGATCATTCGCTTCGACGCCGATGCTGACGTCGCCGCGAAGCGGCGGCAGCTCACGCAGCAGAAGGTGGCGCATGCGAGCAGCAAGCAGGCCCTCGAAGAGGCGATCGCTGCCGCGGCTGGCGAGCGGCTCGTTGCACTCACTGCGGCGATCGAGGCGATTCCGGTCGGTGAGGCCAATCCGGGCCCCGCCTACGGCTGGCACAGTGAGATCTCCCCCACTCCCGACACCGAGACATGGGTGCAGGTCGACCTGGGCGGGTCGCTGCCGCTGAGCGAGATCGTGCTGCGGCCCTGCCACGACACCTTTAACAGCATCGGTGCCGGCTTCGGCTTCCCGCTGCGGTATCGGGTGGAGGTCAGCGACGATCCCGAGTTTCTCAAGGGCGTCACGCTCGTTGCCTCGCGCGAGGATGCCGACGTCGACAACCCTGGTGTGTCGGCCGTGCGGCATCCATTTGATGGCACCGCCCGCTACGTGCGGATCACCGCCTCCCGCCTGGCCACGCGGGCCAACGACTACATCTTTGCCCTCGCCGAACTCGAAGCACTCAGCAGGCCCGCCGAAAACGAGACGGCGGCCAACCTTGCTCTCGGCGGAGCGGTGACATCTCTCAGTTCGATCGAGGCCCCTCCACGCTGGGGTCGCGGAAACCTCGTGGATGGCCAGAGCCCTTCGGCAAAAGGTGATGAGCGGACCAGGCTGGAAGCTGAGCGTGAGGCCGTGCTGGCAGCCGCCCGCACCCCCGAGCAGGCCGCCCGCATCGCCGAGGCCCAGCGGGGAATCCAGGAAGCAGACGCCGGCCTTGCCACCCTTCCCGAGCAGGCCACGGTGTATGCCGGGGGATCACTCGTTCGCCACGGCGAGCCCCGCACGATTCACCTGCTCTCACGCGGCAACGTGCTGGCCCCCACTCGCGAGGTCGTGCCAGGGACGCTGTCTTTGATCGAGAGCCTGGAGAGCCGCTTTGACCTGCCGGCCGATCATGCCGAGGGCGACCGCCGAGCAGCGCTCGCCCGCTGGCTCACCAACTCAGCCAATCCGCTGATTTGGCGGAGCATCGTCAACCGCGTCTGGCACTACCACTTCGGACGTGGGCTCGTCGACACTCCCAACGACTTCGGCCGGATGGGGGGCGAGCCGTCGCACCCAGCAGCTCCTCGACTGGCTGGCCGGTGCGTTTCGTGATGGCGGTGGATCGCTCAAAGATCTGCACCGGCTGATCGTGACCAGCAGCACCTACCGGCAGGTTTCGACATCCCGCGAGGATGCCACCGAGATCGACGCCGACAACCGCCTCCTCTGGCGGCAGAACCGGCGGCGGCTGGAGGCTGAGGCGATCCGCGATGCCGTGCTCGCCGCGGCGGGCACGCTCGACCTGTCGATGGGCGGCCCGGGCTGGCAAGACTTTGTGATCGAGCATCCCGAGCACTCTCCCCACTACCGCTACGATCTCGCCGACCCACGCGACGCGAGCAGCTGGCGGCGAGGCGTCTATCGCTTCATTGTCCGTAGCCAAACGCAGCCCTTCATGACCTGCCTCGACTGCGCGGATCCCTCGATGCGGGTGGCAAAGCGAAACGAGAGCGTGTCGGCCCTGCAGGCGCTCGCTCTGCTCAACAACGGCTTCATGCTCGTGCAGGCCGAGGAACTGGCCCAGCGGCTCAAGCACGATGTCGGCGATGACCGGGCCGCCCAGATCGAGCGGGCCTTTGAGCTGGCCCTCGGCCGCCGACCCGACGACATCGAGCGCGACGCCCTCGTGGAACTGGCCAACGCCCACGGCCTGGCGAGCGCAGCCCGCGTGATCCTCAACCTCAACGAGTTTGCCTACATCGACTGAAAAGCGTGTCAGGAGGGGTAAGCCCATGGCCCTTGAGCGGTGGAAGCAAGCGCAGCAGAGTTGAGAGGCAAGCGGGACGGGACTCGGGGCCGCACAGCGGCCTCTCCGAGGGGCCTCCGGCCCCCCGAATCCCGTCCCGTTCAATGCGGTCACCACAAACTTCAAGCGAAAGGGCGACGGGCCCACCCCTCCCCGCACCAACCAGGTAACACACCCGGACGCCACCCATGCCCACAACGCCCTCCACCCGCCGCCACTGGCTCACCTCCACCGCCGGCGGCCTCGGCTCGATTGCCCTGGCCACGATGCTCGCCGAAGAGCGTGACGCCGCTGCGGCAAACTCCGACTCAACTGCCGCGCACCCCGCCTGCATCTATCCCGCCAAGGCGAAGCGAGTCGTGCAGCTGTTCATGGCGGGAGCCGCCAGCCACATCGACCTGTTCGACCACAAGCCTGCCCTGATCACGCACGCCGGCAAGCCGAGCGACTTTGGCGAACCGGTCGAAGCCTTTCAGAACGGGCTGGGCCCCTGGCTTGCGCCGATCTGGCCCTTCAAGCCTTATGGAGGCTGCGGCAAGCTACTTGCTGATGTGGTCTCGCCACTCGGCGAGGTCGCCGACCAGCTGGCCTTCATCCACAACATGGTCAGCCCTTCCGGTGTGCATTCTGCCGCCACGCTGCATCAGACAACCGGGTTTGTGCTGCCCGGGTTTCCCGGCGCGGGCTGCTGGGTGAACTACGCCCTCGGATCGCTCAACGAGGACCTGCCCACCTTCGTCGTGCTGCCGGACCACCGCGGCTACGCCTCCAACGGTGTGAAGAACTGGGATGCCGGGTTTCTCCCCTCGCGGTTGAGCGGCACGGTGATCCAGCCTGGCGCGGCCGACCCGATCGCCGACCTCCGCCCCCATCCTGCCGGCGACTTCGTGACGGCCTCCTCCGATGCTGCGGTCCGCCAGGTGCTGGCACAGCTCAACCGGCGGCATCTCGCCAGCCGTGCGTCTGACACGCGGCTGGAGGGCCGCATCGAAAGCTACGAGCTCGCCGCCCGCATGCAGGCGGCCGCTCCGGAAGCCCTGAGCCTTGCCGACGAGCCTGAGCATGTGCTGCGGATGTATGGCGTCCAGCCAGGCCGCGGCAGCTGGCCCAGCGAGATCAATGCGGAGGAGGAGATCCATCACTTCGGCCTCAAGTGCCTCACCGCCCGACGGCTGCTCGAGCGGGGCGTGCGTTTTGTGCAGGTCTTCAGCGGCAACGACAACGGGTTCCCCCGCCGCAACTGGGATTCCCATGAAGACGTCGAGCGCGACCATGGGCCCCTCGCAGCCGGCATGGCCCATGGAGCGGCGGCGTTGATCAAGGATCTTGATCAGCGAGGCCTGCTCGACGACACGCTCGTGCTCTGGACCACGGAGTTTGGCCGGATGCCCAGCACCCAGGGTGGACGCGGCCGCGACCACAACCCCTTCGTGTTTACCAACTGGCTCTGCGGCGCGCGGCATCAAGGGAGGCATCACCCACGGCGAGAGCGACCAGTGGGGCTACAAGCCCCTCGACCGCGACAACCCCACGACCGTCCACGATGTGCATGCCACTGTGCTCAAACTCCTCGGCATCGAGCACACCGCGCTCACCTGGCGGCACAACGGGATCGATCGCCGACTGACCGACGTGCACGGCCATGCGATCGACGGCATCCTCGCCTGAGGTGCCGGGGATGGAGCAGTCCAGGATGCCACCGGCGACGACCGGCCTGAGGAGCGAGCGGCTCCCAGGAGCGTGATAAGATGTCGGTCGAAATCAACAATAGCCGACAAACCGTCACGACCATGGCTGCCAACACACAAGTCCAACGCGTGCTCGAACTGGTCCGTCAGAGGGGGATCGTGCGCGGTACCGAACTCGATCGCCTCGGCGTCCACCGCATGTACCTGAAGCGGCTCGTCGACCGCGGTCTCCTCGTTCAGCGCTCCCGAGGCATCTACGAGGCCGCCGAACCGCGGCTGAGTGAGCACGACAGCGTCATCGAAGTGGCCGTCCGGGTTCCGAGGGCGACGCTCTGCCTGCTCACTGCCCTCCGCCTGCACCAGCTCACAACCCAGAACCCGTTCGAGGTTTGGATCATGATCGACCGCAAGGCTCGAAAGCCCTCAATGACCTACCCGCCCATCCGCGTGGTGCGGGCGTCTGGCTTTGCTCTCAGCCGAGGTGTAAAGGCGATGCGAATCGACGGCGTTGAGATCAACGTCACCACGGTCGCAAAGACCGTCGCCGATTGCTTCAAATATCGGAGCACTGTCGGTGTCGATGTGGCTATCGAAGCGCTGCGCGATGCCTGGCGGCAGAAAAAGGTTACGGTGGAGGCCATTATCGCCGCGGCCAAGATTGACCGCGTCGCGACCGTGATGCGGCCATACCTGGAGTCGCTGGTATGACCGCCGCGTCGCAGCCACCCAGCGATCCCGCTGCGGTGCATCGGGGCCTGCTGGCCATTGCACGCGAGCGTAAGGCGGACTTTAACGCGATTTTGGCTCAGTACGCCATCGAGCGACTGATCGACCGGCTCTCCAAGTCGGCCGAGTCGCCGCGGTTCGTGCTCAAAGGCGCCATGCTCTTCCGGGTCTGGACGAGTGAACTGCACCGACCGACCAGAGACGTCGACTTCCTCGGCCGCGGCGACCCGTCGCCGGCGGTCGTCTCCGACGCGTTTCGTGCCATCGTCTCGGTCGCGGCCGATGACGGTCTTCGGTTCGCCACCGAAAGCATCTCCGTGAAGGAGATCCGGGAGGAGCAGGACTACGATGGCGTCCGCGTCACCGTTATGGCGTACCTCTCGCACGTGCCAATCACGGTCCGCATCGACGTTGGATTCGGAGACGTTGTGACGCCGCGAGCGGCAGAGCGTCTGTTCCCGACGTTGCTCGGTCACGATGCGCCGAGCATCCTTGCGTACCCTCCGGAGACGAGTGTCGCCGAGAAGGTCGAAGCGATGTGCAAGCTTGGCATCATCAATAGCCGAATGAAGGACTACCACGACCTGATCATGATCAGCCGACGCTTCGAGTTCAGCGGCGAGACGCTCGCCCGCGCTCTCCACGCGACGTTTCACAGAAGGAACACCCGCCTCCCGGCCGGCACGCCAACTGGCCTCTCCGAGGAGTTCGGCTGCGACGATGAGAAGCGGCGGCAGTGGAACGCCTATCTGACGCGGATGAGTATCGACGACATGCCGACGTCGCTCCCCGAGGTGATCATGAAAACCCAGACGTTCGTGCTGCCGGCGGTCAATGCCGCGGCGGGGACTGGCCCGACACCCGGGCACTGGAACCCGGCTTCGGGTTGGCGGTAGCGTTGCGTGCAGACCAACGACCCTTGCACGAAAATGCCATCCGAAAACTGTGGTGGCAGCTGGCACACCTGGCCCGCGCTAACCCGAAGCAGACTTTTCCGCCATCGCCCAACACGGCCCAGATTCGCTACGCTCGGCGAGCACTCGGGTGATTCGCGCGATGGAGCAGGTGATGGCAGAGCAGGCAGATGGTGGAGATCACGGCGAGCAAGCGCCGGTGCACTTCTTCGTGCACATCCCGAAGTGTGGCGGCAACACCTTCTCCGACTTTCTCGCCAGGCAGTTTCCGCTGGAGAAGATCTACACCGCCGAGAAGTCGACCGCTGCCTGGGAAGACCATCGCCGAGACATCGCCGCCCGAGCCGAACAGCTCTCGCGGGAAAACAAAGGCGCTCTGCTCCGTCGGCGGTTCATCGACGGCATGCGGCAGCACGACCTGGTGATTGAAAACCACTACACCTGGGACATCGCCGAACTGCTCGCACAGCACCGGCCGCTGACCACCTATGTCGTGGTGCGTGAGCCCCGCGAGCGGGTTGCCTCCCACTACCTCCATCTCCGCCGTATTCCTGTGGAGACAGCCCACGAACTCGCCCCGGAGGGCCGAGAGCTCTATGGCTTCGCCAAAGAAGCGTCGCTGGCGGAGTTTTGCCGCACACTCGAACGGCCCGACATCTGGTCGACCGTGTTCAACCGGCAGACCCGCACGATGAGCAGCCAGATCGTCAGCCGCGTTCTTTACGAACAGTGCGACAAGCAGGCCTTCCTCGACAACGCCCTGGCCAATCTGGAGCGGGCCGACTTCGTGGCCGACATCGACGACCTCGATGAGTTTGCCCAGCTGGTCAGCCTGGCCAACGGCTGGCTGCCGCCGGGTCGCATGAGTGTGCTCAATCCGGGAAAGCACCCGCGGTCAGAAACCCAGGACCTTGCCGATGAGGTTCCCGAGGCGATGGTCGACCTCGACCTGATTCTCTATGAGGCCGCCAAGGCCAAGTATCGATCCTGGAAGCAGCGAGTGCTGGAAACCGCGGCGATCGATCGGTGGCAACAGCACTCCCGTGGCGAGCTCGCCCGGCCCGAGGGCGACACCTGGGAGCTGGGCTTTGAGGGGCCACTCCACGGGACCAACTTCCATGGCCGCGAGGGAGCGCCGCCGAGCATCTTCCGCTGGATGGGGCCTGAACCGACCTCGCGGCTCTTTGTTCCGGTCCGCCCAGGGGTCGCCCAGCAGCTGTCGGTGTTCATCGCCGCCTTCATCGATCCTGATGTGTTTCTCGGGGTGACCTACCGGATCAACGGCGTCGCTGCCGCACCGGTCTGTTCTGTGGAAGAAAACTGCACCGTGGCCACGTTTGCGATTTCCCCCGAGGACGCTGCCAGCGGGGCGGTCGAGCTGTGCATCACCGCCCCTTTCACGGCCTCGGATCGCGACAAGGGCCTGGGCAGCGACATCCGGCAGAAATCGATGGCCCTGCGAAAGCTTCGGGTCGTCCCCACACCGACAGCCTGACCTGTCGGGCACCGTGTTCCTGATCTCCTCCACCTATGGCCCTGTGATATGGAACCGTCCTCCAGTTCATCGCCCGCCGTTCCACGCTGTCGGAGCGTTGAGTTCCTCTGGAAAGGGCACGCCACTGGCAGGCGGCTGATCTTCCTGCACATTCCCAAGACCGCCGGCACGGCGATCACCTCATTCCTGCGGCAGCAGTTTGCCGACGACGAAGTGATGCCGCAGCTGCAGGCCAACTTTCACCGCTCGCACCCGATCTGGCCGCTGGTCGCCCGCCGCTCGCAGCTCCTCGGCGTGGGCATGCACCTCGATCACGACCGGGTAGCCGCCCTAGCGCGGGGCCTCGTTGAAGAAGCTCCGCCGTTTCTGCTCACCGTGCTTCGCGAGCCGCGGGCCCGACTGCTCAGCCGCTACAAGGAGTGGCGGAGCACCCCTGATGAACATATGCAGGCGGCTCGCGGCCATGTGCAGGAGGCGATCCTCACCGCCCGCACGAGGTCGTTCTCCGAGTTTCTCCACTCCGACAACCCCGTCGTGGTGAGCACGCTCGACAACCTCCAGGCCCGCCTGCTGGCTGGCTTGAATCTCTCCCGCAAGCTCCACGCGGACGAGCTGCTGGAACACGCCCGAGCCAACCTCGCCAGCTACGACCTGGTGGGAACCACCTCCAGCTGCAGCGACACGCTGCGAGTGCTCGCCGACGCCTACGGCTGGGCCGAGCCCGTGGCCGAGCTCGCTCGCGTGCATCAGTCGCAGCCCGTGCCCGACGACATTCTCCGCACCGACGACGCGGCCGAGGAACGGATTGCCGCCTACACAGCGCTCGATAAGGCGCTCTGGGATGATCTCCACAGAGGCCGTCTGCTGCCGCCACCGATGAGCTCAACGCCGGCGGAGGACGTGGCACCTCAGCCCTCCTCCCAGCGGTCGCTCGCCGCGGAGCTGCGGCTCGACCAGCCAGCAGCCGAGGCACCGCTCCCTGCGGCAGGGAGGCCCACCGCATCCACTGAGGCCGGCGACCGCGGCCCTGGGTTTTCCACGGTTGCATCGATCGTCGAGCGAGCCAGGCCGAGCCGCGTGTTTGGCGTCGGCCGCAGGAAGTGGTTTCCCAGCCTTGATGACGATCCGCTGCCGCTGGCTGCCGACGAGCGTGTGCTCTTCGTCCTGCGGTTTCCCGCGGTGAGTCACCAGCGTTCGCTGATCCTCCGCGAGGCTGCGATCCCCACCGAGAGCCTGCTGGCGATCACCGAGGTCGACCGCAGCGACCCTCGGCTGCGGTCGCTTGTCAGCCAGCCGGGGATGCAGCCCTACGCGAGCCTTGAGGGCGAGGGCGAGCATGCCGTGCTCACCTTTGCTGTGGGCCGGTATCGACGCGACCATGGCAGCGGGCCGCTCGATGCTGCGATTGAAACACTCGAGCGGTGCCACAGCACCCACCCGCACGCGGTGCAGGCCCTTCACGACACGCCCGCATCGCGAACACTGGCCGTGCTCCTGCTGCGGCTGAGCCTGACCGCAGCCGTGGGGCTGCTTGCAGATCCCGCGTCGCCACATGGCATCGATGCCCTCCTCGGCACGCTCCGCCCCGAAGACCACGACCCGCTGCTGCCGAGCGTCACCGAGCCCACCGCACCACTCGCAGCCCTCTGGCAGCAGCTCGGTGAGCTCCTCGACCGAGCACCGCTTCCGGCCGATCACCCCCTCGTCGCACACCTCGGCACGCCGGCGGTCGAGGACCAACCGCTGGCCGGGATCGCGGAATGCTACGCCACCGTGCTCTCGCTCCTCAGCGACCGGGCCAGCCGTGTGGCTCAATAGACTGCTGAGTTCCCAATCGCAGAGGCCTCTCTCACGGCTCCGTAACGCACCTCAGCCCGGGAAACGAGCTCGCGAACACTGTGCCACTTCCCGACGTCATCGGGATTCCTGATGGCCTGGACACACTGCGATGCATGGCCGTGCCTCAGCATCACAGTGGCGAGCAAAGCCGCAGCGAACTGCGTCACCGTCGGGGCAGGAGTCGCTGCAACTCGACGATCACGTGGCCACCCGTGGCAGAATCCGTAACGGCTTCGCACCACAGCGGTTGATCTGGGTTGCGGCTCTCCTCATGGGCATAGCCGCTTGCGATCGGCTTTCGAAACACCCGTGTCTGCTGTGTCACCGCGTCGATCACCCAGACCTCGGGGATCGCATGTTGAGCGTAGAGCGGCACCTTCGTGCCAAGATCGTAGGCAAGGCTTGTATCGGAGACCTCGACGACGAGCAGCACGTCGTCCGGCCCGGGGTGAGAGCTCATGTAGAAGTCGTCTCGGAGTCGCAGGATTGCAAGGTCGGGCTCTGGCTCGTTCAGATCGTCGAGCCGGAGCGGGTTTTGGCACCACACAACCGCCGCCTCACCGAGCTGCCGGGCAAAATGACTCGCCAACCGTGCAACGATTGCAGCATGCAACACTCCGATCGGCGACATGTTGATGATTTCCCCACCGATGAGCTCCACCCGCTCGGTGGGCCCGAGAATGCCGACCTCTCCCATTCGATGAAAGGCATCGACGGACATGAGATGCCGGGACGGAGCAACACCTGGAAATGTGGCCATGGATAGCGTGAACTCTGCGTGCAACCTGCCCTCGTCAGAATACTGTCCAAAAGTATACAAATACGGTCGGGCGAGTCAAGCTCACTGCCGCAAGCATCACTGGGCTCGCTGACGAAGCGTGCCGATCGGCCTTCCAAAGGTTTCGTCTAATGATTCGCATCGTGCGGCTCTCGACCGGCACTCCCGCTTGACCGCCGCGTTGCCACCGGCCAGAACCTGTGAGGAACCCACACGAGGAGAACGGTGTCATGCGGTCTATGCTCTTTTTTCAAACTGTCCGCGGCCTGAGGATGGCCGGCCTGGCTTTGGGTGTCGCGGTTGGCTGGCTCGCCGGCCACGCGGGCCCTGCGGCCGCTGCCGACGCCACGACACTCCTGGTTGAAGCGGAGAGTTTCACCAATCCCGGCGGCTGGAAGCTCGACACGCAGTTTCTCCACGAGATGGGCTCGCCTTATCTTTTAGCCCATGGCCTGGGAACGCCCGTCGCAGATGCCACGACCACGATCACGGTTCCCGCGGCGGGCAGCTACCGCGTCTTGGTCCGCACCAAAGACTGGGTCGCTCGCTGGCAGGCCCCGGGCACACCGGGCCGTTTTCAGCTCATCGTCAACGGCACGCCCCTCACGGCCGAGTTTGGCACAGAGGGGGCACAGTGGCAGTGGCACGACGGCGGCGTGGTCAGCCTGCCGGCAGGCGACGTCCCGCTGGCCCTCCACGATCTCACCGGCTTCGATGGCCGCTGCGACTGCATCGTGCTCACCAGCGACACCGACGCCCCCTGGCCGCCAAACCAGAGCGGCATCCTGCCCGGCTGGCGGCAGCAGGCCCTCGGGCTGCCGGCGGATCCGGAGGTGCAAGGCCCCTACGATCTCGTCGTGGTGGGTGGTGGCTACTCCGGCATGGGAGCGGCGATCTCGGCGGCGCGGATGGGGCTCACGGTGGCCCTGATTCAAAACAGGCCAGTCCTTGGCGGAAACGGCTCGAGCGAGGTTCGCGTGTGGGCGATGGGGCTGATCCGTCGCGGACGCTTCCCCCGCGTCGGCGAGATCGTGGAGGAGTTTGCCGACCACGCCACCAAGAGCCCCGGCACCTATGAAGAGTTTGAGGATGCAAAGAAGGAAGCCCTCGTGCGGGCCGAGCCGAACATCGATCTCTTCCTCAACACCCATGCCTACGCGGTGGAGCGCGAGGGGAACCGGATCGAGAGCGTGACCTGCCTCGACACCCGCACCAGCCGCCGGCTGGTGTTCACCGGCCGCTTCTTTTGCGATGCCACCGGCCACGCCACGATCGGCGAGCTTGCCGGCGCCGAGACCGTGATGGAAGAAAAAGGCCGCATGGGCATGAGCAACATGTGGGCCTGGGCCAACCGTGAGGAGCCGCAAACGTTTCCAGAAACGCCCTGGGCTCTGCCGCTGGGAATGGACGACTTTCCCTATCCTCGCGACTTCCACGGGCAGTGGTTCTGGGAAAGTGGCTTCGACAAAGACCCGCTGGCCGATGCCGAGGGCATTCGCGACTGGAACCTGCGGGCTGTCTACGGCGCGTTCAATGCGATGAAGAATGGCGATGGAGCGGCCGAACATCAAAACGCGCTGCTCACCTGGGTGGCCTTCATCGGCGGCCCCCGCGAGAGCCGGCGGATTCTTGGTGATGTCGTGCTCACGCAGAGCGACATCGTCGGCAAGCGGGAGTTTCCTGATGGCTGCGTGCCGTCGACATGGTCGATCGACCTGCACTACCCCAAGGAGGAATACGCCGGCAAGTTTCCCGACAACCCGTTCATCTCGATTGCCGTCCACGACCGACGGATCGATCGCAGCTACGGCTACCCGGTGCCCTACCGCTGCTTCTATTCCAAAGATGTCGAAAACCTGTTCATGGCCGGCCGCTGCGTGTCGGTCACGCACGAGGCGCTGGGCACGGTTCGTGTGATGAAAACCTGCGGCATGATGGGCGAGGTGGTGGGCAAAGCCGCGAGCCTGGCCGTGTTGCATACGACCACGCCCCGCGGCGTCTACGAAAACCACTGGAGCGAGATGGAAGAGCTCCTCGCCCTGCCCGGCAAGGCCCGCCGGGCCACGCTCGCCGACGACATCGTGATTCCCACTGATGCCCTTCCCCTGGCCGGCCCCTACGGCCCGCCGACCGGCGTTGACCCTGTCACGCTTGCCGAGGCGATGGAGGCCGTGGTGGTCGATGACCGCCAGGCGGTTCTCGAAGGCGGCTGGACTGAGGGCGATGGCCTCAAGGGCTACGTGGCCTACGGCTACCGCTACGCACCAGCTGACAGCGGCGCCACCGCCCGGTTCGAGCTCACGGCGCCGGCGGATGGCGACTACGAGGTGCTGCTCGCCTGGCAGCCGCATGAGAACCGGGGCACAGCCGTTCCCGTGCTGCTGGAAACGCCATCCGGACGCACCACCACCAGCCTCGATATGACCAAGCGGGCGAGCCTCAATGGGAGCTACGGCTCGGTCGGCCGGCTGCGGCTGGCCGCCGACGACCCGTGCGTGGTGGTGCTGGGAACGGAGCATGCCGGTGGCTTTGTCCATGCCGACGCCGTGCTGCTGGTGCCTGTGAGCCGCTAGCAGACTGTGGAACAGGTCTGCCGCCGCGGGATGCGGCGACCGGCGACCCCCAAAAACCTTGGCTTTTGGGGCGTCGCTTAAGTGGACAAAGGCCATGGATCGCTCTTTCCACGGACAGGTAGACTCGCCGGGCATGACACCGTCTTGGGCACACCGACGTCGAATGTTCCTGGGGCACGCGGTGCGGCTCACCCTTGTGGCCGCGGTGGGCTGGCTCGTGCACGCAGCGCATGCGCAGCGGCAGGCGGAGCTGGCCACCCGCGACCTGGCCACGGTGCCGCTGGCGATGATTCAGCGGCATCTGCCGGAGGCGACGAGTCTCGGCGGAGGAGCCCGTCAGGTGGCTGGCGGCCGCGAGCTGCTCGATGCCGGGGGGGCCGCCGTTGGTGTCGTGCTTCACACAAGCCCTCAGGGTGATGCGGCAATCGGCTTCTCAGGGCCGACCGATCTGCTGGTGATCTGCGATGCCGAGCTCACGATTCGAGGCCTCTCGGTGCTCTCCAGCGGCGACACCCGGGATCACGTGCGGGCCATCAAAAACGATGGCCGCTTCTGGGAGTCGTTCGTCGGCATGCCGCTTGAGCAGCTTGCCGAACCGCAGCGGCGGCGTTCCGTCGCAGGGTCCACGCTCACCAGCCGAGCGATCGCCGCAGCCCTCGCCCTCCGCGTCGGCGGCACGGCCCCCGCCAGCCGGTTCGACGCGGCTCCCACGCTCGCCGATCTCGTGCGACTCTTTCCCGAGGCTGCCGAGGTCGAGGCAGATCCTGGCGATGCGTCGGTGATCCGTGTGCGGGGCAACGATGGCATCCCGCTCGGCTGGGCCCTTCGCACGAGCCCCGCGGCCGATGGCGTGATCGGCTACCAGGGGCCGACCGATGCGATCGTCGGCTTCGACACCGAAAACCGGGTCGCCGGCGTGCTTGTGCTCGCCTCGTTCGACAACGACCCATACGTCGGCTACGTCCGCGACGACCGTCGCTTTGACGAGATCTATGCCGGCATGACCATCGAACAGCTCGCTGGCGTCGATCCTGAGGCAACGGGGATCGAGGGCGTCAGCGGCGCCACGATGACCAGCCAGGCGGTCGCCGAGGGCATCGTGCGGGCAGCCCACGCCCACAATGAGCGACGGGTGCAGGCCGTGCCCACCTCGCTGGCCGACGCACTGGGCTCGTGGCTTCGCCGGATCGAAGGCCCGCAGTGGGGGGCGATCGTGGTGATGCTCCTCGGTGTGCTCACCGCCTTCACCCGGGCTCGCGGCATGTGGCTCGGTCGCCTGGCGATGCCCGTGGTGGTGTTTGCGTATCTCGGCCTTGGCGCTGGGGCCCTGCTGTCGCTGGGGCAGTTTGCCGGATGGGTGGCTTCGGGCGTGCCGCCGGCAGCGAGTGTGCTCACGGTGCTCACAGCGATTGCTGTGGCCCTGCCCGTGACCACCAAACGCAACGTCTACTGTTCGCATCTCTGCGCGCACGGCGCGGCGCAGCAGCTGATCAAGCTGGCTGTCAAACCGAGGCGATCGCTGCCTGCGAGGCTGCGACCCTGGCTGGCCCGTCTCCCCTTTGCACTGCTCGCCTTCGCGATGCTCGCCGTCGTCCTGCCGCTGCCGGTGAGCCTTATCGACCTCGAGCCCTTCGACGGCTACCTGCCGCAGATCGCGGGCGTGGCAGCACTGGCGATCTTTGTCGCCAGCCTCGTCGCCAGCCTGTTTGTGCCGATGGCCTACTGCCGCTACGGCTGCCCGACCGGAGCCCTGCTCGATCACCTGCGGTTCAACCGCGGCAGCGGCCGCGTGAGCTGGCGAGACGGTGTGCTGCTGGGCTGCCTCGTGGTTGCGGCGCTTCGCTACGGGAGCCTGCTATGAGCCGCCTGGCACGACCGACTGGCCTGCCTGCCCGCTGCGTCATGGCCGCCTTTGCTGCGATCGTGGCCGCCGCGGCCCTCTTTGCAGGCTCTGGCGTCGCCGGTGAGCCGGTTGTGCTCGCAGGCCCAGCGATGGGCACGACCTATCGCGTCACCCTCGCCGCGGCCGTTCCAGGCCGCAGCCGCGGTGACGTGCACCGCGAGCTTGAGGCGGTGCTCGCCCGCATCGACCGCGGGGCGAGCAGCTGGCGGCCCGACTCCGATGTGAGCCGCTTCAACCGGGCGGCTGCCGGCGAGTGGGTGGAGGTTGGCGACGACCTGTCCGCCATCCTCTCCATCGCCCGCGAGGTGCATGCCGAGACGGCCGGGGCCTTCGACCCCACCGTCGGCCCGCTGGTCGCACTCTGGAGACAGGCGAGCGAGCGGCGGAAGCCACCACAGCCCGATGCCCTCGCGGCTGCCGCCGAGCTCGTCGGGCTCTCGCTGATCGAACACCGCCAGCCGCCGGCAGGGTCTGCTGCGCTGCGAAAGCGAAAGCCAGGCGTGGCTCTGGATCTCGGCGGCATCGGCCCGGGCTATGCGGTCGACTGCCTCGGCGAGCGGCTCGTGGAGCTCGGCTCGCCGGATCATCTCGTCGTGCTCGGCGGCGAGGCCCGCGCGTGGGGCCGGCAGGCCAGTGGCGAGCGATGGCAGGTGGTCGTTCCCCAGACCGCCGGCGCCGCTCCCGCGACCCTCCCGCTGAGCCCGGGGGAAGCGATCGCCTTTGCCACCCCCAGACCTGGCCGATCGCCCATCGATCCTCGCACCGGTCAGCCGGTCGCCGCAGAGCCCCGCCCAGTGATGGTTCGCAGCACCAGCTGCAGCCGGGCCGACGCCCTCGCCGTCGCGGCCGCGGTGGGTGCACAGCCGCGATGACACGGAGCGTCGCACCAGTCGATCCCAGCACGCTGCATCACTCAGGCTGCTGCGGCTCCACGCGATAGATGCCCGACAGCCGCACGAGCGTGGCCCGCACCTCGGCCTCTTCCGAGCCCGCAAAGCCTTCAACAACCGGCTCGCGGCGGGTGGGAAAGATGCGATCGGTGATCACGGCCTCACCATCATTGACAAACACCTCAACCGACGACCGATCGACGAGAATCCGGAGCCTGACCGAGCCGTCGATCAGCCGTGCCGGCGCCCGATGGCGTCCGGGGAAGGCCGGGTGAAAGCCCACGTTGCCAGATTTCGTGCGGTCGACATACACCGCGGCATCAAACCGGTCGAAGCCGATCTCGGTGTATTCGTCGTCGCCGGTTCGAATCCGCACGCCAGCCGAGCGGGCATCGGCAGGCTCGATCTCCACCTCGAGCACAAACGTCATGTCGTCCAGCTCGCCAGGCCTGGTGAGAGCGGCTGGCGGCCAGCCGGAGGCGGGCTCCAGCGTGCGGCTCCACAACTCCAGCAGACGGAGCTCCTCGACCGGCTGCTGGATCAGCGTGATCACCGCGGGCTCTTCCGTGTTGAAGGCCACCCGCTTGAGGGCCAGGCTGCGGGGCACCGTCATCGCCCCACGCCAGGGCGATGTGGGCACAAGCGACGTCTCCCAGTTGTTCATCCAGCCGATCCAGATCCGCCTTCCATCGTCGGCCGGGATGTTGTCCCAGCTGACAGGCGCATAGAAGTCGCGGCCATAGTCGACCCAGCGGGCTGCCTGCTCCGCCTGAAACTGCTCGCCATCGAAGTGGCCCACAAAGTATTCGCTCCCGCTTCCACCAGCGATCGCACCGCCGCCGATATCCACTTCAAGCACCCACCGCGACTCACCAGCAATCGCCTTGCCCTGCTCATCGAGCAGCGGCAGCTCAAACAGGTCGGGGCACTCCCAGTTGGGCTTGTTGAGAGCTCCCGCGGGCCCAAACCGGCTGAGCTCCGTCCATTCGGTGAGGTTGTGCGAGCCGTACAACACCAGCACCCGCTCAATCGCTCGCGAGACCACCATCACCCACCGCTGCGTCGGCTCGTGCCAAAACACCTTTGGATCGCGAAAGTCGGCAAGCCCTTCATCGAGCACCGGGTTGCCCGCATACGGCTTCCAGCTGCGGCCACGGTCGAGGCTGAAGGCAATGTTCTGCACCTGCCGTCCCGGGGCATGGCCGGTGTAGATCGCCACCATCGGAGCCTGCCCGTCGCTGCCGAGCCCCGATGTGTTGGCATGGTCAACGACGCAGCAGCCGCTGAAGGCCATTTCGGTGTCGGTCTCGGGAATCGCCAGGGGCAGATGCTGCCAGTGCACGAGATCTGGGCTGACCGCATGCCCCCAGCTCATATGCCCCCACTCATTGCCCGCAGGGTTGTACTGGTAGAAGAGGTGGTATTCACCATCGTGAAACACCAGCCCATTGGGATCGTTCATCCAGTTGATGGGCGGCGTGAAATGAAACTGCGGCCGCAGGGGCTCGTCGAAGGCGTGCGGTCCACTCCGGTAGGCCTCCACCTGCTCGGCGATGTCAAATCGCGGCGGCGAGCCGTCGCCCTCAGGCTCATCGGCCCTGAGCAGCGCAACAGGACACAGCACCATAACCGTCACGAGAAGTTTCATCGCCACGAAAGGTCTCCTTTGCGGCCCAGTTGGCCGCTGGGTGTCGAAGGCTGCACGGAGCGGCCACACGCAGGGTCATGTATTCGCCAGCACTTCCCAGTACTTCCCAGCACTTTATTGAGGGGCTCGGTCCGGTGCCGATGCTGAGTCGCCACCATCGGGCAGGTCGAGTACCTGCTTGTGTGCCACGAGTCGCGCTCGCAGGTTTTGATAGGGAACCGCCTGCACCGGCACGTCCGCTGCGGCAGCGATCGCGGCGGCAACCCCCGCACTCTGGCCGATCGTCATCCAGGCGGCCTCAATCCGCAGCGACGACATCCCCACGTGGGTGCACGAGAGGGCCACAGGCACGATCAGGTTGTCGCACTGCTCGGGCTTGGGCAGGATCGCCCGATACGGGACGTGGTAGGCGTATCCCTGCTTCGGGCTGGTGCGTCGCACCGGGAAAATCGTCCCTTCGTTGATCACGCCACCGCCTGGGAGGGCGATCCGCTGGCAGTCGTGGGAGTCGATGGGAAACGACGAGATCGCGATCGCATCAGGCTTCTCGGGCGACTCGAGGATGTCCTTTTGGCTGATCACGAAGAGCCCCTGCATCCGCCGCGACTCGCGCACGTAGAGGGCAGGAGAGAAGTGATCCGTGGCTGCGAACTCATCCTTGCAGAAGCCGAGCCGTGCAAACCGCTCGCGTGTGGCCCGCGGCACCGCCGGGTCGGTGACTAAGAAATGGAGAAACTCCAGCGTGTACTGCTTGTGGGCTTCCCAGATCCTCGCACGCTCAGCCTCATCGGCAGCGTGCCAGTGCACACTCCCTCCGACGAGGCCGATGGAGAACTGCCCACCGATGGAGTTGTTGCCATCAAACTTTTTCCTGGCAGTGGATAGAGGTCGAAGCCTACACGCTTCTCCCCAGCAGCAAGGCAGCGACGCACCACTTCAAAACGCCCCGGATCGTACGCGGCTGGCTTTGGAATCGGCACCCGATTGGCGGGCTGATCGGTCAGGCAGAGCCGGGAGGCCACAACCGGTGTAGTCGGCGACGATGCGGCTGTGCCACTCGTCAAACAGCCCCAGCATGGTGCGGCGGATTCTCCTGTCGGCAGTCAAACAAAACCCGCGTGTCTTCCTCACGCGGATCAGCGCGGGCCTTCCGCGTGGGCAGAGGCCTCGGTCGTGCGGTGCCCCTTTGTACTCCGAAGCCGTCGCCGCTGCAGACCCTAGGGCCGTGGCTGCGATAGCGTGCCGGCCAGAACCGGCAACCCCGTCCATCACCGGCTTGGAGCAGGTGGAAACGATGCGATCGCTCCGAGATGAAAGGGACTCACGGCCGGAAGGCTCATGGCTGGAAGTGGAGCGACGCGGGAAACTGCATCGTGCCGCCAGCGACGCTGCAGGCATGGGAGGCGACCTGGATCGCCCAGGCGTTGATCCTGTCGGCATCGTGGCCTGCCAGCAGGCCGAGCATCATGGCCGCCGTGTAGGCATCGCCAGCGCCCACCGTATCGGCAACAGCGACTGCCTGCCCTTCGCGGTCACTGAACTGCCCGTCAACGAGCAGCATCGCCCCCTGGGATGAACGCGTGAGGGCGACGGCCTTGAGCTGAAAGCGATCGGCAAGTTTGCCGCACCACCTCCGCCGCGTCTCCCTGGCAGCCGCAGAGCCTCGCCACGCGGGGCAGCTCGTCGTCGTTGAGCTTGAGCACGTTGCACAGTTCGAGCGACTCAAGGATCACCTGATCGTCGTCGTAAGGAGGCCGCAGGTTGACATCGAGCACCCGCAGCGCGGATGCCGGCACGGCGGCCACAAACTGTCGAAGAACGGCTCGTGACGCGGGCCGACGCTGGCCGAGGGTGCCGAAGCAGACGGCCGAGACCTGTGCTGCAAGCTCGGCAAGCTCGTCGTTCCAGGTGAGGTGATCCCAGGCGGAATCCTCCGCGAAGCGGTAGCTCGCTAGCCCCGCCGCGTCGACCTCTACATCCACGCGGCCCGTGCTCCAGCGGTTCCGCTGCACCGCCCCCACGTCGACTCGATGCGACTGCAGGGCCGTGAGTGCCTCGCTGCCAAGCGAATCCAGGCCGACGCCGCTGACCATGGCCACGCGAGCGGCCTCGCCGGCAAGCTCTGCGGTGCTGCAGGCCGCATTGGCCGGCGCGCCGCCAAACCGCGGACCGTCGGGAAACACGTCCCAGAGGATTTCACCGAGGCCTACGATCCGTTGCTTCATTGCTTCGCTCTCGCTTCGGGTGGCGTCAGGGCCGCCAGGCGTGGGCCCCACGCCGCTGAACTGGGCCATCCGTGGCCTGCGGTCGGCTCGCTGTCGCCAACCGTGGGCCGAAAATACGCGAGCCCCGTGCTCCCGCCGAGATTGATCGCCCGTTCGCCCGCATCGGTGGCGTAGCGCACCTCCAAGGCGGTGAGAGAGGGTTGGGTGTCAGAGGGTTGGGGCTCCATCTTGTTTATTGGATCAGCATTCTCAGCTGTTCTTTGTAAGCACCGAAGGCGGCGTCCAGACTTACCAATGCCGCTTGTTGTTCGATGGCGGTCGCAAGAATCACACGGTCAGCGGGATCACGGTGATGTTCTGGCAGTTGAGCCGCACGCACAGCGACTGCGCGGTCGACCGGCAGACAACGCACACAAGAGTCAGCCAGCGCGAGTGCCAGCCAATCGTTGAGCGTGGGTTGGAGCTGCAATCGGCCACGTCTTTCAAGCCAGGCGACCTCCCAGCAGGTCATGGCGCTGATGGCAAGCTGATCGGCACCCGAAATGTGTGAGAGGATTCGGGATGGTAAAGGGTTGACCTCAGGATCGACCCATCGAACCCAGATGTGGGTGTCGAGCACCATCATCATTGCAGCGCATTCCAGTCACTCTCAGGAACAGCAGGTTCGATGAGATCATCCATCATCTTGACTGATCCGGCGAGCTGTCGTGCGGGTCGATTGGGTTCCCTGTGAACGCCTGCGGTCTCGGTTGCAGGTGTGTCTTCCAGCAAAACCAAGACTCGCAAATTCACGCCATCCGGCACGCCCGGCGGAAGCTGGATGACTTGGTGCTGAGCCGTGGTCTCAAATTCTATGGCTCGCATGGATACCCCTTTTGTTGAGATTCTTGAGGTCGGCGGAATGACTTTCAATGTCAAACTGCTGGCCGATTGTGAGTGAAGGGACGGCGGTCACAAACCGCACGCTCTGCTCGGCGAGATCATCCAACTGCGCCCTGACCTCCTCAGCAATATTCCAAGGCAGGATTGTTATCTCATCCGGTGGCTCATCGCGCGGAGCGGCGGGCGGGCGGATGGGAATGTGGCTGCCGAGCAAATATTTGTTGGCAGGGGCGGCGTCGCAGACATAGAGGAGGATAGCCCGGTCAATGGCACTTCCGCAACGGTCTTCCGGCTGCCGGACCGCTCTCGGGCAGCGAGCGAGGTTGGGCGTTGCGGCCGTCTGGAGGCGGTTCGCCGTGTTGCCTGCACGTCATTGGCATCAGTAGGCATGCGCACCGCGGTCCCCGATCGGGCCATCCGTGGCCTGCGGTCGGCTCGCTTCGCTCCTCGGTTCTGTCAGCGGCTGCCCCTGGCCGTAGATCGGGTCTTCGTCCACGGTTGGCAGCTGGGGACGCCGGCCGTCGCTGGCATACCAGGCGTTGCGACGGAAGTGAAAGCTCTCCGGTGCGGTGCCGGGGCCGACGTTGAGCCAGACCCGCACGCGGTCGTCGACCACAACGAGGTTGTCTTCAAACAGGCCGTCGTGGCACGGCCGCATCCGGGGGTCTTGGTTCTCCTGCAGGATTCGCAGCACCCACTTCGTCTGACCAACAAACGTGTTGTGGTGCACATGCCCGCCATCGGCCGTGACCCAGGCGACGGCCGCGGTGCCACCGACAAAGCGGTTGCCCGCCACCTCGACGTCGGCCGCCTCACTGTCGCCAACCGCGGGCCGAAAATACGCAAGCCCCGTGCTCCCGCCGAGATTGATCGCCCGTTCGCCCACATCGACAAACAGGCTCTCCAGCACACGGATGCTGCGGGATCCCCCTTTGATCTGCACGGCATTGGACTGCGAGAAGCCCTCGGCCCCCTCAAAGCGGCATCGTTCAACGCGGCCATCGTGGCAGCCAACGAAGTCGATCGCCGAGCCACCCCAGCCGCGAAACATGCAGTCGGCAATCACGAATGCGTCAACACCCGACATCTTCAGTCCATCGTGATTCCCCTGCGGGCCGGTCTCTTGAACGGTCAGTCGTTCGATCCGGACATGATGCGACGGGCTCTCCGCAGACCCGCCGTCGTCGATGTTGAGGCCGTTGCCAGGAAAGCCTCGCACGACCATGTCGCGAAGCGTGACATAGCCGACATCCGAGAGATGGATCGACACGGTTCCGTGACCGCCTGCGGCCTCGCCCACCAGCTCCGGAGGATTGGCCGGATCAGCCCCAGCGATCAGCACAGGCTCATCGGCGGTGCCGTGCAGGTTCGAGCGGGCAAGGCTGCCACGGTAGGTTCCGGGGGCGATCAGGATCGTTGTGCCGGCAGAGGCCGCAGCGAGGGCCTCCCGCAACGCAGCGTCGCTCGCCACCCGCACCTCCGCGGCATGGGCAGACGGCACCAACGCAAACGAGAGCAGAGCCAGGAAAAACGCGATCGCGTCTGGTCGAGTCGGGCGGTGTTGCATGTGTGGTCCTCTGAAAAGCCTCACTCGTGCGGCAGCTCGGCAATGATCCGCAAGGGGCCGCCGCTGCCTCCGTCGATCTTCATGGGAAGTGCCGTCACGAAGCCGCCTGCAGCCGGCAGCTGCTCGAGCGAGGCGACGTTTTCAAAGATCGGGATGTTGGCTGTGCAGAGAACCACGTGCGTCTCGAAGTGGGTCGATGGCCCGTAGTCGATGCTGGCGGTGTCGATGCCGACTGCCTTGATCGACCGCTCCTGGGCAAGCCAGGCTGCGGCCAGCGGCGAGAGCCCGGGCTCCCATGCAGCCTATCCCATTTCACGCGCCACCAAATGCCCCGCAGCCCCCCAACTGGTGTGAACGGAACGGAACGGAGCGACCTGACCGGGACGGGTCCGCGGGCCGCGGCGGCTTGAACGGGACGGGTCCGCGGGCCGCGGAGCGGCTTGAACGGGACGGGTCCGCGGGCCGCGGGCTGAACGGGACGGTCCGCGGGCCGCGGAGCGGCCTCGGCACAGCCGAGGTGCCTTCGGCACCCGTGGACCCGTCCCGCTTGCACGTCCTCCGGCACCCGATGGACCCGTCCCGCTTGCACGTCGGCCCTCGTCCCCACCCCGGCCGCAGACCGACGCCGAAGGCGGCGGACAGGCCGTCCTCAAACCGCAAGCGAGGGGTGAGCCCGGGGCTGACCCTCCGGCGTATAGGAGCGAGCGACGCCCGGAGGGCCAAAGCGAAGCGGATATCCGAGCGAGCGAGGGCCTGGATGGCCCGCAGTGAGCGTCCGGAGGGGCAGCCCCGGGCTCACCCCGAGCGACCCACACTGAGTAAACTCAACAACGAACAACGCCATCTGGCATCCAACCGGGAGGCCACCACATGCCATCGCTACAAGTCCGTGCGGCACCAGCTGCCGCAGCGACGTTGCTGCTGTCCGCCGCCGTCCTGCTGCTCGCCGCAGCCACTGCGGCAGCCTCTCCAGCCGACAGCTTCCGCACCGACATCGCCCCTCTGCTCGCCAAAGCCTGCGGCGGCTGCCACGGGCCTCAATCTGCGGAGAGCGGCTACCGCATCGACCTTCGAGAACAAGCAATGGCCGGTGGCGACTCTGGCATCGCGGGCATCGTCCCCGGCGACGCTGCCGCCAGCGAACTCTTCGTGCGGATCACCAGCGACGATGACGACCTGCGGATGCCCGCCAACGGCGAACTGCTCACGGCCGCCGAACAGCAGCTGCTCCATGACTGGATCGCAGCAGGAGCCGCATGGCCGGACGACCTGGTGTCGCTGGAAGCGATGCTGCCTGCGGGAGAGCCGCAGCCCGATCCCGCGGCTGAGCACTGGGCCTTTCAGCCTGTTACGCGGCCCGAGGTGCCAGCCGCCGATGGCGACACGTCACACCCCATCGATGCCTTTCTTGCCGCCACGCTTGGCGAGCATGGCCTGGCGTTCAATCCCGAGGCCGATCCGCGAGCCCTGATCCGCCGCGTGACCTTTGATCTGATCGGCCTGCCCCCAACGCCCGAGGAGGTCGACGCCTTTCTCGCAGCCTGCGGCCAAGCCGGCTCGAGCGAGCAGCCCTACCGCGATCTGGTCGACCAGCTGCTCGCCTCGCCGCGGTATGGCGAGCGGTGGGCGCGGCACTGGCTCGATGTCGTGCGGTTTGCCGAGAGCCATGGCTTTGAGATGAATCAGATGCGGCCCAATGCCTGGCCGTATCGCGACTGGGTGATCGATGCCCTCAACAGTGACATGCCCTACGACGCGTTTGTCCGCCGGCAGATCGCCGGAGACGCTGAGGGCCACGACGAGGCGACCGGCTTCCTCGTGGCAGGGCCGTGGGATCAGGTGAAGTCGCCTGACCCTGTGCTCACGGCAACGCAGCGGGCTGATGAGCTGCACGACATGGTGAGCACGACCAGCTCGGCCTTTCTTGGTCTCACGGTTGGCTGTGCCCGCTGCCACGACCACAAGTTTGACCCCGTGCCGCAGCGCGACTACTACCAGCTCACAGCCGTCTTTGCCGGCGTGCAGCATGGCGAGCGGCCGATCCAACAGTCCAGTGAGCCAGACCGCACCCAGCAGATTGCGGAGCTTGAGCAGCAGCTGGCTGAGGTCTCCACGCAGCTGGTCGCCCTTGAGCCGCTCGCCTTTGTGCCGACGGCCGAGGAGCCGACGGCGGTCGTCCAGCGAGCGGCGGTTGTCACGGGCACCACGGTCGACGCCTTTGCTCCGGTCACCGCCCGCTTGCTCCGCATGACCGTGCTGGCGACCTCGGGTGCTGAGCCCTGCATTGACGAGCTGGAGGTGTTTGCCATCGACGGCCGCAACGTGGCCCGCGAGGCCACACCGTCGGCTTCCGGCAGCTACCCCAGCAGCGAGTTTCACAAGCTTGAGCACATCAACGATGGCCGCTACGGCAACGCGCGGTCGTGGATCTCCAGCGAGGCTGGCGGCGGCTGGGTGCAGCTGGAGTTTGCCGAGCCGTTGGAGATCAGCCGCGTGGTCTGGAGCCGCGACCGCAGCCCGGTGCCGCAGTACAGCGACCGTCTGGCCACCGCCTACGAGATCGCCGTCTCGGCTGACGGCACCCACTGGCAGACCGTGGCCACGCATGCCGACCGGCTCCCCTTCGACGCAGCCGCCGCAGGCAAGCCGGCGGTGGCCGCCCGCGGTCTTCCACCCGAACAGGCCGCGGCGGTTGCGAGCCTCAGCCAGCAGGCCGCTCAGCTGCAGGGGCAGCTCACCGCGCTCACGACCCCCGATGGCCTACGCCGGCAGCTTCAGCCAGCCGGGCCCGACCCACCGCCTCTTCCGTGGCGACGCCATGCAGCCCCGCGAGGAAGTGGCCCCGGGCAGCCTCACCTGCGTGGGCGAGGCCGCCTGGCAGCTCGACGACAACGCCCCCGAGCAGGAGCGGCGGAAGGCCCTGGCCGGCTGGATCACCTCACCGGCCAACCCGCTGACAGCGCGGGTGATCGTCAATCGGCTCTGGCACTATCACTTCGGCACCGGCTTGGTCGACACGCCGAGCGACCTGGGCATCAACGGGGGCATGCCCAGCCATCCGCAGCTCCTCGACTGGCTCGCCAGCGAACTCATCGAGCCGACGAGCCAGACTGCCGATCCCGCAGCCGACCGCTGGCGGCTCAAGCGACTGCACCGGCTGATCGTCACCAGCCGCAGCTACCGTCAGTCGTCAGCTGCGACTGAGAAGGGGCTGGCTCTCGACGCAGGCAGCCGGCTGCTCTGGCGGTTTCCACCACAGCGGCTTGAAGCAGAAGCCCTCCGCGATGCGATCCTGGCTGTCAGCGGCAGCCTCAACTTCACGATGGGCGGCCCTGGGTTTGATCTCTTCGTCGCCAACAGCAACTACGTGAAGGTCTATGAGACGAAGACCAGCTTCACCGACGACGACTTCCGCCGCATGGTGTATCAGTCGAAGCCACGGAGCGAACTCGACACCTTCTTCGGGGCGTTTGACTGCCCCGACGCGGCGCAGGCCCAGCCCGCACGCACCGTCAGCACCACGCCCCTGCAGGCCCTCAACATGCTCAACGGGGCCTTCCTCATCGAGCAGGCTGAGCGGTTTGCCATGCGGCTTCGCAGCGAAGCTGGCAGCGATCCAGCGGCCCAGGTCGACCTGGCGTTTGCCCTTGCCTTTGGACGGCCGCCGGCCGCTGCCGAACGCGCCGCGGCGATCGCCCTGGTCCAGCAGCATGGCCTCACGCTGCTCTGCCGCAGCCTCTACAACGCCAGCGAGTTCATCACCGTGCGGTGATCCGCCTCCCGCCACGTGCTGCTCGCGGCCCGCTTGGAGTGCGGCCATGCGTTGACTCACCTCTGGAAGAAATCGGATACTCTGAAACTGGATCTGGGAACCACTGCCCCCAAGGATGTGGCCTCGCCGTGGAGGTTTCTGCCATGCCCCGTCGCCGTCGTGAGCACGAACAGATACGGGATTTTCTTCGCACCATCGGCCCGCTCGTGTTTGCTGCCGGGCTGATCATGACGGCAATCGGTTTCATCAGCTTTTTCTCTTCGTTTGGCAGTTTTCAGCCACCTCGCTATTTCTGGTGCGCCTTCGTCGGCCTGCCGCTGATGGGAGTGGGCGGCAGCCTGTCGAAGTTTGGCTTTCTCGGATCCGTCACCCGCTACATGGCCAATGAGGTCACACCAGTCGGCACCGACGTGTTGAACACGGTCGTCCGCGACACGAAGGGCTCATTCCGAGACCTCGCCGCGGCCGTGGGCTCAGGGCTCCGCGACGGCACCGACCTGCCAGGAGCTGCGACAGCGATCGCCTGCCCGGCCTGCAGCGCGGAGAACGAGCCTGACGCGCGGTTCTGCAAAGCCTGCGGGGCCTCGCTGGCTCCGCGATCGTGCAGCCACTGCGGTGATCAGGCGGCTGCCGACGCCCGCTTCTGCGACAGCTGCGGCAAAGCGCTCACGTAGAGACTGTGCCGCACGCCTGACGCCGCGGGATGCGGCGATCGGCAACCTCCAAAAACCTCGGCTCTGTGCCGCGTCGCTTGCGTGGCAAAAGGCCACAGAGGGCTTTTTCCAAGGACAGCGAAAAATCGTCCAGCCGCTTTTGATCTATCTATGCCCTATGCCACAGTCACACCCAAGCAGAGCCTACGAGAGCCTGGAGCCCGACGAGGACGGCGGCGAGCTTCCCCCGAGGGCCTGGGCACTCGCCCGCTGGCTGCTGCGGCTGGCTGCCTGGGATGGCATGCTGCCGGCGGTTGTGTGGTCGCTGCCGCTGGTGGCGATGCAGCTCCTGCCAGGCCGCCGGGGGCCGGTGGAGCTGCTCGGCGTGGTCCTGCCGATCACTGCCTTTTTGATTCGCTTTTTTGTCGGTGTGCGAGCGATTCGCAGCAACCACTGCGGCAGAATCTTCCGGGGCCTGCAGGGGATCTCGCTGTGGGCCGGCCTGTTTCTGCTGCTGATCATCGACACCCTGCAGATCCTGCGGCTGGTGATGCCGCCGGGCGCGTTCAAAGACCGTGAGTCGCTGATCGGCCTGCTGGTCTTTTACAGCATCTACATCGTCTGCATGGCCTTCGCGATGTATCCGGGCCGAGCCCCGCAGCCCGCTGTCGCAGCCGACATCATTCGCCACAGCGAGCGGGCTCCCAAACCCGCCATGCCCGCCACCTTCAATCGGGATCAACAGCGACTCCACGCCAGCGGCCCGCAGCGCCATGACGAACTGCACCGACTGGTCATAGGGAACCACCATGTCCTCGGTGCCGTGAAGGATCAAAAACGGGGCGTCGTCGCTGGTCACGTGCGTCTGTGGCGAGGCTTCTTTCGCCCGATCCGCCTGCTCCTGCACCGCGCCGCCGAGCAGCTTCGACTCTGGTGAGCTGGCCGCATTGTGGTCGATGCTGCTGGGAACGTCGCCCATTGTCAGCAGGTTCGCCGGCCCAAACTCATCCACCACGCAGGTCAGCCGGCTGCGCGACGGCTGTGGTCGCTATCAGGCCACACCACGCGATGCTGAGAACCACGGCGGCCAGAAGGGCATCTCTCTGCATCGCACACCCCTGAGCTTATAAAACGGACGCTGAAAACCCGCCAGCAGGATACGACATCCAGGCCCGCCCGCACGAGAACCCGATGCCCCGCGAACGCAACGCCGACAAACGCCACCGCGCCGAGCAGGTGCTCGCCGAGCTCGACCGTGGCTACCCCGACGCCGCCACCGAGCTCGACTTCACCGCACCGTTTGAGCTGCTCGTGGCCACGATCCTCTCCGCGCAGGCGACCGACGTGAGCGTCAACGCCGCCACGCCCGCGCTCTTCCAGAAGTATCCCGACGCTCCCGCCCTGGCGGCGGCCACGCCCGAGCAGGTGGAGCCCTTCATCAAGACGATCGGCCTGTTTCGCAACAAGGCGAAAAATATCGTCGCCGCTGCCAAAAGGATTGTGGAGCTCCACGGCGGCGAGGTGCCCGACGACTACGACGCGCTGCTCGCCCTGCCCGGCGTCGGCCGCAAGACGGCCAACGTCGTCGCCAGCAACGCCTTCGGCAGGCCGGCGATCGCGGTCGACACGCACGTCGGCCGGCTCGCTCGGCGGCTGAAGTTCAGCCGCCACGACGACCCCAACAAGGTCGAGCAAGACCTGATGTCGCTCTTCCCACAGGAGCGGTGGACCTTCCTCCACCACGCCCTGATCCTCCACGGCCGCCGCGTCTGCCACGCCCGCAGCCCCAGCTGCGGCAGCTGCACCCTCGCCCCCCTCTGCCCATCTGCCGAGTGAGCCGCGAAGCCGGCGGCAGATAGAGGAGCACCGGGGAACGGAGGATTTCGTTGAGCGTGGG
>JAGYJY010000020.1 GCA_018401745.1 Pirellulales bacterium | reverse complement strand
GCGCTCGGCGAGAATAGCGGAGCCGGGAGAAGGACAGGCATCATCTTTGACGACGACGACCGGCGGCCCTGAGCTTGTGGTTCGGTGCGAACCCCCGTGACACCACTGCCGATGTTTCCGCGGTGGCGGCAGGAGATAGGCCCGTCGGTTGACTTTGCAGCCGAAGAGCCAGTATTATGTACATCTGTTCCAGTTGCCGACTGTCGACTGTTGTTCAAGTGTGCACCGACCGCCTCCATGCCCCACGTCGCCGAATTTTCGAGTTTGCCCCTAGCTGGCAACGACCGTGCGGCTGTGCTTGAAGCGGCCGAGGTTCTTGCCGGGCATTTCCCGGTGGCACGCGTGGTGCTCTACGGCTCGAAAGCGCGTGGCGACGACCGTCCCGACAGCGACATCGACCTCCTGATCCTCACCGGAAGGCCTTTGACGGTCGCCGAGGGTTTTCAGGTCAGCGAACTCCTGCAACCGGTGCAGCATCGGCATCACTGCATCATTAGCCCACTGCGGCTCTCTGCCGACGAGTGGTATCACGGCGTCTATCAGGTGCTCGGTATCCGCGAGGAGATTGACCGAGAAGGTGTTGATGTGCCGCTGCCGTCCGTCAGCTGCCGGAGCATGTGTCACGATGAGCCCGGATGAAGCCCGTGCCGACGTGATCGCTTGGTCGGTCCAGCGGGCCGCGATTCGGCTCGCAGCCGCTGAACGAGAACTCGACGCTGGCGTGCCACAACTCGCAGCCGATCATGCCTATTACGCCTGCTTCCATCTCGTGACCGCCTTTTTTCTCCAGGAGGGACTGACGCTCAAACGGCACTCCGCGCTTCGTGCCGCTCTCCATGAGCGACTGATTCAGACAGGCCGTCTCGACCGCCGGTGGGGAACTGTCTTCGATCGACTTGCAGAACTGCGAACAAAGTCGGTCTATGCCGCCCTCTTCACACTGGATGCGGACACCGGGCGAGCAATCGTCGATGATGCCGGAAAACTCTCGGCGGAACTGCGACGGATGCTTCTGGCGCCGTGAGCCCGCACCACTCGGCCTCCACCCGGAACGGGCCTGCCTGCTTGAGTCTGTGATGATTGCGGCGACCGGCAGGATCTGCAGGATCGCCTTGCGAATGATCCGGGGCCGATTCGCTACACTGCGGCGACGTTTCTGGTGCAGGCTCCGTATGAACACCCTTCTTAGCAGCTCACCCCGCCTGATTTACGGATTGCCCACGAGATGGCTTGCTGCCCGCGCAGCCGTGGTGGCTGTGGCCCTGTTGGCAAGCGGATGCGAGAAACCTGAGACGACGGAGCCCAAAGAGCCTGCCGAGCCCGCCAGCGTTGTGGCGTCGGAGGTGGTGGTCTCTTCTCCGCGGGCTGCCCGACTGCCGGAATACCTGGAAGTCACCGGCCGCATCGACGCCGAACGTGTGGTCGACATCCGCAGCCGGGTGACGGGCTATCTCACCAAGGTGGCTTTCCGTGACGGCCAGTTTGTGGAGCCGGGAGATCTGCTCTACGAGATCGACGACCGCCCGTCCGTGGCCAAGCTCGACGAGGCTGCTGGCAGCATCGAAAGGCTGCTGGGCGAACAGCGGTTTCTCAAGGTGCAGGTGGAACGCTTTGAGAAGCTCGTTGCGAAGGGGGCCGCGAGTCAGCAGGAGTCGGATAGCTACACCGCGAAGCTGGAGGAGAATGCCGGAGCCTTGGCTGCCGCCCGAGCGCAGCACGAGAGCGCGCGGCTCAACGTTGAGTTTTGCTCGATCACCGCCCCGATTGCTGGTCAGATCGGTCGCACGCAGCTGCAGATTGGCAACCTGATCACCCAAGACACCACCAGCCTCACCACGATCGTCTCGATTGACCCGATCTTCGTGTACTTCAATGTCGATGAGCCAACCTTCCTCCGGCTGATGAACACCGCTCGCGAATCGGGCACGGGGCCGGGAGTGGGAGGCCAGGCATCGGTGGCTGATGTGGGGCTGGTCGACGACGTTGATCGCACCTATCCCTATCGCAGCGAGATCGACTTCCTCAACAACCAGGTCGACACGAAAACCGCCACGATCACGATGCGGGGCCGGCTCGCAAATCCCTATTCCGCAGATCCCGCCGCGCCGCGTCCACCGCTGTTTCGCCCCGGGATGTTTGCCCGCGTGCGGCTCCCTTTGGGTGATGCGGTGGAGCGGCTGTTTGTGCCCGAGGCTGCGGTGGGCAGCAATCAAGACCGCAAGATCGTGTGGGTGGTGGGGGCGGATTCGCTGGTGTCGGCCCGCGAGGTGAGCGTGGGGCAGAAGCTCGGCAGCTGGATTGCGGTGGCTGCAGCCGATCCCACCCAGCCCCTTTCGACCGCTGACCAGATTGTGGTGCGAGGGCTGCAACGCTGCCGCGAGGGAAAGCCCGTTGCGGCAACGGCTGCGACAGAAGAGAGCCTTGACCTTGCGGGTTTCCAAGAGGCCATTCCGGCCGAGCCGGCGGCGGAGGCTGCCGAACCGGCGGCAGAGCCCACTGAGCCAACGCCTGCCGAGCCAGCGCCTGCCGAGCCAGCCGCCAGCGCCTGCCGCGCCGCCCACCGCGCCGCTTCCTCCGCTCGCTCCCGAGCCCCCACCAGCCGTCCCGCCGCAGCCAGCACTGGCTCCCGAGCCGGCAGTGGAGTCGCTGCCTGCACCGGGCGAAGCACCGTCGTGATCTCACGATTCTTCATCCAGCGGCCGATCTTCGCCTCCGTGATCTCGATCGTGATCACGTTGGCTGGGGCTGTGAGCCTGCTCACGCTGCCGATCACCCTCTTTCCGCCGATCGCGCCGCCGATCGTGCAGGTGGTCTGCACCTATCCCGGTGCCAACGCAGCAGTTGTCACCGACACGATCGCAGCGCCGATTGAGCAGCAGGTCAACGGGGTCGACCATCTGCTCTACATGCAGTCGCAGGCCACCAACGACGGCACCTACGTGCTGCAGCTCACGTTCGAGGTTGGGGCCGATGCCAATCTGGCGCTGGTGCAAACGCAAAACCGCGTCCAGCTGGCGATGCCGCTCCTGCCCGATGTGGTGCAGAAGCAGGGAGTGAGCGTCAAGAAGCGGTCTCCCGACATTCTGATGACGGTCGATCTGCTCTCGCCCGACGGCCGGTACGACGACCTCTTCATGAGCAACTACGCCACGGTGCATCTCCGTGATGAGCTGCTGCGGTGCCCTGGCGTGGGCGACATCCTCCTCCTCGGTCAGCGAGACTACGCCCTGCGGATCTGGCTGGATCCAGAACAGCTCGCGTCGCGGTCGCTGACCTCTCAGCACGTCCGCGACGCCATTGCCGCCCAGAATGTGCAGGTGATTGGGGGTGTCAGTGGCCAGTCGTCGTCTGCTGGGACGCAGCCGCTGCAGCTCGCCGTCTCGGCCAAGGGGATGCTCACCACGCCCGAGGAGTTTGGCGAGATTGTGCTGCGGGCTGATCCCACTGTGCCGGGCGGGCCGCTGGTGCGGCTGCGTGATGTGGCCCGCATCGAGCTGGGGGCTGCGGGCTACGACCAGACCTGTCGCTACGACGGCAAGCCTGTCGTGGGCCTGGCGGTGTTTCAGCTGCCAAACACCAATGCCCTCGAGACTTCGTGGGCGATCCAAGAGAAAATGGAGAAGCTGGCTACCCGCTTTCCTGCCGGCCTTGAATACCTTGTCACCTACGACACGACGCCGTTTATCACCGAGTCGATCCTCGAGGTGGCCAAGACGCTCCGCGATGCGATCCTGCTGGTGAGCCTTGTCGTGCTTCTCTTTCTGCAGAGCTGGCGGGCCACGCTGATTCCGCTTGTGGCTGTGCCGGTCGCGATTGTGGGCACGTTCTCGGCGATGGCGGCGATGGGCTTCAGCCTCAACACGCTCTCGCTGTTTGGCCTGGTGCTCTCGATCGGCATTGTGGTCGACGACGCGATTGTGGTTGTGGAAAACGTGGAGCGGTGGATCAGGCAGGGGCTTGCTCCCCACGCCGCGGCGGAAAAGGCGATGACCGAGGTGACCGGCCCGGTGATCGGTGTGGCGGCGGTGCTGTCGGCGGTGTTTGTGCCCTGTGCGTTCATCGGCGGCGTGACCGGCCTTTTCTTTCGGCAGTTTGCGCTCACGATCGCGGTCTCGACGATCCTCTCGGCGGTCAACTCGTTGACATTAAGCCCAGCGCTTGCCGCGATCCTGCTGCGGCCCCACGATGCGCCGCCGGATCCTCTGGAGCGGCTCCTCGGCTGGGTGCTGGGGCCTGTGTTCTGGATCTTCAACCGGTTCTTCGAGCTGGTCACCAGAGGCTATGCGCGGGGCGTGGCGGCGTTTGTTCGCCACGGACGGCTGGTGATGCTCGCCTACATGGTGCTCGTCTTTGTGACATGGCGAGTCTTCATGTGGTATCCGCAGGGCTTCGTACCGCTTCAGGATCAGGGGTATCTGATCGCCGCGGTGGAGCTGCCGGATGGGGCGAGTGTGCAGCGGACCAGTGAGGTGCTGGAGCAGGTTGACGCCGTGGCCCGGTCGGTGCCCGGTATTACCGACACCTTCACCGTGGCTGGCATGTCGTTTGTCTACAACGCCAACGCCCCCAACTGGGGGTCGCTGTTTCTCATGCTCGATACCTACGACAACCGCCGCACGCCTGAGACGTCGATGTTTGGCATCATCGCGGCGCTCAAAGAGCGGTGCCGCACGGAGATCCCTGACGCAGAGGTTGGCATCTATCCACCGCCACCGGTCAAGGGATTGGGTATGGCGGGAGGCTTCAAGTTCTACCTGCAGGATCGCGGCGGCATGGGGCCGCAGGTGCTGCAGGAGGCGAGTGAGAAACTCGTGGCCACGATGGGCGATTGGAAGCTTCCCTTTGTCGTGGGAGGCTATCGGGCCGACTCGCCGCAGTATTTCTTGGATATCGACCGTGACAAGATCCGCGGGCTTGGTATTCCTGTGTCGGCCATTTTCAACGCGCTGCAGATCGACTTTGGCTCGCTGACGATCAACTCCTTCAACCGCTTCGGACGCTCGTGGCAGGTGAAGGTGATGGCCGATGAAAGCTTTCGTCGTCGACTCGAAGACCTCCGCGAGCTTCAGGTGGTGGCCCGTGACGGCGGAATGGTGCCGTTGGCTTCGGTGCTGGAGGTTCGCCAGGCGATGGGCCCGGCCATCATGATGCGCTACAACCTTTTCCCTGCGGCTCCCATCGCCGGGATCCCCAACCCCTTCGCTGGAGGATCGGTGCTGATCGATCAGGTGGCCACCACCACCCGCGAGCAGCTTCCCGAAAACTTTTCCTACGAATGGTCGGAGGTGTTTCTGCTGCAGATCACTGCTGGCAACACGGCGGGCTTGCTGCTGGGGCTGGGCGTGATGCTTGTGTTTCTCGTGCTGGCGGCGCTCTATGAAAGCTGGACGCAGCCCTTGGCCGTGATTCTCGTGGTGCCGCTGTGCCTTCTGGCGGCGGTCGGCGGCCTCGTGGTTGCCCTGCTGCCGATCGACATTCTCGTGCAGGTGGGCCTCGTGGTGCTGGTGGGGCTGGCCAGCAAGAATGCGATCCTGATCGTGGAGTTTGCCCGTCAGCTCCGCGACGAAGGGCACGACGCCCGTTCGGCAGCGATCACAGCCAGCCGGCTGCGGCTGCGGCCGATTCTGATGACGTCGCTGGCCTTCATCCTCGGCGTGTTGCCCCTGGTGCTCGCAGAAGGAGCAGGGGCCGAGCTTCGCTGGTCGCTGGGGATCACGGTGTTTTCTGGCATGATCGGCGTGACGCTGTTTGGCATTTTTCTCACGCCGGTGTTCTATGAGAAACTCGCGGGGCTCAGTGATCGCTGGCGGGCCGCCACGCGTGAGTCGGAGGCGGTGGAGCGATGATCGCAGGTTTTTTCATCCAGCGGCCGATCTTCGCCTCGGTGATCTCCATCGTGCTCGTGCTCTGCGGCGGGGTGGCTGCGGTCACGCTGCCGACCACGCAGTATCCCGAGATCACACCGCCGACAATCGAGGTCTCGACGGTCTATCCCGGAGCCAACGCGGAGCTTGTCCGCGACACGATCGCTGCGCCGATTGAGCAGCAGGTCAGCGGCGTGGAAAACGCCCTCTCCCTGAGCTCGCAGTGCACCAACGACGGCCGCTACCGGCTCACGGTCACATTTGCGCCGGGCACCGATCTCAACATGGCCCAGGTGCTCACGCAGGTGCGGGTCACCCTGGCAATGCCCAGCCTGCCCGACCTTGTGCAGCGGGAGGGGGTGGCCGTGCTGAAGAAGTCGCCGGCCGCGATGATGATTGTCAACTTCACCGCCGCCAAAGACGCAGCAGGGAAGCCGCTCTACGACGAGATCTTTCTCTCGAACTACGCCACCATCCAGGTCCGCGACGAGCTGCTGCGGGTGGAAGGTGTTGGCGACATCGACTTCATCGGGCAGCGTGACTACAGCATGCGGGTCTGGCTCGACCCGGTGAAGATGGCGGCTGTCGGCCTCTCGGCGGGCGACATCCGCTCGGCGATCGAAACCCAGAACTACCAGATCACCGCAGGCAACGTCGGCCAGCAGCCGTCGTCGCAGGGGCAGGCCTTTCAGATCCCGCTCTCGGCCGTGGGGCGGCTGGTGACGGCAGATGAGTTTGGTGAGGTGATCGTCAAGGAGGTGCCGGCGGAAGACGGTGATGTCGCGGCTGTGATCGTGCGGCTGCGGGACGTGGCCCGGGTGGAACTGGGGGCCCAGTTCTACGATCAGGTCTGCCGGCTCGATGGCGAGCCGAGCGTGGGCATGAACATCTACCAGCTGCCGGGATCGAATGCGATTGCGGCCGCGGAGGCGGTGCGCGAGAAGCTGGAGACGCTGAGGGAGCGGTTCCCCAAGGGGCTTGAGGCGCAGGTCATCTACGACACCACGCCCTTCATTGAGGAGTCGAAGGCGGAGGTGCTCAACACGCTCCGCGATGCGATTCTCTTAGTCGCCCTCGTGGTGCTGCTCTTCCTGCAAAACTGGCGGGCGACACTCATCCCGCTGGTCGCGGTGCCCGTGGCGATCGTGGGCACCTTCGCCTTCATGGCGGCCCTCGGCTTCAGTCTCAACAACCTCTCGCTGTTTGGGCTGGTGCTGGCGATCGGCATCGTGGTGGACGATGCGATTGTTGTCGTTGAGAACGTGGAGCGGTGGATCGAGCATGGCCTCTCCCCGCGGGAGGCGTCGTTCAAGGCGATGCAGGAAGTCACCGGGCCGGTGATCGGGGTGGCCCTCGTGCTCTGCGCCGTGTTTGTGCCGTGCAGCTTCATTGCCGGCATCGTCGGGCAGTTCTTCCGGCAGTTTGCTCTCACGATCGCAGTCTCGACGCTGCTCTCCGCGATCAACTCGCTGACGCTTTCGCCGGCCTTGGCGGCGATCCTGCTGCGGCCGCGGGGGGCGGCTCCCGATCCGATCGACCGGCTGCTGCAGCTCACCTGTGGCTGGATCTTCCTCGGCTTCAACGCCGCGTTCGGGGCCCTCACGCGGGTGTACGCCTGGTTGGTGCGGGGCTCGTTGCGAGTGGCCGCCCTTGTCTTGTTGGCTTTTGGGGGCCTGCTTGTGGCCACCTGGTTTCTGTTTACGGTCATCCCGGTGGGATTCATTCCGCAGCAGGACAAGGGCTACCTGGTCGCCGATGTGGTGCTGCCGGAGGGGGCGAGTGTCGAGCGGACCGCCGAGGTGATGGCGGCGCTTGAGCAGCGGGCGCTCGAGGAGCCGGGCGTCGAGCATGCGGTGTCGGTGGCGGGGCGGTCTGTGGTGCTGGGTGGCAACTCGCCCAACTGGGGTGCGATGTACATCATGCTGGAGAGTTTTGCGAAGCGACGGGGAGCAGAGGTGTCTGCGGATCGCATCGCGGCGCGGCTCGCGGCCGATTGGCAGGAAAGCGTGACCGAGGCTCGGGTGAAGGTCTTCGGCCCGCCCCCGGTGGATGGCCTCGGCACCGTTGCGGGCTTCAAGCTCGCCTTGGAAGATCGCGGCGACTACGGCCCTGCCCAGCTTGAGGAGGCAGCAAATCGACTGGTCGAGGAGTGCCAGAAAGACGAGCGACTGACCGGCCTCTTTACCAACTACTCTGCCAGCGCCCCCTGGCTGTTTCTCGATATCGACCGCGAGAAGGCGGCGGTGCTCGGGGTCAAGCTGGCGGATCTGTTTGAAACGCTCCAGGTGCAGCTGGGCTCGTTTTACATCAACAACTTCAACCGCTTCGGCCGGTCGTGGCAGGTCAATATCCAGGCGGATGCCCGCCACCGCGGCGACATCCGCCAGGCGCTTGAGCGGCTCAAGGTGCCCGGGATTGGCGGCGAGCCCGTGCCGCTGACAACGCTCGTGCAGGTCAAGGATCGTGCCGGTCCGTCGCTGGTGATGCGGTACAACCTCTACCCGACAGCAGCGGTCTACGGAAAGCCTGCCCCGGGCACGGGCAGCACCTCCGCCCTGGCCATCGTGCAGGAGCATGTCGACCGGCTTCAGCAGGATGCCACGATTCCGCCCCTGTTTGCCACCGAGTGGACGGAGATGGCGTTTATGCAGATCCGTTCCGGGGCGACGGCGACGTTTCTCTTTGTGCTCGGCGTGGTGCTCGTGTTTCTGGTGCTCGCCGCCCTCTACGAGAGCTGGGCCCTGCCCCTGGCGGTGATTCTCGTGGTGCCGATGTGCCTGCTCTCGTCGCTCGTTGGCATTCGGCAGGCGGGCATGGAGATCACGATCTTCACCCAGATCGGCTTCGTGGTGCTGGTGGGGCTGGCCTGCAAAAACGCGATCCTGATCGTGGAGTTTGCCAGACAACTTGCCCAGGAGGGGAAGCCGCTGGCAGAAGCAACGGTGGAGGCGAGCCGGCTGCGGCTGCGTCCGATCCTGATGACGTCGCTGGCGTTTATCCTCGGCGTTCTGCCGCTGGTGGTGGCCGAGGGAGCCGGTGCGGAGATGCGGCAAACGCTGGGGCTGGCTGTGTTTAGCGGGATGCTCGGCGTGACGCTCTTCGGCATCTTCCTCACGCCGGTGTTTTTCTACACGCTGCTGAGGGGCACGCCGCTCGGGCGAAAGCGACGCGGGTAGCTGCGGGTAGGCGTGGGCCGCTGCAGCAGGTGTCAGCGAAGCTTCCAGCGGCGGAGCCATTCCGGCCAGAGACACAACGGATCAAACCCTGCGGGCGGCTGCTTGCCGATGTAGGTGTCGCAGCTGCCGTCGTTGACCCTCGGCACTGGCTTGCAGCACTTCCCGCTGGCTGCGAGCTCTTCCAGCCGCAGCTGCCAGCCGCCACCGAGCGCTCGGTAGATCTGCGTCATCCCCTTGGCCATCCCCCCGACGCTGTCGTTGAGCCGAATCTGCTCGCTCACCTGGGTCTGCTGCACGACGAACACCCGGTTGAAGTCGCTGGCCCCTTCCTTGTACTGGATCTCCACGAGCTCTGCGGAACGGCCGGCTGCCGTGACGGCCTGCTGCTGCTTCTCGGCTGTCTCCCGGGCCTTCAGGAACGTGATCATGCCGTCTTCGGCCTCGCGGCCGGCTCGCAGCACCGTCTCCTGATAGGCGGCTGCCAGCGACTGAAACGTCGCGTCCTGTTTCCGGATGTTGTTGACCACCCGTCCGTAGTTGAGGATTTTCCAGTCAACGAACGGGGCCACGAAGCCATACAACGAGTCGGATTCGAAGAGTTGCCCGAGTTCGTTGGCGTAGACGCCGATATAGCCGTTGATGGAGAAGGCCGGGTAGAGCTCCGCTTCGGCGACGCCAATCTGAGCGCATTGGGCGGCGAGGAGTCGCTCGGCCTGCCGCACATCCGGCCGCCGCCGCAGGAGATCGGCGGGGATCCCCACCACGAGCTCGACAGGAACCTCCGGGATGCCTCCCTCTCCAAGTCGCTCCGTGAGGTCGTCCGGGGAGAGCCCAGGAGCAGGCAGAGGGCGTTGGTCGCCAGGCGGGCCTGCCGCTCAAACACGGGAATCGAGCGCCTCGGTTTTCGCGAGATTGAGCTGAGCCTGGGAGACGTCGAGCTCGCTTGTGATGCCCCCTTGTTGGCGATCAATGGCCACGGCCAAGGCGTCTCGCTGGATGGCTGCCAGGTTTCTCAGGTCGGCCACCTGCTTGGTGGCGACACGATAGTCGACGTAGCGGTCGGCCACGTCGGCGACCAGCGTCACCAGCACGCCGTCGTATTCCTCGACGCTCGCCTGATACTTCGCGCCTGCCGACTCGATCCTGTGGCGGAGCTTGCCCCAGAGGTCGAGTTCCCACGAGAGATTGAAGCCGGTCTGCCAGAGGCTAAACGGCGGGATCGCGAGGTTTTCAAACGCCCCCACGTTGTTGCTCAGCTGCCACCGTGCATACTCAGCGACCGCGTTTTGCGACTGCGGCAGGAATCCCCCTACGGTGATGTTGTAGGCCGCCCTCGAGGCAAGCACGCGAAAGCCCGCATCGCGGAGGGTGAGATTCTGCTCGTAGGCCTGCAGCACGAGGCTGTCGAGCACGGGGTCGTTGAACTGCCGCCACCACTGGCTTTCGACCTGAGGATCCGATCGCACCTGCGGGTTGTCGGCGTCGATCCAGTCTGGCTCAACGCGGGCGAAGGGCCGCAGGTAGGTGGGGCCGACCTTGAGGTTGTTCCGCCAGTACTGCCCCCACGGCGTGCAGCCGGCTGTGGTCAGTCCGCAGACCGCCACAAGCAGGCAGAGCAGCCGGCATCCCAGGGCAGCTGATGGCATGGGGCGCACAGGGGGAACGAGTGGGGAGTTGGCGGAGCAGGTCGGTGCTCGGTTTGCAAAAACCGTCGAGACCGAACTGGCAGCGGTGAGGGAAGGCCTTCCGCATCTGGATCGAACGGTTTTGGCGATGGCCATGAGGCATTCCTCGGCTTCGCGTGGACCGCCGTGGAGTCTGGGGAGTTCGGGGAGAGTGGCGTGTCTGCAGTCTCGCCAGCCCACCTAGGTTGCGCTGGCTGCCTGGGGCTCCCGCCGCACGCTGGGCTAAGATCTGGCATGGTGCACAGGCAGGATTTGGCAGGCCGCTGCGAGTGTAGGTGTGATCGACGATGGTGACCGATCGGGCAGACGTGGTGATTGTCGGCGGGGGCCACAACGGGCTGGTGGCTGCCTGTCTGCTTGCCAGGGCCGGCCTTGAGGTCGTGGTCTTTGAGCGGAGCCGAACGCCTGGTGGAGCGGCGGTGTCGGCCGAGGTGTTTCCCGGTGTGCCAGCTCGGCTTTCGAAATACGCTTACCTGCTCTCGCTGATGCCGCGGTGGCTGATGCGGGACCTGGGCCTGCAGGTTGAGGTCGTGCGGCGGACGGTGTCGTCGTACACGCCGTGCCCCTCCGACCCGGCTCGGGGGCTGGCGGTGGTTGACGATCCTCAGCGTCTTGCAGAACAGTTTGCCCGAGCCACCGGTGATCGCCGGGAGGCGGCCCGCTGGCAGGCGTTTTCTGCGCGAACGGCCCGGATGGCCAAGGCGCTCTTTCCGACGCTCACGCAGCCGCTGCGATCGGTGGCGGAGATGCGGGCCCTTGCTGATCCTGGCGATTGGCACGACTTCGTGGAGCGGCCTCTGGGCGAGGTGCTGGAGCGATCCCTCAGCACGGATCTCGCCCGTGGCGTCGCCCTCACCGATGCCTTGATCGGCACCTTCGCCCAAGCCCACGACACGTCGCTTCGTCAGAACATCTGCTTTCTCTACCACGTGATCGGCAATGGCACGGGCGACTGGGATCTCCCGGTGGGAGGCATGGGGGCGGTGACGGAGCAGCTCGCGAAACGAGCGGAGCATTTCGGGGCTCGCATCGTGACCTCAGCCGCGGTGAGAGCGATCGAGGCCGATGCCCGCGGCGGGTGTGTGGCTGTTGAGGCTGAAGGGAGCGAGCATCGCATCGCGGCAGGGCATATCCTGGCCAACTGCCCGCCGGCGGTGCTGCGGCAGCTGCAGGGGAGGCTGCCGGAGCCACCGCTGGGCGATGCCGCCGGCGCCCAGATCAAGGTCAACATGCTGCTCAAGCGGCTGCCGGCCCTCCGCGACAGCAGCATCTCGGTCCGCGAGGCATTCTGCGGAACCTTTCATGTCAACGAGGGCTACGGCCAGCTGCAGCGAGCCTACGAGGAAGCGCGGGCCGGTCGGCTGCCGGTGCCGCTGCCGGCGGAGATCTACTGCCACTCACTCTCCGACCCCTCGATCCTCGGGCCGGAGTTGCAGGCAGCTGGTGCCCACACGCTGACGGTGTTCGTGCTGCACACGCCCCACGCGTTGTTTGCGGGTTCGTCGCCACCCTCCCGCGACGACCTGCGGCGGGCTGTGCTGCAAACGCTCGACAGCGTGCTTGCTGAGCCGATTACCGACTGCCTGCTGTATGATCCTGCGGGGAGGGAGTGTCTGGAGATCAACACCACGGTTGATCTCGAGGAGGCCCTCGGCATCCCCACGGGCAACATCTTCCACACGCCCCTGGAATGGCCGTGGGCTGAAGATGTGGGTGACGTGGGGCGGTGGGGCGTCGAAACCGATCTGCCGAGTGTTGTCCTCTGCGGGAGCGGGGCCAGGCGTGGCGGAGGCGTGTCTGGCATTCCAGGCCACAACGCAGCTCAGTACGTGCTCAAATGCGTGGGTGGCTGATCGGGCAGCGACCGCGAACGTGAGGCGATCGAAGGCAATGCTCTGCAGAGCCCCGACAGGCTGCGGCAGACGCCTACACTAATACAGACACTTCTTTTTCCAAGGACGCAATGAGCGTGCTGAGCGAACCAGCAGATCTCGAAGCCGAGGCAGGCGACACCCCACCCGACGATGGTGGCGTCATTCTTGTCACCGGCGCCACCGGGTATGTCGGAGGGCGGCTGGTGCCGGCGCTGCTCGAAGCCGGCTACAGGGTTCGTTGCCTGGTGCGTCAGCCGCGGAAGCTCGATGCGCGGCGATGGCGGCAGCATCCGCAGCTCGAGGTTGTGGCGGGCGATCTCGACGACGCAATGGCGCTCCGTCAGGCGATGGCTGGCTGTCGAGCAGCCTACTACCTCGTGCACTCGATGGTGGCTACCGGCGGCACCTATGCCGAGCGGGATCGAGAGCTGGCTTTCAGTTTTGGCACCGCCGCACGCGAAGCGGGCCTTGAGCGGATCATCTATCTCGGCGGCCTCGGAGAGATGGGGGCTGACCTCAGCGAGCATTTGCGGTCGCGGCGGCAGGTTGAGGAAACACTCGCCGCTTCTGGCGTTGCGGTCACCACGTTTCGGGCTGCGATGATCATCGGGGCGGGCTCTGCCTCTTTTGAGATTCTCCGCTATCTCGTTGAGCGGCTGCCGATCATGGTCACGCCAAAGTGGGTGACCACCGAGTGCCAGCCCGTGGCGATTGCCGACGTGCTGCACTGGCTCACCCGCTGCCTGGAGGTGCCCGAGACCACGGGCAAGACGCTCGAAATCGGCGGTGCCGACGTAATGCCCTACCGCGGCCTGATGAACATCATGGCGGAAGAGCTGGGGCTCCCGCGGCGGATCATCCTGCCGGTGCCCGTGCTCACCCCTCGGCTGAGCTCGCTCTGGATCAACCTTGTCACACCAGTCTCCTACCGGATCGCCAAGCCGCTCGCCGAGGGCCTCAAAAACCGGGTTGTGGTCACGGACGAGACGACACAGCGGCTGATGCCACACCAGGCCATGGGCGTCCGCGAGGCGATCCGCCGGGCGCTGGTGAAAATCGAGCAGCACGATGTGGAGACTCGCTGGAGTGTGGCTGGGCCGGTGCCGGGCGATCCCTCCTGGGCCGGCGGCACCGTCTTCACCGACGAGCGGAGCGTTGAGATCGATGCCGAGCCACCGCAGGTCTATGCGGCTGTCTGCCGGATTGGCGGCGGCAACGGTTGGTATGCCGGCGACATGCTGTGGCGGCTGCGGGGCTGGATGGACACGCTCGTGGGCGGGCCGGGCCTGCGGCGGGGTCGGCGAAACCCAGAGACGGTGGAGTTTGGTGAAACGCTCGACTTCTGGCGGGTGGTCGACTTGAATCGCGACCGCTCGCTCTCGCTGCGGGCAGAGATGAAACTGCCGGGTGAAGCTCAGCTCGATTTCCGCATCGAACCGATCGACGAGCAGGCCGACCAGCCCCTCACGCGGCTGGTGATGACAGCCCGCTACCGGCCCCGCGGCCTGTTTGGCCTGCTCTACTGGTATGCCGTCGTGCCCCTGCATGAGCTTGTTTTCGGTGGCATGCTTCGCGGCATTCGCAAGACGGCTGAAGCGATGCGGCGGGCGGCCGTGGCCGACGCTGCCACCCCGCCCCCGAGCGACGCGGTCCCCGGCTACGGCCGGGCTCGCCTCTGGCTGGGGATGAGCGGTGTCGGCTGCTTTGTGGTCCTCGCCGCGGCCAGTCTCTTCTACGGTCTCCCGGCGAGGCTGCTGCCCGACGCTGGTGGGCCGCTCGCCAGCCAGGTCGCCGGGTTGCTCTTGTTCGTGTTGGTCTATGCAGCGCTGCATGTGCCGTTTGATCTTTTCGGCGGCTACCTGCTGCCGCGGAGGTATCGACGCGAGCACCCCACGCTGCTCGCCTTTACGGGTGGCCTGGCCCGTGGCGTGGCCGTGCACTCGGCGGTGCTGGCGGCCATCGCCATCGGTCTGCTGCTGGCCGGTCGGGCTGGCGGCGTGGCGGGCGTGGTTCTGGCAGCAGCGGGGATGCTGCTGCTGTTGCTGCGGGGCCGCGTGGCAGTGGCTTCGGCGGAGGCTCCACTCGAGCTGACGCCCAGCACGCCAGTCTTTGTCGACGAGGCGGCGTTGCCGAGGCTGCCAACCTACATGGCCGAGTCTGACGATGAGGGCTTCACGGGTGCCGTCGTTGGCGTTCTTCGGCCCCGGCTGCTGCTGGTGCCGATGCGGTGGCGTGAGAAGCTCGATCCCGCCGCCTTCGCTGTGGCCGTGCGGCGACGGCGGCAAGCCATTGAGACTGGTGGCTGGCGGCGAGGCCGGCTGGTGGCGATCGGATTCACCCTGGCGGGCATTGCTCTGGCGGCGACGGTTGTCGGCAGCGAGCGGCTGGCATCCGCCGAGGGCGTTGTCAGCCTGAGTCTGTTCTTCACGCTCTGGTCGTTTCTGGGGCTGCTGGTGCTGCCCACACCGAGCCGCCGGGGGGTGGCCGACATCGACCGCAGCCTGCTCGCAGCCGGCTGCAGCCGAGCGGCGATGGAGCAAACGATCCGGCAGCTCGATGATCTGCAGGATCGTGAGCAGGAACGGCCACCAGTGATTGAGGCCATCTTCCATCCGGTGCCGAGCGTGGAGTCGCGTCTTCGCGGGCCACATGCCACGGGCATCCGCGGTGCCTGGGACGCCGCCCGCACGGCGGTCTATCTCAGCAGCGCGGGGCTGGGCCTGCTTGGGCGGGCGGTCCACTGCAACTGCGGCCGTCCGTCGCTGTGGGCGTTTCTGCCAATCGACTGAGGACTGCCCCAAGTAGGGCTGGGAGCCGCCGTCGCAGGAGCAGAGGACCTTTCGGGCGAGCCGCCGCCCCACCGGCGCGGGTGGTGGCGAAGGTGCCGCAATCGCCGCATACACTTGATGGTGCTTTTTGCAGAAGCCTCTCGGCTCGTCTTTGTGATGGCAATGCGGGGATCTCTGAGGAACGCGAGAGGAACCAACCGCAGGAAACTCCCCATGGGTGATGCCGAACTCGTCGAGGTCTACCGTGCCAAAGACACCCTGCATGCCCATCTGCTGCGCAACCAGCTTGAAGATGAGGGGATACCCACGTTCATTGAGGGATCGCACCTGCAAGCGGCAGTGGGCGGCCTGCCCACGGGGTGGGCGATCGCTCCGAGGCTCGTGGTTGAAGCCGACCTTGCTGATCGGGCCCGCGGCCTTTTAGAGACATGGGAGCATGAGCCCCCCGGCACGCTCGAGGATGCTGCCGGCGATGAGGCTTTGGGAGAAGACCTGCTCGCAGCGACCCAGTCTGAGAATGCTGCGGGAGTGGCACACCCTCAGCCCGTGCCAGCTGCGGCCTCCCCGGTGCCCGGCATCACGACGTGGTATGGGCACCTCGTTGGCGGGCTTGCCGTGGTGTGGAGCATCACCTCATGGGCCGCATGGTTTGCTGTGCCGCTGCTCTTTCCCACCCGTGAAGGGGCTGTGCCGGTTCTCGATGTCGCCGTCGTGAACATGGGGCTGCTGCTTGGGTGTGTTTGGCTCACCCTGCAGATGCTCTTCATCCCCATGTCCCTGACGTGGCGAAGCCGACTCCTCTATGCAGCCTTTCCGGCGTCCTCTGCGATCTTCTTTCTCGCCGGGTGAGCATTCTCGCCGGATGAGCATTGTCCGGTGAGCATTGTCGTGCTGGGCCGATCTCGCATCGCCGCCCCGGGTCGTGGGGGCGGCACGTGATCACCGACCAGCGGCCTCAGGCTGCTTTGCCGGTTGATCTCGAGGAGGCCCTCGGCATCCCCACGGGCAACATCTTCCACACGCCCCTGGAATGGCCGTGGGCTGAAGATGTGGGTGACGTGGGGCGGTGGGGCGTCGAAACCGATCTGCCGAGTGTTGTCCTCTGTGGGAGCGGGGCCAGGCGTGGCGGAGGCGTGTCTGGCATTCCAGGCCACAACGCAGCTCAGTACGTGCTCCAATGCGTGGGTGGCTGATCGGGCAGCGACCGCGAACGTGAGGCGATCGAAGGCAATGCTCTGCAGAGCCCCGACAGGCTGCGGCAGACGCCTACACTAATGCAGACACCTCTTTTTCCAAGGACGCAATGAGCGTGCTGAGCGAACCAGCAGATCTCGAAGCCGAGGCAGGCGACACCCCACCCGACGATGGCGGCGTCATTCTGGTCACCGGTGCCACCGGGTATGTGGGAGGGCGGCTGGTGCCGGCGCTGCTCGAAGCCGGCTACCGGGTTCGTTGCCTGGTGCGTCAGCCGCGGAAGCTCGACGCGCGGCGATGGCGGCAGCATCCGCAGCTCGAGGTTGTGGCGGGCGATCTCGACGACGCAACGGCGCTCCGCCAGGCGATGGCTGGCTGTCGAGCAGCCTACTACCTCGTGCACTCGATGGTGGCCACCGGCGGCACCTATGCCGAGCGGGATCGGGAGCTGGCTTTTAGTTTTGGCACCGCCGCACGCGAAGCGGGCCTTGAGCGGATCATCTATCTCGGCGGCCTCGGAGAGATGGGGGCTGACCTCAGCGAGCATTTGCGGTCGCGGCGGCAGGTTGAGGAAACACTCGCCGCTTCTGGCGTTGCGGTCACCACGTTTCGGGCTGCGATGATCATCGGGGCGGGCTCTGCCTCTTTTGAGATTCTCCGCTATCTCGTTGAGCGGCTGCCGATCATGGTCACGCCAAAGTGGGTAACCACCGAGTGCCAGCCCGTGGCGATTGCCGATGTGCTGCACTGGCTCACCCGCTGCCTGGAGGTGCCCGAGACCACGGGCAAGACGCTCGAGATCGGCGGTGCCGATGTAATGCCCTACCGCGGCCTGATGAACATCATGGCGGAAGAGCTGGGGCTCCCGCGGCGGATCATCCTGCCGGTGCCCGTGCTCACCCCTCGGCTGAGCTCGCTCTGGATCAACCTCGTCACACCAGTCTCCTACCGGATCGCCAAGCCGCTCGCCGAGGGCCTCAAAAACCGGGTTGTGGTCACGGACGACACGACACAGCGGCTGATGCCACACCAGGCCATGGGTGTCCGTGAGGCGATCCGCCGGGCGCTGGTGAAAATCGAGCAGCACGATGTGGAGACCCGCTGGAGTGTGGCTGGGCCGGTGCCGGGCGATCCCTCCTGGGCCGGCGGCACCGTCTTCACCGACGAGCGGAGCGTTGAGATCGATGCCGAGCCACCGCAGGTCTATGCGGCTGTCTGCCGGATTGGCGGCGGCAACGGTTGGTATGCCGGCGACATGCTGTGGCGGCTGCGGGGCTGGATGGACACGCTCGTGGGCGGGCCGGGCCTGCGGCGGGGTCGGCGAAACCCAGAGACGGTGGAGTTTGGTGAAACGCTCGACTTCTGGCGGGTGGTCGACTTGAATCGCGACCGCTCGCTCTCGCTGCGGGCAGAGATGAAACTGCCGGGTGAAGCTCAGCTCGACTTCCGCATCGAACCGATCGATGAGCAGGCCGACCAGCCCCTCACGCGGCTGGTGATGACAGCCCGCTACCGGCCCCGCGGCCTGTTTGGCCTGCTCTACTGGTATGCCGTCGTGCCCCTGCATGAGCTTGTTTTCGGTGGCATGCTTCGCGGCATTCGCAAGACGGCTGAAGCGATGCGGCGGGCGGCCGTGGCCGACGCTGCCACCCCGCCCCTGAGCGACGCGGTCCCCGGCTACGGCCGGGCTCGCCTCTGGCTGGGGATGAGCGGTGTCGGCTGCTTTGTGGTCCTCGCCGCGGCCAGTCTCTTCTACGGTCTCCCGGCGAGGCTGCTGCCCGACGCTGGTGGGCCGCTCGCCAGCCAGGTCGCCGGGTTGCTCTTGTTCGTGTTGGTCTATGCAGCGCTGCATGTGCCGTTTGATCTTTTCGGCGGCTACCTGCTGCCGCGGAGGTATCGACGCGAGCACCCCACGCTGCTCGCCTTTGCGGGTGGCCTGGCCCGTGGCGTGGCCGTGCACTCGGCGGTGCTGGCGGCCATCGCCATCGGTCTGCTGCTGGCCGGTCGGGCTGGCGGCGTGGGGGGCGTGGTTCTGGCAGCAGCGGGGATGATGCTGCTGTTGCTGCGGGGCCGCGTGGCAGTGGCTTCGGCGGAGGCTCCACTCGAGCTGACGCCCAGCACGCCAGTCTTTGTCGACGAGGCGGCGTTGCCGAGGCTGCCAACCTACATGGCCGAGTCTGACGATGAGGGCTTCACGGGTGCCGTCGTTGGCGTTCTTCGGCCCCGGCTGCTGCTGGTGCCGATGCGGTGGCGTGAGAAGCTCGATCCCGCCGCCTTCGCTGTGGCCGTGCGGCGACGGCGGCAGGCCATTGAGACTGGTGGCTGGCGGCGAGGCCGGCTGGTGGCGATCGGATTCACCCTGGCGGGCATTGCTCTCGCGGCGACGGTGGTCGGCAGCGAGCGGCTGGCATCCGCCGAGGGCGTTGTCAGCCTGAGTCTGTTCTTCACGCTCTGGTCGTTTCTGGGGCTGCTGGTGCTGCCCACACCGAGCCGCCGGGGGGTGGCCGACATCGACCGCAGCCTGCTCGCAGCCGGCTGCAGCCGAGCGGCGATGGAGCAAACGATCCGGCAGCTCGATGATCTGCAGGATCGTGAGCAGGAACGGCCACCAGTGATTGAGGCCATCTTCCATCCGGTGCCGAGCGTGGAGTCGCGTCTTCGCGGGCCGCATGCCACGGGCATCCGCGGTGCCTGGGACGCCGCCCGCACGGCGGTCTATCTCAGCAGCGCGGGGCTGGGCTTGCTTGGGCGGGCGGTCCACTGCAACTGCGGCCGTCCGTCGCTGTGGGCGTTTCTGCCAATCGACTGAGGACTGCCCCCAGTGGGGCTGGGAGCCGCCGTCGCAGGAGCAGAGACCTTTCGGGCGAGCCGCCGCCCCACCGGCGCGGGTGGTGGAGAAGGTGCCGCAATCGCCGCATACACTTGATGGTGCTGTTTGCAGAAGCCTCTCGGCTCGTCTTTGCGACGGCATTGCGGGGATCTCTGAGGAACGCGAGAGGAACCGACCGCAGGAAACTCCCCATGGGTGATGCCGAACTCGTCGAGGTCTACCGTGCCAAAGACACCCTGCATGCCCATCTGCTGCGCAACCAGCTTGAAGATGAGGGGATCCCCACGTTCATTGAGGGATCGCACCTGCAAGCGGCAGTGGGCGGCCTGCCCACGGGGTGGGCGATCGCTCCGAGGCTCGTGGTTGAAGCCGACCTTGCTGATCGGGCCCGCGGCCTTTTAGAGACATGGGAGCATGAGCCCCCCGGCACGCTCGAGGATGCTGCCGGCGATGAGGCTTTGGGAGAAGACCTGCTCGCAGCGACCCAGTCTGAGAATGCTGCGGGAGTGGCACACCCTCAGCCCGTGCCAGCTGCGGCCTCCCCGGTGCCCGGCATCACGACGTGGTATGGGCACCTCGTTGGCGGGCTTGCCGTGGTGTGGAGCATCACCTCATGGGCCGCATGGTTTGCTGTGCCGCTGCTCTTTCCCACCCGTGAAGGGGCTGTGCCGGTTCTCGATGTCGCCGTCGTGAACATGGGGCTGCTGCTTGGGTGTGTTTGGCTCACCCTGCAGATGCTCTTCATCCCCATGTCCCTGACGTGGCGAAGCCGACTCCTCTATGCAGCCTTTCCGGCGTCCTCTGTTTTCTCGCCGGGTGAGCATTCTCGCCGGATGAGCATTGTCCGGTGAGCATTGTCGTGCTGGGCCGATCTCGCATCGCCGCCCCGGGTCGTGGGGGCGGCGCGTGATCACCGACCAGCGGCCTCAGGCTGCTTTGTTTGCTGTTTCCTGTGACGAGCTTCGGAAAGAGATCCAACCTCTCACGGGGACGTGAATGCGCGAAGCTCGACTGCGACTTCGAGAAGTCGCTCGCCGAGGAGGGCGTGTCGGAGGATCTGTCGGCATGGCTCGCATCGCAGGATCGCCTTGAGCCCCTCGCGGACCGCCTCGGAGGCGAGCTGTCTTGTTGCGGGCTCTCATCATCTTGAAATGGTGGCCCCGCCACCCGGATCCCCACCGATCGCCTTTGGGCCTTTGCCTATCACGCACCACCGCGTGCTATCCCCCAAAAGTCATCGACATCCGACCACCCATAACCCGAGCAGTGTCAACCACTTCCGCCCCCACGCCACCACCGCCCATTCCACGATAAACTGCACTCGCCGCAACTACGCGGAACAAGAGAAATATGAGTTCGCTCATAGAGGACAGAAGACAGCGCGGTTGAGCGTCGGTTCGCGGGGCTGAAAGAGTGCCAGGCCGCCCGTTGCCGTGAATCGCTGCGGCTCGCCGTTCGATCCCAGCGGGTGAGCGTCTCGCCCCAGTGAACAGCCGAAGACTCCGGGCTACTCAACTTCTCCGTTCGATCATATAGAATGCCGTCAACAGGAGAACGTCAATGACGCTTGCCGAATTGCTGCCGGCTCTACACGGCCTTCCGAAGTGTGAGAAGCTTCGGGCTATCCAAGTATTGGCCGCCGATGTCGCCCGCGAGGACGGAGAGATGGTGGTGCCTTCCGAAGCGGCATATCCCGTCTGGTCGCCCTTTGATGCGTTCGATGGCGCTGCAACCCTCATGCGGCTGCTCAAGGATGAGAAGGCTGTGTGAGTGCCCCGATGCCGCAGCGTTTCCCCTATGTTGAAGTCGATCCGATGTTGGGTCAGGCCAGTGCGTTGCCGTACGCACCGATCACCCTCCAATTTGGCGATCGAAAAGTGCAAGTATCCGGGCTGATCGATAGCGGCTCTACCTTGAATGTGCTGCCATTCGATGTTGGCTTGCATCTCGGCGCCGTATGGGAAGACCAGAGCGTGCCCGTTCGGCTCGGTGGCAATATGGCGGAATCAGAAGCGCGAGGCTTGGTCCTCCTTGGGCAGATTGAGGGATTCACGCCGGTCCGACTTGCCTTTGCCTGGAGCCAGAGCAATCGCATCCCAGTGATCCTCGGCCAGACCAATTTCTTCTTGGAATTTGATGTCCGATTCTGTCGCTCCCAGATGTTCTTTGAGGTTGCTCCGCGGAGCAGTCTCGGAACCTGATGACGGAAAAGAGCGAACCACGCGTTGGAGCAGACTCGCGAGAGCGTCCTGCGGTATGGTGAGGTTGTTGGCTGCGAGCTGCTCTACTTTTTCGTTAGTCGCGTGAAAGCTGAGTCCGTGTGCGTGCCGTCACTGTGTTCGATATAAATTTTCTCGTGAGGACCAACCCATGTGTGATGCCGCCGTCGAACTGATCCAGACGTTTTCAACCCTTTCACGCAGCGATCAGTACGCGGTTCTTCTCGAGTTGGCTCGAATCTCCGAGGCAAACGTTGGCCCGCTCTCGGATGAGGAGCTTACGGCGGCTGGTGAGTCAGTCTTCGCCATGTATGACGCCGAGGAGGCCGGTCATGGCGAAGCCCAAAAGGGGTGAGGTCTGGCTCGTAGATATGGGGTACGCCGCGAAGGTGCGTCCGGCTTTAGTTCTCAGCGGTCCGATCCTCGACGATGAACGTGCATTGACAACGGTCATTCCTCATACAACAAGCGTACGAGGAACGCGGTTTGAGATTCCGACGAGTGTTGGGTGGCTCAAGAATGGTGCGTTTGATGTGCAGGGCATCGGAACGTATCCAACCGTGAAGCTGATGCGAAAGCTTGGCGATCTTCCGGAGGAGCTATTGGGTCTCGTGGAAAGTCGCGTCGTAATGCTGCTTGCCCTCCCTGGCCAACCTTGAGGCGGCTCACCAAGCATTGGAGCCGACTCGCGAGAGCGTCCAGTGGTGTAGATGGGCTGGTTGGTCGCGAGCTGCTCAACTTTGTCGTTTGGGAAATAATTGCTCCGTATGAGTGCGATCTACGTTGATACCTCGATTGCCGGCTACCTGTCCGCGCGATCGGCGTCGGACGTGGTTTTCCAAGGTCGCTCAGAGCTGACGCGTCGCTGGTGGCAGCAGCGTCGCGAGGGATTTGACCTCTACATCAGCCAGTTGGTGCTCGACGAGGCTGGGGCGGGCGATCCCGCTGCAGCAGCCGACCGTCTTCGCCTGCTGGAAGGCTTGCCGCTTCTTGGCGAATCGGCGGAGGCCGACCATCTTGCCGACCTCCTCCTCGCCCGCCATCTGCTGCCCGGAAAAGCAGCCGCAGATGCACAGCACGTCGCCCTGGCTGCTACGGCTGGCGTAGGCTATTTGCTGACGTGGAACTGCAAGCACATCGCTAATGCAGATGTGCTACCAGCCCTGTACGAGACAATCAGGGCCGAGGGCTTTCCGCCGCTGCTGAGCGTCACGCCCGAGGAGTTGTCCGATGGGAGTTGAATCGCTCTACGCAGATCCTGTGGTGGCGGATTTCCCTCTGCAGAGTGAAGCTCTGCCGCGACCGGCCATGGTGCAGCGGGCCGAAAGGCAGCGGTGGATCGTTTGCGTGGGGATCTGGGAGCCTCACGACGCGAGCTGCCGCAACTCCTCGTAGAGCCGGCCCGGGCCGAGCAGGATCGCCTTGAGCCCCTCGCGGACCGCCTCGGAGGCGTGGCCCTGTGTGCTCATCGTTTCGTGGGCTTCAAGAGGAGTTTGGTGCTCGGGCTGAGCTTCAGTCGGCCGGAACGGGTTCTCAACCCGTTCCGCAGGCTGGGTTTCTCGGGCTATGCTGGGGCTATGGCACCGCCCACCCAACCGCCGCAGGATCCCCGCCGTCGTTGGGCGGTCTACGAGGAACGGTATGCCGGTTTGGCCCGGGCGAGCGATGCAGCCTGGGTCGCGTCGCTCACCCCGGCAGACCGGCTCGCCATCGTCGACAGTCTCCTGGCCAGCGTTCGTGCGGTTCGAGAGCGAGCCGGCGATTGGGAAGAGGTCGATGCCCGCGCATGGCAGGCGGCGCTTGAGGAGCGGGCTGTTCAGGTCACGGCGTTTCGCCGTCTCGATGAGGTGACGCGTGGACGCGGTCCTGCAGCAGACGCTTGTTGACGCCGTCTCGATGCTCCAATCCCGAGCCATCCCCTTCGCAGTCATCGGCGGATTGGCTGTGTCATTCCGCGGGCAGCCGCGGATGACGGTCGACGTCGACCTCGTGATCAAGGCGGAGATCGACGCTGCCCTGCGGCTCGTCGAGACGCTCGAGACAACCCCCTTTGAGCCACTTTTTGCGGGTGTCGAGGATGTCGTGACGTCGGCGTTCATCCTTCCACTGCGACACCGCATGACCGGTGTACGGCTCGACGTTGCGATCGGCATGTCCGGCTTTGAGCAGGATGCCGTGCAAAGAGCGACTCCCGTCGATGTGCGGGGTGTGGCGGTTCCCGTTGCTACCGTCGAGGATTTGCTCGTGATGAAAGCACTGGCGGGGCGTCCGCAAGACGACCAGGACATTCAAGGCCTCGTCGCCGCCGCGAAGGCTCCAATCGACTGGGCCCGATGCCTCGCCGTTGCAGAGGCTCTCGGCTCCGCCATCGATCTCGACATTGCGGCTCGGTTGAGGAGTGCCCGGCCGCCCGGGGATCCGCCTCTCTGATGAGTCGACCTCTCTGACGAGTCGACGGTCGCCCTCGGGATTTGGGTCACGCGGCTGGGCACGCTCTGGACCCGCTCGTCTGCGAAGGCGATTTCCTTGTGGATGGTCACGCGATTCTCGCCAAGCATGTCACCGGGGCGGAACGATCGGCAGCGGCCTGCGGCGGACCTGGTCGTTTTCTTTGCAGTCACGAAATGGCTCGCGATCTGCGACTCGATCTGCGGCCAGATGCGGGCGAATGCGTCCCAGAGTTGCTGTCCGGCCCCCCGCAATCAAAGGTAAACAACGCCTGGATGCGGCTGGGAATCGCTTTGAATCAGCCGGCCGATGTCACGGTCAAACGTCATCAGGATGAGCTTCTCGCTGCGGCTGATGGCAATCAGATCTTCGTCGGCTGCTGCGGCCGCCACAGCTGCGACCTCAGCGACTTCGTGCTCCTGGCGGCGTAGCCATTGAACGATCGGACGGTCGATGTTTTCATCTGCGAGAACTCGCATCGTCACGCCGCGGAGTGAGGAATGTCCAACACCTCATCGCTGGCGAGCATGTCTGCGGCGTACGCCTGGCAGGCTTGGATCTGCTCGGTCGTGATCTGGGGATAGGCCTCGAGCAGTTGCTCAACCGTCCAGCCGTCGCCGAGCCGTTCCAGGATCAGTCCGACGCCGAGCCGGGTGCCCCTGAGCTTCGGTTTGCCGCCGATGACTGCTGGATGGCGATCCATATGCTCTTGCCAGTTCATGAGTTATTCTCTTGCAGGCCGTTGTCAGCCGCTTCGGTCAAGTCACCGATGGCCGCTCTGCAGATTCTATCCAATGCACTTGTGCAGTCGGCGATCACGAACCTACTGCCTGGCGTTTGACCTCGTCGAAGGTGCGGCCGTTGAGGAGTTTCGAGGCGATCCAGCCGTTGGCGGTTCGGCCCAGCAGCGGCATGCCGGCCATGCCGGGCGAGCCGAAGAGGTGGTCCTTTTCAAACACAACGGTGTCGCCTTCCGCCCGCATCACCCCCGACTCAATTTGGCAGTCATCGGCGGACTGGCTGTGTCTATCCGCGGGCAGCCGCGGATGACGGTCGACGTCGATCTCGTGTTCCAGGCGGAGACCGACGTGCTCGGCGAAGATTTTCAGCAGTAGCGGCGGCCGGACTTGAACCGGCGACCCCAGGCTTATGAAGCCTGTGCTCTAACCAACTGAGCTACACCGCCAACATCGCGGCCGACCCCGTGAGAGGCCGGCCGCGACGAAGTATACCTGACATTTCCCGGCGTCGAAGAGGGCGAAAAAACCCCCAGCCACGGCCGATTTTGGCGATCAGTCGACCAGGCTGCAGGCAGCCTCGGCGACGGCACCGATGTTGTCTTCGGTCAGATCACCCTTGGCGAAGGCGTGGTTGGCCACGACCGTGCCGTTCTTGTAGCAGACGACGGTGACGTCGGCGTCGGGCGAGATCTTGAACTCCGGCGGGCCGTTCTTGGTGTCGTCGGGCACCACGAAGGCGACCTTCTCAACGCCGTTGCTCTTCACGAAGGTCGCGGCAGCTTCCTTCAGACTATCGGCATCGGTGCCGATCATGTTGACGAAGCTGGTGAGCTTCTCGTCTTCGTGCTCAGCAACCTCTTCCTCGATCTTCTTCACGAGCTTGGCAAGCGAGGCATCGCCCGAGCGGGCAAACACCATCACGACGGGCCGTGAACCCATCTTGCAGCGATAGCAGAGGGCCTTGCCGTCAGCGACGCCGTCTTCGGCGTTGCCGCCGACCTTGGTCACGATGAAGGCACCGACGCTCTCACCTGGCTGCGGGCCGCTGGTCAACTCCGCCTGAGCGGTCGTGGCGGCGACCACAAGGCCGGCACACACAAGCAGCATGGAAGCAAAACGCATTGAGATTCTCCTGAAAGCTTTTGTAAACATGAAGGATGCCCCGTGCTCCGCACCAATCCCTGGCAGACGAGGACTTTTGTTTAGGGTATAGGAGCGGGAACGGGATCGGCAAACGAAGGTTGCGTTTTTGCTTCAGGATTCTGCTGCTCGCGGTAGAATCCAGGCCACAAAACCGCTGGGGAAGCGGCGTCTACACACGCTCGGGGAAGAGGAATCCAGGATGGCCACAGCCACGCCAACAGACGACGAGACACAGGTGCGGATCCGCCAGACGCAGTGCTTTATTGGCGGCGAGTGGGTGCCGGCGAGAAGCGGACGCACGTTCGAAACGATCGACCCGGCCACCGAAGAGCCGATTGCGAGCGTGGCCGAGGGCGACGCGGCTGACGTGGAGGCGGCCGTGCGAGCCGCCCGCGAGGCCTTCGACCGCGGGCCTTGGCCGCGGATGGATGCCCGCGAGCGCGGCCGGCTGATCCACAAGCTCTGCGACCTGATCGAAGACGAGATCGACGAGCTGGCGGCTTTGGAAACGCTCGACAACGGCAAGCCGCTGGCCGACTCTCGCCACATCGACCTACCGCTGGCCGTGGCCACGATGCGGTATTACGCCGGCTGGGCCGACAAGATCCACGGCCAGACGATCCCCGTGGCCGGCAACTACTTTAGTTACACCCGCCGCGAGCCGGTCGGCGTGGCCGGGCAGATCATTCCCTGGAACTTCCCGATCCTGATGGTCTCATGGAAGTGGGGCCCGGCCCTGGCCGCGGGCTGCACGATCGTGATGAAGCCCGCCGAGCAGACGCCGCTGACCTGCCTGCGGCTCGCCAGGCTCGCCCAGAAGGCCGGCATCCCCGATGGCGTGATCAATGTCGTGCCCGGCTTCGGGCCGACCGCCGGGGGGGCGATCGTGAAGCATCCCGGCATCGACAAGGTGGCCTTCACCGGCTCGGGCGAGACCGCCCAGGTCATCATGCGGCAGGCAAGCGACAGCCTGAAGCGGCTGACCTTCGAACTCGGCGGCAAGAGCCCCAACATCGTGTTTGCCGATGCCGACCTGGCTGCCGCTGCGCACGGGGCCCACGTGGGCATCCACCTCAACCAGGGGCAGTGCTGCTGCGCGGGCTCGCGGCTGTTTGTTGAAGACTCGATCTACGACGAGTTTGTGGCGAAGGTCGTGGAGATGAGCCGCGTGCGGCGGGTGGGCGATCCTTTCGACCCGGCCACCGAGCAGGGGCCGCAGGTCGACCGCGCCCAGTTTGACAAGATCATGGGCTACATCGAGCAGGGCAAGGCCGAGGGGGCCACATGCGCCACTGGCGGCAGCCCGGCATGGCGACCGCGGCTACTTCATCCAGCCGACCGTGTTTACGGACGTGACCGATGAGATGGCGATCGCCCGCGAGGAGATCTTCGGGCCGGTGCTCTCGGTGTTGCGGTTCAAAGACACCGAAGAGCTGGTGCAACGGGCCAACGCCACCAGCTTCGGGCTCGCCGCCGCGGTCTGGACCCGCGACGTGGCCAAGGCGCATGAGGTGGCCCATCGGCTGCGGGCTGGAACCGTGTGGGTCAACTGCTACGACGTGTTTGACCCGGCGGCACCATTCGGCGGCTTCAAGCAGTCGGGCTTCGGCCGCGAACTCGGCGAGCGGGGCCTCGACCCGTATCTCGAGACGAAGACCGTGACGGTGAGCATGGGCTGAGGCCGCGAGGCGAGCCGGGCTCGGGCAGCCGGGCTCGGGCATGGAATCAACGAGGCTTCTTGAGGCTGGAAGGACAGGCGGCACGATGGGGAAGGTGAAGACAGGCGGCGGCTGGCGGGCGGTGCTCTACACGCTCAAGAAGGCCCGCGAGGCGGGCGGCCTGTGGGCCCTCTGGAAGGCGATGCGGACGAAAAACGCCTGCAAGACCTGCGCGCTGGGCATGGGCGGCCAGGCAGGCGGCATGGTCAACGAATCGGGCCACTTCCCCGAGGTCTGCAAGAAGTCGTTTCAGGCGATGGTCGCCGACATGCAGGGGGCCGTGAAGCCGTCGTTTTTCGAGACCTACTCGATTCCGCAGCTGCAGCGGTTTTCGCCCCGCGAGATGGAGCATGCTGGCCGGCTCGTGCAGCCGGTGATCCTCGAAAAGGGCTCGCAGCACTACCGGCCGATCGGCTGGCAGGAGGTGATGGAACGAATCGCCGCCAAGCTCACGGCGACCGCTCCTGAGGAATCCTTCTTCTACTTCAGCGGCCGCTCCAGCAACGAAGCAGGCTTCCTGCTGCAGCTCTTCGCCCGCCTCTACGGCACCAACCATGTCAACAACTGCTCGTATTACTGCCACCAGGCCAGCGGCGTGGGCCTCTCCAGTGTGATCGGCTCGGGCGCAGGCACGATCCAGCTCGACGACATGGAGAAGAGCGACTTTGTGATGCTCATCGGCGGCAACCCGGCGAGCAACCATCCCCGCATGATGCGGACGCTGATGATGGTGCGTCGCTCCGGCGGCAAGGTCGTCGTGGTCAACCCGATTGTGGAGACGGGGCTCGTCAACTTCTCCGTGCCGAGCGATGCCTGGGCGCTTTTCTTCGGCGCGGAAATCGCGAGCACCTACGTGCAGCCGCTTGTTGGCGGCGACCTCGCCATGGTCTACGGCATGATGAAACGGCTGCGGGAGATGCACGCCGAGCAGCCGACCAACGCTGCTGGCGAGCTGATCATCGATGAGCCCTTCCTGGCGGAGCACTGCCACGGCTGGGCCGAGCTCGCCGAGCACCTCGACGGCCTCAGCTGGGAGGAGATCGTCGCCAAGAGTGGCCTGTCGAAGGCCGAGATCGACGACATGACCCGGCAGTATGCCGAGGCGAAGCGGGCGGTGTTTGCCTGGACGATGGGCGTCACGCATCACCTCCACGGCGCAGCCACCGTGCAGGCGATCGCGGCTCTGGCGATCATGCGGCGGATGGTGGGCCGCCCGGGCGCCGGCCTGCAACCGATCCGCGGCCACTCCAACATCCAGGGCATGGGCACCGTGGGCGTGACGCCCACGCTCAAGAAGGCGATCTTCGAACGGCTGGAGAGCACCTACAACGTGTCGCTGCCGACGAGCAAGGGCTTCGACACGCTCGAATGCCTGGATGCCGCCGATGCTGGCCGCATGCGGTTTGCCTTCTGCCTGGGCGGCAACCTCTGGGGGGCAAGCCCCGACGCGACGTTTGCCGCCCGAGCCATGGGCAAGGTCGATATGGTGGTCTCCATGAACACCTCGCTCAACACCGGCCATGCCTCGGGCCTGGCCGCTGAAGAGACGATCATCCTGCCAGTGCTCGCCCGCGACGAGGAGCCCGAGCCCTCCACGCAGGAGAGCATGTTTAGCTACATCCGCCTTTCCGACGGCGGCAAGCCCAGGCACGCATCCGGCAGCAGCGACAGCGGCGAGCCGCTCGGCCCACGCAGCGAGGTGGAGATCATCGCCGAACTCGCCCTCCGTGTGCTCGGCGAAGGCGGGCCAGTGAACTGGGCCGAGATGGCCCACACCAGCACGATCCGCGCAGCGATCGCGAAGATCGTGCCGGGCCTGGAGCAGATTGCCGAGATCGACCGCACCAAGAAAGAGTTTTCGATTCCCGGCCGCGCGATCGACTCCACGACGTTTCCCACGGCCGACGGCAAGGCGACGCTCTTCACCCACGACCTTCCTGAGCCCCCCGAGAGCCTGCAGCTGATGACGATCCGCAGCGAAGGCCAGTTCAACACCGTTGTCTACGAGGAAGAAGACCTCTACCGCAATCAGACCCGCCGCGACATCGTGCTGATGCACCCCGACGACGTCTCACGGCTGGGCCTGATTGCCGGCGGCCGCTGCCGGGTGAGCAGCACCGCCGGTGAGATGCGGGGCCAGATTGTGTCGGCCTACGAGCAGATTCGCCCCGGCTGCGTGGCGATGTACTACCCGGAGAGCAATGTGCTGGTGCCCAAGTCGGCCGACCCACTCTCCCGCACGCCGGCCTACAAGAGCATCGCCGTGGAGATTGTGGCAGACGATGGGGGGGTGGCCGCCCGCGGAGTCATGCCGGAGCTGGTGGGGGCGGGGACGCCGCGAGACAAGATGAATCAGTGCGGGTGAGGCGGCCGCTCGTTGCCGAAGAGCGGGAGCTGCGTGTCGTCGGTGGTGGCTTTCGCCTTGCGGCCGGGCTGGCGAGGCGGGGGCGGGTCGGCTTCCAGGCTGGCCAGCAGCGTGGTCGCGCGGGCGATGACGTCGTCGGGAACGCCGGCGAGCTTGGCCACATGAATGCCCCAGCTGCGGTCGGCGGCGCCGCGGGCGACCTTGTGCAAAAACGCCAGGTGGTCGCCGTGCTGCTGCACGAGCACCTGCACATTCATCACGCCAGGCAGCCGCTCGAGGGCCGCCAGCTGGAGGTAGTGGGTGGCGAAGAGCGTCCGGCAGCCGATCTCGTCGTGGAGATGCTCGACCACCGACTGGGCCAGGGCCATCCCGTCGAACGTGCTCGTGCCCCGGCCCACCTCATCGAGAATCACCAGGCTTTGCGGCGTGGCTCGGTTGAGAATCCGCGCGGTCTGGGCCATCTCCACCAAAAATGTGCTCGCCCCGCGGGCAAGGTCGTCGCCAGCGCCAATGCGGGCAAACAGCCGGTCGACGATGCCCACGCGGGCGCGAGCCGCTGGCACCCAGGAGCCCGCCTGGGCGAGCACGACGGCAAGCGCTGCCTGACGGATATAGGTGCTCTTGCCGCCCATGTTGGGGCCGGTGACCAAAAGCAGCTGCGGGCCGTCGGCCGAGTCGGCGGCAAGCTGCAGATCGTTGGCCACCAGCGTGCCCACGGGCAGCAGCTCTTCAAGCACCGGATGGCGGCCGTCGACCAGCTCCAGCTCCCGCCGCTCCGTGATCTCCGGACGGCACCAGCCCCGCTGCCGCGCCACCGTGGCCATCGACACAAGCACATCGAGCATCGCCAGCAGGTCGGCGGTGCGGTCGAGCCGGCGGTGCTCCCCCGCCAGAAAATCCCGCAGCTGCTCAAACAGCTCACACTCCCGACGCACGGCTGCATCTTCGGCGCCGAGCACCTGCCGCTGCCGCTCATCGAGCTCAGGCGTGGTGTAGCGCTCCGCGTTTTTCACCGTCTGTTTGCGGAGGTAGTCCGCGGGCACGCGGTCGCTCTGCGACTTGCTCACCTCCAGGTAGAAGCCAAACACCCGGTTGAAGCCGACCTTCAGCGATGTGATGCCCGTCCGCTCCACCTGCTCGGCCTGATACCGCGTGATCCACTCCTTACCGCCGGAGGCGAGCTCCACCAGCTCATCGAGTGAGGCGTCAAAGCCGGGCCGGATAAAGCCACCGTCGCGGGTGTAGGCCGGGCAGCCTTCCCGCAGGGTCTGGCTGATGCGGCTGGCGATGTCGTCGCACGGGTCGAGCGAATCACAGCAGTCGGCCAGCAGCCCTGGGCCAACCGGCTCCAGCAGCGACCGCAGCCTCGGCAGCACGCGAGCCACCTGACCGATGCGTTCTCCATCGCGGGGGCCGGCGCGGCCCGACACGACCCTGCTGGTGATCCGCTCCAGGTCGCCGATCCCTGAGAGCGTGTCGGCGAGTTCGCCGGCCAGCGATGCGTTGTCGACCAGCATGCCGACGGCATCGAGGCGGCGCTCGATGGCGGCGGGGTCGATCAGCGGCGCGACCAGCCAGCGGGAGAGCATCCGGGCCCCCATCGGCGTCTTCGTGCGGTCGAGCACACCTGCCAGCGAGCCGGCCCGACGGCCTTCGCTGACGGTTCGCACGAGCTCGAGGGTTCGCCGCGTGGCCTCATCGATCTCCATCGCGTGGCCGCTCCGCCACGGCTTGAGCTGCCCGATGCGGCCGATGGCCGCGGGCTCCGTCTCTGCGAGGTAGCTGATCACCGCGTGGGCGGCCGCCAGCCCAGCCGCATCGTGGGCTGGCTCGAAGCCGAGCCCTTCGAGCGACACCCCGCCGAGCTTGCGGGAAAGCTCCTCAGGGCCTCGGTCGGTGGCAAACCACCACGATGGCCGGGCGGTGACCGCTGCATGCAGCCCCGCCGACCGCAGCAGCTGCGAGACCGTCTCATGATCCCGTTCGTCGCAGAGGCACTCCGCGGGATCGAGCCGCTGCAGATGCTCGGCGAGGTCTGCCGGTGGCAAGACCGCCGCCTGGAAGCGGCCACCGGCCACGTCGATCCAGGCGATCCCAGCCGCGGCGGCCTGCGGAGAGTCGGACGAGGGCGACGCCTGCGGCTCCAGGCCGGTCTCCACCGGAATCACCGCCACGAGAAAGTTGCTGCGGGTCGGATCGAGGAGCGACTCGTCGGCCGCGATGCCGGGCGTCACGATCCGTGTCACCTCACGGCGGAGCAGCCCCTTCGTCGTCTTGGGGTCGTCGATCTGCTCGCAGATGGCCACCCGGCGGCCGGCAGCCACGAGCTTGACCAGCTGCGGGTCGAGCTGATGGTGTGGGAAGCCCGCCATCGGCATCGCGTCGGGCCCCTTCTCGCGGCTGGTGACCGTGAGGTCGAGCAGTTCGGCGGCTTCACGAGCGTCGTCGCCAAAGAGCTCGTAGAAGTCGCCCATGCGAAAGAGCACGAGCGCCCCGGGGCAGCGGGCCTTGGCGGCTTCGAACTGTTGCATCATCGGTGTGGCCATGGCCGGAAATGTAGCAAACACGAACCCCCTTTGACCGCCTCCAGATTGCCGCGTACAACTCACGTGAAGTCACGGCCTCCGATGAGAGGCCCCTGCGATGGGGATCTGTGAACCTGGTCAGGGCCTAACCGCAGCAGCCATAAGCAGTCGTCTCTTTGTGCGGTGGGCCTCTCATCGGCGGCCGTGATGTCTTTCTCCGCCGATCGCGAGGCCCGTGCCATGGCTGAGCACACATCACCTGTGCCGACGAGCGGCGATGCCACGATGCCTGCAAGGCCGTCGGGCACCTACCGGGTGGTCGCACGGCGGTATCGGCCACAGCGGTTTGCCGACCTGATCGGGCAGACGCATGTGGCCCGCGGGCTCGCCGGCGCGATCCGGTCGGGCCGCATCGGGCATGCCTATCTCTTCACGGGCGCTCGGGGCGTGGGCAAGACGAGCGCTGCGAGAATCTTTGCCAAGGCGCTTGAGTGCACGGTCGCTGACCCCGACAGCCGCTCCGGAGGAAGCGACGCCTCGGCCGAGCCATGCAACCGCTGCGAGATGTGTGAAGCGATCTCCGCCGGGCAGGATGTCGACGTGGTGGAGATCGATGCCGCCAGCAACCGCGGCATCGACGAGATCCGGCAGCTGCGGCAGAACGCCGCGGTGCGACCTGCCCGCGGCCGCTACAAGATCTACATCATCGACGAAGTCCACATGCTCACGCGGGAGGCCTTCAACGCCCTCCTGAAGACGCTGGAAGAGCCGCCGCAGCACGTGAAGTTTGTGCTCTGCACGACAGAGCCCGAGAAGCTGCCCATCACGATCCTCTCCCGCTGCCAGCGGTTTGATTTTCTCACAGTCGAAGCCACCGCGATCGAGGCTCGGCTGGCGGAGATCGCGGCCGCCGAAGGCGTGGAGATCGATGCCGAAGCGGTGCGGCTGGTGGCCCGACGGGCCAACGGCAGCATGCGCGACAGCCAGTCGCTGCTTGAGCAGCTGCTCGGGGCCGCGGCCTCGTCCGACAGCCGTATTGGCGTCGATGCGGTCCACTCGCTGCTGGGAACCGGCCGCGAGGAGGGGCTGGCTCAGCTGGTGGAGGCGATCGCCCGCCAGCAGCCCAGGGAGGCCGTGGAAGCGCTCGATACGGCGGTGTCGGGGGGAGCTGATGCCGGTGGTGTGCTGGAGCAGCTCCTGGCTGTGCTCCGCGACATGCTGCTGGCGAGTGTGTCGGCCGAGCAGCGGCTCTGGAATGCCGACGGCAGCTGTGGCCTTGCGGTCGCCTCGCTGGCAACCTCGCTGGGAACCGACACGATCCTGGCGATGATGCAGGTGATCGATCAGTCGCTCGCTCGGATGCGGACGGCAGGCCATGCGGCCGTGCTTGCTGAGATGGCCGTGGTCCGGCTGGCGAGCATGGAGCGGATGGAGTCGCTGGCTGATGTGATTGCGCGGCTGGCGAGCGGTCAGGCGGCCACGGCTCCCACGCAGGCGGCTGCAGCGGTGCCGCCCTCGCGCGAAAAAAAAACGACCGACCTGAACGGCCGCAGCGGCCGCGGAGCTGAACCGCCGCGGCCAGCCGCTCCATCTCCAGCCGACGACAAGGCCGTCGCCTCGCGGGATGTCGTCGAGCCCCGTCCGGCACCAGCAGCCCCTCCTGAAGCCGTAGCCACTCCCGCGGCCTCTCCAATCGATCCCGACGCCCTGCCGCTCGACATCTGGCGGCAGGTCGGCGAGACGGTCGGGGGTATGGCCGCTGGCTTCATCAGCGAGGCCACGCGTGCGGTGTGGCATGACGATGATGGCATCGAAGTCACCATGCCAGCGAAGGGAGAGGCGGGCTGTTCCTTCCTCAAGCGGCCGGAAGTCGCCGCCAGCGTGACGGCGGCTCTCCGAGAGCTCAGCGGACGAACGCGGATCGTTTTTCAGTTTGAGGCTGCCGCACCTGCGGCGGCAAAGCCGAAGCCTGCCGCCGCGCGGTCGCAGGCGGCATTGCTGCGGCTTGCCTCGGAGCACCCGCTGGTGAGCCACGCCCGCACGGTGTTTGATGCCGCGATCCGCCGGGTTGATCCGCCTGCGGCGGGAGGCCGGAAGCCGCGTGAGGCTGGCGGATAGGGTTTCATCGGGCTTGGATAACGAATCTTATGGCAGCGAAATCAGACAGCTCCCGCGGTGTGATCGCCACGCTCATTGAGCAGTTTGCCGGCTTGCCGGGGATCGGTCGCAAGTCGGCCGAGCGGCTGGCCTACCACGTGATGAAGATGCCTCCCGATGAGACCCAGGCCCTGGCCGATGCTGTGCGGGCAGTGACCGAACGGCTCCATCCCTGTAAGGATTGCTTCAACCTTTGCGAAGAGGAAACCTGTACGGTCTGTCAGGATTCGCGACGTGATTCGGGCCAGCTGATGGTCGTGGAGCAGGTGCGAGACCTCCTGGCTTTGGAGACAGCTGGGACCTATCGCGGACGCTACCATGTGTTGCAGGGGCGGCTCTCGCCGCTGGAGAGCGATGGGGCCTGAGCAGCTCACCATTCGGCAACTGCTCGACCGCGTCCGCAGCGGCGGCATTCGCGAGGTGATCATGGGCACGAGCCCGACCGTGGAAGGAGACGCCACGGCAGCGGACATCGCTGGCAGGCTTGCTGGAATGCCGGTCGAGGTGACGCGGCTCGCCCGCGGGCTCGTCGTTGGCAGCCCTCTTGAGCAGGCCAACAAGGCGATGCTCGCCGACGCCCTCTCCGGTCGGCAACGGCTCTGAGCCGCGCGGATCGCTGTATTCGCCAAGGTGTCGCACGGCATCGTGATGGTGCCTGAGGGGCCGCTGCATTTTTTGTTGATGAGCCTCGCGACGCGGCTGCCGGCAGGGGGTATTCTTGGGGGGGTGGTGATGCTGCAGCACGCGGCGTGCCAAACTGTGGTCAGGCCAGTGAACTCACGGAGTCTTGAGCGTTGAAACTCTCTTTCGGACAGGAAATGCGGCTGGCGCAAAAGCAGATGCTTGCGCCCCGCATGATCCAGTCGATGGAGATTCTGCAGCTGGCCCACCAGGCTCTTGAGGAGCGGATCGAGCAGGAGATTCAAAACAACGAGACGCTCGAGATCGATGAGCCGGAGGTCGGAACGGAGCCGGGCGAGCCCGTAGAACCCCAGCAAAATACTGCTGAGGAGCAGCCGCTTGTCGTCGATCAGGAGCACGACAACCAGGCGGATTTTGAACGGTCGTACGACTGGTCGGCGGAATATCCCGACACCGACGAAGAGCGGCCGAGATCGAGTGCCTCGCGGCTCGATGAGGCCTCCGACCGCTACCTCGACGTGATGGCCAATATGGAGCAGCGGCCCGAAACGCTTTCGGACCACCTCCACGAGCAGCTCACCCTCTACGACCTCACCAGCGAGCAGCGAGCTGCGGCCGATCGGGTGATCTACAACCTCGATGCCAACGGCTACCTGCAGCTTCCGCTGGAGGAACTGGTCGATGCGGAAGGCCCCGACGGTCAGCTGGCCGATCTGACGAAAGCGCTTGAGGTGGTGCAGAGCATGGATCCGCGGGGCGTGGGCGCTCGCAGTCTGCGGGAATGCCTGCTGCTGCAGATCGAGGGCCGCAGCCCCGACGCGGTGCGGCTGCGGACGATCGTTGACAACCACCTCGAAGATCTCGCGGCCAATCGTCTGCCCATGATCGAGAAACGCACCGGCTATTCGATCGAGGAGATTGAAGAGGCTCGCCAGGAACTGCATCGGCTGCAGCCCAAGCCAGGATCGCTGTATGCGATGAGCGTGGTGCCGACGGTCAGGCCCGACGTGTTTGTCGAGCAGGATGAAAACGGGAAGTGGATGGTCCGGCTTGACGAGGTCGACCTGCCAAACATGCGGATCAGCCCCTACTACCGGCAGATGCTGATGTCGCCCTCAACCGATGCGGCCACGCGGGACTACATCAAGCGGAAGATCAACTCCGCCCAGTGGCTGATCGAATCGATCGAGCAGCGGCGCAGCACGCTGCTGAAAACGGCCCAGGCGATCGTCGACCACCAGACCCGTTTTCTCGCCGAGGGCCCAGAGGCGATTGAGCCGTTGAAGATGCAGCAGATCGCCGACCGGATCGGGATGCACGTGACCACGGTCAGCCGGGCCGTTGACGATAAATGGCTGCAGACGCCGCGGGGGCTGCTGCCGCTGCGAGGCTTCTTCGTGGGCGGCACCGTGAGCGCTGATGGCGAGGAGGTTGCCTGGGACGCCGTGCGGGTGCGGCTGCAGGAGATCATCGATGGCGAGTCGAAGGATCGGCCCTTTAGCGACGACGACCTGGTGGTGCAGCTCGGCAAGCGGGGCATCACGCTGGCGAGGCGAACGGTCACCAAATATCGCAAGGCGATGAAGATCCCCAGTTCGCGGCAGCGGAGAGACTGGAAACTGGCGAAAACAAGCGGTTCTCGTCAGTCGTCGGCCGCGGATGAGGCTGATCAAGCGACGGAAGCCGTGCCCGCTGGAGAAGCAGCCGAGGCAGAGCCAGGCGAGCCGTTGGTCGGCTGAAGGGCGGCTGAGGGGCAATGGTTCGCCCGAATGCGGTTGCCGGGTTGTCGGTTTGGTCGCTGCTTGCGTAGATTTCGAGGGCTCAGGTTTTCCCTGGGGCGTTCTTGCCCCGCAGCCCTTTTCCCAGAAACACGACTCACGCATGCGATGCCCTTTTTGTCGCGATGACAACGACCGTGTCATCGATTCGCGTTCGGGAGACGACGGCACGTCCATCCGGCGTCGCCGGGAGTGCCTTGGCTGTCGCCGGCGGTTTACGACCTACGAACGGGTGGAGCGGCAGCTGCCGACCGTGATTAAAAAAGGGGGAGACCGCGAGCCGTTCGACCGTGACAAGATCAAGCGGGGGCTGGCAAAGGCCTGCTGGAAACGTCCTGTCGCCGAGGACGACATCGAGAGCATGGTCTCCACACTTGAGCTGGAGCTCTTTGGCAGCTTTGAAAACGAGGTGCCCAGCGAGCTGCTCGGGGAGCGGGCGATGGAGCTGCTCCGCCACCGAGATCAGGTGGCCTACGTGCGGTTTGCCAGCGTCTATCGCGAGTTCAAAGACGTTCGCGACTTCATGGAAGAGCTGGAGCCCATCCTCGAGCAGGTGGGGAGCGTTGAAGCGGCCGGCGTGATGGCCAAGGAACTCACGAGCGACAAACCGCGGCCGGTGCCCCCCAAAGGCTGAGGCCTTGCCGGCGGGCTCAAGGCGCCGAGGCTTCGCGGACATAGTCGCCGCGGACGCCGCCGTGCTTCTCTTCCAGCTGCACCATGGTGAGCGTCATCGCAGGGTCGATCGATTTGGCCATGTCGTAGAGGCAGAGCCCTGCTGCGGTGACGGCCACGAGGGCCTCCATCTCCACGCCTGTCTTGGCAGTGGCCTGCACCTCCGCTTCGATGCCCACGCTGCCTGGCTGGGAAAAGTCGAAGCGAACATGGATCGAGTCGAGCGGCAACGGATGGCAGAGCGGCACGATCTCACTCGTGCGTTTGGCGGCCATGATGCCGGCCACTCGCGCTGTGGCGAGGGGATCTCCCTTGGCGAGCGTGCCGCTGCGAATCTGTTCTACAGTCTCGGCCGTGGCGATCAGGCGGCCCGATGCCCGGGCGGTCCTGACGGTGATCGGCTTGCCACCGACGTTGATCATGCGGATGTCGGAAGATGGGTCGCGTGGTGACATGAACTGGCTGCTCGCGAGAAGACGTGAGGAGTGAGACAAAACGACCGCGGGCCGGCGTGCCCCCCATGACACACCGGCCCGCGGCAAATGGAGTCGTCGCGATTGCCGGCTGCTACACCAGCTCCTTACGGGCCCCCACGAGGGTCCGCAGCCGCTCTGCAAGGAGCGCCACGTCGAACGGCTTTTTAAAGCTCTCGTTCACGTGGGCACGATCGACGGTGATGGTCGAACCGTCGTCGGGGAGCAGGGCGATCACGATCGTCTCCGCATATTCCTGGTTGCGGCGAAGATTCTGGCAGATCTGCTGGGCATCGATGCGACCGATCGCATAGTCCACCACGATGCAATCGGGGTGGAAGCTTTCGGCCTGAATGCCAGCCTCGAAGCCGCTGGCCGCCACCTGGATCTTGTAAGACCCATCGGCGGGCATGTGCCGCTTCAGGTTTTCGATCAACACCTGATCCTGGCCGACGACGAGGACTTTCGCCATCGCCTCATCCTCAAGGTCGCCCAGCGGCATGCCGTGCTCTTTGAGGAACTTGATCAGATACTCGCGGGGTATCCGGCGATCCTGCGAGCCAGGGATCCGGTAACCTCTGAGACGGCCTGAGTCGAACCATTTGCTCACCGTGCGGGGAGCAACTTTACAGATCTTAGCGACCTGTCCCGTCGTGAAGACCTTCATTGCTTTGGACTCCATTTGCTTCTACACAACCTTGCCAACGGCATCCGCAAGCGCGGTGACCGAAGCGGGCAATACCGGTATGCCGTGGTGTTCGGACCACGTGCGACGCGGATTCCGATCCGAGGGGTCGACCGCGTCGTCGCGCCCCGCGAAGGCCGGCCAAGAAAGCGGCGGGGGGGCTACAGAGAGACGCCTATCCAACGGAAAAAATTTCCGCGGTGTTCGGCGATCATGGCTCGCAGGTGTCCCCCCCTGCTTTCATTCCGCTCGAGACGTGGCCGGCTTTCACCGACCGCGACTCTGACGGAATGACCGTCCACGAATGCATATCGAAAGAACGCTTCATGCAACTTGAGACGTTCTTCCCGACGGCGACGCTCGCACCGCTTTCGCGGGCGGTGACCACTGCACCTGTTGGTGGGCTGCAGCGGACAACGGTCGGGCGGATTACGCCGCTCTGCTGGTGGCGGCAACAGCCTCTTCGAAGCGAACGCTGACGCGTTTTGAGACGCCGGACTGCTCTTGCGTGATGCCGTAGAGCGTCGTGGCTGCCGCCATCGTCTTCTTGGAGTGGGTGACAACGATGAACTGCGTCGACGACAGCGATTCCTTGAGCACGGACGTAAAACGATCGACGTTTGCCTCGTCGAGCGGGGCATCCACCTCGTCGAGCACGCAGAAGGGGCTCGGCCGGCTCTTAAAAATCGCCAGCAGCAAGGCCACGCAGGTCATCGTCTTCTCACCACCGGAGAGGAGCGAGATGTTGCGGGGCTCCTTGCCCGGTGGGCGGGCCACGATTTCGACTGAGGCATCGAGCAGGTCTTCATCCGGGTCGATCACGATGTCGGCCTGACCGCCGGCAAAGAGTCGCTCGAAGAGTTCGCGGAAGTAGCCGCGAACCGTCTCGATCGTCTCGCTCAGGAGGCGGCGACTCTCCTCATCGATGCGGGTGATGAGCTGTTCGATCGACGCCTTGGCCTGCGTCACGTCGGTCAGCTGGGCTTCGAGCTCCGCATGTCGTTTTTCGAGCTCTTCCGCCTCGTTGAGCGCCTCGAGATTGACGGTCGAGAAACTGCTGAGCTTGTGACGGAGCTGGTCGATCTCCTGCTCGAGCTCCTCGCGTGATTCGGGCAGCGGATCGTCGTCGTCCACCACCTGCTGGGCAGCTGGTGGAGAGTCCGTCGCCGTATCGATATCGAGGTCGTAGTCTTCGCGGATTCGTTCCACGATCCGTGAGCGGTTGTGGCGGGCTTGGCCGAGGGCAAGTTCGGTGGCGTGGCCTTGGCGTTCTCGCTCGGCAAGGCTTTCCTGAGCGGCACGGCTTCCCATGGCGGCCTCGCGTGCTTGGGCCACACAGGCCTCTCGCTGGCGGTGCAGGCTGCGGCGGGTGATGGCCTCAAACTCGGCTGCGATGGCAGCTTCCGCGTGGGACTGGCGAACCCGCAGGCATTCCAGGTCGAGCAGACTGCTTCGGCGTGAGACATCGCGGAGCCGGGAGTGTTCTTCGCCGCACGCGGCGTGCGCCGCGAGGCGGGCCGCCTTGAGCCGCCGGGCGTCGTCGCGGGCTTCCTCGAGGCGGGTTCTGGCGAGCTCAAGCTCATGGCTACTCGTATGGATCTCATCAAGCAGGCTGCCCCGGCTGCGATCAAAGTCTTCAATCGTCCGGCGGGCTGCCGTGTGCTCCTCAGTCAGCCGCTGCTCTTCGGCGGCCGCCTCCTCCACGTTGCTTGCCTGCCGGTCGCGTTCTTCGATCAGCGCGGCGGCCTCTTTTTCTGCGGTGCGGCGGGCCTCGTCGGCGGCTTCAATGGCCTGGGTCGACGACGTCTGATCGCGGAGGAGCCGCTGCCGCTCGGCCCGCGAGGTGGCCAGCTCTGCCTGCGTGTGTTCTAGACGGGTGCGGAGGCCGCGAATGCTGTCGCGGATGCGGGTCCGCTCCTGTTCGTGAGCGGCCAGCTCCGCCTGGTGCTTCGCGACCGCGGCCATCAGGCCGTTGGAGCGGTCTTCGAGCGATGACTGTTCGCTGTGGCGTGCCACCAGCCCCGTCATCGATTTGCCACCGATTTCCAGGATGCCTTTCGGCGAGAGCAGCATCCCGTCGCGGGTGAGCAGGCAGACGTCACCGCCAGCGTCGGGGAGAAGTCGCTGCGCGTCTGCGAGGGTTTCCACGACCCAGGCGGCCCCCAACACGCGGGAGATGATCGGCTCATGACGGCTGTCGTAGCTGACGAGCTGGTCAAGCCTGCCGACAACGCCAGGCAGGCCGGAGAGGTCTGGCCGGTGGGAGGCTGCCCCGTGCGGCGTTGCCGCAATGAAGCTCAGCGGCCCGCAGCGATCCGATTCGCCGCTGAGCCAGTCGTCGGCCCACCGCGCGGCCTCGGTGAGGTCGTCGATGATCAGGCTGCCTCCGAGGTGGCCGAGGGCGAGATCGACCAGCGGTGCGATCGCCGCATCGGCAACAATGGCGTCGGCGAGCATGCCGGCGAGGCCGGCCGGAGAGGGGAGTTCACCAGAGAGGACCGCCCGCACGCCGGCCGGAATGCCGTCGTGCTGCTGGCTCATCTCGGCAAGCACCCGGGTCCGCTCGCGGCATGCCTCCAGCTGTGATCGCAGCTCCGCAAGCTCGTCCCAGGTGGCGCGGATCACACCGCCGAGATCGGCGTCTCGCTGCTCGCAGCCCGCGACCTCGGCGGCCTGTTTGCGAAGGAGTGTTTCCAGCGAGGAAAGATTGCCATCGCTGGCGGCCAGTGACTCCCCCAGCCGGGCCCGGGCGGCCGTCGCCTGATCAAGTTTGAGGCGGCATTCGTCTGCCCGTTGCTCGGCTGCTGTCGCCAGGCGTGACAGCCGTTCCAGCTCCATCCGTTGTTCCAGGTGCCGGCGGTGACTGGTTGTGACCTCGTCCTGCAGGCGGCTGCTGGCTTCGCGGGCGGCGTCGGCATTGGCGAGCGAGCCGTCCGCCGTTGTCCGCAGCTGCACGAGCTCCGCTTCGAGCTCGCCGAACGCGTCGTGCTCCGCCTGGGCCTGCTCCTCGGCTTGCCGTAGTGCTGTGGCCGCGGCATGCTCTTCGCGGACCTTGCTGGCAAGGCGATCGGAAGCCAGGGTGAGGTCGCCTAGCCAGCTCATGGCGACGCACCTCGAGCTGCTGGAGTGCTGCCTCAGCTGCAGCGACCTTCTGCCGCGCCTCGGCGACACGTTCTTCGGAGGCTTCGAGGTCGTGGTCGTGCAGTTCCGTGCGGGCGGCCGCGTCCTGGCCGCGGGCATCGCAGGCAGCCAGGCTTTCCCGTGCCTCGTTGCAGGCCGCAGCGATGTGGGCACGCTCCTGCTCAAGCCGAATGAGCTCGGCATCGACGCCCGTCAGGTCGTGGGAGGCTGCCGCGAGGCGGCATCGCTTGAGACGATCGCTGAGAACTCGCCATCGCTTGGCTCGGGCCGCTTGGCGAAGCACTGTTTCCAGTCGTGTGGCCACCTCGCCCACGATGTCGGCCAGCCGCTGGCGGTTTTGTTCTGCCCGCTCAAGCCGCCTGAGAGCTTCGGCCCGGCGGGTGCGAAACTTGGTGATCCCGGCCGCTTCTTCAAAGACGCCTCGGCGCTCCTTGCCGCTCGACACGAGCAGCTTATCGACACGTCCTTGCTCAATGACGCTGTAGGCCTCGGTGGCGGCGCCGGTGCCCGAGAAGAGTTCGCGGATGTCGCGGAGGCGACAGACCTCGCCGTTGATCAGATACTCGCTCTCACCGCTGCGGTAGACGCGGCGGCCGATCCGCACCTCATCGGCGGCAAGCGAGAGCTCGCGGGCGGTGTTGTCGAAGGTGAGGGTGGTTTCTGCGGAGTTGAGCGGCCGGCGGCCGGCAGCTCCCGCGAAAATCACGTCGGTCATCTCTTTGCCGCGGAGGCTGCGGACCGACTGTTCGCCGAGCACCCACTTGATCGCATCGACGACGTTGGATTTGCCCGAGCCGTTGGGCCCCACGATGGCCGTCACGCCCGAGTGAAACTCGAACCGCGTGCGGTCAGCAAAGCTTTTGAAGCCGTGGAGTTCGAGGGCCTTGAGCCGCGTCATGATTCGACGTCGTTGCCGGTCGAGCCGGTGGCCGAGATCGGCACGCCAGCGTCGACATCAGCTTCGATCTCCTCTTCAATGTCTTGTGATGAGACCTCTTCGTGAATGCTCTTGCGTCCGTCGTAGGCATCAGGAATCGCGTCAAACACCAGCCGACTGCGGAGGGCGCGAAGCGAGTAGGCCTGCTGGAGAAACTGCACCGCGTCGGGGTAGTGCCCGCCCACCTTCGCGATGCCGCGGATCACGTCGTCGATGCGAGCGGGGCATTCGTGCTGCTTGTCTTCTTCGCCTGGCGTGAAGCAGCTGATGCGAGCTTTGCCGTCATTCGTGGAGACCACGATGCGATTGCCCGCCTCGGCACGCAGGCCATCGTCGATCGGATGCTCCACGCCAAAGAGCACGATCTCAGGCCGCACATGCCGCGTGGCATGCACCAGCGGCGGGCCTTCCACGTCGAGCACATGCAGGTGGAAGCCGTCGGCCAGTGGTTCGCCGCGGACCGTTGGCATCGTTCGGTCCATCTTCCAGAGCGTGCGGAAAGCTCCATAGCGTGTTTCGGCGCTCGAGCTCTTGAGCAGCGATTCAAGCGCCTCGATGCCGTTGGCGTCGTCGAGCACCTCAAGGGCGGCCAGCGCTGCCGGTCGGGCACTGCGGAGATCCGCGGCGGCTTGTGCGAGATACGGAGCGACGTTGGACTCACCGAGATAGGCGAGCGCCTCGGCGGCATGAAAGCGGACTTCGTCGTCACCGGATTCAAGAGCCTTGCGAAGCGTGGGAATGGCATCCTCCCCGATCGCCTCGAGCCGCAGGGCGGCGGCGGGGGCTGTCACCGGGTCGGAAAGCTGCCGCGTGAGCATCTCCAGCCGCGTCAGGCGACCGCCTGCTGGCTCGCTGACGGCCAGGCACCGCACGACACGTATGTAGCGGTCGAGATGGTGCTCGTATTTCGGTGGAATCTCCAGCTCGATGAAGCGGTCGGTCTTGGGCGTGGCCACGCCCCGCTTACTGCCGCGGATCACGGCGTGGAAGCGGCGGTTGATCGTGTCGCCCACCCGCTTGGAGACCGTCACGGAGCGATGCTCTGGCTGCAGCACGAGGCCCAGCGACCGCGACCTCAGCGAGACGCCACCGCCCGGCACGATCGCCCTTACCTTGGTTTTGGCATCAATCGCCGTGCTGGCCACCGGATCAACCAGAAGTGGGCCTTGGGCAACGGCCACGACATGGCCGTCGCGGATGCGGTCGAGAACGGCCATCTCGGAGAGCCGTGTTTCCATCAGCCAGCCACCGGCGAGGCTCTCGGTGTCGTTGCCGACGGGAACCTCAATGAAGATGTCGAATCGCTCACCGCGACGAACGCCAGGTGGGATAAAGCCTCGGGCCCAGACTAATGATGTTGAAGGGGAGGCAAGGAGCCTGTTGGGCTCAACAACGCTGCGGGCCTGGATGTCGTTCATCAGTGCCGTCCGCTGGGGGCTCGGCGGTGGGTCGCTACCAGTGTTGGGCAGGTTGGTCACCAGCGCGGCCGCCTCCACCCGCTGCGGCAGCACGCCCCAGGCCGTGGCGTAGTCGCCAACCAGCTTCACGTCGGCATCGAGTTCCATGAGCGCAGCCATCTCGGGGCTTTGGCTGCGGATCGACGGCCCTGCACAGCCGGCAGCGATCAGGGCAAGTGCCAGCAGGGGCACCAGCGGCACGGCAAATCGTCGGAGGAGAGGCAGCGCATGGGCGGTTGAGTGCATGGGAAGGCCAGACCCTCGGAGACGTAAGACCGTGAGAAACGCAGCGACGGTAGGCGGCGGTGGAAACAGGGTCAAGACGGCCTTCGAGGTTCATGCGGCGTTTCTGATCACGGAGAAATCCCCTAGGAAACCTCATCTTGGAGCATGGCGTGCCGGCTGCTACGGTTTCGCCGCAACGGCTGAGGCCACCGAGATGCACAGGCATCCGGTTCGCCTCTGCCGTGTTTTCTTTGAGGAGTGTGGCCACCGTGACAAGCATCGAGTTTCCCAGGCATGAACCGCTCCAGATTCAGGTGCGATGGATGATTCGTCGCGACATGCCTGAGGTGCTCGAGATCGAGCAGGGATCGTTTGAGTTTCCTTGGTCTGAAGAAGACTTCACCTACTGCCTGCGGCAGCGGAACTGCATCGGCATGGTGGCCGAAATGGCCGAGTCGGTGGTGGCCTTCATGATCTATGAGCTCCACCGAACGCGGCTGCATGTGCTCAACTTCGCAGTGCGGCGGAGCCATCGACGGCTGGGGATCGGCCGCCAGATGGTCGACCGGCTGATTGGCAAGCTCTCGCCTGAGCGACGGGACCGCATCCTGCTGGAGGTTCGTGAGCGAAACCTGCCGGCTCAGCTCTTCTTTCGCGACTCTGGATTTATGGCAGTCTCGGTGCTCAAGGACTTCTATCAGGACAGCACCGAAGACGCCTATCAGATGCGGTACCTCGCACCGGCGGCAGCTGAGGCGATGCCGCGTCGGATGGCTGGCTGACGCAGAGCCGCGCGGAGCTGGTCGAGGCGTTGCTCAAGCAGGCCTTCAGCGGCGTCACTGCCGGGGCCATCGGCGAAGACGGTCACGAGCGGGCTGCCCGCTGCGATCTGCGAGTCCGCAGAGGGGAGGTCGGCGATGGCGGCAACGTCCTGCTGAGGCGACCACGCTGCTGCCAGCCCAGCCAGGATCGCACCGACCTGCGGCGTGATCGCCAGGGCCTCGCTGGCGTAGAGAATCGCTTTGCTCGATGCAGCGGCCACCGCAGGTTTCTGCTGCGGGCTGAGGCTCGGCGGGTGGATCCCACATGCTGCGAGGTGGCTGCTGGCGATGCAGAGCCCCTGCGTCCGCTCGTGGAGCTCCATCGATGCCGTCGGCCGTGGATTCACCTCCAGCACCACCACGCGGCCGGACGCGTCCTCGATGCAGTCGATGCCCACTGCGCCGCGAAGGCCGTGCTGGCTGGCAAGCCGGCCGGCGAGAGCGATGATGCGGTCAACCCAGGCCGGCGGCGGAACCGTGACCGAGCCCGCGTAGGCCCAGCCGGGCGCCGCGGTGGCCGCGAGGCACCGCAGGCTGCGGCAGACCCCGAGCAGCTGCGGTGGCTGGTTGTCGGCAAGCACCAGGCTCACCCCGTGGGGAGTGCCTGGGTGAACCCGCTGCCAGAGTGACGGGCGATCTGGCTCAGCTCCGCCATGCCAGCGTGCGATGCCCTGCCCGCCGACCGAGGCCCGAGGCTTGACCAGGAAGGAGCCGTCGACAGGCAGGCCGCAGGGAGTCGCATAGCTTTGGGGAACGCGGAGGCCGACTCGTGCCGCCTCGTCGGCAAGCCGGCTGAGATCACGGACAGCACGCACGGCCGCGGGGGAGGCCGCCGCAGAAGGCCTCGAGCCGGCCAGCCTCTCGAGGAAGGCCGGGGCATTCTCCAGGCCACCAGTAAACAGAAACGGCACTCCTGCCAGCTCGGGAAACGGGTCGCCGGCTGCCTCGAGGACGGCAGGCAGGGGGCGATAGCTTGCCGCGAGCGCCCGCAGGTCGGCGTCGCCAAAACGATCGGAGGCGTGGGCATTCCAGCCCGCCCGCTGGCAGCTGGAGGCAAGAAAGCGGACCGAACCTCCCACGACGAGGATGCTTGGTCGCTGCTGGTCCGGGGCAAGGGATGCGGACATCTCGGGTGGAGCCGGGGCCGACGTGGGGCGATGGTTTTCAGGGGTGGGGCGACCTGCTATCCTCCCCAGGTCTTCGACGGCTTGTCGAGACGGCGGTGGAACTGTTTTTTAAGGGAGTGTTACGCATGTCGATGTTCATCGGTGAGGCTCTTGCGGGCGATGGCAATGAAATCGCTCATATCGATCTGTTGATCGGGAGCAAGGATGGTCCTGTGGGTGTGGCGTTTGCCAACGCCTTGGCCCGTCAGAGCGAGGGTCACTCCAACCTGCTGGCGGTGCTCTCACCAAACGTGGCGGTGAAGCCGGCCACGGTCATGATCACCAAGGTCACCATCAAGGGTGCCAAGCAGGCTGTGCAGATGTTTGGCCCTGCCCAGGCCGCTGTGGCCAAGGCCGTTGCCGACAGCGTGGCCGACGGCGTGATTCCCGCTGCCGAGGCGGAGAACCTCGTGATCGTCTGTGGCGTGTTCATCCACTGGCTCGCCGAAGACGACAAGAAGATCTACGACTACAACTACGAGGCGACGGTCGCTGCCATCAAGAACGCGATGACCGGCAAGCCGACGGCCGAAGAGATGGTGGCTGCCAAGGACACCGCGGCCCATCCCTTCAGGGGCTTCTGAGCTGATGGCCAGCCGTGTGCTGATCCAGCTTGATGCCGATCCGCAGCCCAGCACGTTCGACGCCATTGTGGCGGTCGACGCCGGCGTCGACGTGCTGCTGCGGCACGGTGGAGTAACCCCAGCCTCGGCCGTGGCCCTCGTGCATGGCGGGATGTTCACACGCGGCGGGAAAGACCTCTCGTCGACGGCGATCTTCGTGGGCGGCTCTGATGTAGGGGCGGCTGAGGCGATTTTTCGCACCGTTCAAGAGACCTTTTTTGGTCCTGTCCGGCTCGGGGCCATGCTCGACCCTTCCGGTGCCAACACCACGGCTGCGGCAGCGGTGGTGGTCGCCGGGAAGCATGTCGATCTCTCGCAGACGTCGGCGGTCGTGCTCGGCGGCACCGGCGCGGTGGGGCGGCGGGTGGTGCGGCTGCTGGCCCGCGAAGGATGCCAGGTGGGCGTTGCCAGCCGCGGCGTCGAGCGAGCCGAAGCGGTCTGTGCCTCCGTGGCCGCGACCGTGGAGGGGGCTCGCCTGACACCGGTATCTGCTGCTGGTGACGCAAGCGGACAGCCGCATGGCGAGCTGCTCGATCTCCTGGCGAATGCCGGGGTGATTGTGGCCGCTGGTGCGGCTGGTGCACGGCTGCTGGGCAGCGAGGGCCTGCGGGCCTGTCGCCAGGCGCGGGTGTTTGTCGATCTCAATGCGGTGCCGCCAGAGGGTATTGAGGGCATCCTGGCGGCCGACGTAGGCCGGCTCTTAACGGCGGAACTGCCGCACGCAGAGCCTCCCGCGGTCGGCTACGGGCCGCTCGGCGTGGGTGGCATCAAAATGAAGATTCACCGCGAGGCGGTGCGACAGATTTTTGCGTCAAACTCGGCCCGCCTTGATGCCGATGAAATGCTCGAAATCGGGCGAGCCCTGACCTGAGCCCAGCCTGCCGCCAACGGTCTGCATGCCGGCGAGGCCAATGACGAACGAGCCGCGACGAACGAGCCGCATCGCTTCAGCCCGTCGCCAGGTCGCGAAAAGGAGCGGCCGACTCGATGCCACGGTGCGGGCGGATGGTGGCTTCCTCGGCGCTGATGCGGCCGACCAGGGAGCCAGGAATGCGGCAGTGCACCGTCACTCGTTCGTCGTCGAAGCGACGAGAGAGCACTTCGCCGTGGGCATCAAGCCAGGCCAGCAGCCGGCCGTTGCCGGGCGAGAGCTCGATGTCGACATCGTGAAACCGCCTGGCAAGAGCTTCACTGGCGGCTGCTCGCAGCCGCTCCACACCTTCGCCGGATCGGGCGGAGATGGTGACCGCATGCGGGTAGCGGTGTAGCAGCTGCTCGCGCGTGAGCGGATCGGGTATGGCATCGCACTTGTTGAGCACCAGCAGGGTGTCGGTGTCTTCCACGCCCAGCTCGGCAAGCACGCTCCGCACCGCCGCGATCTGACGATCGACCTCACGGCTTGAGGCGTCGGCGATATGCAGCAGCAGGTCGGCCTGCCGCGTCTCCTCGAGCGTGGCCTTGAAGCTGGCGATCAGGCGGTGGGGCAGGTTGCGGATAAAGCCCACCGTGTCGGAGAGCAGCACGGGGCCCCATCCGGGCAGCTTCCAGCGGCGGGTGCGGGTGTCGAGCGTGGCAAACAGCTTGTCTTCGGCAAGTTCGGATGAGCCGGTGAGCCTGTTGAGCAGCGTGCTCTTGCCGGCGTTGGTGTAGCCAACCAGTGAGACGGTGCGGCGATCGTGGCGGGCGGCGACCTGCCGCTCGCGGCGGGCGTGGATCACCGCCAGTTCCTGCCGCAGGTCGTGAATCCGCTTCTCCACGAGGCGGCGGTCGACCTCGAGCTGCTTCTCGCCCGGGCCTCGCATGCCGATGCCCATCTTCAGCCGCGACAGGTGGGTCCACATCCGCTTCAGTCGGGGCAGCGAATACTCCAGCTGCGCGAGCTCAACCGCCAGGCGGGCTTCATGCGTGCGGGCGCGGGCGGCGAAGATGTCGAGGATCAGCTCGGAGCGATCGAGCACCTTCACGCCCGATGCCTTCTCCAGATTGCGGGTTTGGGCGGGGGAGAGGTCGTTGTCGAAGATCACGACGTCGGCTTCGTGCCGCTCGACGAGCATCCGCAGTTCGGCCACTTTGCCGCTGCCGAGGTAGGTGGTCTGGTCGGGGGTGTCACGCCGCTGCGTGAGCTCGGCCCGCACATCAGCACCCGCGGTTTCCGCCAGGCCCGCCAGCTCATCCAGCGGGTTTTCCAGTTCGGCAGCGTCGCGATCGAGCAAGCCCGCAAGCACGGCCCGCTCGCTCTCAACGCTGTTGGTGCGTGTGCGATCCTTCACGTTCCCTCTCGTGCATCCACCCGGCGGGCCGCTTCAGCAGCGCTCTTCGACACCGGCTGTGGAGTATACCCACCTCAGGGCAACGGCGGGCCTACTCGCCAAACGCTGTTTCGCCCGAGCCGGCAGCCAGCTGCCGTGCAGCTTTCCCAGCGGCGGGTGTCGAGGAGCCCGTCGGCTACGGCATGTTTGACGCCACAGTCGTCTTCGTGGGTGTGGGTGCAGTTGGGGTAGCGGCAGTGGTTGGCAAACGGCCGCAGATCCCGATAGGCTGCCGCCACTTCGGCCGGCACGAACTCCCAGAGCTGAAACTGTCGGATCCCGGGCGTGTCGACGACGTAGCCCGCGGTGGCGTCGTCGCCAAGTGCGATCAGCCGCGCGGTGGTCGTGGTGTGTTTGCCCTTTTGGTTTTCACTGCTGACGCTGGCGGTGCGGAGCTTGAGCGTGGGGTCGATGCAGTTGAGCAGCGAGGATTTGCCGACGCCGCTCTGACCCACGACCGCGGTCACGCGGCCGTGAAGCTCTGCGATCAGCCGTTGCAGGCCCATCCCTGTGACGGTTGAGCAGAGGATCACGGCATACCCCATGCGGGCGTAGACGCCGGCGATCGGCACGAGGGATGCCGGATCGACCAGGTCGGCTTTGTTGATGCAGATAATGGGGGTGATGCCATTGGCCTCGGCAGCCACTAAAAAGCGGTCGATGAGGGCTGGCTTGATGCGAGGCTCGGCAGCCGTCGCGACAATCACCACCTGGTCGACGTTGGCCACCAGCACATGCCGCTTGCCGCGACTCGTGCGGGAAAGCGAGCTGGTTCTGGGCTCGACATCAAGGATCACGCCGTCATCGCCTTCGCCACTCACCCGCACCCAGTCGCCAGCAGCCACCACATGCCGCTGGTCGGTGGCGAGGGTTTTCAGGAGCCGGCGGGTGACACAGCGAGCAATCCTGCCGTCGGTCGCCTGGACAAAGCTCGACAGGCCGTGGACCTCAAGCACCCGGCCTCTGCCAGGCGGCCTCCAGCGAAGGCCGCACGGCAAGCCCGTCGGTTGTGTCGGACGAGAGGTCGTCTGCCATCACCGTGCGGTGGCGGGTGAGAGCTCCTTTGCCGGAGAGCCGTTCGCCGGACGTCAGCTCGTCGGGATGGTCACCCTCGGGTGTGACGAGATCCGTAAAATCTCGCTTCCGTTGCCGTCCGGAGCGGTTCTTCCGAAACTCGACCCGAAGCTTTCGAGGCTTACCCACAGGCGTGCGACGCCCTAATGAGGTCGGCTCCGGCGTGTCGGTGCTTCCCCGCCTCGGCGAGAGACGAGGCCTGCGGACTCGAGCAAGGGGCGACTGAAGAGATCGTTGATGGCCTCCACGTTCTCTGGCTGCGGCTTTGCTCCAAGACTCGAGGGATCATAGGCGATCTCGAACTGATGCTTGGCCACCGTGAGCACGTCGCCGGGCTCTAGCCGCTGCTCACTGACACGGGTTCCGTTGACCTTCGTGCCGTTGCTGCTGCCGAGATCCCGCACGTTCCAGTAGCCACCGTCGATCGACAGTTCGCAATGGGAGCCAGACACATTGGCAAACCGCAGCACGATATCGCAACTTTCCCGGCGGCCCACCATCAGCTGGCCTTTGAGAAGAGGAATCGGGTCTCCACCGCCGACAGGCAGCAACTCACCGAGCATCATGGTCTCCGTACTCATCGTGATGTCCATCATGGTGCGAAAAGGCGACCGCCTGCAGACATCTCTGCCGCCGAGAGCCCTCTCGCGGTGTTCATGAAGATGGGTGTGCCTTGCCGACTGCAAACTTTATCACCCCTGCGGCGGGTCTTCCAGAAATCGGCCGCGTTTCCGCGGTTTGCCAGCCCTGCCAGGCCCTACGATCGGTAAGATTGAAGCGACGACGAGCGAGGCGGAGCGGACCGGGCGGCCGCCGCCACGGGTTTGCGGTTTCTTTCAGGAAATCGTGGGCTCGGTTGGCGGAGGAAAGTCCGGGCTCCAGAGGGCGCGATGGTGGGTAACGCCCACCGGCCGCGAGGTCAGGGAAAGTGCAACAGAAAGCAAACCGCCGCCGGGGAAACCCGTCGGTAAGGGTGAAACGGTGAGGTAAGAGCTCACCAGCAGGCCGGGTGACCGGTCTGGCTTGGTAAACCCCATCGGGAGCAAGGCCAAGCAGGGAGGAGTCTGGCCGCAAGGCCAGCCCTGGGCTGCCCGTCCAGGTCCCACTCCCGGGTCGGCTGCTTGAGGCGGCGGGTAACCGTCGTCGGAGAGAAATGGTCGCCCGCTCCTGCCTGCCTCGGCAGAGAGGAGCGACAGAACCCGGCTTAAAGGTCCGCTCCGCCACGCTCGTCGTCGCTTTCGTCGGGCTCGCCAACCTCGAACCCGAAGTTCTCAAGGTCGTGCTCATCAAGCATGCGGATCAGTTTGGTGACGCAGAGCTGGTTGATGCTCACTCCCAGCCGCCGCGCCTCTGTCTTGAGAGTTTCGTGCAGCGAGCGGGGCATGCGAACCGTGACCACCCGGCGGGATTGCCGTTTCGGGGCTTCAGCCTGCCGCGATCGCAGATCATCGAGCAGTTCGCGAATCCGGGCGTACTGCGGAGAGCATTCAAAGGTCTGCAGCGACGCTTTGTGCGGAAACATCTTCTGCACGTGTCCGTCGATTCCCAGCATTTCGCTGAAAAACACCACCCAGTCGGGCTCCATGGCGTGGAGCCGTTCGGCAACCTGCAGCACGGCGTTGGCGGCCTCGAGACTCCGGGCAGGTGAAAGGCGGTGGGCGGTCGTTGTCTTCATGCAGAGGTGCTCCCGGGCTTACGGTCCGCTCGGACCTTCATTTCCGAGCTCGCTGCAATCCTTTGCTAGCAGTCAAGTGCATGCACCCAAGTGCTTGCAAACAAACGACTTACGTTGCTGAAGCAAAGCCTGCCCTGTTTTCAGGCAGGCCTGCCTGGTTGTCGGGCGGGAGGGGGTGTGCCTAAAAGAGAGGCAGCTCGCCGGTGTCGCATTTCCCAGGTGTCCGTCTGCCGGCCCGCATCTTTAGCGGCAGGTGGCTGCTAGCCAGGTGGCGGCATCTGCCGCTCAAGCAGGGCAATCACCTCGGTGGCGATGTCGACGCCGCACGCGGCCGACACGGCCCGCCAGCCGGGGACGGCGTTGACCTCAAGGACAAGCAACTGCCCATCTGCCGTCGGGAGCAGGTCGACGCCCGCGATCAGCGTGCCGGTCGCCTGGGCGGCGCGGGTCGCCAGGTCCAGCATCCGGGGGCTTGGCTCCAGCGGCTCTGCCGATCCACCCAGGGAGACGTTGGTCCGCCAGTCGTCGCTGCGGCGGCGGATGGCAAACGCCCGGTCCCCCACAACGAGAATGCGGAGGTCGCCGTCGGGATGGTCAACAAACGTCTGCAGGTAGATCGGCCGCTCTGCGGGCTGCCGTGCGAGAAACGACGCAAGCTCGGTTCGCGAGCGGATTCGCTCAAGCCCTCGCCCCCCCGAACCAAACAGCGGCTTGGCCACCACGTCGCCGCCGAGCTGTTCCCAGCCGTCGCGAATCGCTTCAGCCTCCTGGGCGACCACCGTCTGCGGCACCGGAAGGCCGTGGTCAACCAGTCGAGCCGTGGTCAGGTATTTGTCGATCGCGATCTCAAGACTGCGAGCCGGATTCACCACGAGGTGGCCCGCAGCCTCCAGCCGCGCGACAGCGTTCATGCGAAAGACCACCTCTTCCAAGCCGCCCCGGGGCATGCCGCGAATGACAAAGGCACCGCGGGCCGCGGTCACCGCCGGCGAGAGCCTCTCTTCGCTGTTGGTGATCTGCGACGCAAGCGTCGTCCACGGCACAGCAGACACCGCATGGCCACGGGCCTGGCCCGCCCTCGCCAGGTCGGTGAGGTGCCAGCCTTGAGGATCGCCGATCAGCCTGAGCTGCAGGGCAGGCCTGGCCATCGGGTCAGGTCTCGCTCGTCTCGAGCCCAAAGGACTTGCGGACGAGGCCGACCTCAAACTGGCCAAACCGCAGGCAGTCTCCTGTCTGCGGATTGAAAAGATCGACGACCGCTGGAGCGAAGATCGCCGGATCAATCGCGTAAAAATCTCCGCCCGCCGCCTCAAACAGGGCGGCAAACGACTTGCCATGATCGGCTGAGGCAGAACTTGTCATCGCCGCGCCCACAGCATCGAGCAGCGGCTCGTCGGCATTCACCTCGAGCAGCACATGACTGCCGTAGAGCACGGCGTCGTTGGTGCGGCCGATCGCAGTGAGGTCGTCTGCGGGCACTGGCGGGAGCGGAGCCCGGCCCTGGCCGGCCACCACGAGCGAGAGATCGAAGCCGAGGGTTTCCAGCTTGTGCAGTGCTGTTTCCAGTGCGCGGGCGACCACCTGCAGCGTGCCAGCGGGCGAGGCCGTGGGGGCCACGAGCAGCGTCATGTGCTGCGGAGCCACGCCTGCCGCTTCGGCGAGGGAAGCGATCGCTTCTGCGGTTGGCAGCGAGGCAGACTCCAGCAGCCCAATCACGGCCGCCGGCCGCTCCCGCAGGCCGATACGATCAAACAGCGGCTCCTTGCCGATCGCCGCCCGAATCGGCCCGCTTGCCATTGCGAAATAGCCGTCCACGCTCACTTTCCAGCCGGCGTATTGGCTGGCCAGGCAGGCTGCAATCGGTGAGCGACTCGTGGCAGACACAACCGGCCGCTTCCAGACATCGCTTGCGTCGGGCTGCTGGTTGCCGCTCGGCTGCGGGAAGAGCCGCGGGCTGCCTGCTGGTTCGAGCGCGACCTCACCCAAGCCCGCCATGGCCACCCGCGCCATCAAGAGCCCGGCTGCCTCGCTCCCCGGAGCTTCCACCCCGCAGTCGATCACCGTCGCGGCCCCGATGATGCTCTGGGTGATGCCGAGGTCGTCGTTGCCGTTGATGGCAGCCTGCAGCAGCCCGATGGCCGCCGCGTTGAGTTGGAGGGTGGGTTGCTCGCACATTGGGGGGCACCGTGGTGGGATGGTTCTGTTTGGGGTTCGAACCGTGTGGCGACGGGCTGGCATACTACCTTCCCCGCAGTCCCGCACTGAGCAATCATGGTCGCTTGCGGGAGTTGCGACAATCCGGCATCTGTTTGCCGGCCGGTCGCACGGGTTCTGCACGGCAGCGAGGAGGTCGCCGATGGCCAGCCTAACCGTCGAAAACTATCTGAAAGCGATCTACCAGATCATCAGCGGCCAGGATGGACGCGCGGCCACAACGGGGCAGCTCGCGACGTCTCTGGGGGTCGCGCCGGGGACGGTCACAAGCATGCTGAAAACGCTCGATGCGGCCCAGCTTGCGGTCCATCGTCCTTACGAGGGCGTCGTGCTCCTGCCGGCGGGCGAGGCTCTGGCGCTGCGGGTGCTGCGGCGGCACCGGCTGATCGAACTCTTCCTGATGCGGACGCTCGGGATGAGCTGGGACGAGGTCCACGACGAAGCTGAGCACATGGAGCACGCTGTCAGCGACCTGCTGGTGGAGCGGATCGACGCCTTCCTCGGTCGGCCCGACGTCGATCCTCACGGGGATCCGATTCCCCGCACCGATGGCCGGCTCCGCGAAGAGCCGCCGACTCGATCGCTGTCCGAGTGCTCCCAGGGGGAGGTGTTCACCATCGCCCGTGTGCTTGATCAGTCGCCCGAGTTCTTGCGGTATCTCACCGAGACAGGGCTCACGCTCGGCGTGGCGGGAACGGTGGCCGAAAACCCGCACGGCGTGGGCCTGCTGCTGATTCATGTCGATGATCGACCGCTGGCGGTGTCGGTGGAAACGGCAGCAAGTCTGGCAGTGACGGCAGGCTCATGACGCCTGCCGTCCGCCCGACTGCCCGAGGCACTCGTCGACCTCGATGTCGAGGCGGCCAGGCAGTGGCGTGCCGGATGCGGCCAACCGGTTGATCAGCTGCTGGCCGATCCAGTCGGCGAGCAGCTCAGCTGTTGTGTTGACAATCGGCAGCAGCATGCACTCATCCGCCGGGAAAACCCATCGTCGCTGCTGGTAGCGGATCGTGACTTCTTCGTTGCCTCCCGGGCCGGTGGCCTGGCTGAGCTCGAGGAGAGGATTGGCGGTTGGCAGGAGCATCCGGTGGTCGAGGGACTGCACGATGGCGGTGACCGCATCTCGCAGAGCGATAAAGTCGACGACCATTCCATGAGCGTCGAGCGGACCATCAACGTCGACGGCCACGGTCCAGTTGTGGCCGTGAATCGGCTCGCAGAGCGTGTCGTTGAGGGTGATGAAGTGGCCAGCGGAGAAGACGTGGACGGCTTTCCGCAGCCGCACGCGGTAGGTCGAGGATGACTGAAGGGGCATCGCGTTGGTTCCTGGGAGTCAGGGGGTATCAGATGACGTCAGATGGCGATGACGTCAGATGGGGTTGCGTGGAGGTTTCTGGCAACGGCAGAGCCGTCGAGGCTCCAGCCACCACGCAGAAGCACAAACAGCGCGGCAGCAACGAGGTCGGCGGTGGTGCCCGGATTGATCGGCCGCAGGCGTCCGTTGTGGAGGCTGCCCGCTCGCAGGCGGGCATCGAAGCGGCCGATCGCGGCGGGCTGATCCTGAGGCGGCCGCTGACGGATCGCAGCCGCCTCCCGCGACACCTCGGCTGCCACGGCCTCGCCGTGTCTGCGGCGGATCAGGCTGTCCGTGTGCAAAGCGAGGTGATCCAGGAAAGCCCGCTGGATGGCCGCCGCAGCAGGCAGGCCAGCTGCCAGGGCGTCTTCCAGCAGCATCACCATTCCCGGCTCACGAGCATCACGAGAAAAGAATGGTGCGTAGTCGTCTGACCAGAGGCGGGCGATCGCGTCGCGTTCGCGGGCAAGCCGCATCGCCTCCAGGATGTTTTCTGGCGGCGGCCCGGCCAGGTCGTGCTCTGCAACGCGGCCAAGGCCGCCCGGCTGGGCGATGGCGATTGCCCGCCAGATGGTTTCCGCATCGCTGCGGTCCAGAGAGGCGAGCACCTGCGGCAGATGCTCCTCCAGTGGCAACGCCGCTGCTGCCAGCGGGGCCATGGCCAGCACGATGCCAAGGTTTGCATTGCTGCGGGTGGCGGTGGCCGCGGCAGTCACGGCCGCCAGGATCACGCGGCCCAGCGGCTGAGGCTCGCCAGGATGCGAATCGGGCTGCTGCAGCGTGTTGAAGGGGCGGGCGATCGCCAAGGCTGCGGCTACAAAGTCGTCGTGCTGGAGGTCGTCAAAGCCGGCTGCTGGATGCACATTGCCCGGCTTGAAGGTGGCCGATTCAAGCAGGCTCGCCGCCGCTGCCTGCCAGCCGAGGCTTTCGGGGGCCGTCGGGATCGCCGCCAGCCAGGAGGCGAAGGAGTCGGGAAGGTCGTCGACATTCAGTTCTTGTGAGGGCATCCACATCGCCTGTTTCGCTGCCAGGTGCTCGATAGACTGTAGCCGCTTGGCATGGTTCTCTTCGGCGTCGTTCTTTTTATCGGTCTCACGTTTTACAGATGAGGAGTTCTCGCGATGGAATCAGCGTCGGTGGCTGCGACCGCTCCAGCGTTTGGCCCCGAGGCCTTTATCAATCGCGAACTCAGCTGGCTGGAGTTCAACCTACGGGTGCTGGAGGAGGCGGAAAATCCTGAAAATCCGCTGCTTGAGCGGCTGAAGTTTCTGGCGATCTTCAGTTCGAATCTCGACGAGTTTTTCATGGTGCGGGTGTCGGGCGTGCGGGAGCAGGCCTTCGGCGAGAGCGCCCCGCAGGATTTCACTGCCGACGGCCTGCGGCCGATCGAGCAGCTCGTGCAGGTTTCCGGACGCACGCAGGAACTCGTGGCCCGGCAGTATCGATGTCTGCAAGAGATTCTGCGGCCAGCCCTGACCGAGCAGGGAATCGAAATCCTCTCGTCGGATGCGGTCGACGCTGCCAGCCAGGCCGAGCTCGATGTCTTCTTTCATGATCGCGCCCTGCCGATCCTCACCCCGATGGCGATCGACCCGGCCCATCCATCGCCGAGGTATCACAACCGAGGACTGTATATCGCAGCGATGCTCGAACACCGCGAAGGGCTTGGCCCCAAGCGGATGCTTGCTGTCGTTCAGGTGCCGCAGGTGCTGCCGCGGTTTGTGCCGGTAGGCTCGACGCGCTCGCAGCGACGGAGCTTTGTGCTGCTGGAGGATGTCGTGGCCGCGCGGCTGCCGGTGCTCTTTGGCGGCTTCGACGTGTTGACCTGGACGACGTTCCGCGTGACGCGAGATAGCGACCTGGAGCTGCTCGAGCAGGAGTCGGACGACATGCTCAAGCTGATCGAAGAGCGACTCAAGGCGAGGGCACGGGGCCAGGCGGTGCGGCTGGAAATCGCTGCCGGTGCCGATCCGCATGTCGAGCAGGCGATCATCGACGACGAAGAGCTGCACGCGGACGATGCCTACAGCGAGGTCTACCGGATTCCCGGCCCGCTCGATCTCACAGCCCTCTGGGAGCTGCACAAGCTGCCGGGCTTTGAAGATTTCCACGACCGCCCTTTCACGCCGGCTGTGCCGCGTGGCCTGCGGCGGCGGGGGGAGGATCTCTATCGCTCCATCAGCCAGCGCGACATCCTGCTGCACCATCCCTACGAGTCGTTTGATCCCGTGGTGGAGTTTGTCACCAAGGCCGCCAACGATCCCCAGGTGCTGGCGATCAAGCAAACGCTCTATCGCACCAGCGGCGATTCACCGATCTCGCGGGCGTTGATGACGGCCGCCGAGGCGGGCAAGCATGTGACGGCGCTGGTGGAGCTGAAGGCTCGCTTTGATGAGGCCAACAACGTCAGCTGGGCCCGGCAGCTTGAGCGGGCCGGTGTGCATGTCGTGTTTGGCTTTCTCGACCTGAAGACACACTGCAAAGTGTCGCTGGTGGTGCGGCAGGAGGGGCAGACACTCAAGCGGTATGTGCATCTGGGAACTGGGAACTACAACCCGACGACGGCGCTGCTCTATACCGACGTGGGCCTCTTTACTGCCAACGAACAGATCGCCGACGACGCCTCAGCGCTGTTCAACCTCCTGACCGGCTATTCACAAGGGCATGAGTGGAAAAAGCTGGTCGTCGCCCCCACCCACCTGCATAGTCGGACGATCGAACTGATCGAAGAGCAGACCGAACGTGCCCGGCAGGGTGCTCCGTCGCGGATCTTCGCCAAACTCAACTCGCTGGTGGATCATCGGGTGATCGAGGCCCTTTATCGCGCGAGCCAAGCCGGTGTGCCGATCGACATTGTCTCGCGCGGCATCTGCTGCTTAAGGCCCGGCGTGCCAGGGCTCAGCGAGACCATCCGCGTGCGAAGCATCGTCGACCGCTTCCTCGAGCACAGCCGGATCTTCGTGTTTGGAGAGGGCGACGAGGCTCGCGTGTTTCTCGCCAGCGCCGATTGGATGCCCCGCAACTTCGTGCGACGGGTGGAGGTGATGTTTCCCGTCGAGGCAGAGGAGCCCCGCCGAAGGATCCTCGAGGAAATCCTGCCCTGCTACCTGGCCGACAACGTGCGGGCTCGCTTGCTCGATTCCGAGGGTGTCTACCATCTCCTGCATCCTGAGCCTGGTGTCGCCCCCTTCCGCAGCCAGCAGCACTTTCTGGAGACCCGTGCGGCCTCGGCAGCGGCCAGTCCTGAAGGTCAGCCGGCATCGCAGCCGTAGGCGGGAGGCTCCTGCTTCTGTACGCCTCGATTTGCTTTAAGATAGCGGGCTCGGGAGCCCGGCGGCGGCCATGCGGGTCGGGTTGAGAGGGAGCTCCCATGTCTAGGTGAGAGACGGCGGCGTACATGTCGGAGGATTACTACGAGACGCTCGGGGTGCCGCGGACGGCATCGGCTGAGGACATTCGCAAGGCCTACCGGGAACTGGCACGCAAGTACCACCCGGATCTCCATCCCGACGACGAGTCGGCCAAAGACAAGTTCAAGAAGGTGCAGACCGCCTTCGACACGCTCAACGACGCCTCCAAGCGGGAGATGTACGACCGCTATGGCAGTTCGTTTGAAGGCTTTGCTCCTGGTGGCGGATCCGGCTGGGCAGGCGGACCATTTCCTGGCGGTGGGCAAGCCCACGGAGGAGGACAGGAAATCGACCTGGAGAGCCTGTTTGGATCGGGTGGCTTCGCGGAAATCTTCGGTGGCGGTGGTGGCGGCGGCGGCGGCCGCCGTACCCGTAGCCGACGGCGTCCTGCCGCGGCGGCTGGAGAGGATATCGCGGCTTCCATCTCGGTGCCCTTTCGCTTGGCAATCGAGGGTGGCCCCACCGACGTGCGGGTGGAGCGAGACGGTCGGAGCGAAACGATCTCGGTGAAGATTCCCCAGGGGCTGCCCGATGGCTCCCGGATGCGTCTCCGCGGTCAGGGCACGCCAGGGCGGGGCGGTGGTCCGGCGGGAGATCTCTTGCTGCAGGTGCACGTGGAGCCTCATGCCCTCTTTCGTCGAGATCGCGACACGCTGGAGTGCAAACTGCCCGTGACTTTGGTGGAGGCAGTGCAGGGGGCGAAGGTGGATGTGCCCACACCATGGGGCACGATCGCGCTGAAGATCCCCCCGATGACGTCGAGCGGTCGAAAGCTGCGGGCCCAGGGCATGGGGGTCAGAAACGCCAACGGCGTCTCGGGCGACCTGATTGCTGAGGTGCTGATCATGCTGCCGCCTGACATCGATTCCTCGTTGACATCGGCGATTGCCGCCACGACACAGCCGGATCCACGCGCGGGCCTACGGTGGTAGGTCTGCAGCCGCACGGACACCCAGCGATGCCTCTGCTGTTTCGCTTTTCCGCCGCGATGCGGCTCTCTGGGCAGAGGGCGTTCTCGCGGGTCTTTGCGGCGCGAAAGACCGCCGGCAATGGCAGTGTGGTCGTGCATGCGGCGGCACGGCCGGCAGAGGAGCCGCCGCGAGCTGGGGTGCCGGCGGTGCGGCTGGGGCTCTCCGTGTCGCGTCGGGTTGGCTCGGCGGTCGAGCGGAATCGCTGGAAGCGTCGCCTTCGTGAGGCCTTCAGGCTCAGCCAGCACGAGCTGCCTGCGGGCTACGACTTTGTGGTCGTCGTCCGCGGCCGTGTGCCACCGGAGGTGGCCGAACTGCAGGCTGCGCTGCGGGTTCTGGGCGAGCAGGCGGCTTTCCAATCGCGGCGGCGACCCCGTTCGCCCCACGGGCGGCGGAGGGAGTCGAGGTGAACGACGGGCTGAAGCCGCTCGGGAAACTGCTGGAGCAGGTGACGGCGGCGGTTCTGATCGCCGCGGTGCGGGCCTATCAGCTGGGGATCAGCCCGCTGCTCGGGCAGCGATGTCGCTTTCAGCCGACCTGCAGCCACTACTGCATTCAAGCGATCCGCCGCTATGGCGTGGTCCGCGGTTGCTGGAAGGCCGTCCGTCGCATCGCCCGCTGCCACCCTTGGCATCCTGGTGGCTACGATCCACCCTGATCCGCGTTACTGCCAGTGCCGCGTTGGTGCGCCTCGTGCAGTGTGGCGAGCACCGCACGGTTGGTGGCAGGGAAGTTGAGACCAGCGAGCGTATCGGCTGTCAGCCATGCGAAGGGCGGGGCTGGGCTCTGGTCGTCCACTGGCGACGCGGCCAGAAACCAGACCTCGATCGGGCCGGCTTTGCAGGCCCCTTCGGCACGGTCAAGAACATCCCCGACGCTCACGCGGAGGCCAGCCTCTTCCCAGCACTCCCTCGCGGCAGCTTCGGCGGGCGTTTCCCCCAGTTCAATTTTTCCACCGGGAAACTCGTCTAAACCGGGACCGTCAACGGCATCTACCGCCCGTCGCCCCACGAGAAACTCCCGCTGCCCGGCGGGGCTGCAGCGGCTGACCACCGCTACAGCCACACCGATTGGGCGGTCGGCGGTCACGGGGAGACCGCGTCACGGATGGAGTCGAGCAGCCGGCCGGGTGAACCCATGATGTTGTAGCCAGCATCGACATGCAGGATTTCGCCGGTGATGCCCGTCGATTCCTTCGAGAGCAACCAGGCACCGCTTTTGCCAACCTCCTCGTGGGTCACATTGCGGCCCAGGGGGGCCACCCGTTCGTAGAAGGTGAGCATTTCCTCAACGCCGGCTCCACGGCCTGCGAGCGTTCGCAGAGGGCCCGCACTGACCGCGTTGACACGCACACCCTTCGGTCCGAGTTCGTAGGCCATATACCGCACGCTGGCATCAAGGGCTGCCTTGCAGACACCCATGATGTTGTAGCCCGGCACCGCCTTCTCACCGCCAAAGTAGGTGAGTGTGAGCACGGAGGCATTGTCAGCGAGAATGCCGCGGGCGTGTCGGGTGACTGCCAGCAGGCTGTAGACGCTCGTCTCCATGGCGATGCGGAAGCCCTCGCGGCTGGTCTCGACGGTTTCACCCTTGAGATCGTCCATCGGGCAGAAGGCAATCGAATGCACGAGGAAGTCGATCGTGCCAAACTCCTCGCCTGCTTTTTGCATGATCGCAGCGATCTGCTCATCGTTGCCGGCATCCATCGGCATCAGGAAGCGGGCGTTGGGCTCCTCATCGGTCAGCATGGCCACGCGACGGCGATTCCGCTGCCGCTCATCGTCCGGACGGTCAGGCAGGTGGCTAAACCCTATCTCGCCCCCTTCGGCGAGCACCTCCTTGGCGATCGACCAGGCAATGGAGTGATCGTTGGCGACGCCCAGCACGACGCCCCGCATGCCGTCAAATCTTCCCATGAGTTTTTGCTCCTCCCTGAAACGTGTGGCACCATCAAGAGCGGAAATGTAGCCGTTGGCGGCAAATGCCTCAACGCGGGCCTTTGCAAGATGGGGTGCGGGCCTGCCATGCGGGCCTGCAGCAGCACGCCCTTGCCGCGACGGCGGCTGGGCGTTATGTTCTCTTCTCCGCCCCGTTAGCTCAATTGGTTAGAGCATCTGACTCTTAATCAGAGGGTTCTAGGTTCGATTCCTAGACGGGGCATTTTTTTTCTTTCTGCTGCGGCCCTCTGCTGCGAGAACTCTCATTGTCCGTTGTCCGCGGGGCCGGCTTTTGAGTCGGCCGGTTGCGTGGCTGGTGTGCGGCCCTGCTGTGTGGGGTGGGCTGCATCGCATGCCGTCTGTCAGGACGCGTGCTGCTGCTGCTGCTGCTGCCACATGCTGCATGCTGCCTTCGTGCCCTTGTTTTGTTTTCGCTACCTGCGGTGGCGGGGCGTCGCGACGTGTTTTTCGTCAAACAAAGTCACTCGCAAGAAAGGCGCTACCAAGGGTGGGATGTCCCTCATTGGGGCGGTGTGGAGAGGTCATGTTTTTGTAGTGTGTGGTTTACGCACAGAAATGATGCTATCGTTTCTTCGTAGGTAACCTCGTTGATACCACTGCTACATTTCCCCGCCCCCCGTTTATGGAGTTGATTCATAGCATGGCTGAAGCCAAGAAAGCCGGAGTGAATAAGTCTGAAGAAATCCGCACCATTGCTGGTGAGATGAGGCTGAAGGGTGAAAAGCCCCGTCCTGTTGCCATCATTGCAGCGCTTCAGAAGCGTGGTATCACCGTCTCCTCCCCGCAGGTGAGCATCGTGCTCAAGAATATGGGCTTTCGCCCGACACGGGGCCAGAAATCAGCAGCTGTCGGTCGTAAGCCTGCTGCGGCCAAGCAGCCGCCGGTCGTCGCTGCTCGCCATGGCAGTGTGACCATCGAGGATGTCCTCGCGGCGAAGAAGGTTGCACAGCAGCTTGGCGGCACCGACCGCGCGCTTGAGGCCCTCGCCGCGCTGAAGCGGATTGAGTCGTAAGCTGGGAATGCGGCTGGATAACAGCATCGCGAAATGGCCCGCAGCAGTGTTGCTGCGGGCCATTTTGTAGTGCGAGGCGAGGCATGCCTGAACAACCTCTTCCGGCGATGGAGCCTGATGTGCTCGTGCTGCACGAAGCGTGTGGCGTCGTTGCGGTTCAGAAGCCTGCTGGGCTCGCCACGCAGGCTGTTGCCGGTATCGATTCGATGGAGTTGCGAGTGCGGAAGATGCTCAAAGCCCGCGGCGAGGGAGAGTATCTTGGCGTTCCCCACCGGCTCGATCGGTGCGTGTCGGGCGTGATGCTGTTTGCCACAACCCGCCGGGCCGCACGAAAGCTGTCGCGGCAGTTTGAGCGGCAGCAGATTCGCAAGCGGTATCTCGCGCTGGTGGAGCCGCCGGGGTCGGGGATCCTGCCCAAGCCGGGTGAGGTGTGGGTGGATCTTGTCGCCAAGCTGGCGGATGAGCCGCGTGGCTGGATCGCCTCGGCTGGGGATCCTGCTGCCAAGGAGGCTCGCACGCAGGTGGCGGCGGTGGGCCGACATCAGGCCGCGGTGACCCTGCAACTCGAGCCGCTCACCGGCCGCATGCATCAGCTGCGGATTCAGGCTGCCTGCCGAGGGATGCCGATCGTGGGAGATCGCCTCTACGGAAGCAGGCGGCCGCTCACGGGGAGCGTTTTCGCTGCCGATCCGCGTCAGGAGGAAATCGCGTTGGCGGCGATCTCGATCGAGTTTGTCGATCCAGGAGAGCCCAACACGCCAGGCTCCCAGGTGCGCCGCCGGGTGGAAGCATGGCCATGGTGGGCCAAGGCTTTAGAGCGAAACCCAACCGGCGTAGCTCATCCACTCGAAGATCCAGGGATGAATCCACGGATTCCAGGTGGGGTAGGCGACTGAGAGGGCAGAGAAGCCGAGCAGGCTCGCGGCCAGGGCCCGCCCGCTGCGGCTGCGGCTGACGGCGTCGGCTGCGGGCACAACGGCCGCCACCCAGAGCGGCGTGAGCCAAAACACCCAACGAAAGCCGCTGCACACGCCCCCGTAGTTGCGGTCTTCGGGAGACCGGGTGAGATAGAAGGCCATGACGGTGAGCGAGATCGCGGCCACGGCGAAGGCGGCACGTCGCTGGCCCCGGGGCTGACGGAAAGCAACAACGGCCAGGCCGCACGGCACAAGCAACCAAGCTGGCGTCAGCGAGAAGATGCCGTGGTGGCCCAGCAGTGAGTGCCACGTGTAGCGGGGCAGAGACGGCTCCCCCTTGTCGACCCCTGACGGCGATCGCCAGTAGCTCTCGATCACGCGACCGTTTGGCAGCTCAAAGCGGTAGTCGTACCAGCTCTCCTCTCCACGCCGATGGGCGTAGGCAGGTTCGATCGTGCCGTGCGCTGCGTAGTTGGCACCCACCGCCGCGGCAGCCACCAGCAGCATCGCCGGCGTTCCAGCCAGCAGGCTGCGTCGTGGATCGCACCACACCAGCGCTCCAGCCACAAACGCAGTCCAAGCGAGCGCCGGCAGGTCGAAGCTGGCGGCGAGGGCAGCGGCCAAGGCGGTGCCGGCGATCAGCCAGCGGCCTCGTTCGCCGTCGATGCAGATCCGCCAGCAGCCCCAGGCACTCGCCGCCACGCAGGCAGCTGCTGGCAGGTGATTGGTGAGCACGACGGAGAAGGTCGTGAGGAAGGTGCCAAAGCAGATCAGGATCATCCCGTAGAACCTTCCCCAGTCGGTGCGGCCGACTCGCTCCACGAGGCCGTGCGTGAAGAGGATCGTCACCGCCAGCGGGAGGATGCCGTAGATCAGCATCAGGCCGCGGCCGAGTTCGAAGGGATGGTCGGCCAGAGTCCAGCCGGTGAGTTTTGTGGCCACCCAGTAGGGGCCAGCCAGCAGCACCGGCAGCAGCGGTGGCTTGCTGGAGTAGAGGTGCGGCACTCCGTCGGTGCCCTCGTGGACCACCGCATCGATCGTGTCCCAGCCAGGTTCGGCCACGAGGTCTTCGATCGTGAAGCTTCCCCGTTCCACCAGGCTGCGGATGGTCAGCCAGCGGCTGCGGTCGTTGGCGGACAGGAAGGGCCGCATCAGACCCTTGTCGCGGCGAATCTCCTGGCGGACGGCCTGTTCGTCGACCTCTTTTCCTTCCGCTTGGCGGCGTTTGACGGTGTCGGAGACGATCCGCTTCTCGAGCGCGGTCCGGTCGATGCTGGCCACGGAGCCGATGCGGCCTGCGGCCATGCCGCACACGACGATCGTCAGCAGCAGGCCGACCCGCCGCCTGAGCACGGCGGCTGGATCCTCGGCCTCCTTGGCCGCAGCGGTGATCGAGCGGATGCGGCGGGCGACCTGCACAAGGTCGATCAGGCCTGTGACAAACCGCGAGGCCCCATACTTCGTGCGTCCGTGGCCGCGGGGGCGATGGTGGACGGTTTTCTCGGCGACGCGATAGCCACGCGACGCCGCGAGCACGGTGATGAAGCGGTGCATGTCGCCGGTCAGCGGCAGGGCGTCGAGCACGCTGCGGCGGAAGGCCTTCAGCCCGCAGTTGTGGTCATGCAGCCAGAGCCCGGTCATCAGGCCCACGAGCATGTTGAACACCTTCGACGGGAGCGTCTTGTGGATCGGGTCGCGGCGGGGCGACTTCCAACCGTTGACGAGATCGGTGCCCGCATCGAGCATCGCCAGCATGGCGGGGATCTCGGCCGGATCGTCTTGGCCGTCGCCATCAAGCATCACGATCCGCGGCGCGGTGCTCGCGGCGAAGCCCGCAGCGAGAGCGGCCGATTTCCCCTGGCCGATGTCGAGCCGGATGCCGTGGACACGAGGATCGGCCTCGCACCCCGCGGTGATCTCGTCCCAGGAACTGTCTGTCGAACCGTCGTCGACCACCGTTACTTCCCACGACTCGCCAGCGGCGTCGAGCGAGGTGCGGATTTCATCGATCAGCGGCGCGATGTTGCCGGCCTCGTTGCGGACCGGGATGACGAGTGAAACCGAGGGGAAGAAGGCATGAGGCAGGCAGCATGTGGCCGGCGAGCGGGCCAATCAGGGGTAAGATCGTCGGGTATCTGTTGGCGGAGAGGATACTCTTTCCACACTGGCGGCGGCCATGGCGATCTGTCGGCGGCCAAGCGTCTGCAGGGGCAGCACGTACACTCGTGGGAGTCCTGCTCGGCTGGCGGGAGGGCTCGTCATCATGCAAACGGCAGCCGCCGTTTTGCCAAAGAGATCGCTGTACGAGGCAAGCTGTACGAGGAAAGCTGAGAGATGATGGCCCGCTTCATGTCGCTGGGAGTGATCATTGGTCTGGTGGTGGCCTTCGGGCTGCTCTCGATTCGGGTGATGGCCAGCTTCTTTTTGCCCCTGCTGCTGGCAGCGATGCTCGTGGTGATCTTCGGCCCGTTGCACCGCTGGCTGCAGAAGCGGCTCTCCGGACCAGACTGGTTGGCGGCGGGTCTGACGACGCTGTTTGTGCTGCTGCTGGTGTTTGCGCCCGTTGGCCTGATTACCGCACGGGCCATCGGGGATGCGGTTGCGATGTTTCGAGGGCCGACCGATCCTCGGCTCGATCCGATGGTGCTGGAGCGGCTCGTCGGCTCGGTCAACGAAGCCACGGGCCTCTCCCTCACGGCCAAGGCGGTGAATGGCCAACTGCGGCAGTTTGCGGAGGAGGTGGTGGCCCCCATCGCCACAGGCACGCCCGTGGTGATCGTCAAGGCGGTGATCGGCTTGGTGGTGATGGCCGTGAGCTTCTTCTACTTTCTGCTCGACGGGCGGCACATGACCGCCGCCGTCACCCGGCTGATTCCGCTCGACCGTCGGTATCAGTGGCAGCTGTTGGCGGAGTTTGAGGAGATCAGTCGGGCGGTGGTCAGCTCGACGCTGCTGGCCGCTGTGGTGCAGGCGGCCTTGGCCGGCATCGGCTACGCGGTGGCCGGGCTGAATGGTGTGTTTCTGCTGACGATGCTCACATTTTTTGGGGCGATGGTGCCGTTTGTCGGTGCGGCCACGATCTGGGGAGCCGCCTCGCTCTACCTGCTCTTCTTTGCCGAGCAGACCTGGGCCGCTGTCGGCCTGGCCCTGTGGGGCGGGCTGGTGGTTTCAACGATCGACAACGTGATCAAGCCGCTCGTCCTCCAGGGGCAATCGAAGCTGCACCCGCTGCTGGCGCTGCTGAGCGTGCTCGGCGGCGTGGGGGCACTGGGGCCGATTGGGGTCTTCGTGGGGCCGGTTGTGGTGGCCTTTTTGCAGGCAGCGTTGACGATGCTGCAGACCGAACTCGACAGTATGTCGGGAAGCCCCCTGGGAAATGTCGGGCCAGCGATGGCCGGCGAGGCGCCGCTGCCCGCAGGGAAAACACCGGCAGGCGAGGTTGCATCCCAGCGAGACTCGACGTGAAATCGTGGGAGCCGCCGCGGTGACGGTGGCGTGTTCTTAGAAAGAGAGTGTCGATCCATGCTGCTGGAAACGCTGATGATCATGGCTACGGTGGTTGCGACCGGCATCGAGGCGGCCTGTGTGCCTGCTGAGGAGGGCGGCTACGACTACCTGCTGCGGGTTGAGCCGGATCTCGCGCTCGCCGGATCCCAGCACGCGCTCACCAGCGACGTCCCTGCCGACGCTCGGGATGTTCGGCGGGTGCGGATCTACCTGGCGGATCGCTGGCCGACCGCGGTGGAGCGGACGGTGGCGGAAGCGGCAAGCCGGCCCCGGCCGCCGGCGGTCATTCAGGCGGTGGCCACGGAAGCGACGGCGATCGACAATCCTCAGGAAGCAACGGCCCGGCCCTGGGGCCTGTTTATCGGCTCGCTCGTGGCCCTCTTTCTGTCGCTCGGAGCCAACGCCTATCTCGGCATGCTGTTGTCGCAGCTGCGGGCCCGGTATTTGCAGGACGTTCAGCAGTCGGCTGTCGGCGTAGGCTGAGCCGCTCAGCGACGCACGGCAACGCGGTCATCGAGTTCGCCGTCAAACTCTTCTGCCGACCAGGTGTGGCGGGCGACCACGAGCGGTTTGACCGGCCGACGGACGGTCGGCAGCTGGGGTCTGGGGCGGGGCATGGCTGCCACCTTCCTGCGGCGAACGAGCTCATCGGGTAGCTCTGGAATACCGTCACCGGGGCCTGCGGCTTCGATGCTCTCGGCAAAGACGGGAGCAGACCAGCTGGGACTTGCCGGCAGAGCGGCGGGCGGAGCGGGCATGGCCGCCTCGACGACTGGTTCTTCAGCCAGCTCTTCGGCCACCGGTCGTCGGCGATCCGCTCTTCGTGCTCGTTTTCGGCGGGCTCTGGCTCAGCAGGCTCTGGGGCGGGCGCTGGCTCCGCGACAACCGCTGCCGCCGCTGGCCGGCCGGCGGAGAGCCAGCGGCCGTCGAGGCCGCGGATGTGCGCGCCGGCGGCGGTGAAGAGCTGCACGACATGGGCATGGCATGAGAGCACGAGCATCTGACGGCCCCGCTCATTGGCAAATCCCACGAGCGTCTGGGCGGCAAAGCGGGCCCGCTCATCGTCGAAGTTGACCAGGGCGTCGTCCATGATCAGCGGCAGGCGGATGCCGGCCCGCTCGAGGTCGGCGACGAGCGCCAGCCGCAGGGCAAGGAAGACCTGCTCACGGGTGCCTCGGCTGAGTCGCTCGGGCAGCCACTCCACGCCGTCAACATCTTCGATCATCAGCACGGCGTCGTCGGCAACAGCCGTGATCTGGCGGTAGCGACCGCCAGTGAGCCGTTCCAGCCACGTCGATGCTTCCAGGAGAACGGGCGGCTGGTGTTCGGCAAGAAAACGCCGGCGGGTTTCCGTGAGCAGCTCGAGGGCGGTCTGAAGGGCCACCCGTCGGCGTCGGTGGAAGGCCAGCTCTTCCTCGATCTCGGCGGCTTCTGTCTGCAGGAGCTCAAGGCTGCGGTCGCTGCGGGAGGCCTCGGCAACGGCGGCAACGCCGGCGAGTCGTTCGCGAAGCTCACGCAGGCTGCTTGCCAGCCGGTCACGCTGCTGCGAGGCAGCCTGGGCCCGCTGCTCGAGCGGCTGCTCGTTGGCCTCGGCGATCCAGGCATCGATCGAGGCGAGGCTCTCCTGCGGGAGCAGGCGACGAGCCTCCTCAACTGCTGTGCCACTGGCGTCGACACGTTGCACCGCCGCGTCGTAGGCCTGGCGGCGATCGACCCGCTCGAGGAAGGCCTCTTCGCTCTCCACATCCCAGCGGCGGAGCAGTTCGGCGATCCTGGCATTGAGTGCCTTAACCCGCCGCACCGCAAGACGGTGGCCATGCCGAGCCCGCACAAACACTCGCCGCACCCGCTTTCGCCGCCGCACGATGGACTCATCTGCCGAAAGCCGCTCCCGCAGCATGCCCAACAGCTCGACCGGCGTGAGCCCTTCGCTGCCGAGATCGAGTGCGGCGACGGCCTGCTCGATTGGCAGGGAGACGGTCGTGAGATCCTCTCGCGTGCCGCGGGCATCTTCAACGGCATGCCGTCGTTCGTCGTCAAGCATCTCCAGATGCCGCCTGTGCCGGGCCAGGTCGCGAAAGGTTCGGGGCGTGAGCTGCCCTGGAAAGCCACGGGATTCAAGGGCCTGTTGCCAGCGATCGCGGGTGCGACTGTTGGCGTGTTGAGCCTGCGAGAGCCGGGCTTGGGCGGCGGCCAACCGCTCGCGAGGATCGCTCTGGCTTGCCAGCCGAGCAGCCTCGCCTTCGAGCAGGGATACCTCACTGCGGGCCGCGAGAAGCCGAGCGTCCAGCGATTCGATGCTGTCGGTTTCGAGCCGGGCATCGAGGTCGGCGAGCGCTTCAAGAACGGACTGCCGCTGGCGGTGGGCGGTGGCGAGCTGGCTGCGAGCCGCGGCCACGCGGCCGGCGGCGGAGCGGTCGAGTGACCAGGTGGTTGCGCCGGCAACGCCTGCTCCCGCGAGGCCCACCGCCGCCATCGCATAGGCCATCGAGCCTGTGACTTCAGCGGGCAACAGGAGCCCGGAAAACAGCAGGCCGATCCCCACGCTAAAGGCCGTGCCGAGCGTCGTGAGGATGCCAGAGGGAAGCACCTGCCCCTCCAGGCGATGGCGGACATCGTCCTCGATGCGTTGGATCGACCGCTGCACGTCGTCGAGCTGCGTGCCGGTGTTGAGCCGTTTGCGGATCAGCGACTCAAGAGCGGCAGCCTGTTCGAGCCGCTCAGCCAGCTGCTGGCTTGCCGCTGCCCGATCGGCAGAACCGCCCCCATCCACGGCCGCGATCTCCTGCTCGATCGCCTCCACCTCAGCCGCGGCATCACGAACCGCCCGCGAGGCCGCGGAGCAGGCGGCCGCTTTCTTCCGCATCGCCCGAAATGCCGAGCTGAAACCCGGAGGCAGGAGCGAGCCGCGGTGCGAGGCTGCCGTGTCGTCGTCGACGAGTCTTGAGAGGCCAAGGCTGCCGAGCTCTTCACCAAACCGGCGGGCTGCAAGCAGGGCCGCTGTCTCTGCGCGAACAGCTTCGGTGGTGAGTCGCTCAAGCCGAGGCTCGTCGTCGAGCAAGGGGCGAATCAGCCGCCGCTTCTGCCAGACAGCCGATGCCTTGGGAAGCTGACGGCCCTCGACCGCCAGCCGCTCGCCGGGTGTTGTGACGGGCTTCGAGCACCCGCTGCACCCGCCGCCGCCGTTTGTCGAGGCGTCGCCAGCGACGGAAGTCGGGATGCACGAGATCTTCCGGGTCGAATCGCCGCAGGGCCTTGCCGGCCGCCTCGCGTTCGCGAACCAACGGCTCAAGATCCATCGCGGCGAGCAGACGCTCTTCCTCGAGGGTCGCTGCCGCCAGGCGGGGCTCCAGCTCGTTCACTTCACCGCGGAGGCGACGCGCGTCGGCCACCTGTCGGCCCCGGGTGACAGCGGGCCTGCCAGCAGCTTCAAAGCGATCATGGATCCCCGCCAAGCGTCGTTCGAGCGCGACGATCGGTGAGGTGGTTGGGTCGGTGCTGTCGGCCCGCTCGATGGCCGCCCGCAGGTTCTCCATCACGCGAAAGACATGGCCGCGATCGAGGCCTCCGGCGAGCTCGTAGAGACGGCCTCCGCAGCCAGCTGCCTGTAGCGAGGAAAGCTCGTGAAGCTCGTCGAGGCCAAAGGCCATCACTGCCACATACGACGCCTCGTCGAGTCCGCCGGTCCATTCCTCCAGCGACGACCGGACATGCTGACGGCCAGCGTCATCTTCGACCACAAGGTCGTCGTGGGCGTTCTTGCCCGTCAGGGGAACGCCCGCCCCGCGTCGACGGACCACGCTCCAGAGCCGACCGTCGCTGACCGGCCGCACCACGAGCCGACCGACGCTCTCCACGTCGGCATCAATCACGCCCCGGCGGGCGAGTGAGCCGAAGCCGAAGAGCATGCCTCGCACAAACTCCAGCAGGGTGGTCTTGCCGGTTTCGTTCGTGCCGTGAAACACATGCACACCCGGACCAAGGCCGTCGACCCGCACGTCGCGAAGGCAGCCGAACCTGCCGATTTCCAAGCGTTCGATATCCATCGTGTCACCTCAGCTCCTGCCGCTGCCGTACGGGCCAGCAGCGGCGGCTCAGTCATCCTCAAGGAGTTCGAGAGTCATCCAGGCTGCTTCGCGTACCACGGCTGCCGGGTCGACCCGCTCGTCACCGGCCGTCGCCAGCGTCCAGCTGGCCGCTTCGCTCGCCAGCATCGCGGGAAACTTCCGGCTGCCGCCGAGGTCATCCGTGGCAGCCAACGGTTCGAGGGATTCCGCAGGGTCGGCCTCCACGCGTTCGCACCAGGCGAGCGGTCGCCCTGGATCATCCGGCAGGCCTTCCAGCAGCTGCCGTATTTCGCCAAGCACCGACGGGGCGATCCGCGCGACGCGACCGCGGCGGTCGGCATCCCCCTCACAGTCGACCAGCAGTCGCACGATGGAGAGTGGTGTCGAGCAGCCAGCAACCGCCTGCTCGACCTCAGCCGCCGCCGTTGCCGAGAGCTCTTCCTCCTGCTCGTTCACGGAGCAGACCGTTCGCACCACCTGCCAGCTGATCACGGCGGTGGGAAAGAGCGACCAGTCGTTGATCCTGCCCTCCGATGAGAGCCGCAGTGTGGCCGCTGCCCCCGGACCGTGCTCAAGAAGGCTGCGGGGCTGGATCGAGGGCAGCGTCCACTGCCGGACGCCTGTTGCAGCGTCTGCCGGCAGTGGCCGAAGCCGGTCTCGCTGGCCATGAACGATCGCCCGCTCCACCCTCATGGAATGTGGGTTCGCTGGCGTGCGACTGGTCGTCGTCGTCGGCTGTGTCGCCGCCGGCAGCGAGCCGATGGGTCGTGATCTCGATGTCGCGGGGATCCTGGCAGGCAAGCTCGACGGTCAGCGGTCCCCTGCTGAGCGTCATCCGCTGCCCCGCTGCCAGCAGGCGGAGGCCTGGCGGCTCACCAAGGGCGGTGGCCAGTTCCGGCAGCCGCGGTGGGGTCGGCGGCGGCCACGACAATGCCACCTTCATGGCAGAACGAGTCGATCCACGCCGCCACATCCGCTGCCTGCGCAGGGCTGATTCGGGCCGGGTTGAGCAGTTCGCCGAAGAGAACCACGGCAGCGGCTTCTCGATCAACGGCCATCGTGAACACGTTTTCGAGGGCCGCCATCGCCGCGGTGGCAAACCGCCGCCGCCGGTCGCTCGGCATATCCACAAGGCCTGGTGGACAGTCGATGCGGGCATCAAAAGCGAAAACAATTTCAGTCTCTGCCACGGGTGGATGGCTCCTCGCGGTGGCGTGTGGAGGATGGCGGGAATCCCACCGCCGACGCAAAAGCGTAGCCGTAGGCCCTCAAACCCACCAAGGTGAAAATCGGCAAGGTGCGCAGAGTGTGCGGCCTCGCCCGGGCTGCGGAAGGCCTGCGGTTAGGTGCTCAGGATCGGCTCCGACCCGGCAAACCGCCGCAGCACCGCATCGGGCCAGCCCTCGGCCGCCTCCTGCGATTCGCGAGGCCCAACCGCGACGAGCACCCGGCTGCGCAGCAGGACACCTTTTTCGACGTCCCGCGGGAAGAGGCGACAGCGAACCAGCCTTGCGTCAGCCTCGCCGTCAGCATGCTCCACCACGCCCGCATCATCGGGATGAATCGCGATCACCAGGCAGGATCCTGAGCCTTCCGCGGCCGGACCACACACCCGCAGGCACGTGACCTCCCCAGCGGCGGCATGCTGCCAATCGACGCGGCCCTCGTGCCAGCAGCCCTCGGCCACCTCGCCAACACGCTGCGATCTCACCGACAGCTCCGCCAGGCTGGACAAGAGAGATGTCTGCGCCGACAGGACCATCTGCCAGCTGCGGACGCCGGGAAGCTGTTCATCCGCCCCCGCGGCCCGCCACATTGCGGTCACCCGCAGCTGCCGAGCATCCCCCGGCTCGTAGACCGCCGTCAGGTCGGCCCCCCGCGACCAGACCTCCGTCGGCCGGCAACCCTCCGGCAGCTCCAGCCCCAAGAGCCGCATCTCCGCGTCGCCATCGGGCACCACCAGCCCCAAGCGAGGCTCGGCAAGATTGACCTGTGCCTGCGCGATTTCGTCGGTCGCCTGCATTCCGGAAAGCCGCCACCGCGGCGGCTCGCAGGTCGCTGACGCATCGGAAGATTCTGGCATCGCGGGCATCCTCAGGGCGATCTCATCGAACACAGAAACGCGGCCGTGCTGGCATCAACATAGACCATGCCGCCGCTTCCGCGAGCACCGCTGCGGCATCGGCCGCGGGGAAGTGATGTAGCATGAGCGCTCGCGATTGTGTGTTGAGCCACACGGTGCTGCTAACCGAAGGAGTTTGCGTGTCGTCGATTGAGCCAACGGAAGAGCACCTGAAAACCTGTGAAGAAGCAGCCCGTGCCGGAGCGGCCGTGCTGCAGTCGTGGCGGGGCCGCTTCGCGGTTTCTTCCAAAGGCCCAAAGGATTTTGTCACCGAAGCCGATCTGGCCAGCCAGACCGAAATCCGGCGGCTTGTGTCGGCGGCCTTCCCTGACTACGGCTTCGAAGGTGAGGAAACCCTGCCCGACACGGCAGCCCCTCCTGCCCACACCAATCCGCTTCGCTGGGTTGTCGATCCGCTCGACGGCACCACCAACTACGTGCATGGCTATCCCGCCTACTGCGTCTCGGTCGCCCTCGCCGATGGAGACCGGCTCTTGGCAGGCGCCATCTACGACCCGCTGAGCAACGAGTGTTACACCGCCCGTGCTGGCCACGGCGCATGGCTCAACGGCGAGCCGATGACCGCCACCACCACCCGCGACCCTGCAGAATCGCTGGTGGCCGTCAGTTTCCCCGCACACTCGGCCAGTGAGTCGCTCGCCGTCCGCGACTTCCTGGCCGTGCTCCCGGCCGTCCGTGCCATCCGCCGCAGCGGATCCTCAGCGCTCAACCTTGCCTACCTCGCTGCCGGCCGGCTCGATGCCTTCTGGGCACGCCGGATCGCCAGCTGGGACGTTGCCGCCGGCCTGCTGCTGGTGCAGGAAGCCGGTGGTGTGACAGCGCCGCTCATTCCACCGGGCAACCCTCAAGGCAATCCCGGTGATTCCGTGCCGTTGAGCAACCCGGCCTTCATCGCCGCGGGCACCGGCGAGCTGCTGACAGCGCTTCGCGACATGATGGGCAAGGGCTGAGGCGGCCGCTGGTAGGGTCGCTCGGGGTGAGCCCAGGCCGATGCGCCGAGCGTTCGGGGTCGCTCGGGGTGAGCCCAAGCCGATTCGCCGAGCGTTCGGGCGCTCGGGTGAGCCCAGCCGATTCGCCGAGCGTTCGCTTCGCCATCCTGGCTTCGCTCACTCGTGCATTCTCGCTTTCGCCCTCCGGGCTGCGCTCGACTGCAAGGCCGGCTCATTCGGCCCGGGCTCACCCCTCGCTTACGTTGTAAAGGACGGCCTGTCCGACGCTCCGCGTCGGTCTGCGGCCGGGGAGAAACCTTGGCTTTCTGGCAGGTCGCCTTAGCCTGCGAAGGCCAGGATGGCTTCGCAGGCGTGAAGCGAGGAGCGAGTCCACGGGCCGCAGCGGCCTCGGCGAGCCGACGGGCTCGGCCCCGCGGACCTGTCCTGGCCCTCCCGGCGAAGCCGAGGGGCCTTTGGCCCCCGCGGACCCGTCCCGTTCCCTCCTCCGCAGGCGTGAAGCGAGTTCGGCGGTCAGCCGCAGGAGCGGGGTCGGGTTGGTGCGGCTGGGGTGGTTGGGGCGGGTGTGCGGGGGCCGGACGGGGGAATCGCAGCGGTGTTTTGGATGCGTTGTTTAAATGGGCAAGGTAGGCTCACAGGACATGAGACACGACCGCTCTCGATCTCCGGCCTCGCTCTGCCCGGGCTTGTGGGCCGCTGGGGAGTGGTGTTGGTGTGCGCCGAGGCGGCTGGCGAGCTGGGCGTTGATCGCCGCGGTGAGCGTGGTGGCCTGCGGATCGTTTGTTTCCGGCGTGGCGATGGGCCAGCGTGGTGAGCCGGTGGAAACGGCCGGGACGGCGGCCGTGCCCAAGCCAACACCGGCTGAAGCTGCAGCACGGGTTGAGAGTGACGCTGCTGAACCTGCCGCAGCGGCCGGGAGCGAAGACCGCTGCCACGCCGGTCGTCGTCTCACCTGGGGCCGGACGCGATCCTGAGGCCCCCATCCGGGAGATCGAGCCCGAGCTGTATTACCTGGAGAACGACGCCGGTCGGCTCGTGCCGGTGCCGGGCTTTCAGTATCGCGACTTCGTCGAACTCGTGCGGCTTCGCGAGGGCATGCCCAAGCTGCCAACGGCGCCAGAAGCGGTGCTCGAGCAGTTCGACATGCGGGTCGACGTGCGACCTGGCCGTCCGACCCTCGCTTCCGACATCGCAGCCACCACCACAGAACCAGACGCGGCTGACGCGGATCCCGCCTTCACCGAGGTGGAAGGTCCGGGAGGACTCCGGATCGAGATGACCGTTGTGCAGGCATCGACGGGCTGGGTGGGCCTGCCGCTGCAACTCTCGGAAGCCCTGTTTACCCAGGCTCCACAGCACGAAACGCTGGCAGGGGCCGCGGGCCGGTTTCTTCTCGACGCCAACGCCGACGGCACGGGTTACCGGGGATGGTTTCAAGGTGAGCCTGGCACCCGCCACCGCGTTGTGCTTGCCGGACGCCTCCCGGTGGAGCGGTCGGGCGGCACCTTTCAGTTTGGCATCGACGTGCCGCGGGCCAACGCCTCGCGGCTGACGCTGCTCTCGGAAGTTGACGATCCGACGGTTGCTGTCGAACCCGCCGGGCTGCCGCCTCAGCTTGAGAAAGGCTTGGAAGGAGGAAGTGTCGTCTCGCTGGTGGGCCTCGTGGGGCCGACGCGGATTCGCCTGTCGTCGGAGCGATCACTGCTTGAGCCCCTGGCCGCAGCGCCGCATGCCACCTCCGACCTGGTCGTCACCATCAATGGTCGGCAGGCGAAAACTGAGGCGGTGATCGCGTTTGAGCACCTCCCTCCCGGCCGCCGGACAATCACCCTGCGTCTGCCCGCCTACGCCAAGCTGGAGTCGCTCGCGGCGCCTTCGGGCCTCGTCGCCCTGCAAGGCAGCGATGAGGCCCCCGAGGCGGTCGTCTCGGTCGACCCTGATGCCTCGGGGCGAGCCGTCATCGAACTGACCTGCGAGGCACCGGTGGAGCCCGACGGCCGCTCCTTGGAGGTGCTCGGCTTCGGCATCAGCGAGATTCCCGCCTGGCGACAGTGGGGGCAGATCAGCGTTTTGGTCGAGGGCGACTGGCAGATCGACTGGAGCCCTGCCAGGCCCGTTGCGGCGGGTCGATCCGTCGCTGGCCCTGCGGCGTCGCGGTTGCGTGGCAGCCTTCGCCTACGACGCACAGCCAGCCAGTCTGCCGCTGCAGGTGCGGCCGTTGCGGAGCCGCGTGGTGGTCGAGCCTGAATACCGCATCCGGGTGGCTGCCTCGCGGGTGGAACTGGAAGCCAGGCTCCGCGTGGCGGTTCGTGGCGCCCCGATTTCGCAGCTTCGTGTCGGCCTCGAAGGCTGGGAGGTCGAGGATGTCGGCCCAGCGGGCCTCGTGGACACCTCCACGATTGTGGAAAACGCGGGCGGCGTGGATATCCCCTTCGTTCAAGGACTCAGCGGCGATGCCGTCGTGGAGATTCGGGCAGCACGAAGCGTGGCCCCCGATGCCGAGCGAATCGAGTGGACGTTTCCCACGCCCGCTGCCGACCTGGTCGGTCCAGCTGCTGTGGTCATTCTTCCTGAGAGCGACATTGAACTCACCCCCGACGTCGACTCCATCGATGGGCTCGTGCGTCAGGTGACCTCGCCATCGGCGAATCGAGCCGTCGATCCGCTGCCGCCGCTGCTGCGGAGCGAGGGCTCTGGAGCTGCCGGACGAGCGGAAAACACTGCCATTGCCTACCGGCTCGACGGTCCCAGCGGGCGCTTCGCCGCCACGCGTCGTTTCCTGCCACGCAGGGTGGCCGCGTCGCTCACCGCCCGCCTCGATGTGAGGCCGACCGAAATCACGGTTGATGAAACGTTGCGGTTTGATGTCGCGTATGTGCCGCTGGAAGTTGTGGAGCTGCTCGTGCCGGAGAGCGTGGTGGCCAGCGGAACGCTGGAGGTTCGCCAGGGCGACCGCTTGCTGGCCTCGCAGCCGGCTGCTGTCGTTGAGCCGCCATCTCCTCCCGAGGCCGACGACAGTCCTGTGATCGACGGTGCTTCAACGGGCGGCGGCAGCGGAACCGAGAGCGACGCCGGCGGCGGCCCTCTGCCGACGATCCGCACACGGGTGATGCTGCCCACGCCGCTGCTGGGAAGTGGCGAGCTGACGATTCGTTACCGTCTGCCTGCGACCCCACCGCCCCAGGAAACAACCCTGGCGGAAGATGTGCCGCTGGTGATGCCTGCTGGGGCTCGCTTCGGCAAGCAGAGCGTGACGCTCGAAGCGGCTCGTGGGCTCTCAGTCGAGGTGCGGGGGGAATCGTGGAAGCGGGAAATGGCCGTGCAGGGAACGTCGCTGCCGCGGAGCTGGGCCTCCAGCCGGCCGCAGGAGAGCATTCGGCTGGCGATCGCCGCTGAGCCACAGAGTTTTGGGGAAACCGTGGTGGATGCGGCCTGGCTGCAGAGCCGGTTTCTACCCGACCAGCGGCAAGACATCTATCGCTACCGGATTGCCACGTCGGTGGAGCGGCTTGAAATCGATCTGCCGCCGGGAACGCTCGGTGAGTCAGCCGACCCGTCGCGGGTTGAGGTGCTGCTCGACGGACGACCGATTGCCGACGCGGTGCGGACCGATGGCCGGATCTCACTCAACCTCGTCACCGCAGGCGCGGTGCGGGAGTATGCCGTGGAAATTGTCGTGAGGCGTGAGCGGTCTTCAGCCTGGGAGCCGGCGGAGCTGACAGCGCCGGTGTTTTCAGACGGCGCGGTGGAACGACGGTTCTACTGGGAGCTGCGGCTCTCGCCGGAAGAGCATCTGCTGACGTCGCCGCGTGGCTGGACGGCCCAGCAGGAGTGGGCCTGGGGAACGCTCGGTTTTCTGCCCAGAGCCATCATCTCACCGGAGATGCTGCGGACATGGGTGGCTCCGCAGTCTGTCGCAACGGCGGATCCAGTGGGGGAGATCATCCCGTATGCCGACCGCCGGCTCGTCTTCTCTGGCGTGGGCCATCCAAAGACGGCCCGTCTGTGGATCGTGCCGACATGGGGCCTCGTGTTCGCCTGCTCTGGGCCCTCCCTGCTGATCGGGCTGCTGCTGGTGCAGTGGCCTCGCTTGCGACAGCCGTCGGTCGTGATGCTCTTGGCGGTCGCGGTGACAGCCGCCGCTGCGGTGTCGCCCTGGTTGGCTCTGCTCCTCGCGCAGGCAGCGCTTCCCGGGCTGCTGCTCTCGCTGCTGGCGGCGGGCCTGCGGGTGGCGTTGCGGTTGCCCACCGCTGCGGCTGCGGGCAACGCCAGCATGAGGATTTCTCAGTCGTCGACACGCACGGCGCTGGCGGCCTTTGTGCCCGAATCGAGTCGCGGCCGCCGCAGTGTGGCGGCGGAGCGATCGGCATCGTGAGCGGGTGGTTGCTATGAGCACGATCCACAGCGGGAGGAGGATCAGCCAGGCGGCTGCGGTCTGGGCAGCCCTGCTGATCGTGGGCTCGAGCCACGTCGTCAGCACCGCCGCCGAGCCGGAAAACCTGCGTTTCCTGCGGGTCTACGTGCCGGCCGACCGCCTCTCCGATGTGCCGCTGGGAACCGGCCGCTATGTGCCGATGACACTCACGGAGTTTCGGGCCGCGGTGGCGGATCGGGCAGCGGTCTCCGACCAACCTGGTGAACGACAAGGTTCGTCGCCGGCGACGAATGTGATTGCCGAGAGAGCCAGTTATACGCTTGAGTGGAGCCCTGCTGAGGGGCTGCGAGGAACCGCAGCGGCGACCCTTGGCCCCGGCATCGATGGCCTCCGTCGGGCCATTCCGCTGGCAGGACGGGTGGTCGCGCAAGCCAGCATGAGCGGCGCCGCGGGCACAGGCGCCGCAGAGATCAGCGGCCTGCCCGACGGCTCCGTGGCGGTCATCGCGGAGACAGAAGGCCGTTACAGCTGGCAGTTTGAGCTGCCGTCTGATGCAGGAGGATCGCTCGGCCCCAGGTTTCGGCTCCCGCTGGTTCCCGCAGTCTTCACCTCGGTGCAGCTGACGCTCCCCGCTGGCTTTGTGCCGCTCGTGAAAGCCGCGGAGGCGGTCCACGTCGCTCCCGTTCCACCTGAGCCGCCATCAGGAACAGGCGAACCCGGCTCTGAGAAACACGAGTGGACGCTCTCGCTCGGCCCGACCAGCGAGCTCGTCGTCACGATCGCTCGCGAGCCGCTGCCCGAGGTGCCGATCTCGTGCTGGAGCCGAGTGGCAGATTGAGCGACAGACCGCCTCGCTGACGACGACGCTGCAGCCGGCGATGCCCTGGACAAAGACTGATGTGCGCCTGCGGGGTGCGGCGGGGCTCACCGTGGTGGCGGCGACGCTGACCGACGACCAGGGCACCGCATCCCTCTCCTGGCGACGGCCGGCCTCTTCGTTGGACTCAGCGGCCACCGACGCGGTGGCTGGCGACGCAGCGAACGACGAACTGGTCGTGCAGATCCCCACGCGGGCCATCGGCACGCGAGGGCAGCTGGTGATCGAATCGATCGCAGCGTTTGGCATCGGCAGGCCCTGGACGCTCCCGGCGATCCTGCCTCCTGATGGCCTCTGGGCCGGGGGAGGGGTGGTTGCCGAGCTCGAGCCGCGGCTTGTAGTCGAGCGTCTGAATCCCGTCGACTATCTGCCGGTCGACGAAGAGATTGTCAGAGGCTGGCCGATGGCCATCACCGCGGAGCCGGCTGCGGGGCCTCGGCTGGCGTTTGAGGCGCAGGCTTCCCAGGCGTCGCTCTCGCTGACGGTCGCGGCCCGGAAGCCCCAGGTGCAGGTTCATCGCGTGACCACGGTCGACATCTCGGCAGGATCTGTGATTGCCCAGGCGGCCTGCGAGGTCAGCGTTGAGCGGGGCGAGGTGTTTGAGCTGACCGGTCAGGTGGCTCCGGGATGGCTGATCGACTCCGTTGAGATTCCCAGCCGGGCGGAGCGTGCCGACTGGCGGGTGGAGGCGGCGGAGGAAGGAAGTCGACTGAGAATCGGTCTGGTCAGCGGCGTCTCCCGGGGCAGCACGGTGCGGGTGAATGTGATGGGCCACCGCGGCCCCTTGCGGGAGGGAGAGCCGTTTGCCCGATCGTCGCTGGAGATGCTGAAGCTCGCCAACGAAGAGGCTGCCGCTCTCGAGATTCGCACGAATGCGGAGATGACCATCGACGGCGGTGGGCAGACGGTCGACTCCGTGCCGCTGGACCAGCTGCCGCCCGGGCTCCGCAAGCTCGCAGGCGACAGCGGCGTTCGGCTCCGGCTATTGGTCAGGGATGGTGACGACAGCCGCACGCTTCGGCTACTGCGGCGACGGGCACCAATCGATGTGCAGACGCAGGTGCGGCTGACGGTGCGAGACGATCGCTTGACGGAGTCGTTCACACTGGAATGCTCGCCGCGGGATGCCGAGCTGGATTCGGTCGTCGTGCATTTCTCAGAGCCGACCAGCGATGGCATGGAGTGGACGCTGCTGCCTCCCACGACCGGGAAGCTGCTCGCTCGGCGGCTGCAGCCGCAGGAACCGCGAGACCCTGCCCAGGCGATGGAATCGTGGCTGCTGGAGCTGGTGCCGCCCGCGCGGGGGCCGGTCACACTCCGCGGCGTGCAGGCCGTGCCTTTTAGCGGTCCGATGAATGTGCCGCTGGCGTGGGTCGAGGGAGCTGCCAGCCCGGTGGGCGAGCTCCAGATTCGGGATGCAGGGCGGCGGCGGCCGCTCGTGGTCAACCGCACGCTGTCTGAGGTTCCTGGTGTTGCCGGTGATACAGAGCGGTATGCGACGTCGGTCTCGCGGTTTCTCTTCGACCCGCTGCGGGACCTTGCCGGCGGGCAGGCGGCAGCGCGGCTGGTGCCGGGCGGCGATGATGGGGTCGCCCCGCGAGCTTGGGCCTGGAATGAGACGACGACCTGCTGGTGCCACACCTCCGGCGTGATCGAGTATGAAACCGTCTTTGACATCGAGAATCATGGCCGCTCGAGCATCATCCTCAGCCATCCACCCGACAAACGGATTCAGGAGATCCTGGTCGATGGCGTGCAGCTCGTGGCAGGTGTCCGGGAAACGCTCGGCGGAGAAACGGTGATCGAGTTGCCCGCTGGGCGACGCATGATTCGGTTGGAGATTCATGCCCTCGCCTCTGCCCGCCCGTTGATTCCAGGCTGGGGGCAGGCGTGGAGTGTCGATCCGATCGCCGGGGTGATCGACCTGCCTGTGCTCGAGCGGCTCTGGCAGGTGGGGCTGCCTCCCGGGCTGCGGATCGCTCATGTGCCGGTCCTGCACCAGCAGCTGGAGCAGGCCCAGGTGGGATGGCTCGAGCGGCTGCTCGGTTCCTCGCTGGTGGCATCCACGTCTGCTGGATCCCCTCTCGTCTCGGCCGGGGCCAACCCCACCGCCGTGGTTGTCGACGGCTTCCGTCTGCACGCCTTCGCACCGACCTCGGGCCGGAGCATGATGGCGGGCGTGGTGCTCGTGTCGAGCTGGCTGGTGGTGTCGTCGAGCCTGGTCGCCGGCCTCGTCGCTGCGATCTCCACCTGGTTCTTGAGCAGGAGGTCGCCAGCGGTGGCCGTTGCCATCTGTGGGCTTACGGCGGTGGCTGCCCTCTGGGCACCCGTCAGCGTGGTGGCCATTGTTCGAGCGGCCTGGTGGGGCGGGCTGTTGGGCATGGCGGTCGCCGTCGCAGGCGGTCGCACGGCAACGGTGCTGATGGTCCTGCTGGCTTTGGGATGCGGTGGCGGCGAACTCACTGCCGCCGAAACGGTCTCAGAGCCGTCGGCACCATTGCGGGTGTTTTTCACCGGTGAGGCAGCCGATGCGACGGTGCTCGTGCCCGACAGACTGTTTCGCGAGCTCGGCCGGAGCGTGGATGCGACTGAAGGGCTCGGTGTTCGGATCGAGCGGGTGACGGTGGCCGCCACTGTGCCGGCTGCCATGGCGGTGGGCCAGCCTCCGCTTGCAGCCGGGCTCGACGCGGAGCCCGGCACCACGCCGGCGGGCCCTGACGAGTGGCAGGTCACTGTTGACCTCTTGTCTGATGCCAATACGGTGTGCACGCTGCGGCAGCCCGCCGGCGGAGGACGGTTTGTCAGAGGCTCGCTGGAGCTCGACGGCGGCACCGCCGGCGAACTCCCAGGCGAGTCGATTTCACCAGATGGCAGCCTCCTGCGGGTGCCGCTGGCTGTTCCCGGGCAGCATCGGCTGAGCGTGCGGATTGAGCCTGCGGTACGGCTTGAGGGAGGAGTCGGGCTGGCCATGGTGGGGCTGCCTGTCGCGCCGCAGGCCACGCTCCGCATGGTCGAGACCGACAGCGGCATCGACGTCTCCTCGCTGCTCGTCGAGCGGGAGCGGAGCGGGCTCCCGATCGCCTCAGCGACGCCCTTGAGCGAGGCCACAGGGAGCGGCTTCGACATCGCTCAAACCGACCTGCTTCGTTTGTGTTGGTCGTTGGAGCCGGGGGTGAAGCTGGTTCGAGGATCCGCGTGTCGTTGCCGCCCGCAACGATGTGTCGTGGGATGCGCTGGGATGTGCTGTGGTAGCCAGCTTTCAGCTTGAACCCAACGACGGGATCTTTCGGTCATTTGTCGTGACGGCCGACACGCGGCTCACGCCAGCCGTCGGCGAACTGCCTGCGGGAAGCGAAGCGGTGAGTGTGCGGCGGATCGATGACGGCCGATGGCTGGTCGAGCGGCTTCAGCCGGCGCGTGGTCGGGCAACCGTGAGCGTGCCTTTCGCGATGCCGCTGGTGGATCCCGTCGGTGTGTTTCGCGTGCCAGAGGTGGAGATTGCCTCGCTGAGTTCTGCCCAATCAACACGGCTGGTGCAGTTTGTGCCGGGCGAGGGCTACGCCGCCACCGTGCGGCTTCCAGCGGGGGTGACCGCGGGCACGCCCACCGATCCCGCCAGCGGCAACGGCTGGCTGGCCTGGCGAAGAGAACCGAGTGCCGCGGCAACGGCTGGTGTGTCGCCCGCGGTGGTCACGGTCTCACGCGAGCCGGCGGTGTTGCGGGGCACGCAGCGGATGCGACTGGACATGGTCGACGGTCGCGTGCGTCTTCGGTTCGACGCGTCGGTCGACTCCTTTGAAGCAGCGGTGGCGTCTTTTCGGGTGACGATTCCGCCACGCTGGACGGTGGACCGGCTGGGCTTGGCGAGGGTCACGGCTCCCCGCACGGGGGCGTTGCAGGCGTCGCCGCAAGACATCCACTGGACGCGGGTTGACGAGCAAACGCTGGAAGTGCTCTGTCAGCAGCCCCGCTCTGGTCGCTTTCGTTTTGATCTCGAGGCCCGTGAGCCGAGAGGTGCCGCGGAGATGGGGTCGGTGGCTGTGCCCTGGATCGAAGGGCTTGGAGACACGCCGGTGATTGTCGAGTGGCCAACCGACGAAGGCGTCAACGTCGAGTCTGCCGGCGATACGCCCATCATCCCGCTCTCGTCGTCGGGGTGGCAGTCGCTCGAACTGCCCCCAGGTCGCCTGCTCGCCTACCGACGCAGGCCTGAGGAATCTGACGGAGCAGCCTTGGCGGCTGACGAGGGGCACGACAGCGGTGCTGAGAGCCGGGCGACCGAGCCTGGCCCCGCGGGTGCTGAGGCGGGAGACGAGCATCCCGCGTGTGGAGCTGCTCGACGTACGGTTTGCCACCGACGACCGCGGGAAGGCCTGGGGCGTGGCCAGGATCGATCTGGTGCCTTCGAGCCGGCTGGTGCGGCTGCAGCTGCCCGCAGGCATGCGGCTGTTTGAAGTCTTTGTCGATGAGCACCCGTTGCGTGCGAGGCCGGTGGGGGAGGCTGCCTGGGAGCTGGAACTGCTCGATGTCAGCCGGCCCCGAACAATCTTGGTGATCTTTGCCGGAGACATCGACGACCAGCTCGTCTCGGGCTTGCCGTTGCGGCTGGAGACACCCAAGCTGCCTGGCATTCCCACCCGGAAAGTAACCTGGATGATCCGCGGGCCTCGCGGCCTCGACATGCGGATCCTCGCTCCATCGGCCCAGGCTTCGGCCAACGAGATCGCCACGCTCCGAGAGGAGGCATCGCAGAGGCTCAAGGCCAGCCTGCGGCGTTCGCTCGAGGGGCGCGATGCCCGTGAGCGTGCACGCATCGAAGAGCAGGTGGCTTCACTGTTTGAGCGTTCGCAGCAGAGCGCGGCCGAGCAGGCCTGGAATCGCACATCCCTCGCCCTCTCTTCGGAGGTGTTTGCCACGACGACGGATCCCGAAGGAGGCATCATCGTCAGGGCTGCTCCGAAGCCGACTCCCACCGACTCATCGCGTGCGGTGGCAACGGCGGCAGCTATTCTCGCGGCAGGTGCGGCCTGGAGCATGGCGATCCGCCGTCCGGCGCGGTTGACAGGGCTGCTTGCCCAGTTTGGGCCGGTGGCCCTGCTTGCTCTGGGAGCGGTCTGGGCCACGCTTCTGCAGCCTGCCTGGCCTGGTGGCCTGCTCGTGGCCGGCGGCGTGGTCGGGCTTGTGCGGCGACTGATTCGCTCAGCGTCGAAGCCGACCGCTGCAGAGACCGCACTCGTGATCCGGGATTCGGTCGGGCCGGCCGGCGGCTGATGGCGGCTGCGGAAAACCCCGCATTGCAAGGGCGTTTTTCCGGCCTGAAAAAGGTCTGGCTCCCGTTGCCGAGGCTTCGCTACGGTTCGCCCCCACGCGTGGCGAGGGCGGCCGTTGGCCGTCCCCGCGAAGCCGTCGCAGTGTGGCAAGGAGGCCACGCCCGTCAGGCTGGCACGCAGCGATGACGGAGAACTGCGGGCATGGAAGCCGATTGCAAAGACGCCATGAGTGGCCCTCAGCGGTGGTTCATGGCGTTGGTGGTGGTCCCGTTGGTGGTGGCCATGACAGCCAACGGCGGTTCCGTCGAGGCAGCAAGCTACCGCACCCCAAACTTTGTGATCGAAGCCCCAACGCCAGAGCTTGCTCGCAAGATCGGTGACGCCGCTGAGCAATACCGGCACGACCTGGCGATCGAGTGGACAGGCCGGCCGCTGCCGCGGTGGGCGAGCCCCTGCCCAATCACCGCGGAGGTGGCAGACAGCCTCGGTGCTGGCGGAGCGACGAGCTTTGTCTTTGATCGCGGTGAGGTGTTTGGCTGGCAGATGACCATCCAGGGCAGCGAGCAGCGGATCCTCGACTCGGTGCTGCCGCATGAAGTCACCCACACCATCTTTGCCAGTCACTTTCGGCAGCCGCTGCCGCGGTGGGCCGACGAAGGCGCCTGCACGACGGTGGAGCATCCCTCTGAGCGGGCGCGGCAGCATCGCATGCTGATTGAGTTTCTCACCACCGGCCGCGGCATCGCTTTCCCGCAGATGTTTGCGATGCGGGAGTATCCTCCCGACGTCCTGCCGCTCTACGCCCAGGGCTACTCGCTAGCTCGCTACCTGATCGAGCGGGGTGGCCGAAGAAAATATGTTGACTTTGTTGGTCAGGGGCTCGCCAGTGGCAACTGGTCAGCCACGCTGCAAAACTTCTACGGCATCGCTGATCCCCCGCAGATGCAGGCTGTCTGGCTCGACTGGGTGCGGCAGGGATGCCCGGCACCGCCGGCCACGCTCGTGGCGGCTGAGCAACAGCCAGCCGCACCTGTCGCTCGCGGCCAGAGCCCAGACCCAAGCAGAGATCCGGGCGGCCCGCCTCGGCCGCCGGTGCAACTCGCCTCGGTGCCGCGTCGGCAGTCGATCTACCAGCGAGCGGGCAGTGCACCGCCTCCTGCTGCCGCCACTCCCGCGGAGCAGCCTCAGCGGACGGCCACGTCGGCCACCAGCAAGGTGATGTGGTAGAAGACCGGTGCTGCGAAGCAGGTTGAGTCGATGCGATCGAGCACGCCGCCATGCCCGGTCACGAGCGTGCCATAGTCGGTCACGCCACGGTCGCGCTTGATTGCCGACATCGTCATCCCGCCGGCAAACCCCATCAGCGACACGACAAATCCGGCCAGGGCCGCCTGCCAGGGCTGATAGGGCGGGGCTGCCCACCAGAGGACTGAGGCGAGCAGCGAGGTGCTCACAGCGCTGCCCAGCAGGCCCTCCCAGGTTCGGTTGGAGCTGACCGAGGCAGCCACCAGTCGCCGGCCGATCATGCGGCTCCAGACATACTGCATGCAGTCGGCAAACTGCACGAGCAGGATCAAGAAGAAGAGCAGCCGAAAGTTGGCCGTGGCGGCCAGCGGAGGTTCGGCGTTGGCCGGCGTGGCGACCGGCAGCTGCAGCAGGGCAGGCGCAAACGACAGGCAGTAGACGCAGACCATCAGGCCAGCCTGAATCTTTGCTGTCCGCTCAAGAAACCGCTTGGAGTCTCCGGCAATCGCCACGCGGGCCAGGACAAAGAGCGTGCCGTAGAGCGGGAGAAAAATGCTGAAAATGTCGTAGCGGTCGTAGCCCACGAGGATGTAGTGGGCGGGTGTGAAGGCGAAAAACACCCAGAACAGGGCGCGGTGGTCGCCGAGCCTTGTGGGGGTGAGCGTGATGAACTCCCGCAGTGCCCAAAAGGAGACGAGCCCAAAGAGCACCAAGGTGGCAGTGGTGCCCAGCCAGAAGGCGGCCGCCAAGACGGTGCACATGATCCACCAGCCGCGGATGCGGCTGTTGAAAGAGCGGATGGCGGCAGGGTCGAGACCGCGGTCGGGATGCCGGCGGAGAAACTGGCCAACGGCCGTCACGATGGCCAGCAGGGCGAGCACGCCGACAATCAAGGCGAGCGTTCGGGGGTCGTTCATGGTTGCGTCGGGCCGGCCCTTCTCAGGATTCCTTGAGAGCCATGACGGCCCGCCGGGCCCGCGCCAGAAAGTCGAGCTTCGCTTCCTGCTGTTCCAGCCACAGCGGCGGGCCAAAGGTGATGCAGGAGAGCATCGGGACCGGCAGAAACTCGCCACGCGGCAGCACGCGGTTGAGGTTGTCGACATGCACAGGCACGAGCTCGAGTTCCGGCCGCTTCTTGGCGAGGTAGTAGAGCCCGCTCTTGAAGTCGCCGATCTCGCCGTTGACGCTGCGGCTTCCCTCGGGAAACACGATCAGCGACTTCGTGTCACCGATCTCGCGAAGCATCAGGTCCACCGGGCTCTGGTGCACTTTGATGTCAGTGCGGTCGATCAGCAGGGCGTTGAAGACTTTCTCCGCAAGCCAACGGCGGACAGCGCCCCGCGACCAGTAGTCTTTGGCCGCCACCGGCCTGGCGAGTTCTCGCACCGCCCTTGGCAGCGACGACCAGATCAGCAAGGCGTCGAGATGGCTGGTGTGGTTGGAGAAGTAGACCCGCTGGCATGTGTCGGGCTGGCTGGCGATCCAGCGAACGCTTGCCCCGGAGAGCACCCTGGCGATCGCGGCGAGCGTCAGGCCAGCGGCATGGCACACCGGAGATCGGCCCACCACGTTTGCAGCGGCCGGCGGCGGCGTCGTCAGGTGGGGATCGGCTGGGGAAAGCATGGCCTGGCAAACGCGTCGAAGCTGCGAGGAATCAACCTCTTCCTTCAGTATGCTCGAAGATTCTGCAGACTGACGGGCAAAAAGATCAATTCGGCAGTTGTCCGTCGGTGGGAGTTGCTCAGCAGCCGCGGGGCGATGCCTGGCAGGGCCGCTCAGGTGACCTCGCCGCGCCCGTCGCCTGCTGCCGTCACGTAGGGGTTGCTGGTTCGTTCGCGGCCGATTGTGGTCGGCTCACCATGGCCGGGGAGCACGAGGCTCGCCTCCGGGAGCGGGTAGAGCCGTTCACGAATCCCGGCGGCGAGGATCGGGAAGCTGCCGTCGGGAAAGTCAGTGCGACCGATACTTCCGCGAAAGAGGATGTCACCGGCAAAGACCATCGGCGGGCCGTCATGGGCCTCTTCGGGCCACACAAGGAAGGCGACATGCCCGGAGGAATGCCCCGGGATTTCGTGCACCTCGAAGAGAAAGCCAGCGATTTCGAATCGCTCGTGGTCGCGAAGCATGCGGTCGGCGGGCGGGCTGACCAGGTCGATGCCAAAGCCCCGCGAGAGGTTTTTCTCAGGGTCGATCAGTTTGTTGGCCTCGGATTCCCCCACCAGAATGGGCAGATCCGGCCACCGCTGTTTGAGGGCGGCATTGCCGGCGATGTGGTCGGAATGGCCGTGTGTCAGCAGGATGGCCTGCGGGGCGAGGCCGTTCGATTCGATCACATCGATGATCGCGTCGGGCTCAAACCCTGGATCAAACACCACGCAGATTCCGCGATCGGTCCTCGCCAGCACGTAGCTGTTTTCAGCAAACGGCGAGGATTCGATGCACGTCAGGCTCAGTGGCGGTCGACCAGCGAAAGAAGGCATGTCGATCGTGTGCAGGTGTGCCATCGGGGGGGTGGCTCGCGGGTTGTTCCTGCTCAGCATGTCCGGGAATGGTAAAAACAACAAGTTTTGGCTTGAATTTCCCGTGTTTTCGGCCCGATTACTGATCTGGTAGGCGGGATCTGGCCTGGCTAGACTCCGCCCGCTGCAGGGATGCTGCAGCGTTGATGGCTCCGCTACGAGTTCCGCCGCGGTGGCCAGACCTGTCATGGAGGAACCCAACGGATGACGGCTGCTCGAGCAATGCCCGACTTTTTTCGTTTGTCAGTGACGGCGGTCGTGGCTGTGGCCACGGTGGTCGCTCTTCCCGGTTTTGCCTTCTCCCAGCAGGCTGGGGCCGAACAGGTGCCAGGGCTGATTCCGCAGGGTGGTGGAGCTGTCGGCAATGCCAACGCCGACGAGGCCGCCGCTGCCGCAACCGCCGAGCATCCGCTGGAGCCGGCTCTCAAGATCGCTCAGCAGGGTCTGGCCAACATCGATGCCATGATCCAGGACTACTCGGCCACGATGGTCAAGCGGGAGCGGATCGACGGCGTCCTCGGCGAGCATGAATATATGTTCTGCAAGCTGCGGCACGAGCCGTTTAGCGTCTATCTCTCCTTCCTTGCTCCGGAGGCCGTCAAGGGGCAGGAGGTGATCTACGTCGCCGGTCAGAACGACGACAACATTCTCGCCCATGCCGGCAGCGGTGTGCGGGCGATGGTGGGGATGGTGTCGCTGAAGCCGTCGAGCATGCTGGCGATGCAGGGCAACCGCTACCCGATCACCGAGCTTGGCGTCGAGAACCTGACGCGTCGGCTTGTCGAAGTCGCTGAGCACGACAAGCAGTTTGGCGAGTGCGAAGTCAACTTTTTTCCCGGTGCCAAGGTCAACGGCCGGATCTGCACCTGCATTCAGGTGACCCATCCGGTGCCCCGTCGCAACTTCCGTTTTCACCTTGCTCGTGTGTTTATCGATGACGAGCTGAAGATTCCGGTTCGTTACGAGGCCTACGACTGGCCGCAGGAAACGGGCGGGCAGCCTGTGCTCATGGAGGAATACACCTACATGAACGTGCAGGTGAACCAGGGCTTCACAGACATCGATTTCGATCCACGAAACCCGGCCTACAAGTTTGGCGTGAAGTGATCGCCGGGTTTTCGATTGTTTCTCGTCAGCCAGCCGGGCACATCACCACGTACACTTGCACGAGGTGATGCAGCGAGGCGGACGAGATGAATGAGATTGACCACAAAACGTGCCACACGAGTGTGCTTCCCCAGGAGACACTCGACTTTCTGTCGCCGCAGCCCGGGGCGATCGTGGTGGATGGCACGCTCGGCGGTGGCGGCCACACCCGGCTGCTCGCCGAGGCGGTGGGGCCGCAGGGGCTTGTGATCGCGATCGACCGCGATGCCACTGCCATCGATCGGGCCTGCCGCGAACTGGCGGGGCTGCCGATTCGCTTCGCGCAGGCCAACTTCTGTGATCATTCCCGAGGTGCTCGACGCCGTGGGGGTGGAGGCTGTCGACGCCGTGCTGCTCGACATCGGTCTTTCCAGCGATCAGCTGGCTGATCGCCAACGCGGCTTCTCCTTCGAGGCAGAGGGCCCGCTCGACCTGCGGTTTGACCCCAGCGAAGGGGAGCCGGCCTTTCGCCTCGTCAACAGGCTCAAGCCGGAGCATCTCGCTGACCTGATTTATGCCTATGGCGAGGAGCGATTCAGCCGGCGGATTGCCCGGCGGATTGCCCAGGTCAGGGAGAGCGAACCGATCCACCTGGCGAAAGATTTCGCCCGGCTGGTGGCCTCGGCGGTGCCGCGGCCGAAAACCCCACAGCGGATTCACCCTGCCACCCGCACGTTTCAGGCCCTGCGGATCGCCGTCAATGAGGAGCTCAAGAGCCTGCGGCTGGCGCTTGAGCGGATTCCCGAGCGGCTCAAGCCCGGCGGTCGACTGGCGGTGATCTCCTTCCACTCGCTCGAAGACAGGCTCGTGAAGGAAGCGTTTCGCAACAGTCAGCAGTGGTTCGCGCTGACCCGCACGCCGGTGACGGCAAGCGAGGGGGAGCTGGGCAGCAACTCCCGCAGCCGCTCTGCCAAGCTGCGGGTTGCGGAGAAGCCAGGCTGAGCTGCCAGCGGAGAACTGCCGTTGTCTGGAAGTCGACGGTTTTTCACACTCCCGCCCATCATGATGGGCCGTGAAACCAAGATCCTGCTGGCGCTGCTGGGAACCCTCAGTTCGGGGTTTGTGGGGGTGCTCGGCTCGAAGCTGTTTGTGCCGCGGCCCCCGGATGGCGCAGGGCCGGATGTGCATCTTCCTGCCAGCGATCATGTCGGCGGCCCGATCGTGGAGCCGCCGTCGTTTGATCGGCTCGAGCCTTCCGTGTTTTCGGCGATCGACATGCCTGGTCCCGAGGGAGCGGGCAACGAGAGCGAAACGGAAAGCGGCGCGGCAGCCGATCTGCTGGCCGCCGACGACCCGGATGGCGGCATGCCTGAGCCACCGACGTTCTGGCAGGCCGATCCCGCCGCGGAGCCTGGTGGCTTCCCGGCCGTTGTCACGGCAGCAGACGACTCTGACAGCGGCCTGCCCGAGGAGGGCGGTTTCCCTGCGGCTGATGAGCATCTGCTGCCGCCCGCCGATGTGGGCATCGACGCTGCCGGCGTGGTAGCCGGTGGGTTTGGTGGCTCGCCTGATGCGGGGCAGGCGGTCGAGCCGCCGGGCCGTTTCTCGCCTCCGCCAAACGCGATGCCGATTGCCGCAGGGAGCCACACGGTCACCGGCGACGACACCTGGTGGAGCATTGCCGAGCGGGCCTACGGCGACGGCCGGCTCTACAAGCCGCTCTTCGCCTGGAATCGGGCGATCGATCCCCGTGTCTCGCTCGCTCCCGGAACGAGGCTTGAGGTGCCGCCGATCAACGCGCTCGCCACGGCCCATGCAGGGCTGCTTCCCAGCGACCTGGCCGCCGCGGTCGGCCCCGCTGAGATCGTGCAGACATCGGCAACGGAGCTGCCCGGGCAGGCGAACCTGGTGCCGGATGGCCAGACGATTGTGGTGCGAGAGGGCGACACACTGATTTCGATCGCCCGCGAGCAACTCGGCTCCTCGTCGCGGTGGCGAGAGCTCTACGACGCCAATCGGGAAGCGCTTGGCCGCAGCCCCGGGCCACTCACGCCTGGCATGCAGCTGGTTGTGCCATGAGCGGTGCGGACGAGGCAGCAGCCTACGACTATGCGCTTCCCGAGGAGGCGATTGCCCAGCGGCCGCTCGCCCGTCGTGATGCGGCGCGGATGCTCGTGTTGCATCGAGCAACAGGGCAAATCGAGCACCGGCATGTCCGTGATCTGCCGGAGTATTTCCAGGCAGGCGACCTGCTGGTGAGCAACGACACCCGCGTGCGGCCGGCTCGGCTTGTGGGCCGCCGCAAAGAGACCGGAGGTCGCTGGGAGGGGCTCGTGCTGGCCGTCGAAGGCCCGTCCTGGAAACTGCTGGCGAAAACCCGTGGACGGGTGCAGCCGGGCGAGCGGATCGTGCTGGTCGATCGCGAGGGCCACGACGCTGCGGAGCTGGTGATGCTCGACCGGGCGGAAGGCGGCAGCTGGCTGGCTGTGCTCGACGCGTCGGCTTCCCAGGCGGGCTCGGCAGACAGCGGAGGGCCTGTGGATGCGGATCGCGTGCTTGAGCGGATTGGCCGCGTGCCACTGCCGGGCTACATCCGCGGCGGCGTGGAGCATCCGGGCGATGTGGAGCGGTATCAGACGGTGTTTGCCAGGGCTGCTGGTTCCGCCGCCGCCCCGACCGCTGGGCTCCATTTCACTCCCGAACTGCTCGCCGCCTGGGAGGCCCGCGGCATGCGGCAGGCCCGCGTCACGCTGCATGTGGGCCTCGACACCTTCCGGCCGATCAGCACCGCAGCGATTGCCGAGCACCCGATGCACACCGAGTGGTGCACCTGCCCAGCGGAGACGGTGGCAGCGATTGAGGCAGCCAAGCAGGCTGGCCGACGGGTGCTGGCTGTGGGCACGACGAGCGTCCGGACGCTTGAATCGGCGGCTCGCAGCGGCCGGCTCGAGCCCTTCTCAGGCACCACCGATCTCTACATTCGCCCCGGATTTTCCTTCCGTGCGGTGGATTGCCTGTTGACGAACTTCCACATGCCGCGGACAACCCTTCTGGTGCTGGTGAGCACATTCGCGAGCCGCGAGGCGATCCTGGCGGCCTACGCCGAGGCCATCGAGCAGGGCTACCGGCTGCTCAGCTACGGCGACGCGATGCTGATCGTGTGACTGCGGCTTCAGGCCGTGGCTCCCAGGTTTGACAGGCAGGAGGGAAACGATGGGCGAAGGGCTGGCGGAAGAGGTGCTCGTGGTGCCGCGGTCGGTGCTCGAGGCCGTGGGCGTGTTCCAAGGCTTTTGCGGCGAGGTCGACCGCTACCTGCCGGCTCTGCTCGATCCGGGCAACACGTCGTGGCGGACGCGGGCCGTTGTGGAAGAGGATCCGTCGTTTAAGCAGCTGATTCCCTACTGCGTGCTCCGCTGGCAGAGCGACGATGGCGATCCCCGCTACTTCGCCTACACCCGCGGCGGCGGCCAGCAGGAGGCCCGGCTGCGAGCGAAGCGGTCGCTTGGCATCGGCGGCCATATCTCAAGCATTGATGGCGAGCATGGCGACGACCGGTCCTACGAGTCGGGCATGCGGCGAGAGCTCGACGAAGAGGTGGCGATTGCTGGTGGCTACCGGAGCAGCTGTGTCGGCCTGATCAACGACGACGCCACCGCCGTTGGCAGTGTGCACCTGGGAATCCTGCACGTGCTCGACCTGGAACTGCCTGAGGTGGCCTCCCGAGAGGCGGATCTCATGGATGGAGGCTTCCATTCGCTCGCTGAGCTGCAGGCCGACCGCGAGCGCTTTGAAACCTGGTCGCAGATCGCCATCGATGCGTTGGCGGCGGCGATGATCGGCGGCCCTGCGGCCTACCATGCAGAGTGATGGCCATCTACCTCGACAACCATGCGACCACTCGGCTCGACCCGCGGGTGCTCGAGGCCATGCTGCCCTGGCTCTCCGATCGCTACGGCAACGCGGGCAGCCTGACGCATGCGTTTGGCCGTGAGGCCCGTGAGGCGGTGGAGGTGGCTCGAGCGCAGGTGGCCGCGGCGATCGGGGCCGAGCCCCGCGAGATCCTCTTCACCAGCGGGGCGACTGAGAGCACCAATCTCGCGATCCTTGGATCGGCGGGCCGCCCAGGCCGAGACACCGGCAGGCTGGTGAGCTGGGAGAGCGAGCATTCGGCGGTGCTCGATCCGCTTGAGCATCTCGCCGGGCGAGGCTTCGAGGTGGCGATGCTCGGCGTGGAGGATGCCGCCAGCGCGTCGGCTGGTCGGATTCGCCCCGACGAGCTGGCCGAGGCCTGCGGGGCAGGCACGTTTCTGGTGAGCCTTCTCCTGGCCAACAATGAGATCGGCACGATTCAGCCGGCGGCCGAGGCGGCGGGGCTCGCTCATGCCTGCGGGGCGGTGCTGCACATCGACGCCGCCCAGGCTGTCGGCAAGATTCCGGTGGATGTCGACGCGCTCGGGGCGGATCTGCTGAGTCTTTCCGCCCACAAGTTTCATGGGCCCAAGGGCGTGGGGGCGTTGTTTGTCCGCCGCCGCCAGCGGGTGGCTCGGCTTTCGCCGCGGGTGTTTGGCGGCGGGCAGGAGCGGGGGCTGCGCAGCGGCACGCTCGATGTTCCGGGAATCGTGGGGCTTGGGGCGGCAGCTGAAATCGCTGCGGCGAGCCTTGAGGCGGAAGCGGCCAGCATGCGGCAGCTGCGAGATCGGCTCTGGGAGGGGTTGATCTCGCGAATCAGCGACGTGCACCTCAACGGGCCAGCCCTCGCTGATCCCGGCCAGCGGCTGCCGGGCAACCTCAATGTGCGGATTGGCGGAGTCGACGGGCAGACCCTGCTCGCCACGCTCGGAGAGGGAGAACTGGCTGTCTCCAGCGGGAGCGCCTGCTCGTCGGCCACGCCTCGGCCGAGCCACGTCCTGCGGGCGATCGGGCTCGACGACGACCAGGCCCGGGCAAGCCTGCGTTTTGGCCTCTCGCGGTTCACCACTGCCGATGAAATCGACCGGGCGGTGGGGCTGATTGCCGACGCGGTGGGCAGGCTGCGGGCCTGAGCTCTCGATCTTTGCCGCCATCAGGCATCGGGATACACTTTCTAGGGTGACGGCAGCGGGCGCTGCTGTTGCTGCGAAAAACAGAATCCGCACCTTTGTTGGGAGTTGCCACGATATGGCCATCACGCTGACGGAAAAGGCTGCCTCGGAAGTCAAGAAGATCATCGCCGACCAGAAGTTCTCTGATGAGACGGTTCTGCGAGTGGGCGTTCAGGGCGGCGGCTGCAGCGGGTTTTCCTACTCGCTGGGCTTCGACAACGCCTGGGATGCCAAGGCAGACTCGCTCGAAGAGCATCACGGTGTGAAGGTGGTTGTCGACAAGAAGAGCGACCTCTTCCTCGACGGCACCACGCTCGATTTCCACGAGAGCATCGATAAGCGGGGCTTCACCTTTGTAAATCCCAACGCCAAGAAGAGCTGCGGCTGCGGAAGTTCCTTCCAGGCCTAGGCTTGAAGTCTGAAGGCAAGACTGCATGAAGCGGCGTGGCATGCCGGTGCGGAGGGCTGCCAACGCCGGCTTCGTGCGCGTGGCATCTCGCAGTCGCGACGGATTGCCAGAAGAGGAGAGCACGTGGCTGCGGAGCGGGTTTCGATCGTCGGCATCGGCGATGACGGCATTGAGGGGATGACGGGTCAGGCTCGGCGGCTCGTGGAGGCTGCCGAGGTGCTGCTCGGCCCCGAGAGCTGCTGTGGCTTGCTGCCTGCGGAGCTTGCGTCGCGGCTGTCAGTCGCGGCCAGTCTGGACGACCTCGTCGAGCAGGTCGAACAGGCGAAGGGGCGGCCGACGGTCGTGCTCGCTTCCGGCGATCCGCTCTTTTATGGGATGGCCAGGTTTGTCTGTTCCAAGCTGGGCAAAGACCGCTTCGATGTGATCCCGCACGTCAGCAGCATGCAGCTGGCCTTCGCCCGGGTGAAGGAGAGCTGGGAGGATGCGTATCTTGCCAACCTGACGGGCCAGTCGATCGAGCGGGTGGTCGACCGCATCCGCCAGGCCGACACGGTGGGCCTCTTTACGAGCGATCATTGGACGCCGCCGCTGGTGGCCAAGACGCTGCTTGAGGAAGGGCTCGAGTCGTTTCACGCCTATGTCTGCGAAAACCTCGGGTCGCCCGACGAGCGGGTCACGCAGGGCACGCTGGCAGAGATCGCCCGCGACTCGTTCGGCCCGCTCAACGTGATGATTCTGGTTCGGCAGAGCCGGGCGACCGACCAACCGGGCGAGATTGGCCAGCGGCTCTTTGGCAATCCCGACGAGCTGTTTTTGCAGTCGCGGCCCAAGCGGGGGCTGCTCACGCCTGCCGAGGTGCGGGCGATGGCGCTTGCGGAGCTGGGGCTGCGGGAGACGAGCATCATCTGGGACGTGGGGGCGGGCAGCGGTTCGGTGTCGCTTGAGGCTGCCCGGATCGCCCGCAGCGGACGGGTGTATGCGATCGAGATGGACCCGGACGATCACCGGCTGATTGAGGCCAATGCTGAGCGGTTTGCCGTGACCAACCTCACGGCTGTGCTCGGGCGAGCGCCCGACGCCTGGCAGGGGTTGCCCGCTCCAGATGCGGTGTTTGTCGGAGGCAGCGGCCGTGATGTGGCAAGCCTCGTCGAGCAAGCCTGGGGCAAGCTCAAGGGAGGCGGCCGGCTGGTCTCGGCCGTCAACAGCATTGAAAACCTTGCGGCGGTGCACTCTTTGCTGCGGGCTCGTTCCAGCGATGCGGCCTACTGGCTGGTGACAATCGCCCGCGGCATCGAGCAGATGGATCGCATCCGCTTTGAGTCGCTCAACCCGACCTTCCTGATCGCTGCCACAAAGAGACGATAACAACGCCATGCCTGATGACGCTCTCCTCGACGTGATCGCCGTGGGCGCCCACCCCGACGATGTGGAGATCGGCTGTGGCGGCACGCTCGCGAGCCTGGCGGCGGCCGGCCACCGCGTGGGGATTGTCGACCTCACCGACGGCGAACCGACGCCCTGCTCAAGTGGCCCAGAAGAGCGGATGCGGGAGGCTGCTGCGGCTGCCAAAGCCTTGGGCGTGGTGGAGCGGGTGCAGCTCGACTTCCCGAATCGCCGGCTGTTTGACAGCTTTGAGGTGCGGGTGGCACTGGCCAAAGTGTTTCGGCGTTTTCGGCCGAAGCTTGTGCTCGGCCTGGCTGAGAAAACCCCGCTGGCCTCGCCCGACCATGCCCAGGCCGTGGCGATCACGGAGGCGGCGGTTTTCTATTCCCGGCTGACAAAGTGGGACGACGTGTTTGACCACCTGCCGGTGCACACCGTGCCGTCGCTGGCGACCTACTTTCTGCCCACAGGCGTGACCGACGTGCCGCATGGCCACTACCCGCTGGTGGTCGACATCACCGCTCAGCTCGAGCAGAAGATGGCCGCGATTCGCTGCTACGCATCACAGTTTCCCGCGGAGAAGGCCCACGTGTTTGACCGGGTTCGCACGATTGCCGAACACACCGGCATGCTCGCAGGCTGTGGAGCAGGAGAACTGTTTGCGTCGGTTCGTATGCCGTGCACTGGCAACCTCCTGGGCATGCTTGTGCCCGAAAGGAGCTGAGATGGACCCTGCAGCTGAGTCGTTTGATGTGGCGGTGGTGGGGGCTGGCATGGCGGGGCTCTCCGCAGCGCGGGCGCTTGTGGATGCGGGGCAGAGCGTCGTGGTGTTCGACAAAGGCCGCGGCATCGGTGGCCGCATGGCCACCCGCCGGCTGGGCGCCGCTGTGTTTGACCACGGGGCTCAGTATTTCTCGGTCCGCAGCCGCGGCTTTGGCGACCTCGTGGCCGAGGCAAGCGACAACGGGCAGGCGGCCATCTGGAGCCACGGCTTTCCCATGCTCGATGCCTCCGGAGCGATGGAGCTGCCTGGCGAGGGGCATCCCCGCTGGTGCGGCCGGCCGGGCATGACGGCGATTCCCAAACGGATGGCTGCAGGGCTCGACGTCCGCACCGCCGCGCGGGTGGTGGCTGTTCGCCGTGAGTCGGCCCGAGTTGTGTTGCGGTTTGACGAGGGGCCCTCCATTGAGGCCTCGGCTGCCGTGCTCACGCCTCCCGTGCCGCAGACGCTCGATCTGCTCGATGCGGGCGGCGTGGTGATCGAGCCTGCCGAACGAACACGGCTCGATGCGATCGACTACGAGCCCTGCTTCGCGTTGATGGCAGTGCTCGCCCAGCCTTCGAAGCTGCCCCCTCCTGGTGGGCTCTCGCTGGAGGCGGGGCCGATCGCCTGGATTGCCGACAACCAGCAGAAGGGCATCTCGCCGCTGCCTGCGATCACCATCCATTCCTCGCCCGGCTTCAGCCGTGAGCATTTCGACGATGAGCCTGCTGGGGTGGCGGCCCAGCTGCTGGCGGCCGCGGAGCGGTGGATCGAGGGCGGGGCTGCAGGCGTGGTCGAGCAGTCGCTGCAGCGGTGGAAGTTTGCTCGCCCGGTGTTGATGTTCGACGCCCCGCTGGCGGTGGTGAGCCGCGAGCCGCCGATCGTGCTCGCAGGAGATGCGTTTGTGGGCCAGCGGGTCGAGGCGGCGGTGACCAGCGGTGCCGCGGCGGCACGATGGCTCTTGCGAGGCTGAGGGAATGAGCAGCGAATCCACAGCCACAGAACCTGTGGAGACCGCTTTAGGAAACGCCGCGGAGACGGTTGTGGTGGGGGCTGGGCTCGCTGGCCTCGCTTGTGCCCGCACCCTCCAGGCGGCCGGCCGGCGGGTGATCGTGCTCGAGGCTGCAGACCGCGTGGGCGGCCGCGTGGCCACCGACAGCGTCGAGGGATTCCGCATCGACCGCGGCTTTCAGGTCTACCTCGATGCCTACCCAGAAGGTCAGCGGCAGCTCGACCATGCCGCCCTGCGGCTGGGCCGTTTTGCCGCCGGCGCGATCATCGCCGAAGGCCCCACCCTGCGGCCGATCGCCGATCCCTGGCGGCGTCCGCTCGACGCGGTGCAGTCGGTGTTCAGCGGCACTGTCAGCATCAGCGATGGCCTGAAGATCGCCCGCCTCCGCTCGCAGCTGCTCGCCCGCCTGAAGGCAGGCGGCCTCACCACCGACCTTGGCGACGGCCCCGAACAGTCCACCCGCGAAGCACTTCGGCAGCGGGGATTTTCCCGTGATGTGATCCGCCGCTTCTTTGAGCCCTTTTTTGGCGGCGTTTTCCTAGAGCGTGAGCTGGCCACGTCGTCGCGGCTCTTTGAGTTCACCTTCGCGATGTTTGCCCTCGGCTCCGGCTGCCTGCCTGCCGGCGGCATGGCCGCGATTCCCCAGCAGCTCGCTGCAGGCCTCCCGGTGGGCAGCGTGTGGCATGGCTGCCGCGTCGCCTCGCTGGAGCCGGGCCTCGTGCGGACAGCTGACGGCCGCGAGCTGCGGGCGGCGTCGATCGTGGTGGCCACCGACCTTGATGCGGCAGCAGTCCTGCTGCCAGGCCGGCTCGCCCCCGCAGCCGCCGCCCGCGGCTGGAAAGGCACCAGGCTCGTTGCCTTTGCGGCGGATCGCTCGCCGCTGGCGGGCCCCGGCTGCTTGTTGTGGCGGATGCTGCCGACGCCGCTGGCCCGGCGGGCCCGATCGACAACCTCACGGTGCCCTCAGACGTGGCGGCTGGATACGCCCCAGCGGGACAGTCGCTCGTCGCCGTGTCGGTGCGGTCTGATTGGCAGGGCTCCGATCTTGAGCAGGCGGTGCGGCAGCAGGCCTCGCAGTGGTTTGGGGAGGCCGCCTTCGGCTGGCGGCACCTGGCATCCGTCGACGTGCCCCAAGCGCTGCCCGACGAGCGGCCGGCGGCCCGGAGCCAGCAGGCGCCGCAGTCGCTGGGCGAAGGGCTCTTTCTCTGCGGTGATCATCTGACGACAGCGTCGATCAATGGTGCGCTGATCTCGGGGCGGCGGTGCGCGGAGGCGGTGCTCGCGGGTGGGTGAATCCACGTTCGGGGTCGCTCGGGGGAGCCCGGCGTCGGAGTCTCGAGCTCGAGCGCGTTCGCTGCGCCATCCTGGCTTCGCTCACTCGTGCATTCTCGCTTTCGCCCTCCGGGCTGCGCTCGACTGCAAGGCCGGCTCATTCGACCCGGGCTCCCCCCTCGCTTGGTAGTTGGCTCATTCGACTCGGGCTCCCCCCTCGCTTGGTAGTTGGCTCATTCGACCCGGGCTCCCCCCTCGCTTGGTGTGAGGTGCGGCCGGGGGCGGTTAGTTTTTTCCTCTCCACGCAGTTTGTCCTCTGGTATACAACTGATTGAAACGCCTGTTTGAAATGAGCGTTTTCGATTTTTCACGGAAATGTGCGAATCGTGGCGACGGCTGAGTCACTGATGCGGGCAGGTGAGACCACTGCTTCGGAAGATCCGAAGGAGCGGATTTTGTCGGCTGCTGGTGAGGTGTTTGCCGAGCGGGGCTATGAGGCCGCGACGGTTCGCGATATCTGCCTGGCAGCCGGGGTCAACGTCGCTGCGGTCAACTACTACTTCGGCGACAAACAAAAGCTCTACAACGAGACCGTGCGGCAGGCCCATCAGCGGCTGGTGGCCCAGGTGCCGCTCTCGCCGTGGCCGGAAGGCACTCCGGCCCGGGCCAAGCTTCGCGACTTCATCGGCAATGTGCTCGAACGGATGCTCGGCTTCGGTCGCCCTCGCTGGCAGACGCGGCTGATGCTGCGGGAAGTGCTTCAGCCGACCGATGCCTGTCGCGACCTCGTCGAGGGCTATATCCATCCGCAGTTTCAGCTCCTGCTCTCCATCCTTGGCGAACTCGCCGACGGACAGCTTGAGGAGCCGCAGCTGCGGCAGCTTGCGATGAGCATCATCGGGCAGATGTTTATCTACCGCGCTGCTGGCGACGTGGTGGGCATGCTTGTGCCCGCTGACGAGATGGCGTCGCTGCACACGCCCGTCCCGCTTGCAGACCATATCACCCACTCCGCCCTTGCAGCCCTCGGGCTGGCCCCTCCTCTGACGTCATCGGAGCCTCGTGCATGAAGATCGTTCGAAGCATCCTTAGCTGGATTGCTCCTTTCGCCATCCTGGCTGCGGCAGCCGGAGTCTTTGTTTCGATGGGCCGCCAGCCGCCACCCACCCGCAGCGATGCTGAGGGCGATGCTGCCCTGCCGGTGCGAACGGCGGTGGTCACAGAGGCGAGCGGGCAGATCGAGCTCGATCTCGACGGAGTGGTCGTGCCGCTGAAGGAAGTCTCGCTGGCGGCCGAGGTGAGTGGTCGCGTGCGGCTGAAAACGGATGCCTGCGAGTCGGGCTCCTTTGTCACCAAAGACACCCTGCTGCTGGAGATTGATCCCCGCGACTACGAGCTTGAAGTCGAACGGCTGCAGCGGGAAGTCGCCCAGGCGGGGATCTACATCGAGGAGGTCGAGGAGGAGCTTCTCCAGAACGACGAGTCGATCGGCCTTTCGCAGCGGCAGGTGGAAATCTCCCAGCGAGAAGTGCGGCGGCTCGAGGGCCTCAAGGCAAACCGCGTGGTCACCGAGTCGGAGCACGACCGGGCTCTGCGGGATGAGCTGACAGCCATCAACACGCTGACGCAGCTCAAGGGCCAGCAGCGGGTGCTGGAGAAGCGGAAGAACCGGCTCGCCGAAGGCCAGCTGCTGGCGGAAACACAGCTGGAAAGAGTCCGCATCGACCTCTCCCGCACGCGGATTACAGCCCCCTTCGACGGTGTGATCGTCAGCGATCCGGTGGAGCAAGATTCGTATGTCAGCAAGGGCACACCGCTGGTCACCATTGAAGACACGAGTGCTGCCGAGATCCGCACCAGCCTGCGGATGGACGAGGTGGCGCGGGTCTGGGGCTCAGGCTCGTCGATGGCCACAGGTCAGCGGCAGCCGGCGAGGGGCGGTGGTGCCTACGACCTGCCCGACATGCCCGCCACGGTCGTTTTCGAGTTGGGCGATCGGAAGTATCAGTGGCAAGGAACGCTCTCTCGGCAGGAAGGAGGCGGCCTCGACACCCGCACCCGTACGCTGCCGTGTCGCGTGCTGGTGCCCGACCCTGCGGGTGTGACCGCGCTCGACCGCTATGGTGAGCCGTTGGCTCAGCTCCCGCCGGGTTCGCCGACATCGCTCATGCGGGGCATGTTCGTTCAGGTGGAGGTGCTTGTCGAGGCGGCCCGCACGCTCGTGGCGGTGCCTGTCGATGCGGTGCGGCCCTCCGGCGACATCTGGCTGATGCGGAATGAGGAGCTCGTGATCCTGCGGCCCACACGCGTGCATGCAAACGACCAGGTTGTGCTCTACGCCGCCGAAGACTCGGGCATTCTGCCCGGCGACAAGGTGGTTGTCAGCCAGCTTGCAAACCCCTACGACGGCATGGCGATTCGCGAACAGCCGCTCCCGGGAGCGGATCGCCCTGCCGCCACGCCCGACTCGCCCCGTCTAGCTCGAGAGGAGAACTGAGCGATGCGCAGCGTTATCCGCTGGACTGTCAACAATATGCCGGCCATGAACACCCTCGTGGCCGCCGTGCTTCTGCTGGGCGCCTTCTGCTTCTACTCAATGCGGAGAGAGGTGTTTCCGGAGTTTGAGCTCGAGATCGTGCTGGTCACCGTGCCCTATCCGGGGGCCACGCCCGAGGAGGTTGAAGAGGGGATCTGCCAGAAGGTCGAGGAGGCGTGCCGCAGCGTTGCCGGCATCAAGAAGCTCACCAGCGTGGCCCAGGAGGGCTCGGGCTTCTGCGTGTTTGAGCTCCAGCCGACGGTCGACGATGTGCAGAAGGTTGTCAGCGAGCTCCGCTCGGCGGTCGACCGCATTCCGAGTTTCCCGGAGCTGATCGAAGATCCCAAGGTTGAGCAGATCACATTGCGGCAGCCGGCGATCCGCGTGGGCGTGATCGACACCTCCGGCAAACCGATGACGCCGGAGTCGGAGGCGGCGCTGCGGCTGATGTCAGAGAAGGTCCGCGAAGACCTGCTGGGCCTCTCGAGTGTTTCGTCGGCAAGCCTGATCGGGGCCAAGGACTACCAGATCGATATCGAGATGTCGGAAGACTCGCTGCGGAAGTATGGGCTGTCGCTGCGAAAGGTGGCCGACATTGTCCGCCGTGAAAACCTCGAGCTGCCCGGCGGCACGATCCGCAGCGACTCCGGCGAAATCCTCCTCCGCGGCAAAAACAAGAAGTATGTCGGTGAGGAGATTGCCGAGCTGCCTGTCGTCACGCTGCCCGACGGCGTGGTGCTCACCGTGGGCGATCTCGGTGTGGTCCGCGATGAGTTTGCGGATGTGGCGAGCATCAACCGCATCAATGGCCAAGACGGCATGGTGGTGGCGATCGATCGCACATCGAGCGAAGACCTGCTGGCGATGGTGGCTGATGTCAAAGCCTACGTCGAAGAGACCACGCTTCCCGACGGCTACTCCATGACCACCTGGGCGGACCAGTCGGTCGACGTCCGCGACCGGCTGGAGCTGCTGATGAGGAGCGGCGCGCAGGGGCTGGCGATTGTGTTTGTGATCCTGGCCCTCTTCTTCGACATCCGGCTCGCGTTTTGGGTGGCGCTCGGGATTCCGATCTCGATCCTGGCCACGGGGGCGCTGATGTTTGTCACCGATCAGACCCTCAACATGCTCTCGATGTTTGCCTTTCTGATGGCGCTGGGCATCGTGGTCGACGACGCCATCGTGGTCAGTGAAAACATTGAGCGGCATCGCCGCATGGGCAAGAGCCCCGAGCAGGCGTCGATCGACGGCACCGCCGAGGTGGTGCCGAGCGTGACGGCGAGCGTGACGACCACGATCATCACCTTCGCGCCGCTGCTGTTTGTCTCTGGCGTGATGGGCAAGTTTATTGAGGTGATGCCATTTGCGGTGATCTGCACGCTGGCGGTGTCGCTGATTGAGAGCTGCCTTGTGCTGCCTGGCCACCTGGCCCATGAGAAGAGCCTTGTGCTCTCAATCCTCGGGGCGATCCTCTGGCCGCTGAAGCCCGTGCTCTGGCTGCTCAACAGGCTGCGGTTTTCCTGCGACGCAGGCATGGCCTGGTTTATCAAGAACGTCTATTCCCGGCTGCTTGAGGTCGCCCTGGCGAATCGGTTGGCAACGCTGTCTTTGGGCGTCGCGGCTCTCCTGATCGCTGGGGGCATCGTCCGCAGTGGCATCACACCCTTTTCGTTGTTTCCCAAACTCGATGCCAACCGGCTGCAGGCCAAGGTGGTCTTTCCCGACGGCACGCCCGCGGCGATCACCGAGGAGGCTGTGGGCCGGATCGAGCGGGCTGCCTTCGACGTGTCAAAGAAGTTGTCTCGGCCCGAAGGGCCGTCGATCGTGCGGCTCGTGCATCTGGCTGTCGGCCAGATCACCAGCCCCGGAGCCCTTGGAAATGATTCCCGAACCACAGGTAGCCATGTGGGGGCCGTCGAGGTGGAACTTGTCGACGCGGGCGAGCGGGATGTGACCAGCGAAGAGTTCATCAGCCAGTGGCGGGAGCTGGCGGGGAGCGTCACCGGCAGTGAGAGCCTCGTCTACGGCACGGAAAACATCGGGCCGACCGGCAAATCGATCGAGTTTAAGCTGCTCGCGCCGGCTGGGCCAGAAGGCGCCCGGCAGCTCGATGCGGCCGTTGAGCGATGCAAAGACTTCCTCCGGGAATACAACGGCGTGATCGACGTTGATGATGATTCGCGGCCCGGCAAGTGGGAGTATCAGGTGAAGGTCAGGCCCGACGCTGAGGCGATGGGCGTGTCGCTGGCAGACCTTGCCGCCACGATCCGCGCGAGCTTCTACGGAGAAGAGGTGATGCGGCTGCAGCGGGGCCGGCATGAGGTGAAGCTGATGGTTCGCTATCCGCGCGACGAGCGGCGCGACTTCACTGCCCTCGACGATATCCAGGTGGATGGGCCGGACGGGCTCGTGCGGCCAGTGAAAGAACTTGCCGACATCTCGATTGTTCGCGGCTATTCTGAGATCAACCGCGTCAACCAGAAGCGGTCGGTGACGGTGTTGGCCGACATCGACCAGGCCGCCACCGGCCTGACGAGCTCGCAGGTAGTCGGCGACATGCAGCAGCGGCTGATGCCCGATCTGCTCGCCGAGTTTCCACTGCTGCAGGTGCGGTGGGAGGGAGAGCAGGAGCAGACGCAGGAGTCGCTTGGCAGCCTCGGCGTGGGCTTTGTCGTCGCGATCTTTGCGATGTTTGTCTTGCTCACGATCGAGTTTAAGAGCTACTTCCAGCCGTTTCTGATCATTGGCATCATTCCCTTCGGCTGTGCCGGAGCGGTGTTTGGTCATGCGTTTCTCGGCATGCCGCTGACGATCTTCAGCATGTTCGGGCTCGTGGCCCTTGCGGGTGTGGTGGTCAACGATTCGATCGTGCTCGTCGACTTCATCAACATGCGGATTCGCGATGGGCAGCCGGTGGAGAAGGCGCTCCGCGAGGCGGGCTGCCTGCGGTTTCGCCCGGTGTTTCTCACCAGCGTGACGACAATCGGTGGCCTGATGCCGCTGCTGCTTGAAAGGAGCTTCCAGGCGCAGCTGCTGATTCCGATGGTGGCCTCGATCGTGTTTGGCCTGGCGGCCACGACGATGATCGTGCTGATTCTTGTGCCGGTGGCCTACTCGCTCTTTGGCATGGCTGGCGAGCAGGTGCGGGCGATGGAGACGGCCGAGGAGCTCGCCCGCGTGCCGGCGTCGACAACCGCCGGCGAGCCGATGCTGGCTGCCCTGATGGGGGCGGAGCATGGCTAGCCGGCCGGCGGCGGTGCCGGCGGCGTTTTTTGACCGTCCAGCAGACCGCGTCGCCCGGCAGCTGCTCGGCATGCAGCTCGTGGCCCGCACGCCGGATGGCCTGGTGCGGCTGCTCGGTGACTGAGGTGGAGGCCTACCTCGGCAGCCACGATCTTGCCTGCCACGGCAGCCGTGGCATGACCAAGCGGAACGCCACGATGTTTGGGCCGGCGGGCTGCTGGTATGTCTACCTCTGCTACGGCATGCACTGGATGCTCAACATCGTGACCGGCAAGCCGGGCGTTCCAGCGGCGGTGCTGCTGCGAGGGGCGGGCGATGTCGCTGGGCCCGGGCGGCTGACGAAGGCGCTCGGGATCGACCGCAGCCTGGATGGTGCGGAGGCCGTGGAGGCCTCGGGTGTCTGGTTTGAGGATGCAGGGGTGAAGGTGCCCGGCAGTCGGATCCTCCGCACGCCCCGCATCGGCATCGGCTACGCCGGTGAGTGGGTGGAGAAGCCGCTGCGTTTTGTGCTCAAGCCTACGAGCGAGTGACGCCGCCCTCATCAGGCGATGGCGGGCGAGCGGCGTTGTCAAAACGCTTCTGCGTACGAGTCAGTCGCCAAGCAGCTTCGTCATGGACCGGGCTGCAGCACCTGGATGAAAGGAGCGTCAGGTATTTCTTCGAGCTGCTGCTCGGTGCCATCAGGCCAGCGAACCTGAAGCCGACGAAACTGTTCGCCAGTGGGAATCGCCAGGTGGACAACGGCTGGGCTTTGTGAGAGGTAACTGCCGCCGCCAGTCACCTGGCGAACGTAGCGTGCCCGGTCGGTCTCGAGTGTCACGCGTGTGCCGATGGCGTCACGATTGACGGTGCGTCCAATCAACTGGACGGTGAAGCCGCGGCCCTGCGGCGGAGAGTCGTTCCGTAGAAGGGTAGCAGCCTCCTTGACATGCGTGCTGGCGAGATCGAGGTCGCCGTCACGGTCGAGATCAAAGGCGACCAGCCCACGTCCGCGGTGAGGGGTGGCAAAGTAGCTTCCCTCGGGGAAAGTCTGGCGAACAAATCGTGGGGAGAGGGTCGTCTGCGGCCGAGCCGTGTTGCAGAGAAACAGAGGGAGCTGGCGTCTCTCAGACTTCCGCGGGTTGAGGATCACATGGCCATTGACGACTGAGAGGTCTTCATCGCCGTCGAGGTCAAAGTCACCGGCGACCGTGCCGAATGCCACAAACAGCGTGCCGAGGGCGTTCACTCCGGTGCGGTCGGTTGCCCACAGGTAGCCTCCCTCCCCATCCCCCTCATACAGTCCGCAGGTTTCGTCTTCGTAGTTGGTGACCCACAAGTCGAAGTGGGTGTCGTTATTAAAGTCGAAGACGGCCAAGCCCATACTGCCGTTGGGAACACCGCGGGCATCGACAGCCACGCCCCGGATCAGCCCCTGGTCGTGCAGCGGAGGGGACGCGTTGATGTAGAGGGCGTTTTCCACGGTGTCGTTGGCGACGTAGAGATCGACGGCATCGTCGCCATCGAGTTGAGCTGCCACCACGCCGAGGCCCTTGCCGCTTTGCTTGAGGCCCCACCGGCGGCTCTCATCACGAAATCGACCGCTGCCGTCGTTGATGAAAAGACTGTCGGGAAGTCCGTTGAACTCGTTGGGGGAACAGACATCACGCACGCCGGGAAGCCCAGCAAAGCATTCCGGATGGTTGTTCCATGCCCAGTCGACGTAGTGGGCGACGTAGAGATCGAGGTCGCCATCAGCGTCGATGTCGAGCCACGCGGCACTTGTGCTCCAGAGCGTATCGGCATCGAGGCCGGTCTCTGCGGTGCAGTCTCGAAAGCTGCCATCGCCGAGGTTCTGCAGCAGCTGCAGGCCATCGAAGCCAGTGATCAGAATGTCGGTAAATCCATCGTTGTCGTAGTCACCGCAGGCGATCCCGTGCGTGAGCGTTGCCGGGGAGAGGACCGCAGCCTGGGAAGACACCTCGTGAAAACCGCCCTGGGCGTCCTGTCGCCAGAGCTGTGTGGGAAGGCCTGTGAGAGGCCCGTTCAGCGTGATGGTGCCGCCAGAAGGCGTTATCAAATCCCAGCGGCCATCACGGTCGAAGTCGAGCACGCCCAGACCGCCACCGATCGATTCCACAATGCTTCGCGAGCCAGCATCCTCGCCGTTGTCGTAGATGGCGGTCAGCCCAGCCTCCGCGGTGATGTCAGTAAACACAAAACTCCCACAGGCGTCGCTGGCGACGGAGGGGGACGAGGTGGGAGCAACGATTGTGGGACGTTCGGGCTGGCAGCCAGCCGATATCGTGGCGAGCAGCACGAGTGACCAGCGGAGAGTGGTTGGGCGGAACGTCATGTGCGAAGGAAACTGGGGCCGTGGCCAAGCACCTTACTGACCCGGTGCGGCGGTCGATGGAGCTGTGTACGACTCGATCAGCTGTCGGGCTTGCTGATTCTCTGGCTCGCGGGCAATCGCACTCCGCAGCCAGAAGAGACCGTTTTCCACCGACTCGTGTTCCGCAAGCACCCTTCCAAGCTCGATCCGGGCAGCAACATCGTCGGGATCTCGGTTGATCTTATTCCGCAAGGTGTTGACCCGCTTCATGGCATCCCGGTTTTCCTCGATTTCTGCCAGTTCGGCTTCGGCCTCCTGCGTTCTCCCCAGGCCTCGCAGGGCAACGGCGTGTGAGTAACGAGCGGCGACATCGCGGGGGTTGTAGCGGAGCGCTCGCTCAAGCAGTTCGAGCCCCTGCTCATGCGAGCCGGCGTTGACTGCCAGTGTGCCCAGCAGCCTGGCGGCCACAAAGCATTCTTGAGGAGCCAGCAGAGGGAGATACGAGGCCTGTATCTGCGTTCCGTCATTGCGAAGCACCACCTCCAGCTGCTGCATGGCAAGCTCAGTGCGGCCAAGCTCAGCAAGGCATTCCGCAATGGCAACCTCCGCTGCCAGCGATGTGGAGCCGGTGCGGCACGACTCAAACTCGCGGAGCGCCTTTTCCGGCTCCTTTTTTCTCAGCAACACGCGGCCGACCGCGTAGCGAGCAGGAAGGAAATCCTCCCGCCGGGCAACGGCTTCTCGATACGCGTCCGCAGCGCTGTCAAAGTCTTCGAAAAACTCGTGGATACGGCCAGCGCGGAAGGCAGGCATCGGGTCGGTTGGGTAATCCTGGCCCCAGGCTCCAAGCATCTCCAAGGCCTCATCAAACCGCGAGCAGGCAGCCAGGCCGTTGGCGTAGGCGTCTGCGATCTCCGGGAGATCGGGATCGTTGGCCACAAGCCATGCCTTCACCTGAGCCTCAAGCTTCTCCAGCCGCCCAGATTGAATGTCAGCAAGCATCCACTCGCGGCGGACGAGACCGGCAGGGGCATCAGCTCGCGATGCGGCCTTGAGAAACTGCTCCATCTGCCTCAAGGCACCCCTGCGGCGAGCCAGCCGAGCCTTGATCAGCAAGCCTTGCGGGCTTTCTCCTCGCAGCCGCTCCCCATACCGAACCCAGCCGAGGGCTGCATCCTGATCTCGATCAGCGACCGCCATCGCAGCCACGCTATCTGCCAACAGGAGACTGGCGAGAGGGATACCGACGACGATCAGGCCGCAGAGGATGCCGACAAGAACCCACAGCCTGGCAGACAATCGTGGGAAACGTTTCATCCCGAGAAGTTTCGTGGCATTTCTGTTGAGACACCTGGCAAGGTGGGACAAACGCAAGGGCCACCCACCAGCCGCGCTTTTCAGAAGCCCGAGAAGGCCGGGCCGGCAGATGAAACACGCGGCGGCGGGAAGAGATTTCCGCCGCCGCGGGCTTCCGTTACAGCTTTTCAATCATCGACTGAGCCTTGCTGACAGCTGCTGAGCCTTGGAGCGACTGCAGCTCTTGCAGGTCGGCCGTGAGCTCCTCTGCGAGAGCGGCATTGGACTCCTTGAGTTTGAAGAGATTGTTTTCGATGGATCCCATCTCGCTGCCCAGTTGGCCGTTGTCGACCACTATTTGAAGGTCCTGCTTGAGAAGGTCGCTCGTCGACAGTCCTTGGGCGACATCAACTTCAACGCCCTGGGGCTGGCAGCCGGTGCTCGTGACGGTAAGCAGGGCGGCGACAAGGACAACGGCGGAGAATCGTATGAGTGTGCGAAGCACTGTGTTCCTCAATATGGGGGAAGATGCGGGTGCCATTGGCTGGCAGGGGAGAGAAGACTTTAGAAATGAAAGGGCCCCGAGCATGTGCTGCACACACCCGGGGCCCCAGTGTTGAACCTCTGGTCCTCGGTTAAGGCCGGTTGGCGAGCGGAGGCCTAGTCAAAGCTCACCGCTTGACCGTCTTCGCGGCTGCCGATTCGCTGCCAGGTTACGAGGTCGATGCCATCGTTGAAGAACTGCACCGACCCATCACCCATGACGGCCTGAACACCAGCAGGATGCCGGCTTCGAGCCGGGTACGAGCCGTCGCGGTCGGCTGCAAAACCACTGCCGCTCGTCTGACAGTTGGGATACTGCCAGTTCGGCGGGGCGATGGTGTTGAGCGCTGTCTGCGTGGGCTCGGGAGCAATCCACTGGCAGCCATTCTCGGAGTTGTGAGCCGTCACCCCGAGGCAGGCCGTGCCGAAGGCGGTGACTTCGCTTTCCGTTGGATACTGGGCAGCTCCCGGGAAGCCACTGCCAATTCGCGGCTCTGAAGAGTTGCCCGGCATCAGCACGCCATCGTTGTTGTCGCCAGTGAGGTGCTCCGACGCCATCAGCGTCTTGCTCAGCCCGTCGGTCGCGCCGCCAAACTCAAGCGCAGCATTGATGTTGGCGATCGGGTTGCCACGAAACAGGCCGTTTTGGTTGTTCATGTTGGCCCAGGAAATCGTTGAGCCGAAACTCACGCCGTAGTTGCAGCCCTGGCCGTTGGCCCAGCCGCCGCCAGTTGAGAACTTTCGGTCGGACGGACAGAGGAACGCCTGAATCTTGGTCGCCCGCACGGCAGTCAGCGTGTTGTTGACGCCGCCCTGATCCCAGTGATGGAACCAGTTGTCGGTAGCTGTGACCATCTGGTCGTAGAGGTTTTGCTCCTCGATGTAGGGAAGAACCTGGCTAAAGGCGCTGTAGCCACGCCAGTAATCACCCTGTCGATTTCGCTTCACGAAGGCTGGCAGGCCGTTGTTTGTGTCGTGAAAGTTGTGCATCGCGAGCCCGATCTGCTTCATGTTGTTGGAGCAACTTGAGCGACGAGCGGCCTCACGGGCAGACTGCACCGCCGGCAGCAGAAGACCGACCAGCACGCCGATGATGGCGATCACCACCAGCAGTTCAACGAGGGTAAACCCCGCATTTTTCCGTGTCATGACGCATTTCCTGTAGGAGATAGAAAAAAATGCGCAGGGCGACCTAAATTCACCGAATGAAAGTCCTCACTCCCCCGCGTTGGCATTATTCTATTCAATGAGCGGGGTGGTTTGTCAAGCGAAATGGGGCCAGTTTCCGCGAGCCTGAGCACCGATGGTTTGGGCTGTATTCCACGGGTTTTGAGTTCCTTCTCCGGCCGCCGCCGTCAACGCCGCTGGGCAGACACGCGGATGCTCCCGCCAACTGGCAGGTCGCGGCTCTCGGCGAAGAGGGTCGCGGTGAGGTTGAGCTCGAGCGACTCGCCAACAGCCGGCGCGGCGTCGGCGGCGAGCAGGGCGTCGAGATAGGGCTTGATCGCTCCTCGCAGCGTCTTGTCGGTGGCCGGCCGCGAGGTGTCGCCCACGAAGTTGCGGAGGTCGGCTCCGGTCAGCACATAGGCTTTGCGAAGCGTGTCGAAGGGGGGCAGCGGCACGGCTAACACCGCCACCGGCTGGCCAGCCGAGGGATCGGTGAGCGTGAAGTTGAGCACGCCTTTGCCCGGCGGTAGGAAGTCGTCGGGCACGGCGATCGCCAGGGCGTCGAAGGCCGCGCCGTAAAACTCATCGACGCGGGCCACCTCGGCATTGGCGGCGGTGCTCTTGCCCGTCGTGTAGGCGAGGTCGATCTGATAGCTGTCGGCAAAGGCCAGGCGGCCGGATCCGCGGCTTTCCCGCACCACCGGCACGAGCATGTGGGCCGTCACGCCGTAGGGGGTGGCCAGGTGCAGGTCGACCATTTCGCGGCTGTTGCACAGGGCGAGGCCGTCGGCACATGGCGGGCTTGAGCCCGCGGTCGCGGCCGGCTGCGGGGCTGGGAGCCGCTCGGGAGAGCCTGCCGGCGGGGGCAGCTCCTCAGGACTGGCTAGGGAAACCGCCTGCGGCATCGCCGGCAGGGTGGCCACGCCCGGCGGGATGTCGGCCCGCAGCACCTCGCGGCTGATCAGCGTGATCGGCACCGGGCGGCCGCCGGCAATCAGGCTCGTGTCGTGCACGCTGAAGCCGCGGCCGATCAGGTAGAGGCTGGTGCTGCTGTCGGGGTTGATGCCTGGGGCTCCATACCAGCCGAGCAGCTCCGGCGCGAGGGCCGTGGTGCCGGCGGAGAAGAGCTCGAAGCCGCCGGCGGTGTTTTCGTAGGGGAGCTGGGAGGTGAGCGACTGCAGGGGAAGCTCGCGATCGAGCTGCTCAACACGCCGCAGCAGGGGCCGCAGCACGGTCGTGGGAGGCCACAGCCAGCCGGCCTCGTGCCCGCTCCCGACATCCGCAGCGAGGCAATCATCTGCGAGCAGCTGACGGCCTCTTCCAGCGATGGCTCGGTGCAGCGTGGATGGGCGAGGGAGAACCAGTTGGTGCGGACATCGAAGGTGACCGCCGGCACAAACGAGGGCATCACCAGGATCGCGGTGCACTCGCGGATGCCCGGCTCGAGCTGGCGGGCCGCGAGGTCGGCGTCGGCCGAGGGGCCGCAGAGGGTTTCGGTGAAGGTCGCCAGGGCGCCGCGGGTCGGCGGCGACTGCACCCGCGGAAAAAACCGCCAGCCGAAGGTGTCGCTGCCATGGGAAAAGCCGACCGCGGTGCGGTTGAGGGCCAGCGTGGCCATGTCGGTTTCCAGGCGGCGGGTGTAGCGGCTCAGCGCCGCAGCCGACATCCGGCCGCTGGCAAAGGCCATTGCCATCGCGATCTGCGTTTCGCGGCGACGGGCGTAGGAGTCTTCGATGTTCTGCTCCTGCACAACAGGATCAAGGGCAAACACATGCAAGGGCCAGCGGGCCTGCACGTAGCGGTTGAAGGCCGCGCGGGCCAGCGGCGATGGGGCGGGGCCGTAGAAGGGGCCCGCTGCGGCGGCCAGCATGCCGTCGCAGTCGGTCTGCTGCATGTCGAGGGTGAGCTGGGCGTCGAGCAGGGCCGACTCCACAAGGATGCCCCAGGCGAGCACGGCGGTGGTGGTGTGGCTGATCGGGTGGGCTGCGGGCGGGCCTGCGGCGTCGAGCTGGGCGAAGAAGCGGTCTCGCAGCTGGTCGATCTCGGCTGCCCGGCGGCCCCGGATCAGGGAAGCGAGGTTCCAGGTGGGCAGCTCCAGCCAGACCGCGGCCAGCTCCGGCTGGGCGAGGAAGTCTTCAGCGGCCTGCACCTCTTCCTCCAGGAAGCCGCGGACGTCGCCGTAGCCGATGCAGGGCCGGCTCGTCGGCAGGCCGGCGAGCGCCGCGTGGGTGTCGCGGATCAGCACCGCGATCTGCTCGATGCCCGAGGCCTCCACCAGCTGCGTGAAAGGGATCGGCATGCGGCTGCGGCGGGTCTTGGCAGCGGGCGCGGTGGCCGGCGAGGCGGTGGGGAGCCGTTCGGCCAGGGCGGTGATCGCAAACGAGCGGCGGCTGTCGTTGCGAGGGAGGAGGCTCTGCGGCGAGCTGCCGACAACGTCGCGGGCCCACGCCACACACGAGGCGATCGTTGACACACCAGGCCAGGGCGGGAGCGATCAGGTCGACCAGATCGTTGACCACCAGGCTGCGGAAGGTTCGCGGCAGCAGGTTGTCGTCGAGGACGGGCTCCGCGATCAGCGTTGCCTCGGCGCCGTAGCCGCGGCGGGTGCGGCCGCCAGGAAGGATCGAGACGGGCAGCCGCACGAGCACCATCGCATAGCCGGGGGCGTCGGCGACGTCGTCGCCCTCGTTGATCCGTCGCAGCTCATTGAGATGGTTGAGGTAGCGAGAGAGCTGGTCGAGGTGGAGCGTGGGCTCCAGGGAGATCGGCCCATCGTCGAAGCGAAAGCCGGCAGGGCTCTCGGCGAAGGCGAGCGGCTGGGTGCGGCCGATGATCGCCGTGTCGCTGCGGCCGACGCTCTCATTGCCTGTGGGCAGCATGCCTTCGATCTGGTTGATCACGCTGGCCGAGCCGCCCGTGGAGGGCAGGGGCACCTGCTCCGGGCCACGCCGTCGGCCCGTGGCTGCCTCGAGGGCCAGGGCCATGCCGAGATACGACTGATCGCTGCGGCGGATGGCTGCGTTGCTGCGATAGGCAAACTGGTCGAGCTGGGCCCGCAGCTGCTCCTCGTATTCCTGCCGGTGTCGCATCAGCCGGCTTTGGCCCCACACGTCGGGATGCTTGACGACAACGGAGCCGTAGGTGTCGAGGTGTCGCTCCAGCCAGTCGAGGCGGGCGGCGAGGTCGACCAGGCAGGGGTCGGCTGGCGGTGGGCCGTGCCGATCAAACCGCAGCGGCGCGGAGACTTTCTGCCACATGCTGCTGAGGTCGACGGCTCGTGCCGGAGCCATCAGGAGCCCGCAGCAGAGGGCCGCGGTGATGCTGGTGATGGCTCGTCGCCGTCGGCGTGCAATGACCGGGCATCTCATCGACGGCCTCGCTCAGTTTTTGGTTGTGAAGACGCCCATGCGGGTGGGATACTCCCCAGAGAAAAGGTTTTGTCGGTATCGGCAGCGGGGGCGTGTGCTCTCCCTTCCGCGTCGTGGAGAAAACGCTGCGACGAGGGCGGGGCGAGGCGACCCTTCCGGCTAGTGAAGAGAGGAAAACCCAGACATGCGTGATTCTGGCCCATCCTGCGGTCGGCAGCCGCTGTCCTGCATCATTCCGCCGTTTCTGCTGGAGCGGATGGCGGAGTCGGGCGATGCGGTCGCTCGTCGACGGGCGGTGGTGGATCTCGCCCAGGCCACGGCCGTGTATGCCGTGCGGGATCTCGTGCGGTCGATGCCCACGTTTCTGGCCACGCCGTCGCCGGGCTGTTGCCGAGATCGGCTGGTCTACGACGCCCGCGGCCGCGACGATCTTCCAGGCAGGCTCGCCCGCCGCGAGGGGGATCGTCCGGGCAAGGATCCTGCGGTCAACGAGGCCTACGACTATTCCGGGGCCACCTACGACTTCTTCCACACGCTCTTCGGCCGCAACTCGCTCGATGATGCCGGCATGAGCCTGATCTCGAGCGTGCATGCTGGCGAGGCCGACGGCGAGGGCTATCAGCCGATGAACAACGCATTCTGGAACGGCTCGCAGATGGCCTACGGCGATGGCGACGGCGTGGTGTTTGAGCGGTTTACGCGGTCGCTCGATGTGGTGGCCCATGAGCTCACGCATGGCGTGCAGTCGTTTACGAGCAACCTGGTGTATCGCGGGGAGAGCGGGGCGCTCAACGAACACTTCGCCGATGTGTTTGGCGTGCTCGTGCGGCAGTGGCATCAGGCGGCCGCGGCGACGAAGGGGGAGCGGCCGCCGCGGAGCTGGCTGGTCGGGGCGGAGCTGGTGGTGCCCGCACAGACGCGGCGGGCTGTTCGCGACATGCAGCATCCCGGCACGGCGTATGTAGATGATCCGCTTCTGGGCACCGACCCGCAGCCAGCCCACATGAAGGATCGCTACCGCGGCAGCGCTGATCGTGGCGGTGTGCATATCAACTCAGGGATTGCCAACCGGGCGTTTGTGTTGGCGGCCGAAGCGCTCGACGATGAGCCCTGGGAGACGGCCGGCCGCATCTGGTATGACGCGATGCTGGAGATTCCCAGCCGGGCAGGCTTTGAGGATGCTGCGCGGATCACCGTGCGGATTGCCCGCGACGAGCATGGAGCCGCGGTGGCCAAGGCGGTGCGGGCCGCCTGGAAGGCCGTGGGCGTGACGGTGCCGGCGGCGCGGAAGCCGCGGTAAACGCGAAGGGCCGGGTCGGCTTCGTGGCCGCACGGCCTGATGGGAGAGTGGAATGACGGCAGCCATCCTGCGAGTGAGTTACACCGAGTCGGGCGGGTTTGCGGGGCTGGTCCGCAGCTGCCGGCTCGAGGCGGCCGCGCTTGCTGCTGAGGAGCGGGCCTTGCTTGAGCAGCTCGTGGCTGCTGCGGGCCTGACGGCGTCGTGTGAGTGTTTGTCGGAGCAGAGCCGCGATAGCCGCACCTATGAGATCGTGATCGAATGGGAAACGATCCAGATTCACACGGTCTTCGACGAGCCGTCGCTCCCGGCTGAGGTCCGCCCGCTGGTGGGCTTTCTGCGGGAGCGGGCCAGGCCGGGGATGCCGACGTGAGGCCGCCTGTGGCTGAGGAGGCGGGCCGAGGCCGCTTGGGGGATGAGCGGTGGGGCCGGTTTGAGGGGCAGGTGCTCGCTGCCTGGCACGACGACGGTCGCACGATGTCGCTGCTTGAGCCGTTTGGGTATGTCGACCCGGCCGGCACGCGGTGGCATGCGCCGGAGGGCAGCGAGGTCAACGGGGCGAGCATTCCGCAGGCCTTCTGGTCGGTGATCGGCGGGCCGTTTGCCGGTCGGTTTCGCAATGCCTCGGTCGTGCACGACGTGGCCTGCGTGGAGCAGACGGCCGGCTGGCGGGAGGTGCACTGGATGTTTTACGAGGCCTGCCGCTGCGGGGGCGTGGCGGCGGTGAAGGCCAAGCTGATGTACTACGCCGTCTTTCACTTTGGGCCGCGGTGGGAGATCGACACCACGCTGCTCGTTCGCGACGGCCACGAGGTGCGGGTGCGGAGCCCTCGCGACACCACCCCGCCGCCACCGACGGCGGCCGACGTCGCTGCAGCGGTCGCCTTCTTCGCGAGCCACGATCCCCCCGCCACGGCGATCCCCGCCATGGCCCCGCTCAGCCCGGCTCCGTGAGCAGGCACGCACCAAGGCCGCCTCGTCCGCCGCGTTGTTGGGTTTGCGATATGCGTGCAGTTCCACGTCATCGGTGCCGATGGTTTTCCCACCACGCCCTCGTGATCGCTTGCCTTGCGGCGAGTTTGCCGTCCGGCGAGAGGCGGGCGACCAGGGACGACGGGATCGTGGTTTCGAGGGAGACGCTTGGCACGATCGGTTTCCGCGGCTGGGCGGCTGTTCACGTCATGTGATGTACGTGCGTACCGTTCTTTGGCAAGCCCCCCGCGGGGCCGTTGACGCGGCTCCTCCTGCTGGCATGCAGGATCGTGAGCCCGACGATCTCTTCGCCCCGGTAACGCACGATGATGTCGTCGGGCCCGAGCTCGCTGTCGGTTGCCTCTGCCCCCGGTTCGAAGTTCATGTAGATCACGTCCGCCGGCTCGTCATATGGTCATTTCGCGGCTGTGGCCTCGAGTTCGAACTGCTTCAAGCGGACGCGGCCTTGGGGGAATCGCACCGTCAGCTCGAGCTCGCCGCCCATCGCCTTCATCACCTTGCTTAGCGTCGAGATCAGCATGTCGGACTGTCCTTCCAGCTTGGCCCAGCTCGGCTGCTTGATGCCCGCAGCGCGAGCCATTTGAGTCTGTGTCTTGCCGAGAGCCTCGCGGATCTCGCTCAGCACCATCTCCGCCAGCAGCTCCTGCGTGCGCCGCGCGGCGATCCGCTTGGTCTTGGCGTTGCCCGTTCGCGCGACGAGTTCCCTGAATGTCTTTGCCACGTCACTCTGCTCCGCGTTTCTTGGTCGGCTTCTTCACTGTCGAAAGGTGTTCGGCATACAGGATGTCGGCCTTGGCGATCAGTTGGCGGTAAAACGGACGCTGCGGCCTGCCGCGCTCGTGGCCGCCGTCCACATGAGCATTTATAGCCTAAGGGCTATTTCCTGAAACGGCAAGAAAACTGCCGACGCCCGCGACGCCGCATGGCAAGGAGTGCACGGATGTGCCGTTCTTCGTCAGCCCGCCCCTGACCAAGGTTGTCCCTCCGAGTTGGTAGGCTCCCCACCAATGCCAGGCCCACGCACCAATGCCGCGTTCTACGCCGCGCCGGTGGAGGAGTTTCTCTCCGCGAGCGAACGCAAAGAAGTTCGAGCGGCTCGACGAGGAACAGGCCTGGGACTTTCGTATAGACCTCAAAAACTTCCACACCCCGAGCCACGCCGCGGCGATCTTCCCGATCCTCTGTGCCACGGAAGCCCTCGACAGCGACCGCCGCTGGAAGCCGCCCCACGCCGACGATCATCGAGGCGGCCCGGTCGCTCTACGCCCGCCACACGGTCCACGACATCACTGTCGCTCTCCCGCTTCGTGAAGGCGTTGCTCGACGGCGAGGCGGAGGCGGGGCGGGAGCTGCTCGAGTCGTTTCGCGAGCAGTATCCGATCGTGCTCACGCGGAGCATGCGGGCGGCCCGGCGGTGGACAGAAAAGCAGCGGCGGGGCACGGAGCGGGCGGGGCTGGTGGCCTCCTCGTCGGCCCAGCGGCTTAAGCCCCACGCGATCGACATTCGGGTGAACATCGACCCGGTGCACTGGTTTCTGAGCCCCGCGAAAGACACCCGCTCGTCGCTCTATCTCACCTCATCTATCCACAGTTTTCGCGGGGCCCAAGAAGCTGAAAATAGTCGGACGGACGTGAAGAAGCCCGAGCGGCGGCAGTATCTGAAGAACGCCTCCCTTGTGTTGCTCACGCGGGGTGAGGGAGGGGATCGTGATCGTCTTCCAGCCGGGGGCCAAACGCGACAAGACGCGGAGCCCGGGGTTCTACGAAGGGGTGAGCCAGGAGCTTGCCGACCTTGGCGTGCCGCAGGTTTGATCACCAATCACGCGCTTCGCTGCAATGCGCTTCCGAGCGCGTGCAGGGGCAGCGGTTGCGGCAATGGCTTACCGTTCTCCTCCAGCGTTTCGATCGCCCCTTCGACCATTTCGCAGAGTTCGGCGAACACCTTCGTGGCGTCGTCGCCATAGGATCCGCCGTACATCAGCTGTGGACAGGTGCCGACGAAGCATTTGTCTTCGTCTGACCACTCGACAACCTTCACGTATCGGTCGCCTTTCGCCATTGGTTCACCTCGTTGATGGCCTCTTGAACCATTTTCTCGAGATGCCGTCGGGCATCATCGCCATCCCTACCCGATATCGTAACCACTTTGGCAACGAGCGGGTGACTGTAGTTCCGATGGCTTCCCTTGCCTGATCGCTCCTCGAATCCAGCCTTCACGAGATCCCTGACGAGTTCGCGGATTTTTCGGGGCATGCGATCGTTCCTTCAGGCAGCACGCAATAAGTGTACATGCGTACCGTCCTGCGTCAAGCCCCCCGCGGTCGACCAAGGTTGTCCCTCGGATTGGTATCTTGCTTCCCATGGTTGCCGCCCTGCTTATCGCCACGCTCGAGCCGGCCTTTGGTGCCTCTTGCGCCGATCGTGCTCACGCGGAGCATGCGGGCGGCCCGGCGGTGGACAGAAAAGCAGCGGCGGGGCACGGAGCGGGCGGGGCTGGTGGCCTCCTCGTCGGCGAGACCGGCTCAAGCCCGACGCGATCGACATTCGGGGGAACATCGATCCGGTGCACTGGTTTCTAAGCCCCGCGAAAGACACCCGCTCCTCGCTCTATCACCCCCCCATCTATCCACAGTTTTCGCGGGGCCCCAAAAATGAAAACAGCCGGACGGACGTGAAGAAGCCCGATGGGCGGCACTCTCTGAAGAACGCCTCCCTTGTGTTGCTCACGCGGGGTGAGGCAGGGGATCGTGATCGTCTTCCAGCCGGGGGCCAAACGCGACAAGACGCGGAGCCCGGGGTTCTACGAAGGGGTGAGCCAGGAGCTCACCGACCTTGGCGTGCCGCAGGTTTAGGCCGACTTGCCGAGTTCAGCCGCCTCGCGCCGTTCAGCTTCTTCGCGTTCGCGTTCCAGTCGCTGGGCATGAACCTCGCGGACGTGCCGCAGGTAACCCTCGATGCCGCCGTAACGTTCGAGCAGCTGCCGTCTCGCGGCATGCACCTCTGCCACGATCGGATCGTCCTGCTCGTTGGAACCCGTTTCATTAGCCATCGTTTCGCTCCATCAGGTCTGTCGGTGTGCAGATGACGGGTATGTGCTTGTCCAACTTTCGTAACCAGCGCTCGATCGGTCGGCGTGTTGCTTCGTTGGCGAGATGGGTGCAGTTCCAGGTCAGCAAAAAGTCTATCAGGTACACCGACGCGTAGGCGATGTGGTACGCATCGAGCATCGCCCCGGTCGGAAGCCAGCCTTTCCGCACCAACTCGCCGCCGATGAATTCTACTTCCTCACTCGGCCCGAGAATCCGCACCCCCTCCAGACTGCCGAGCCTGAGCCTGCTTTGATTGGCATCGCCGACGATCGCTTCTTCGAGGACGGTTTCCGACGTCACCAGCTCGTATCGGTGCCGACGGTTCTCCCACCACGACCTGGTGATCGCCTGCTTGGCGGCCAGTTTGCCGTCCGGCGAGAGGCGGGCAACAAGGTACGACGGGATCATGGTTTCGAGGTAGACGCTATGCACGATTGGTTTCCGTGGCGGAGCGGCTGTTCATGCCAGTTAGTGTACATACGTACCGCCCTGCGTCAAGCCCCACGCGATCGACATTCGGGTGAACATCGACCCGGTGCACTGGTTTCTGAGCCCCGCGAAAGACATCCGCTCGTCGCTCTATCTCGAAGACGCGGCGACGGAGTTTCAGGTGCAGGGGCTGGAACTCGACTGGACGATCGTCACGTGGGACGCCGACTTACGCTGGTCGGGCGATGACTGGAGCTATCACAGTTTTCGCGGGGCGAAGTGGACGGACGTGAAGAAGCCCGAGCGGCGGCAGTATCTGAAGAACGCCTACCGCGTGTTGCTCACGCGGGCCCGGCAGGGGATGGTGATCTTCGTCCCGCCGGGGGCCAAACGCGACAAGACGCGGAGCCCGGGGTTCTATGAGGGGGTGAGCCAGTACCTCGTCGACCTGGGCGTGCCGCAGGTTTAGGCCGCATCGACGAGCTGATACACCTTGCCCCTTGTCTTTAGCCAAGCGATGTCGCCGTCAACCGCGTGCTCGTGCACCGCCCGGAGCAGTTCGACGGTGTCCGATTCCAGGCATGGTTCACTCGGATCGGACTCCGGGATGACCATCTCCACCTCGACGGCCACGATCAGTCGGTCCGTCTGCACGAGTCTCGTTCGCTTCACGCGTTGGCCGGGAATTCGCATTGGTCAGCCCTCTTCCGAAAAGTCTTCATCGCCGAGCAGGTGGGCCGTTACCAGTTTAGCCACCCTCTCGCGCCGCAGCAGGCTCCAGACCACCTTGCAATCGTCGCCGTTGGGTAGAGGCACCCGCATCTCCACAACCGGATTCGGACGGGCGAGCCGCCGCTCCGTGATGAGTTGGGCATCCGTCATGCCGGCGACGATCTGCCATTCCATGATACCCCGTTCCAAAAGCCGCTCCCACGCATGGTCGCCGATCAAGTATTGGCCTTCGGCTACGAGTCGGCAGATTTCGTCGAAGAGTTGCGGCACGATTGGTTTCCGCGGCGGGGCGGCGATTCATGCCAGGAAGTGTACATGCGTACCGTCCTGCGTCAATCCCCCCGCAGGGGAGCAAGGTTGTCCCCCGGATTGGTATCCTGCTTCCCATGGTTGCCGCCCTGCCCATCGCCGCGTTCGAGCCAGCCTTTGGTGCCTCATGCGCCATCGTGCTCACGCGGAGCATGCGGGCGGCCCGGCGGTGGATCCGCCGGCAGCGGCGGGGCACGGAGCGGGCGGGGCTGGTGGCCTCCTCGTCCGCCCAGCGGCTCAAGCCCCACGCGATCGACATTCGGGTGAACATCGACCCGGTGCACTGGTTTCTGAGCCCCGCGAAAGACACCCGCTCGTCGCTCTATCTCGAAGACGCGGCGATGGAGTTTCAGGTGCAGGGGCTGGATCTCGACTGGACGATCGTAACGTGGGACGCCGACTAACGCTGGTCGGGCGATGACTGGAGCTATCACAGTTTTCGCGGGGCGAAGTGGACGGACGTGAAGAAGCCCGATGGGCGGCACTCTCTGAAGAACGCCTCCCTTGTGTTGCTCACGCGGGGTGAGGCAGGGGATCGTGATCGTCTTCCAGCCGGGGGCCAAACGCGACAAGACGCGGAGCCCGGGGTTCTACGAAGGGGTGAGCCAGGAGCTCACCGACCTTCGCGTGCCGCAGGTTTGATCACCAATCACGCGCTCCGCTGCAGAACGGCTCCGAGTTCCACCAGAGAAAGCGGCTGTGGCAAGGGCTTGCCGTCCGCCTCAAACGTTTCGACCCACTCTTCGACGATCTCGCAGAGTTCGATGAAGACTTTCGTTGCATCATCGCCATGGCAACCGCCATAGAACAACTCTGGACAACTGCCGATAAAGCAGTTGTCTTCGTCCGACCACTCAACCACCTTCACGTATCGGTCGCCTTTCGCCATTGGTTCACCTCGTTGAGGGCCCTTCGAACCGCTTTTTCGAGATACCGCTGTGCGTCGTCACCATCCCTACCCGATATCGTAACCAAGGTGGCAACCTCCGGGTGACTGTAGTTTCGATGGCTGCCCTTCCCCGGCCGCTGCTCGAACCCAGCGTCCAAGAGATCCTTGACGAGTTCGCGGATTTTGCGGGGCATGCGGTCGGTCCTTCGAGCAGTACACGCAAAAAGTGTACATGAGTACAGTACTTTGTGAAGCCCCCGCCAGGGAACAGCCTTGCCCCCCCGATTTGGTAGGCTCGTTGCCCATGCCAGGCCCACGCACCAATGCCGCCTTCTACGCCACGCCGGTGGAGGAGTTTCTCACCGCGAGCGAGGAGGAGGTCTACGCGCCGCTCGCGAGCCCTCACGGCTACACGCTCGCCGCCCTGAAATCCTGGGGAGCATTGCAGCAATCGGCCTGGCGGCTGCAGCTGCCCGTCCTGCGTGCGGCCCTTGAGGACTTGGTCGCTCCGCCGCCAGCCGCCCCCGCCCCGTGGATCCACCTCGAGTTCGACATCCCGCGGCTCGGCCGGCGGGTCGATGCGGTGCTCGTGACACAAAAGTGCGTGATCCCGATCGAGTTCAAGGTGGGCGCGAAGAAGTTCGAGCGGCTCGACGAGGAGCAGGCCTGGGATTACGGCCTCGACCTCAAAAACTTCCACGCCCCGAGCCACGCCGCGGCGATCTTCCCGATCCTCTGTGCCACGGAAGCCCGCGACAGCGACCGCCGCTGGAAGCCGCCCCACGCCGACGGCGTCCGCCCGCCGTTTTGCTGCAATGGCGAGTTGCTCGGCCGCGCGATACGGCTGGCCCTGCAAGACGCCGACAAAAAGGTGCCTGCCACCATTTTCATGAGTGATGCAGCCAAACCGCCGGACGCCGCGAAAATGGTGGCTGGCACCCTTTTCCCTGGTGCCTCACCCCCGGGCACCCTTTTCGCGGACGCCTCCTTTCAGTTGGCCACCTCGATGCGTTCCTTTCGCGCCGAATCGCTCTCCCGCTTCGGAAAGGCATTGCTCGACGGCGAGGCGGAGGCGGGCCGGGAGCTGCTCGAGTCGTTTCGCGAGCAGTATCCGATCGTGCTCACGCGGAGCATGCGGGCGGCCCGGCGGTGGATCCGCCGGCAGCGGCGGGGCACGGAGCGGGCGGGGCTGGTGGCCTCCTCGTCGGCGAGAGCGGCTCAAGCCCCACGCGATCGACATTCGGGTGAACATCGACCCGGTGCACTGGTTTCTGAGCCCCGCGAAAGACACCCGCTCGTCGCTCTATCTCGAAGACGCGGCGACGGAGTTTCAGGTGCAGGGGCTGGAGCTCGACTGGACGAAAAGTCACGTGGGACGCCGACTTACGCTGGTCGGGCGACGACTGGAGCTATCACAGCTTTCGCGGGGCCCCAAAAATGAAAACAGCCGGACGGACGTGAAGAAGCCCGAGCGGCGGCAGTATCTGAAGAACGCCTACCGCGTGTTGCTCACCCGGGCCCGGCAGGGGATGGTGATCTTCGGCCCGCCGGGGGCCAAACGCGACAAGACGCCGAGCCCGGGGGTTGCCCACCGCACCGGCTTACTGGCGAACCATCATGCCACCGCTGCAGCGAATGCGGTGTAAAGATCGGCTGGTAGCGCATGGGCCAGTCGCCATGTGATTGCCATAGGCTGTTCTGATTCATGCTTCACGTAAGTCGCCGGGCCAAGAAACCAGAATGCACGCTCATCTGTGTTGAGCCTGGCAAACAACATAATCGATGATCCCTGCATCGCGTGTTGTTGGTAGCGGCCGCCGACCTTGCTGTCACTACGAATCTTACTCTGACTTTCCCAGTGGATCAGTTCGCGGCTCAAGGCGTAATCACGATATCGTGTCGTTGGCGAGAACCCGCCGCTGGTCTTGTCGAGGGTGAATGCCAGAAGGTCTGCCTTGGCCGCCTTTGCCCAATATACGCCTGTTTGCCACGGCGGCATCTTAGCTCCATCGCGAAGTCCAAAAGCCGCCAGAATCTCCAGCCGAGAGTATCGCGCATGAACTTCTAACGGCACGTCAGGATGCGTTGTGAGTGGTGTCGTTGCATGGTTGACATGCTCCTCCAGCACTTCGATGATGCCCAAGAGCTCATCGCGTACACGAGGATGACTATTCAGTAGGGCTGCCCCGTCGGCAAGCGAGGTTGTCTTGGTGATAGCCTTGTCGGCGATGCTGGCTACGAGCATTTGCAGGAGCCTGCGATCGGTTCCCTGAAGTGAGTCAACGCTGATGCGGTCTGGGCGACTCAGGAACCGTCGATAAGCCGCGAACCGCTGCTGATCGTCAACATGGAGCAGCCGGCCGCAGCCGCGAAGAAGCTTTTCGTCTTTCGGCCCTTCCGCGGCAGTTTCAAGCCCTGCCGCACACCGCAACTCAGTCCATGACCGGTTGGCGCCGTACATCTCTTCCAGTTCGAGGCCAGTTTCGGAGAGAAACGCTCTGAGAGTTACGTCGGCCCCACCGGCGGCCATGCTCTTGAGTTCCGCAACGCGAGCCGCCCATCGCGACGGGACGGCCAGCCTCACGTTCTCAAGAACAATCTGCGATGCCACACGGTCGAGTTCCATGTGGCATCCCGCGGGCAGGAATGGGAAGCCTTCGTTGATTTGTCGCTCGAGGTCTTTTCGCGTGCCTCCAAGCAGTGCACGAAAACGACGGTCGTAGCGAAATTCCTTGCGGTGTTGACCTACGAAATCGAGCACCGTACAGACGGTCTTGCCCTCGAGTCGGCGTAGTCCGCGGCCCAGCTGTTGCAGAAAGAGCGTGGGGCTGTCCGTTGGTCGCAGAAACAAAACCGTATCCACGGCCGGAACGTCGACGCCTTCGTTGAACAGGTCGACGGAGAACACGACGTTTGTTCTTCCGTGTTTCAAATCCTGCAAGGCGGCTGCTCGTTCAGTCTCGGGCGTGTCCGCCCATACGGCCGTCGCCTTGACGCCCGCCTCGTTGAAGACACGCGCCATGTATCGGGCGTGAGTGACACTCACGCAAAACCCGAGGGCCCGAATCATGGAAGGATCGCCCGTGCGCCGATCCAGTTCCTTCAACACGACGCGTGCGTAAGCGTCGTTTATTGTCAGCACTTCAGTAAGGCGCTCGACGTCGTACCCAGCGCCGCGTCGCCACGGCACGTCTCGAAGATCGGTGTTGTCGTGAATTCCGTAGTAGACAAACGGTGTCAGCCGATGCTGGTCGATTGCGTCCCAAAGCCGAAGCTCGGCAGCGATGCGGTTACCGAACCATGACAGGACGGGCAAGCCATCGCTTCGTTCCGGCGTCGCCGTGAGCCCAAGGAGTTCGGTGGGCTTCACATGTTCGAGGAGGCGGGTGTAAGACCGCGCCGCTGCGCGGTGAAACTCATCCACAATCACGACATCGAAGTGCTCAGGACCAAGATGCTCGAAGCCGGCTGCCGTAAGGCTTTGAATCGACGCAAAGACGTGCTCAAACCGCTGTGGTTTATGCCGGTCAACCCAGAGCTCCCCGAAAGTCGGTTGCCGCAACGCGTGGCGAAACGTCGCCTGGGCCTGCGTCAGAATCTCCTCGCGGTGAGCTACAAACAGCAATCGGGCACGTGGCAACCCAGCGGCCAGCCGGCTGTAGTCGACAGCCGCCATCACCGTTTTTCCTGTACCCGTTGCTGCCACCAAAAGATTGCGGTGGTGGCCTTGAGATCGTGAGAGAGCGATCTTGGCAAGAAGATCTTCCTGAAATGGCTCCAGTCGAACTTCGATTGGGCTGAGGACAAATGTCGGGCCGGTGCTGGCAGCTTGCTGGCGTTCGCGGAATTGCTCTCGGTCGTAAAGCAGGAATGTGCCGCTATTCCAGTAGCTGTCGAAAACAGCCGCAACTTTGTTTACGACGTCAGGATTACGAGCCCCCGACACGCGCACGTTCCACTCGAGGCCCGTGACCTGCGCCGAGTGCGTGAGATTCGAAGAGCCAATGTAGGCGGTTGAGAAGCCAGACCGCCGATGGAAGAGCCAGCTCTTTGCGTGGAGTCGCGTGGTTCCGGTGTCATAGGACACCCGAATCTCTGCCCCAGCCTTCTCCAGAGCATCGAGCGCTCGCGCTTCTGTTGAACCGGTGTACGTCGTTGTGAGTACTCGGAGCTTCCGGCCAGCCTGCTGGTGCTCGACAAGAGTATCCAGCATTGGGGCGATTCCGGTGTAACGAATAAAGGCCATCACCACGTCAATAGCGTCTGCTGAATGGATTTCCGTGAGCAATTGGCTTCCGACAGTCGGTTCACCCGGCGCGTTTGTCAGTATTGCGGTATCGAGCAGCGGGATCAGCGGGGGGCGGATCGTCTCGGACGCTCCATCTGGAAGGACTCGATAAATCGCTTGGAGAATTTCGCCAGGCTGACTGGGGCGATCGGCGAGGGAAACCACGTCAGCGGTTCCAGGCAGATGTGACTGGCTCGCCTTCGTGAGACCCGAGATAAGGTGCCGGGTTAGCTTCACGCCCAGACCAACGCGGTCCTTGTCATCGACCGCCGCGACAAGTCGCTTCACGATTCGAGCAATGTGCAACGACAGGCGGTCCGCAGCTTCCGCGGGGCGCAACTTCTCACGGTGTTCCCGGAGGTCGGCTGTCAAAGCTGCGAGCTCTGCTGCGAGCGCCTCGGTCAGAAGTGTTTCGTATATGCCGGCAGAATGTCGCGTCATGTGCTCAGCCTTCGAGAGAACCTACGGGTGATAGGTATTCGCCAACGATCATCAGATCTCCCACCTCTTCCGGCTCGATCTCAATCGGCTCAAACGCCGGATTCACCGGCAGCAGCTGAATGCGGTCGTGCCGCCAGCCATCGGCGGTGACCGTCTTCTCCGAGTGGTACTTCTTGACGGTGAACCGGCCGCCGTTCTCGCCCGCGCCGTCCGTGCCGAGCTGCACGAGCACGATCCGGCCCTCGCGCGAGCCCGCCGGACACGGGCGGAACAGGCACCATGAGCCGTCCGGGATCAGCGGCTCCATCGACGTGCCCGTCACCCGCGCCACGAACATGCCGGGCTTGAGCGAAACGCCCGGCACCTCCGTCCAGCCGATCTCCTCCGGCACGCTCTCCGGTCCCCAAAAGCCCGCCGCGGCGGTGAGGTCGTAGACCGGCACGTGGGTGGTGTAACGGGCGGCGGGGGGTGGGGAGCCGGTGAGGGGCGGAGGCGAGGCGGCGTCGATGAGCGAGTCGGAAAACGGTGCCTGGCACTCCGCAGAGCCTTCGTGCCAGGC
>JAGYJY010000019.1 GCA_018401745.1 Pirellulales bacterium | reverse complement strand
GTCGAGTTGAATGAGGCCGTTCCCCTGCGAGGTGTTCACATTCGTCGTGCCGGTCACCGCAATCACGCCAAAGTCGTCGACCAGGCCGTTGGCCGTGACCGTGAGGTTGCCGGCGGTCGTAGCCCCAACGAGCAACTGACCGTTCGAAACGAGCGTCACGTTACCGGTGCCGGCGTTCATCACCGCCTCACCGTAGGTATTGCCGACCTGATCCAGTTCAATGTCGGCATTCGCAGCCGACGTGTTCACGCTGGTGGTCGCGGTCACACTGATCGTGCCGCTGTCACTCACCGCGTCGCCCGCTGTCACGGTCAGGTTGCTTGCAGTCGTCGCACCGAGGTCCACCCCATCGGCGTCAACAAGCGTGACCGAGCCGGTGCCCGCGTTCGCAACAACGGTACCGAAGTCGTTGCTGCTGCTATTGAGCGTGATGTCGGCATTGCCAGCAGACGTGTTGACATTCGTCGTTCCCGACACGTTGATAACGCCGACGTCTGTGATTGTTCCATTCGCGGTCACATCGAGGGTTGCCGCGCTCGTTGTGCCGAGAACAATATTGTTGGTATCGACAAGCGTCACCGTGCCACTGGCATTGGCAGCCACAGTGCCGAAATCGTTTGAACTGTCGTTCAACGTGATGGAGCCGCCCGTCGAGTCCAGTGTCGCCGTGCCATTGCTCAAGCTCAACGCCCCGACCTGCGTGATGTCGCCAGTTGCGGTCGCGTCGAGGTCCGTCGTGACCGTCAGATTCTGAAGAGCAAGATCCCCAGCCGTTGCTTCCAGCGTCACGTTGGCACCCGTCACCATCGCACCAAGCGTGACGTTCGTGCCCTCAAGAATCACTTCCTGGCCAGTGCCAGTCACAGCGCCCGACACCGTCAGATTGCCACCCGCAGTCACGTTGATCGTGCCGCCGGAGGTCGTGATTCCCGAAACCGTCAGTCCGGTGGTGTCGTTGAGCGTAATCGCGCCGGCCGCTGTCGCGTTAAGCGTCAAAACATTCGTATCGATATCAATGTCACCACTTGTCGCTGTCACCGTCGCAATGTTGCCGCTCACCAAACCAGTGCCAGTAACGTCGCCGCTCGTCGCTGTCAGGTTCACGTTCCCGCTGTCGGAAGTCACAGTGCCAATCAGCGTTACATTCGTACCCTCAAGCAGAACGTTGCCTTCACCGGAAACACTCGTCCCAACTGTCAGGTTCCCGCCTGCTTCCGACGGAAACCGTGCTGTTTGTGCTGTCAACAACCAACACCGTCAAAGCATCAGTGTCGGCGATCGTGATCGCACCGCTCGCATTCGCACTCACCGTGCCGAAGGCGTTGGTGCTGTTGCTCACGTCGATGAAACCGCCCGTCGCGTTCAGCGTGGTCGTGCCGCTCGCCGTCAACGCTCCGACCTGCGTGATGTTGCCCGTCGCGGTCGCGTCGAGGTCCGTCGTGACCGTCAGATTCTGCAGAGCAAGATCGCCAGCCGTTGCCGCGAGCGTCACGTTGGCACCCGTCACAGCTGCACTCAGCGTGACGTTCGTGCCTTCGAGAATCACTTCCTGGCCAGTGCCGTTCACAGCGCCCGACACCGTCAGATTGCCACCAGCAGTCACGTCGATTGTGCCGCCGGAGGTCGTGATTCCCGAAACCGTCAGTCCGGTGGCGTCATTGAGCGTAATCGCCCCGCTGGCGTTGGCGTTAACCGTGCCCAGTTCGTTCGCGCTGTCAAGATCGATATTTCCGCTGGTTGAGTTCAGCGTTGTCGTGCCGGACACGTTGATCACACCGCTGTCTGTCACAGCTCCAACCGCTGTCACGCTCAGGTTGCCAGCGGTCGTCGTGCCAAGAACAAGCGTGCCCGCTGAGTCGTTGAGCGTTACCGTCCCAGTCCCAGCAGACGCATTCACCGTGCCGAAGAGATTGGCCTCGTCCAGCGTGATGTTGCTGTCGGTCGTCGAGAGCAACGTCGTGCCCGTCACGTTGATCACGCCGCTGTCATTGATTTGGCCAACGGCCGTCACGTTGAGCTCAGCGGCAGTCGTCGTGCCAAGGATGATCGAATCGGCGTCGTTGAGCGTTACCGTCCCAGTCCCAGCAGACGCATTCACCGTGCCGAAGAGATTGGCCTCGTCCAGCGTGATGTTGCTGTCGGTCGTCGAGAGCAACGTCGTGCCCGTCACGTTGATCACGCCGCTGTCATTGATTTGGCCAACGGCCGTCACGTTGAGCTCAGCGGCAGTCGTCGTGCCAAGGATGATCGAATCGGCGTCGTTGAGCGTTACCGTCCCAGTCCCAGCAGACGCATTCACCGTGCCGAAGAGATTGGCCTCGTCCAGCGTGATGTTGCTGTCGGTCGTCGAGAGCAACGTCGTGCCCGTCACGTTGATCACGCCGCTGTCATTGATTTGGCCAACGGCCGTCACGTTGAGCTCAGCGGCAGTCGTCGTGCCAAGGATGATCGAATCGGCGTCGTTGAGCGTTACCGTCCCAGTCCCAGCAGACGCATTCACCGTGCCGAAGAGATTGGCCTCGTCCAGCGTGATGTTGCTGTCGGTCGTCGAGAGCAACGTCGTGCCCGTCACGTTGATCACGCCGCTGTCATTGATTTGGCCAACGGCCGTCACGTTGAGCTCAGCGGCAGTCGTCGTGCCAAGGATGATCGAATCGGCGTCGTTGAGCGTTACCGTCCCAGTCCCAGCAGACGCATTCACCGTGCCGAAGAGATTGGCCTCGTCCAGCGTGATGTTGCTGTCGGTCGTCGAGAGCAACGTCGTGCCCGTCACGTTGATCACGCCGCTGTCATTGATTTGGCCAACGGCCGTCACGTTGAGCTCAGCGGCAGTCGTCGTGCCAAGGATGATCGAATCGGCGTCGTTGAGCGTTACCGTCCCAGTCCCAGCAGACGCATTCACCGTGCCGAAGAGATTGGCCTCGTCCAGCGTGATGTTGCTGTCGGTCGTCGAGAGCAACGTCGTGCCCGTCACGTTGATCACGCCGCTGTCATTGATTTGGCCAACGGCCGTCACGTTGAGCTCAGCGGCAGTCGTCGTGCCAAGGATGATCGAATCGGCGTCGTTGAGCGTTACCGTCCCAGTCCCAGCAGACGCATTCACCGTGCCGAAGAGATTGGCCTCGTCCAGCGTGATGTTGCTGTCGGTCGTCGAGAGCAACGTCGTGCCCGTCACGTTGATCACGCCGCTGTCATTGATTTGGCCAACGGCCGTCACGTTGAGCTCAGCGGCAGTCGTCGTGCCAAGGATGATCGAATCGGCGTCGTTGAGCGTTACCGTCCCAGTCCCAGCAGACGCATTCACCGTGCCGAAGAGATTGGCCTCGTCCAGCGTGATGTTGCTGTCGGTCGTCGAGAGCAACGTCGTGCCCGTCACGTTGATCACGCCGCTGTCATTGATTTGGCCAACGGCCGTCACGTTGAGCTCAGCGGCAGTCGTCGTGCCAAGGATGATCGAATCGGCGTCGTTGAGCGTTACCGTCCCAGTCCCAGCAGACGCATTCACCGTGCCGAAGAGATTGGCCTCGTCCAGCGTGATGTTGCTGTCGGTCGTCGAGAGCAACGTCGTGCCCGTCACGTTGATCACGCCGCTGTCATTGATTTGGCCAACGGCCGTCACGTTGAGCTCAGCGGCAGTCGTCGTGCCAAGGATGATCGAATCGGCGTCGTTGAGCGTTACCGTCCCAGTCCCAGCAGACGCATTCACCGTGCCGAAGAGATTGGCCTCGTCCAGCGTGATGTTGCTGTCGGTCGTCGAGAGCAACGTCGTGCCCGTCACGTTGATCACGCCGCTGTCATTGATTTGGCCAACGGCCGTCACGTTGAGCTCAGCGGCAGTCGTCGTGCCAAGGATGATCGAATCGGCGTCGTTGAGCGTTACCGTCCCAGTCCCAGCAGACGCATTCACCGTGCCGAAGAGATTGGCCTCGTCCAGCGTGATGTTGCTGTCGGTCGTCGAGAGCAACGTCGTGCCCGTCACGTTGATCACGCCGCTGTCATTGATTTGGCCAACGGCCGTCACGTTGAGCTCAGCGGCAGTCGTCGTGCCAAGGATGATCGAATCGGCGTCGTTGAGCGTTACCGTCCCAGTCCCAGCAGACGCATTCACCGTGCCGAAGAGATTGGCCTCGTCCAGCGTGATGTTGCTGTCGGTCGTCGAGAGCAACGTCGTGCCCGTCACGTTGATCACGCCGCTGTCATTGATTTGGCCAACGGCCGTCACGTTGAGCTCAGCGGCAGTCGTCGTGCCAAGGATGATCGAATCGGCGTCGTTGAGCGTTACCGTCCCAGTCCCAGCAGACGCATTCACCGTGCCGAAGAGATTGGCCTCGTCCAGCGTGATGTTGCTGTCGGTCGTCGAGAGCAACGTCGTGCCCGTCACGTTGATCACGCCGCTGTCATTGATTTGGCCAACGGCCGTCACGTTGAGCTCAGCGGCAGTCGTCGTGCCCAGGTCGATCGAATCGGCGTCGTTGAGCGTTACCGTCCCAGTCCCAGCAGACGCATTCACCGTGCCGAAGAGATTGGCCTCGTCCAGCGTGATGTTGCTGTCGGTCGTCGAGAGCAACGTCGTGCCCGTCACGTTGATCACGCCGCTGTCATTGATTTGGCCAACGGCCGTTACGTTGAGCTCAGCGGCAGTCGTCGTGCCAAGGATGATCGAATCGGCGTCGTTGAGCGTTACCGTCCCAGTCCCAGCAGACGCATTCACCGTGCCGAAGAGATTGGCCTCGTCCAGCGTGATGTTGCTGTCGGTCGTCGAGAGCAACGTCGTGCCCGTCACGTTGATCACGCCGCTGTCATTGATTTGGCCAACGGCCGTTACGTTGAGCTCAGCGGCAGTCGTCGTGCCCAGGTCGATCGAATCGGCGTCGTTGAGCGTTACCGTCCCAGTCCCAGCAGACGCATTCACCGTGCCGAAGAGGTTGGCCTCGTCCAGCGTGATGTTGGCGTTGGTCGTCGAGAGCAACGTCGTGCCCGTCACGTTGATCACGCCGCTGTCGGTAATACCGGATGGGGCTGTCACGCTGAGTTCAGCGGCAGTCGTCGTGCCGAGCACGAGTACGCCCTGGTCTCTGAGCGTTACACTTCCTCCAGTCGCGTTCACAGCATCGAAGAAGACATTGGAGGCATTATTTAACGTGACATCAAACCCGCCCGCATTAAATACAGAACCAAGTTTATTTACAATCGCTCCAGATTGTGTGATATTCCCTCCGGTGGTTACTTCTAAACGGCCCGGCACAATAGGACCAACACCACCAACTCCACCAATAACAAGATCGCCCTGATCGCGAACTGTAATACTGGCATTATCTGTGCTCATGACAACTGCGAAAGAACCAAAATCATTGCCCGAATCGTTCAGCGTGACGTTGCTGCCCGCGTTGATGACTGTTGCCCCACTGACTGAGACTGCCGAAGACTGGCCAACAGTCGCTCCTGTCGTCAACGTCAGGTTCCCAGCCGACGTCGCACCAAAACGGATCGCATTAGCATCAACGAGCGTTACATTGTCGCCCGTCGCTAGGACCAAATCAAAATCGTTGGTCGCAGTGTTCAGCGTGATGTCAAATCCCGCGGCGGAGAGCTCGAGCGCTGTGGAGATGTTTATCGCACCAGAATCAGTAATGTCGCCCCCAGCAGTGACATTGAGGATCGCTGCAGACGCGTTTAGAAAGTTTATCTGATCCGTCTCGCTTAAAACGACTGTACCACCGACTGCAGATACACTGACGTCGCTAAGGTCCGTTGTCGAGGTCAAAGTCTGCCGTGCCGTTGGCAATCAAATCTAGGTCACCAACAACAGTAAGCTGCCCACCGCCCGTCGTATTAATTGTCGTTCCGGCTAGGGTAAGAACGGTGCTCGCGTTGTTGGAGCTTACTGTCGCACTCGATGTAATTGCACCATTCTCAACATCAATCGTAACAGCCCCGCCTGCAACATTTGATTCAATTGTCGTATGCATCAAACGTCAGTGTCTGGCCGCCAGTGAGCTTGAAGCCTGACGTAAATAACGTGAGTGGCAGAAGTGACACGTTCCCCACACTCAAGTCGACCGACTCTGCGTACCCAGTGCCGTTGTCGTAAACCGCAAGTCCGTCGTTGTTAGCGGCGGGCCATGCAGCCAAGGCTGCCGTGAAGTTGGCAAAGCCCGTCGTGCCAATCGTGACGTTTCCCTGGCTTGCATCAGGGACTGCAACGCTCGTTGCATCAGGAATGCCCGCCCAGGCGTTGTAGACGTAAATCACACGGGGTAAGCCCGACGAAATCCCGCTGAACCCGCCGCTGCTTGCGGCGAAGCCGCCGAGGCCGTCGACGTCGAGCACCACCTCGGCGCGGGCAAAGGCCGGGAGCACGGCGCCGGCGAACTCGGAGGTGGCCTTGATGGTGCCGCCTTCGCCAACGAGGGCCGCGGCTTCGTCGAGATCGCCAAACGCATCGTGGCCGATAATGCCGGGGCCGCCGGAGGTCACGACAGGATCGCCCGCTGCCAGGTCGGCCCAGCGGCCATCAACGTAGACCGTGGTTGGCGGCGCAAGCGGGGTGAGGAACACACCCTGAAACTCACCCGACGCTTTGTCGAAGCGGAAGTTGAGCCGGCTCGACGACAGGATGGATTCCTGGCCGATTGGGCGGCCGAGACGGTCGGTCAGCGCACCGGTGGCACCGACGGAAACCGTCCGCTCCGACGCCAGCAGGCCGAGCACCGACGCGCCGTCGCCGGGCAGGTCGTCGGCTTCGTTGATCAAGAGCCGCGCAGAGCCGAGGTCGAAGGTGCTTGAGCCTGGAGCGACTGAGAAACGGTCGTAGGAGTTGACACCGAGCACGTCGAGATCGAGCGTGTCGTCGGCGTCGAGATCAATTCCAGCCACCGTCACTTCTGCAGCGGCGTCGCCGCCGGGACGGAACGTGATGCCCTTCTCGGGCGACGCGAGGATCTCGTCGTAGCCGCCCTCAGCGATGTTCACGACACCGCCATCGCCCACAGCCGCCACACCATCGGCGATGGACGAAAAGGCTTCGTAGCCATAGACGAGGGGCACTTCCTGGCCGTTGGCGTCGGTCCAGATCACCTGCTGGCCAGCCGAGGCAGACTGCCAGGAATCATCGACGTAGGCTTCGTCGAGTTCACCAGGCGAGACCGAAAGCATCACCTTCTTTTCGTACTTGTCGACAGCCGACGAAAGCCGCCAGATGCCCCGCTCGTAGTCAATCTTCTGACGCAGCATGCGGGAGGACGACAGCAGGCTGACATCGAGATCGTCAAACAGCGAAGGACGCTGGGCTGGCTGCTTGCCGAGGGCCCGCTGGAACCGAGCGACCACCTGCTCCACGAACCCTGGCACCCGCCAGCCCGTAAAGGGCAGATAGCGAGGGAACCGCTGAGCCCAACGAGCACGCCTCGCCGCCGCCTTCTTGCGGAGGATCGCGAGTGCTTCACGACGCGACAGACGCTTGCTGCCCGACGACCGGCGGGCAACAGCGGCGGTTGCCTCCGCAGAATCGCCTGGCGTGGCATTTCGCGAGGAAGGTGCCTTAGAACGCGACGAGTGTGAAAACTTCATGGAATCAGCGCCTCACAAAGACTGCTCCGAGCCGCCTCAGCCCGGAGCGAAAGATCAGGTGAATCGAGGGTGGCACACCGCAAATCGCAGCAAAACCCGAAGCCACGCGCCACAGAGCCAGCACGAAAACACTCATCAACCTGGCCTGTGGCCTGGCGGAGCGGTGCGGCAGCGCAGAGAGAGAAGGTGGCGGGAAGATGCATAAAACTGGCGTGATGCAAAAAACGGGCAGACAACGGAATACTTGTCGACGAGCCATCCGTGTCGCGTCTGGGGCAACTATACCCCACTCCTAGCGGGGCATTGTCGTCGACCAGCGGGAACTGTCAAGCGTGTTTTGATCCGTTTTTTTACGGAAATCCCCGGGAAAACAACGCGTCGTGCACGTAAACACTTGACGAAAGCTGACGTAACGATTACGAATGCTCTCTACCCCCAACTGAGGGACGCACGTAAGGTGGGGTTTTCGGCTGGAAAACGATGGGAATCCATTTTTTGCGATGGCTGGGAAGCCTCAGGCTTTGGGGCAGATGAGGGCCTTAGGTAAACAGCGGGGCAGGAGCTCACGGCTGCCGTTTCCGCTCCTCGAACGGCCGATGCGGCCGGTTTCTCACGAAAAACACACGAGAGGGTCGCCTGCTTGGAGGAGGAGCGGGAGGAACTCGTCGGCCATTCCTACCAGCTCTTGAAAAGAAAAAAGGTTTCTTGACAGGAAAAAGCGACAGGCCATCACCCGCTGTACCGTTCCCTTGACAGAGGGAGAAGGCCTGGGGATGCTCGAAAGAGGCAGGGCATCTCGTGCTGGTGGCTCGCAGCAAGGAAACAAGGCTGATTCGGCTGCCAAGGCTCCAACAGCACGTTGCAGATTCTCTCCGAGGTGTCGCCCCAGATGGATTTGAAGAGCTCGAAGGTCGCACCGCTGGAGGCCACGCTTCAGCAGGTTGCCCGGGTGCTCAACCACCCCTCGTTTTCTCGCTCGCAAGGGCCCGCGCGGCTGCTGATGTATCTGGCGGAGCAGCTCTCCGCCAATGGGGGCTGCCCGGCCAACCAGGCCGAGCTGGCGCGGGTTCTCGGGCTTCCCGAAGACTTCGACCCCACCAGAAACCCGCTGGTGCGGATGCACATGTCGAAGCTTCGCCGCAAGCTGGAGACCTACCGCAGGGGAGACGGCCAGGCCGACGCCGTGGCAATCAGCATTCCCCGCAACTCCTACCGCCTGCAGGGCCTGCTCACCGGGGTGCCGCTGGGCGAGGGCCGCTCTGATGGTGCTTCCGGCGAGCTGCTGTCGCCGGCTGCAGCCGCTCTCGCCCGCACGCTCGTGCTGGTGAGCGAGTTTTCCTCGGGAGACAACGAGGCGGGATTCACCCGTGGCATCGCCTTCTGGCTGGTCGCCGAACTGGCGGAAATGCGGTGGATCGCCGCAGTCGGGCCGATTCTCCGAGAGCGTATGGCCGAGCAGGCGGAAGCCGTCGACTCGCTTGCCCGCCGCTACCACGTGCCGTTTGCCCTCGGAGGAAGTTTTTCTCGCAGCGATCGCGGGGTGCAGATCTCGCTCCAGCTCGTCAATGCCAGCACCGGCACATGCTGCTGGGCCGACTGGTTTGACGATCCGACCGACCTTGCCCGCGATTCCTTCGAGCACGCCACCCGGCAACTCGCTAGCCGTGTGGCCGACCGCCTGCGGCAGTGCCCCATGGCCCCTTCCGACAGCGCGGCTGTGAGGGGGATATCGGTTGTGCCGCCCCTCGAGCATGAGCCGGAAGCGGCTTCCGGCTGGGTAGCGCGGAGCGGATGAACGGGACGGCGGCAACGCTTAGCGACCAGCCAGCTTTTTCACCGCCGCCAGGGCTTCCCGCTTGTGGCCCTCCGACGAGAAGGCGGCCGTGAACACCAGCCGCACGATGCCCTCGCGGTCGATCACGTAGGTGGTGCGGCCGGGCAGGAAGCCGAGCAGCTTGGGCACGCCGAAGGCCTTTCGCAGGCTGCCGTCTTTGTCGCTGATGAGCGGGTAGGAGAGCTGATGCTTGCCGGCAAACCGCTGGTGGCTCTCGGCTGAGTCGCCGCTGACACCGATCACTTCGGCACCGGCATCGCGGAAGGCCTGATACGAGTCGCGAAAGCTGCAGGCTTCTTTCGTGCACACCGGCGTGTCGTCGGCGGGGTAGAAAAACACCACGAGCGACCGGGAGCCGCGGTAGTCGGCCAGGCGAATGGTCGATCCGTCCTGGGCTGTGGCGGTGAAATCAGGGGCGGCGTCGCCGATTCGCAGGGATGGCATGGGGATCCTCAGGGCTGGGCTCACTCGGGGCTCATATCTCCGCTGCGGCAGGTCAGGCAGACCCTGCGGCCCGATCGCAGAGCGTCGCCCCGATCCTTTATAGTAGGGCCGTTGATGTTCTGATCCACCAGCCTCTGAGCGAGCCCGATCCATGCCACGCGCGATTGCCTCCACCGCCGTTCTTCTTCTCGCCAGTGTCGCGACGCTCCCCGCCACGGCCGCCGACTGGACGACCTTCCGGGGAGCCGACCGCACCGCCGTCGCTCCCGACACCGATCTGCTCGACGCCTGGCCGGAGAATGGTCCGCCGCTGCTCTGGGAATCGACCGGCTGCGGACGCGGCTACGCCTCGCCGACGATCGCCGGCGACCGCATCTACATCCTCGGCGACGGCCTCTCCACGGCCCCCGACGCCGATGAATACCTCGCCTGCTTCGACCGCGACAGCGGCCGGCAGCTGTGGATCACCAAGACCGGCCCCGCCTGGAACGACGGCCAGCCGACCTGGCAGAGCTCCCGCAGCACACCGACGGTCGACGGCGACCGCGTGTATGTGGTGACGCCGTTTGGCCAGCTTGTCTGCTGCAACGCGGCCAACGGCCAGGAGCGGTTTCGCGTCGATCTCAAGGCGGTCTTCGGCGGCAAGAAAGGCGACGGCTGGGGCTACAGCGAATCGGTGACGATCGATGGCAACCGCCTGGTGTGCACGCCCGGCGGCGAGCAGGCGACGATGGTGGCACTGAACAAGATGAACGGCCAGCCGATCTGGATCTGCCCGATGGCGGGCGACCGCGGCGCCGGCCACTCCTCGATCGTGAAGAGCCAGGTCGGCGGTCGCACGCAGTATGTGCAGACAACCGCCGCCGGCTGCTTCGCCGTGGATGCCGAAACGGGCCGCTTCCTCTGGGCGTATCCCATCGACCAGACCACCGCCGTGATCCCCACGCCGATCGTGCGAGACGACCTGGTGTTTTTCGCGGCGGGCTACGGCCGCGGCGGGGCGCTCGTGCGGCAGAAGCCCGGCGCCAATGGGGCGATCGCGATGGAAGAGGTGTATGGCCTCAAGCAGGAGCTTGCCAACAAGCATGGCGGGATTCTGCTCGTCGGCGACCACCTCTACGGCGACTCCGACGACAAGGGCATCCCCTTCTGCGCCGACCTGATGACCGGCGAGATCGTCTGGAAGAGCCGCGGCAGCGGACGGGGCTCAGCGGCGATGGCCGCCGCCGATGGCCATCTCTATGTGCGGTTTCAAAATGGCGTGCTGGCGCTTGTGAAGGCCGATCCGGCCGGCTACGAAGAGGGCGGCCACTTCCAGATCCCCTACAGCGACACCGACGAGTCGCGGCCGAGCTGGGCCCACCCGGTGATCGTCGACGGCCTGCTCTACCTCCGCGAGAGCGACCACCTGCTCTGCTACGACCTCCGCAGGCAGTAGGGAGGGCTCGCGGGCCTACCACCAGCCGAGCAGGCTGCCAGCCCGCTCACCGAAGATGACGACGCCGAGAACAGCGGCGGTGATCGCTGCGAGCAGCACACCGCCGCTGGCCATATCGAGGGCGTCGCGGATTCGCGGATGACGGCGGGGCCCGAGGCGGCGGGCGAGCGACTCGATCGCCGTGTTGAAAATCTCGGCAACCAGCACGAAGCCGATCGCGGCGACGAGCAGGCACCAGCCGATGAGGGACACGCGGAGCACCGCGGCCACGAGCACGACAACTGCCGCCACGAGCAGGTGCACCGCAAAGCTCGACTGGCTGCGGATTGCCCGGGCGATTCCACGAAACGCATCGCGAAACTTGGTGGGCCAGGTTCTCGGGCGTCGGCGGTGGGGCATCATCGGCAGGCCCGCTCCTTTCTCAAAGCCTGGCCGAATCGACTGCAGCCGGGGGCGTGCCAACGGAAAAGTCGGCGCAACCTGCCTCTTCTGGGAGAGGAGTCAACGAAACGGCCCCGGCGAGCCGACATACTCAGTGAGCACCCGAATCCTTGCACACCGCCAGTTTGCTGGCACAAGCCGACCATGTGGAAAAGCTTCTTTCTTGCTGCCGGAATCTTCGCCTGCATCCTGGGCGTGGAACTGCTCGTTGTCGACTCGGTGGTGATCGACGCTGGCAAAGACTCTCCTCGAACCTTCATCGCCCCTGATTGGGCCCCCTGGAGCCTGATCTCAGCCGGCGCCGTCACGATCCTCCACTTCTGCACACTGCCGAAGAAGATCTCGCTGTCGTAGGGCTGACGGGCCAGCCAGATCTCGTCGCTCACGGAGCCGCGGCCGACTCCACCAGGTCGCCGCCTTGATAGAGCTCGTCGGTGAACACCTCGCCTTCGGGCGTCCACTCGACATGCCGGCCGTGCCGGTCGCCATGGGCATGCTCGGTGCGGGTCCAGCGGGTGCCATCCTCATACCAAAACTCCCACACGCCTGCCGGCTTGCCGCGGTCCCACGTTCCGCGGCCCCGCATCGCACCTCCGGAATACCACTCCTCCCACGGTCCGTGCTGCAGGCCCTGCTGCCAGCGGACGATCGAGAGCAGGTCGCCAGCCGGATCCCATGCCTGGGTGGCTCCGTCGAGTTTGCCATCGATGTAGAGCTGTTCGGTGGCGAGCGGATGCCCCTCGTCGGCGTGGTAGCTCGTCCACACACCCACCGGCATCCCATGATCGTAGGCCCCTTCCACCTGGAGCCCGCCATCGGCAAACCACTCCCGGTAGGGGCCGTGCATGCTGCCGGCGAGATAGCCCACCTGCTGCCGCGGCTTGCCGTTCTCCCACCACTCGGCTGAGCGGCCGTGCCGGCGGCCATCGCGATACTCCACCTCCAGCTGCTTCACGCCACCGGGAAACCAGCGGGTGACCAGCCCGTCGCGGCGGCCATCGCGGTAGTGCTCCTCGATCTCAAGCGAGCCATCGGGCCGCCGCTCGCGGCGGACGCCCTCCAGTCGGCCGCCCGCTGTAGGTTTCCTCAAGCACGACCGTGCCCGCGGCCCACTCCTGCAACAGCCCCTCACGCCGGTCGTTGCGAAAGGTCACCTCCCGCTGCTTGGTGCCCTCGCGGTCGTAGTGCACGAAGGTGCCGTCGCGAGCGCCACGTTTGTAGCTGCCCTGCAGCGTCACGCGGCCGTCGCGGGCATATTCGATCCAGGGGCCATCGCGAAACGGGCCATCCCAGGTGGAGAGCGTGACCAGCCGGCCGGAGGGATCGTACTGCCAGCGGCGACCGCGAACCTCCATGCCGCCGGCACGGCTGCGACGGGTTTCCTGACGGGTTTTCAGGCTGCCGTCGGGGTAGCGGGTTTCTTCGAGCACCACACCCGCAGGCACCTCGGGCAGCGGTGGATCGGCCGGCGGATCCGCCAGGAGGAGCGCGGCCAGCAGAACGGATGTCAGCAGTCCGGAAACGTGCATAGGGTCCTCATCGTCGCGTGGCCTGCTGTCGCTCGGCTGGCCCACCCTCTGAGCATACCCAACGGCTCAGCGGGGCTGCTTGCCCTGTCGATCACGCAGCCGACACCGCCGTTTCCGGGGCAGCCTGCTGCAGCCACGCTGCCTCGTGCTCAGAAAGAGCGGTCAGTTTTCCCGACCGAGGTGCGTCTTACGTCCTAGGATTGACCGATGATCACCACGCAGCACCATCCCGACCACGACACCGTGCTCTACGACGGGCGGTGTCGCTTCTGCCGCAGCCAGATCGCCCTGATGCGGCGGCTCGACCTCCGCGGCCGGCTGGCCTTCACCTCGCTGCACGATCCCTCGGTGGCCGCCAGCTTCCCGGAGCTTGCCCACGACGACCTGCTCGCTCAGATGTATGTCGTCAGCCGCACCGGACAGGCCCGCGGCGGGGCCGAGGCCGTCCGCTACCTCTCGCGAACGCTGCCCCTGCTCTGGCCGGCAGCAGTGCTCCTGCACGTGCCCGGCTCCCTGCCGCTGTGGAAAGCCCTCTACGCCTTCGTGGCCCGCCACCGCCTGAAGATCGCCGGCAGCTGCGACGACGGCAGCTGCAAAATCCCATAAGCGGCCGCGGGCTGCCGTGATTTCCCCAGCCATCACGAAACGACGGAGTACTTGGGTCACCTCCAGATCGAGGAGATGGGGGGCTGCGATCGTCTCGCCCGATCGGAGCACCCGAGCAACAAGTCGCGAATGATCGGGTGCGCGAAGCAACAGTTCCAAGGCGGCTGATGCGTCGAGGACGATCATCGCCGATCGCGTTCCTCACGCACGGCGGTTGCCGGCGGTGTTGTCAGGCGGACGCTCGGGCGACGCAGCAGGCATTCGGCGAGTTCCTCCGGCGACGGCCGCTCGGCCACCCGTCGGATTTCCGCGAGCAGATACTCTGTCAGCGGCTGCCCAGCCAGCGCTGCCCTCGATTTCAGCGTGGCATGCACACCATCAGGAACGTTCCGTATCTGAATCATCTTGCTCATGCTCTTAGCATAAATACATGCTGTGCACATGAATAGAGCAGCGACCGCCGCGGGCATCCATGACCGATGGCTCTGTCAAGGATGCTTCCGCGGCGGCGGCACCAGATCGGCGAGAGTTTAACGACAACGACAATCGGCAGGTCGTTTAGCTGCCGGAGCGAACCTCCTCGGGCAGGTCGAAGCGGTCGAGGTTCATCACCTTCGTCCAGGCGGCGATGAAGTCGGCGACAAACGCGTCGCGGCCATCTTCGCTGGCGTAGACCTCGGCGATTGCCCGCAGCTGCGAGTTGGAGCCAAACACCAGATCGACCCGCGAGGCGGTCCACTTGAGCGAGCCCGTCTCCCGGTCGCGGCCCTCGAGGAAGTGCTCGCAGGCCGGCGAGGGCTGCCAGGTGGTGCCCATGTCGAGGAGGTTGACGAAGAAGTCGTTCGTCAGCGTCTCCGGACGGTCGGTGAACACACCCATCTCGGCCAGCGGTCCTTCGCCGGTGTTGGCCCCGAGCACCCGCAGACCACCGATCAGCGCCGTCATCTCGGGAGCCGAGAGGGTCAGCAGCTGGGCCCGGTCGATGAGCAGCTCTTCCGCCGGCCGGTCGATCGTGCGGGCGAAGTGGCTGCGGAAGCCGTCGGAGGCCGGCTCGAGCACGGCGACGGAGGCCGCGTCGGTCATCTCAGCCGTGGCGTCGGTGCGGCCGGGATGAAACGGCACACGGACCTCGTGGCCCGCCCGGCTGGCCGCCTCCTCGATGGCCGCACAGCCGCCGAGAACGATCAGGTCGGCCAGCGACACCTTTGTGCCATCAGTCTGCGAGGCATTGAACTCCTCCTGCACCTTCTCCAGGGCCGCCAGCACCCGGGCGAGCTGCTGCGGCTCGTTGACCGCCCAGTCTTTCTGCGGCGCGAGCCGGATGCGGGCTCCATTGGCCCCGCCACGCTTGTCGCTTCCGCGGAAGGTGGAGGCGGAGGCCCAGGCAGTGGAAACAAGGTCAGAGACCGAGAGGCCGGATCCGACCAGGCTGGCCTTGAGCGCCGCGATGTCGGCCTCGTCGACGAGCGGATGGTCGACCGCTGGCACCGGATCCTGCCAGAGCTGTGGCTCGGCCACCTCTGGCCCCAGCAGTCGCTCGGCCGGCCCCATGTCGCGGTGGGTCAGCTTGTACCAGGCCTTGGCGAAGGCCTCGGCAAACGCCTCGGGGTTCTCATGAAACCGCTTCGAGATCGGCCCGTAGGCCGGGTCCATCCGCAGAGCGATATCGGTTGTGAACATCATCGGGGCGTGCGACCGCGTCTCGTCGTGGGCATCAGGCACGGTGCCTTCCGCCGCTGCGTCGTCGGGCGTCCACTGCCAGGCCCCGGCCGGGCTCTTGACCAGCTTCCACTCATAGTCGAAGAGGTTGTCGAAGTAGCCGTTTGACCAGGCAGTCGGCGTGGTCGTCCAGGCGCCCTCAAGGCCGCTGGTGATCGTGTCGACCCCCTTGCCGCTGCGGTAGGCGTTTTTCCAGCCGAGGCCCTGCTCTTCAATCGCCGCCGCTTCAGGCGCGGGGCCAACATTCTCCGCGGAGGCGGCGCCATGGCTCTTGCCGAAGGTGTGGCCTCCGGCAATCAGGGCGACCGTCTCCTCGTCATTCATCGCCATGCGGGCGAAGGTCTCGCGGATGTCGTGGGCAGCAGCCAGCGGATCGGGCTTGCCATCGGGGCCTTCGGGATTGACGTAGATCAGCCCCATCTGCACCGCGGCGAGCGGGTTGTCGAGCTTCCGCTCACCCTGATACCGCTCCGCAGCGAGCCACTCGCTCTCCGGCCCCCAGGAGATGTCGTCTTGCGGCTCCCAGACATCGGCACGCCCGCCGCCAAAGCCGAAGGTCTCAAAGCCCATCGACTCCAGCGCCACGTTGCCGGCGAGGATCATCAAATCGGCCCAGGAGATTCGCCGGCCATACTTCTGCTTGATCGGCCAGAGCAGCCGGCGGGCCTTGTCGAGGTTGGCATTGTCGGGCCAGCTGTTGAGCGGGGCGAATCGCTGGGTTCCGTAGCCGGCCCCGCCGCGTCCGTCCGACACTCGGTAGGTGCCGGCACTGTGCCAGGCCATGCGGATGAAGAGCGGGCCGTAGTGGCCGTAGTCGGCCGGCCACCAGTCTTGCGAGGTGGTCATCAGCTCGTGGAGATCCTGCTTGACCGCCGCCAGGTCGAGCTCAGCAAAGGCTGCGGCGTAGTCGAAGTCGCTGCCCAGCGGATTTCCGGCGGGGGAGTTTTGATGCAGGATGTCGAGGTTGACCTGCTCGGGCCACCAGTCGGCATTGGTCATTCCGCCGGCGGCGGTCGCCCGAGTGGAGAGATCGGTGTGGCCGATCACCGGGCAGGACGCGGGCTCCTCCGCCCGGCAGGTGGCCGAGAAGAGCAGGGCGGCCGCAGCCGCGGGTGTGACGAAGGTTCGCAGTGACATCGTGTGACTCCTCGAGCGTTTGGGTGGGCGACGTCGCCCGCAGGGTGGCAGCATCTGTAGCTCCACACTGTCGTAGTATCGCCGCTCCAGACTCGCACGTAAAATGCATAGATGCTCTTCATCCCATGCACGCCGTGCATGGATCACTGCCGAGCCTCTCGCTGCAGGCGACACCTATGGACCTCGATCAGCTCCGCTACTTCCTCAAGGTGGCCGAGCGGCAGAGCTTCACGCGGGCGGCCGAAGATCTCGCCCTCTCCCAGCCAGCCCTGAGTCGCTCGATTCAGAAGCTCGAAGAGGAGCTCGGGAGGCCGGTCTTCGAGCGAAAAACACGGTCGGTCGCCCTGACCGACGCCGGCACACTGCTCGCGTCACGGGCCCGGCAGGTGTTTGCCATCCTCGCCGACACCAAGGCCGAGATCACCGACGACGGCCAGAGCGGCCGCCTCCGCGTCGGGGCGATTCCCACGATCGCTCCCTACTTCCTGCCGCAGGTGCTGCGGGAGTTTGCCACCGCCTTCCCCAAGGCCACCGTGCAGGTTCACGAAAACACGACCGACGCCCTGCTCAAAGCGCTCACGCAGGGAGAGATCGACCTGGCCGTGCTGGCGGCGCCGGTGCCTGAGAAGTATCTCGAAATCGAAGAACTCTTCACGGAGGAGCTGCTGGTGGTCTTCCCGCCGGAGCATCCGCTGGCGACAAAGCCATCGATTCGCATCGGCGATCTCGAGCCGCTGCCGTTTGTGCTGCTCGACGAGGCCCACTGCCTCTGCGACACGATCGTGTCGTTTTGCCGCCAGCGATCGTTTCAGCCGGTGGCGGTGGAGCGGACGAGCCAGCTGGCGATGGTGCAGGAGCTCGTCGCCCTCGACCACGGCATCTCGATGATCCCGGCCATGGCCAAGCATCGCGACCAGAGCGACCGCCGCGTGTATCGCTCACTCTCAGGCCGCAAACCGACCCGCACGATCGCCGTTGCCTGGAACCCCTACCGCTTCGAAAGCCGCCTGCAGCGGTCCTTCCGCGAGTGCCTGCAGGAGAGCCCGCACGCAGCCACCTGACCGGGCCAGGCTGCGTGCGAAGAAGCGTCTGCCTCGGCAGGGCGACCGGCGACGGCGGCCCACGGCCGGTCACCCGCTGCACACCATCGGGATGTACGATGTCGGCATGTCCGACGCCCCACTCACCTCGGCCTCCACGGCGACCGCCGGCCTGCCCCGGGTGCTCATCATCGAAGATGAGCTGGCGGCTCGCCGAGCATTGGCCCAGGGGCTGCGAGAGGCGGGCTTCGAGGTGGTTGAGGTGGCCGATGGCCTGGCCGGCCTGGAGGCCGCCGGCCGGCTGGAGTTTGCAGTCGTGCTGCTTGACCTCAGGCTCCCCAGGCTCGACGGCGAGCATGTCCTGGAAAAGCTGCGGCAGCACAGCGGCGTGCCGGTGATCGTGGTCTCGGCCAAGCGGAACGAGCACGACCGCATCGAGGCGCTCAATCTCGGAGCCGACGACTATCTCGGTGAAGCCCTTCGGGCTCCACGAACTGCTGGCCCGCATCCGGGCCGTGCTGCGGCGAACCGCGGGGGAGGTGACCACGGCTGTCCAGATCGGGGCGGTCACGATCGACTTCCGCTCCCATGCGGCCAGCCGAAACGGAGTTCGGATTCCGCTCACTGCCCAGGAGTTTGCGGCGCTGGGCTGCCTGGCCCGGCGGCGGGGCCAGCTTGTCTCCCGCGACACGCTCGCGGCGGCCATCCGGCCCCCCCGGCCGGAAAGCGGTGGCGCGGCGGGCGGCGCCGTGAGCAACATCGTGGATGTGGTCGTGCTTCGGCTCCGCAAGAAGCTCGGCCGTGAGCTGATCACCACCCTTCGCGGTCAGGGATTCATCATCGATGGCTGAGCGGCGGCGGTCGTTGAAGCGGCGGTTTTTCTTCTGGTTTGGCCTGCTGTTTCTGCTCAGCACGATCGGGCTGCGGGTCGTCCACTACCGGGCCGCCGCGGAGCTCCTGGCCCGCGACCTCGATGTCGCGGTGTGGTCGCGGCTGGCAGAGCTCAAGGCGGCCGAGCAGGCAGACCCGGGCATTCTGGGCCAGGCCGGGCGGGCGGCCGCTCTCCTCCCCGCGATGCCTGCCGCCCCGACCACGGTGGTGACCCTCGTGGCGGGCAGCTCGCCGCAGGGCCTGCCGCCGCTGCGGTGGTTCGCCGGAGTCTGGCAGGCCGACGGCACGCTCACGGCTGCTCTCGACCTGCCGGGCGACCTGGCCTGGGAGCCGGGCTGGGAGCACCACCGCGACTCGCTCTGGACCGTCGCCGGCCGCTATCGCCTGGCCGCCACGGCGGGCCCCGCCAACACGCTGATCGTCGCCGGCACGCCGCTGGCCGACCTGGTCGCGGCCCGCCGTCGCACGGCGGCCTTCCAGGCCTGGACGTTTCTTGTGTGGGCGCCGCTCCTGCTGGGCATCGGCTGGCTGCTGTTTGTGCAGGTGCTCGCGCCGCTCACCCGCATCGGGGCCACAGCCCGTCAGATCCAGGCCGGCCGCTTCGACGAACGGATCGACCTGACCCGGGCCGATGCCGAATATGTCGATGTCGCCGACACCCTCAACGCCATGCTCGACCGGCTCGACCAGATACGGGGGGCCCAGGCTCGTTTCAATGCCGACGTGGCCCACCAGCTCTTAAACCCAGTGCACGGCATCCTGCTCGAAGCCGACGTGGCCGGCTCGCGAGACCGATCCCCGGCCGACTCGGCGGAGTCGCTGCGCCGCGTGGCCGCTCTCGCCCGTCGGATCGAGTCGCTCTGCGAGACCCTCCTCACCTATTCGCGGTCGGCGGCCGTTGATCCGGCCCGCCTGCAGCCGGTCGATCTCGAGCCAATCCTGGAGGCGGCGGCCGAACAGCTGCTCCCGCGGGCGGCCGAACGCGGTATCAGGATCGATCTGCCGCCGGCCGGCACGATTGTCACCGGGGATGCCGAACTGCTTCGCGAGGTGTTTGTGAATCTGCTCGCCAATGCCGTCGCCCACAGCCCCGCCGGCGGGCGGATCGAGATCGCAGCTGCCCGGGATGCGGAGGCGGTGCGGGTGGCCGTGATCGACCACGGCCCGGGAGTGCCGCCGGACGACGTGCCGCATCTCTTCGAGCGGTTTTTCAGCAGCCACCGGGAAGGAGGCCATGGGGTGGGCCTGGCCCTCTGCCAGACGATCCTCCGCGGCCATGGCGGCGAGATCCTACATCGGCCCACACCCGGCGGCGGAGCCACCTTCGAGGCGATGCTGCCTGGCAGCTGAACAGTGACCGCTGCTAAGTGTCCTGCCGGCCGAGCCGCCACCTGCCGGCCGAGCCCATGAACGGGAGCTGAACCGGCCGTGAACAGCTCATGAACGCGGCATGAAGGGGCCATGAACAGCCCGGGAGGCCATCCGCCTCACGCCCGGCGAAAACGCCGCTCCCTGGTGAAATCCGCCCCAACCATCGGCCTGGAGCCGATTTTTTTCTCGGCGGCGGCGGTTTTCGGCTGCGTATCGACGGGCATACCAATGGCACGAAGCGACGAAGCGACGAGGCGACCAGCTGCAGCACCGTGCTGCAGCCGCCGCCACCATCCCCTCCGCTTCGCCACCACGCATGAAGAGGTGCCCCATGAATGCTCACCCTGGCCCCGATGCCGCCGCCGGTCGTTCACTCCGCGGGGCTGAGCCCGTCAGCCGGCAGGCCCGCCGCGGCCTTGACCGAATCCGCAACCGAGCCCGCCGCGGGATGGCGCTCGCGGTCGAACGGCTTGACCCTCGGGCCATGCTCTCCGCCGCCCCCTGGGCAACACCGCAACTGGGTTCGCAGGACCTGTCGGCGGAGAGCATCCTGGGTGGGCTCGGCCATGATGAGACGACCACCCTTGTTGCCGTGCTCGACCACGATGGCCGGCCGGTGATCGAGCGGTCGACCCACATCGGCCGGGCGGCGGCCACCGCCGCGATCGCGGCCCTCAACGACCGACCAAACCTCGTCAGCCTGGAGCTCGACAATCGCGTGGAGCTGTACCTTGAGCCCCTCGAGGCGGGGCCGCTGGCCACTTCTGACGACACCTACCGCAGCGACCTCTGGGCCTTTGACCGGCTCCAGGTTGAAAGCATCTGGCCGGTCACGACCGGGGCCGGTGTCAACGTGGCGGTGCTCGACACGGGCGTCGCCTATCACGAGGATCTGGCGGGCCTGTTCGGACCGGGCGCCGACTTCTCGGGCGGCCGTGGCGACGGCCGCAACGACGGCCACTCCCACGGCACCCACGTGGCTGGCACGATCGCCGCCACGGCCAACAACGGCCTGGGCATCGCGGGCGTGGCGCCCGATGTGCGGATCATGCCGGTCAAGGTGCTCGGCGACGACGGCGGCGGCTCGGCCGGCGCCGTGGCGGAGGGGATCGTCTGGGCCACCGACAACGGCGCCGAGGTGATCTCCATGAGCCTGGGAGGCACGAGCCCCTCGATGGCCATGGAGATGGCCGTCACCTATGCCGTGCAGCGGGGCGTGACCGTGGTCGCGGCGGCCGGCAACAGCCGGCTGTGGGGTTCACCGCGGGCCTACCCGGCCTCCTACGACGGGGTGGTGGCGGTGGCAGCCACCACACCGCTCAACACTGCGGCCAGCTTCTCAACCGGCAACGAGTGGGTCGATATCGCGGCACCGGGCACCGGCATCTGGTCAACCATCCCGGGCAACCGCTACGCCGCCTACAACGGCACGAGCATGGCCACACCCCACGTGGCCGCGGTCGCCGCGATGGTGCATGCCCGAGCCGCGACGCTGGGCGAAAGCGTGTATGTGCCAGGCATCCTGGAGGAGACGGCCCAGGATCTCGGCGTGCCGGGCCGCGATGACGACTTCGGCTGGGGCCTGGTCGATCCGCTCGCGGCGGTGCTCAGCGTGGCCGCCGACTCCGGCGAGCCGCCGCCCCCGCCAACCAACCTCCAGGCCGACGCTGCCTGGTGGAGCCGGGCCACGGTGACATGGGATCTGCCCGTCGACGCGAGCGAAGTGGTCGGCGTGCAGCTCACCTTCGCGACCGGTGAGCCGGCCGCGCTCGTGGCCGGAGGGGCCACCTCCGCGACGCTGCAGGGCCTCCAGCCGGAAACAAGCTACACGGTTTATGCCACGACCATCGGCCGGCGGCGGGGCTCCGAGCAGTCTGAGCCGCTGACCTTCACCACGCCCTCCCGCCCCGATTTCGCGGGCGACACGATGGCCACGGCCACGCCCCTGCCGGCGAGTTTCGTGGTCGAGGAACTGCTCGACTCCGCCGACGACGTCGATTGGTGGACGTTTTCACTCACCGAGCAGCTCGATCTGCCTGAGGTCCGGCTGACGAATCTGCCGAGCAACTACGACATCGACCTCTACTACATGTACTCAGGTACTCCGTCACTCCTCTGGTCAGGACAGCAGTGGGGCAACCGGGACGAGCTCAGCGAGTTGGGGAGGTTCCACTACTGGGACCCGGGGCAATACTTTGTGAAGGTCTGGGCGAACCCCTCCGGGACGCCGAGCGAGACGCAGCCCTACCGGCTGGAAATCCTCGGCGACGGGCTGCCGCTCGGAGCGTCGCCGACGCCATCGCCTGCGCCGCCGCCGGCACCCGTGCTGCCTCCGCCCGCACCGCCGCCGGCACCCGCTCCCGAGCCCACCCCACCGCCGCCGGCACCCGCTCCGGTGCCCGAGCCCGGCTCGGGTCTGCCTGGCGACACCCGCAAAACAGCCGGCCTCCTGCCGGCCACGCTCTCGGTGCAGGCCACGATGCAGTCAGAGGGGCGTGAACACTGGTGGACGATGACTGCGGCAATCGACGGCGTGTATGAGGTCCGTCTGCACGACCTGCCGCGGAACTACAGCCTGGCCGCCTTCCGGCCCAATGGCAGTTCATCATCGAGCGGGTCATCGCTCCGCGACCGGGTCGTGACCGCCACGCTGCGGGCTGGCCAGCAGCTCGACATCCGGGTTCGGGTGGAGGGGGGCGGATTTTCCGCGACCGAGCCCTACACGCTGACGGTGAATCCGCCGGTCGGCTCTCCAGCTCCTGAGCCCGAGCCCCTGCCGCCGACACCAGAGCCGGCGCCGGTTCCCGAGCCCGAGCCGACACCAGAGCCGGTGCCGCCGCCAACGCCCGAACCCGAGCCTCAGCCCGAACCCGAGCCGCCACCCGCCCGAACCGAGCTCAGCCAGCCACGCCGCCGCCGCCGGAACCGGAGCCCGAGCCAGTCACGCCGCCTCCGCCAGCACCCGAGCCCGAGCCCGAGCCTGATCTGCCTGCCCCGCCGGATCGGGCGGGCGACACCCGCGAGACCGCGACGCTGATCCCCCTGGGCGAATCGGCCGAAGACCTGATCAACACCTCCGGTGACGTCGACTACTGGGCGATCGACATCCCGGCCTCTGGCTCCTACACGATCCGGATCGTGCGGCCTTCCGGTCCGGCCCTCCGGCATCAGCTCGTCTTGCCCAACGGATCGGTCCACTCAAGCGGCTCGGGCACGGGCGGCAGCAGAGTCCTGACGACGACCTTCAACGCCGGCCGGCACTACCTGCGGATCTCCGCCGTCGATGGCACGAGCACCACCAGCGAGCCCTACCGGATCGTGATCTCCGCCCCCTCGTCCAGGACGGGCATTGCGATGATGCCCACCGACGGCACCGACATCCGCACCGATCCAGCCAGCTCACTCGCCGCGGCATTCGCGGCCATCGCCGCCGAGCAGCCGGCAGCCCGCAGCAGAGAGGTCGGTTCGCTTCAGATGGTCGAGCAGGCAGCGTGGCCGCAGCCCCCTTCCTAAGGAGTAGCCGGGTCAATGGCACTTCCGCACGCCAGGCGGCAGCGGCGAGACGGGCAAGCGTGCGGGCAAGACGGCCTTTGCGACTCACTTGCCGCCCAGCCCAGACTCTGCCGAAATGAACGAGTCGCGCGAATCGTACACGTCGCCTCGCAGGCCCCTCCCATGAACAGCCTCAATGCCTCTGAGACCCGGATTCCTCCGAGTGCCTTCAATGGTGTCGCGTTCAAGGGGGAACGCATCAGCATCCACCGGCGTGACGTCTACCGCCGAATGCCTCCGCCCGACCCGACGTCGAGCGTTGCGTTCCGCGTCAATCGAGATCCGCAACCGAAGGCAAACGGGACGGGATTCGGGAGGCCGGAGGCCCCTCGCAGAGGCCGCTGTGCGGTCGCAAGCCGCCGACAGGCGTTCGGCCACGCAGGTGGGCAAGCTGGCAGCTTTTCTGCCCCGAATCATCCACCTGCTCCACGCTACTCAAAGGGCTTCAGGCCCGCGGGCCTCGCCAAGGGCTGTGGCCCAGAGTTGGTGGCTGGCACCGTTTGGTTCGTATACTTCCTACAGAGTTTCAAATCCCGGTTGCGAGCGTTGCCACGCCATGGTCATCGGTGTCCTCCGTTTTCCGAGCGACTCCGCGGTCATCGCCGAGGAGGCTGCCCGCTTTCGCACCGCCTCGCCCGAGGAGCGGATGCGGGCGATTCGATCGACCCTCGCCGGGGGGGCGATCTTGCTGGCGAGGTCACCGAAACGAGCCCATCTCGAAGCGGAGCAAGAGCGGCAGGAGCGGGCCGCCCGGGAGGCGATCAGCCAGTTCGTGGTGCGACATGCCCGAACCCACTGAGTCGCTTGCGGGCGATCTGGTGACGGCCGTCGAGACGCTCAGCGAAGTCTTTGTCGAGCGTGGCGTCGAATATGCACTGCTCGGCGGACTCGCGACGATGCTCCGCGGCCGCCCCCGTTTCACACAGGATGTAGACATCCTTCTGTCCGTGCCGCAGGTGGCGCTGCCTGGGCTGCTCGATGAACTGATTCGCCGCGGATTCTCGCTCGACGCCGACACCGTCATCCGGGAGTTCGTTCAGCACCACATGACGGCCTTCCGATTTGGCGTGGTTCGGATCGACTGGCTCAAGCCGGTTTTGCCGCTCGAAGAACGAATTCGTCGCGGTCGAATGCCTCGATGATCTCTTTCTCGTGCTGATTCAGCCGAGAGGTAGGGCGTTTCATGGCCGGCTCCTTTTTTCCTGCAGGTACAGCCGCGTTGCCTTGCGGCTGGGAATGATGGTCCGCAGATGGATCACATCGCCCGCAACGTCGAACGGCACCAGAAAGATGTATTCATCGAGGACGACGAAGGCGATCGATTGGAGCGGGTACTTCTCGGGTTTCCATTCGAACCGCATGCCAAAGCATGCTTTTTAGGCACACACTCGGCAAGGCCGGGGGCGGCCCGAAAGGCGAAACGGAGCCGCGGCGGGACGGCTCTGGGAGTATGCTAGGCCAGGAAAGCCCTCTGGAGGCGGTGGTGATGACGCCCGTTTCAGCCAACGACGCCCGCGACAACCTGCATCGGCTCATCGACGAGGCTGCGGCGTCGCATGAACCCCTGTTGATTGCGGGTGAGCGGCACAGCGCGGTCTTGGTATCCGCTGAAGACTGGGATGCCATTCAGGAAACCCTCCATCTCCTCTCCATTCCCGGGATGCGGGAGTCGATCCGCGAAGGGTTGGCCACGCCCCCGGGTGAGTGCAGCCGGGAACCAGGCTGGTGAGTTGGCAGATCGTGTTCACCAGGCAGGCCCGCAAGGACGCCCGCCGGATTGCTGCCGCAGGATTGCGGCCCAAGGCGGAAAGCCTCCTGACCTTGCTCGCGGAGAACCCCTTTCGCCGCCCGCCGCCATTCGAGCGACTCGTCGGGGATCTCAAGGGTGCATACTCCCGCCGGATCAACATCCAGCATCGCCTTGTCTATGAGGTCATCGACGCCGAAAAAATCGTCAAAGTGCTCCGCCTATGGAGCCATTACGAGTAAGTCGGCGGCATGCCTGGGGTCGCCCCGGCTGGACCGTCATCGCCACCGGCCCCCACCAGCTCCCCTTCGACCTGGCCGTCGAGGGTTGAGGTGCGACGCCGGTCGCAAGCCGCCGAAGCCCCGGGACCGGCAAACTGCGACGCAGTTTCCGCCGACGCGAGAAAAGCGCCACCGCAGAGGGATGCGGGGGTGGCGGCGTCTCTCGTGCCGCCTACCGCAGCGCAGAGCAGTCGCTCGATCTCGTGTGCCAGCGACTGGACTTTTGCGAACAATGCCTCGCAGTACGAGGCTGGACGGCTGCGGATACTGGTTCGCAGGGGGAAGCCTTGAGCCGTTCCTGTGGAGTCGGAGAAGGACTAAGGATTTGTCAGCTCGAAAGATTCCTCCGAGTATTTCTCCCACAGCTCATCGAGTCGTTTCACAATGGAGTCTTTGGTTCCGGCCACAATCCAGTAGCGATAGCCAAGCGTGGAACGCGGGCCGAGATTCACTTTTGAAATCGGAGCGAGGTGCACACAGGGTGCCGCCATGGGGTCGGGGCTGCTTCCACCTGCATGAGGACCGAAGTTCCAGTGCTCTGTTGCGGTCGGGCTGAAAACAGCAATGCCCTCTCCGCCCTTTTCAAAACAGGCGATCGCTTTTCGCGGAGGAACCGCTTTTCCCCAGGGAGGACCGGGAGGCTGCGATTCCATCCTCCATTTTCCTTCGCCGAGGTAACTTTGAAATTCACTGAAGTTCCGCGTGAAGTAAAGAGCCGGCACCTCCTGGTGTCGGGGCAGAGCAGGTCCCCAGCGATCTCCCGGCTTTCGTTGGCAGAGCAGTTCGCAACGGACCTCGAGCACATCCGGTAGATCCTCATCGAAACCGGTCCACTGCCGCATGATCGCCTCGGCCTCTTCGTCCGGCATATCCCACAGCTTCGGTACGGTTTCGGCGTAGAGACTTTGGCCGTTCCTTTTTTCGAACCTCGTTACCCGCGCCCACGAGCCGACCCCGCCTCCCTGGATCGGATTCCAGGCCCATGGGTTCCATGACTTGCTCTGACCGTCGGCGCTCCGGTCGAGGCTCCTGCCTGCATAGTAAGACTGCTGGATGAGGCGGCCCGGGTCATGGATGTTGACCATGTTCTTCGGATAGCCTTTCGAGGAGAGCCAGGTGATGGAGGCACCCATCTCACGATCGATCCCGACCCGGATCGTTCCGTTGTCAATCGTGAGCAAATCCTGAACCTCCTTCGGAGCGACATTGGGAGTTCGAACGGGGTCGGCTGCTCGGGTCGCGGGGAGCAGGCAAAGGCCAAAGAAAACCGGGAAGCATTTGAGACAAATCATATGGATCTTGAGAAAGTCCATGCCGTGGGAATACCTTGCGGCGACTGGGACAGGGAAAGCTTGGGTGTTTCCTGTTCGATTGGAACAGATCAAACCTGCTCACTTCACCTGCGTCATTTCAAAGGATGTGACAAAATGCACAAACGCGATATGCACGCATGTTGCTGTTAGCTCTTTGCGGAATGCTGCTGACACCGCTGGCATACGGCAACACGATCTGGGTCGATGGAAGAAATATCAGTAGCTCGCCCTACTATGCGTTTTATTCCGACAGCGGCCTGACGCAGCCGCTCGACATCTCTTCGGGCGGTTCAGACAGCCTTTTGATCGGTCAGCGGCGACCGGCCACCAAGCGCCGGCACCGCCACGAGCATGCCGCGATGACGACCGCGATCGCTCCCATGGCCCCGGCTGCCGAGGAATCTGTCGGTCGAGGAGCGAAAGAAATGTCGCACCTACTCGGCCGCTGGCTCCAGCCGGATCACATGCTCGTGGAGCCGTGTGCCGTCGAGCTGGATCCAGGTCGAGGTGAGCGTGGGCACGCTGCCGGTCGTGTCGGCCACCATCCGCAGAAACACGTTGGGCTCCGTCGCCGACCAGCGAAGCCTCGCGTCGTTCTTGGGCACCAGGCTTGGGATCACCGAGTCGTGCAGCGGGGAGACGACATACTCAAAGACCGGAAAACCAAGCCGCTCGGCGGGCAGGTGCTCAAGCCGCAGGGAGACATGCACATCGCCACCGAGAAGCACGACACCTCTGATCGTGTGCTCCGCAAGAAAGTCAAAGACCGCCTCCCGCTCATGGGCGTAGGTCTGCCAGTCGTCTTTTTCCCGATTGGGCTTGTCGTGCCAGACCATGCCAGTGGCGAGGATCTTGAAGGGGGCCGTCGATCCGGCCAGTGAACGCTTGAGCCACTCCCACTGCTGCCTGCCGAGAAGCGTCGGTTTGGTCGGATCGACTGGCGAGGGGCCAGCCTGGGAGAAGTAGCGGGCGTCGATCAGAAAGACCTCCACCGGCCCGCGACGGAAGCTCGTGTAGATGCCCTCGCCGTTCTCGCCAAACGACTGCAGGGCCCGATATTCGGTAAACACCTGCCGGATCGTCTCCCGGTCGACCTTGGTGGCATCGGAATCGTTGGCCCCGAAGTCGTGGTCATCCCAGGTGCCAAGCGTGGGGCGGGTGCGGATCAGCTCGGCAAGGCCCGGCTGGGCGAGAAACTCCCGGTGCCGCCGCCGATTGGTCGCCAGATCCGAGGTGTCGATGTAGGGCGTGTCGCCACAGAGCAGCACCGCTTCAACGCCCTCCACAGCCATCCGCTCCCAGATCGCCGGAAACTTCTCCGACGCGCAGGAGCCGAAGGCCAGGCAGGCCCGGCCAGGCAGGTCTGCCGGCGGCGCCGTCTGCAGGGGCCAGGGACCGACGGGAGCCGCCTCGCCGCCCCCGGAGTGCCAGGTAAACGAGTAGGCATAGCCAGTCGCCGGCTTGAGATCGCCGGCCTGCCAGTGCAGGCAGAAGTCGTGCTCCGCCGCGGCCTTTTTTGTCTCCTCGAAGACCGGCAGGCCGTCGGGATCGCGAATCGTCAGCGTGACCTCAGCCTCGCCGCCGGGCCGCAGCCAGACCCGGGCCGAGTGTTCATCGACCGCCCCGAGCATCGGGCCGGTGACTGCAGCCTCAGCAGCTGGGCAGGCCCCGCTCACGCAGCTGGCCACAATCGCCACCAGCCCGACCACAACAGCTTCTCTCACCACAACACCAGCCCTCCACACACGCGTGAAAACACCCCACAACTGCATCGTTGTAGCATCGCCGCCAGATGGCTTCGACGCGCGGTCGAGCGAGGGTGGCCGATGTGCAGAACCTCCCGTATGGCCGCATCGCGGCGGCAGATTCCGTCTGCCGTGTTACGGAGGGATTGACGCCATCGTCTGAAACGCCGATGATGTTCATGTCTTTACTGAGACTCAGTATCAAGAAGTCAGCCAACGCGAGTTGCCATCGCGTTGCGGCGTTCCGGCCGGTTCGATCTTTTTTGTCCCGCCGAAGTGTTTCCCCATGAATCCCACATCAGACGAGCGGCCCCCCGAGAAGCCGCACCGGGATGCAGGGGGTCAACCGACCGGCACAGGCGACCATCAGCTTCCGCCACTCGACTCGCGGACGCTCCTTGAAGGCAGCAACGAGCGGCTGATCCTGCATCAGGGAGAGCTGTACCGCCTGCGACAGACCCGCAGCGGCAAACTCATCCTCTATAAGTAGCTCTGCAAGTAGTTCCGCTTTTTTGTCGCTGGCGGAGGGGGCATGCAAACGGCTACCCTAAGGCTGTCGATGCCTGGGGCGACTCGCCCGGTCCCGCATGGGTGACGACGCTTTCGTCTCACCCGCCCTTTGCCTCAGGGAACGCCACCGTGCCTCAGACCACCGACTCTGCCGCTGCCCGTCCGTCAACCCACTGGGAATACCTGCTGCCGATCACAGCGGTGCACCTGCTGGCCTGCATCGCCCTGCTGCCGGGGTTTTTCAGCTGGTCGGGGCTGGCCCTGGCGCTCGGGGGTGTGATTGTGTTTGGCACGCTCGGCATCAATCTCTGCTACCACCGAGCGCTCTCCCACCGCAGCCTCAAGCTCTCCAGCCGCGTTGAGCGGGTGCTGGCCACGTTCGCGCTGTGCTCGCTGGAAGACACGCCCGCTCGGTGGGTCGCCAACCACCGCCTCCATCATGTGCACTCCGACGACACCCTCGACCCCCATTCCCCGAGGGATGGCGTCGGCTGGTCCCACGCCGGCTGGCTCTTTCGCCGAGCCCCCGGCCGCCACACCTACGCCTTCTTTGACAAGTATGCCCGCGACATCCTCGCCGACGACTACTACCGCTGGCTGGAGCGAAACCCGTTTGCGATCCTCTGGATCTACGCGGCGCATGCGATCGGCTTTGCCGCGGCCGGGTGTGCCGTTGGTTTTCTCACTGGTGGCAGCTGGCAAGAGGCCACCCGCCTGGGAGCAAGCTGGCTGGTGTGGGGAGCGTTTGTCCGCACGGTGCTGGTGTGGCACATCACCTGGAGCGTCAACTCCCTGACCCACCTCTTCGGCTACCGCAGCTATGCCACTGGCGAAGACAGCCGCAACAACTGGCTGGTGGGCCTGGTGGCGATGGGTGAGGGCTGGCACAACAACCATCACCACGACCCGTCCAGCGCGAGCGTGCAGCACCGCTGGTGGGAAGTCGATGGGACCTACTACGTGATCCTGCTGCTGGAACGGCTCGGCTGGGCCACCCAGGTGATCCGCCCGCGGCACCTCCGCCGCGCCGCGGTTCCGCTCGCAGACCGGGCGGGGTGAGGCTGCCAGCACGGCGGGCTCTGGCATGCACCCTTGAGCACGCACCCTGCGGAACGCTCAGTAGGCTTCGGACGAGGGCCGCTGCTGTGCCGCCGTTGCCCCGTCGAGAATCGTCGCGGCATCGCCAACGCCAATCCGACCGCAGCCCATCTCGAGATACCGCACGGCTTCCGTCCAGGTGCGAATGCCGCCTGAGGCCTTCACCCCAAGCCTGCCCCCGACCGTCTCGAGCATGGTGACCACCGCCTCAGGCGTCGCTCCATGGGCAGCGAAGCCGGTGGAGGTTTTCACGTAATCGGCACCGGCCTCTTCGGCAAGCAGCGACGCCGCAGCCACCTGATCAAGCGAGAGCAGGCAGGTCTCGAGGATCACCTTCACGAGCACCGGCTCTTCCGCCACCTTCGCTTCCGCGACCACGGCTGCGATATCGCTCTGCACAAGGCCCGTGTGACCGGAGAGAAAGGCCCCCACGTTCATCACCATGTCGAGCTCACGGGCACCATCAGCAATCGCCCGGGCTGCCTCGAAGGCCTTCACATCAGAGCGGTGGCCGCCGTGCGGAAAGCCCACCACGCTCGCCACCACAACGCCGCTGCCGGCGAGCTGCCTGGCGGCCGCCGCTACGTCCACCGGCCGCACACAGAGGCAGCCCACCTCTCGGCTGCGACACATGGCCACAGCAGCGGCGAGATCGGCCTCTGTGGCCTGCGGCTTGAGCACCGCATGGTCGAGTTTGGCCGCAACGTCGGCAACCGTCGGGTGAGCGGGCATGCGTGACTCAGTGCTCCTCGCAGTTGCCGCAGCGGCCCTTCAGCAGCACTTCGGTCACCTGGGGAATCTCATTGAAACTCTTTCGCCGCGGCCGTGCCGAAGGCGATGTCGAGCCTTTGCCTGCTGCCTTTTTGCTCTGACGAGCGGCGGGCAGCGGCTTCGCTGCGGCGGCCACCTTGGGTGTGATCGCCACGGTCACATCGTCGAGGCACGACACCTCGCCGCAGCTCGTGCAGACAAAGTGCGGATGGCTCTCCTCGTGCCGACCGGCCGCATCCTTTCCGCGGAGCTCAAACCGCCAGACGTGATCCCCTAGCTCGACTCGCGCCACAAGCCCAGCCTCGGTCAGCTCGGTGAGGTTGCGGTAGATCGTGGCCCGATCAAAGCCTTTGTCGGCGAGGGCGTCGGACACCTCGGCATGTGTCTTGGGGCCGCTGTTGTCGACGAGGTGCTGCAGCACCGTCAGCCGGGCAGCGGTGCACCGCAGGCTGACAGCGCGGAGCCGTTCTCGGAGGGAGTCCAGCGGTGTTGGCTTTGGGGAAGACACCCTCGCAGTCTAATCGATCCTCGGCGGCATGCGAAAACCTCTCGTCTCGCAGGGTGGGGAGCCTGTTCCCCCTCCTACGGGCTGCCGCCACCTCGGCCCCGGCACAACTCCCGACGGGGTCACCCTCTCTTCCAGACGAACACGGATCGTCTCTTTCTCGGTGCAAATCGTCTCCTCACAAAAACCGCTTGACGCCTCCTGCCGGACCGTTACATTCACGCCCCGGCCATATGAAGTGGTCGGCCAACAGATTGCCACTATATCTTGCGATATTTGCAGAAGGAGCTGCTTTTTCGGCCTGGGGGCCGGTGCCCGTGGGGCACCAGTGATGATGCTTGCCGCAGGTGGTTGTGCCGCCACGATCCCGGTGAGAGTCTTCGGCCACCCCTGTTCGCTAACCGCGCTTGCTTGAATGCTATACGCAAGTATACTTTCTGTGGGTGACGACGTCCTTGGCCCCGTGCCACGCCGTTTCCTTCTCATCGTTTCCCGGAGCCCCTCATGACGCACGAATTCGCATCCGCCACGGCCACATCCGTTTCCGAAACCCAGGCGGACGCAGCGGCGTCTTCAACCTCCCGACAGCCTCTGGCGATCAACGCCACCTTCTGCCCAACCGACGTTGAGAGCCCCTTCGACACGACCGAATGGGAGCTCCGCACCGCTGCCATCAAGGGTGAAGATGGCAAGGTGCTCTTCGAGCAGCCCGCCTGCGAGATTCCCGCTGCGTGGAGCCAGCTGGCAACCAATGTCGTGGTCAGCAAATACTTCTACGGCGAGATCCACACCCCTGAGCGGGAGCATTCCGTCAAGCAGCTCGTGCATCGTGTGGCCCGCACGATTGCCGACTGGGGCATCAAGGACGGCTACTTCCAGTCCGCCGAAGACGGCGAGCGGTTTTACCGCGACCTCTCCTGGCTCTGCGTCCATCAGCACGGCGCCTTCAACTCGCCGGTGTGGTTCAACGTCGGCCTCTTCAACGAATACGGCGTGAAGGGCGCTCCCTGCAACTGGCGTTGGGACGAGGCCACCCGCGACGTGGTGCAGCCGGAAAATCCTTACGAATATCCGCAGGGCTCCGCATGCTTCATCCAGAGCGTGCAAGACAACATGGAAGACATCATGGAGCTCGCCCGCAGCGAGGCGATGCTCTTCAAGTTTGGTTCGGGCACCGGCACCGACCTCTCCACGCTCCGCAGCCAGCGGGAGAAGCTCGCCGGGGGCGGCAAGCCTTCCGGCCCCCTCTCCTTCATGCGGGTCTACGACCAGGTGGCAGCTGTCGTGAAGAGCGGCGGCAAGACGCGGCGGGCTGCCAAGATGCAGTCGCTGAAGGTCCATCACCCTGACATCATGGAGTTTATTGAGTGCAAGGCCCGCGAGGAGAAGAAGGCCCGCGTCTTGATCGAGAAGGGCGGCTACGACGCCAACTTCAATGGTGAAGCCTACGCCTCGATCCTCTTCCAAAACGCCAACCTCTCCGTTCGCGTCAGCGACGAGTTCATGCAGGCCGTCGATCGCGACGACTCCTGGACGACCCACTGGATCACCGACGCAGCCAAGGCAGGGCCGACGTTCAAGGCCCGCGAGGTGCTCGGCAAGATGTCTGAGTGTGCCTGGCAGTGCGGCGACCCGGGCGTGCAGTACGACACGACGATCAACCGCTGGCACACCTGCCCCAACTCAGGGCGGATCAATGCGAGCAACCCGTGCAGCGAGTACATGTTCCTCGACGACACGGCCTGCAACCTCGCCAGCATCAATCTGATGAAGTTCCGCAAGCCCGACGGCCACTTCGATGTCGAGCGGTTTGCCGCAGCCTGTCGGATCTTCTTCGTTGCCCAGGAAATCCTCGTCGATCACGCCAGCTATCCGACAGCCCGGATCGCCCGCAACAGCCACATGTACCGGCCGCTGGGATTGGGCTACTCAAACCTCGGCAGCCTGCTGATGGCCGATGGCCTGGCCTACGACAGTGATGCCGGCCGCGGCGTGTGCGGAGCGATCACAGCGATCCTCCATGGAATCGCCAACCGCACCAGTGCTGAGCTCGCGGCTGCCGTTGGGCCCTTTGAGGGCTACACCGCCAACCGCGAGCCGATGCTGCACGTGATGCAGATGCATCGCAAGGCGGTCGATCAGATCGATGTGGCCTGCCCACAGTATCTCCGAGACGCCGCCCGCACCGTCTGGGAGCAGGTGCTCGCAGGTGGCCAGCAGCACGGCTTCCGCAACGCTCAGGCGACCGTGCTCGCCCCGACCGGCACCATCAGTTTCCTGATGGACTGCGACACCACGGGCATCGAGCCCGACATCGCCCTGGTGAAATACAAGCAGCTCGCCGGCGGCGGCATGCTCAAGATCGTCAATCAGACGGTGCCGCTGGCCCTGCGGACGCTCGGCTACGACGAGCGGGCCGTCGAAGCGATCCTGGCCCATATCGACGAAAAGGACACGATCGAGGGCGCGTCGGGCCTCGACGACAAGCATCTTTCAGTCTTTGACTGTGCCTTCCAGGCACGGCTGGGCAAGCGATCGATTCCCTGGATGGCACACGTGCAGATGATGGCCGCGGCTCAGCCCTTCCTCTCGGGTGCGATCTCCAAGACGGTCAACATGCCGCGAGAGACAACCCCAGATGACATCTCCGGCGCCTACATGGAGGGCTGGCGAATGGGGCTCAAGGCGCTCGCCATTTATCGCGACGGCTCGAAGGAGAGCCAGCCGCTCTCCACGAGCACCGAGAGCGACAAGGCCAGCGACAAGGCCAGCAAGGCGACCCCGCGTCGCGACCGACTGCCCGACACCCGCCGCAGCGTGACCCACAAGTTCAACGTGGGCGGCCATGAGGGCTACATCACCGTGGGCCTCTTCGATGATGGGCGGCCCGGTGAGCTCTTCATTACGATGGCAAAGGAAGGCAGCACGATCGGCGGCCTGATGGACGCGTTTGGCACGGCGGTTTCGATGAGCCTGCAGTATGGCGTGCCGCTCGAGGTGTATGTGAAGAAGTTCTCGCACACCCGCTTCGAGCCCTGGGGCTACAGCAAGAACCCAGACATCCCCGTCGCCAAGAGCCTCGTTGACTACATCTTCCGCTGGCTTGGCATGGAGTTTCTGCCGGGCTATCGAGAGGCAAGCAAGGGAGCCCAGGCCGGCGGCGATCGCTCGAGCGGCGAAGCCAGCGGTGACGAGGACGGGGAAACAAAGCGGAAGCCCGCCGCCACGATGGCGAGCGGGCTGGCTGATGGGCAAGGAACTGCCCCCACCAACAAGTACCCCGCCGGTAAGAGCAGCAAGGCTTCCAATGGCACTCACAGCAGCCGAGCCAATGGAAGCAGCCTGTCGACGATGTCGAAGGCGCAGAGCCAGACGTGGCAGAAAGCCACTGATCGAAAGACTGCGGCAACAGCAGAGACGACGGCGGCACTGCTTGAGCGGGCAGGGCTCAGAATGGCGATCTCGCCCGATTCAAGCCCCACCGGCCGGGAAAGCCAGTTTGCCACATTCCAGATCGACGCTCCGGCCTGCGACAGCTGCGGCTCGATCACGGTCCGCAACGGCAACTGCTACCTCTGCCACAACTGTGGCAACAGCATGGGCTGCTCGTAAGGGAGCCCACAGCCGCCGCGGTGAAGCAAGCGAGAGGAGGCCAGGCCGAGCCGGACCACCCGTGGGCGACTCCGCCGGCCATAGCAAATGCGCGGTGGGGACAAAATTCCAACAGCCGAGCGGCTTGGAATGACGAAACCTCACCTTGTCCGAAAAAAGAACGCTCGTTTCAGTCCTTCGGAGGAGCCAAAACTACAGCGTTGATCCGGAGCCAATGACCGGCCGTGCTCAGCACGACCTGCCCCGCATCATTTTCGCAGCGACCTACTCCGTCGCACAGGAAACAGCAGTTCGATTCCGCGAGTCCGCGGTGGCCTTCGGGCCACCGCGGCTTTTTTACGCGCGGTCTGGTGTGCACCGCTCCACTGAGAGGGTCAGGAAGTGGGTCGCACAGCTGATGCATGGGATCGTAGCTGCGAATCAGCATCTCGCATCGTCGCGTGGCCTCAGCATCGTCGAAGGCCAGCACACTCGGCAGCAGGCCGCGGAGATCCTCCTCCACCTGGGCCTGGTTTTGCGAGGTCGGAGGAATGATCGTGGCCTCGGCGACCAGGCCCTGGTCGTCAAGCCTGTAGCGATGGTAGAGCAGGCCGCGAGGAGCCTCCGTGGCATGGCAGCCGCTGCCGGCTCTCGGCTGATACGCGACCCGGCACGGACTGATCTCGCCGGCGGCCTCGCGAACAATCCCGCTGGCGATCTCGCAGGCTGCCACCATTTCCACCACGCGGGCCACGATCGAGCGATAGGGATTTCGGATCGGCCACTCGAGCCCGCACGCCTCGGCAGCGGCGGCGGCCCGGGCTGGCAGCTGGTCTCGGCAGAGGTTCATCCGGGCAATCGGCCCGGTGAGATAGGCAGTTTCGTTTGGGAGTCGGAGGCTGTGCAGGGCCGTGCTGTGCGGCACCTGCCGCTCGGCAAAGTGACGCGAAAACTCCTCCACTTCGATTCGCAGCGGAGCGGTGTGCTCACTGCCACTGGAGAGAATCTGGCCCTCGTTCATCGGATACTCGCGTTCGTGCTGCAGCGCGACGCTCTCATAGGGCACGTCGAGCTGGGGCACCTCAAATCGGGCCACCGTCTCCAGCAGCGAAAGACAGGTATCCAGCCCCCACGCGAGCTCTGGCAGCAGGCCGCGGATCGCCGACGCCGCGGGAGCCTTGTAGAAGCCTCCCACCGTCACGTTGATCGGGTGCACAGCCCGTCCGCCGACCACTTCCAACAGCCGGTTTCCCAGCGCCTTGAGCCTGAGGCCGTTTTCCACCAGCTGCGGGTGCGTGGCGGCCATCGCCAGGCCGCTCTCGAAACCGAGAAAGTCGGGGGCGTGAAGCAGATGCACATGCAAGGCATGGCTCTGGATCCACTCGCCGCAGTAGAGCAGTCTGCGGAGCAGGCGGATCTCCGGCGTCACCTCGATGCCCAGGGCTTTCTCAAGCGCCTGGCAGGAGCTCATCTGGTAGGCGACCGGACAGATGCCGCAGATCCGTGCGGTGATGTCGGGCACCTCGTGCACCTCGCGGCCCACCAGCAGCTTCTCAAAAAAACGGGGCGGCTCGTAGATGTTGAACTCGGCAATCTCAATCGCGTCGCCCTGCACGCGAACCCGCAGGGCCCCCTCCCCCTCAACGCGAGAGAGCGGCTTGACGGTGAAACGGCGGGTCTCTGTCATGGCCTTCCTTTCGCACCGCCGTCGGCGGTGGCCTCGAGGCGGTTGCTCTCCTCACGAAAGGCCTGGGCATAGCCGTTGATGCCCCGCACAAGCCTTGTGAGCTTGTCACGCGGCGCTCCCTGTTGCTCGTAGAAGCTCGTCAGGCTCACCAGATTGACCGCCTCGGCCGGACCGTAGCAGCCAAAGCACTCGCGATCGTGGGCCGGGCAGATCGCACCGCAGCCAGCCTGCGTGACCGGCCCCAGGCAGGGCACCCCGCGGGCCACAGCCACGCACACGGTGCCCCGGCTCTTGCATTCCACGCAGACGCTCTGCGAAGGGAGCTTGGGACGACGGCCAAGCACCACCGACGTGATCAGCTCCAGCAGCTGCCCCGGATCGATCGGGCAGCCCCGCAGCTCAAAGTCGACCGGCACGTGGTCGGCGATCGGCGTGCTCTTCTCAAGCGAACTGATGGTTTCAGGTGAGGCATAGACCGCCGAAAGGAAGTCGTCGATCTGCCCCCAGTTGCGAAGCGCCTGAATGCCACCGGAGGTGGCGCAGGCCCCGATCGTCACCAGAAACCGACATTCCTTTCGGATTGCATGAATCCGCTCGATGTCTTCCGCGGTGGAGATCGATCCCTCGACGAGCCCCAGGTCGTAGGGCCCGGGCTCAACCCGGCTTGAGGCCTCGAGAAAGTGTGCAATCTCTACCCGATCAGCCAGCTGCATCAGCTTTCCGCAGGCATCGAGCAGCTGGAGCTGGCAGCCGTCGCAGGAGGCAAACTTGTAGACCGCGAGTTTTGGCTTGGCCTGCTGCGGCTTCTCGGTGCTCTCAGTGCTCATGGCGCTCTCAGTGCTCATGGTGCTCATAGGGCTGTCTCCTCAAAGGTGGGCAACCGCCAGGAAGCGTTCGATGGCAGCAAACGGAAACACCGGCCCGTCCTGACAGACAAACACCGGTCCAAACTGACAGAGCCCACAGTGCCGCACCGCGCAGGCCATGTTTCGCTCAAGCGAGAGGAAGATCTCCTCCGCAGCAACGCCACGGCGGATCGCCGTGCGGGCGACCGCCGTCATCATCGGATCCGGCCCGCAGCAGAGCACCGTTGCCTGCCCTGAGAGGATTGTCAGCTCCTCCAGCAGATCGGTGACGAGCCCCACGCGGCCATCCCAGCCCGGCGACGCAGCCGCCCCGCCGCCAGCCGGAGGGCCATCAACGATCGACCGCACCTCAAGCCCCGCCTCCTGCCATGCCCGATACTCACAGGTGTAGAGGAGGCCTGCGGGCTCTTTGGCTCCGTGGAGCACGGTCACCGACGCATACTGCGATCGCTGCCGGGCGAGTTCACAAATCGCCGCCCGCTGCGATGCGAGGCCGAGGCCGCCAGCCACCAGCACGATGTCGCGGCCGGTGCGATCTGCCAGCGGCCACGGCCCGCCGAATGGACCCCGCAGCATCAGCGTCTCGCCAGGCTGCAGGCGAGCCAGGGCATCGGTCACATTGCCCACGGCCCGCACCGTGTGGGCCAGCCGCGCAGGATCGGCAGGATCGGAGCTGATCGAGATCGCCGCCTCGCCGATCCCTGGCAGGTGCAACATGTTGAACTGCCCAGGGGCGAATCGATACCCCCGAGCCACGGCCTCATCAAGAAACCGCAGGTCGTAGGTTCGCACCCCCGGGATCTCTTCGACGATCCCCTCGATCCGCACCGTGTGCGACCTCCAGGGATCGCCAGCGGGAGCGGTGGGCACCACGGCTGGGCATCCGACGGCGGGCATCATGCCGGGCTCTCCTTCTGCCCCGCGGTGTCGCGAATCGCTGCCACCTCTTCAGTGATGTCGATCCCCACCGGACACCAGGTGATGCAGCGGCCGCAGCCAGTACAGCCGCTGGTGCCAAACTGATCGATCCAGCCGGCAAGCTTATGGGTCAGCCACTGTCGATAGCGGGAGGCGGTCGAACTGCGAACGCTGGTGCCGTGCATGCGGGCATGGTCAAGCGTGAAGCAGCTCGCCCAGTGTCGTTCCCGCTCAACGGCATCGCCCGAGAGGTCGGCCACCTCACCGACGCTCGAGCAGAAACAGGTGGGGCAGACGAGCGTGCAGTTGGTGCAGGAAAGACAACGGCTGGCCACCTCCTCCCAGCGCGGATGCTCAAGGTTGTCAAACAGCAGATCGCGGATCCCTTCCGTGTTGAGGCTGCGGGGCTTGGGCTGCCCTGCTTCCTCCTGACGGGCGTGCATCGCCTGTTCAAGGGCCGCCGGCTGCCCGCGGGCAGCCGACACCTCGTCGTGGCTGCATGCCAGCAGAGACGTGGCAGCCGACACCGTGGCAAGCACCGCAGCCCCACGCTCGGAGCCCACCTCGCAAGCAAACCGTCCGTCTCTCTCGGTGAGGGCCAGATCAAATCCCGCCGACACCGCAGGTCCGCAGCCGGTGGAGTGGCAGAAACAGGTGGCAGCCGCTCGGCGACAGTTGACGGCCACCAAAAACAGGCTCTCACGGCGGCGGCGGTAGCCAGGATCAACCGATTCACCTCCGAGAAAGACTCGGTCTTGGATGGCCAGCCCCGCGAGGTCGCAGGCCCGCACCCCGATCACCGCTAGCGGCGGCTCCGGCGGCAGGTCGTCGAGCTGCCGCCACGTGCCATCTTCGCGGAGAAAGCGGCCGATTGTTTCCCGGGCCGGGAAGAGGAAGTTTTTCAGCGAGTGCGGGCCGACGACGTGGTCAAAGACACCGGCGGCCTCATCGCGCCGCAGTCGGTAGTGGCCGCCATCCTGCTCGTCGATCCAGCCGCGGGGCAGGTCGGCTGCCCGCTCGAGGTCGCGATAGACGACCGCAGCATCCGCCACCTGCGGCCCCACGACCCGGCGGCCGTCATGCCGGAGGGCGTCGATCAGCAGCTGCAAGTCGGCCACGTTGAGCCAGACCCAGTCTCCAACCGCAGCCTGCGGGCTGCCGTCGACCTGACAGCGGCCCGGCCCTGCTGGGTGATTCTCCCGTTGCATCGCCTGCCCCTCGGTACGAACAGCCTCGGCCTCCGCCACGACTCACGTCGTCGCCCTGCTGGAATCCATCTTACGGGAAGCCAGCAGCGAGGGTCGGTTTATGGCTGCCGAGGCGACGGGGCCGCCACCGGTTCAGACGCCGTCTCTTTTAGGCATCATCGAGCAGGTCGACTGAGTCAAACGCCTTGCCCTCAAGCATCTCCAGGCTCGCTCCACCGCCGGTGGACACGTGGCTCACCTTCTCGGAGTAGCCAAGCTGCTCCACCGCTGCGGCTGAGTCGCCACCACCGATGATGGTGACAGCGCCGTCGGCAGTGGCATCGGCAACCGCGTCGGCCACAGCCTTGGTGCCTGCATCGAAGGGGGGCATCTCAAACACGCCCATCGGTCCGTTCCAGACGATGGTCTTGGCCGCCCGAATGATCTCGCCGTAGCGGGCAGCCGTCTCAGGACCGATGTCGAGACCCTCGAAATCGTCAGGGATCTCACCAGCAGCGACCACCTGCTTGGCCGCATCGCTGGAGAAGTCGTCGGCACAGTGGGTGTCGGTGGGAAGCACGAGCTTCTCACCTCCCTTGGCCAGCAGCTCCTTCGCAAGCTCGACCTTGTCGGCCTCCACGAGGGATTTCCCGGTCTTGCCACCCTTGGCGAGAGAAAAGGTGTAGGCCATCGCCCCACCGATCAGCACGGAATCGCAGACCGACAGCAGGTTGTTGATCACCTGGATTTTGTCGGAAACCTTCTTGCCGCCGATGATCGCCACGAACGGCCGCTGCGGGCTTGCGATCGCGTCGGCGAGATAGCGGATCTCCTTCTCGACGAGGAAGCCCACCACCGCCGGCTTTCCGGCCTCCTTCATCGCCTTGGGGATGCCATACATGCTCGCCTCGGTGCGGTGGCATGTTCCAAAGGCATCGTTGACGTAGATGTCGGCAAGACCGGCCACACCAGCGATGTAGTCGGCGTCGTCGCCCTTCTTTTCACCCTTGTTAAACCGCACATTCTCCAGCAAGAGCACCCCGCCCTCACCGAGAGCCGCTGCCTTCGCCTGCGAGTCGCTGCCGCCCGTGTCGCCGGCCAGGGTCACCGGGCGGCCAAGCAGCTCCGCCAGCTTGTGTGCCACCGGCGCCAGAGAAAAGGCCTCTTCAAACCCCTTTCCGCCCGGACGGCCGAGATGCGACATCAGCACCACCCTGCCACCGCCCTCGAGAATCTTCGAGATGGTCGGCACCGCCATCCGGATCCGGCGGTCATCGGTGATGGCACCCGTGTCGTCTTGCGGCACATTGAAGTCCACGCGGACGAGCACGGTCTTTCCGGAAACATCGATGTCGGCGACGGTCTTCTTGGCCATGGGGCTCCTCGGAAGGGTTTTTCAACAAGCGGACGGGGAAAGGCTACAGGATGAATATGGGATCTCGATGAAGCTGCTCAGACGTCGAGGTTTTTCACATCGAGGGCATGCCGCTCGATAAACTCCCGCCGCGGCTCGACCTTCTCGCCCATCAAGACGCGAAAGAGATCGTCGGCAGCAGCGGCATCGGACATCGTCACCTGGCAGAGCGTGCGATTGGCCGGGTCGAGCGTCGTCTCACGGAGCTCTTCGGCATTCATCTCGCCGAGCCCCTTAAAGCGGGTGATCGTCAGCCCCTTCTCGCCAGCTCGCCGCACAGCCGAGAGCAGGCTGCGCAGGTCCTCGAGGCCGATCTCGCTCTCGCCTCGCTTGAGCACGTAGCGAGGCTCTTCGCTGCCAGTCCGCTCTTGGGGCAGCAGCGACTCGATGTCGAATCCCATGGCAGCCAGATCCGCCAGCCCTGAGTTGATGCTGCGAACCTCGTGCAGCTCGATCACCACGAGCTCAGGCCCTGCCAGAGCATCGGGCTGCGCCGCACCCTCGCCCTCCACAGGACGCCCATCGCTGCTGCGGCCAACGGCCAGTTCTCCACCGGAGGCCTGCTCCTGCTCAGCGAGAAACGCATCGAGCTCACTTCGCGTGGTAAACCAGCGTTCTTCCGCACCGTAAAACACGTGATAAATCGGTAGCTTGCCGGACGACGGATCTTGACGGCCCGCATGGTCACGGAGGCTGATGCCTCGCCGCTCAAGGGCCAGCAGGGCATCTTCCAGACCTGCGAGGGTACGGCAGAGCGACGTCATCTGCTCGCCGGACACCTCACGGCCATCACCAGGAAGAAACACACCGTCGCCGAGGCCCTGCTCAAGCAGCTGCTTCTTCATCTCGTCTTCGGTCTGGATGTAGTAGGTCTCCTTGCGGCTCCGCACGCGAAACAGCGGCGGCTGGGCGACATACACATGCCCCTCGGCGACCAGCCGATACATCTGTCGGTAAAAGAAGGTCAGCAGCAGCGTGCGGATGTGGGAGCCGTCAACGTCGGCGTCGGTCATGATCACGACCTTGTCGTATCGCCGCTTCGAGAGGTCTGCCTCCAGGCCGATGCCGGCGCCGATCGCGGAGATCATGCTGCGGACCTCTTCGTTGGCCAGCACCTTGTCTTCGCGGCTCTTGTAGGCGTTGATGATCTTGCCTCGCAGCGGCAGGATCGCCTGATACTCGCGGTGGCGGCCACCTTCAGCACTGCCGCCGGCGGAGTCACCCTCCACCAGGTAGAGCTCACACCGCTCCATGTCGCGGCTGGTGCAGTCGCGGAGTTTGCCCGGCAGCCCGCCGCCAGAGAGGGCACCCTTCCGCTCCCGCAGGAGCTGCTTGGCCTTCTTGGCCGCCTCGCGGGCCTCTGCGGCAAGCACACCCTTGTGGATGATCGCTTTGGCGCTCTTGGGATTCTCCTCGAGATACTTCGAGAGGAAGTCGCCCACCGCTGAGTTGATGATCCCCTCCACCTCGCCGTTGCCCAGCTTCGTCTTCGTCTGCCCTTCAAACTGCGGATGGGGCACACGAACACTGACGACAGACGTGAGGCCCTCGCGGATATCGTCACCGGTGGGAACGAGATCCTTGTAGAGGCCAGTCTTCTTGCCGTAGGCGTTGAGCGAGCGGGTCAGGGCTGAGCGGAAGCCTGACACATGGGTGCCGCCCTCAGTTGTCGAGATGTTGTTGACGTAGCTGTGCAGGTTCTCGGTGAACTCGCCGGTGTATTGCAGGGCGATGTCCCAGGAGACCCCCTCCGCCTCACCCTGGATCGAGATCACATCGGCGTGCAGGGAGTCGCTGGAGCGGTTGAGCCACTCGACAAACTCTTCAACGCCCCGCTCATAACAATGCGCTTCCCGCTTGCCGCTGGCTGAATCGGCAAACGTGATGTGCACACCTGAGTTGAGAAACGCCAGCTCCTGCAGACGCTTGGCCAGCACGTCCCAGGAAAACTTCGTCATCGGGAAGATCTGCGGGTCGGGCTTGAAGGTGGTCTTCGTTCCGGTGCGGCTGGTGCCCCCGATCTTCCGCACCGGTCCGGTCGGGTTGCCCCGCTCATACTCCTGCTGCCAGACATGACCGTCGCGGGAGACTTCGACTTCGCACCACTCCGAGAGGAAGTTCACGACCGTCACGCCCACGCCGTGCAAGCCGCCAGACGTCTGGTAGGCACCCTTCTGAAACTTGCCGCCAAACTTCAAGACCGTCATCACGCCTTCGAGCGTGGAAATCTCGCGGTCCATTTCCTCCGAGAGCTGGGCATGCCGCTCAACGGGAATGCCTCGGCCATCGTCCTCGACCGTCACGCTCCCATCGACGTTGACCGTCACGGAAATCTGCTTGGCATAGTTGGCCACGCACTCGTCGATGGAGTTGTCGACAACCTCATACACGAGATGGTGCAGGCCTCGTGCGGTGTTGTCGCCGATATACATGCCGAAGCGTTCGCGAACATGCTCGCGGTCGGAGAGATGCTGCAGGTCGGTCGATGTGTATCCGGGCTGGGCTGCCTCAGACGGGGTCGTTTCATCAGCCATGCAGAAATCCTCTCTCTGTGAAGTTCGAGCTTGTGTGATGTGAGTTGCTGTGTGGTGTGGCGTGTTGTGTTGTCTTGTGTGGCGGATCAGGAGAGGGTGCCAACGCGGCAGCGGATGTCGGTGATTCCTTCGCTCGGCACGAGCTGCTGCAGTCGCATCACCACCTCCCGCTTGTGAAAACCCATCTCCTGGGCGAGTGCCGAATGTGTCACCACCACCTCCAAGACTCCCCGCCGCACAAGCCCCGCCCGACTCCCGCTTCGCAGCATTTCCGGCACCACCTCGCTCCAGGCCGACTCCAGCTGCGACGCCGCCTGCTCGCGGTCGTAGCCAAACCTGGCCATCAGCCCAGAAACCACGTTGCCGATCGGCCGTGGCCCTCCGCTGCCAGCTGGCCGCTGATCGCCGTCTTCTCGGCGACGCCCTCGATCGCGGTGACGTGTGCGGCCGCTCATGCTACGCGTCAACCGCCAACGGCATGATCACATACCCATAGCCATCGTCGGTACGGCAGACCGCAGCGCTCTGCGAGTCGGTCAGCTCAACCTGAATCGTCGTGGCTGGGTCGAGCACCCTGAGGAAGTCGCTGACAAATCGCGGATCGAGCTTGATGCGAACCGTCTCGCCAGCGTGCTCAATCGGCAGCTCAATGCGGCTCTCACCGCTCTCGGCCGACCGCCCGGAGAGCACCAGCTGTCCGGGCTCGAATGAAAAATCGACACCCTTCGACTGGTCGCTGGTGACAATCGCCGCCTGACGAACACTTCCCAGCAGAGGCCCCACCACCAGGCTCACCCGCATTGCCTCAGGCCGCTCAGGAAACACATCCCGCCACCGCGGAAACCGCCCATCAACCAGACGAGCCGAGACCGTTGTCGACCCAGTGCGAATGAGAATCTCCGCTGAATGGACGGCGATGTGCACAGGCGTTTCGGCGGAGGCGAGGCAGCGCTCCACCAGCTGCATCGCCCGCGACGGCACGATCGGCTGCGCATCGGCTGGATCTCCACCCACCGTTGCAACCGGCCCTTCCATCTTCGCCAGCCGTCGACCGTCGGTGCCCACACCGATCACGCCCTTGGCCGTCAGTTCAATCAGCACACCGCCGAGGGCATAGCGACTCGACTCGTTGTCAGTCGCAAACACGGTTCTTTTGACGAGTTCGCGAACCAGCGGGGTGGTGAGCTCGAAGCAGGCTTCCTCCGGAAAGGTCGCCACCGCAGGAAACTCCAGCGGATCCTCACCCGGCAGGCGGAACTGACTGCGAGGCGCCTTGACCACCGCTGCGGTGTCATCGGAGTAAATCTCAAAGACGGTTCCAGCTGCAGCCTCACGCACGATGGCCGAAAGCCGTGAGGCGGGCAGGAGCACAGCCCCAGGTGCGTCCACCTCAACACCATCAAGCTCGATCCGAATCCCGACCTCAAGATCGGTGGCCGAGACAATGGCCCGCCCCGCCTGGGCTTCAAACTTGACGTTGGTCAGCACTGGTTTCGGCGAGCGGGATGGCACGACCGCCGCAGCGCTCTGGATGGCCGCCAGCAGCGGCTCACGCGTGACGCGTACTTTCATGGATATTTTGCGACCTCTCGGGCATTTCCCGTTGTTTCAAGCCTCCAATATACCCGTTTTTCAGGGCCTTGGGCACCGGTGGGGAAACACGAAACTCGCCACCGGTGGCCTGCCTGCCTTCTTCTTCTTTTCTCTTTTCTTTTTGAATTTTAGAAAGAGAGCAGATAGTAAGAGGAGGGCATGTCGGCTTCTGCGAAGGACGCGAGTGCCACCCGCGTCAGCGGCGACGGCAGCGGTTGACAGCACTGTGAGCCGCCGACTCCACAAAAAGCCTCTTTTTCACGAGAGAAAAACGGTTTTTACCGATCAGCTCGATGGGGAAAAACGGTTGAAAGCATGTTGAAACAGAGTCGGCTTTGTGTGGAGAGGCCTGTTGACGCGGTGCGAGGACGCCGTCGAGAAGCTGCCAGCGGACATGCCGGAATCAGGTGCGTGCGGCGTCAGCCGTGGCTCGTGATTCCTGAATCCCCTGTGATGGTTTTGTGTGTGGGCCGCGGCTGCAGTCCAGCCCGTCACGGTGCCGACGCCCAGGTGTCGGCTCTTTTCACAGTGAGCTTCACAGTGATCTCCACAGTGGCCGCGGCATCTTTCCGACGAGGAACCGACAATCCGGCCGTCCGTCTGTGGAAAACAGCCGTCGCTTGAGTGGAGAAAAGGCCATGGCTGACTTCTTCCAAGGACAGGACAGTCAGCTCGGGTGCCTTGCGGCACGGTTTCCCAGGGCTCTGAGGATTGCCTCAAAATCGTCGGCGATGACCGGATCGCGTTCGATCCGTTCCTGCGTGACACGAATCGCATGCAACACGGTGGTGTGGTCGCGTCCGTTGAAGCGGCGGCCGATGCCCGCCAGGCTTTCGCCACACAGCTGCCGAGCCAGGTGCATGGCGATGCCACGTGCCAGGGCAATGGTTCGCCGTCGTGAGCTTCCTACGAGGTCGGCCGGCATGAGGCCGTAGTGGCGGGCGGTGGCCGAAAGGATGCGGCGGAGCGTTGGCTGCGGTGTTCCCGCTGCGGGTTCGGCAGGTGCGGGAAGGCCCGTCGCATCCCGGACGGTCACCACCAGTCCTTCCCCGAGTCGTGAGGTGATGGCTGCGGTGAGGTCGCCCCGACTTCCTGGTTCCTGTGAGAGGCTGCAGATCAGGCGGCTGCCGGACTCACTGACGCGGTCGAGCAGATGGGGCAAGGCGGTGAGCTGGCCCTGCGACGAAAGCTGCTCGATCCCGTCGATCAACACGAGGGCGGCGGAAACCCAGCGGCGATGGACACTATCAAGCCCATCGCCGGCAGCCGACTCGAGATCTCGGGCGAGCCGTTGGGGATCGATGAAGAGACTGCGAACGCCTTTGGCGACCCGCTCGTTGTGCAGACGCTGCCAGTGCTGGTGGATGTCCTGCAAGACGGCCGAGGTTGCCACCGGTGATCCAACCAGCACCAGTGGGCTGTAGTGGCACGGTTCGTCGGCGAGAAGTGAGGTGATGCCGAGGCCCAGAAGATCGAGTTCGGTGCGAACCATGCGACGATGATGTCCGCTTGGGGTATGACCGCTGGTGTCACCATGGCTGGTGGAAGTCAGCATGGTGGGAGTCAGCATGGTGGTCGTGGTTCCCTCGATCCCCCGGCAACTGAACGAACGTAAAGCCGGACACTATACCGCTGCATGGCAGTCGCGTCACGCTCGTCGGCAGAAGAGATGTGTCTGAAATGCCTGGATCGCTCGGTCAATGTCTTCGGCGGTTGTCGACCAGCCCAGGCTCAGGCGGATGGCCGAATCGATCAGGGACGCTGGGAGTCCTGCCGCGACGAGCGCAGGCGACGGCTCGCTCGACCCGCTCGAGCAGGCGGTTCCACTGGCGAGGCAGATGCCGGCCAGGTCCGCGGCAATCACGGTCGCCTGACGGTTGCGGCCTGGCAGGGCCACGACGCTGATGTGGGGCACGCGAGCGGCCCCTTCGCCAACCACGACCGCTTCAATGCCGGCTGTGCGGGCAGCCTCAACAAGCGCCCGCTCGCAGCGATCCCGGAGGCCCGCCAGCCGCTGCGCCTCCGCGGCCTGCCGCGTCACCGCATGCTCGACCGCCACGGCAAACCCGACCGCCAGAGCAACCGGCTCCGTGCCACCCCGCAGGCCCCGTTCCTGTGAGCCTGGAAGGAGGGGGGCGATGTGGGTTGCCTCGCGGAGAAACAGCCCACCGACACCGCGAGGCCCACCAAGCTTGTGGGCAGCGAGAGCCAGGGAGGCAGCGGCCATCGCTGTGGGCTTTACGGGCACGCGACCAACCGCCTGCACGGCGTCGACGTGGATCAGCAGCTGCGGGAAGGCAGCGGCGAGAGCGGCGACGTCTTCGAGGGTTCCCGTCTGGCTGCAGGCGAGGGTCGTGGAAAGCACCCCTTGAGATGCGTCGCTGAGATGCGATCGCTCGAGGAGGCCCTGGGCATCCAGCGTCAGTTCTATCACCCGCCTGCCGGCTGCGGCGAGCTGGCGGGCGGCGGCCACCGTGCCGGCATGGTCGCGGGCCGAGTGGAGCAGGGGAGCAGGGGTGTCGCCGGAGGTGGAAAGGCCCGCGATCGCCATCTGGTTGGCTTCGGTGCCGCCGGAGGTAAACAGCAGCCGGTCTCGCCGAGGGCCGCTACAGGAGCCGCCGAGAGCAGCGATGATTCGCTCGCGAGCCGCCTCCAGCAGATGGCGAGCCTCGCGGCCGGAGGCGTGGGGGCTCGATGGATTGCCGTACACAGCGGCGGCATCCTGCATCGCCTCGGCGACCTCGGGCAGCATCGGTGTGGCCGCGGCATGGTCGAGATAGCAACGCTGGCGGGAGTGAACTGTCGACATATGCGTCTGGGATCCCGCTGGAGTGTCTGTTGGCGATGGACGTGACAAGCTTTTCCGGGCAGAGTAGTGGGTTCGGGTGAGTTTCCAGGGTATCGCCGTCTACACGTTTCGAAGAGGATGCCATGCCAGACGCGTCTCGACCTGTTCGTACCGCCATCGTTGGTCTCGGCTTCGGTGCTGAGTTTATTCCAATCCACCAGCGGCATCCGCATGCAGAGCTGGTGGCCATCTGCCAGCGGTCACAAGACAAACTCGATCAGGTTGGCGATGCGTATGGCGTTGAGCAGCGATACACCAGCTATGCCGAGCTGCTGGCAAACAAGGAGATTGACGCGGTCCACATCAACTCGCCGATTCCCGATCATGCGGCGATGTCGCTGGCGGCCCTGGAGGCAGGCAAGCATGTGATGTGCACCGTGCCGATGGCGACGAGCGTTGAAGACTGCAAGCGAATCGTCGATCTCAGCGAGAAGACCGGCCTGAAATACATGATGGCCGAGACGGTCGTCTATGCCCGCGAGTTTCTGTTTGTGAAGCAGATGGCCGACGCCGGTGAGCTGGGCGACATTCAGTTTCTGCAGGCGAGCCACCAGCAGGACATGGATGGCTGGCCCGACTACTGGCCCGGCCTGCCGCCGATGCACTACGCCACCCACTGTGTTGGCCCTTGCCTGGCCCTGCAGCGGCTCGACGCCGAAGAGGTCAGCTGCTTCGGATCCGGCCGCATCCGTGAGGAGCTGATCGGCCGCTACGGCTCACCGTTTGCCATTGAGAGCGCGCACGTGAAGCTGCGGCAGAGCCCTGTCGTGGCCCGCGTGATCCGCTCGCTGTTTGACACGGCCCGTCAGTATCGCGAGAGCTTTGATGTGTATGGCTCGAAAAAGACTTTCGAGTGGCAGCTCTGCGAGGGGGAGGAGCCGGTGATCCACACCGCCAAGAAACCGGAGCCGGAGATTCCCGAGCGGGTGGCCGTGCCCGACTTCGCCCATCTGCTGCCCGAGCCGATCCAGCGATTTACCACCGGTGGTGTCTATGATGCAGACGATCATCAGCATCTCTCGTTTACGCAGGGCGGCGGCCATGGCGGCAGCCATCCGCACCTCGTGCATGAGTTTGTGACGGCACTGGTGGAGGGCCGCGATCCTTATCCCAATGCCCGACAGAGTGCCAACTGGACCTGCACCGGCTTGCTCGCCCACGAAAGTGCGATGGAAGGCGGCGCGATCAAAAAGCTCCCGGAGTGGACTTTCAGCGGCTGACCTCCGCCTTTCCGCTCGCGGTGCGAGCATTCAGCCCTCAAACCTTTTTTGTGTGGAGCCTCCCGATGCGTCTTCGTTTTTCGCTCGCCGCCCTGGTGGCTGTTGCCGCGTTGTCACTCCAGTCAGCTGGCATGGCCGCGGAGCCGCTGAAGGTGCTGTTTCTCGGTGATGAGGGGCATCACCGTCCGGCCGAACGCTTTGCCCAGGTGCAGGGTCTGCTGGCCGACCGGGGCGTGGAGATGGTCTACACCGACGACCTCGGCGATCTCTCTGCCGAGACGCTCGCCGGCTACGACGCGTTGGCCGTGTTTGCCAACATCGACAGCCTGCCGGGAGATGCCGAGGCGGCGATGCTTGCGTATGTCCGCGGTGGTGGTGGCCTCGTGCCCCTGCACTGCGCGAGCTTCTGCTTTCGCGACTCTCCAGCTTGGATTGACCTGGTGGGAGCCCAGTTTGAGCGGCATGGCACCGGTGAGTTTCGTACGGAGATCGTGGCCGCTGACCACCCGGTGATGCAGGGCTTTGAGGGCTTCGAGAGCTGGGATGAGACCTACGTGCACCGGCTGCACAACGACCGTGGCCGCACGGTGCTTGAGGTCCGCGAAGAGGATGGCCACCGCGAGCCCTGGACCTGGGTTCGCAGCGAGGGCAAAGGCCGCGTGTTTTACACCGCCTGGGGCCACGACCAGCGAACCTGGAGCCATCCCGGGTTTCAAAACCTGCTCGAGCGGGGGATCCGCTATGCCGCCGGTGCCGATCCGGCTGAGGCCGGCCCCTTCATTGACCATCCGCAGATGACGGTCGCTGTGTCGGAAGGGCTTGAGCCGTTTGCCTATCAGCCTGCGAAGGTGCCCTTCTACGTGCCCGACGCCCAGTGGGGCACCGTGGGCGATCCGATCACCACGATGCAGAAGCCGCTCTCTGCGGAGGAGTCGCTCAAGCATGTGATCACTCCCGAGGGCTTCCATGCGGAGCTGTTTGTCAGCGAGCCGCTGCTGGCAGGCAAGCCGCTGGCGATCACCTTCGCTGCTGATGGCAGCCTGTATGTCGCCGAGAGCGTCGACTATCCCAACGAGATCGTGCTGCCTGGCGAGGGCCGAGGCCGCGACCGGATTGTGCGGCTGAGCGATCGCGACGGCGACGGCCTGGCCGACACGCGAGAGGTGTTTGCCGAAAACCTCTCGATCCCCACCTCGATTCTGCCGCACGACGGCGGGCTGATCGTGGCTCAGGCGCCGCAGATTCTGTTCCTCGCCGACGAGGATGGTGATGGCCAGGCCGACCGCCGCGAGGTGCTTTCGACCGGCTGGGGCACCCGCGACACCCACTCAGGGCCCAGCAACCTCACCTGGGGCCTCGACGGCTGGGTGTATGGCATGGTGGGCTACTCCGGCTTCGAAGGCAGCGTGGGCGGGGAGCGGATCCGTTTCGGCCAAGGCTTTTTCCGCTTCCTGCCCGACGGCTCGAAGCTCGAGTTTCTCCGCAGCACCAACAACAACTCCTGGGGCTTTGGCTTCAGCGAGGAAGGCCTGGTGTTTGGCTCGACCGCCAATGGCAACCCGAGCGAGCACATGCCGCTGGCCAACCGGGTGTATGAGCGGGTGCGGGGCTGGACCGCCACCACGCTCCGCGGCATCGCCGGCGATCCGGAGATGGAGATCGCACCGCGGGAGGGGGCGGTCGACGGGAAGGCGCCCGTGCGGCAGGTCGATCACCACGGCCGCTTCACGGCCGCCGCTGGCCACCGGCTCTACACCGCCCGGGCGTTTCCAGAGCAGTACTGGAACCGCACAGCGTTTGTCTGCGAGCCGACGGGCCACGTGGTCGCGGCGTTTGAGATCAGCCCCTCGGGGGCAGGCTTCCGCAGCCGGATGGCCTACAGCCAGCTTGCCAGCGACGACGAGTGGACCGCGCCGATCATCGCCGAGGTGGGCCCGGACGGCAGCCTGTGGGTGGTCGACTGGTACAACTTCATCGTGCAGCACAACCCGACGCCGGAGGGCTTTGAAAACGGCAAGGGCAACGCCTACGAGACGCCGCTTCGCGACAAGACGCATGGTCGCATCTGGCGAATGACGCATGACGGGGCAGCCGCAGGCGAACGCACGACCCTCGCCGACGCCACCGCCGACGAACTGGTCGCGGCGCTTGCCGACAGCACCATGCTCTGGCGAACGCTCGCGCAGCGGGCGCTGATCGATCGGGCGGCAGGTCGAGCCGATGGCGGCCGGGATGTGGCGGCAGCCCTGATCAGGCTTGTGCAGGATCGCTCGGTGGATGGCATCGGCCTGAATCCAGCCGCGATCCATGCGATCTGGACGCTGAAATCGCTCGGGCTGCTCGAGGGCGAGCATGCCGATGCCGACGCCGTGGCGGCTGTGGTGGCGGCGGTTGAGCATCCCTCCAGCGGCGTGCGGATGAATGCCGTCAAGGCGCTGCCCCGCACCGAAGAAATCTTTTTGCCGCTGGCCCAATCAGACGTGGCCCACGACATCGCGCCGCTGGTTCGCCTGGCGGTGCTTGAGGCCCTCTCGGAGTGGCCCTCGTCGGCAGAAGCAGGCCGGCTGGTGATGGACATGCTTGCCGACCGTCGCACCTTTGATGATCCGGTGCTGAGCGATGCGGCGACCGCTGCGGCGGCGGTGCAGGCTGAGCATGTGCTGCCGGGGCTCGTCTCGGCGGATGCCGCGGTCGATCCCAAGCGGATCGCGCTGGTGGAGCGGGTTGCCGAGCATGTGGCCCGGGGAGGGAAGGCCGACGAGGTCGACCGGCTTGTCGTTCATCTTGCCGATGCGCCGCCTGCAGTGGCCGCCGCTGTGGTGGCGGGGCTCTCCCGAGGCTGGCCGAAGGGAGAGGCCATTGCCTTTGGCAAGCAGAGCCAGGAGGCGATCGTGGGCCTGATGGCCCGGCTCCCCGTGGCGAGCCAGGGCGATTTGATTGCTTTTGTGCAGCGGTCTGGCAGCGATGTGCTTGACGATGCGATGGATCAGGTTGTCGCAGCGCTGATGGCGGTGATTGAAGATGCGTCGGCAGCCGGCGAGGCCCGCAGCGAGGCGGCGGCACGGCTGGTGAGCATGCGGCCGGCAGACGGCGAGGCGGCGCTTGAGGTGCTCGAGCTGATTGACGCCCGCACAAGCCCGGAGCTTGCCGAAGGCCTGCTTGCGGCGATTGGACTCTCCAAGGGGGAGGGGGTGGCTGAGGCACTGGTGGAGCGAGCCACGACGCTGCCGCCGGCAGTGCGGGATGCCGCCTTCCGGGTGGCCGTGGGCAACAGCGAGTGGGTGAGTGTGCTCGTGGATCTGATCGAAGACGGCACGGTGCGGCTCACCGATCTGCCGCTGGTGGAACGCAATCGGCTTGCTGAGCATCCCGATGAGAAGGTCCGTGAGCGGGCCCGCGCGATGATCGCCTCAGGCGGTGGTCTGCCAGACGCCGACCGCCAGAAGGTGATCGATGAGCTCCTGCCGATCGTGCTCGCCGGCGGAAACGCCACCAGCGGCAAGGCGATCTTCAAAGAGCAGTGCGGCAAGTGCCACAGGCACTCGGGAGAAGGCGGCCAGGTGGGCCCGGAGCTCACCGGGATGGCGGTGCATCCGCCGCAGGAGTTGCTGATCCACATCCTCGACCCCAACCGCTCGGTGGAAGGCAACTACCGGGCCTACACCGTGATCACCGAAGACGGCAAGGTGGTCACGGGCCTGCTGGCGTCTGAGAGCCGCACGGCGATCGAGATTGTCGACGCAGAGGCGAAGCGGTTTGCGATTCAGCGGGAGGAGATCGACGAGTTTCTCCCCTCGAGCAACTCGCTGATGCCGGTCGGCTTTGAGAAGCAGATTCCTCCGGCGAAGTTTGCCGACCTGATCGCGTTTCTCACGGCGAAGGGCACGTATCTGCCGCTGCCGCTGGCCAAGGCCGCCACGGTGGTTAGCACCCGCGGCATGTTCTACGACGTCAACAACCGCGGGGAGACGGTCGTTTTTGACGACTGGGGCCCCAAGACCTTCAAGGGCGTGCCCTTCCAGCTGGTCGATCCGGTCGGCGATTCTGTGCCCAACGTGATCATGCTCAACGGCCCGATTGGAGAGGTCCCCCCGACGATGCCTTCGAGCGTGTCGCTGCCGCTCTCCTCACCTGCCAAGGCGATTCACATCCTGGGAGGCATCTCCGGCTGGGGCTCGCCCGCCACGCCCAATGGCTCTGTCTCGATGACGGTGCGGCTGCACTACGACGACGGCGAAGTCGAAGAGCACCCGCTCGTCAATGGCGAGCATCTGGTCGACTATGTCCGCCGCATCGACGTGCCCGGCAGCGAGTATGCGTTTGAGCTGCGGGGTGGCCGCCAGCTGCGGTATCTCGCGATCGAGCCGCAGCGAGCGGAGCTGATCCGCTCAGTCGAACTCGCCAAGGGCAACGACTCCACGGCACCCGATCGTGATGGCAATCACCGCAGAACTGCCGTAGCGGGATATGCAAGCGGGACGGGTCTTCGGGTGCCGGAGGCAGAACTGCCGTAGCGGATATGCAAGCGGGACGGGTCTTCGGGTGCCGGAGGCACCTCGGCTGTGCCGAGGCCGCTTCGCGGCCCGAGGACCCGTCCCGTTTCTTGCGGTCCCGCTTCTCCCGCCGCGGGCTTACTTGACCTCGATCAGCTCAACCAAGAAGTGCAGCGTGGCGTTGGGGGGGATCGGGCCGCCGGGAGTGCCGCGGGGGCCGTAGCCAAGATCCGACGGGATCAGCAGTTCGATCATGCCGCCTTCACCGACGAGCTGCATGCCCTCGGTCCAGCCGGGAATCACGCGGTTGAGTGGGAACGAGATCGACTCGCCACGCTTGTACGACGAGTCAAAAACCTTGCCATCGTCGAGCCAGCCGTGGTAGTTGACCTCGACCTGATTCGACGCCGCGGGCTTCGTGCCGGTGCCCTTGCGAAGCACGCGATACTTGAGGCCCGAGTCGGTCGCGGTGAACTCGGTGGGGGCGTCGGCGTCGGCCTTGCCGGCACCGTCTGGCATCGTCGGAAGTGGTTCGTCAGCCACGGTCATCTCCGGAGCGAGGGTTGAAACTGAGAGGCAAGCAGAAAACAGGGCGACCGCCCAAAGGCTGCAACCCCCGAAACGGATCGAACGCATCACATCGACTCCCAAAACAAAAAAAGCCGGCCGCACACGCGGCCGAAGCCGAACAGGGTACACCTGGCACGCCACGGGCACCAAGGGTTTTTGTTGCGGTGGGGTCGCTCGGGGTGAGCCCGGGGCTGCCCCTCCGGACGCTCACTGCGGGCCATCCAGGCCCTCGCTCGCTCGGATATCCGCTTCGCTTTGGCCCTCCGGGCGTCGCTCGCTCCTATACGCCGGAGGGTCAGCCCCGGGCTCACCCCTCGCTTGCGGGTTTAAGGACGGCCTGTCCGCCGCTTCGCGGCGGTCTGCGGCCGGGGGCGCAAGCGGGACGGGTCCTCGGGTGCCGCAGGCACCTCGGCTTCGCCGAGGCCGCTTCGCGGCCCGAGGACCCGTCCCGTTTCTTCGCTCGTGGGGAGAAGACAGCGGGCGGGGGAAGCCTTGGCGTCACTTCACAAAGGCGACGTGGAGGCGGCGGAGGGCTTCTGCGAGCATCGGCGTGGGGCAGGCGGTATTGATGCGGACGAAACCGGGGCCGGCGAAGCCCTGGCCGTTGGAGGTGCCGAGGCCTGCGGCTTCACAGGCTGCCTGGGGGTCGGCGATACCGGTCTCGCGGCAGTCGATCCAGGCCAGATAGGTGGCCCGCGGCGGGATCCAGGAGAGGCCGGGGATCTGTTCGATCGTCTGGCCCACCAGCTGCATGTGGTGCCGCAGGAGGCCGAGGAGCTTTCGCCGCCAGGGATCGCCGTGGAGCCAGGCGGCCTCGGCCGCAGCGTAGCCGAGCGGATTGACCATCGGCACGAGGCCACCGCCGGACGGCCTCCAGCGAGCCTTCATGCCCGCCTCCGGGAGAATCGCGGCAGCACAGTCGAGGCCCGCGACGTTCCAGGTCTTGCTCGGGGCGACGAGCGTGATCGCGTCTCTGGCCGCCGGATGGTCGAGGCTGGCAAAGGGCACATGCTCTGAGCCGTCGAGAATCAGGTCGTTCCAGATCTCATCGCTGACAACCCGGATGCCATGCTTCGCAGCAAACTCTGCAATCCGCAGCAGCTCCTCGCGAGTGTGCACCATGCCGGTCGGGTTTTGCGGATGGCAGAGCCAGAGCATGGTTGTCTTGGGCGTGACCGCTTTCTCAAGAGCATCGAAGTCGACCTCCCAGCTGTGCTCGCGTCGGGCGAGCGCGACCCGCAGGCTGCGGCGGCCGGCAGCCTGCGGCAGGGAGAGGAAGGGCGGGTAGATCGGCGTGAAGGTGAGGATCTCATCGTCCGGTTTGGTCAGCATGCGGGCAGCGAGCGCGAGCCCCGTCACCACGCCGGGCGTACCCACCACGCACGCGGGGTCGATCTGCCAGCCGTGCACACGGGCCAAGTGATCGGCGAGTGCCGGTGCGAAGCCTGGCGGGTCGATGGTGTAGCCAAACACGCCGTGCTCGACGCGGGCATGCAGCGCTTCGAGCACCTCCGGTGGAGCGCGGAAGTCCATGTCGGCCACCCACACCGGCAGGATCTCGCGGCCATCCGCCGCGCGTTTCTCGGCCCAGTGATCCCACTTTTCAGAGCCGGTGCTGTGGCGGTCGGGGCAGCTGGCAAAGAGGGGGTCGGTCGAGACGGCAGCAGAGGCAGGATCGTCGTGGGGCATCGCGGAGTCTTCAAAGAGGGAGGAATCCCAGGATCCTACCTGCTGTGAGACGGCATCAGGAAGCGTTCTTGCCTGTGGGCGGGCAGCCTGCGATTGGAGGTGAGGCGTTGGCGGGTCACGGATATTTTGTGGACAGCGAGCAGACTGTGGAACACGTCTGCCGCCGCAGGATGCGGCGACCGGCGACCCCCCAAAACCTCGGCTTTTTGGGGCGTCGCTTCAGCTGGGAAAAAGGCCATGGATGGCTGTTTCCACGGACAGCTAGCCACGGGCAATCGCTGCGAGTCCGCTCTCGTTGGGCATTGCGAGCCTCGGCAGTGTGACGACTTCGCCGCCGAGCAGGAGAACCTTTTCAGCGATGGTGCCGATGAGATCGGGAACGCACGGAAGCGACGGCTGTGGGCGTTTTCCGAGGCAGGCTTCCCAGCCGATCTCGCCAGTCGCTGCATCAAAACGCCCAGGCTCACATCGGCCCTCTTCCACGAGCAGTGTGGCCACCTGCCCCGCAATCGCCATGCGGGCGATCTCAGCGGGGTCGCCCGAGCCGCGGCCGTGCTCAACCGCTTTGGCGTAGGCCACGATCAGCCGCTCTACCCGCTCGCGCTGCGCGGCGGCCAGCAGTGGCTCAACGAGCTGGATCAGCTCGGTGGCCGTCAGCCGCGAGGGATCGCGAGGGATACTCTGGCTGAGAGCGGGATTTTTTGACACATGCCGAAACACTGCGGCATGCTCCCCCAAGGCCACGAGAAACAGTGGCCTCTGGTCAGACTGTGAGACCTGCTCGAGAACCACCCGATCGACCTCACGGAAGAACCGTTCCGTGTCGGCATCAATGTCTTCTTGCCTCCCGCGAAATCCGCCGTGGAGCGTGCGGCCTCTACCGCTTGAGACTCGCACCCGGTGAGGCTCGAGAGACTCCTCATCGATGATGTCGATGCGAAGAAGTTCGCCCGCGTTGTGCAGGCTGCTGTGGAGCGTCGGGCTGAGCTCGACCGGCTCAAGGGCTTTAGACGTGCCGCTGTAGATGCGGGCGGTGCGACTGGTGAGCGCGAGCACGTCGAAGCTTTCGATGCCCGTGGCCAGCGAGATCAACGGCATTGTGGAGAAATGGTCGGCGACAATCGCTCGAAGCGGAAGTGGCTTGAGCACGCGAAACAGGTCAGCCTCGCCGTCTTGGGCAAAAACCGCCAGGCCGTCGAGTGTGTGCTGCCAGAAGTCGGGATCAAACTCCAGGCTCCGCAGCGGAGCAGTCAGCCGGTCGCGGTCGTGGCGATGGCCGTTGGCGGCCAGCTGATCGCTCAGTGTGTCGACCAGGCCAGCGAACGTCCCGCGGTCGACAGCATTGTCGGGGGGGCGGCGGTAGGTTGGCATCAGCAGCGTCAGGCAGGGAGGCTGGGGATGGGTGAACAGCTCCCGCAGAGCTGCCAAGGAAAGCTGCCGCTCCCGAATGCCCGCCATTGCCAGCGGTGCGGTCATGAATGATGCCACGAGACGTCTCCTGGTTCGCCCTTGCAACCAGAAAGGGCGTGAGGAACGGTGGCATCCCGGCTGCCGGTCGCGTGAAAACTATTCGCGGCGGCCGTGCTCTCAGGCAAGAGCCAGCTGTTTCTCAGCAGAGTGTGGAACACATCTGCTGCCGCAGGATGCAGCGCGTGAGTGGAAAAAGGCTATGGATGGCTTTTTCCACGGACAGCTAGCTGAAGATCGCCTCGACGGCGCGGCCCTCGCCGTCTTCGGTGGCGTAGAAGGGGCGGCTCTCGATGTCGTAGACCGTGCGAGGTGAGATGCCCATCGCCGTGAACAGCGTGGCATGCAGATCGCTGACGGAGACCGGGTTTTCAATCGCCATGCAGGGCCGCTCGTCGGCGGTCTTGCCGTAGACGAAGCCCCGCTTCACGCCTCCGCCAAAGAGGGCCACGGTGGAGCCGCCGGTGAAGTGGCGATGCTGGCCGTAGTGGCTGGGTTCTTGGAGAAAATCCTTCGGACTCTTGGCCTGATCGGTGGCGGTGGAGCCGGGCTGGCCTTCGGTGATCATGTCGCGGCTGAACTCGCTGGCGATCACCACGAGCGTGCGGTCGAGCAGACCCCGGGCCTCAAGATCACGAATCAGCGTGGCAATCGGCCGGTCGATCTCGGCGTGCATTCGCGCCACCGTCTCATGGCCCCGCTCGTGGGTGTCCCAGTGGAGGAAGGGCACGTATTCGGTGGTCACCTCGACAAAGCGGGCACCCTGCTCAACGAGCCTGCGGGCGAGCAGGCAGCCGCGGCCGAAGCGGCCGGTGTCGTACCGCTCGCGAACCTCCTGGGGCTCACGCGAGATGTCGAAGGCTTCCCGCTCCTTGGCCGAGAGCAGGCGGTGGGCGTTGTCGAGGCTGCGGAGCATCGACTCCTGATGGAAGTCGCTGGTGTACGCACCGTGGGGCGAGGCCTTGAGCAGCTGCTTGAAGCGGTCGTAGCGAGACGCAAAGCGGTCGGGCTGCATGCCCTTGGGCGGCCGCACCGCAGCGGCGGCCTGGTCGGGATAGGGCAGGTTCATCGGCCCACACTCGCTGCCGAAGAAGCCGCCGGTGGTGAAGGCCTTGATCTCTTCGTTCTCGCCGATCCCTTCCAGCCGCTGCCCGATGTTGATGAAGGCTGGCATCACGGGATTACGGGGCCCGAGCACGCGGCTCATCCAGGCCCCGATGTGCGGGCAGGCGACCGTCTGCGGCGGCACGTAGCCGGTGTGCCAGTGATACTGGTGCCGCGAATGCAGGATGCTACCGAGGTCGGGCTGCACGTGGGAGCGGAGCAGCGTGCCGCGGTCGAGCACGCTCGCGATCTCCTCCAGCCCCTGGCAGATCTCAACGCCATCGACCGCCGTGGGGATCGCCGGGAACGTGCTGATCACGTCGGCCACGGCGAGGCCCTTCTCAAACGGCTGATACCGCTTGGGATCGAGATTGTCGGGGGCAGCCATGCCGCCGGCCATCCACAGCAGGATGATCGCATCCGCCGTGGGCTCTGGGTGCTCGATCGGCTGGCCTGCGGTGCTGGCCCGCGCCCGCGGCTCCGGCAGCGAAAGTGTCGCTGTGGTGGCAGCGGCGAGGCTCTTGAGCAGATCGCGTCGGCTTCGCATAGCAGTGGGCTCCATTATCGAATCAACTGAAACTCCGGCAGCATCATCACCGCCCAGAGGCAGTCGGCGACGGTCTGGGTGGTTGGCTGTTGGCCAAGCAGGTCGAGGCACGCAGCGAGCTCCGGCGGCGTCGGCGGCCGGCTGAGGGCTGCGGCGAAGAGCCACTCAGCGATCGGCTCTGGGCTCGGCCCATGCTCAGCGAGAATCTTCTCACCACCCTCGGCGAGCTGATCTGCCAGGCTCTGCTCGTTGGCCAGTTCGATCGCCTCAAGTGTGGTGAGCTCGGTGGGCCGGCTGGTGACCACCTGATCGCGGTTGGGCCGGCCGAGGGCTGCCATCAGCGGCGTGCACTTCACCAGCGCCGCCCGCACCATGGCCGGTTCGTCGCCTGCGGCCGCCGGCCGCTTCACTTCGCCGTCGGGCTTCTCAGGCGCTGTGCCCGTCAGCTGCCAGAGGCAGTCGAAAAACTGTTCGGCGGTGAGCCGTCGGGGCAGCGGGCCGAAGCGGTCGCTGCTGCTGGCGGAACGTTCGAAAGCCGGCGTGACCGCTGCGTAGGCTTCGGAGGTGCAGATCGTGCGGAGCAGATGCTTGATGTCCCACTCGTGCTCGACCAGGTCGGCCGCCAGCAGCTCCAGCAGGTCTTCGTTCCAGGGCTGTGTGCGAAGGGCGTCGACTGGGTGCACGATGCCGCGGCCCATCAGGCGGGCCCAGATGCGGTTGGCGAGGTTGCGGGAGAGCCAGCCGTTGTCGCGGTGGGTGATCAGGGCAGCCAGCTGGGTAAGCCGCTCCTCCGGCGGGGCAGCCGGGTCGACCTGGCCGAGGTCTGAAAACATCCAGCCGGGCCTCGCCATCACGCCCGTCGGCTTCTCGCAGCGGTGCAGCTCGAGCGGCTCGGCCGCCATCACGGCAGCCAGGTCGTAGGTCTCCTGCAGCGTCCAGCGGTCGACGAAGGAGTCGTGGCAGCTCGCGCACTTGAGGTTGATGCCGAGGAAGGTCTGGCCGACGTTCTGGGCAAACTGGATCGGCACGGTCTGGCTGGAGTTGACGGTGCCCCGCCAGACGATGCCGTCGATGAAGCCGCGGGAGGCCTCCGACGGCGCGATCAGCTCCCGCACAAACGCATCGTAGGGCGTGTTGTCGACGAGCGCCTGATGCAGCCAGCTGGTGATCTGCTTGCGGCCGCCGGTGATGAAACCGGTGCCGGTGTAGTCGTTGCGGAGCAGGTCGTTCCAGAAGGTCAGCCAGTGTTCGGCGTAGCGAAGCCGGGCGCGAGGCTCGTCACCAAGCAGCCGCTCGACCAGCGCGGTGCGTTTGCCGGGGCTGGCGTCGGCGGCATACGCCTCGACCTCCTCCGGCGACGGCAGCAGGCCCGTGAGATCCAGCGATACGCGACGGATGAACTGACGGTCGCTGGCAGCAGGCAGCAGCTCGCGGCCTTGCGCACGGGCCACGGCGTCGATCACCCGGTCGATCGGGTGCTCGCGTCCGTTGATCGGCTCCGGAAGCGTGACCGGCCGGAGGGCCAGCGGCGGCTCCCAGAGTGTGCTCTCAAAAGAAAAGCCGGGCTCCCAGTTGCCGCCGGCCGCCACCCAGGCAGCGAGCAGTTCGATCTCCGCAGCCGGCAGCGGCTCACCGTCTGAAGGCATCCGCTCGTCGGGGTCGGTGCTGGTGATGCGGCGGATGATCTCACTGGCGTCGGCCTTGCCCGGCACGAGTCCTGCAAGCCCCGAGTCGCCGCCCGCCTGAGTTGCCTCGAGGGTGTTCATCGAAAAGCCGCCCTGGCGGGCGTCACCGATGTGGCACTCGCCGCACCACTTCTCGAGCAGCGGCACGATCTCGTGGGCGAAGTCGATCGCGGCTGCAGGCTCTTCAGCCGCCGCCGCGGTGGTGGCGGCCAGCACCGCCGCTACCACCGCCGACCGCAGGCTACTTCCTGAAGCGACGATCATTGGACTTGTCCCGCGAGAGGGTATAGGCGAGCAGGTCGAGCACTTCTTCCTCGCTGAGCGTGTCGAGCAGGCCTGCTGGCATCAGCGACTGCGTGGCCGGCAGCAGCTCCTCGATCTCCTCCCTCGCCACCTCCACAAACTTCGTGGCATCCTCCGGGTCGGTAACGACCACGATCCGGTCGGGGAACTCCGCGACGATCCGGCCAGAGACGACCTTGCCGTCGACGGTCTGCACGATGCTCGCCTTGTACTGATCGGAGACCACCTTGCTCGGCTCGACCATCGCTTCCACCAGATCCTTCAGCTGGAAGCGGCCGGCAGCCTGGGTGAGGTCAGGGCCGGTGGCCCCGCCATCTTCGCCGAAGCGATGGCAGACCACGCAGCGAGCCGCGGCAAACGTCCGCTTGCCATGCTCAAAGTTGCGGCCGCGATTCAGGCTCTTCTCGGCCAGGGCCAGCACCTCCTCGGTCGTCCACGTGCGGCCTGGGCCCTCGGGCTTCGGCAGCGGCGGTGGGGTGTAGGGCTGACGGATGCCGAGGGTTTCCAGGGCCATCTTCTCGGTGTCGCTGAGCGTGGCCAGGTTTTCATTTTCGATGTTCAGCAGAAACTTGCGGTAGCTGTTGCCACCGACCCACTCGCGGGCCCGGCCGAACCAGGCGTAGTAGCCGCTGCGGTCGGCGTCGGTCCAGTGCTCCTTCTCATTCACCGTGCGAACCGCGTAGGCGTAGTGGATCTGCAGCAGGTCGCCCCGCTTCTCCAGGGCCTCGCGGACGGCTGAGCCGTAGCCCGCATTCCGCTGGATCGAGCTGCTGCAGCTCTTCCTCGTTGGGGGCGAGGTTGGTCGCCTCCGCCGAATCGGTCGGCTGGGCGAGCATGCCCACGAGCGTGGTCACGATCCCGGGAGCCCGCACGGCCACCAGCAGGCTCGAGGCCGCTCGGTCGAGGTCGAACGAGCCCGACGGAAACACCGGGCTGATCCGGGAGGCGATTCGCTGCTTCCACGCATCCGAGGGTTCGCCGAGCCGCACCAGGGCCAGCTCGTAGGCCCGCACGAGTTCGATGGTGGTGGCGGTGTCGAGATCGGTGGGGTCGATCGCTTCGAGGGCTTCGAGCACCGCCGGCTGCGCCGCGGGCTCCGCCTGCCGAGCCACGCCCACCGCCGCGGTGATGCGGGCACGAGGCTCTGTCGAGGCGAGTGCCTCTTCCTGCCAGAGTTCGACCGGCTGATGCTCAAGGGCGATGCGGGCGGCGTAGCGGATGAAGCGGTCGGGGTGGCCGAGGAAAGGCAGGGCCTTGTCGATCGCACCGCGGGAATCGGCCACCGGCTGGTGCAGGGTCTCAAGCTCCCGGCGGAGCTGCCGCTCGGAGGCTCCCTGCGTGTCACGGGCGTCGACCGGATCGGTCGATGCGTCCCCATGGTAGGTCACGCGGTAGAGCTCGCCCTGACCGCCGCGGCCGCCGACGGTGAAGTAGATCGCTCCGTCGTGGCCAACGGTCATGTCGGTCAGCGGCAAGGGCGTCCGCGATACAAACTCCTCCTTCGTGCCTGCGTAGCTTGCGCCATCCGGCTCAAGGTGGATCGCATACATCGTGCCGAAGGTCCAGTCGCAGATATAGAAGGCCTTCTGATACCTGGCGGGAAACTTCGTGCCGTAGCCGAAGGCCGCACCCACCGGTGAGCCTGGGCCGATATCAACAATCGCTGGCAGGCTGTCGGGGAAGCTCGGCGACCATTTGGCGGTGCCGCTCCGCCAGCCGAGTTCGCTGCCGCTGGTGGCATGGTTGACGCGGGTGGGGCGATACCAGGGCGTGCCGAAGTCCCACTCCATGTCGGCGTCGTAGGCGAAGAGTTCGCCGTCGGCATTGAAGGCGAAGTCGTAGGGGTTGCGGTAGCCAGCGCTCCACAGCTCCCAGGTTTTTCCATCGGGGTCGGTGCTCACGATGAAGCCGCCTGGAGCAAGCCTGCCGGCAGCATGGCCGTTGCCGTCCCACATGCGGGCGATCACCGTGTCTTCATCCCAGTTGGCCGGCAGGCGGCTGGTCGCATCGTCGCCGAGGCTCACTCGCCGCTGCGACTCGCGGATGCCGCCCATGATCTGCGGGTCGGTGACATTGGTGACGTCAAAGGGGGGCTCGGTGTGGTTGCCGCAGATGATGAAGAGCTTCTCGCCGTCGGGGGAGAGCAGGATGTTGTGCGGGCCGTGCTCGCCGCCGCCATTGAAGGCTCGCAGCTTTTCGACCCGGTCGAGCGTGTCGTTGCCATCGGAGTCGGTCACGCGATAGAGGCCGCTGCCGGTGCCGCCGTTGCAGACGACGTAGAGAGCGTCAAAGGCCCACAGCAGGCCTTGAGCGCCCGTGATCTCAGCGGGGATCTTCTCCACGATGGTCTCTGTCGAGCCATCGAGGGCCGCGGGCGTGATCCGCACGAGTCCCTTGTCGCCCTGGTCGCTGGCGATCAGCCGGCCCTGGGGATCGGTGGTCAGCGAGACCCAGCTGCCCAGCTCATCCTGCGGCACGACGAAGAGCCGCTCCACGGCAAAGCCCTCAGGCACGGCGAAGCCGGCTGGCGGCGGTGCCGCCGTGGCGCGGGTGAGCACATCGCCCCAGGGCTGGCCACCGGCCTTGGCGACCAGGCGAACGTCGACGGCCTTCTCAGGGCGACGGGCAATGGATGCGGTCCAGGTGTCGTCGGTGGCAACAACGCGGGTTTTCCCATCCCCGGTCATGACCAGCCGGCAGGTGAAGCCGGCGGGGCCGCCTTCGTTGGCCACGATGGCCGTGAGTTCGTTGTCGCCATCGGTCAGGGCGTCGGTGACATCGACAGCGACAGGCTGATCCCAGGCGGTGCTCTCTGCGACCACCGTGCCGTTGATCATGACCTGCATCCGGTTGTCGCCAGCTGCCACGAGCACCGCCCGCTCGCAGCCGCCAGCGAAGGCCTTGCTCAGTCGATAGCTGGTGTTGTCGTCGGGGCCCCAGATCCAGGGGGCATTGGCCGGCTCGGGCAGGACGACCTCAGCGGCGTCGGGGGCCGCCGTGGCCACCGGCTGCGGCTCCGCTTTCTGCTGCCAGCTGGGAGCCGCGGCAGCAAAGCTGCTTGCAGAGGTCATGAGCACAGCCAGCACGCCTGCTCGGCATGCGGCGGCCGGAGCGGTACGACAGAACTGAAAGCTGCAGAGCGAGAAGAACAACGAATTCATGAGAGCAACCCTGAGCTGAACGGCTTCGTGCGAAGACACGGTCCCTGATCCCCGAAGAGCTTCTTATGATAGTCCCCACACGAGGCCATCCCAAGAGAAACCGCAGGCAGACACGCACGTGGTGCGGGTTATCTGCCGCAGCATTGACGTGGTTCTGTCAGCCGACTCGGGCAGCAGGATCTCGTCGGCTGCTTCGAGCCGTTCCTGGAGGTTCGGTTGTCCGCGCATCAGCCGGCTGAATGCCGAGGTGTCGAGACAGAGGGGGATCACCGCCACACCTCTTCGTCCACCGACTCCAACGGTGCTGTGGCTCGCTCGAAGGCATCGGCCACCGGCAGCGGCTCGGAGATCCCGGTGCTCTCGACGAGCAGGCGCCGTTGGCCGGGCGATCCTTTGGGCCCTCAAGCCGCCGTGAGCGGGTCGTGGACCGAGAGGCCGGGGATCTTCACGAAACCGCCATCGTGCGTCCACACGGACGTAGCGCCGCCGTCGAGGGCACAGAGCCCGATCTGCAGATCGAACACCCTCGCCCCTGTCACCCCCAGGTTGGCCGCCATCCGAGCGAGCCGCGCCGCAAATCCGGGCCCGGGCGTGAGATCATCCACACCGCTCTCTCGCAACGACTGCAAGAACTCGGCTGCCACGTCCGGGGGCGACGGGTTCCCGGTCGCGGTCGGATGGGTCACGATGCTGAAAAACTCCGCCACGCTCGGCGTTGCAACGCCGCAACCTCCCGGCGCATTCAACGCCGACTCGATCGCACGGCGTGCGTCGACATGCTCCGGGGTGCCGGACCGATGAGCGTAGATCAGCAGGTTTGTGTCGATCGCGATCATCGCTGCTGCCGCAGCCACTCGTGCATCAGGGCCCGATCAGACACGTCCACGCCGGGCGGCAACCCGCCGGCGACCGTGACCCAGCGGATGGTGCGTGGCTTGCCGGCGGGCGGGCCGGCGGCTCGCCCAAGTTCCGCCCGGAGGCTGCGCTCGATGAGAGCCCGCAGCGGCTGACGGAGTTCCGCAGCCCGCTTCTTGGCCGCGATAAACAAATCGTCTGGAAGATCAACGGTGGTCTTCATGCGGGAAAATATATTCCCGTCTTTATGGCATGTCAAAACCCCGCAAATCAGAGTGTGTCTTCAGCGTTCTCCGGCTTAGCGGCGTCGGCTGACCGGTAGGCTGACGAGCACCCGCCGGAGGCTCTGGCCATGACCGTGATCGCGTTTGTGGAAGTCCCAACGGCCGAAGTTGAGGGTGACGATGCGGGCACCAGCCTCGACGAGCCGGCGCGCCATGAGAAAGTGCTCAAGATTCCGGGGAGCACCGTCACCAAAACGGTTGGCATCTCCCTTGCCATAGCGTTCCCGAACATGCTCCGGCTCCTCCGAAATGTCGAGGGCCTTTGCGAGCCGAAGATCAAGCAAATGCCGGCTTCAGCAACTCTCGTCGACACAAGTCGCTGAACAACATTTCGGCGGACCCGCTCGGTGAGCGTGGCCAGGTCAGCCGGGGTGATCAGCCGGGACGGCAGGAACGCCGGAGCGTCACACACAGCGTCGGCAGCAGCCGGCACGAAGACGCCGTCGGTGACTCAAGGCCCGGAGGTGGACATGATGGTTGAGCGCCGAACCGAAGCGGTGCAGGAAGGTGCAGGAAGCAGATGCCGCCGAGCCGCGGGCGGGCGGCTCTCGGCCGCTTCTCGCCATTCGAGCCAGCTCTCGAGGTTCTCGGAGACGACTTTGTGGAGCGGCGTCTTTGGCGCAAAGGCAACGTCGCCAAGCGGCCGCGACCGGCGGGCATGGGGGCGACGGTCACGCCACGCTAGGCTGCTGTGACGCCAACCACGCGACGCGAAAGCCCCGCTCGCACGACACGTCACGGATGACACGCGGCACGGTGACACGCGGCACGGTGACTGGCTTTGTGGCTGGCTTTGCGAATGGGGAGACGGTTGTGGCACCCGGGACCGGCATCAACTCACGAGCCGGCAGGGGTCACCGGGATCTGCACCTCGGAGACCTTGAAGAAGTTGGGCACAAACGGGCTGTTGTAGCCGAGGGTTCGTGGGCCACCGGCGGGCTTCCATTCTGGGTGCTCGGCGAGCCAGGCCTCGAGCTGCTCGTGGCCGCGGCGAAAGGTCTTGGCGTCGTAGCCGCCCCGCAGGCCGATCGAGACGACCTGCATCTCCGGGATGTCTTCAACGACGACGCCAGGGTCTTCCGCGTCGGCACCCGGCTCGCCGATCGCGGTGCTGCCGTAGAGGAAGGCCATCGCATCGGGATCACGCGACGGCTTCTCGCCTTCCTGCTGCCAGCTCATCTCGACCGGCGCCGTCATCTTGATGTCGTTCCGCTCGATGTGGCGAAAGAGTTTCATGAACATCCCGTTGCTGCCCCCCTCGGCCGTCACGCGGGCGAGCCTGTGGGCCGGGTAGGTCTTGACGATCACCTCGCCGACTGGGCCCGGCGGCGGAAAGCCCTCCGGCAGCGACGCCTCGGAAACCATCCACGGCTTGTCCGGCTGTCCCTTCACGTCGGCCTCCTCCGCAGTCCAGGCCCGCGGCACGATCACCATGGCAAGAGCCGTGACAACAACAGCAGTGAGAGCGATTCCAAGCACACGTCGCATGGGAGGCCTCTGGTGTGGGCAGCATGAACCACGATCATAACTGTAGACCGTTGTGAGGAGGCAACCATACTCCTCTGGCGTCACGCCACGCGACGGGGAACCTTTTTCTACCCTTGTATACCAAAGAGGTAGACTGGTAGCCTTGTGGCATGGGAATGAACATTAAAAACGAGCTCACGCATGCGCTTGCCCGTGAACTCGCCGCGCTTGAGCAGGCCACGGTCACCGATGCGGTCAGCACCGCCCTCCGCGAAGCCCTCGCGCGTCGCAGGACAGCCGGCAGCAGCCGGCGAGATCGGGTGACGGACCTGCTGAGGCGGATGCGTGAACACCTTGGCAAGACTGAAGGGCTGTCGCTCCATGTGGTCAGTGAGACGCTCTACGATGAGCATGGGCTGCCGCGATGATTGTGGACACTTCGGCGCTGATCGCGATTCTGCAGGCAGAGCCCGAAGCGGACCTGTTGCTCGACGCGATTCTGCAGGCTGACCAGGTGCAGATGTCGGCGGCGACATTCGTCGAGGCGGGCGTCGTCATTGATGCTCAAAGAGACCCAGTCCTGAGCAGAATGTTCGACACGCTGCTGAAGGAACTGGGGGTCGAGATCAGCCCCGTGAGCGTTGATCAGGCAATCCTCGCCCGCCAGGCCTATCGAGACTTTGGGAAGGGGAGCGGCCATCCGGCCCGTCTCAACTTTGGCGACTGTTTCAGTTACGCCGCCGCGGTCGCTGCCGATGACGTGCTGCTCTTCAAGGGTGATGACGTCCGCCACACCGATGTCCGCCCCGCGGTGCGGTGAAGGCGGCTGAGGAGGCCGCAGGCAGCGAGGAGTGCGAGGCTCATCGTGGTTGGCTCGGGGACGGCCACGACGGAGCCCAGGGTGTAGCCGGCGTCGCCCACGACCCAGGAGAGGTAGCCCAAGTCGGTATCGTTGACGGCTGCAGCGGTGCCACCATCTTCCGCAAGGGCCATGTGAGTCCCGATCGACCGCCGCCGAAGCGAAGGTGAGTCGCGGTTGCCGCCGTTGTTTCCGCTGGCGAGAATGCAGATGTGCTGAGCCATGCGAGCGGCATTGCCGCACGCAGCATGATTGCGAGCAACGAGGATCGACCCATGACGCCAGCCGGCTTGTACCAACGCGACATTCACGCGTGGACGCAGCAGACCGCAGAACTGCTGCGACAGGGGCGGTTTCAGGAGGTGGATGTCGAGCACCTTGTTGAGGAGCTTGAGACCATGGGCCGTCGAGATCGCCAGGAGCTGATCAGTCGCCTCAAAATCCTCCTCGCGCACCTTCTCAAATGGCAATGTCAGCCCGAACACCGATCAAGCTCATGGCGCGGATCCATCCTTGAGCAACGGCTCCGCATCCGGGATCTCCTGCACGACTGCCCCAGTCTGAAGCCGTTCCTGCACGAAGCGACGCTGCTCGCATTTGCCGACGCAACAAGCCTGGCGAGCAAGGAGACCGGCCTCGCGATCGACCAGTTCCCCGCCACCCAGCCTTTTCCGCTGGAGCAGCTCCTAGAGGATGCGTGGCTGCCTTAGGCTGCAGTCAGGCAGCGTGCGGAGGAAGCGTCTCGCGTGACGCGTCTCGCGGCTTCACCGTGAGAGCAAGCGCGGCTTGGCCGCGCATAGCGAGGGGTCTGTGAGGGTATGACGACGCTCGCGGCCCCTTGGGCGCCCCGCTTCCGCACTCATCAAAAGCAGATATGCCCCGCGGGCCATGCGAAGGTATCCTAGGAGGGACTCCCCCAGTGCGAAGGATGCGGCATGGCAGTTGGGCCCGTCACGCTTCGTGGCACAGCAACAGCGAGCGAATCGCAGGCAGCGCAGGCAGCGCAGGAAGATCGCGACGCTCAGCTGGAGCGTCTCGTGGCGGCATTGCGGAACGGCGGTGTGCAGGCCCGCGAGGCGATCCTCGAGCATGCCAATGAGCGGCTGCTGCGGCTCACGCGGCGGATGCTGCGGCAGTATCCGCAGCTGCGGCGGTGGGAGGCGACCGATGATGTCCAACAAAACGCGCTGCTGCGACTGTATCGCTCGCTCGCCGAGGTGGAGGTGGAGTCGGCCCGACACTTTCTCAACCTTGCCGGCACACAGATTCGCCGGGAGCTCATCGACCTCAAACGCCACTACTTCGGCCCCCAAGGCATGGCGGCCAACCACCACACCGACCATCGCCCAGCCGACGAGGTGGGGGCTGCGCTCGATCGCGACGGGGAGCCGGAGGATCTCACCTCCTGGACCACCTTTCACGAGGCCTGCGAGCGTCTGCCGGATGTCGAGCGGGAGGTGGTCACGCTCCTCTACTATCAGGGGCTCTCGCAGCAGGCGGCCGCCGACATGCTCGGCGTGTCGCTGCGGACGGTGAAGCGACGATGGTTTTCCGCACGCGAGATGCTGCACAACACCCTCGGGCCAGAGGCGAACAGATCGCTTGCCGGCTCGCCCCTCGGGGAGGGCGGCGATGATGACCCCCGCACCAGTCGACGAGGAGCTGCTGCTCGACCTGATCCTGCGGTGGGAGGAGCTGCGGGCGAAGGGGCGTGAGGTTGCCGTCGAGGAGCTCTGCCGGGAGTGGCCAAGCCTGGAGGGAGAGCTTCGCCGCCGGCTTGAGGCTCTCGAGCAGACCGCCTGGCTTGAGGCGCCGCTGGATGATCTGGAAGAGCCCCACGGCCCGGCATCAGGAGATGGCGACGGCTCATCGCCAGCCACCGGCCTGATCGGGCCGCTTCACACGGCCTTGGCGTCGCCGCTGCTTGCAGGCCGCTACCGCCTCGAAACGCTGGTTGCCGAGGGCGGCTCGGCACAGGTGTGGAGAGCGAGAGATCTCGAGCTGCAGCGGACCGTGGCGGTCAAAATCCCGCGGCAGCTCAGCGACGAGGCAGCGGACCGGCTGCTGGAGGAAGCGCAGCGGGTCGCCGGGCTAGGCCATCCCGGCATCGTGCCCACCTACGATGTGGGTCGGCAGGGCCGAACGGTCTTCTTCGTGTCGGAGTTTATCGAGGGTGGCAGCCTGGCGGATGCCTGCCGAGAAGGATCGGCCACCGTCGCAGAGCTGATCGACTGGATCGCCCAGGTCGCCGACGCCTTGGCCCACGCCCACAGCCGTGGCATCGTGCACCGCGACATCAAGCCGGCCAACATCCTCATCGATGAGCACGGCCGGGCCCGGCTGACCGACTTTGGCATCGCCCTGCCTCCCGACACCCCAGGGGGCAGCCTGGGCACGCTCGTCTATGCAAGCCCCGAGCAGTGCAACGGCACACCGGCAGACTATCGCAGCGACATCTTCAGCCTGGCCGTCGTGCTCTACGAGGGCCTCGTGGGAACCCTCCCGGAGCAGCCTGGGAAGCCGAACGGTCGAGGCCTGGTCTCTTCGCAGAAGACGGAGCGGCCCCTCGCCCGCCCGCTGCAGGCGGTCTGCCGCCGGGCGCTTGCTGCCGACCCAGCCGAGCGGTTTTCCACGGCTGTGGCCTTTGGCAGAGCCTTGCGGAGCGCGGAGCGACGCCACCGCCACCGCGTGTTTCGTCGCCTCGCGGTGGCCATGCTGGTGGTGGGCCTGGCAGCGGCCGTGCTCGCTCTCAATGCTCGCTCGCTCCGCAACGCCCTGCGTCCGGAGATGGCGGTGATGGGCCTGCCCGCCTGGGATGCCGCAGAGCGGCCGCTGACACACGTGCTCGCGGCGGTCGCATCAGCCCTGCCCGCGAAGACGGCCGCTTCGCCGAAGCTTGAGTTTTTTGCACGGCTGGGCCGCGACTACGATCAGCAGGGCGGTGCGGTGGTGGCGGCAAGCGGCGAGGTCTACTGTCTGCCCTCACCCGCAGGCACGATGCTGGTGATCGACCCAGCAAGCCAAGCGACGAGGCAGCTGACCTCGCCACTGCTTTCCGGCGGCAACTATTTCGGCGGGGTGCTGGCCCCCGACGGCAGCCTCTATCTGATTCCACATCAGGCGACGCACTTCATCAGGATCGACCCGGCCACCGATGAGGTGCGTGCGTTTGGGGAAGACTCTGGCGACATCGCCTACTGGGGGGGCGTGGTGGCTGGCAACGGCAAGATCTATGCGATTCCCTCCACAGCCACGCACGTGGTGGAGATCGATCCGGCAACCCAGGAATGCGTGCGGTTTGGTGAGCTCTCTGATGCTCCCTACAAGTATGCCGGGGGTGTGCTCGCCCCCAATGGCCGAATCTACTGCATGCCCGATCAGGCCAGGCAGATCATGGTGATCGATCCGGCCAGCCGCAGCATCGATTTTCTCGTCGAAGACCTCGGCGACGACGCCAGCAAAGCCTACGGCGGTGTGCTCGCTCCCAACGGCAAGATCTACTCGGGAGCCTCGATGACCGGCCGGGTGATCGTGCTCGATCCAGCGACAGATGCGATCAGCTTCATCGAGGTGCCCCGCGATCGCTACATCGGCAGTGTGCTCGGCGGTGATGGCCGCATCTACAGCGTGCCCAGCAAGCCGGGCGAGGTGCTGGTGATCAATCCCGCCACCGACACAGCCGACCTGCTGCCCGGCAGCCGCATCACCGGCGGCTACTGGGGAGCCGTGCTCACGCCCTACGGCTCGATCATCGCCGTTCCCTGGGAGTCAAACCGCGTGCTGGCGATCGACTTCGGCAGCCGCCTGCCTGCCGACTGGCCGCTCAGCCGCCTGTTCAACAAGTATTAGAAGATCCGCCGCATGCCGGGCGAGCGGGATGCAGTCAGCCTGTTGGCTGCTTCACCCACCGGGCTTTTCCAGCGGCACGATCACCGGCCAGCCGGGAAACTCCTGGGGGATGCCGGCGACCTCGGTCACAAACCGCGGGTAGCAGTGAGACTCAACCGCTTCGTGCGGGAAGTCCCAGACAGCCACGCCGAAGCCGTCGGCCCGCACGCCCTCGTGATCGTCCGCCCAGCGGGCAAGCCAGGCCAGCTGCTGGTTCTGCTGTGCGACAAGCGCGTCCTTGGCGGCGAGGGCTGCGTCACGCTCAGAGATGGCCGTGCGGCACTCAGGCTGGGATGATTGGCGTGCTGCCGCGCAACACGGGCGTGCTCTCAGAGCCGGAGGCCACGTCCTTCCGTTGCCTGATCTGGTCATCGCTGCGGTCGCGTTGAGAAACGAATGGCGTGTGTGGTCGATTGATCCGCACTTCGACCATATCTCGGAACTGAAGCGATTCACGGTGTGACATCGCCGACGGCGACGGATAGACGAGCCTCCGCGGCGGCGGGACGAGATCCGCCAGCCGAGGCCACGACGAATCCCGTGCTTGTCGGTCTTCGCCCTCATCGCCTCCGCGATGGCCTCCCGGAGGACGCCCATCGCCGCTCGACCGGGCATGCCCACGATTCGCGTTCTTGTTGACGAACGTTGCGATCGGCTGGTGGCGAACCGCTCCGCCTTCGGCTCGGCTCTCAACCACCATGTGCATCTGCATGCCTGCTTGACCAACGGCGTGTTCGTGCCGGCTGCCGACGACGCAGAGCGTGACGCCCCGCCGGCCCGACCGATCAACCAGGCCGATCTGGCCGCCCTCGGGGTCTGGCTCGTTTTCTCTCGGGAAAACGTGCCTGACCCCTTCCGGCCAAAAGGGGGGCAAAAGGGACAGGCACCGTTTGCTGACACAAACGGAGCCAGTCCCTGCCGCGGCCGCGAGTCACGGAGAGTCGTTCGAGCGCAAAGGGCGGCCGAGCCTGGGCGATGGCGTCGCTACGCCAAGTCCATCGCGAGCTTGACGCGGGATGCCACCTGAGTCCAGTCCGCCGGTGAGAGTGCGCCCATCGTGCTGACAATCGATGACTGCGGAAGCGTCACGAGAAAAGCGCGGAATGCGGAAGGAACGCGTAAGCCGGCAGCTTGCCAGTCTTGCAGGACATGGTCGGTCGGTGCGGAGGCTTTGGTAGTTTGGCTGGTGATCAGGCCGACGATGACATCTGGACGCGTCGAGTGATACGACGCAGACGAGAGGATGACGGCGGGACGCCGCTTCGTTTGAACGATACCTGGAAAGTCAATCCAAATAACCTCACCTGGATTCATCGTGGGCTCCGTTGCCCTTCATCGATTGGTCAGCGTGGCGGGCAGATGCAGAGGCGGCGTCGGCGAGGTCGTCGTCGGTCCATTCGTCGCTGATATCCAAGGCCTGGTCGGTCGGTGCGAGATCGTCGAGGATCAGTCGGGCCAATTGCAGTCGCTTGGCCGGCGGCATGGGCCGCACGCGCGTGCTGTAGAGGTCTTGAATCTTTTCCATGCCAGCTCCTTGTGTTCTGACAATATCATAAAGGATAGCCAATCTCCCGGCTGCCCGTGGCTGGTGCCCCGCCCGGCGGCCGGGGCTGGACCCGCGCGATTGGCGGCCTCGCGGCTTTGTCGTGACCTGGCGTCCGGCAGCGGTCAGAGGCTGTGGATGTCGATTGCGGGTAGTTCCTCAGCAACGACCTGGGCGGCAGCCAGACGAAAAACCGCTTGGCCGGCGGTCGGAGCAGCCGACCGCGGGCCTCTATCCTCGGAGAAAATCGGGCGGCCGGGCCGTTTTCACGGCCGCAGGCCAGCGGGACGGGCGGCCCGGTTTCCCGCCTCGCCACGCTCCTGCCCCTCACGCCGCCTCAGGGCTGCCCGTGCCGCCGCTGCCAGACGTGTAGGTAAACGCGGTGTCCGTCAACGCAAACGAGTAACTGTTCCAGCCGCTGCCCACGCTCTGAGGATCCGAGTAGAACCAGCCGCCAGGGCCGTTGAAGGCCAGCCGCATATCGACCGGGCTGGTTCCAGAACTCACGTTCGCGAAGAGGTCGATTCCGGTCACGCCGGCAGCCGTGTAGTCGCCCGTCCACTGCGACTGCGTGTTCCACATCACCCACTTGCCGTTGGATCCGCCGCCGTCGGAAAAATGACTAGAGTCTCGAACATCTCCTGAGATACTGTGCACGTCCGCCCTTCGCGCTCGAGCGGCTCTCCGTGAGCCGCGGTGCTGGCGGCCGGATCGCTCTCATCCGCTACGCGCTGCCGCGGCATAAGGCGGCCAACTGGGTTGGACCCGGCCGCGGCCGCAAGTCCACGCGGCCGGGCGTCGCGGCGAGGGCGTCACCGCTGCCGGTGCAGCGCTGGCTTGACGCAGGCGGCGACCGCGGGGCTGTTGGTGAAGGCCCCCCCGAGAAACTCGGCCGGCCGGGCGAGCGCCGGCTGCGGATCGGCCACGAGCGCGGGGAAGTCGACCTCGAGCAGTTCCACCCGGTCGCTCTTGGCGAGCACCTTCCGGATCTGGCGGCTGCGATGCTCCTGGGTCTGAATCAGGTGGTCTTTCTCCCAGCGGGGCTGCTTGCCCTGCCGGGCCAACATCGCCCACTGCGAATCGAATACCTCACCCGCAGTCGTTTATCATTCTTGATGGGGATCACGGGCGGCCATACTCTTTCTCAAGAGTGATGGGCCGCAGGTGTCGCCCGCGGTTTTCCGGAGGCGCCATGCAATGATCAAGCTGCTTGAAGATGCGATCACAAAGCTTCGGCAGTTGCCGGAAGTCGAGCAGGAGTCTGTGGCACGGTTCGTGCTCTACGAACTTGAGGAGGATCAGGAGTGGCGGAGCGTCAGTGAAACTCATGCCGATTCGCTCGCAAAACTCGTTGCCGAAGTGATCGCTGAAGACGATCGCGGCGAGTGCCCGGACCTCGACCCAGCCCGCTTGTGAAATCACGCGGGAGCAAGTCGTTCTGGCGTAACCACGACGGGCTGCCAAGGTCCGTTTAGGCCCGGGCCAAACTCGCCTACCGCCAATTCATGGCGGATCCGGCTCATCCAAGCCTGCAGTTCAAGCAGGTGCATCCCACGCTGCCTGTTTGGTCAGTCCGGATTTCAGCGTCATACCGGGCCGTAGGGGTGCGCACCAAGCCCGACACGATTATCTGGTTCTTCATTGGCACGCATGCCGAATACGAGCGTTTGCTCGCGTCGATTTGAATTGGGCGTAACTCGCAGATCTCGCCCGACCCTGGCGGCGTAACGGTGGTTATTGGTTGTCAATCCGCACTTCAAAACCAGCCACTGATCGGCAGTTGAAAACCCGCCATCTTCACGGAGCATTTCGAGCTACAGGTCTTCTAGCGGCAGTGCCGCGGAAGGAGGCCTGTGATGGCGAATGGAATGAAGATGACGATGATTCAGGCGATTCAATCGCTACGATCTGCGGGACTGTCGTTTCGTGAGATTGCTCGGCGGCTGGGAATCGACCGCGGGACGGTAACTCGGTACGCCCGGATGGCCGCCAAGCCGGTTCCGTTTCGGCGGATGGAAGTGTCGCCTGGGTTTGAGGCTCAAGTCGACTTCGGCACGGGGGCTCCCGTTGTCGGGAGCGATGGCAAGCGGCGGCGGACGCATGTCCTGCGGGTCGTGCTCTCACATTCCCGCAAGGGCTACAGCGAGGCTGTATTTACACAGTCGACTGACGACTTCATCGGCTGCCTTGAGAACGCCTTCGAGCACTTCGGTGGTGTCGCTCACACGCTCGTGGTCGACAACCTCAAGGCAGCCGTCATCAAGGCCGACTGGTTTGATCCGAAGCTCGCCGAGTTCTGCAGGCACTATGGCACGATCGTGCTTCCGACCAAGCCGAGGACACCGCGACACAAGGGCAAGGTCGAGCGTGGTGTGCCGTATGTCCAAGACAACGCCCTCAAGGGACGGAAGTTCGCGAGACTCCGAAAATAGCTCGGCACGTCGCGGTCGAGGAGCGTGATCCGGACACTCGCGTCGACGGAAAACCCGGTCGCTGGGGGAGCACGTCCTTCGGTCTCGGGCTCCCACTGGTCTCGTGGGCGGCACTTAGCGCGGGGGTTGCGTACCCACGAGTTTCACACAATCGCCATACGCCGCGAGGGCAGCATCGTTTGTCAGCAGCAGAAGGGGCTCCGTTTTTGCCTGTGCGATGAGCATCCTGTCGAAGGGATCCTTGTGGAGGGCGGGCAGCAGGGAGACGGCAGCGGCATGGTCGCCACCGACCGGCAGGAGTTGAAACCCGGCCGGTTCCACTTCGGCCAGGAGTTCAGAAGGATCTGCGGCAAGCTTGCCGAGCGCGGCCTTGATGCTTGATGAGATCGAGCGGCTGCTCTGCGCTGCGGCAGGCGGCCCGAGTGACCCCGCCACCCCTGCGTCCGCCCGCCCGCGACTCGGCGGTATCTCACTCGCCATCGCTTCGGCTCGGCCCTCAACTGACCGGCGTCGGACACGGGGTGTCGAAGCCCCGGGGAAAGGCCGACTGGGACACGGTCTGCGCGGGCACGAGAAAAACGCCACCTCGGAGGGAGAAGGCGGGCGGGGAAAGGCCTGGTGCTCACCCGGGAGACAGCAGCACGCGACTCACGAGCCGCTCATCAGTCGGGCGATGCGTGAGGAAGTGCCATTGGCCGGGCTATCCTCAGGCGGGAGGTGCAAGCGGGACGGGTCCTCGGGCCGCACAGCGGCCTCGGCTCTGCCGAGGTGCCTTCGGCACCCGAAGACCCGTCCCGTTCAGTGCGGATCCGCCGCATGCCTGGCGAGCGAGATGCAGTCAGCCTGTTGGCTGCTTCACCCACCGGGCTTTTCCAGCGGCACGATCACCGGCCAGCCGGGAAACTCCTGGGGGATGCCGGCGACCTCGGTCACAAACCGCGGGTAGCAGTGAAACTCAACCGCTTCGTGCGGGAAGTCCCAGACAGCCACGCCGAAGCCGTCGGCCCGCTTGGTCTCGTCGCTGCGGTCTGCGGGATTGGCATAGGCGAGCATCGTGATCTTGTTGCCCAGGCCATCTTCGTAGTCGCCCGTCCAGGGCAGCGGGCTGCCGGGCACGGGATTGGCCCCCGGCTGCTCGTCCTCAGGATGCCACCAGCGGCCGTAGATCGTGTTGATCAGGGCCGGTGAGGTGAAGGCGTAGGGGCCGTCGCGATAGTCGTCGATGCCGTGCTGCACGACCACGGCCAGATGCTGATCGCCACAGAGATGCACGGCCCCCGCCTGCTTGATCAATCGCAGCGCGGCATTGCGGCCCGACTGCGGCCAGCCGTTGCAGTCGAGGTCGGCCAGCAGCCGGTTGCTCGGATCCCCGTGCAGATGCACCGCGCCGCAAAAGGCTGTCTGCGAAAGCACGCCCTTGGCCCGCACGCCCTCGCGGTCGTCCGCCCAGCGGGCAAGCCAGGCCAGCTGCCGCTCGCCGAGCAGCTCCAGGCCATCGAGGTCGATCGCCGAGCGGTCGTAGGCTGGGTCGGTGATATGGTCGGGCCGGGGGCCGAGCTGCGGGATCGTGCCCTTGGGGCCGGTCTTAAACTTGCGGTCTTCGAGGATCGCGAAGTCCACGCCGCCGACGACCAGCCGGGTGAAGTAGACGCCGATGCCCTGCTCGACAGGCTGCGGGTCGACCGGATCGGGCAGATGCCAGGTCTGCTGCCGCTCCACCATGCTGACGTAGGCCGCGGGGTAGTAGTAGCCGCCGTCGGAGCCGGTCTTCTCCAGAGACCGCTTGCCGCCTGCCCCCCACAGGTTTGGGTGGCCCACGTCGTGATCGTCGGGAATGGTCACTGCCGGTCGGTCGCGAAGCACGTCGCGAAACTGCAGGCCAAACTCGATCCAGCCGACGGTGTGCTGGGTGTGGCGGTAGGTCTGGTCGCCGGCGAAGAAGAGCAGGTCGGGGTCGGCGGCCTTGAGGTTGTCGACGAGTTCTTTCCGCGAGCCGGGGGTTTGTGAGGAGTTGCAGCTCATCACGCCGACACTGATCCGCTCCTTCTCGCGGGGATCGCGGCGGATGCTGCCCGCAAAGACGGCCGACTCGCCATGCCGCACGCGGTAGGGAATGGTGCGGGAGGCATCCCAGCCGTTGACGCGGAAGTGGGCATCCCAGCCTGGATACCTGACTGGGCTCGTGGCCACCGGCTCCCAGCCGTTGCCGCGGTCGACCTCAAGGCTCGCCTCCATCGTCTCGCCGGGCTTGAGCGGAAAGAGCTGTGCGGTCAGCTTGAGCGTGGCATCGCCACCTGCCGGCGGCACGTCGACACAGTAGATGGCAAAGGCGATCACCGCATCCCGCGGCACGGTCAGCGGAAAGGGGCAGCCCTTGGCCTCCTTGGTCCACCAGGGGCCCGTCGCCCAGCCGTCGAGCGCGGGCATGTCGTCGCCGAATGGCGCCGCGGCACAGCCCTCCGCAGGCACCACATCGGCCCCCTGGGCAGCGGGCAGGGCAGCGGCGAGCACGGCGAGGAGAAGGAAGAAGGCTGCCTGCATCATGGGGGTCATCCTTTCATCAGGTGGGCAAGAAGATGCCGCAGGTGGCATGCTGACGCAATCGCGACCACAATGCCCCTGCTGCAGTCTCACGTGGTCTGACGATACCCGGCCCACACCGGGGTCGCCACGACGCGATAGACACTGCTGGCAGCTGCCAGGGAACGAGCTGGTCGCAACCGCTTTTCGTTCACAACCGCGTCGCCGGCTTTTTCCCGGCTCATCCCCACCCTCGGAGCCGTAGCCACGATGCGATGGATGCTTGTTTTTGTCCCGGCGGCCTTCCTTCTGCAATGGATGGAAGCAAACCCGGTGCTCGTGTTTTGTATGGCACTCGCCGCGGTGGTTCCGCTGGTGGAACTGATGGGCTCGTCGACCGAGGGGATCGCCGCCAAGCTCGGGCCAACGATCGGCGGCCTGCTCAACTCATCGCTCAACAACCTGCCGGAGTTCATCATCGGGGCCGTGGCTCTGGCCAATGGGCTCTCCGCGGTCGTCAAGGCATCCCTGACCGGCTCCATTCTCGTCAACCTGCTCGTGGGGCTTGGGGCCTCGCTGGTGATCGGTGGCTTGAAATACGGTCCGCAGAAGTTTGACCGGCGAAATCTTCGCGTGTCGGGCTCGATGCTCCTGCTGTGTGCCTTCTGCTTCGTGGTGCCGGCCGTGTTTCAAATCGGCACCCCCGAGGGCACCCGCGATCTCTCGACTGAGATCGCGGTGGTGCTGCTGGCCGTCTACGTTGTCAACGTGTTGGTGACGGTGTTTGGCAGCAAGCAGCAGAGCATCTCGACAGCAGGGCCGCCAGAAGAAGGCGAGGAGCCGCCCGCAACGCCGATGTGGCGAAGCCTGATTCTGCTGGCGATCGCTGCGGTCGTGCTCGGCCTGGTGAGCGACATCCTCTCCGGAGCCCTCGAGCCGACCGCCAAGCTGCTCGGGCTCTCCAACACGTTTAGCGGTATCGTGCTGCTCGGTGGCGTGGGCGGCATTGGGGAGGTGCTCACGGCGATTCGCTTTGCCCGAGCTGGTCGCTCGGAGCTGGTGCTGGGCGTGACAGTCGGCTCCACGATCCAGATGGTGCTCCTGATTGCACCGCTGCTTGTGCTCGCCGGACTGGCCCTCGGCCAGCCGATGAACCTGGCGTTTACGAGCTTTGAGGTGGTGGCGATCGTGTTGGCGGCGCTGGTGACCCGCGAGCTGATCGAGGACGGCAGCTCCAACTGGCTCGAAGGCCTGCTCCTGCTGACGATGTATCTGATCCTCGCCTTTGGCTTTTACCACCTGCCCGATGCTGTGGTGGAGAGCGAGCAGACGACGATCAACGGGACCACTGCGGTGTCGCCAGCGGCGGCAGCACCAGCGGCGGCCACAGCCCCGTAAACCTTCGCGACAGCGCAGAGAATCCGAAGCGTGGGCGGCGTCTGATGGCGACGGACGGTGTGAATGAGAGGAGACAGGGCGATGATGACATGTGGCATGCGGGGGTGGTGGATTGCGGCAATCGCGATGGGCATCGGAGGGGCTGGCCTCAGGGCGGCCGAGCCGCGACCCAACGTGGTGGTGATCCTGGCCGACGACCTCGGCTTCTCCGACATCGGCTGCTACGGCGGTGAGGTGGCAACACCCAACCTCGACAGCCTCGCTGCCGGAGGCGTGCGGTTCACGCAGGCCTACAACACCGCCCGCTGCTGGCCGAGCCGCGCGGCGCTCCTCACAGGCTTCTATGCCCAGTCGGTGGGCCGCGATGCGCTGCCTGCCACCGCAGAAACGCCGGCCCTCAAAGGGGGCGGTCGCTCCGGCCGGCCCGCCTGGTCGCCACTGCTTGCCGAGATGCTTGGAGATGCTGGCTACCGCTGCTACCACTCCGGCAAATGGCACATCGACGGCGATCCGCGGCAGCAGGGCTTTGATCGTTCGTTCGACGCCCTGGGCCGTGGGCAGAGCAACTTCTTCGACCATGAGGGTGTGCGGGAAGATGGTGAGCCGATCGAGGCCGCTGACGACTTCTACATCACCGACGCGATCGGGGATCATGCGGTTCGTTGTCTGACGGACCATGCCGCCACCCATGCCGATGCCCCGTTCTTCCACTACATCGCCTTCACCTCGCCCCACTTCCCGCTGCACGCGCCGCAGGAGGCAATCGACCGCTACCGCGAGGTCTACCGTGAAGGCTGGGAGAAGGCCCGGCAGGTTCGCTACGAGTGGCTGCATGGCCACGGCTTTGTGACGAGCCCGCTCTCCGCGGTGGAGCAGGATCTCGGCCCGCCCTATGCCTTCGACGATGTGCTGCCCACGGTTGGGCCGCAGGAGGTCAATCGGCCGCTTCCGTGGGACAGCCTGACGGCCCAGCAGCAGGCCTTTCAGGCGATGAAGATGGCGATCCACGCCGCGATGGTCGATGTGATGGACCGGCAGATCGGTCAGGTGCTCGACCAGCTGCGGGCGATGGAGGCGCTCGACAACACGCTCGTGATCTTTGCCAGCGACAACGGGGCGTCGGCGGAGATGATGATCCGCGGCGAAGGCCACGATCCCGCTGCAGCCGCAGGCTCACGGAAAACGTTTCTCTGCCTGGGCCCTGGCTGGTCGACCACGGCCAACACGCCGTTTCGGCGACACAAAACCTGGACCCACGAAGGAGGCATTGCCACGCCGCTGATCGTGCACTGGCCAGCAGGCCTGCAGGCGTCGGGCGAGCTGCGGCATGCAATGGTGCACCTGGTCGATGTCGCGCCCACGGTGCTTGAGGTGACAGGCGTTGAGCCACCAGCGGCGTATGGCGGTGTGGCGATGCCACCGCTGCAGGGGCGAAGTTTTAAGACCGCGCTCGCTGACGACGCTGTGGTGCATGAGGTGCTCTGGTGGTGTCACGATGGGCACCGCGCGGTGCGGGTGGGCGATCACAAGCTCGTGGCGGCCAAGGACGAGCCCTGGGAACTCTACGACCTCGCCACAGACCGCTGCGAGACGACCGACCTCGCGGCAGAGATGCCCGGGCGGGTTGGGGAGCTTGAGGCCGCGTGGAGCAGGATTGCTGAGGAGTGTTGGAAGCTCGCCACCGATCCAGATCCGGCAGGGCCGTCTGAGAGCGAGGGCGACCGTGGGTGAGGCGGATGCCGCAGCAGCCTCGTCGCCTGCGCTGCGGCCATGCGGGATCGAGCATGTGCCTGCGATCCGGGAGATCTTCAACGAGGTGATCCTCACCTCGACGGCGCTCTTTGAATACGAGCCGCGGTCTCTGGAAACGGTGACGGCTTGGCTGGAGGCCAAGCAGGCGGCAGGCCTTCCAGTGCTCGGCTGCTTCGACGGCGAGCCGCAGAGCCTGGTGGGCTTCGCAAGCTACGGACCGTTTCGCCCCTTTGCGGCCTATC
>JAGYJY010000018.1 GCA_018401745.1 Pirellulales bacterium | reverse complement strand
CCGGGTTATGCCCTTAAGGGCAAAGGATAGCCCGGCCAATGGCACTTCGTCAAGCATCGCCCGACTGATGAGCGGCTCGTGAGTCGCGTGCTCCTGGGGGCGGTCGGCCAGCATGCCCCGCAATCGCTTCGGCACCGAGATCACCCACTGCCGCACCGGTGCCGGCGGGATGACGTGATCGACCCTTTATCTGACCTGGTCATCGCTGCGGTCGCGTTGAGAAACGAATGGCGTGTCTGGTCAAACCGGCGACAAAAAACTTCAGGGATACCGTGGCGTCGAAGAGATTTGGTGAGCACGGATCGCCACCGGCGCGGGCCGGCTGATCGCGTCGCGTTTGCCCCGGGACATGCCGATGGCCACGTCGACGCGTCCCCCGGTCACCATGGCGACGTATCGGGGCGACGCATCGGCAGGATGAACGCGGATTCGACAAACTTGGTCATAATGCAGCCATGCCCCTGATTGAAGTCGACAACCTGTGCAAGCACTACTTCCTCGGCGGCGGCCGCGTGGAGGCCCTGCGAGGCGTGAGCTTTTGCATCGACCGCGGAGAGTTTGTCGCCCTTGTGGGGCCCTCGGGCTCGGGCAAGTCGACCCTGATGAACACCCTCGGCTGCCTCGACCGGCCGACCAGCGGCACGTATCAGCTCGACGGCGAAGACGTTGCCGGGGCAACCGCCGACCAGCGGGCCCATCTCCGCAACAGCCATCTCGGCTTTGTCTTTCAAAACTTCAACCTGCTGGCACGCACCACGGCGGTTGAGAATGTCGAGCTTCCCCTGGTCTATTCCCGCGGTGTCTCCGCCCGCGAACGACGCCGCCGAGCCACCGAGGCGCTCCGCGAAGTCGGCCTCGCCGACAGGCTCGACCACCATCCGGCACAGCTCTCCGGCGGCCAGCAGCAGCGGGTGGCCATTGCCCGGGCGCTCGTCAACGAGCCCTCGATCCTGATGGGCGATGAGCCCACCGGAAACCTCGACTCCCGCACCGGCGCCGACGTGATCGCCCTGCTGCGAAAACTGAATGTCGACCGCAGCCTGACCGTCGTGCTCGTCACACACGACCAGCAGGTGGCCCGGCATGCCGACCGCACGATCGTGCTCCGCGACGGCCTGATCGTGGCCGACACCACGAGCTTTGCCGAGGCCAAGGCGGCCCTCGAAGCCGATCAACCCGCCGCCGAGCCTCGCTCGTAGCCGAAGAAGACGCCCGCCACGCCGGCAAACACGATCGCAATCGCCACGGCCGGCCCAGCTGCCTGCCGCGGGCTCAGGTGGGCACCTCAAGCAGCCTGTCGAGGCGACCTCCCTCAGCGAGGCCGAGGAGGCCAAACAGTCGCCAAACCTGAGCCCGCCGGGTGCATGCCTTTGCCCCAGACCGCACAGATCGAGGCAAAAGATACGAAACGGCACACCCTCCGCATCACGTGTTGCGTAAGCGGCATCCGTGCGGTGAAACTCACAGGGTCTGCAGGACGTTTGGGCGATGGCTGCCTCCAACAAAGCACCCGGTCTTCATGAAAAATCTGCGCTGTTCACCCACTCTTCTGGCCCTTCGCACGGCTGTCGCCGTCTTCGGGTTTCTGCTCGCTGTCGCGGGGGATGTTCTCAGCGCCCAGACCACACCAGCTCAAAACCTCACGGCGTTTCAGGCGGCGGCCACGTTGACCAATCGGTCGTATCACTGGGACTCGCTGGCCTCAGGGCAGCCGCAGGTGGCCACGACGACGCGGCTTCCCTTGCCCGCGACAACGCTCACGACTGTGTCGTGGGATCCCCTCCAGCCCGACCTTTTCCAGGAAAAGGTCATTGATTCGGCAACAGTGCAATGCACGCTGGTCGCCACCTTCACCGGTGCCTACGACACCTGGACTGCGCCCGCTGGAACCGTCACTGAGCTGACCTATTCCGAGGGTGGCACGACGAACTACATCATGCCGTTTGTCACGTGGGGAGGTGACCTGCGGGACTACCTTCGCACAGCCTATTTCACCGACGGCAGCATCGCTGAGCCGGCGCTGGTGCAGACCCGAATCCAGCAGTCGCTCGGTCTTGCGCCCACCACGACCACGAACCACGGGTTGGCGTTTTTCTGGGTGCCGCTGGCAAACCTCGCACGGCCTGCCTACTCGGCCGATATCGCAGCCCAGCTTCCAAGCCCGCTGCCGACTTTTTCCGATGGCAGCTATCAGCCAGTTGACGCCAGCGGGCCGGCCGGGTTTTCGTATCTCGACGTGTCAGATGCAAGCGTGCGGTATTCCACGCTCAGCGACTACGTCGAGTGGAACCAGGCCCAGACAAGCTATCCCTGGACTGCGATGGGCTACACCTTCAACTGGAACTCGCTCCAGGATGGATCCGACCCCAGCTACGGCACTGACCCGCTGGCTCCCGCCGGCTCCTTCGGGCTGGCGGAGTTTATCGTCAGCGCGGGATCGAAGATCGTGAATGAACGATTCGTCACGAATGCGAATCTGGGGGTGTGGGTCGTGCCCGAACCCGCCCTCATGGGCCCCGGGATTCTGGCCGTGTTCGTGGTCCTCCTGCTGCGGCGGTCTGATCGCAGAGTGCGGCAGCCTCCCACGTGATCGGCAACGTCGGCACGCCGCGCGAGGCTGTGACGAGCGGACATGCGGCCGCCGGTCGCGCCACGATGGGCTGCTGTGACCCGAATCAAAAGCCCCGCTCGCGCGACACCTCGCGGATTGCCTGGGCGAAGCTCACGGCCCATCCGAACCTTCTACTCGTAGCGGAGCGCCTCGATCGGGTCGAGCCGGCTCGCCCGCCAGGCGGGGTAGTAGCCGAAGAAGATGCCGACCACGCCGGCAAACACGATCGCGATCGCCGCGGCCGGCAGCGAGATCACCACCGGCCAGTCGGTGCCACTGCTCCAGGTGTTGATCGCGAGCGTCACGCCAGCCGCGCCAGCCACACCCAGCCCAAAGCCGATCAGGCCCCCGGTGGCCGCCAGCAGCATCGACTCGGCAAGAAACTGCCGCAGGATGTCGCGGCTGCGGGCCCCCATCGCCATGCGGATGCCGATCTCGCGGGTCCGCTCGGTCACCGACACGAGCATGATGTTCATGATGCCCACGCCACCGACCAGCAGCGAGATCCCGGCGATCGAGGCGAGCATCGCGGTCATGATGCCGGTGACCACGCCGAGGGCTGCGGCGATCTCGGTGGTGTTTTGCACCTGAAAATCGTTTGGCTGCCCCGGTGGGATGCGATGCCGGTCGGCCAGCAGCCCGCGAATCGACTCGGTCGTCGTCTCCATCGAGTCGACACTGCGGCCTGAGACGAGGATCGCATGCACATCCTTAAAGCCGCTGCCAATCAGCCGCTTGCGGGCGCTCGTGTAGGGCAGGAGCACGACGTCGTCTTGATCGGCCCCGACCATATTCGCCCCCTTCCGCTCCAGCACGCCGATCACGCGGTGGGGGATGTTGCGGATCCGCACGGTCGCCCCGAGCGGATTGCGGGTCTGAAAGAGCCGCTCGGTCACCGTCTGCCCCAAGACGCAGACCTTCTCCGCGCCATTCACATCCCGCTGCGTGAAAAAACCACCGGCCCGCACGCCCCAGTTGCGGACCAGCAGGTAGTCGGCCCCCACGCCGTAGATCTCCTTGGGGTTCCAGTTGGTGCGGCCGTAGATCACCTGCGCGACCGCGCCGACGAGCGGCGCGACCGCCAGCACGCCGTCGCACTCCTCGGCGATCGCTTCAGCGTCTTCGGCGGTCAGACTCGGCAGCGGCCCCTGCCGCACGCCCGAGCGGTCGCCCGTGCCGGGGATCACCACGATCACGTTGGTGCCAAGGGCCGCAAACTGGCCCTGGATTAGCCGCCCCGCGCTCTGCCCCACCGACACAAGCGTGGTCACCGCCGCGATCCCGATCACCACACCGAGCACCGTCAGCCCGGCCCGCAGCGGCTGTCGCGACAGGGCCCGCGCAGCGATTCCAAACGTGGCCATGTCGCCCTCCGTCAGCTGTCGTCGCGAACCCCCACGACCAGGGCCAGCCCCTCGTCGATGTCGCCGGCAATCACCTCAGTCGTGCGGTAGTCGCTCAGGCCCGTTTCCACCGCGACCGCCTTGAGCAGCCCCTTTTCCTCCACCCACACATGCCGGCGGCGATCCTCCTCGGCCTCCGCCCGGCTGCTCGGCATCGGGCTGCACCGCGGAGGAGCTGCGAAGCTCCGCGAGCACCTCCTCGCCATCGAGGATCGGCAGGTCTTCCTCGCGAACATGCTCACGCTTGGGGAAAAACCGCAGAGCAGCGTTGGGGACCCGCAGCACGTCGGTGCGGGTGTCGATTTCGAAGGAGATGTCGGCGGTCATGCCGGGCAGCAGCTTGAGCTCGGCATTGGCTGCAGACAGGACGACCGGGTAGGTGACCACGTTTTGCAGCGTGTCGGATTTGAGCCGCACCTGCTCAATCGCACCGGAAAACACTTCGCCGGGGTAGGCGTCGACGGTAAACCGCACCGGCCGGCCGCTCTCCCGGCTCGCGCGGATGCGGCCGATGTCGGCCTCATCAACCGCGGCAAAAATCCGCACCCGCTCCCGCATGTCGGGAGCGATCACAAACAGCTCGGGCGTCTGAAACTGGGCGGCCACCGTCTGGCCGCGGTCGATCTTGCGATCGATCACGATGCCCGAAACGGGGGCCACGATGCGGGTGTAGTCGAGGTTGGCCTTGGAGTTGCCGAGATTGGCCTCCGCCTGTCGCACGGCGGCCTCCGCCACCTCGATCTCCGCCTCCTTGGCAATCCGCGAGAAGGTCACCTCGTCGATTTCGGCATCGGGAATCGACGTCGGGCTGCGAGCTTTGGTGGTCTTGGCCCGCTCCTCGTCTTTCTTTGCATGCTCGAGCATCGCCTCGGCCCGCTGCAGCTCGGCCTTGCGGGCGGCCAGGGCGGCCTCGTCGCGGGCCACATTCGACTCGTAGAGCCGTGGATCTATTTCCGCGAGCAGGTCGCCCACCTCAACTTCGTCGTTGAAGTCGGCCTCGAGGGTCACGATCGTGCCCGACACAAACGCCCCCACGTGCACCGACTCCACCGGCTCAATCGTGCCGGTGGCGTTGATCACCTCGGCGACAGGCCCTCGTTCGGCAGTCTGCGTGCGAAACGTGGGCCGGTTCGCTGCCTCGATCGATTCCAGGAGCGGCTTGTAAAAGGCAACACCCCCGGCCACGAGCCCCGCGAGCAGCACGAGTGTTATCAGCAGACGCATGGCCTCCCCTTCCCGCTCTTGGCCTCCGTGACACCTGTGTGAGAGGATACGTTGGGCTGGACTCGCCTGGAAAGCCGGGCTGCCACAATGAGAACTGAGAGCGCCGCCGGATGCTCAACACACGCCCATCCATTTCATCGGAGATCGCCATGCGAGTTCTGGCCGTTCTGCTCACCGCAGCTGTGTCGTGTGCGTCCGTCGCGCAGTCGGCAGACGACTGGCCGCGTTTCCGTGGGCCGGCGGGCCGAGGCGTGGTCGCAGAGGTGGCGAACGTGCCCACGGAATGGTCGCCAGAAGCCAACCTCGCCTGGAAGACGGCCCTTCCCGGGCCCGGCGCCTCGAGCCCGATCATCGTCGATGGCCGCGTGTTTGTGACCTGCTACTCCGGCTACGGCCTCACCCAGGAAGATCCCGGCGACATCGACCAGCTGATGCGGCACCTCGTCTGTGTTGATCTTGCGACGGGCGAAAAGCTCTGGCAGGCCGACGTGAAGGCCGCGTTGCCGGAAGATCCCTATTCGGGCATCGGCGTGACGGCCCACGGCTACGCCTCCCACACCCCGGTCTCTGACGGCAGCCGCGTGGTTGCCTTCTTCGGCAAGAGCGGAGTGCATGCCTTCGATCTCGACGGCGAACCGCTCTGGCAGGCGAGTGTCGGCATGGAGTCGGATCCCACCCGCTGGGGCTCTTCGTCCAGCCCGATCATCTACGACGGCACCGTGATCGTGACCGCATCGGCCGAAAGCCAGTCGATCATCGGCCTCGATGCCGAGACAGGCAGCGAGGTCTGGAGGCAAGAGGCAGCCGGTCTGGACGGCATGTGGGGCACACCCACGCTGGTTGCGATCGACGACGACCGCACTGATTTGGTGATGTGCGTGTCGCGAGAACTGTGGGGCCTCGATCCGGCGAGCGGTAAGCTCCGCTGGTTTGCCAAGGCGACCGACGCCGAACAGGCCTACGCCAGCCCAATCGTCGACGGCACGCGGGTGTTTGCCTTCACCGGCCGCGGCGGCGGCAGCGTGGCGGTCGACGCCGGCGGCACAGGTGACGTGACCGCGACCAACACCGTCTGGAACGGTGGCGACACGACCGCGTTTGCCTCAGCCGTTCAGCACGACACGGGCATCTACCTTGTGGCCCGCAACATTCTCACCCGCATCGATTCCGCGACCGGAGAGCGGATCGGCCAGACCCGGCTCCGCGGCGCCCGGGCAACCGGCGGCCGTTTCGGCTCGCTCGACTATCCGTCGCCCATCGTCGTCGGCGACACGCTCTACTCGCTCAACGGCAGCGGGCAGATGTTTGTGTTTGCGCTCACGGAGGATGGCCCTAAGCAGATTGCTGTCAACGAGGTGGCCCGCCCTGCAGAGGAGTTTCGCGGCACGCCTGCTGTCAGCGACGGCAAGCTGTTGATGCGAAGCTCCGCACACCTCTACTGCGTGACCGACAAGGGCGACGAGGTCGTGCAGACCGACCCGGTTGCCGAACCGGAGCCGGAGGAAGCGCAGCCGGCAGAAGCGAACGGCCGGGGGGGCCGCGGCGGCGAAGGAGGCCAACGGGGCGACGGCGGGCAGCAGAACCGCTTCGACCCCGTGGCGATGTTCAACCGCATGGACACCGACAGCGATGGGGCAGTCACCGCAGCCGAACTTGAAGGCAACCCGATGGCCGACCGGCTGATGACCCTCGACAGCAACGGCGATGGCAAGGTTTCGCTCGACGAGTTTCAAAACGGCATGGCCAATCTGTTTCGTCGCGGTGGCGGGGGGGGCGGCCGAGGCGGCGAAGGCCCCGGCCGGGGAGACTCTCGGCCGCAGCGACCACAGCGGCCCGAGATGGCAGGCTGATCCCTAGGCGAGCGTGTGTCAGGCCAGCCAGTGAACGCCTGAGGCCTCTCGCTCGTCGACCAATCCCGCGGCAATCTTCTCCACCGCGTCGCTCCGCAGAGGCCTGACTCCGGCGTTTCGCAGCACCGCTTCAAAGGCTCGCTCATCGAGCCGCTCAACGATCGCATCAGCAAGCGCGGTGGTGATCCCGGCGACCTCATAGAGACCGATGCGTCCTCGATACCCGGTGCGTCGGCAGGCGGGGCAGCCTTCCGGCCGGAAGAGCTCTGCCGGCCGCGGCACACCGGCCTCGTCGCACAGCTGCAGAAACGCCTCCGAGGGAGGCTCCGGCCTGCGACACGCGGTGCAGAGCCTGCGCACGAGCCGCACATTGACCACGCCCGTCAGGTTGGCTGCCAGCGTGTGCGGGGCAAGCCCCATGCTCAGCAGCCCAGCCACAGTCGAGGCCACCGAGCGAGCATGCAACGTGGAGAGCACGTAGCGGCCGCTGTTGGCCGCCTGCATCGCCACCTTGGCGGTTTCGGCATCCCGTACCTCGCCGACATAGACCACATCGGGGTCCATCCGCAAGATGGCTCTCAGCCCTGCCGCAATGGAAAGCCCGTGCTTCTCATCAGCCGAGAGCTGCCGCATGAAGGGAACGGCCACCTCCACCGGGTCTTCGATCGAGACCATGTTTCGCTCAACCGAGGCGAGCGACTCCAGCATCGAATAGGCGAGCGTCGTCTTGCCGGAGCCCGTGGGCCCGCTGATCGCCACCAGGCCTTCCACCGTGCGGACCATCCCATGAATGGCTTCGAGATGCCCGGCCGACAGCCCAAGGTCATCCAGTGGCAGAAACACGCGGCTGCGAATCAGCAGCCGCAGCGACACGGCTTCCCTCCAGCCACAGGCGATGTGGTGATCCGCACCTCCGTGTCATCGATCGCCGCCGGCAGCTGCAGCCGCCCTTCAAGAGGCCGAAACGAGGTGGCGATATCCAGGCCCGCGAGCGTCTTGAGCCGATTGATCAGGTGCTGCGCGACGGCTGTTTCCAGCCCGCAGTAGGTGACAAGCCTCCCGTCCATCCGCATCCGCACCAGATACTTCACATCACTGACCGGATCGATGTGGATATCGGTGGCGGCCAGCCGGCGGCCGCGGTCGATCAGGTCGAGCGCGGGCGACTCGAGGCTGATCGGATCCTCCACAAAGTCGGGGCCATCATCTGCGGCAGCCTGCGGATCGTCACCATTCCTGATCACCACCACAGGGCACGGCGAATCCCGGAGCACACGATCCGCCACACTGCCCAAGGCGAGACGTCGCAGGCCGCTGCGGCCATGCGTGCCCACCACCAGCAGGTCGGTCCCGACTTCGCGGGCGTAGGCCACGATCGCTTCGGCAGGCCGCCCGACGCGGACTTCTTTGACGGTCTTCAGCGCAAGCTCGACATCCGCGCTGATCACCCCAGCGAGCCGCTCCAGGCTGTGCCGTCGCTCATCGGCAAGCTGCCCAGAGGATCGATCGGCCGGCGGAATCACATGCAAAAGATGCAGCCGAGCTCCCGACTCCATCGCCAGCCTGGCCGCGTGGGCCACCGCCGCCGCACTCGACGCACTGAAATCGGTCGCCACAAGAATCTCACGATCCGCGTCGCCCATGGAACCCTCGCATTTCAAACCCAAAACCGAACCCCGCCCCGTCGTATGAAGCGTAGCATCGTGCGAGGGGCAGTTCCCAGGTCACCGTCCTCATCCTGGGCAGGGCCGTCCGGCCCACGTCGATCACCTCCGCGATGATTTTGCTCGGTTGGGAACGCCACAGCAGCAGTTCGGCGACACCGTCGATCCTGCACGCCCTGAAACCCTGAGGGCCCGCCGCGGTTGCTCGCGGAGTTCTCACAATTTGAGTGTCGGGCAAGCCGGTATAAGGATGCGATGAGCGGCGGCCGGTGTGCCAACGAGCTGTCGCTGTCGCCGTTATTCGGAGAACATCGATGCGTCTGAATCGTCTTGCCACGTGGGTCCTGTGCTGTATTGCCTTGAGCTTTGGCCGCCACGCCCCTGCCCACGAGCCGACGCCCGATCCAATGCTCTCCTACAGCTTTGCCAAGCAGCATGTTTCCACAGACGACGCTGGCAGGCCCACGCTCAGCCCGCAGTTTGGCCCCACCGTCATGCTCGGGGGCAGGCCGCTGCCGGAAGACGAGACGATCGTTGGCCTGCGGTTTGCTGGCCTCGAGGAGTGTCATCAGGTGACCGCTGAGCGTGCAGCAGCTCAAACACTGCTCCCACACCGCGACTTCACCATCTCTGCCTGGGTGACCGTCGACCATCCGATGAGCTGGGGAGGCATCTTCTCGGCCCTGCAAGACAATGGCGATGCCGAAAAAGGCCTCGTGCTCGGCTACGACAACGAGCGGTTTTATGTCGGCCTGGCCACCGAAGGCGGCTCCGACGACGACGGCACCATTGAGTATCTGCGGAGCACAACGCCCTACGCGAAAAGCCGCTGGCACCATGTCGCCGCCACCTACGATGGCGAAATCCTCATGCTCTACGTCAACGGCGAGCCCGCAGCCCGATCAGACGCGCAGTCGGGTGACATCGTCTGGCCAGACGACCTCGGCATCTGGCTCGGTGGCTACCGCGACGTGAATGAGTGCAACGTCCATCAGGGCCGCATCGGCAGCGTGAAGCTGTTCCATCTGTGTGCCAAGCCGAGCTGGGTGGCCCATGAGTTTGAGCATGGGGCTGACCTGGTCGCGCTGCCTGCCGACGGCCCGGCCGCTCTGCCGCTTCCGCTCGACGCAACGCCCGAGATGATCATCAAGCCCTACCTGCAGTGGGGCACGGCCGACTCGATGACGATCATGTGGGAGACGGCCCATGCCTGCCGAGGCATTGTTCGCTACGGCCTGGATGCCGCGTGCGGGCAGGAAGTTCGCGAGGCAGAGCCCCGCACAATCCATGAGGTGACGATCACCGGCCTCACCCCGGACATGCTCTATTACTACAACACGCTCTCTCCAGCGGAGAGCCAGGGCGACGACGTCTCGGCCGCCGACTCCTTGCCGACGGATGTCCGCACGTTCCAGACCGCTGCCGGCCCTGAGGATCCCGTCGCCTTCACCGTGATCTGCGATAGCCAGGCTCAGCCGGAGGTGGTCAAGCGGGTCGCCGAAGCGATGTGGGAGTTTCGCCCGCAGTTTGCCCTGCTTGGTGGCGATCTCGTGACCACAGGCACCAACAAAAAGCACTGGACCGAGCACTACTTCCCCAATATGGATCCGCTGGCCAGCCGCGTGGTGGTCTATCCCGTGCTCGGCAACCACGAGCAAAACGCCACCCACTACTACAACTACATGCACCTGCCGGAGCCGGAGTATTACTACACCTTCCGCCGCGGCAACATTCAGTTTTTCATGATCGACAGCAACAAGTCGGTGGCCCCTGGTAGCGAGCAGTATGCCTGGCTCGATGAGCAGCTGGCCGCCTCCGATGCCCGCTGGAAGATCTGCATGCACCACCACCCGCCCTTCTCTTCCGACGACGACTACGGCAACGATTGGAAGAGGCCGCTCTCGCAGATGACCTTCGGCGACACCAACGCCAAGCAGCTTGTGGCCCTCTACGACAAGCATGCGGTCGACATCGTCTGGAACGGCCACATCCATTCCTACGAGCGAAGCTGGCTGCTGCGGGGCGGCAAGCCGGTCACCGAGGATGGCACGCTCTACATGATCACCGGCGGCGCCGGCGGCCACCTGGAAACCTTCGGTCCCTACCGGCCGGCCTTCCAGCACCGCGTCCGCCGCGGCCACCACTTCTCCTACGTCACCTGCTTCGGCGACACGCTCGACATCAAAGCCTTCGACGACGCAGGCCAGCTCTTCGACCATGCGGTGCTGAAGAAGCCGTAAGCCAGAACAGACCACAGCTGGCCCACAGAGCGGGCGTGCGGTGGCCGCGTTCCCAAAAGCCGCAGTGATGACGATGATGGGGAGATTATCTGCCCTCCCCGAAATCCATCCCGCATGTACGACCTGATCGGCGATATCCACGGCCACGCCGCCCCCTGCAGCGGCTTCTGCACAACCTGGGCTACTCCCGCCGCGGGGGCGTCTATCGCCATCCAGAGCGGCAGGCGATTTTTCTCGGTGACTTCATCGACCGTGGCCCGATGATCAGCGAAACGCTCGACATTGTTCGCCCCATGGTGGAAGCGGGCCATGCCCTGGCGGTGATGGGCAACCATGAGCTCAACGCGCTGGCGTTTCACACGGCCCACCCGACCGACAGCGGCAACCACCTGAGGCCCCACAACGAGAAAAACGCTCGGCAGCATGCCGAAACCGTGCGGCAGCTCTCCGCCGATGCGATGGAGGCTGCGCTCAGCTGGTTTCGCACCCTGCCGCTCTGGCTCGACCTCGACGGCCTGCGGGTGGTGCATGCCTGCTGGGATGACGCGCGGATGGCAGCCATCAACGGGCCGATCAGCGACGCCTTTCTGCAGGAAGCCTGCCTGCCCGAAGGCAGCCTCTTCGAGCCGGTCGAAGCGATTCTCAAGGGGAAGCAGATCCGCCTGCCGCCCGGCACAGCCTTCCGCGACAAAGACGGCCACGAACGGTCGCTTGCGCGGGCGAAGTGGTATGAGCCGCCGGAGGGCCACACCTTTGGCAGCTACGCGATGGCCAGCGAGCCGATCGAGTCTGAGGCGCCGCTTCCCGACGAGGTGCTGGCAACCGCAGCCCCCTACCCCGCAGACGAAAAGCCAGTCTTTGTGGGCCACTACTGGCTCAGCGGGCCTGCCCCCTCACTGCTGCGGTCCAATGTCGCCTGTGTCGACTGGAGCGTGGCCAGGGGAGGCTTCCTCTGCAGCTACCGCTGGGACGGCGAACAGACACTCTCGCCCGAGAAGTTTGTCTGGACTCGCTAAAGCCATGCTCCGGCACCGGCCTTAGAGCATGATGAACGCACCCATCGGCCCGATACCAATCGATGTCCGCCGCTGCGGCACGTCGGAGAATGGCAGAGACCCGCCACCCGAGCGGTAGGGCGAATGGGAGGGAGCGGCACGCTGTCGGGCTGCTGCCTCCCGCGATGCCGCCGACGTGGCCTGCCGACCGGCGGCGGCCCGATCGACCATCGTTGCCTGGCGAGACTCCACTCCCTGCTGCCGCTGCTGCAGGCTCGCCCGCAGTGAATCGATCCTTTGGATTTCCTGCCACAGCTGGGCAGCGTTCATGTCCAGAATGTTGGGCACATTCCTCAGCGCCTGTGCTCGCCTGGCGTCGGACATGGCCGAGAGATACTCGCCGAGCCACGCCTTCGCATCCCGGGATTGCGGGGAGTCGAGCAGCTGGAGCTTGGCCGAGATGGAGTCGAGCAGGTATTCAAGCTCATACGACGACATCGCAGCGACCCGCTCGTTGAACTGCAGTTTGATCGCTTGAACCTCCGCCGGAGAGTAGATCGACTGGGTTGTCAGCCAGCCACCAAACTCTGTGACGGCTTGTTGCCACCTCGAGCTATGCAGCAGGTCAGACTTGCGGGCCAGTTCACCTGCGGCATCGTCGGCCACGGCTCGTTCAGCCGCCCTCGCCGAGAAACAAGACACAGGCATGACGAGGGCAGCGGCTGTCAGCCAGCAGGCCGCCGTGGACAGTGTGAAAACGATGCGGGTCGTGGTCATTCTCCATCTCCATGTGCCGTCCGGACCCAGGTTGCCTTCGTCGGCAGGCCATCGTTGCCCTCAAGTGCCTCAGGCAGCACCCGCCAGACGCACCGACCTTCGCCGTCGTAGGTGTAGATGCTGACGGCGGTCTCGCGGCGGCCGGTCGGCAAGACGGCCGTCCGCATGGCGACCCATGAGCCGCCATCGCGAAACCAGGTCGCCTCACTTCGGCTCCCGTCCGACGAGAAACTCCAAGAGCGAATCCGACGAACGTCGGGATCCCAGCCGATCTGCTGGTGGATCTCTAAGAAACCCTCGCCATCGGCCCCTTCGCCATCAACGAGAGGCACCCGAGCCTCGCGAATAAGAAACATGCGGCCGGCATCCCAGCGAACCCGCATCTCCATCGCGGAAGCGGCTTTCTTGTCTGCCGAGGCATCGCTTTCGGCGGCCTCAACCTCAAGTTTCCAATCGCCGACCATCCAGTCGAGGTCAGCGAGCATGTCCTCGCCTGCAGGCAACGGCTGCTCAGCCTCTCGCACGCTGGCCAGCTTCCACGTCGCCTCCTGACGAACCCAGACAGCCGAAAACCAGCCTTCGATGGGATTCTGCATGCCTGGGAGGATGGCGTCGACAGAGCCGTCTTCGATCGCGACGTCGGGCGTAATGAAACGCACCCGCGATTCCCCAAAGCGAAACTCGGGGCGGGGACCACTCGCCACCCCGGCCGTGAGGGCCTTCGGGTCTTGGGCCAACAGGCGGTTTCCCCAGCTGTCGACAATGTCACCCTCGGCGGTCCAAGCAGCTTGAATGGCTGCTTCATCGGCTCTGGCAAGTGCCTCGCGGTAGGCAGCCGCCGCCGCCCGGATCGCAGCACCATCGGCCGCTGCGGCTTCCGGCGGCGTTTCCCAGGCGAGCGTCGCCGTTTGGAAACTGGCAGCCGCCACGATGGCCAAGGCGATCCGCCCAAGATGAGGCACGACGCTCCGGCCTCTGGCGTCCCGTCCTCTGATGCTCTCCAGAAGACCGATGAACGGCGAAGAAATGCGGCATGGGAGCCCCTCAAAATGAGCCGAAGGATCGAGCGTTGCTGGAGCGTATCCTGGCCGACTTCTTCTGTCCAATCGCACGAACCGCCACGCGGACGTCGTCAACCTCGCACCCCCTGCGAGGCATCTCCACTCGCGACGTCTCCGCTCCAGCCTGGCAGAGCGACGGCGAACCAAAAGGAACCGCGGCAACTTGCTTCGCGCTCCCGGCGGCGATAGCCTTCCCAGTCCTTTTCTCCTCTCGTCTGCAACAACGCGTTCCGCCCGAAACAACGCGTCCCCCAACTGGATAGCGAGTTCTCCCGATGACCCTGCGAAAACTTCCGGTCACCCTGCTCGTCGCCTTGGCTCTGGTCGGCCTGATGTCTGCCCATGCCGCTGCGGCCAAGCCGAGGAAGCCCAACATTCTCGTCATCTGGGGCGACGACATTGGTCAGTCGAACCTCAGCACTTACACGCGAGGCATGATGGGCTACCAAACGCCCAACATCGACCGGATCGCTCGCGAAGGCATGATGTTCACCGACTACTACGGAGAGCAGAGCTGCACGGCGGGCCGGTCGTCATTTCTGCTCGGGCAGAGCGTCTTTCGCACGGGGCTCTCGAAGGTCGGACTCCCCGGAGCGAAAGAGGGCATCAGCACGCTCGACCCGACCATCGCCGGCTTGCTCAAAGATCAGGGCTACGCCACGGGGCAGTTCGGCAAGAACCACTTCGGCGACCGTGATGAGCACCTGCCAACGAACCACGGCTTCGACGAGTTCTACGGCAACCTCTACCACCTGAATGCTGAAGAGGAGCCCGAAAACGAAGACTATCCCCGCGACCTGGTGCTCCCTGATGGCACACCCTTCCTCAAGCGATTCGGCCCGCGTGGTGTGATCAAGTCGTTTGCAAACGGTGAGATTGTTGATACCGGCCCGCTGACCCGGAAGCGGATGGAGTCGATTGATGACGACTCAAGCGACCGTGCCATCGACTTCATTCGTCGCCAGCATGCGGAGGGAAAGCCCTGGTTTGTCTGGTGGAACGGAACACGGATGCACTTCCGCACGCATGTCAGCGACGAGCGAACGGAGGAGATCAAAAAGAAGTATCCGCAGGCCGATGACTACACCGTTGGCATGATCGAGCACGACATGCACATCGGCAAGTTTTTGGAACTGCTCGACGAGCTCGGCCTCGCCGACAACACGATCGTGCACTACTCGACCGACAACGGCCCGCACTCCAACACCTGGCCGGATGCCGCATCGACGCCATTTCGTGGTGAGAAGAACACAAACTGGGAGGGCGGCTGGCGGGTGCCCTGCGTGGTCCGCTGGCCTGGCGTGGTCAAGCCGGGCAGCGTCTCTAACGAGATCGTCCATCACATGGACTGGCTGCCGACATTTGTGGCGGCTGCGGGCAAGGCTGACATCAAGCAGGACCTGCTCGACGGCTACACCTCCCCTACCCTCGGCCGCGAGTACAAGGTGCACCTCGATGGCTACGACCTGCGAGAGCACCTTCAAGACCCCCAAGCCACGCCCAGCCCTCGGAAAGAAGTCTTCTACTTCTCCGACGATGGCGACCTGACCGCGCTGCGGTATGCCGACTGGAAGTTCATCTTCATGGAGCAGAAGACGCAGGGCACGCTTCGCGTGTGGATGGAGCCTTTCACGCCGCTGCGGATCCCGCTTGTCTTCAACCTCCGCCGCGACCCCTACGAGCGGGCCACGATCACGTCCAACACCTACTACGACTGGCTGATCGACCGCGCCTTCATGCTCGTGCCCGCCCAGGCGTATGTCGGGCAGTTTCTTGCCACCTTTAAGGACTACCCGCCGCGAATGAAGGCGGCCAGCTTCTCGCTCGACAAAGTCATGGAAACGCTCGAAGATGGAGCTGCAGGCGGCCCCTGACGGTTCCTAGAACGTGGCATTGGCACGCAGGCCGTACACGAACGCGTTGTCGGTGGAGATCGCCCCGAGCCCGGGGCGGATCCACTGCAGGTCGGGCGTGATGTTGAGCCAGGGCGTGGCCTGAATGTTGTAGAACCACTCGACGCCCATGCCGTTACGCGGGCCAAAAAGGGCAGTCGGCACCGGACCAAACTGGTCGCTGGCCCCCACGAGAAACCAGCCCAGTCCGAAGGTGTCACCACGCCTGCGGCCGAGCGGGCTGAAGCCGCCGATGCCGGTGCTCAGAAAGTACTGGACCGGATTGGGGTTGCCGTCACCGACCGAGGCTCGGCCAAAAAGCCCCCAGCCGCGGTCGGGCTCGTCTGTATAACGGACGACATACTGGTCGAAGCCGTAATACACGAGCCAGGAGTCCCAGAGCGTCTGCGGGGCGGTGATTGACGGACCGTAGCCAGGCTCATAGCCGGGTTCCGGCGGCGTGAAGGCAAACCGCAGGTCGAGCTGCTCTTGGTGCTTCCAGACGCCGCCCACGTGCTGCTGCCCCGGCAGATCGAAGAACATCGTCTTCGCCTTCACCTCGCCGCCGATGATGATGCCCTGCTGAAACAGGTCGCCAAACTGCATGAAGTCGGCCGTGCGGTTCTTGGGATCCATCACGAACATCGCCAGGCCGCCCCAGTCGCGGGGCGAGACGACTCCCGCGGTGAAGAACGAATAGGGCATCCCCAGCAGAAACTGCGGGTTGGCGATCAGGGCCTGGTTGACGAACTGATCGGTGCCGTCACCGCCGGCGAAGACGTCCTGATCGAAGGAGCCGAGCACGTCCTTCTTGCCGCCAAACACGACCCAGTTTGGCGAGAGGGGCTGTGTGAAGAGAAAGTTCGTGATGTAGGGCACGCCCGGATCGTTCGGCCGTGGCGGAAGGAGCGCCGGAAACACAGGAGGCGTGAACGTTCCCGACCGCAGCGAGACGTTGCCATACTCGCCATACCACTGCTCGGCCCGCACCAGCAGCCGCCCATGGGGCAGGCCACCAAACTTCTCGAGGTCAAACACCGCGTCGTATTCGCTGCGGCCGGTGTAGGTAAAGACGTCACCCTGGCCGAGCGGCAGCGGCACCGGCTGATCGATGCCGCCATCGAGCCCGAAGGCAAACTGCGTGACTACGGCCGCCGAAGGTGATGCCCGCACTCTTTGGTGGAAAGCCAGCGGTCGAAGAGATCGCCCGTCACCGTCTTGCGGCCGAAGCCGTCGGCCTCCGACGGCATGCCATCTTCGTCCGGCGCTTCGGTGAAGGCCGACGGTGCCGGATCGTCGGGAAGCAGGTCGATGGAGTATGGGTATGCGAGCCGTTCGGTCACGACCGGTTCGTCGAAACCCTGAGCCTCCTCGCCGTCACGCAAGCCATCGTTCGCCTGCCCACGACTCTCTGAGGCCACGCCTGCCAGCAGCAGAGTCGCGACACACGCCAGCCAGGTCGGTTTCATAAGAGCGATTCCCTAAAAAACGGCAACGAGCTGGGTCCGCAGAAGCAGACCAGTCTGGCCGGCCACAAAGCCGGTGCGGTTCTGGCCGGCTGGTGAGTTTTGCAGCCAGGCGGTGTCGAAGGTGAAAAAGAGGCTGTCTTTGCCCGGCACGAAAAACCTGTTGATGCCGCCGCCGAGTTCGTAGCCCGAGCCGTAGGCTCCCGTCACATACGAGGAGCGGGCGTAGATCTCGGTTTCCCGCGGCACGACAAACCAGCCGCCCTTGACGAAGCCACCAAAGGCCGACGTCGAACTGATCGGCAGTGGGCCCGTGCCTTGCAGGCCGAGCAGGTCTTGGAAGAAAAGCTCCGACGAAAGGCTCAGGCCGCGATACTTCCAGGCCCAGTCGATCGAAGCCAACGAGATGTCGTAGGCGAGCAGCGTGACGCCTGGAGCAAGCGCCCCTGGTGTCGTGATGATCGTGCCGTCAGAGAGGCGGATAGGCGAGTTTTCAACCGCATCACTCGCAGACTGGCTGCCGCCGCCGAGCGCGTAGGTGTAGCAGCCGCCGAGCCGGACGGCCGCCTCCTCGTGATGCTGGAGATCAGAATATCCCCGGCCATACTCACCCCAGGGCTCCCACCAGGCCGATCCGGACCAGGCGAAGCGGTTGTTGAGCGCCTCGGGCTCGAGATTGAGCGTGTTAAACCCGTTGGCAACCATCGCATGGTAGAAGAGGCCGTCGCGGGGCTCACCTGTGATCCACATGCCCTGGCTCAAGCTGGGCCGGAAGAAGGTGGTCGCCATCGTGCGGTCGGCACTCTGCAGCGGTGTGAACGCGGTTTCGATCCACTCTCGCGTTCCCGGCACCTTCGACTGCCCACCAAAGAGCTCGACCGCCTTGCTGAAGCGGTAGCTCAGCCAGAATGCCCGGAAGCCGATCGGCTGGCTCGTGACCGAGTTGTAGTCGATGTTGAGCAGGTAGGAGAGCCGAGGTCGGATCGCGTTGCCTGAGAAGATCAAACGGCCGCGGGGGATGCCGAAGTAGTTGGAGTTGCGAATCGGAATCCGATTGCCTGCGCTGTCGATCCAGAATCGCTCCGACCGGGCGAAGCCGTCGTAGCGGAACATGTTCTGGTTGCGGATCCGCAGCGAGTAGGGTGTCTCACGCGAATCGTTCGGCAAGATGGCAAAGCCCTTGTCGTAGTCCACACGAAAGCGGCTCGCTTGCCTGACAAAGGGAGATTCGCCCCCGTCCCAGCCGTCGGGAACCGGCGGCGGCATCGCCTCCGCGAGCAGGTCAACCGCCGCAGCCTTCTCCGGATCGGCAGCCTGGAGAAACGGCACCACGCTGGCAAACAAGGCAAGGCCGGCGGCGACCGCAAGGCGACCAAGGCCGGCACTGAAAACGCGGCGTTTTCGCACGTGAGTCAGCATGACGCGGCGGCGTTCCCCTGCTCATCTGCGGAAAACTTCTCAAAAACCGTGACCAGCTTTAGAAACGGGTGAGCCTGACAGCATTCGCGCAGACATTCTCATCCAGCGAGCATGCCTCCACATCACTGCTCATCGGCTGCCTGTAGCGATTCCGTCAAGAATTCCGATTCTGCGACCCCTCTCTCGGAGGGCTTCTCGTGAAAGAACTCCATTGGCTTCGAGGAACAACGCGTGAGGGGCTGAATGTGCCTTCCATCAGGTCAACTGCCGTGCGGCCGTTGACCAGATTGGCACAGGCACAATCGGCACTCAGTGCTTGTCGCAGCAGTCTGCACCGCCGTGCGAGCAGACATGCCGCGGAAAGCTCCACGAAGTCGGCGAACTTTCCTACTTCGATCGAGCCGAGGTCGTGATCGCGGCCAATCTGGAAGGCCGCATTGACGGTGTGGGCAAACATGGTGCCGTCACTCTCGAACAAGGAAACAATGAAGAGGGGGAGCGGATTCGGCGTCGGTCACGGCGCTCCCCAGGGCCCGAGCCCCACCACGCTGCCTGTCTCAAGCTGCTGCGGGTCAACCACCACATGCTTCACCTGGCGACGGTTGTGGGTGTAGGTCATGTGCACAAGCCCATCGCGAGCCTGGATCATGGCGGGATACGAAAACTCGCCCGAGTCGGCCTTTTCCACGATCGCTGCCGCCTTCCACTCTCGGCCGTCGTCGCTGATCGCCAGGTTGAGGATGTTGCGTTTGCCCCAGCCGTCTTCGCGGCCTTCGCCGGCGAGGTGATTGTAGAGCAGCAGATGCCGTCCATCGGCCAGCGTGAGGGCCTCGATCCCAGAGTTGTTGTTGGGCAGGGAAGAGGCCTCCAGCTCCGTCCAGCTGCGGCCCTCATCGGCCGAGAAGGCCTGCACGATCCGCTCTTCTTTGGAGCGAAACATCGCCTGCAGCCTGCCGTCGGCCAGCCGCAGGAGCGTCGGCTGGATCACCTGAAACGGCTGCTCGGCCGGCTCAAACCGCTCCCAAGAGCTGCCGAGCTCGGGATGATTGAGATCCACGAGCCGCTCGAAATGAAACCGCCAGTCGTCGTCATGCTCGGTCGACGACGGGCAGAGCAGGCTGCCATCAGCCAGCAGCGTCGGCTTGCCACGCACGGGCCCATCGATCCCCTCAGGCAGCCGGCGACGGTCGCGGAAGGAACGGCCTCCGTCGTAGCTCACAACCAGCTCGCCCCACCAGGTCGATGGATCCGGGCCGACCTTGAAGAAGAGCATGGTCGGCCCGTCGCCTGGCGGCTGGTAGAGCACCGGATTCCAGCAGGGATGCCGCAAGCCTTGAAACTGGACGCCGTTGGCCCACTCCACCGGCGACGACCAGCTGCCGCCGTCGTGATAGCTCGACCAGATGCCGACGTCGGGATGCTTCTCCCGCGTGCCCCCAAACCAGGCCGCGACGATGCCGCGGGGCGTCTCGCAGAGCGTCGAGGCATGGCACTGCGGAAAGCTCGCGTTTTCAAACACAAATGCCTCGCTGACAAGCCCTGGAAACCGCTGATGTGGAGCATCCCGAGAAGGGCGAGCCCGCATCTCGTCATCTGAGTACGTGATGCAGTCGTCGTGCTTGATGAAATAGAGACGCCCATCCTCGGCTCCGATCACCAGGTCTGGCTTGCCATCCCGATCAAAGTCGCACGCCGTGGGGCTTGAGGTGTGGCCAGAGATGTTGCGACGAGCGAGGTTGCCGACTTTCTTCAGCACGACCTTGCCGTTGCGGTCTTCGCAGTTGCGATACCAGGCTGCGTTCTCCGAGTTGACGACCACATCCAACCGGCCGTCGCCATCCCAGTCGACCACATCGAGCTTCACGCGGCCGCTGCGGCCGGCACTGCGGGGATTGAGCCGCAGGGGCCGCCCCGCCTCATCGATGAAGATCCGCGTCTCCTCCGTAGCCCTGCTCTGCAAGGTAAGAAAGCCCTCCTGGTCAAGGATCACGAGATCGAGCTGCCCATCGCCATCGAAGTCGGTGGCCACCGGTGTGGTCCGCCACTGCGTCTGCAGGTTGGCCGCCTCTGTTTGCCACCAGGTCCACGTCGGCGGGCGGCCAGGCCGCCAGAAAGGCAGTGGCTCTTCCCGCAGCCCATCGGCGGTGTTGCGAAGCAGCTGAAGCCGCGGCCAGATCGAGTTGAAGAGAATGTCGTCGCGGCCGTCGCCATCCCAGTCGGCAACCGACAGAGTCGTGTAGCCCCACTTCGCCTCGGCCGGCCCCTGAATCGACCCCGCCGGCCCGGCCATCACGCGAAACACGCGGCCGTCGGCTTGGAGCAGCTCCGGGGCAGACCAGCTCGTGCCCTGCCCGTCGAGGTTGGTGAAGACGGCGATGTTGCCAGCGGTGTTGCCGCAGATGAGGTCTTCATCGCCATCACCATCCCAGTCATGAGCATGCGGCGTGACGAGGGCTCCAAACTTGAGGGTGTCGGCCTGCTGACGAAAGTACCGGGGCTGTTTGAAGACCGGCCCGCCTGAGGCCTTCGGCAGCACGTTTTCCACAAACGCCACGCGGCCGTCTTCATCCCCCACAATCAGATCGACGTCGCCATCGGCATCCCAATCGATCGCGGTGGGCGTGATCATCTGCAGGTGCATGGAGAGCGGCTGGCCATCGTCTGCGATCAGCTTGATGCCCGCGGCATACTCCGGCTGCTCGCGTGTGCCGATGTTCTCGAAGTAGGTGAAGCCGTCGAGAAACTCACCGCAGAGCAGATCGAGGTCGCCGTCGCCATCGAAGTCGGCGAGGTTGGGACTCGGCCAGCCGTAGACATCAACAGGCGAGCCACCAGCAAGGATCTTTCGCGGCGTGTCGGCATACACGCCATCCACATTTTCAATCAGATACACCCAGCCATGCAGCGGGCCGTTGCGCCAGCGGCCCTGGGCGTCGTACGCCTGATCCCAGACGTAGTCGCTCCAGTCGCCGATGCCGACGACGAGATCAAGATCGCCATCCCCCTCCCAGTCGACAAGCCGCCACATGCGGGCCCGCGTGTTGCCGGCATGAAAGCGGGCGTTGGGATAGATCTCCACCCCGCCCTCCCCGGCCACGCCAGTCTCGCGAAATCTCGGATACTCGACATTCTCTCGCAGCACCCGCGGCCCGCCATCAACATCGCTCACCTGCACGTTGTGGCCGGTGGGCCCCAGCCAAACCCCCGGCTTGAAGACCGGCATCGGCTCGGCTGGATCCTGCGACGGATTCTCGAAATACCACAGCCCGTTTGACGGCTTGTCTGGGCAGGAAACAACGAGGTCGAGGTCGCCATCGCCGTCGTAGTCCATCGGCAGCGGGCACGCCCAGAGCCCCACGCCGAGGTCCACCTCGAGCCCAGGATTGTTGTAGCGGAGCGGCTGCAGCTTCCATGTGTCGTCTGCCCGCAGCGGCACCGCCGCCAGCAACGCAACCGCACCTGCGAGCATCGCTGTGCAAAACGGCCGAATGAGAGAAATCATGTCGTGGGCTCCCTAGGAATGCGGAGGAGCCGCCATGCAACGGGTCCAACGCAGTCAAAAGGGTATCCCCCGCACTGGGCACTTCGCCAGCAGAAGCCATGCTGGCCGGGCAGAACAGCCTCTGGCTTCGCAAGCGGCATTGGCATGCCACCGCAACCAGCGGTGCGCCGCTCGCAGACTGTGGAAAGAGTCTGCCGCCGCAGGAAACCCAAGTGGAAAAAGGCCATGGATGGCTTTTTCCACGGACAGCTAGCGGCTCATGTCGGCGCGGGCGGCCCGCATCTCTTCGGCAGCCTCGGGGCCAAAGGCATCTAAGCCGTCGTAGTCGTCGTCCATCACAGAGAGATCCTCTTTGATCCCTTCGGCAGCGTGCTCAAACTGTCGCCGCACGCCCTGCCCCCAGCCGCTGAGGGCCTGGCAGCCCGTGGCAGCGGAAACGGCTGCCAGAACGAGCACCACGATCAACCGGCGAGATGTTGCTCCCATCGCTTGCACTCCGTGCTGTGAAATCGGGGCGAACGATAGGCTCGACACGGATCCGGGTCAACGCCGAGAAGCGGCCGGATCAGCCCCGGCTCGCATTCGCTTCCACAGGCTTTCCAGCGATTTCAGCCGTCCGCGGGGAACGGCGTCGCCGCCAAACGACGACCAGCTGACAAGCTCCGCCAGCTGCCGCGCCTCCCGTGAGATCAACGGCAGCCGATCCCCCACCACCTCGGCAAACTCGTGGGCGGTCTGCTGCCTGCGGCGACGGAAGCCGAGGTCGCCGCTCCAGGCTTCAAAGGCCTCGAAGCTGTAGCGGATCAGCTCGTCGGCGGAGGCCTTCGCAGCCGTGCCCGAGGCAAACGGATCGGAAAACTCTGCAAACGTCCGCGGCCGTGGTGGCGGCGGCGACTCTGCCTGCAGTTGGCCGCCCGGGCGGCTCTCCCGCCCGCCAAACAGCCGTGCCCAGAGCTCGCGGAGGGCGTTGAGCATGCCCCCGATCGCCGTGAGTATCACCGCCCGATACCACCAGACAGCCACCCCGAGCACAACGGCCAGCACGATCCAGCCAAGGATCTTCAGCCACCCGCCCATCGATGAGATCTCCGGGAGCTGCGACGGCGGCGATTGAGGCTGGCCTGACGTCGCATCCGGCGGCTGACCATCGGCGACCTGCTGCTGACCGGCGGCGGCGGGCGGCGGGCTGTCGTCAGCGTCGCTCGGCTGCCGGGCAGCCTGCTCCGTGGCCGCGGCCTCGCCCTCCTGCGTTGCCGCTTCCTGCTCAGCGTCGCCGTCGTGCAGCCGCTGGGCGTCATCACGATGCTGCAGCTGAGTGCCCTTCTCCTCTTCAACCTCCTCTTCAACGCCGCTGCCACCGCCAGCCCATCGCGAGGTCGCAAGCCCCTCGGCGAACGCTCGCCACCATCGGCAGATCGGCCACGCTGTAGCCGACGCCGCGGCCAGCGAGGATCAGGCACACGAGCAGGATGCCCGCAATGACGAGCGAGCCGCTGACCACCCAGGCCGCCGCCATCGTCGCCGGCATCGTCAGCCGTCGCTGCCGCAGGTATCGCCGCAGGTTGAGGAAACTGCTGACCAGCAGCAGCCCCAGCGCCGACGCGACATACGTGGCCAGCAGCAGAAAGGCAAAGCGTCGGGCTGCCTGATCGTCGGCAGGGAGAAAAAGCTGGCCGAGCCCAAACAGCGGCATTGCCGCCAGCGAGAAATAGAGCACCCACACGCCAGGAGCATGAGGCCGACGGCGAGCGTCCACAAACCGCTGCCAGAGGCTCTTGCGAGGAAGCTCGGCTGTCGTCATGCCGTCCAGGCTGGCCGCCGCCTCGCCGCCGCGGCCTGCGGCATCCAGCCCGGCTGTCTCGAGCAGGCCCGCTCCGGCATCTGCTTCCTCGTCGTCCTCGTCGATCACCGTGCAGTCCCAGGTGAGGCAGTCGGTCGACCACCAGACGAGGGCCACCAGGCCGATGCTCAGCAGCGGGCTGAATGCCGCCAGCGGACCGCGAAACTCGACAAACCGCCAGGCCGCGATGGCCACGAGGATCGCCAGCGGCGCTGCAAACAACGCCGCCTGCTCACGGCCGTCTTCGATCGAGATGCGGGCAATCCCCACCGCCCCCACCACAAACCAGGCCATGATGAACTGCAGACGTCCGCCAAACTGCCCCTGGTAGAAGACCTCGATCAAAAAGAAGACCATGCTGCCGACGAGCAGCCCGATCAGGACTGGGTCCCACAGCGATCGCCAGGTAGTCGCCCAGCGTTGGCTGAAGTCGCTTTCGTGTGCGTCGGGTCATCGGCTTCTCACATTCTCCACCGCACAGCAGACACCCCTCAGGCAGCCGCTCGCTGCACGAGCGGCGCGACGACACTCGCAATGCTCGCCTCATCTTTGAGCTGGTAGGTGTCGATGCCGAGGGCGAGCAGCGGCCCAGAGGCCACCGAAAAAGCGTACTCATCCCAGAGGCTGAGCACCGCAGCCACCACAAAGCCCTGTCGCTTGAGCATCGTCATCGCCAGAATCGCCGCATCGGTCACGGCGGGCACCACGACCACCACCGTCGCATTCCGCGGCAGCCTGTGCATGCACTCACCGACGAGCTGCGGCAGGGTCAGCCCATCGGTCAGCTCCAGCCGGGCGAGCGTGGCCATGATCCGCAGCAGCTGATCCGCCCCGGCTCGCGTCGGCACCACCATCGGCTGCAGCCGGTGGCTCGCCGGCAGCATTTCAGCAGCCTTGCGGGCCGCATCCCGCGTCCGCATGTCAAAGCCCCAGCCCTGCAGGCGAATACGATCCGCCGCATCGCGACCATTGGTCACCAGCCCCACCTGCTGGCCCATCTCATAGACCGCCTGCGAGAGCGATGCCGCGGCCGTGATCGCCAGCTCGCTGCGGACGGGCTCGTTGCGGGGGTCGTGCGAGGCCTCGATGAAAGTCGAGCAGGAGCGTCATGCCGGCAATCGCTGAGGGCTCGTAGACCTTGCTGTGCAGCGTGCCGGTGCGGGCCGACGCCCGCCAGTGCACCCGGCGGATCGGGTCGCCGGCCACATAGGCCCGCACGCCGGCAATCCGCGTGGGATCTTCAAACAGCCGGTGCGTCAGCCGCACGTCCCCCAAGGGTCGCCGCGACCGCACGTCGTAGCCGAGCAGCGGCACGACCTTGGGGTAGACCATCAGAAAGTGTGGAGCGGCCGCCACGCGGTAGCGACGATGCAGGCCGAAGAGGTCGCCCGTCTCCAGCACCGTCGGCCCCAGCTGGTAGTAGCCTCGCATGTTGCAGTGCAGCTCATACCGCAGCTCAGCCGTGCCGCGGGGAGCCAGCATCATGAGCTTCGTCCGCCGCCCCTGCTGGCCGAGGTTTGGTGGCTCAAACATCACCGCAGCCCGCGGCAGCAGGTCTTCCACCAGGCACCAGGGGATGGGCAGCAGGCCACGGTTGCGGACGCGAATCACCACCGAAACCGTGTCGCCAACATCCGCCACCACCCGGCTGGTCTCCCGCTGTGCCGAGAGGCTCTCGATCCACCAGCGGGCCAGCAGCCGACTGGCCACCAGCAACAGGAGCAACGCCTCCATCGCATACGCGAGGAACGTCAGCTCGAAGATCAGCGACGCCGCTAGCACGATCGCTGCGACAAGGATCCAGTGCAGCATGCCAATCCCACCTCACTCGACGGTCGGCACGGTGACCTGATCGATGATCTCGTCGATCACCTGGGAGGCGGTCACATGCCGCAGCCGGCTCTCCGGCGTGAGGATCAGCCTGTGGTTGAGCACCGCCGCGGCGATTCGCTTCACATCGTCCGGACGCACATAGCTGCGGCCCCGCACGGCGGCCATCGCCTGCGATGTGCGAAACAGGGCGATCGAGGCTCGCGGGCTCCCGCCGAGGCTCAGCTCCTCATGCTCTCGGGAGAGATGCACGAGCTGCAGCAGGTATTCCCGCACCTTCTGGTCGACGTGAACAGCCCGCACCGCCTGCTGGCAGGCGACGAGCTCGTCGGGGCTGATCACCGGCTCCAATCGATCGATGGGATGCTCGCTTTCCAGCACCCCGAGCATCTTCAGCTCGTCGTCGAAGGACGGGTAGCCCAGTGTGAACCGCATCAGGAAGCGATCGAGCTGGGCCTCGGGCAGCGGAAACGTGCCCTCGTGGTCGATGGGGTTCTGGGTGGCGATCACCAGAAAGGGCCGCGGCAGCTCGCGGGTTTCGCCGTCGACCGTCACTCGGCTTTCCGCCATCGCCTCCAGCAGCGCCGCCTGCGTGCGGGGCGTGGCCCGGTTGATCTCGTCGGCCAGCACGATCTGCGAAAAAATCGGCCCGGCGCGAAACTCAAACTCGCTGGTCTTTTGATTGAAGATCGAGCCGCCGGTCACATCCGTCGGCAACAGGTCGGGGGTGCACTGGACGCGTTTGAAACTCCCACCAACACTGCGAGCCAAGGCCCTGGCCAGCATCGTTTTGGCCACCCCGGGCACATCCTCCAGCAGGAGATGCCCCTCGCAGAGCCAGGCCACCACCGAGAGGATCAGCTGCTGCCGCTTCCCAACGATCGCCTTCTCGACGTTGGTGATGAGTTTCTTGGCGGTCTCTTTGACGTCGATCATGGCGTCTCGCTGCAAAGGGGCGGAGGCGGCCACACGTACCGAGGACGCCGTGCGAGAGATTGTCGGCAGGAGCGTCAGAGCCGTCCACCTGACCCGTCCAACTGAGCCGACCGCAGGAGCGTCGTCAGGGCCGAGAGGCCAAGGCTGCCGCGGTGTAAAGTAACGCCCCATGGGAGGACGATTGCAGCGTGGGCAGCCCAGCCCACGGTGCGGTTCCGTGAGAGGAAACAAGACACGCATGACGCGACCAGATGCCGGCACTCCGTGGATCGCCAAGCCCGTTGCACAGCTGCTGATCCGTGACCTGCTCAGCAGAGCGAGAGCATGGGCTCCCCATCAGACGATCACCTACCGCGACCTGCGGGAGCACGACTACACCGAGTTCTTTGCCAGGATCGACCGCGCGGCGGCGATGCTCGTGCGGCTGGGGGTCAGGCCTGGCGACCGGGTGGGGGTGATGGACTGGGACAGCCATCGTTATCTCGAGCTCTTCTTCGCGGTGCCGATGCTCGGGGCGGTGCTTCACACGGTGAATGTCCGCCTCACGCCGGAACAGATGGGCTGGACCATCCGCCACGCAGAAGACGTAGCGTTGCTCTTTCACCCCGATTTCCAGCAAGTCGCCGAAGGCCTTGCCGCAACGCTGCCGAGCGTCCGCCGCTGGGTGTCGCTCTCCGATGAGGGGGCGGCCCCCGACAGCTCGCTCCCGCTTGCCGGCGACTATGAGCCGTTGCTGGCCGCGGCTGCTGGCGACGTGGCCGCCGGCTTCGACTGGCCCGATCTCGACGAAAACACCGTGGCAACCCTCTTCTACACCACGGGCACCACCGGGGATCCCAAGGGCGTCTTCTTCACCCACCGGCAGATCGTGCTCCACACGCTCGCCACCACCGCCGGCTTTGCCGCTCACCATCAGCCCGTCGGCATCGACGCAGGCGATGTGTATCTCCCGCTCACGCCGATGTTTCATGTCCACGCCTGGGGCATCCCCTACCTGGCCACCATGCTCGGCCTGAAGCAGGTCTATCCCGGCCGCTATGAGCCCGATCGGCTCGTCCGGTTGATCAAAGAGCATGCCGTCACTTTCTCACACTGCGTGCCCACGCTCGTGCAGATGCTGCTCAACCATCCGGCAGCCGAAGGCCTCAACTACCAAGGGCTGAAGCTCGTGATCGGAGGCGCTCCGCTTCCCAAGGGCCTTGCCGAGGCGGCTCAGGGCCGCGGCATCCGCATCATGGGCGGCTACGGCATGTCAGAAACCTGCCCGGTGGTGGCGGCTCCCCACTGGAAGCCAGCGCATGCCGAGAGCGACGCGGCCACGCAGCTCGACGTGCTCTGCCGCACGGGCTTTGCCTTTCCGCTCGTGCAGGCTCGCATCTGGGGCAGCCACGAGGCGCTCCTGCCGCTGGGCAGCCAGGAGACCGGGGAGCTGGTGCTCCGCTGCCCGTGGCTGACCGAGGGCTACTACCGCGATGAGCAGCGGAGCCGCGAACTCTGGCACGGCGGCTGGCTGCACACCGGCGACATCGCCTTCATCGATGCCGAGGGCTACATCCGCATCACTGACCGCCTCAAAGACGTGATCAAAGTCGGTGGGGAATGGATCTCTTCGCAAGAGCTCGAGAGCGCCCTGAGCCAGCATGAGGGCGTTCGCGAGGTGGCTGTGGTCGCCAGCCGCGACAAGAAATGGGATGAGCATCCCTGCGCTCTCGTCGTGCTGCGGGAGGGCTTCGCGGGCAGCCTCACCTCCCGAGAGCTCGGCAGGTTTCTCCATCGCTTCATCGATGACGGCTCGATCCACAAGCGGGCGATCCTCACCGAGATCCGCTTCGTCGACGCCCTGCCTCGCACCAGCGTGGGCAAGATCGATAAGAAGGAGATCCGCAGGCAGCTGGAAGCCTCGCCATGATCAACGGCTGGGGCCGCTCTCGAGCCGTCGGTATTTCTCTTCATACTTTTTCCACAGCCGCTTGTGGCGGTCGTTGAGATCGACGGGCCGGCCCTGCACAAAGGCGGCCTCCACCTTGGTGCCGGTTTCCAGCGGATCACCGTCAGTGATGATCAGCGTGGCGTCTTTGCCCACCTCCAATGAGCCCACCCGATCGGCAACGCCCAGAATCTCGGCAGGCGCCAGGGTGATCGCCTCGAGGGCCGCCTCGGCAGGCAGGCCGAAGGCCACCGCCATCGCCGCATGGTAGGGCAGGTTGCGGAGCATGGAGGCCCCAAACCGTCCGCCTCCAGAGATGCAGTAGGCAACCCCCGCTGCATGCAGGCGGGCCGGCACCGTGTAGGCCGAGTCGTAGGGCTCCCAGCGGCGAAGCGGCAGCCGATAGACCTCGCTCACGATCACAGGCACATCATGTTCTTTGAGCAGGCGTGCACAGTGAGGCGCGTCGTAGCCACCGTGGATGATGATCTTCACCTTCTGCTCGACCGCAAAGGCGACCGCCGCCTGAATCTGCTGGAGATCGTCGGCATCGATGATCAGCGGCTGCTCACCGGCAAGCACCGGCAGCATGGCCTCCCAGCGGGCGTCGCGAGGAGTCGCGGGATCCGCGGCCCGCGCCTTGGCGTAGGCCCGCGCGTCGTCGAAGGCCCCACGCAGCCGCTCAAGCGCTGTGTCGCGATCCGCCAGCTGCTCCTTGGCGGAGCGTTCGGTCTCCCAATCGATCACTGGCGACATCGCCGGCCAGCCCACGTGCATCGCCACAGCGGGCTTGAGGGTGAGATCTTCGTAGGTCCATCCATCCAGCTGCAGCACCGCCGACTGCCCCGCCAGCAGCCCGCCCGTCGGCGCCGTCAGCGCCAGCAACACGCCGTTGCTGCGGGTCACCGGAATCATCTCGCTGTCGGGATTCACCGACACCCACGCCTTCACGTTTGGGGTGATCGAGCCGGTCTCATTTTTGTCGAGCGTGGCTCGAATCGAGTTGATCTCCACCAGGCCGAGGTCGCTGTTGGCTGCAAAGAGCCCGGGAAAGACATGCTTTCCCGTCGCATCGATGCGAATCGCTCGCTTGGGGATCTTCACGTCCTTGCCCACCGCCGCGATGCGGCCTTTGCGAATCAGCACTGTGGCGTCGTTGACCACACCGCCCGAGACGGTGTGCACCGTCGCGGCAGTGATCGCGACCGGCCGCCCGGCGGCCTCGCCCGGCACCTCAGGATGGGCTCCTGCCCGGCCTGCCATCGCACCGGCAGCCAGCACCCCAAGCAGCATCAGTCGCAGACCACCAGAGCGGATCATCAGGTTTTCCTTCCAAGAAACAGTGTTCACAAAACGCTGGGCGGAAAGCCTGCCCGTAGCGTGGCGAGCTCGGGTCACTGAGCATGCCCATGGTCATGCCCGTGGCAAAAGAGGTCTGCCCGCGGCCAGAGATCACTCTCATCAACGTTCGCCTCGCCTTCGGCCGCCATCTCCTCCCCCGAGCCGAGGATCTTCTGCACGAGCGTGTTACGAACCTCTGCATCACGCCGCCGCAGCTCCCGATCCTCCTCAAGATCGAAGTAGCGGCGGCCATCGATCCAGGTCTGCTCCACCCGCGAGGTGATCGCCAGCGGATCCCCGCTCCAGACGACCAGGTCGGCATCCTTGCCTGCTTCCACCGAGCCCACGCGGTCGTCGATCCGCAGCTGCTTCGCCGGATTGAGCGTGACAAACTTCAAGGCCTCGTGTGGAGCAACGCCACCATACTTCACCGCCTTGGCGGCCTCCTGATTGAGATGACGGCCCAGCTCGCGGTCATCGGAGTTGAAGGAAACCACCACACCGGCGTTGTGCATCAGCGCCCCGGCGTAGGGAATCGCGTCGTAGACCTCAAACTTGTAGGCCCACCAGTCGGCAAAGGCTGAGCCGGTCGCCCCATGTGCCGCCATCACATCGGCAACTTTGTAGCCCTCGAGAATGTGCTGAAAGGAGCCGATGGTGATGTCGAATTCATCGAGCGTCCGCAAGAGGGCGAGGATCTCATCCTGCCGGTAGCTGTGGCAGTGGATCCACCGCGTGCCCTCGAGGATCTCCGCGATCGCCTCAAGCTCGAGATCTCGCCTCGGAGGCAGCCCGCGGCCGGTCTTCTGCCAGGTGTGCTGCTGCTGGCGGTAGTGCCGGGCCGCCTCAAAGGCATCGCGCATGATCTGCTCGACACCCATCCGCGTCTGGGGATACCGCGTGGTGTGTTCGTCGCCCCAGTTGGCCTGTTTGACATTTTCTCCGAGTGCAAACTTGATGCCCTGCGGAGCCCCCGCCAGCTTCATCTCCTCAGGCAGGCAGCCCCAGCGAAGCTTGATCACCTGGTTCTGCCCGCCGATTGGGTTGGCCGAGCCGTGCAGGATGTTGGCTGCCGTCACACCGCCGGCGAGCTGCCGGTAGATCGTGACGTCGTCGGAGTCGATGAAGTCACCGATGCGAACCTCGGCGGTGATCGCCTGCGTGCCCTCGTTGACGCCGCCGTCGGTCGCCATGTGGGAGTGGCAGTCGATGATGCCTGGGGTGAGGTGCCGCCCTGCCAGGTCGATCACGACCGCATCCGCCGGTGCCGCAACGTCGGCCCCCACGGCCTGAATCCTGCCCTCGACCACCAGCACCGACGCGTTTTCAAGGATGCCCTTGTCGCCCGACGTCCAGATCGTGCCGTTGCGAAAGAGCACTGCTGCTGGCTGCTTCAGCGGCTCGGTGCGACCGGCAGCTCCGAGCGGATAGGTGACCGCCTGGCTTGCCATGGCGTCGTCGGCCTTCTCCTTCTTTTCCTTCCTCGTCGCCGGCCTCGGCCGGCTGCTCGTCGGCGTCGAGCCGCGTGGCGGTGAAGGCGAGCTGCTGGCCATCGCCGAGCGTGAGCTGGCCCTCAAGCTCCGCGTCTTCCTCCTCCTCTGCGATCACGACCGCCGTCAGCCGCACAACCCCGTCGCCGATCAGGCCTTTGCCGGCGAACGCGCAGGAAAACTGCCGGTTGCGAACGCCGGCCCGCACCAGCTTGGCTGTCGGCTCATCCTCGTCGCCGGCCTCTGCCGGCCGAACCGTCCCCTTCAGGGCCGTCGGTTTTCCCTCGAGGGTGATCACCAGCGAGGGCCGATCCCCCTCCGGCTTCACCGTCCAGCTGCCCCGCAGGTCGAGCTCCACCTCTGGCTCCACCTCAAACCGCTCTCCCGCCACCCAGGTCTCCAGCACCCTGGTCTTCGCCGCGAGCAGGTCGCCGTCGGTGACAATGAAACTGGCCAGCTTGTGCGTCTCAAGCGTGCCGAGCTTGTCTGCCACGCCCAGCACCGCCGCTGGCGTGGTTGTCATCGCAGCGAGGGCCGCATCGGCGGCCAGTCCACGCGTCACCGCACGCCGCACGCCGGCAAGAAAGCCACCGGCGTCGTCGAGCCCATGGCTGGAGAGCGCGATCGTCACGCCAGCTTTCACCAAGCGGCCTGGGTTCTCTGGAGCCATCTCCCAGTGCAGCAGGTCGTCGAGATCGACGCTCAGGGCAGCCTCGGTCGTGGCCACGTTTGGAGGCTTGGGAAAATCGACCGGCAGGATGATGGCGCGATTGCAGGCCGCGATCGCCTCAAGCCGTTTGTATTCATGGCCAGATCCACGGATCGCGATGTTGAGCGAAAACTCACGAGCAAATCTGTCGGCCCGCAACGCGAAAAGCTCGTTGGAGGCGTCGCAGATGAAAAGGCCCTGCTCGGCCACATGCTCGGCTACCGCCGCCAGGGCATCGTTGCGTTCGGGCTGTGGCAGCGAGGCGTCGGCCGCCGAAGCCTGCCAGGCCAGCTGATACCAGTCGGCATCGAGCAGCGTCTGACGGGCGAGCGCCACCGCGCCCATGGGAGAACTCGGGTAGCTGGAGCGGCCGCGGCCCGGCGACACCGTCAGCCGCAGGTGCTGAGCCACGTTGCGGCTCACCACCGCCGTGTTGGCATCCTGATCGTTGGTGAGCACAACGGCGCTTCCGCCTTTGAGAATCCTTCCCGAGGGGGCGAGCAAGCGGGCGGCGATTCCCTGGGATCGCAGTTTCTTGTTGGCAGCGGAATCACGAATGCCGGCATCCACAACATCCAGCTGCGGCGTCACCTGATCACTCCAGTGGGCAGCGCCCTTCCTCACGCTTGACGCGTCAACATCCACCTCGGTCAACGCATCGATCAGCCCGGGGGTGATCGTCTTGCCAGTGAGATCCCACACCCGCGCATCCGCCGGCGTCTCCACCTCGCCAACGGCCGCGATGCGGCCGCCGCGAATGACCAGCGTGCCCTTCTCAATCACCCGGCCGGGCGACACCACAATGCGGCCGCCCACGAGGGCATGCACCTCGGGGGTGTTTTCCCGTAGGCCTTCAACCGGCCGCGTGCCCACGACCTCCGCGTTTGCCGCCTCCGCCAATCCCCCCCAGCCAGCGCAGACAACGAGAGCTAGGCACATTCGCCGCAAGCATCCAGGCATGCGTGAAACTCCGCACAAGGTCGCTCGGAAATCCGCAGCCGGCGGAGCATCTTCAGCGATGCCCTATCCCGTTCCGGTTCGCGGCCCGAGTCTCAACGGTAGCATCGCCACGACGCGGTTTCACGCCGCCGCAGCCCGGCGCAGAGCGACGGTTTTTCGGCTTGATTCCGCCATCCTTTCTGCGGGACGATTGCCGCCCAGGAAGAAAGCCCCGCAATGCCCACACGACCCACCGCCTGTTTTGGTCTCGGCGACTGGCAGAAGCCATTCCGCTTGCTCAGGCGGACGGCCGTGGGAGTGCTTCTCGTGGCAGCGGTGGCAAAAGGCTCCCTTGCAGCGCCGCCCGCTCTGGAAACGGTTCCAAGGATTCCCCCTGGCACCGTGGTTTCAGACGCTTCTGCGGCTCGCTTCAACCGCATGGTCTATGCCGCTGTGTCGCGGATCACCAGCGGAGATGCGAAGAAGGTTCCAGCAGTGATTCGCGCACGGGTGCCGCTTTTCACCCTGGCATTCTTGGCGACCGTGGCCAACACCGCTCCTGCTGGAGTTGCTCCGAGTTATCAGCTGGCTGAAGTGGGCGTCGGCTATGCGGTGCCGCTCAACAGTCGCCTGACGATCGTCGACACCGAAGCTCCGCCAGCCGCAGCCGGCATCGACATGCTCGGCCGGAAAGTGCTCTCCGCCAACGGCCGCAATCTGGGCGGCCTTCGCCGGGTGGGCAAGACCAACACGCTTCAGGTGATCGACGTCGACAGCCTCGTGCGGGTGGGCAACCGGCACGCCCCGCTGACAATGCGGCACTTCATCTGGGCCGACCCTGCCTCAGGGCGGGTCGCGAGCTGTGTCTGGCTCTTGCAGAAACGCTCAGCAGGCCAGCTTGCCCCGCTCGCCAATCCTCCTCGCTGGCTCCAGGAAGGAACCCACGACTCCCGGAGCATCCACGTCGACGCCACGAAGTTCGCCTTTGGCATGCCCACACAAGAAGCCTTTGCGATCGCCTCGCTGCCTCCGGGCATCGAGCTGACCTGGACGGCAGCCCTGCGGCAGTCGGCGTGTCTGCCAGTCTACGGGGATGACGAGCTTGAGCAGCTCACCGCCGCCATCAACGAGGCCCTCGATCCTCTGCGAGCTCCGGCAGACTGACCCCCGTGGTGTCCGAGCCTCGGATACAGCCGCTACCAGCTGAGCGTTGGCGGCAGATAGCGATTGATCAGCTGCTCGTAATAGGGCCGCAGCACTCTCCAGTCGGGCTCCTGCGGCGCTTTGGTGTAGAGATCAAACGGGTTGAAGGCCTGCACCCAGGGCAGCATCTCCCGGTCATGGTCATCGCACAGCCAGTCGTATTCGCCTTCCCGATGCCAGGCGTAAAACGAATGGAAGCGGATCATGGAAAGCGCGGGCTCGGGCAGGAAGTCTTTCATGCGGTGGTAGAGATACTCATCATGCCCCCAGGAGAGGTGCACGTTTCGCAGGCCACAGCCTTCTTCATACACGCCGAGCCGCGACTGAAACCGCGGGTCGGTCGCATCGGGATTCTCGGCGAAAAACTCGGAATACACGATCCGCGGGCTGTAGGCACATCCCACAGGAAAAGTGTCGCCTACCACAGCCCACTGCGGCTCCCCAAACAGGCAGAGCACCTTGCCGAGGTCGTGCAGCAAACCTGTCAGCACAAACCAGTCGGGATGTCCGGCTGCCCGAATCGCCTCCGACGTCTGCAGCAGATGGTTGATCTGCGTCAGGTCGATATCGGGATCGGAGTCGTCGACGAGGGTGTTGAGATACTCGAGCGCCTCAAACACGCTCATCGTACGACGATTGAACTGGAGAAAGTCTCGCTTCTTCTCCAGCACGAAGTCGTAGGTCTGAAAGCGGTGGTTCTCGCGGTAAAACTCCCGCACCGTGTCGCGGCCGGGGCTGTCGTAGTTGCGATAGTCGTCCCGAGCTTTCGCCTGCGGCTCGGGATAGACCTGCTCGACGATAAACTGCTCCCAGGCCTCGGCGGCATCTGGGGAGCCCTCAGCTCTCGTGAAGGCCGCGTCCGTCCGTCGGTCTCGTTCAGCCATCATGCTCACTTGGTGTCGCTCACGGAGTGCAGCGGACCGTGGAAACGCTCCAACAGACCGATCGCTCGCTCCGCCCAATCTGCCGTGCCGCTCCCCAGTCTGGCAACCTGCAGTTTAGTGGATGTGGATGTCGATGTCGGGCAGCTCGTCGGCCCACATTCCCTTTTGTCATGGGCCGTGACGGCCGACCTGAGCTTGTCATTCGGGGCGAACACACCGTGATACCGGCGCCGATGCTTCCGCGGTGGCGGCACGAAATCGGCCACAGCTGCACGGGCACCCGGAGGAATGACGTAGTCGCCAAGATCCGCAGCTGGCTGTGCCATCCGGCGGCCGTTGCAGGAGGGACAGACGCCGCGGCCCTTGCACGAGAAGGCCACGACAAAACCTTGCCCGCACGACGTACAGCGTGCCCTGCCGAATCCGAAGCAGAGGATGCCACAGGTGAGGTAGGGCCGCAGCTCCCGTTCGACGTGCGCCGAAACGGGCTGCTCAGCGACCGCCCGATTCTGTAGACTCGAAGTGCTCCGGTCAGGACGACGGGAGCCGTTTCCTGCGATGGTGCCGCATGATGCCGCTGGATCGTTTGCGACTGCTCCTGGGAGGCCTGGCCGGGTTCGGGCGGGCACTGCTCGGCAGCCTGCGGGATCTGCTGCCGATCATCGTGGTGATCGGCGGCTTCCAACTCCTGGTGTTCCAGCAACCGCTGGAGAACGTCGCCTCGGTTCTTGTCGGTCTGGCACTGGTCGTGATCGGTCTGACGCTGTTCGTGTTCGGCCTCGAGATGGGGCTGTTTCCGATCGGGGAGCAACTTGCCTACGCCCTGGCCCGGAAAGGGAGCGTGCCCTGGCTGGTGGCCTTCGCGTTCGCCTTGGGGCTCGGTACCACCGTCGCCGAGCCTGCCCTGATCGCCGTCGCCGCCGAGGCGGGGAAGTTGACGGGTGGAAACGAAACCTGGCAGCTGGGCTTGCGGCTGACGGTGGCCGTGTCGGTGGGGGTGGCACTCGTGATCGGCGTGCTTCGAATCATGGTCGGTTGGCCGATCGAGTGGCTGATCATCGGCGGCTATGTCGTCGTCATGGCCCTCACGCCCCTCGCGCCGCCCGAGATCGTGGGCGTGGCCTATGACTCGGGTGGCGTCACGACCTCCACCATCACCGTGCCGCTCACGGCAGCCCTTGGCATCGGCCTGGCCAGCAGCATCCGGGGCCGCAGTCCGCTGATCGATGGGTTCGGCCTGATCGCCCTGGCATCACTCACGCCGATCGTGTTCGTGCTTGTGTACGGTACCTTCTGGCCGGCGAATGGTCTTGGGGAATAGGCTACATATGCAATCGACCGGTGTGACAAGCATCCCGCTTGCGGAGATCGCCGGTGACCTGGCCACGGCGCTCGTGGCGACGTGCCGGGACGTGCTGCCGATCGCCGCGATCATTCTCTTTTTCCAGTTCGTCGTCCTGCGCAGGCGCCTGGCCAACTGGAAACGGGTTGCCGCCGGCTTTGTGGCGGTCATCGCGGGGCTGAGCATTTTTCTCGTGGGCCTCGAAGTCGGTTTGTTTCCGCTCGGTGAGGCGATGGCTCTGCAGTTGACGGATCCGGGTTTCCTGGGCGCAGGGGAGAATCCCGGTTGGTGGCGATACGGATTCACCTACCTGTTCGCGTTCAGCCTCGGATTCGCCACGACGGTGGCGGAGCCGGCATTGATCGCCGTGGCGCTCAAGGCTGAGCAGGTCTCCGGCGGCACTATCGGAGCTTTCGGGCTAAGGATCGCGGTAGCCCTGGGCGTCGGTGTCGGCGTTGCTTTGGGCGTGTTGCGGATCATCATCGATTTTCCTCTGCCCTGGTTGATGGTGATCGGATACGCGCTGGTGGTGCTGCAGACGTTTCTGGCGCCTCGGTCGATCATTCCGCTGGCGTATGATTCCGGTGGCGTCACAACGTCGACGGTGACCGTTCCGCTCGTGGTCGCCCTCGGGCTCGGATTGGCCCAGCAGATTCCAGACCGCGATCCACTCCGCGACGGATTCGGGCTGATTGCGGCCGCCTCGTTGTTTCCTATGCTCACCGTGATGGGCTACGCCCAGCTGGCCGAATGGCGGACTCGCCGCTCGCGCCCAGCCTCGTCCGCGGAGGTCTGATCGCCATGCACTTTAAGCTCATTATCGCCTTCTGCGAGGACGACAAGACCTGCGACGTGATGCAGGCAGCCCGGGATGCCGGCGCCACCGGGGCTACGATCATCCCCAACGCCCGTGGCGAGGGGCTCCGGCCCGCCAAGACCTTCTTCGGCCTCGCGCTCGAGACCCAGCGGGACGTGCTCTTGTTTCTCGTGGAGGAGCACCTGGCCCGGTCGATCCTCGAGACGATCGAGCGGACGGGCCGGTTCGACTCGGCCCCCGGGACGGGCATTGCGTTCATGATCGACGTCGAGGATGCGGTGGGCGTGGCCCACCAGGCCGCCTCGATCGTCCCCAAACTGGAGGAGCACCTATGAGCGTTCGGGAGATTGTCCGCGTCCGCGACGTGATGAAACGGGAGTTCGACCTCGTCGCCGGCAAGTTGACCGTGCGGGAGGCGCTCGACGGGATGCGGCACGAGGAGACGCGGGCCCTGATCGTGGACAAGCGGCATCCCGACGACGAGTACGGGATCGTGCTCCTCTCCGACATCGCCAAACAGGTGCTGGCGGCCGATCGCTCGCCCGACCGCGTCAACCTTTACGAGATCATGAGCAAGCCGGTCCTGAGCGTCGACCCGGCGATGGACATCCGCTACTGCGCTCGGCTCTTGGAGCGGTTCGGGATCATGCGAGCCCCGGTGGTGGAAAGCCGCACGGTGATCGGTGTGGTCAGCTTCCACGACCTTGTGCTGCGGGGCATGCCGGGGGGCGGGAGCGGCTCGTCGACGCCCTAGGCACGTCGCGGAAGGCTGCTGCCACACGCGTGCAAAGTCCCGCTCCCACGACACCTCCCCGGAAAAGCCCGGGCGTCACTGTCCGCTCCCGTTGGGGCGTCCACCGATGTCGGTCGGTCTCGTTCAGCCAGCATGCTCACTTGGTGTCGCTCACGGAGTGCAGCGGCCCGTGGAAACGCTCCAACAGCCCGACCGCTCGCTCCGCCCAATCTGCCGTGCTGCTCCCCAGTCTGGCGACCTGGCCAAAGAGAGAACCGGCGAAGTTGCTGTAGAGGTCTTCGTTGCCACCAAACGGCTGGCCTCCCACATGCCCTTGGGCAGCCTGCGTCCACTCCACCGCCCAGCCGGCGAGGTTGGCAGCGGCAATGCCTCGCCCTGCCCGCCCCAGGCCAACGCCCGCTGCTTGCGACACGAGCATCGACGCCCTGAAATGCTTCAGGTCCACCATCGTGCCATCACTGAAGCTGGCATAGCGGTTGCGGTCGATGCTTCTGCCAGCGGTGATCCGCCTCGCGGTAGCAGGGGCCGCAGATCCTACGGCCCGTGAAGACCATCCCCTCCATGGGCATGGCCAGCTCTCGGCCGCAGGCGTCGCAGCGGTGCGGCTCCCGGCCGAACGCGGCTCCGCTGCCCCCGGCCCACACTCCCGCTGTCACCAACGCCACCACCACCAGCGGAGCGACGGCTGCCCTGCTCTGCGGCACGACGCCGCCCGCCCGCGTCAATCGGCTTGCCACCTGATCGCTTCGCTTCATCAAGCGACACCTCCAGCCCACGGCGACACCTCCAGCCCACGGCCGTCGGTTGGTAGTGTACAGTGCGGTTTCGAAACCAGAGCCTCTTGAGAACCCTTTGCCCGAGAGAACCATGTGCACTCTCCTGATGCTCCTCGTGCTGCCCCACACGGCAACCACGACTCTGGGCGGAGACACAGAGGTCCTGTTCAATGGCAACGACCTTTCGGGCTGGGCTGGCAAGCCAGGATTCTGGACCGTCAAAGATGGGGCGATCTTCGGCCAGACCACGAAAGACAACCTGACCGAAGGCAACACGTTTCTGGTCTGGCAGGGCGGCGAGGTCGCCGACTTCATCTTCAAGGCCAAGGTTCGCTTTTCGGGCAACACCTCCGGGGTGCAGTTTCGCAGCGAGTTGGTCGGCCCCGCTGAAGACTTTGCCGTCAAGGGCTATCAGGCCGACCTCCATCGACCACGTCCGCGATGCCTGCCGGCCTGCTCAACCGCATGACGTACGATGAGATCTTCGATTTGCTGGCCTACCTGATCAGTGGAGGCGATCCGCAGCACGAGTTCTTCACCCGCAGGTGACCGGCCAGGCTGCGGCATCATGGTCCACCTCACCACTCACTCCTGGAAAAAACATGCGTATGCGAACGCTCATTCTGCTGCTGGCCACCTGCGCTCCCTTGGCTGCCTGCGGTGAAGAACAGGTGCTCTTTGGCTTTGACGGCCCAGAGGCAGGCAGAGGCTGGCAGGCTGTCAACGACGGCGTCATGGGAGGACGCTCCGACGGCCGCTTTCGGCTCGACGACGCGGGGCAGATGGAGTTTTTCGGCACACTGTCGCTGGAAAACAACGGCGGCTTTGCGTCGGTGCGAACGATGGGCCGCAGCCTCGGCCTCAAGCCCGATGACGTGATCGTCGCCCGCGTGAAGGGCGACGGCAGAACCTACACCTTCAACGTCTACGCCGGCCGCAACCGCACTAGCTACTCCTACCGCCAGGAGTTTGCCACCACGAAGGACGAGTGGATTGAAGTGGCGTTTCCGGTCGACGCGTTCACCGCCACCTGGCGGGGTCGCGTGTTTCCCAACGAGAAGCTCGAGCCAACCACCGTGACTGGCGTGGGCTTTCTGCTCGGTGACAAGAAGCCCGGGCCCTTCAAGCTCGACATCGACTGGATCAAGGTCGGCGGCCCGGCGGTTCCTGCAAACGCAGCGGAGTAGGCCGCCACCCGAGCAGACTGTGGAGCAAGCCTGCCGACGCGTTGTAGCGGCTGGCATCGCCCGGCACACGCCCCGCCGCCCCCTTGGGGACCGGCGTCGTCTCTCGCCAGATCACCACCTTTCCCTGCTTCTTGATCCGCTCGGCAAGCTCCGCGACGTTGGCCTTCCCGGCCAGGGCCTCACGGGCCGCCAGGTGGTAGCCGATCGAGATCGAGTCGCCGACATGCTGTGCTCCTCAAAGCAGTTGGGGATCGCCTGGGATCCCACTCCCCCTACTCTCTCGCCATCCGCCGCCGCGTCATCTCGAGCCCCTTCTCCCGCAGGCTGCCGATCGACTCCTCGGCCGCCAGAAGCTCTCGCAGCATTGCCTGCGTTCGCTCGGGCATGGCCGTGGCAAGGCTCCTTGTTTCACCGATATCGTCGCTCAGGTCAAACAGCTCCACGAGGTCGTCCTCCAGCCAGAGAAGCCAGCGGGCTGCTAGGCCTCTGCCGCGGCGGGGTGGTGAGCAGGACCTCGCACGACTACCCAAACTGCAGGCACGAGAAAGAGTGTCAGCACCGTCGAAACGAGCATCCCGCCAACGAGTGCCCGTGCCAACGGGAGCATCGCTTCAGACCCCGGCGCCAACGGGAAGCAAAGCGGAGCCATGGAGGCCAAGAGCGTGAGCGACGTCATCAGTATCGGCCGCAGCCGCGACCGCCCAGCCTCGACAGCCGCCTCGACAGGGGAAAGGCCGGCTGCGAGCAGGCGATTCGAGCGGTCTACCAGAAGGATGCTCGTGTTCACCACGATGCCCACCATCATCAACGTCCCCAGCAACGATTGAATGTTGAAAGTCGTTCCAGTGACAGACAGGGCCAACACCACACCAGCGAGCCCCAACGGCACCGCCAGCATGATGATCAGCGGATCCACAAACGATCGAAACTGGGCAAACATCACGAGATACACCAGCAACGAAGCGACGGCGATCCCCCAGCCAATCGATCTCGTCCCCTGCTCCATGGTCACCACTGGCCCCCGCAGCGTGCTCGTCACGCCAGATGGTGCTTCCAGTTCGGCGACAGCGACCATCACATCTGCGGCCACAGAGCCAGCATCTCGCCCCTCGACGTTGACGAGCACGTCATAAACACGAGAAATGTTGTAGTGGGCAATCTCACCGGGAATATTCACCCGGCGAATGGTCGCGAGGTTTGACAGAGGAACATTCCGTGGGCCGTCTGGGGTTTCCACTGCGAGCGGCAGATTGCGAAGTGCATCGAGATTTTCCAGTTCGTTTGTTGCGTACTGGACTCCCAGAAAGAAGTCGATCCCGCTGGCCGGATCCACCCAAATCGTTGGCGCGTAGCCGACGCTTGAGCCGAGAGCTGTCAGCACATTCTCCGCCACGTCGCGCTGGCTCAGCCCCATGTAAAACGCTCGCGTGCGATCGACCTCGATGTCGAGCTGCGGATAGTCGAGTGCCTGGGCGACCTGCACATCGACTGCCCCTGGCACGTCACGGACCTTGCTCACCACCTGCTCAGCAAACTCGCGGGCAACACCAAGGTTCCCTGCAGCAATCTGAATCGTGATCGGCACCGGTGCGCCCTCATTGAGTGCGGCCTGAATCAGCCCACCTTGACGAAACAGAAACTGATCACGCGGAAACTGCTCCCGAAGCTCACGACGAAGCCGATGCACATACTCCGTGGTTGGCGTCGACCTGCCCTCTGTGACCAAGGTGACCACGAGAAAAGCTGAGTCGGGCCCGGAGTTGGGGCTGAGAATCGTGGAGAACCCTGCACCCTTGCCAACGGGAAGCCCGATATTGGCAAGCATCGTCACCAGTTCCTCACGAGGGATCACCTCCTGGATCACCTCCTCCACTTGAGCGACCAATGCCTCGGTCTGCTCGATCCGCGTCCCCGGAAGAGTGCGAATTCGGATCTCAAAGCTCCCGTCATCCACCGCCGGGAAGAGTTCGGTTCCTACCGCAGGCGTGAGGGCAACACACCCGCCGGTCACAGCCACGATCAGCAGCGTGGTCACCCGCGGGAAACCCACAACGCCACGGAGCACCGCGGGATACCAGCCATGCTCCGCCCGACGGCGATCATGCCCCGCTGCACGATGCGAGGGCCGAAGAAACCGGGCTGCAAATGCAGGAACGAGTGTCATGGCGATCACATACGACGCGGCGATCGCCAGCACGGCTGCTATTGCGAGCGGCTCGAAGAGCGACCGCACCATACCCGTGAGGAACATCGCTGGCAGAAAGATGGCCAGCGTGGTGAAGGTGCCGGCCAGCACAGGCGTCGCCACCTCCTCAGTTCCAGCGCGAGCTGCCACATCAGCGGAAAGCCCCTGATCGAGTTTGTCGATGATGCTCTCGATCACCACGATTCCAGCGTCGACCACCGTGCCCACCGCCAACGCCAGGCCGCCGAGCGTCATCACATTGAGCGTCGCACCAGCGAGTGAAAGCCCGAGCATCGCCACAAGCATCGAGATTGGCAGCAGGAGCAGGATCGCTACGGTCGGCAGGCCACGGCGAAGAAACACAGCCACAACGACCGCCACCAGCAGGCCGCCGAGCAGCAGCTGCAGCTGCAGGTTTGCGATGCTGTCACGAACGTAGCTCGATTGATCTCCGACAAGCGTGACGACTGCCTCGTTGGGCACCTCGCCCCGCTCTTTCATGCGAGGAATCTCATCCCGGAGGCCCTTCTTGATCCGATCGACAACCGCGATCGTGTTCGTGCCCGGCTCTCGAAGTAGCGGGCAGTACACACTTCGCTCGCCATTGACGCGGACGATGTTGGTTTGGATTGCTGCGTCATCTTGAGCCCCACCGACATCGCGCAGAAAAATCGGCTGGCCTTCCCGTACAGCGATTGGGATCGCATTGATCTCCTCTACGCCAGGCAAGGTGTTGACCGCATGCACCTGATAGTCAGTCTCGCCAAGCCGCACCGTGCCACTGCCGAGAACGAGATTGCTTTCACGCACCGCCCCGACCACATCCGTGATTGTCAGGTCGTGGGCCTGCAGCCGTGCAGGATCGACATACACCATCATCTGGCGAAAACGCCCGCCAAAAGGATGTGGAATCTGCACGCCTTCCAGCCCACCCAATTTGTTACGGACAGCGTAGTAGCCGATTTTGTAGAGTTCGGTTTCATCGAGTCCGTCGCCCGAGATGGCCGCGAGAATCACGGGCATGTTGGCCGGTTCGCTCCGAAGCGTGAAGGGATGCTCGATGCCCGGCGGCAAGTGAAACATGTCACTGGCCTCAAGATTGACGATGTCATTCATTGCCGATGAGGGGTCTGTCCCGGGCTGAAACGTAATTTTCAGCACGCTCGCACCGGGCAGCGTCCTCGACTCCTGCCGGGCGAGTCGGCCAGCAAGGGTCAGCGCCCGTTCCACCCGCGAGGTGACGCTCTTCTCCATGTCGAGCGTCGGCAAGCCCGGATAGGAGAAGAAACTCACCACAACGGGCGTCTTAAAATCGGGTAAGACATCCGTGGGGATGGTCGGCACAACGACAGCGCCGAGAAAGGCTGTCGCAAAGGTCGCCGCAAGGACAACAAACGGATGGGCAAGCGCCCAGCGTGTGAGCTTCATGACGTCTGCTTTTTTCCTGCAACGCTCAGGGGTTGATCACATCGACACGCTGGCCTGGTTCAACTGACCCGACAACAGCATCAACCACCTGTTCCTCGCCCGTGAGACCACTGACGATCTCAATTTCACGACCGTCGTCTGCGCCGATCGTGACCTCCACCCGGCTGATGCGTCTGTCGGCGTCGAGCACAAGCACGTGAGGTTCCCCGTCACTCGTCATCCGCACTGCCGACGCCGGAAGCACAAGGGCATCAGGCTGCACCCGCGCAGTAATCGTTGCTTTACCAAACATACCGGGCAGCAAGAGCCTCTCATGGTTCTCGAGATCAATCTCAGCGACCATTGTGCGGGTTGAGGGATCAAGCCTGCGTGCCACGCGGGCGACGATTGCCTCAATCGGCTTCCCCGGCTTGCCCGCAAAGTCGATGACCACGGGGTCGCCCTGATTCACATCAACCGCGTCTCGCTCGGGGATGGCTACCCTCACCCGCAGACGATGCTGCTGGTCGACATGAAACAGCGGTCTCTGGGATTCACCACTGGCTGGGCTTCCCGACACAAAGTCTCCAGGGTCGACCTGCCGCGAGGTGATCACGCCGTCAAAGGGGGCTCGCAACGTGGCGTAGTTGAGCATCGTGTCGATCTCCTCCACCTCTTTGCCGCCCTCATCAAGCCGCGCTCGAGCGGTCGCGATTTCAGCTTCCGCTGCCCGCTGCTCGGCAATCGCGATCTGCAGCCGAGCTTCAGCAGAACGAACCGCTGCTTCCGCAGCGACTTGTGTGGCCACCGACACGTCATGCGCACTCTGGGCGGAGTCGAGCATCGAAAGCGTGGCTGCCTGCTTCTGCACCAGCCCCTGTACTCGATCCAGATCCGCCTTTTCCGCAATCAACCGTGCCACAACCTGCTCGACATCAGAGATCGCTTCCTCAACCTCTGCCTCAGAAGCAACCTTCTGGGCTGACGCTACCTCCGCTGCGGCCATCGCTCGCTCAAGTTCGGCAGCAAGCCGCTGCTGTCGGGCGACTGCCTGATCCCGCTGCTTGTCCATTTCGGGGATAGACAGTTTGGCAAGAGGCTGCCCTTCCTTGACCTCATCACCAATGTCGACGAACACCGTCTCAAAATAGCCGGCAACCTTGGCAACGATGTCTGCCTGATGATAGGAATGAACGGTGGCGGGCTGCGTGACAGTGTGCCGAATCTCTTTCTGCTGCGGCCTCACCACTTCGACACGGATGATGGTCTCCAGAGGAAGAGGCTCTGCCATTCGGGCTGTCTCGCTGCACCCAACGAAGAGCCACCCTGTTCCGAGCGTCAGGAGTGCACGCACACCACCTTTGTATCGACGCACGCTTCCTCCGCTTTCAGATCTTTTGGAAAACTCACACCCACACCACCCATGTCTCCTTAGAGCAACGATAAGAATAGTTGGCGACAACGGCTATGCAATTGAGGCAAGCTTTAAATTGAGGCGAGCTTTCGAGCAACTTTTGCTGACAAATCTGGCAGCCGGCCACGCCGCTACAGGTGCAGCGTTTCCAGCGGCAGAAACGTGTATCCTATCGACACTCGGCAGTCTGCGGGCTGCTCTCAGCCGATTAAGATCCCTTTCCTGTCCACACGGGTCTTCCACGAGAACCGCCCCGCATGCGTACTAGCCGCCTTTGTCTTCATGTTCTTGCGTTGGCAGCCACGGCCTTGATCGCAGCAGATGGCGGGTTTCCTGCTGTCACGGCTGCCGATCGCCCAAACATCATCGTGATGCTCTGCGACGACATTCGCTGGAATGCCCTCTCCTGCGCTGGCCACCCGCACCTGAAAACGCCCAACATCGACCGGCTCGCCGAGGAAGGCATCTACTTTGAAAATATGTTCTGCACGACGAGCCTCTGCTCGCCGAGCCGGGCCACAATCCTCAGCGGCCTCTACGCCCACGCCCACGGCGTGACCGACAACTTCACCGACTACCCGTCCGATCTCGACAGCTTCCCTCGCCGGCTGCAGCAGGCCGGCTACGAGACCGCCTACATCGGCAAGTGGCACATGGGGGAAGAGAGCGACGAGCCCCGGCCCGGCTTCGACTATTTCGTGACGCACAAGGGCCAGGGCAAATACTTCGACACCGAGTTCAACTTCAATGGGAGCGGCCGACGGGTGGTGCCTGGCTACTACACCACGGTCGTGACCGACATGTCGCTGGAGTGGATGGCGCAGCAGAAGAAGGCAAGCGGGCAGCCCTTCATGCTGATGATCGGCCAGAAGGCACCGCACAGCTTCTACCTCCCGGAAGAGAAATACGCCCACACCTTCGACGACGTGGAGGTCAACTACCCGCACTCCTCCTTCAACCTCGCCGACAAGCCGACGTGGATCACCCAACGCCTCTCCACCTGGCATGGCATCTACGGGCCGATCTTCGACTGGCGAAAGGAGTTTCCCAACGACAAAGCCAGCGGCGTGGTCGACTTCGCCCGCATGGTGCGGGCCTACTGGGGCACAATCCTCTCCGTCGACGACAGCGTCGGCCGCCTGCTCGACTGGCTGGCCGAGACCGGCGAGCTCGACAACACGATGTTCGTCTTCCTCGGCGACAACGGCCTGCTTGAAGGCGAGCATGGCATGGTTGACAAACGAACGGCCCACGAGGCCAGCCTCCGCGTGCCGATGCTGATCCGCTATCCACAATGGACGGAAGCCACCGGGCCGATCCGTGTGCCGCAGCAGGTGCTGACCACCGACGTCGCTCCCACCATCCTCGATGCCGCCAGCGCCAAGCCAATGAGCGGCATCCACGGCCAGTCGATCCAGCCGCTGGTGTCGACAACGCCCCCTGCATGGCGAACGGAGTGGCTCTACCACTACAACTACGAGAAGCAGTTTCCCTATACGCCCAACGTGCGGGCGGTGCGAGGCGACCGCTTTAAGTACATCCGCTATCCACACGGGGATGGCACCGCCGACCGGCACATGGCCGAACTCTACGACATCCAGGCCGACCCGGCCGAGAACCGAAACCTGATCGCTGATCCTGCCTTTGCCGCCACGGTCGCCGAGATGCAGGCCCGCCTTAGGCGAGCGATGCGGGCCGTCGGCATCGCCCCCGACGCCGACGTGATGCCTCTCGATGAAGGCATCGGCACCACCCTCCCCGACGAGGCGATACGCTAGCCAGCATGCCACAGCCCCCTTCGACCACCGCCGTGATCATCGTTGACCATGGCTCCCGCCGAGAGGCGAGCAATGCGATGCTGCTTGAGGCCGCCAAGGCGTTTCGGGCCTCGTCTGGCTACGCGATCGTGGAGCCTGCCCACATGGAGATCGCCCAGCCCGATATCGCTGCGGCCTACGACCGCTGCATCTCGCAGGGGGCCACGCGTGTCGTCGTGTTTCCTTATTTCCTGTCCCCAGGAAAGCACTGGAAGCACGACATCCCCGCCCTGGTTGGAGCCGCCGCCGAGCGGCATCCGCACACCGAATGGCTGGTGACGGCCCCGTTTGGCCTCCATCCGCAGATGCAACAGATCATCGCCGACCGCATCCAGGCCTGCCTGGCGGTCGCGACCGGAGCCGCCGCCGGCGGCTGCGACGTTTGTGGCGACGGCCACGACTGCAGGCTTTCGTCGCCCGGGGCACCACAGGAATAACGCAACGCCAGCGAAACGCGGCCACCAACCCGCCATATTTTTCGACGTGCAGCGGTCATTTTGCGAACTATGCTGAAGATGTGACGGTTTTTCTGGATATCCGCAACAGTTTCAGGGGCCTCCCATGCGTCTTTCTCTTCGGCTCGTTCCCGCGGCTCTTATGGCTGCCGTTTTCGCTCTCCCACTTTCCTCGATGCGTTCTGCTGCCGCAGATGAAGGGGAGGCAAAGCCCGCTGCTGCCGCCAAGACCGTCGACGTGACGGGAGTCGTGGAGGCGGTGCGGGCCCACGAGATCACCGCCGACACCGAGCAGCTTGGCTCGCTGAAGGTCAAGCGGCTGCTCGACCACGGCGTCGAGGTCTCCGAGGGGCAGTCGCTCGTCTGGTTTGAAACCGAAGACATCGACAAGAAGATCGACGATGCCAAGATCGCCCTCCGGCTTTCCCAGCTCTCTCTGGAAGCAGCGGAGTTTGCCCACGAGCAGGCGGTCGCCAAGGACGCGCTGGAGCGAGGCAAGGCCGAACGGACGCTCAAAGACGCCCAGCAGGCCTTCGAAAACTTCATGAGCGTCGATCGCGAGCGGCAGATTGCCTCAGCGGAGTTTGACGTCACCAACGCCCGTGCCTCACTGGAAAACGCCACCGAAGAGTTTGAACAGCTCGAGAAGATGTACAAGGAAGACGACCTCACCGAGGAGTCGGAGGAGATTGTTCTCAAGCGGGCCAAGCAGGCCGTCGAGAGCGCCCAGTTCCGCCTCGAGGGCGTGGAAGTTGCCAGCGAGCGTGCGATCACCCAGCGAATTCCAAACTCCGTCGCCGATCAGGAAGACGCCCTTGCACTCGCCGAGATGACGCACGAGAAGGCGATGCGAGACTTCGCCACTGCGGCCGAGCGGCGGGAGATTGAAATCAACAAGACACGCGATGCGTTTCACAACGAAGAGGAGAAGCTCGGCGAACTCATCGAAGAGCGGCAGCGTGCGGTCCTCACGTCGCCCTCCGACGGCATCGTGTTGCACGGCCCGCTTTCCCGCGGCCGGATCAGCGACAAGCCCAGCCAGCTGGCCGTGGGATCCTCTGTCGCGGGCAATCAGGTGGTGATGACGGTTGTCGATCCTCGCCGCCTCCAGGTTCGGGCCGACCTCAACGAGACGCAGCTGTCGTCGATCCATGAGGGCGACCTGTGCACAGTTTCATTCCCCGGCGTCCCCGGCCTTGAGGCGAAGGGCGAGGTCAAGAGCGTCGGCCTCGTCCCCTACGCAGGCTCAAAATACGACTGCGTCGTCAAGCTGCTCGGTGTGAAGAAGGCCACCGAGCTGAAGCCGCTGATGTCGTGCAAACTCGTGTTTGAACTCGAGAGCGATGAAGACGAGGCTGACGACGACGATGATGATGATGATGACGACGACGACGAGGACGACGACGAGGATGAGAAGGAGGAAGACGGTGAGGACGCAGCGGAATAAGATGGTTTTGGGTTCGTCTTTCCCTCCACTCGCCGCCACCAGGAACGTCGTCATGCGATCCACGCCACGCCTTGTGTTGGCCCTTGCCGTCTTCGTCACGGCCGGGGCTTCGGTCAGCCTGGCTGAATCGCCAGTTCGCTCGGCCATCCTCGACGATCCGCTCGACTTCAGCTCAGAGCCCGTGCTGCCGGAGATTGAGGCTCCCACGAAGGCCGACATCGAGGCCTCTCTGAGCCGGGGCGTGCGGTACCTCATCGACAACCAAAACCCCAACGGCTCTTGGGGTTCGCCGACGCGAACGAAGGGGCTCAACATCTACGCGCCGGTGCCCGGTGCCCACCACGCTTTTCGAGCGGCCACAACCTCGCTCTGCCTGTCGGCATTGCTGGAGACAGCCGGCCAGGAGCCGGAGATCCTCGCCGCCATCGAGAAGGCGGAAACCTGGCTGCTTGAGCACCTTCGCAACCTGCGGCGTGCGACCGGGGAAGCGATCTACAACGTGTGGGGCCACGGCTACGCGATCCAGGCCCTGGTGCGGATGCACCCCCGTCATGCAGACGACCAGGCTATGCAGGCAGAAATCGAAGAACTGATCCGGCTGCAGTTTGAGATGCTTGAGCGGTATGAGTCGGTAGACGGCGGCTGGGGCTACTACGACTTTCGCTACCAGGCCAATCAGCCCACGAGCAGTTCCATCAGCTTCGTCAACGGAGCGATCCTGGTGGCCCTGGCAGAGGCCCGAGACCTCGGCATCGAGCCGCCCGAACGGATGGTCACGAGGGCCGTCGACGCGACCACCCGCCAGCAGAAGCCCGACTTCAGCTACCTCTACGGCGAATATCTGCAGTATCAGCCGATGCGGGGCATCAACCGACCTGGCGGCAGTCTCGGCCGCACGCAGTGTTGCAACTGCGCGTTAAGAATGTGGGGCAGCGACACGATCACCGACAACGTGGTGAAAAACTGGCTCTATCGGCTTTATGTTCGCAACGGCTGGCTCGACATCGGTCGCAAGCGGCCAATCCCGCACGAATCCTGGATGCAGGTCGCGGGCTACTTCTATTTCTTCGGCCACTACTACGCCGGGCTCTGCCTGGAGCAGCTCCCCGAAGACGAGCGTGCCTCGTATCAGCCGCTCCTGGCCACGCTGATGCTCGACCGGCAGGAAAAAGATGGCTCGTGGTGGGACTACCCGCTCTACGACTATCACCAGCCCTACGGCACGGCCTTCGCTGTGATGACGCTCCACCGCTGTTTGCCGGTCACGGCAGCGGAGTAGGTGGCGCTGGCTCTCACTCGGCCACGAGCCGGAGATCGCAGTAGTAGCAGCCGACCTCCTGGCCGTCGTCGGTGGTAAACACGGGAGCGAGCGTGTGGGAGCCGGCGGAGAGCTCGGCTGTAAACACCGCCTCGGTGTCGCTCGGCATCACCTCCGTGGCGGCGAGATCCTCGCCATCGATGCGGAGCGTTGCCGAACGCACTGGGATCGCCCGGCCAGCCGCGGCCCGAAAGGCTGTGCTGGCTCCAGGCACGTCGCTGCCGGCAGGCAGCGACGCCGTGATCGCCGCGTTGGCCTCGGCCGGCCAGCGTCGGAGGGCGACCCGGTAGCGGCCCGGCGTGACCACGCGGATGGCCCAGTGGGCCTCGTGTCTGGCAGACGCTCCGCGAGCAGCCGGCCCCTTCGCATCAGGCCCACGATACCCCTGCCCCTGGCGAACAGATCGCTGGTTCCACGGCGAGGTTCCCTCTCCAATCCAGTCGTGGCATGTCAGGCTCACCACCGCAGCATCAGGATGGCCGACGGCAAGTTCGGTTGTCTGCTGAAACGTCGGCTCGAGCTCTGCCCACCAGGCGTCGTAGAAGGCAGTCATCGCCTCAACCTGCTGCGGATGCTCAGCGGCGATGTTCTGCTGCTGCCCCGGATCGGCTTCGATGTCGTAGAGCTCCTTCCCATTCACCAGCCGCCATCGCTGCGACATCACCGCCGTCTGCTTCCACTTCACCGGGTCGCGAACCCGCTGCGAATCGGTCACCAGCATGCGATCGGGCCAGTCGCTGGCATCGGCAGCCGGATCGAGCAACTGCCGAATCGAGACCCCATCCCACACCAGCCCCGCCGGCGGTGTGCCGCCGGCAATCTCAACGAGCGTTGGCACCACATCCACCGCATGGGCCAGTCGATCGCTCGTATGCTGCCTGTTCCAGCCAGCCGCTGGCCAGTGGGCGATGAAGGGCACGCGATGGCCGCCGTCATACTCGCTGCCCTTCTGGCCACGCATACCGGCATTGAAGACCTTGCCGCCAGTCGCCGTGCCGTTGTCGGTGGTAAACACAAACAGAGTGTTGTCGGCCACTCCGAGGCGAGCGAGCATGGCCCGCAGGCTCCCCACGTTGTCGTCGATGTTGGTGATCATGCCGTAGAAGGCAGCGATCTCCGGCGGCTGATCCGGATACAGATCGAGATACTTCTGCGGGCAGTGGAGCGGTCCGTGCGGGGCGTTGGTGCTGATGTAGGCAAAGAAGGGCTGCTTCTGCTCCACCGACGCCTCAATGAAGTGCCTCGCCGCGGCGAAGAAGACGTCAGTGCAATAGCCTTCGGCGGGCTCATCTCGCCGTTGTGGAAGTAATGGCCGTCGAAGTAGGCGTTGTCCCACAGGTCGGGCGTCTGCCCCACGCCGCCACCGCCGTGCCGGTAGACCTCAGCAAAGCCGCGATCTTCCGGCCGGTAGGGAAAGTTGTCGCCGAGGTGCCACTTGCCAAACATGCCCGTGGCGTAGCCGGCATCGCTGAGCAGTTGGCCGAGGGTCACCTCGTTTTCCCGCAGCATCGAGCGACCGTTGATCGTGTGCCACACGCCCGTCCGGTCGGTCCAATGGCCCGTCATGAGAGCGGCCCGCGTCGGTGAACAGGTTGGGGCCACGTGGTAGTCGGTGAGGCTCGTCGACTCAGCGGCAAGGGCATCGAGATGCGGCGTCTGAATCACCGGGTTGCCCGTATGCCCGAGATCGCCATAGCCCTGGTCGTCTGCCATCACGAGCACGATATTCGGCCGCGGCACATCGGCGGCCATGGCCGCTCCGCCAGCCCACACCACCATCACCGCAAGCCACAGTCGCATGCTGCCCCCCAAACGTTGTTGATGCCCGGCTACTCGGCGACCACCGCGGCCGTCTGCTCGGCAGTCGTGAGGCCCGGCGGCAGTTCCAGGATGCGGATGCTGCGGAAGTGGATCTCAGCCCCCTCCGACTCCAGGCAGAGGTAGCCCTTCCGCACCGACGAGTTGCGGATCGAGTTGACAAACTTGCCGTTGATCGACAACTTCACCGTGCCATCCACGCAGACGACGTCGTAGACATTCCACTCGCCGTGGCCTTTGCACCGCAGCTCGTAGGCCATGCTGCGGGTTCCGCGGGGATTGTCGGGCGTGGCCGTCAGCGCCCCGGCTCCAAAGAGTTCTCCGGAGATGTAGCCGATGTGGTTTGGCTCGCCGTTTTTCAGCGGATGCTGATTCACCCAGTCGAGTTCGAGCATCTGCACCTCCATCCCGGAAGGCAGCCGCCCACCAGCGGGCACCTGCCCCTCGCTCCACACAAAGACCCCTGAGTTGCCTCCCGGCTGCATGTGCCGCCACTCGATGTGCAGGATGAAGTTTTCATACTGCTTCTGCGACCGCATCACACCGATCGGCTGCCCGCTGCAGACGAGGAGCCCATCGTGCACGCTCCAGGTCTCCGGTGAGGTGTTGACATCCACCCAGCCCGTCAGGTCCTTGCCGTTGAAGAGCTCAACGAACTGCGGCGTGGGCACAGGAAGGTCGGTTGACGGCACGTCGGTCGCGGGCTCCGGCAGGACCGACTCCTGGCCAAGAGACAGCGAGGCCATTGTCATGCCGCCGAAAACAGCAGCAAGGCACCACGCAGCAACACACTTCGTCATCGCTCACTCCGGGTAGAGAGGGAGGTCGGCCACGCCGCCTTCGATCTGGAGGTCCGCCAGCGGCGTCCCGTCTGCAACCGGCGTCACCCCGTCGCGGCGGTAGAGGGTGAGCGTCGGCTGGGCCTGCACATGCGCATCAAGGGCAGCTTCAAGGGCCTTTTGCGTCTCCTCAGGCAGCTGGGTAAACGACTCACGGCCGCGGCACTTGGGAAACTTGCTACAGCCGAGCCACGGAGCCTTTTTCCCAGGCCGCAGGTTGACCACCGCCCCACACTTGCTGCAGGTCAGATCGGTGACGAGCGGCGGGATTGCCGGAAACTTGATGTTGCCCTTCTTGTCGACATTGAGGGTGAAGCTCGCCACATCCTGGGCATCGCTCCCCTTCCCCGCCTTGGTCTTCGTTCGCGGAGGAGGCGGCAGATCTTCGGTGAGGTAGTCGCCGAAGCGGCTGTTCCGCTTGACCATCGGGATTCCCCGTGGCGACAGCAGGTCGAGCTGCTCCGGAAGCAGCGGCCTCCGCTGGATGTCAACGGGCATACCGAAGGCGCACACCGGCTCCTCCGTGGGCTTCTTGGGCTTCTTCGCTTTGCGTTTCCCACCCTTCGTCACAGTCTCGGGCTCTTCCTCAGTCAACCACCACCTTCTCGTGGTAGCCGGTGCATGAGAGAAACTCACCGTTTCGACCGAGCCGATACTCCAGCTGCCGGCCGCATTTCGGGCAGGCATAAGGGGAGAGGTCGGTGCGTGCCTTCTCGTGCGGCTGCTCAAGCGCGGATTCAAGCATCGGCTCAAGGCGGTCGTAAAACTCCTGCAGAAGCCCGGTCCACGACTTCTTGCCGCCCGCCACGTCATCGAGTTCGCCTTCGATCTGGCGGGTATAGCCCATCTCGATGAACTGATCCTGGAAGCCGCGCTTCAGAAAGCCCGTCACCCGCATCCCCATCGCGGTGGCGTGCAGGCGGCGACTCTCCTGATAGATGTAGCCCCGCTTCTCAATCGTGTTGATGATGCTGGCGTAGGTGGAAGGCCGGCCAATCCCTTCCTGCTCCATCTTCTTCACCAGCGTGGCTTCGGTGTAGCGCGGCGGCGGGCTTTCAAACTTCTGCTGCGGATCGATGGCAAACGCGGCGAGCTCGTCACCCTCCTGGAAGCCCGGCAGCACCTGGTTGCTGTCGTCGCTGGGCACACCGCTGATCGCGTAGAAGCCGTCAAACTTCAGCACGCGGCCCCGCGTGCGAAACACGGCTCCGGTGTCGGCATCGCTCCGCTGCAGCTTCACAGAGGTCGAATCCCACTCCGCATCGGTGGCCTGGCAGGAGAGAAACGACTCCCAGATCAGCTTATACACCCGATGCTGCTCGTCGGAGAGCGACGAGGCGATCTTGTCGGGCTCATGCGCCGGGTCGGTGGGGCGGATCGCTTCGTGAGCCTCTTGAGCGCTGCTGTTGGAGCTGGTGTAGATCCGCGGCTGCTCGGGAACATACTGCTCGCCGTGCCGCTCCAGGAGATATCCGCGGGCCTTCTCAATTGCTTCCGACGAGAGGTTGGTCGAGTCGGTACGCATGTAGGTGATCAAGCCCACGCGGCCTACGTCCGGCAGGTCGATACCTTCATAGAGCTGCTGGGCAATCCGCATCACCCGGTCTGTCGACATGCTCAGCCGGCTCGACGCAGCCTGCTGCAGTGTGCTGGTGATCAGCGGCGGCCGCGGCTTCGACTTGGTGCGGCTGGTCTCCACGGACACGACACGGTAGCGAGCCGCCGGATCGGGCGTTCCCTGAATCGCCACACGGTTGCGGCCGCGTCCCTTGCCGTCGTTGTCGGTCTGACGAACGATTTCCACATTCGTCAGGCCAGCCGCCTCGGCAGCGGCCACGGCAGCCTCCGTCAGATCGGCCGTCGAGGTGTTGTCTGCCTTGATGTCGAGCGGACCACCCGCCACCTCGACAAGGTCGCAAGCAAAAGCGCGGCGCTCCGCCCGCCAAGCCATGCGATCACGAACAAGTGGTGGCTTGCCATGATCGTCGCGCTGCTCCAGAAAACCCTTCCAGGCCTCTGCCAGCGCACCGCTCCCGGCCACATCCAGCGTCATCGACGCTGCCACTTCCCACGACTCGGCCGGCGTGAACTCCTGAATCTCCTGCTCCCGCTCCGCCACGATGCGAGCAGCGACGCTCTGCACCCGGCCAGCGGAGAGCTTGCCGGCCACCCGCTTCCAAAGAATCGGCGACACCAGATAGCCCACCACCCGGTCAACGATCCGCCGCGCCTGCTGGGCATTCACTCGTTGAATGTCGATCGGCCTGGGCGACTCAAACGCCCGCAGCACCTCCGACTTGGTAATCGCGTCAAACGTCACCCGCTTGGCCTTGAGCGGGTCGACGCCGAGCACCTCCGCGAGGTGCCAGGCGATAGCCTCCCCTCGCGGTCAAGGTCGGTGGCGAACCAAATGTCGCTGGCGTCCTTGGCGAGCCGCTTGAGTTCGGTGACCACCTTGTTCTTGCCCGCGACGATCTCGTAGCTGGGGGCGAAGTCGTGTTCCAGATCCACGCCTGGCACGGCCTGCTTCGAGCCGGGTGGTGCCTTCTCGACGAGATCGCGGATGTGGCCGACCGACGCCTTCACCACAAAGCCCGGCCCGAGATACTTTTCGATCGTCGTCGCCTTGGCCGGGCTTTCCACGATCACCAGCTGCGGCTTGGCCGTAGCGCCATTCGCCGCCCGGTCTTTCGCTCGCTTCGTTGCGTTCTTGGCAACCACAGGTCAACGTCCTCCGAAACTCCAAACTCCCGCCCACGGCTTCCTCGAAAGCCCTAGGCTCGCCGGGTCGGCTCTTTTCACAGTACGCCATCTCACCGAATCGTCCACGCGACCGCATCTTCTCGGGCTGGTTTGGCAGACAGCATCACCCAAAAAGGGCGGATCCGCAAAACCGATTGTCCCGGGCACAACCGCACCCCACTGATTCTGCCGTCAATCCCGTCGTCGGCCCACCTTGACTCCTTCGCCAGCCTGCCTAACACTGACCCGTTGACCTCTCTCTCCCTCGGAGCCGCCCCCATGAGCTTTCGCAAGTTCCTCCACGATGAAGTCGCCAACGCCCTCAACGAGCAGATTTGCATCGAGGCGTCTGCCGGGTTCCTTTACTTCTCGATGGCATCGTGGGCGAGCGTGCGAGGCCTGACCGGAATGGCAAAGTGGTTTCGCGGCGAGGCGGCGGGCGAACTGACCCACATGAACCTCTTTGTCGACTATCTCAACGACCGCGACTATCAGGCAAAGTTTGCCACCATCGAGGCTCCTGCCTGCGACTGGGACAGCCCCATCGCCGCCTTCGATATGGTCCGCACTCAGGAGCACACGCTCTTGCAGCGGATGAACGATCTGATCGACATGGCCGACAAACACAACGACCACCTGACCCACAGTTTCCTGACGCAGTTTGTGCCGCAGCAGATTGCCGACACAGCGGAAGCCGACGACATCCATGATCGACTGTCGCTCGTCGGGGGCGATGGCCACGGCCTGATCCTGATCGACCAGGAGCTTGCCCGCGAAGCAGAGGCCCACGGCGGCTGATTCGCGGTGGTCGCCGCGTGAGGTGGATGGCCATGAGACACTCAGTGCGAGCGATGACGCCTGGCGACTGGAACGAGGTGGCGGCCTTGATCCGCAGCTCGACCAACGCCTGGTATCAGTCGCATGGCCGCCCGCCCATCTTCACTGGCAACCCCGACGCCACGCTGCTTTTTTGCCAGGTGTATGAGTCGCTCGATCCCGGCTGCTGCGTCGTTGCCACAGACGACACCACGGGCGAGATCGCGGGCTCTTGCTTCTACCATCCCCGGCCGACCCACATGTCGCTGGGGATCATGAACGTCCACCCTGCACACTTCGGCAAGGGCATCGCCCGCCGACTGCTCGCGGACATTACGGATCGGGCCGATGCCGCCGGCACGCCGACCCGGCTGGTGTCGAGCGCTCTCAACCTCGACTCCTTCTCGCTCTACACACGCGCCGGCTTCGTGCCCCGCATGATGTTTCAGGACATGCTCCTGGAGGTGCCCCCTGAAGGCCTCCCAATCGGCGAGGTCAGCGGGAGCGAGCGTGTTCGCGACGCCACCGCAGCCGACCTGGCAGCCATCGTCGCGCTCGAGAAGCAGCTGCACCACATCGAGCGTCCGGGCGACCACCGCTACTTTCTCGACAATCCCAACGGGGTCTGGCATGTGTCGGTGATCGACGCGGCCGAACGGCGACGGCATCGATGGCTTTCTCGTCTCGGTCAAGCACCCGGGCAGCACGATGCTCGGCCCCGGCGCGATGCGAACGCAGGAGCATGCCGCCGCCCTGATTCGCGCCGAGCTCAATCATCACCGTGGCGGCTGCCCAGTCTGGCTGGTGCCGGTCGAAGCCGACACGCTCGTGCAGGAGCTCTACTGCTGGGGCGCTCGCAACTGCGAGCTCCACGTCGCCCAGGTTCGCGGCTCGTGGCAGGCTCCCAGCGGCGTGGTGATGCCCACATTCATGCCCGAAACCAGCTGACAGCCGCCGCTTGGCAGCCAGCGGCACGCCCGCTGCGGATCAGAAGTTTTTGATCGCCTGCACGATGGCTTGGTTGGCAAACGGCAGCGGGCCCACGAGGGGCACTTCGAGGCCCGCCAGCAGATACCAGTCGCGGCCGATGCCCGTCCGCATGCCGGGGGTGATGCTGAAGTAGCTCGTGGTGCCGCCGGAGAGACGGGTGTGGAAGTTGGTCGCCACGGTCGCGCAGAGATGCTTCAGCACTGGAGCATCGCTCAGGCGTCAGGTAGAGGCCAGCCGGCCAAGCGGGCATCAAAGGAGCTGAACGGACCGGGGGTGAGGTTGAAGCCCGTCCAGGGGTTCGCTTCGAGCAGCGGCGTGGAGGCTGCCGTCAGGTTCGTGGGCACGGTCACGCCAGCGCCACCCCGGAGCACCCAACGGCCTGTGGGGTTCATCCAAAACTCGACATCCGGTGAAAGGCTCGCCACCCCGTTGCCGGTTTCCGCCGTTCCCGTTGGGCAGCGGATGTAGCAGTTGGCGGTGACCGAATACTCCTTGTCTTCCATCAGGAGAAACCGCGGAGCCACCGTCAGGTCGCCTGTGCCGCGGGTGGCCGCTGTGGCAGCCGCGCGTGGATCTGGCGCGATGAGCGTAAAGGGTAAAAACCAGCCGATCTCGAAACGGCGGTTGAGCGGCGTGAAAAGATAGAAGCTGCCATTGGCCGTGTCGACCACGTCTGACGTTCCCTGGGCCCATGTGCCGGAGATCACGGCCAGGCGGTAAAACGCGCCGTCGGCGCTGTTGATCCAGGTCTGCCTGGGATTGGTGTGATCGATCGAGTCGTAGGGGCGATCCCAGCCATCGCTGAAAAACTCGGCCAGCGTCAGCGGCGTCCAGCACTCGGTCTCCAGAGGACCAATCAGCGATTCCCGCCAGAGCTCAAGCCGCGTTTCTGGCGGGTCGCATGCGGCGCCGTCAGCGGCGAGTGCAACGCCCGTAAGCGACGTCACAGCCGCCACAGCCCAGGCCAGCACACACACGGCAACTTTCGCCCCAAATCGGAGAGTCGGCCGGCATCCAGCCATGGGCATCACCGGAAGTGTTTGTGGCAGGCCGTGGGCAGCCTTTGGCTCATCAGGCAGCGAGCACCGCTTTCAACCGCCATCGGCCGCAGCAGCGGTCAACTTGAGGTAATCCGGCCGTCTCTCCACACTCATGTTCTGCCCTGTGGCCGGCCCAAGAGCTGCAGGGCAGTCGCAAGTGCGCAGCCCGCTGCGATCGCGTCGCCGCGGCGGTAGCTCTCAAGCAGCTCGCGGGAACGCTCGGCAAGCATCCGTCGCACCTCGCGTCGCTTGCCCTTCGCTCGGGGAATCTTCATCGAGTCGTAGGCCGTTGTCTGATGACGCAGCCAGGCGATCACTGCGGCTTCGGCCCGCCGCTCGATCGGGATCAGCTGCGTGCGGGCCACCGTGCCGCTCCCCACCGGCGTGGCGTGGGCCGCCACGAGCGCCGCGAGCTTTGCCGCCGCGGCAGCGTGCTGCTGGTGAAACCCGAGAAAACCGCGGACTGCCGCCTCAAAGTCTTCGGCATATGCGGCCTGCTGGTTTTCTCGCCGCTTCGCATCGGCCTCCCGCCGGCGAGCGTAGGCGTCGGTGGATCGCTCGGCCGCGAGCTCCTGCCGGATCCGGTCGATCGTTGCTTGGGGGGCATACACGCCACGCGAATAGGTCCGCCGGCCCACCTTCTCCTGAACCACCCAGTGCTCACCAGCCGCTTTCACGCGACGCGTGAGGCCCGCATCGCCGGGCAGCAGCAGGCCCCAGCCCTCGGGCACCTCGCAGACCTCCCCCGAGGCCTGCCTGACCGTGTTGGGACGCGGACCGCGAAGAAACGTGGGAGATGGCATACCGCCTCTATCGGCACGTTTCCCCCACAATCCCCAGCGCCATCTCTCGCCTCCACGTAGTGGACTTCTGGGCTCGCTGCTATCCTCTCCTGCATGGACATCATCAATCACCGCGACACGACTCCCTTCACGACGGTCGACGGCTCGACAATTCGCGAGCTGATGGCCCATCGCAACTCGGCCATCCGCAACCAGAGCCTCGCTGAGGCCCGGCTGCCGCCCGGAAAGGCCACGATCCCCCATCACCATAAAGTGACCGAGGAGATCTACTACATCCTTTCCGGCACCGCTTCGATGACACTCGGCAGCGAGACGCGGCCCGTGGGCCCCGGCGATGCGATCGCCATTCCCCCAGGCTTCCGGCACACGATTAAAAATACCGGAGAAGACGAGCTGGTGTTTCTGTGCACATGCGCTCCTGCGTATGAACACAGCGACACCTTCTTAGAGGAGCCCTCCTAGAGCAGCCCTGGCTTCTGCCCCGCCCGCCCGGCCATTGCCTATTCGCCTCGCCGCTGGCCCCGCCTCCACCCCACTCGCCATGGATCACCACATGCCACTTCGCGTCCTCCTCTCTCTGCTCGTGGTGGCACTGGCCACCAGCCTTGAAGCAGAGGAACTGCGTTCGGGGATCACGACGGAAAACTTCGACAGGAGAGTCCGGCCCCAAGACAACCTCTTCGGTCACGTCAACGGGCAGTGGCTCCAGCAGACGGAGATTCCTGCAGACAAGTCGGAATACGGCTCGTTTACCCAGCTCTCCGACGAAGCGATCGAAAACATTCACGCCATCATGCAGGAGGCGGCCGCCGCCGAAACCGCCTCCGGCAACATGCAGCGAATCGGTGGCTTCTACCGCAGCTTCATGAACACCGACGCCATTGAGCAGGCTGGCATTGCCCCGCTCAAGCCCGAGTTCGATGCCATCGACGGCCTTGCCTCGAGCGAAGACATCGTCCGCCACTTTGGCGTTCTGCAGACGGTCGGCGTTGACGGCCCGATCGGCTTCTTCGTTGGAACCGACGCCAAGAGCTCCAAAGAGCACCTCGCCGCGGTCTACCAGAGTGGCACGAGCCTGCCCGACCGCGACTACTACTTCGTCGACGATGAGCGCTACATCGAGGCCCGCCAGGCGCTCCGCGACTACATCACGACGCTCTTTGAGCTTGCCGGCCTGCCCGGCGGCGCGCAGGCGGCCAGCGACATCGTCGAGCTGGAAACCAAACTCGCCCTGTTTCAGTGGTCCCGCACGAAACTCCGTGACGCAAACCTGCGATACAACAAGTACGCCGTCGGCGATCTTCCCGAGCTGACTCCATCACTGCCGTGGCAGGTGTTTTTCGCCGCTGTTGGCACAGCAGACCTTGCGGAAGTCAACGTCACCACACCGAGCTACTTTCAGTCGCTCGAAGCGATTTTCACCACAACACCCGTGGAGACGTGGAAACAGTACATGCGGTTCCGCGTCCTCGATGCCGCCGCCCCTGCCCTCCCGCAGGGTTTTGTCGATGCCTCGTTTGAGCTCTACCAAAACAAACTGGCCGGTGTTCCCGAGCAGAAGCCTCGCTGGGAGCGGGCCGTTGAGACCGCATCGGGCGGCCGCGGCTTCGGCGTGCTCGGCGATGCGATCGGAGAGATCTATGTGCAGAAGCACTTCGGCCAAGAGGCGAAGCGGCGGATGGACGAGCTGGTTGCCAACCTGCTGAAGACGTATGAGGTCAGCATCAAAGAACTGACCTGGATGACCGAAGACACAAAGCAGAAAGCACTGGAGAAGCTCCACAAGATCACACCCAAGATCGGCTACACCGAAAAATGGCGCGACTACTCAAACCTGCAGATCGATGCCGAGGATCTGCTCGGCAATATGCGGCGATCCGCGTTGCTCGAACATCAGCGGATGCTCGACAAGCTCGGCACGCCTGTCGACGAAACTGAGTGGGGGATGACACCGCAGACGGTCAACGCCTACTACAACCCCACCAAAAACGAGATCGTCTTCCCGGCCGCCATCCTGCAGCCACCGTTCTTCGACGCCGAGGTGGAAGACGCTGTCAACTACGGCGGCATCGGGGCCGTGATCGGTCATGAGATCAGCCATGGTTTCGACGACCAGGGCAGCAAGTATGACGGCGACGGCAACCTCAAGAACTGGTGGACTGAATCGGATCGCGGCTCGTTCGAAAAGCTCGCCGATGCCCTGGTCAGTCAATACGACGCCTACGAAGCCCTGCCCGGCAAGAACGTGCAGGGGCAGCTGACGCTCGGCGAAAACATCGCCGACCTGTCGGGGCTGGCAATCGCCTACAAGGCCTACCGGAGGTCGCTGGGTGAGAAGGAAGGCCCGGTGATTGATAACTTCACGGCGGACCAACGATTCTTTATCGGCTGGGCTCAGATCTGGGCGAGGAAGTATCGGGATTCCGAACTGGTGCGACGCCTCGTCACCGACCCACACTCGCCTTCCTTGTTTCGGGCCAACGGGCCCGTCGCAAACTTCGAGCCGTTTTACAGAGCGTTCAACGTCACCGAGAGCGACAGGCTCTTCAAGCCGAAGGCCGAGCGAATCCAGATCTGGTAAGAGCCACCGCAGCCGGGTGCAGAGAACCGGAGAACCCACCATGACCAATCAGCCCGCCGCCCCCAGCCCAATCCGTCTTCTCGGGGTTCGCATCCTCGTTCTCGCGGGCGAAGCGTATGAAGACCTCGAACTGTGGTATCCGAAACTGCGGCTTGAAGAGGCTGGCTGCCAAGTGACGCTTGCAGGCCCGCAGGCCGGCAAAACCTACAGCGGCAAGCATGGCTATCCGTGCGTTTCTGAAGCGGCGATTGCCGACATGGAGGAAGCCGACTTCCACGGCATCGTGATTCCGGGAGGCTGGATGCCCGATGCCCTGCGGCGGGACGCCGGCCTGCTGGCCCTTGTGCGGGAGTTCGCCGAGCAGGGCAAGCTTGTGGCCGCAATCTGCCACGGCGGCTGGATCCCGATTTCGGCCGGTGTCTACAGAGGTGTTCGTGTGACCGGAAGTCCGGGCATCAAAGACGACCTGGTGAATGCCGGGGCCGCCTGGGAAGACGCGGCAGTGGTCTGCGATCGGCACTTCATCTCAAGCCGCAGGCCCAGCGACCTCCCCGCTTTTCTGGAAGCCATCGTGGCCTGGCTGGCGGCCGCTCCGCAGCACTGATCGCATGATCTTGTCGATCGCCTTTTTGAACGCCAGAAGGGGCCCATCAGGCGGCGACTCTGCTGTGCCCCACCCCACCTCTGAGGAGGGTTTTTGTATTCCGGCCGTCGCTGATCGATGACGCCGACACGGTTCGTCGCCGATGCCTCGGTCGGCGTCGCCTGGCCCGCCCCCGGATGGGCAGCCGCTTCGACACCGGCAAGGCTCGCTTCGGCGATCACGGGTATCCTGTGAGTTCTCACACCGCCTGTCATTCCTCACGCAACCCCATGCCAACCCAGCCTTCGCCTCCAGTTTCCTGGCACCGCCTACCCTCGGAAGAGGTCGTTGCCCGTCAGGCGACCGACCTTGGCCGAGGGCTCTCCGACGCCGAGGCGGCCGAGCGTGGGCAGCGTCATGGCCTCAATGTGCTCTCCTCGCGCCGAGGACCAAGCACGCTGACGCGGTTTCTGCTTCAGTTTCATCAGCCGCTGATCTACATCCTGCTGGTCGCCGTGGTCGTCACAGCCGTGCTCGATGACTGGATCGACGCGGGGGTGATCCTTGGCGTCGTGCTCGTCAACGCGATGGTCGGCTTCATCCAGGAGGGCAAGGCTCTCAGAGCGATCGAGGCCCTTGGTAAGACACTCGTGACTGGAGCCACGGTGGTCCGCGACGGCCGCAGAACACGCATCGAATCGAGCCAGATCGTGCCGGGTGACGTGGTGCTGCTGCAGTCGGGCGACAAGGTGCCGGCTGACCTGCGACTGATCCGGAGCCGTGACTTGCAGATCGCGGAGGCGGCTCTCACCGGCGAGTCGCTCCCGGTGGAGAAGGCATCCAAAACGCTCGGCGATGATCTGCCGTTGGCCGATCGCAGGAACATGGCCTATGCCACGACGCTTGTGACCTTTGGCCAGGGAACAGGCGTCGCCGTGGCCATTGGCGACGGCACCGAGGTGGGGCGAATCTCGCGGCTCATCGCATCAGCCGATGACATTCAGACACCGCTGACGCGGCTCATCGCCCGGTTCAGCAATCTGCTGCTCATTGCCATTCTTGTTGTGGCGGCGGCCAACTTCGCGATCGGGCTGGCGCAGGGGCTGGACTTTAAGGAGATGTTTAAGACCTCCGTAGCCCTGGCGGTGTCGGCGATTCCCGAGGGGCTGCCGGCGGCCGTCACGATCATGCTTGCCATCGGCGTGGGGAAGATGGCCTCTCGACGTGCGATCATCCGCAAGATGCCGGCAGTCGAAACGCTCGGCAGCACGACTGTGATCTGCTCCGACAAGACCGGCACGCTCACCCAGAATCAAATGACCGTCACAGCGATCGTGGCGGGCGGGGAGACCTTGGCGGTCACTGGCACCGGCTACGCAGAAGAGGGCGAGATCTTTGCCGCGGCACCCGGCAATGGCGTGCCGCTGTCGGTCGACAACCTGCACGGCCGAGTGGCGGTGCTCGAGTGCCTCCGGGCCGGGGCGCTCTGCAACGACTCCGGGCTTGTCGGTGAAAACAACGAGCGGAGCGTGGAAGGGGATCCCACGGAGGGGGCGCTGCTCGTCGGAGCCGGCAAAGCGGGCCTGGCAGCGAAGGTGCTTCACGAGGAGTTTCCGCGGATCGACTCCATCCCATTTGAGTCGGAGCGGCAGTATATGGCCACGCTCCATGACCAGGGACAGGAGCGGCCCCGGCTGGTGTATGCCAAGGGGTCGGTGGAGGCGATCCTCGCCCTCTGCTCGGCTGAGTATGACGCCGGAGGCAGGCTCAGGCCGCTCGAGCCCGTGGCTGTGTCGGCGGCCGTGGCTCGCCTGGCGGCCGAAGGGCTGCGGGTGTTGGCGTTTGCCCGTAAGGAACTGCCCGCCGGAACGGCACAACTCGCCCACGACGATTTGGCTGGCGAGCTCGTCTTCCTCGGCCTCCAAGCGATGATCGACCCGCCGCGGCCCGAAGCAGTCCTGGCTGTGGCGACCTGCCAGGCGGCCGGCATCCGCGTCAAGATGATCACAGGCGACCACGCCCTGACCGCAGCGGCAATCGCCACCCGGCTGGGCATCGAAGGCGCTACTGCAGCCGACGGGAAGCCGGAGGCTGCGATCACCGGCATCGAGCTTGAACGGATTACCGATGCCGATCTGCCGGCGACCGCCGAGGATGCGGCCGTGTTCGCACGTGTGGCCCCGGAGCAGAAACTACGGCTCGTGCGGGCGCTCCAGGCCCGCGGCAACATCGTGGCGATGACAGGCGATGGAGTCAACGACGCTCCGGCGCTCAAACAGGCAGACATTGGCGTGGCGATGGGGAAAGGGGGCACCGACGTCGCCCGGGAGGCATCCGACATGGTGCTCACCGACGACAATTTCGCCTCGATCGAGGCCGCCGTGGAGGAGGGGCGTGCTGTCTTCGATAACCTCACGAAGTTTTTCGTGTGGACGTTGCCCACCAACGGTGGCGAGGCCCTCACGATCATCGCGGCAGTGGTTGCCGGCACGGCGCTGCCAGTGGCACCAGTGCAGATTCTGTGGATCAACATGACTACGGCCATCCTGCTGGGACTGATGCTCGCCTTCGAGCCCAAGGAGCCGGGGATCATGGACCGACCACCGCGGGACCCACGCGCTCCGCTCTTGAGTCCTGATATCTTCAAGCGGATCGGTCTGGTGAGTCTGCTGCTCTCAGCTGGGGCCTACGGCTGCTTCATCTGGCTCCGGCGGATGCAGCAGTCCTCGCTCGAGGAGGCTCGGACGGCCGCCACGACGGTATTCGTCTTCGGTGAGATGTTTTATCTCTTCAACTGTCGCTCACTCACCCGCAGCATGTTCGAGATTGGCCTGTTGGCGAACCGGCCGGCGCTCTGGGGCTCGGCGGCGATGGTGTTGTTGCAATGGTTTCTAACGGCCAATCCGCTCATGAATCGGCTGTTCCACACCCGGCCCCTCTCGTGGCAGACATGGGGGGTGATCACGCTCAGTGGTCTTGCCATCTACCTGATCATCGAACTGGAGAAGCGGATCGTCGGTCACCTGCTCCAGGGCCCCACCTTTCGTCGGGCTCCCCCCGCCTGATCCGCCGCCGGACATGGCATCGTGTCATCGATGGGGTGACGAAGCGACACCACCAAAAACCGACTTCGTGGCCTGCGATGAGTCCTCGGGAGGCGTAAACCCGGTGCCGGCCCGCTGACTTCCCGCCCAACGCACCCCTTCGGTGATCAGCCGGTTGGGACCGCCCGGCACCTCGGGATGAGGGCTGAAACAGATGACATTCCCACTTCCAAACTGTGAACGGATAATGGCATGGGTGCCTGTCATCGCGCCGACCGGGGCTCCCTTCTCCGCCGCCTCAGTGCGAAAGCTCGCCAACACCTGATAGCCGGGCATATCGGGCATGTTATCGGGAACAAGCAGCGGGCCCTGGTTGTAACGCACGGTGATCACGTCGTCACAGTCGAGGAGGCTGCGACCAGCTGGTGACACCTGCAGGGTGGAAAAAAGGTGGGGCGGGAAAAAGGGGCGGAAAAAGGGGGCGAGAAAAAGGTGGGCGAGAAAAAGGTGTCAGGAACCTTTTTTCTTGCGGGCGAGAAAAAGGTGTCAGGAACCTTTTTTCTTGACGCGGGTCTGGCCGGCGCATTCGAATGGTGGCAAGGGGAGACCACAACGAGCAGCGGATGGAGGCATGGTGTATCACGTGCTCAACCGCGGCAATGCCCGCATGCCAATTTTTGACTCCGACGCCGATTACGAGGCGTTCGAGCGAGTTCTCGAGCAGGCAGTCGAGCGTTACGGCACCGACCTTCTGGCCTGGTGCCTGATGCCGAATCATTGGCACCTCGTGGTCAAACCGCACGCGGACGGGGAACTGTCTCGTTTCGTCGGATGGCTCACGCTCACGCACACGCAGCGCTGGCACGCCCATCGGCACAGTCGCGGTGCCGGCCACGTGTATCAGGGGCGGTTCAAGTCATTCGCGATTCATGCGGAAGACCCTTTTCTCACCGAGCCCGAAAAAGGTTCCTGACACCTTTTTCCCTCCCTTTTCCCTCTCCTTTTTCCCTGCCTGACACCTTTTTCCCCCCGTGAGGAGCGAGCCCGGCTCTTCAGCCCGGATTCATCCCCGTGGTCGGGATTTACGGGACCGCTCCATTCACCGGCGGACCTGTGTGTTTCCCTCGACGTGCTTGGGCTCGTAGGGCAATGCCGGCAGCTTTCCACTCACGCAACGTGCCGCCAAAGCCGAGGGCGAGGCGGGAAGAGACGCTCGATGTGTCGACCCTTTGTTTGGCGTGGACACTGAGGAATTGCCGCAGGTTTTTTGCCGTCCTGCAACTCCTGAAGGCCTCGCACACGCCGCTCACGCTGCGGCTGGCGGGCTCTGCAGCGGCTGCCGCACGGGCAAACTGCCGGGCGGCCGGTTTGGCTTTTTGCTCCAGGGCTCGCCAACAGATGAGGTTTTCCGGGCATGGGTTCGGCAGCAGCGCAAAAAAGCACCCCGCACGGCGAAACGCACGGGGTGCCAAAGCAAGGAGTCTGGAAAACCTGCAGATCACTCAGGCAGGATTACGGCGTCGATCACATGGATCACGCCATTGCTGGTCGTGATGTCTGTCTTGGTGACGTTGGACATGCCCTTGGCAGTGCCCACCATCACCCCATCATCCGTGGAGATCTTCACGGTGCAGCCGCCGGCAGTCTTGGCTTCCTTGAGTTTCATGACGTCCTCTGCCATGACGCAGCCGGGCACGACATGAAGCAAGAGGATGGCCTTGAGTTTGTCCTTGTTTTCCGGCTTGAGCAGGTTTTCGCATGTTCCCTCAGGCAGTTTCTCAAACGCCGCATCGGTCGGTGCAAACACCGTGAAAGGACCGGCTCCCTTGAGCGTGTCGACGAGTTCAGCAGCTTCAAGGGCAGTCGCGAGGGTCTTGAATTCGCCGGCTTTTACGGCTGTTTCGATGATGTCATGGGACGTTTCGGTTGCCAACATGGTTTCTCTCCAAAGAACAGGGGGGAACGGCCCAACTCTAGGGCGATCAACCAAGCCGAGGCAAACACGCCTTAGGAAATCGTCGCGATGACGGCCCGAATCATTGATTCCTGGCCGTAAAGATTCTCACGAGACAGATGAGGCAGAGTGAACGTTCAGGTGGAGTAGGTCACGGGAATGTCGGCAAGCAACGCGAGGCCACGGCCAGCGGGCATGGAAACGACGGTCACGGCTCCAGAGGCTGCTACTTCATCACCGATCCGTGTTAGTGCAACATTCTTTCTGCAAATCGCCTTTGTATTCCTGGCCGAGTAGAGCTTGCCGAGCCGGGGGGCGGAAAAAGGGCGGAAAAAGGGGGGAAAAAGGTGTCAGGAACCTTTTTTCTTGACGCGGGTCTGGCCGGCGCATTCGAATGGTGGCATGGGGAGACCACAACGAGCAGCGGATGGAGGCATGGTGTATCACGTGCTCAACCGCGGCAATGCCCGCATGCCAATTTTTGACTCCGACGCCGATTACGAGGCGTTCGAGCGAGTTCTCGAGCAGGCAGTCGAGCGTTACGGCACCGACCTTCTGGCCTGGTGCCTGATGCCGAATCATTGGCACCTCGTGGTCAAACCGCACGCGGACGGGGAACTGTCTCGTTTCGTCGGATGGCTCACGCTCACGCACACGCAGCGCTGGCACGCCCATCGGCACAGTCGCGGTGCCGGCCACGTGTATCAGGGGCGGTTCAAGTCATTCGCGATTCAAGCGGAAGACCATTTTCTCACCGTGTGTCGCTACGTCGAGCGGAACGCCTTGCGAGCGAATCTGGTTCGTCGAGCGGAGGATTGGCGGTGGAGCAGCCTCTGGCGCTGGCACCATGGGGATGCTCGAGAGAAATCAATCCTGGCACCGTGGCCTGCCAGACGACACGCCGGCTGGCTGGAGCACGTGAACGCCGCGCAGACCGAGGCCGAACTGGCGGCCATCAGGCATTCGGTCGCGCGTGGAACCCCGTATGGCGACGAACGGTGGACTGTGCGGGTTGTCACACGGCTGGGCCTGGAAACAACAGTCCGGCCTCGCGGACGACCGAGGAAGCTCGAAAAAGGTTCCTGACACCTTTTTCCGCTCCCCTTTTTCCGCTCCCCCCCGTGCTAGTTGCCTGCGGGAAGGAACAACGCTCCGCTCCGCCGCACGAGCGCTGTCGCCTGGGCTGGCTCGGTCGCCCTCGGCGCGGCGCCGGTGGCACGCAGACCTGGTCAGCCAACAGGATTCGCAAGCGCTGCGGGCCCGAGTGGCTGATCGGACGGGATGTGTTTGGATCAACTCGACGAGAGCGAAATCTCCAGACGGGCCGAGTCCGCTCTGTAAAGCTCCCCGAGGCTCAATGGCTCACAATGGAGCGGCGGGGGCTCAGACCAGCCGGCGGCTGTCACCAGTAGACATACCGCTCAAACCTCTCCCGGTCGGCCTGGGGCAACTCGTCAAGCCACGGCACGACCCAGCGGTTGTCCTCGGCATCTATCAGAAGCTTGCCGTTGGGCCCGAAGTCGATGGCCTGGCTCTGGGTCCAGCGGGCCGTGAAGGAGCCCCGGCCGGCGTCGGTCTCGACGTCGAAGTCGAGGTAGCCGTGGGCCAGCCGCACGTCGTGGATTCGGCGGATCGTGCGGACGAGCGTCCGCCGGGCCATCGCCTGGCCCACGATCCCGCGATCCTCAGCCGGCCAATCGGCCACCCGGCGGACGATTCCCTGCTCACGTTCTTCGCCGTCGTCGTCCCAGCACCGCACGGAGAGATACTCCTCTGGCAGTGTCGCCGGAAAGGTGGGCACGACGAACACGCCCGCAGCCAGCCGCCGGTCGCCCTGCCAAAGCTCGATCCGGCCATGCTCTCCGATGAGGAACCGGTGCTCGCCCGGCTCCAGCCACACGAGCGCCGACTCCGAGCGGGCCGTCGGGATCGCTCGGCTCAGGCTCCGGCTCGGTCAGGAGCGAATCCACCGTGGGCTGCTTGGAGACCTGGGTCTGGATCCGCACGAGCCGGGCGTAGAGCCCGTCGGCCGCGAGCAGCTCGGCGTGGGTGCCCTGCTCCACCAGCCGCCCCCGGTCGAAGCCCAGGATCCGGTCGGCATTCCGCAGGGTTGAGAGCCGGTGGGCGATCGCGATCGTGGTGCGGCCTTTCACGAGCGCCGCCAGTGCCCGCTGGATCTCCCGCTCGGCCTCGGCATCGATCGAGCTGGTGGCCTCGTCGAGCACCAAGATCGCCGGGTCGGCGAGCAGGGTGCGGGCGATCGAGAGACGCTGCTTCTCACCGCCGGAGAGCCCGGCCCCGCGCTCGCCCAGGAGCGTCTCGTAGGCGGCAGGCTGGCGACAGAGGAAGTCGTGGGCCCCGGCCGCCTTAGCCGCGGCCAGTCCTTCCTCGACCGTGGCGTCGGGCCGGCCGTAGGCGAGGTTTTTCCAGATGGTGCCGCGAAACAGGAACGACTCCTGAAACACGATCCCGAGCCGCTCCCGCAGCTGCCGGATGGAGAGCCGGCGGATGTCGATCCCGTCAATTTCAATGGTGCCCTGCTGCACGTCGTGGAACCGGGCCAGCAGATTCACAAGCGTGGACTTGCCCGAGCCGCTGCGGCCCACGATCCCGATCATCTCGCCTGGGTCCACCGCGAACGAGACGTCGTGGAGCACCGGCTGGTTCTCGTCGTAGCCGAAGGTCACGTCCCGAAACTCGATCCGGCCTCGCGGCTCGTCCCAGGCGGCGGGCTCGGCCGGCTCGGGGATCAAGGCGGGCGTGTCGAGCAACTCCAAGACCCGCTTGCTGCCGGAGAGGAAGCTCGTCAGCCAGGTGGTGAAGTTGGAGAGGGCGCCCAGGGGCGCGTAAAACATCGCCAAGTAGGCGAGGAAGGCGATCAGCTGGCCGAGCGTCATCTCGCGGCCGATCACGTCGCGGCCGCCGACATACCAGACGATCAGCCCGCCCAGGCTGAACACGATCTGCATCGCTGCGGAGTAGGTGGAGTTGGTCAGCTCCACCCACTGCCGCCAGTCACGGAGCTGGTCGCTCGTAGCCCGGAAGCGATCCCGCTCCAGGGGCTCCTGGCCAAAGGCCTTGACCACCCGGATCCCCGAGAGCATCCCCGAGAGCACGGCCATCTGCTTGCTGGCCGCGTCCCAGAGCCGATAGTGCCGCGGGTAGACGTGCCGCCAGAAGATCCAGGAGCCAAGGATCACCAGCGGCACCGGGATCAGCGTGTAGGCGGCCAGCTCTGGGTTGATCCAGAAGAGCATCGCCCCCACGGCCACAAGCTGCACGATCTGGAGGAGAAACCCGCCCGTGAACTGCTGCACCAAGCCGTGCAAGACCTCGCTGTCGTGGGCCACGCGGCTGATCATCGAGCTGACCTGGTGGCGGTCGTAGTAGGCCACCGACAGGCTCTGGAGCTTGTCCACCATCTCTTGCCGCAGCCGGGCCGTGAGACTCGAACCGATCGCGGAGGCGAGCCGGCCCTTGAAGACGGCGACCAGCGAGAGCAAAACCCGCGAGGCCGCCAGCGAAAGCACGACCACGAGCAGGGCCGTGTTGAAGTCGGGCGTTGCGCCTGTCCCGACCCCGGCCGCCGGCTCGCCGCCGACCGAGAGGATGTCGTCCACGAGGTATTGCTGGAGCTTGGGGGGCACGAGCTCAGCCGCCACCCCGACCACCGTCAGGATGCCCAGCAGAATCGCGCTTCTCGAGTGGGGGGCGATCAGGTCGGCCACTCGGCGGAGGATCCTGCCCTTCTGCAGGCAGCGGGGGCAGGATTCCTCGGGTGTCGCCAGCCGAAGCTGGCAGTTCGGGCAGTGGGGCGGGTCGAGCGGGCCAGCCTCGAGGGCGGGTTCGGCTACGCCCGATCCGTTGTCGGCGGCAGACTCCCGCGCTGTTTCCAGGGCCCGTGCCAACTTGTGAAACCGGGCGGCCCGAGCGTTGGAGTAGCGGACGAGATCGACCCAGTCGCCCCCAGCCCGCACCTGCAGCATGCCGCCACCGATGCCGGCCGCCGTCCGCACTCGGTCGAGGTCAGACCAGGCCACGTGACGGATCACCGCGGCGGGCACCACGTCGCCCTGCGGGATCTCGCGGCTCGTGACCGAGAGCCCGACCGGCGAGACTGCGAGCCACTCGTGGACCGGCTCACCGCCGAGCGAAACATCCGTGTCGAGCGAAAACCAGACGGCCGCGGGGACTGCGGCTGGAGGCTCAAACCGCGCAGCCGGACCAGGGTGCGGACGGAACCAGGGGGGCGACGGTGGCGTCGATCGAAGTTGCCTCCTCCACGAACACGGCACGCGGAACACCGCCCAGACACCGCCCAGGCGGGTTTTCCCTTGGGATGCCGGCGGTGACACCAAGTATATCGAGTTCCCCGCGAAGCTCAGCGGCTTGACTGAAAAAGCGCACACGCGTACACTTCACGGACCAGTGCCGATCGTAGGTGATCGCATGCTGTGAACGGATGTCGCCGCGGTTGGTTAGAAGGGGCCGGTCGCGAACCTAAGCAGAGGAGAAAGGCATGGTCACGATCAACAAAATGCGGGAGATGCTCTGCGAAGGTTTTCCGGAGCCCCAGGCCGATCTGATGGCTCGCGTCTTTTTTTCCGCACACGATGAGTTGGTGACCAAGGCCGAGTTCAACGAACTCACCGCTGTTACGCGGGAGCTTGCCGAAGCGCAGCACATGCTCGCCAACGCCCAGGCCCGCACGGAATGGGCGATCAAAGATCTCGCCAAGCAGGTTGGTGGCCTTTCCAATGCCCTCGGCGGCAGCCTGGAAGACTTCGCCTGCGACCTGGTGCCGGAGATGCTCGAAAAGTACTGGCAGATGGAGGTACAGTCCGCTGCCACCGAGGAACTGCTGATCGGCCGCCGCTACCGCGAGATCGACGTGGTCGTCAGAGGAACCGTCGCGGGCAGGCCCGTGACCGTGCTCTGCGAGGTCAAGGCGACCGTCAGCCGCAAAGAGGTCGATGGGTTTCTGGCGATCATCGAGCGGTACAGATCGCTCCATCCAGACGAAGACATCCGCCCGCTCTTCTTCGGCTACAAGGCCGACCGGAAGGCCCGCGAGCGGATCGTCGCGGAAGGCACCGCCATGGTCTTCACCCGCGGTGTGATGCTGCCAGTGCCACGCTCGTAGGTCTCGTCGTGCATCTCGGCCTCGATCTCACAGAACCAGCACGCACTGAAGAAGCCGCTGGCCGTCTACATGGATGTGCACGTCCCAGCGAGCATTTCGGCGGGACTTCGTCGAAAGCTCATCGATGTCCGCACTGCCCAAGACGACTCCGCAGACCGAATGTCGGACGACGATCTGCTGACACAGGCAACAGCCCTTGAGCGGGTCTTGCTCACGCAAGACGCTGACTTCCTCGAGATCGCAGCGCGAAGGCAGCGGCAGGGCATTGCCTTCAGCGGAATTCTGTTCGCTCCTCAGGGAACCCCGATTGGACAGCTGATCGAGGACGCCGAGCTCTGCCTGGCGGGCATGACAGCGGACGAGTTTCGCAACTGCCTGGTTCATCTCCCGTTTCGATAGCCGCTGGATTTCTCACGTCCTTGGGCTGCCGGTCAGCCGCTTCTTCTCTCCGCTACCTCTTGCCGTCACTCAAACGGGTTCCGTGCCGCGCCGTGCCGCGTGGCGACGCACGTTCGCGGCCCCTGCGGAGTGCAGTGGTTCGCTACACTCGGGCTTTCAGAAACCCTCATCATTGCGGGAACGTGAGGATTCCAGATGCAGTCAGTCGGCGTGTTTCACACCAAGGGCGGCGTTGGGAAGAGCGCCGTCACCGTCTTTCTTGCCGACTTCCTTTCGAGTCTTCATGAGCGACGAATACTCGTTGTGGACCTCGACCCTCAGGGGAGTTCAACGCGAGCCTTGATTCCGGAGCCGCGTCTTAAAGAAGCCTTTGACGAGGGACGGTCGCTGAGCAAGGTGCTCGCCGCAACGTCCAAGGGAAAACTCACACGGAAAGCTGTTGAGCATGCCATCATCCATCGCACGCCCACGAGCAAGCCCCGCAGAGGGTCAGTGCCACTGGCTGAGGTGGGCGTGCTTGCTACCGAGCCACGAGGCTACCGGTCGCTCGCCGATGTGATGGGAGAACTGCCGAAAGCTGAACGGAAGAAGCACCTCTGCATGCTGCGGAAAGTGCTCGACGAGGTGGCCGATGACTTCGATCTTGCGCTGATCGACTTTCCGGGGTCAGAGCTCCCGTTTTGGACGTTCATGGGGCTGCGAGCAACAGACTTCTGGCTGCTGCCAGAGATTCCGGACTACTTCAGTGCTGCTGCTGTCGACCTTGTGACCGACTCCGTTTTGCAGACGCGAGTGCTCACGGGCCATGCCGTCAAACCGCTCGGGACGTTGCTCACCATCTGCCCCAACCGTTCGAGCACGGTGTACAAGAAAACCCGCACGGCGCTCGCTCATCTTGAAACACTGGCTGCGATACCGCCACTGTTTCCCAAAGACTGCGAGATCCTCCATCGGCCCGACGCACAGAAAGCCATCGACTGGGGGACGGAGCAGCTCTCGACGCTCTCGCAGCGGTATGGCGCGGCGAGTAGTCCGTTTCATGTTGGGCTGCGGAAACTTGCGAAGCATGTGCTCACGCGGCTCGGCGACGTGTCTGATCGGGATCAGCTTTCGTTTGTTGCTGATCTGCGTCGCAAGCTGACCGACTACTGGCGATAGCCATGCCGCTGCTGCGGAAGTGCCGTAGGCCGCAACGTCCGGACTGCGAGGTGGGCCAGGAGAATGAGGCCCTGGAGGACGAAAGACTGCAACGACAATTCAGGCTGGGATGCCGAGTGGTGGGTCCTCCGAAATGGACCCCATCCGTTGGACAGTTTTCGGCCTTCAATAAGGTTGAGCGGCACTTGGCCTGTGGCCTATGAGCCCCCCCGTAGTCGCTGTGAACTGGGCAGATTGGCGGGTGCTGAAGATCTTGGGCGGCAGGTTGTGAGCGGGGATCTCCCCGAGGCTTGACTGAAAGGCTTGACTAAAAATGCGCACACGCGTACACTTACTCGACCAGTGCCGATCGCGGGTGATCGTATGCTGTGGACGGATGCTGTGAACGGATGTCGCCGCGGTTGGTTGGAAGGGGTCGGTCGCGAACCCAAGCAGAGGAGTGAGGCATGGTCACGATCAACAAAATGCGGGAGATGCTCTGCGAAGGTTTTCCGGAGCCCCAGGCCGATCTGATGGCTCGCGTCTTTTTTTCGGCACACGATGAGTTGGTGACCAAGGCCGAGTTCAACGAACTCACCGCCGTTACGCGGGAGCTTGCCGAAGCGCAGCACATGCTCGCCAACGCCCAGGCCCGCACGGAAAGCCGAGTCGAGCAACTCGCCAACGCCCAGCAGATGCTCGCAGACGCCCAGGCCCGCACGGAATGGGCGATCAAAGATCTCGCCAAGCAGGTTGGTGGCCTTTCCAATGCCCTCGGCGGCAGCCTGGAAGACTTCGCCTGCGACCTGGTGCCGGAGATGCTCGAAAAGTACTGGCAGATGGAGGTACAGTCCGCTGCCACCGAGGAACTGCTGATCGGCCGCCGCTACCGCGAGATCGACGTGGTCGTCAGAGGAACCGTCGCGGGCAGGCCCGTGACCGTGCTCTGCGAGGTCAAGGCGACCGTCAGCCGCAAAGAGGTCGATGGGTTTCTGGCGATCATCGAGCGGTACAGATCGCTCCATCCAGACGAAGACATCCGCCCGCTCTTCTTCGGCTACAAGGCCGACCGGAAGGCCCGCGAGCGGATCGTCGCGGAAGGCACCGCCATGGTCTTCACCCGCGGTGTGATGCTGCCAGTGCCACGCTCGTAGGTCTCGTCGGATGTCTGTAGGCTTCGTGTTCATCCGCGGGAGCCCGGACCACTCTCGGCGTGGCGGCGTGTGCAAGCAAAGGGGCGAGTGTAAATATGCCCGCTGACTCCCCGAAGAATGACAACAACAAAGTCCCGCCCGAGCCCGACTGGTATTTCGAGAACGGCTTGTTGGTCTTTACGGCCTCCCATCATCTGAAACGCGGCTTTTGCTGCGGCTCTGGATGCAGGCACTGCCCCTATGAGCCCAAGCACGTCGAGGGAAACACGCAGGTCCGCCGGTGACCGACGCGGTCCTGCACATCCCGATCGCGTGAGTCAATCGAGGCTAAAGAGCCGGGCTTGCTTTTCCGGGGGCGGCAGAGAGTCCACCAGTTTTGGGGAGTCGTTCTTTACGTTGTTTACAAGCGTGCTCACTGGGTAGGCCGTCATCTCATCTGAGTGAAACGGCCGCAGGAGCCGCGACAACCTATCGACATCATTCACGGCCGGGTCGAGCCAGATCTCAAAACTCTCTGGCGGAATGACCACGGGCATGCGGTCGTGAATCACCCGCATGGGTTCGTTCGCATCGCAGGTCAGGATCGTGCAGGTCTCTCTTGCGTCGCCCTGCTTGTCCCAGCGGTCCCAGAGACCGCCCATCCCAAACGGCTCACCTGACTTGAGTCTGATGGAGTACGGCTGCTTCTTGCCATCACGGGCCTGCCACTCGTAGAACCCGTCAGCCACGATCAGGCACCGACGCGACCGGAAACTCGCCCGGAAGGCGGGCTTCGTGGCGGCCGTTTCCGAGCGGGCGTTGATGGTCCGGATGCCGATCTCGGGGTCGTCCGCCCAGAACGGGATCAGGCCCCATTTGAAAGCCACGAGTTCCCGCTTGTGGCTGCCCGGCTGCTCCCGGATCGCCAAGACCTGCTGGGACGGAGCGATGTTGAACCTCTCGGGGAGCGTTGGCGGCACGGGCACCCCAAACACGCCGGCCACCACGTCAGCCCGGGATTTCAGCGTGTATCGGCCGCACATCGCGAGCCTCCGAACCATGGCGCTGTGAGGCCTTTGTGAGATCGTACCGCCCCACAGAAGCGATTGGAAACAGGCCGGGGGCGATAGGCTGCTGGTCCTTCCGAAGCCCAAGCTGGCGTCGCACATGATCCTCCGTTTCTCCCAGAAACTCGACTCCCGGCTCAAGGCCGGCACCCTCAAGCCCTTGCCTCTCGATGAAGCCCCCATGGCAGACTGGACAAGCCATCTCTTTTTTTTTGACCGGAAGCCCTTCATCCTCGTCAGCAATACGGCGGTCCTGTACTCGACCGTGCTGTACGCCCAGGGGATCACGAACGACGGCGTTTTCATCTCCAGTTTCACAAGTACGCTCCGGGACTTCATGGAAGCCGATGGGCTGGCACTTGCCTATGACCGGTTTATCATGCCGCGCACCGGGACCATTCGGTTTGCCTCCGCCCATAGTCGCTCGGTGACCGGCTCGATGAACGAGTTGATCACCTACGCGAAGGTGCTTCTCGCCGACGAGGAGATATCCCCTTTCGACCTGGGGTTTCGTCTCAACGACCTTCTTCTCTCGGCACTCGCGTCAGACAATTCTCGCGGTTACGGTAAGCCGCGGGATGCCTTTCGGTCCCTCATCGCAGAGTTGAACGCCCCATGAAACCCCACCAGATCTGGACTGAGCAGTGTGCCGCTGCCCGAGCAATCCAAGTCGAGTTTGGCACCGACAGGGCGATCTCCTACCTCGTCGGTGAGAAGTTCATCAATTTCCTGGATGCGGCCGAGACCGACGAGGCGTTCCGGGACGAGATTCCGGCATTCGTGGCGGAGATCCGCGACATCTTCGAGCAGTGGCAGCTCGCGGCCGCTCTCGACATCGCCCGCCAGACCGAGCGATTTAATCCGGCAGACTACGACGACCCCAAGGAAGCCGAGGTCGAACGCCGGCTGGAACTGCGGGCATCGGCTCACGACCTGCTGCTCGTCGAGCGGGCGAGGGAGTGGCTGCTGGAGGAGTGACTCGTGTCGCCCAACTGGCCATCCTGCCGCTGTCGGACCAGCGACGCATCGCCCCCCGCCACCACCAACAGAAAGGATTCCACGGGGTCAGCCCGCCGGTCAGCCAGAGAGCTTTTTCTGTGCACGACTCCGCTCGGCCGTATCCGGGTTTGTGTGCTATTTTTTGGCAGGCGGACCGACATGAAGGCATGACGCAATGAATCGACGCTCCGCCTGCATCTGTTTTCTCGCTTTCCTGAAGATATCTCTCGTGTCTTCAGTCACTCAAGCCGCCCGAACCGTCTCCCGGATCGCCGGACCGCGATGGAACGTGAACGGCGACTGGACGCCCAGCCTTGAAGAGATTCAAGGCCACCTGCGTGCCGTCCACCGCATTGATCCCGGGCCCCTAGGCATCGAAGACCTGCTCACCCTGCACGACAACGACCACAACCGCAGGGGCTACCAAGCGGGGCACGGCCATAAGAAGGCGGCCAAGGGATCAGCGAAGGGGTATGCCAAGTTCTGAGCCCGGCGGCCTCACCGACTGCCCACGACCGCCAGGAGCATTCCCAGCCCGCCGAGTCCGGCCGCGCTCGGCTTCGCCCACGGCCTTTCAGGTGTGGTTTGGCCCAGCCCCGATTCACAGCATCACCGCCGCAGTCAGAGATGCCGTTTCATGGTCCACCTATAGCTTGCGGGCCAACACATCCTCCCAATTGGCAGACACCCCCTTTCCTGAGCGAGCAAACAGCCTTACAGAAAACCACCGTGCCCAACCAGCTGGAGTCCCAATGACGTCGATCCCAGTCATGGTCGCAGCAAAAGACGAGTTGTTCTGCACGGGCCTTCTCTCAATGCTCGGTGGGTCGAAGGCGGTTGAGGCGGTCGGTGATGCTGCTGACACCAAGACCGCGCTCAAGCCGACTGCAAGCAGCCGCATGGGCGATCAGTTCAACTGTGTGTGATTTCAAAGCAGAGAAGCCTCCGTCCACAATCAACGGATGAAAAGAGCCTGCAAACGATTTTTTCTAACCCGTACCCGGAAGGACTGAGACATGACGATGATCTTTGTGCTGGCGAGTGTGATTGGCCTCGGAGCTTCTCTCGATGTGCCCCTTGGCACCGGCCCAGTTGGTTTCTTGCAGGCGATCGAGCAGCCCGCAGAAGGCCTGATGGCCAACCGCAAGACAGTCACTGTGTATGCCGACAGCGAAGCCGAGGCGTTCGCACCTCGGCCCACCCGCAACGCCCGACCGAAACACATTGGCGAAGGTGCCAGAAGCCCGGCTATTCTGCTCAGCCTGGGCAAGCGGCATTCACCGGGGCAACCATGCGACTTCTGTTCTGGATCGTGAACTGCATGGCATTCGTAGTGGAGGCCGCGACCGCCGCCCAGCCCAGCGTCTCCACCATCGACGACGAGCAGATGCGGATCGACACCAGCCGTGCACGGGTGATGCCAGCCGGAGATGCGTGGACGATCGTGGCTCCCATGCTCGACGACAACGGCGACACGACGCTGCCTGCCAACTTCCGACGCTGGTGGCATTTCCAGATCGACGGCCTCGATCCCGCCTTGGGCACGACCCTCGCCATAGAGATTACCAATGCCGGTTATGAGGACGTGATCACACCCGTGTGGAGCGTCGACGGCGGCCGCTCTTACGAACGAATCGCCGGGGTGCTTCCCCGGGTCGCGTCCGACACACACACCTTCACGATCCAGACCCCCGTCGGAGCCTCGTCGATTCGCCTGGCAAAATACTTTCCATACACGCTGGCGATGCACGACGCCTTTCGGGCCTCGCTCAAGGGCCAGGACGTGGTGCGAGAAGAGGTCATCGGCCGGTCGAGTCAAGGACGAGACATCACCATGCTGAGCCTCACCGATGCCTCGGTGCCAGATCGGCCCAAACGCCGCGTCTGGATCCAGTCTGCTGTCCATCCTGCGGAAACACCCGCGATCTTCACATGTGAGGGACTGGTTTCCTGGTTTGTCGCCAACGGCACCGCTCTGGAGGAGATGATCGTCAACGTCGTGCTTCTGCCGAATCCCGACGGGATCGCACTGGGCAACTATCGCACGACCGCCACGAGTGTGAATCTGGAAGTCCAGTGGTCGGCACCGTACGACTCGGAGGTGCCGGAAATCGTCGCCCTCCGTGAGACGATCGAACGATTCATGGGCACGCCAACCGCCCCCGCCAGGTCCCCGATTTGCCTGCTGCTCAATCTCCATGCGTCGCATGGCGAAGGCTATCCCTTCCACTTCGTGCATGAGCCGGCCTATCCACCTAACGGCGTGATCCCAGCGGTCCGCGAACTGGAAGATCGCTGGGTCGCTGCGTTCAAGCGTCGCAGTGCCTTTGGAGCCCTCCGCAAGACTGACCCGAAGTCAACCCTGGCGGGCCGCAGCTATGTGGAGTCGATGATGCACGATCGCTACACCCTCCAGCCTGCGTGGCCGCCGGTGATGGCGATCACGTTTGAGGGCACCTATGAGGCGGGGCCTACGCCCGAAGTGCCGAACACCCCTGCGGACTATCGTCGCCTAGGGGCAGAGATGGCCGCGGCGGTCGTCGACGCAGTACGGGACTACCCGGCCGGCGAGCTGCGAGGAACCCGTCGCGCGCCATCTGAAAGCGGGAATCCGGGAATCCACCCGCGTATCTCCCCGTAAAACATCGTACGTGAATAGGCCGCCGGCTCGGGCCCGGAAATCCCCAACCGGCCATGGGTGGGCTCCGTGCTGTTTACCAGCGACGTGGTGGCGACCTGTGACGGAAACCGGATCGCCCTGTTCTTCAGTGGCCGAAAGCACGCCGGTGAAAACCTGCGGGATGTTCTGCTTCGTCGTGCGACCGACCTGCCTCCTCCGATTCAGATGAGCGACGCCCTGAGTCGCAATCAGCCGCCGGGACTGCCGCTAGCAGACCTGCAGGTCGGAATGCTCCGTGAAGATGGACGGTTTTCAACTGCCGATCAGTGGCCGGTTTTGAAGTGCTGACCGACAGCTACGACCTGATCGATCATCGCGTCCTGTGGGATGCGGTGCAGATCGACATTCCTCGGCTCATCGAGGCGATTGACGAACTGCTCGGCTGAGCAGGCCCGCGGGGCTTGATCGCTCCCGCGGCCTCGGCGATTGACGAACTCGGCAAAACTTGCCTCGTGCCCGCTGATCTCGCCTTCAAAGCCCCTCTGCCTGCCACCGGGCCTCGACCATGTCCGCCATCTCCCGGGCTTGGTCTTCCAGTTCTTCGAGTAACTCAATGTCGTCGGCGTCACTGGCCCGGCGTGCAAGGTAGAGCACGTAGTTGGCCTCGTTTCGCCATGCCTTGAGCCAGTCCGGGCGAGTCGAGACACGCCGGTAGATCAGGCTTTCGAGCCGCAGAAATTCGTCGCCGGAGAGGGTCATGGGGAACGATTCTACCGCGTTGCCTGAGGTGCCGAACGAGCCTCGGGTGCCACGTGCTCCGGGCCAGCATGACCTCGCCGTGGAGATGCAGCACCTGCGTCGAGCCCGCCCGCTCGTGCAGGTCGTCGACGTTCTGGGGGACGATCCGGACGTCGTAGGCCCGCTCGAGGTCCACCAGGGCCTGATGGGCGGCATTGGGCTCGGCCGCCCGGACCGCCCGCCGCCGCTGTTTGCAGCACTCCAGCACGAGCCCTGGATTCGCCGCCCAGGCTTCGGAGGTCACCCGTCTGGAACTGCCGCTGTCACCACCATCTCGACCTTGCAGGCTTTCCCGAGCCCGACCTGCACCATGGCTCGGACTGGAGGATGGTCGGCAGGAACCCACGCGTCCCACCACTGAATCTTGCTCAGAGCAGGACGAGCCGGGCGTTCCCAGAGTTCAGATTCACGGCCACGGCTCCCCCACGGCTCGACCCCACCACGACGTCGGGCTGGTGCTGGTTGAAGGCTGCTTGAGCTGTAGCAAGGGCCGCCTTCTGGGGCGAGCTTCGGCCTTGCCGCCGGCGAGGGCTTGAGATACATATTTATGCATGAGAACAAGCATTGATATTCCCGACGCCCTGATGGAGCGGGTGAAGCGAGCGGCCGCCCGCCGCAAGACCACGCTGCGTCGGCTGGTGCTCGATGCGCTCGAGCAAAGCCTCAAGCAAAAACCTGAGCGGTTTGAACTGCGAGACGCCGCCGTCGGTTGCTCCTCAGCCACCGTGGATGCTGGCCGCATCAATCACGCAATCGATGAACTGCGGCAGCAGGCATTCCAGCCGTGATCGCTATCGACACCAACATTCTTGTGCACGCTCATCGTCGCGATGCCAGCCTGCACGACCAGGCCATGGCTGCGGTGAAGACGCTGGCCGAGGCCAGGGCGCCGTGGGCCATCTGTTACCACTCGCTGGTCGAGTTCTACGCGGTCGCCACGCGCCGCGGGCTGTGGGGAACGCCCTCAACTCCGGCGGAAGCGGTGAGCCAGATTCAGGCATGGCGTGAGTCACCAAGCCTGCGGATTCTGCACGACTCAGACGCCTGCCTCGATGCCCTGCACGAACTTGCTCTGGCGAGTGTCGCCGCCGGTGGCATGATCCACGACGCTCGGATTGCAGCGTGCTGCATCGTCAGCGGCATCGACGAACTTTGGACCATCGATCGCGACTTCAGCCGCTTCCCCCAGCTCCGCTTCCGCAACCCGCTGAGCGCGTGAAAAACGTGTGGCGTTAACGCCGGCGGGAGGACTTCCATGCAGGCTAAAGGCCTGACACAGCGACGCGACCATGGTGAACGCGGTGCCAGCAGCAGCCTTCAGCGAGGCAGAAATCTCCGCCAAGTTTGCCCCGCCGCCGCTCTCTCAAAAGCGACACAGCGCCCCCTCTGCGCGGCCAACTGTCAGAGCAAGCGCACCTCCCTCCGGTGTGACACCAGTGTGACACCGCACCCGGCCCAGCGCAAGAAAAAAGCCCGTTCCGGCCGGAGCCAAACCGAGCGTCTTTGCGTTGTTTCTAGATGTTTCAGAAAATCGGGGCGACAGGACTTGAACCTGCGACCTCTTGACCCCCAGAGTGCCCTGGGAGGCCCTGTAAAAACGCTCCGAGCCACCGTATTTCTCGAAGAATACGGCAATTTCGGACCACCCGCAAGATTTTTCATTTACCCCGATTTTTGCAGATTTTTCATCTTTCTCATGGTTTTATCGGTGTAAGCGAGTGCCGGCCAGTCGGCCCTCCAACGGCTCAGGCGGCAGCCGCAGGAACACAACGACGCGATGTAACATCAAATGAGTTCCGCAAAACTCCGAAGTATCGAAACCGTTTGAGCAAGCCCCTGAACTTCGAGGGCAGCGAGATACTCCGCAACATCCTTGGCGGGGTTCTTGAGGCTGGCTCTATGGCGCTTTGCAGCAGCACAGACGACGTTCGGAGCCAGATCGAGCTGGAGCCTCAGAAAGTCGTCGGGGTGCCGGGCTTCGATCCCATAGCGTTTCAAGTCTTTCTCGGGAAAATCCTTGAGGTTGAAGGTCACGATGATGTCGGCGCTTGCGTGGATGGCGGCTGCCAAAACGTGCCGGTCCGCTGGATCTGGCAACATGACAGCCTCGATGAGGGGCTCGTAGTCCGCCACAAGGCAATCCCGGACGTGAGCATTCATCAACTGGCGGGTTCGTTGAAGTTGTTCCGGCTTCAGATCCGGGCGAGCTTTGAGAACATTCCTCGTCCACTCATCATGGATAGCCTCGGTCCATTTGGCACGGTATAGATCCGTAACCGCGACATGCATCAGCAGGTCGCGAAGCGGTGCGGGATACAGGACGCATGCGTCATAGAGCACCGTGAAGTTGCTCACATCAGTAGCCCATATCCAGTTCTTCAGCCTGGGCCGTCAACTCGTCCAGCGCCTTCAAGCGGTTGCGATCGATTTCCTGCTTGTACGCCATCAAATCCTTGAAGAGAACGCGGCGATGAGTGCCGACCTTGCGGAACGGAATCACGTTTTTCTCAAGTTGCTCAACGAGGAACGGGCGCGACACGTTCAGGATATCTGCCGCCTGCTGGGTGGTCAGTTCGGCATGCACCGGAATCAAGGTGACAGCACTCCCTTGCGACATCTGCGTGAGGATGTCGGCCAACAGCCGAAAGGCTGACGCCGGGATAGCGATACTTTCTTCCGGTGCGTCCTCGGTTTGAATCCGCAATTGAAACGGCTTCTTCCGCTTGGCCGCGACAACGCGGGCAAGCCGCCGACAACTCTCTTGGGCAAGAAGAGCCTCATCCGGCGTGGGCGTAACGATTTCCGGAAAGTCGCTGAACTGTGCCACCATGTCTTTCGATCCTCCAAACGAAGCATACGCATCATTCGAAGCAGACGCAACGTCCGAAGCAAACGAAAATACGGCGAGATGGGTCACGGCGTGCGGCCTCCTTCGCGGAAACCGCATTCCCGTCCGCCACGCCATCCGAGAGTTCGTGCTGCACGGGCTTCGCTACGCGTTCCCGGCGGTTCGCGGCAGCATGACGCCAGGCATGCCAACCGCCCACGCCGCGTTGCCTCTCTCTGAGCTGATTCACGCCGACCTCGACCCGATCCCGGTCTGGCCTGATGCCATGGGCGAGGCTCGCGGAGAAGCGTTTGAGCCCCTGTATCCGTCGGCACCTGTTGCAGCACGTGCCGATCCGCACCTCTGTGCCTGCTTGGCTCTGATCGACGCGCTCCGCGGCGGCCGGGCACGTGAGCAAACCCTCGCCAAAGAACACCTCACGAGGCTGCTTGGCTCATCCAATCTTTAATAACCTGGCGATGCCGATGCGGGCGCGGGGCAGCGTAGCCTGCATGGCGATCACGAAACATTCTCTTCGCTCTGCTGCCCGGCCGCGCTCCGTGCCGCGTGAACGTCCTCGCCGTCCCAGTGTATTGAGGGCACCTCACGGAGCAGGACGTTCGTCACCGCACCGAGGTCTTCGTGAGCGGCGACTTACGATGCTCTCCGCCCGCTTTACACGCGAACGGAGTTTCCGCAGTGCCGATAGATCTGAAGGCACTGTCCAAGAACTGGGTCGACTTCGCCGCGGGCGTTGGCGAATCGCGAACCACGCCGAGCGATATGATCCCGTTCGCTACCCTACCACCGATCACTGGCATAGAGGTCGATATCGCACTGCCGCGCGACCGCCACAGGCACAAACGTCCCGCCTACTGCCGGCACTAGCGAGAACGGGCAGGCACTCCGCCTTGCGGCACGAACGAGTCGCTCCGACCAGCGCGGCCGCCTCATGACAGCTCACGAAAGGCCCGTAAAAACAGGCCTTTTCAGAAAATCGGGGCGACAGGACTTGAACCTGCGACCTCTTGACCCC
>JAGYJY010000017.1 GCA_018401745.1 Pirellulales bacterium | reverse complement strand
GAGTGCCGAACCGATTCGGCTTACGTTTTAACGCAACTTTTGGTACTTGCCAGTCCAGCTGTTTCATCAAATGGAGTCAACAATGAAACAAGTCCTCTTTGCCGTTGCGATGTCACTCGCTGCGTCCTTGTACTCAGCCGCTGAGGATGATTCGAGCCGGATCACGATTCGGTTTCGTAGCGGATCGCTCACAATGCTGCTTTCGGCGCGCCACGTCGACTTCTCCGCTAATGATCCACCGAAGGACCAAAGTGGCGGAAAAGGTGTGTTGCCTCGCCGGTGCCTACTCGAAGGCGATGCCCGAATTTCAATCGCAGACGATGACGTCGTGATTGTCGCAGATCGGCTAGAGTTCCAAACTCAAGGAAATACGGGATTGCCTACCACCATTAAAGGCACTGGTGCCTGCAAATGGACGGACAGCGACTACACGATTTCTGCCGATCGCTTTGAGGTTGTCAACGGCGAGAACGGAAAAGCTGTGTTTACTGGGAATGCAGCTTTCATTCAACGCGACGGTACTGCTCTCACCCGAGTATCCGCCGACAAATTCACGCTGCGTGATGGGAACTTCGTGGGAGAGGACGATGTACGTGTCAGCCCGGCACCGTAAGCAGACAGTGGCGGGTAGCCAAGGGATGCAACGGAGCGGCGGAACCACCGCATTGTTGCGGCCTGAATCTACTCCCGCCGCCCGCTGTTCCCAACCGTTCTCCCGTGGGGCCGTGATGCCCTGTGTGGTATCCTGGAGCTGTGGCCGATTGTCTTTCTCAGTCCCGCAACTGGAGCCTTGAATGACCGCAACTCCTTACACAGCTGTTATTCGGCGCGACGGTCGGTGGTGGATCGGTTGGGTTGAGGAAGTGCCTGGCGTGAACTCGCAGGGCGAGACGCGCGAGGAGCTCCTCTCGAACTTGCGCGAAGCCCTGGCCGAGGCAATCGAGATGAATCGTGAAGATGCACGAAAGGCCGCTGGCGAGCAATTCGAAGAAGTGGCGCTCCAGCCGTGAAACGGCGCGATTTTGTTCGCCATATGGTGGATCATGGTTGCGAGTTGGTTCGCGAAGGCGGAAACCATTCGTGGTGGGGAAATACAGCGATCAATCAACGGTCCGCCGTGCCGCGTCATCGCGAGATCCCCGACAACCTCGTGAAGAAAATCTGCCGCGACCTTGGGATTCCGGCTCCGGGTGAGTCCGAAGAAAAGGGAGAACAAGGCAATGCAGCGGACTCGCAATAAAATCGGGCGGCGTAGTTCGCGCATGGTCGCGAGCCGCTGATTGCCGCCGTTATATCTGTGGTAGGATGCGTTCATGATTGACATAGCCCGGGCCCTTACCGAACTGACAGCGCTGCCGATTCATGATCGGCTGCGCGTGGTCGAGTCGTTGTGGGATAGCATCCCGCCAGACTCGCCCGTCGAAGTTTCTCCGGAACAACGGGCAGAACTGCAGCGGCGCATCGCCGCTCACGAGCGGTCGCCCGAGCAGTTGCTCACGTGGGACGAGGTTCTTGATCGCCTGCGGGATAGTCGATGAAGTTCGTACTTCGGTATCGCCCCGAAGTCGTCGCTGATCTCGATGCCGGGCGCAGGTGGTACGAGGAAAGGTCCGCTGGGCTCGGCTCGGACTTCGTTGTCGAGTGCTCCGAGGCTCTCGCCCGGATTCAGCGAAATCCCGAGTGGGTGGGCGTCGATGCTTATGGAGTACGATCCCTCCGCATCCGCCGCTTCCCGTATGTCATCCACTACCGTATCGAAGGCGAGATGATCGTGGTCTTTGCGATCATGTTCGGCGGCCGCGATCCATCGGCGTGGCAAGGGCGGATATAACCAGGCGCTGGATCAGACGGTGGATCGAATCCAGTGGTGACGCAGAGTCCATGGTCCGCCGCTGATCAGCTTCGCCGTTAGCTGGCTTCGCATCGTCTACCAGTAGTCAGAGCAAGGACGCCCGATGCCCGCAGTGCTGCGAAGTGGCCCGTACCGCGTCTACTTCGACTCACACGAGTCCAACGAGCCCGCGCACGTGCATATCGACCGCGACCAAGCGTCGTGTAAGTTTTGGTTGTCGCCCGTCAGTTTGGCGAGTAGTCTTGGCTTTAGAGTCCCAGAGTTACGCGACATCGAGCGTCTGACCGAGGATCACGTCGATGATTTGCTGAAGGAGTGGGAGGCATTTCATGGCGAACCCGGGTGAGCGAATCATGCGGGCCAGTTGCAACGAAGATTCCGTCGTCATTGAGTTGGCCGACGGCCGCACACTCTCTGCTCCGCTAGCGTGGTATCCGCGTCTACTGCACGCGATGCCGCAACAGGGATCCATCTGTGTGATTGCTGGCGGGGGGTACGGCATTCATTGGCCGGAGATCGACGAGGATCTCAGCGTCGACGGCTTGCTTCGAGGAGCCCCAGCGCCACGCGTTTCGGCCAAGGCCAGCTAACCAGGCGCTGGATCAGACGGCGGATGAAATCCAGCGGTATTGCTAAGTTCATGGTCCGCCGTTGATCAGCTTCGCCGTTCTGTCGCTCGCTCAGCCCTGATGACTGCACAAATCTGGATTTTTTTGAGATTCCGCGCATAGGGCTCGCAACCAAGGCGTCTATTACATCAGTGCGGTGGCTTCTGAGATCATCGACACGCAGCATTTTTCAAGAAAATCTTCTAGGAGACTATTCTATGATTAATGTAACTGAGTTCATAATGCGTCATGGCTTGGGGGTAGTCATAGGCCTTACCCCATTGATAATCTCTTTACTGTTGGCTTTTCTCGCTACCTCTTGGCGCAAATGGGTTTCCGCCACACTCGCTCTGATTGCGGGTATCATATTCGCATTTGAACTCTACAGTGGTTCGTTGGGAGGCAACCTGACGGGCTTGGTCTGGATCATGAGCACGCCATTCATTGCTGTCACGCTCCTTGCATTATCGGCAACTGAATGTTTGTCTCGATGGACAAAGGCAGCCAAAAAGGGAATACAGACGTAAAGAGACGGAACCAAGCGATGAGACCAAGTCGCCGAGTTCTTACCAGAATTAGATCCTTTATACCCTGCGGCGACTCGCTTATCGCCGACGTAATCCGTTTGAAATTAGGTTGCCCGAGATTTTTTCAGAATACACCGGCGCCTGGTAAATATTACGGGTCCATTCGCGAATCCTGTGTGTTGCCTTCGGTACAGAACGACAATTCGCAGGGTAGAGCTTTCGACTTAGAACGCAAAGGTGAGATTGTATTTATGACCGATGTACCGCCGAAACAGTTTCCACGAAAACGCTTGGTAATCCTCTTCTTCTCGCTGGGGATCATCGCCATTTCAGCACTGACAGCCGATCGCTACATTCATAGCCAGCGTCGAGGCGAGGCGCTGGCCAAACTCGCTACTTTGGGGCTGAATCACGAATTTGACGATGGGGGAAGCAGCAACAGCATCTCATTCTACTCAACTGGTGACTTGATTGCTCAGGCTCCAAGAGACGTGGTTCTTCGCAACCTAAAGACGCTATCATCAAACTACAACGGCGGCTTACGGTACGGCTACACCATCGTCGGGATTCTTTTCTCCCACGGCGCTCCCGAAAAACAGTTAATCAGTGATTTGCGCAAAACTTTCCCGGAGGTTTCGATTGAAGTGAAGAAATCAGAACGCGGATAACCAAGCGGTGAACCGAAGCCGCCGAACACGCGGCGCTTTGGTATCAGCGGTTCTTGGCCACCGCCGGGTTACCTTGTTCGTTCTGGCGGAAGTCATACACGGTGAAGTATGACGCAGAGCGTTTGCCTTGAAACAATGATTGCCGGGTACCTCGCTATGCAGCCGAGCGGGGTTCTCCGGATCGCTGCCAACCAGCGGACCACCCACGAATGGAGGGCTGACCACCGCCATCCCTTTTCCGTTTACATCTCACGGTTCGTCGTAGCGGAGTGTGGTGCCGGAGATGCCGCAGCTGCGGCTGCTTGTCTTCAAGTCCTGTCGGATATCCCCCTTCTGGAAGCGACGAGCGAGGCGGACTCCCTCGCTGCAGCTTTGCTTGATGATGGCCCCTTGCCCCCAAAGGCCGCCACAGAGGCTCTCCATATCTCCATCGCCGCCACAAACGGAATCGAGTTTCGCTTGACCTGGAATTGCCGGCATATCGCGAACCCAGCGCTCAGGCCACGGATCGAATCGATCTGCCGTAGAATGGGTTTTGAGCCGCCGGTGATCTGCACGCCACAAGAATTGTTGGAGATCGATGATGGAATTTGGTCCTGTTGTGGCTGAAGTGCGGTCCATCCGCGAACTGCAGGCTGCGCGGTTCGGGTATCGGCTAAATCCCATCGTGAAAGAGGCCCAACGGCAGGATGCTACTGGCGACCGAAAGATTGTTCGCCTTCCATCCCGAGGGCCGGAAATATTGCCATCCATACCCGGGCAGTCAGAACAAAGCGTTGGAGCGGACTCGCGATAAGTTTCGTGCGGTGTGGACAATCGCCTCGCCGCCAGCCGCTCAACGCCGCCGTTACCCGACACTGTGCTCGCCTTGCGGATACCCCAGTCAACGATGCAGCGAGCGCTCAGCTTACTTTTTCGGAAATGGGATCCTGATCCCGAGATCCCTGCTGCTTGGGCGAATAGACTTGTATGATGACTGTTTGGGTTCCAACCGAAAGGGAGATCATGATTTCTGTCGACACTGTTGTTAAAGATACAAGTACTCCAATCCAGAAGCTAACCGCCGCAGCTTCTGGCTTGTGCTTCGCCTGCCTCACGTTCTTCTTCGCTGCTCTCGTGCTTATCCCAATCACGGGCAGCATCGCAACGGCTCTTGCTATTCCCGACGCTCTGGCCGCCTGGATCGTGTTCTTTGAGCTGTTCGGTCTGCCGTCAATCTCAGGGGTGTTCGGTGTTGCTGTAGTTGCCCACGGAATCGCTTCGAAAACCCTCGCAGCGTCTCAGAACTGAGCTGACTGCAGGGCATCGCGGAAACAAACAATGCACCCGAGTCGGGCGTTTGGGCAATAGACAATCCCTCGTCGCGACCGGGTGATTGTAGCCGTTCTGCCTGAAGACGTTCCCCAAACACAATCAAGGTGGGCCTCATGCGTTTCGTCATTCTTGCACTGGCTGTCCTGTCACAATTCCCCAATATTTCAAACGGGGAAACGCTTCGCGGCGTCTGGCACGTAACCACAACCGAATGTGGCGGTGAAGCAATTGACTTTTTGTCGATTTCCGAATCAATAAATGGTGGTCCGGTCGCTGCTATGCATCATCTTCATTCCATAGATATCCGAAACCGAGACATGACGTTCTTGGTGGGAGGCCATAGCTTGGACGTTACGACGACCGGTTGGACACGAGGCGAGAAAGGGAACGTCAAGATACGCCTTCTTGGAAAAGACCGGGGCGCCACGTGGACAATTGACGGCGGTGGACTAACGCTTTCAATACTTGGTGTGGAAAAGCAGCCCGTCGTGGTCAAGGCCACGCGACAACAACCTCCGAAACCAGGCCGAACGAAGCGGTAAACGGGAGCCGCTAATGACGCGGGGTTTGAAAGCATTGTTTTTTGCGCCAGCGCCATTACCGCTGTCGTTATCGCATCGATCATCGCGACGGTTTAGCTCGTTTCCGCTATTGCAACTTAGAGAGCGTTTTTGCCTCTGTGTTGGCGGCGCGTGAAAATCGAATCATTTTACTGCGACGGGAACTCCCGCTTGAACACCACTCAAGACCCCTATCGTCAACCTCAAAGCGATGAGAGAGAACTCATCGAACCAGTCGCCACATGGAGCCTTGTGTTGGGCATGGTTTTGCGACTGCTTGGTGTGGTGTTGGTCGCCATTCCGCTCCTAGCAATCGTCAAGGAACTTTTCAGATCAGGATTCATGGATCCCTCTCTGGACTTCGCAGGAATCGCGATCACCATTGTCACCTACGTTGGAATCGGCGGGCTATTGATTGTCTGGGCAGCCAAGATTGCGAAAGGCGGCAATCCCAGGAAACAAGATGAAAGCACGCGCAATGCTTGACCGGCAATAACGAGGAAACCCGAACCAAGCGTTGGAGCAACCTCGCGATAGCGTCCTGCGATATGGTGAGTTTGTTGGCCGAGAGCTAATCAACTTTTTCGTTCTCCCGTGGGGCTACATCGACAAGACGGGCAGCGTTGTCATCGAACCGCAGTTCGATGCTGCGGCGGATTTCCGAAATGGCGTGGCCCGGGTTGGTTTTGCCACGCTCAAAGGCAGACTCCTCAGCATGATTGCCGATGTGGGATTGGAGTGCGAGTACACGTTCATTGACCGAAGCGGCACGTTCGTGCCGGAGCCTCCCCCGCTGCACTATGCGACCGGTGCACCGGGAGAACTGATCCCGTTCATGAGGGCCGATGTGGCGGGGTATCTCAACGCCAAGGGAGAGGTCGTGATCGAGCCGCAGTTCCAGGTTGCCTGCGCGTTCTCCGAAGGGCTGGCTTTCGTTTGCAAAGAAGGGTTGTTTGGTTACATCGACACACGGGGCGAGTGGGTGATCCCGCCACGCTTTCAGTACGCCAACAACTTTTCTGATGGTCTCGCAGGAGTGCCGCTCGGGAAGCATGGCTGGGGCTTCATCGATCGCGCTGGCAACGAGGTAATTCCTGGCAAATTCGCCTGGGTGCATGGGGGCTCCCGCCATGGCATCGCGGAAGTCACCTTCAACCGCAAACGCGGCTACATTAATAAGAAGGGGGAGTGGGTCTGGAAGCCGAGCGAATAGGATGATTCAAGATGCCCAACCACGCGGTGGAGGACGCCTCTCCATGAATACCATTCGAACTCAGGTCAGTGCCGTGAGGGAGCACGTTGCTGGGCTCGCGGACCCATGAGGGCATTGATATTCGTCGGCACAAGTCGCCAGCCGCTTTGCCAGCATCACGTTGACGCTGTGTCTCGGTCTTCACTCGAGGCTCTTTGTCTGAGAGAAACTCTACAATGCCCACTCTTTTCCTGACTGCCTGGCTCGCTTGCCCACTCCTCACCTGGGCGGCGATGCTCGGCCTGAAAAGACGAATGTCTCTGGGCGTGGTGTGGGTGGTGTGCCTGACCAGCGTGATTGTCGGCGTCGTCCTCTTGGCCAACTACGTGTGGGCGCTTGATGCGGAGCTCTTGGCAGAGGTCGACAAATACGAGCCCGGCACCCCCGAGGCGCAACGCGCCAGCGAGGAGTGGGCGAGCGATACAGACCGATCTTTCCTGCTGGTCTCAAGTCCGATGCTCACCGCAGTCTGGTACGGAGCCGTGTATGTGTTGCTCTTCGGCGTCCAGCGGATTGTTCGCCGAATGCTGCTCACGGCGATCTAGGTGACGTTTCTTTCCACTTTCGGGGCTTTGTTCTCTCAGAGCAGCTCCTTCAGCCCAGGCCCGGCCCACGGCTCCCCAGGGAAGCAACGAAGGTTCAGCCGGGCGGGAAGTGCACCGAGTCATCTTCAGCCACTTGGATGAAGACAGGGTCCTCCAGCTCGATCGCATGCACGAAGACGGCTCAGGCCGCACGTGTGGCAAGCTCAACGCCTCACCCTCGGCCGCCTTCGCAGCAGGTCTCGCAGATGGTGTGACAGCGAGAGCACTGCAGCTTGGCACGAATCTCGATCAGGCCGCCTCCGCAGACAGGACAGGCAGGCCGCGGTGGCGGCGAGTCGGTCTCGTCCTGGTTTCAGCCCAGCCCACTGATCGCTTCGCTGATCATCGCTCATTTGGTGCTCCTCCAACGCCGCCTGCCATGGTGCTCTGTGTGCATGCTGTCCGTTCAACCCAGCCGGCCTGGCTCGCCACTGCGGTCTTTGAGGGCAACGCCGGTGGTGCACAGGCGACGGGCCTCACCGGCGAGCCACCAGAGACGAGTGGCGGCGGCGGCAGGCGAGAGGCCGCCGGGGTGGATGTTGGAGAGGCAGTTCCGCTCGGCGTCGGTACGGCCGGGGCGAGGCTCCCAGGTCAGGTAGATGCCCAGGCTCTCCTGGCAGGACAGGCCGGGCCGCTCGCCGATGAGCACAGCCACCAGCCGCGCCTTGAGTAGCTGGCCAATCTCATCGCCGAGAGCCACCCGCGCCTGGCTGGCGATCACCACCGGACCCAGGCGGCAGGCAGCCGGCAGGCCGGCAAGGATCGCTTCGATGACAGGAGCGGCATGCCGGGCGACCGCCGTCGTGGAGAGGCCATCGGCAACCACGATCGCCAGATCACAGCCCTCGGGCTCAAGGGGCAGGGCGGTGAGCTCCGCTCGGCTCTCAGCTGAGAGGCGGCGGCCGAGGTCGGGCCGCAGCAGATACCGCTGCCGGTCGGGAGCCGCCGAGCACACCCGAACCGGCGGCTCCCCCTTTGTGATCGCGGCCAGCCGAGTGCTCAGGTCGTCGAGGTCAAGCGGCGCGTGCACCGCCGAGCGAGCCCTGGCATGCGCCTCGTCTGCCGCCAGCACCTCACGCGTGGGCAGGGCATGGCCTGCACGGCCCAGGGCAATCCGTGAGGGGGTCAGCGACCGCAGGCCGATCCACGGATCACGGATGACCGTGGGCTGGCTCGGCGGGGAAGGTGCAGGAGACGTGAACTCGTCCATCAGACTTTCCGTGGACCGCAAACGTGAGTAGCAACCAGCATCTTACGTCTGAATCGCCAGCAGCGGGTGTCGCGACGTGACAGGCAGCAGGCGTCCGCGGCTGTCGACGAGGTCCATCCGCTCAAGCCAGGCCTCAAACTCCGGAGCCCGACGGAGGCCAAACACCTCCCGCAGGTAGAGCGCGTCGTGAAAGGAGAGGCTCTGGTAGCCGAGCATCACGTCGTCGGCTCCGGGAACGCCGATCAAAAACGTCACGCCCGCAGTGGCCAGCAGCGTCATCAGGGTGTCCATATCGTCGGCGTCGGCCTCGGCATGGTTGGTGTAGCAGGCGTCGCAGCCGATCGGCAGGCCGAGGATCTTGCCGCAGAAATGGTCTTCGAGACCAGCTCGGATGATCTGCTTGCCATCGTGGAGATACTCCGGACCGATGAAGCCTACGACTGTGTTGCAGATCAGCGGCTCGAAGGCTCTCGCCACCCCATAGGCCCGGGCCTCGCAGGTCTGCTGGTCGAGCCCATGATGGGCGTTGGCCGAGAGCGACGATCCCTGGCCCGTCTCGAAATACATCACGTTGCTGCCGAGGGTGCCGCGGCTGGTGGCAAGCGCCGCCTCGCGAGCCTCGCGAAGCATGGCGAGCGTGATGCCGAAGCTGCGATTGGTCGCCTCGGTGCCGCCGATCGACTGAAACACAAGGTCGACCGGAAGCCCCGCGTTGATCGCCTCAATCTGGCTGGTGACATGAGCGAGCACGCAGGCCTGGGTGGGAATCTCAAACCGCTGAATCACCGCATCCAGGCTCTCCAACAGCACCGCCAGCGTCGTCATGTCGTCGCTGACGGGATTCACACCGATCACCGCATCACCGCAGCCATACATCAGGCCATCGAGAACGCCTGCGAGGATGCCTCGCGGGTCGTCGGCGGGATGGTTGGGCTGCAGCCGCATCGCCAGCGTGCCCGGCAGGCCGATCGTGTTGCGAAAGCGGGTGACCACCCGGCATCTGCGGGCCACACTGATCAGGTCCTGGTTGCGCATCAGCTTGCTGACAGCCGCCACCATTTCGGGCGTGAGGCCCGGCCGAATCGCCGTGAGCGTGGCCTCATCGGCAGCCTCGCCGAGCAGCCAATCGCGAAAGTCGCCGACCGTCAGGTGGGCCACCGCAGCAAACGCCCGGGCGTCGTGGCTTTCCAGAATCAGCCGGGTGACCTCGTCGTCTTCCCCGGGGATCATCGGCTCCTCAAGAAACCGCACCAGCGGCAGCTCGGCGAGAGCCATCCGGGCGGCAGTCCGCTCCACCGGCGACTCGGCTGCCACGCCGGCAAGCACATCCCCCGAGCGGTATGGCGAGGCCTTGGCGAGGAGCGTTTTCAGATCGTCAAAATGCCAGACACGGCTGTCGAGGGTGTGCTGATAGCCCATGGAAAATCCTCATCGCTCCACACCGAAGAGCATGTTTCCGGCGACCGCTGTTGTCATCAGCCCGCCGAAGGCAAGGCTCACCCCAGGATTCGACCAGATCACGGTGCCGAGGCAAACGACAGCCAGCACGAGGGCAATCCCCGGAACCCACGGATAGCCGATGGCCGGAAAGGATCTAGGCAGATCGGGCTCGCGGCGACGCAGCGCGAAGAGGCTGGCCATCGCGGAGATATACATCACCATCGCACCGAGCACCGCCATGGTCACGATGTTGGCCGTCAGCGGCTGGCCACCAAACGCAATCACTGAGTCGCTGAAAATAGCCGCGATCCCCACAAGCCCGCCGGCCAGGATCGCCACCCAAGGCGTGCCGCGGGTGGGATGCAGGGTCGCCAGTCGCCGCGGCAGGTAGCCGGCGCGGGCCATTGCAAATATCTGCCGCGAGTAGCCCATGATGATCCCGTGAAAGGAGGCCACGAGCCCGAACAGGCCGAGCCAGACGAGCATGTGCAGCCAGCCGCTGGAGTCGCCGACGACCTTCTTCATCGCCTGGGGCAGCGGATCGTTGATGTTGGCCAGTTCCGACCAGTCGCCCACGCCGCCAGCAAAAAACATCACCCCCAGGGCCAACGCGACGAGCGTGAGCATGCCGCCGATGTAGGCACGGGGAATCGTGCGGTGGGGCTCACGGGCCTCCTCGGCGGCCATCGCCACGCCTTCGATTGCCAAGAAAAACCAGATCGCAAACGGCGTCGCTGCCAGAATGCCGCCGATCGCCTGCGGGCTGAAGCTGTCGCTGCCGGCCCAGCCGCCGGCGGTGAAGTTCGCCCATGAGAAGCCCGGAGCGACCACCCCCATAAACACGAGCAGCTCACCGACAGCCAGCAGCGTCACAAACAGCTCGAAGTTGGCAGCGATGGTGACACCGAGAATGTTGAGCGTCATAAACACTGCGTAAGCCCCCACCGCCGTCCAGGTCGGCTCCAGGCCGGGAAACTGCACGCCGACATACGCACCGATTGCCAGAGCGATCGCCGGCGGCGCAAACACAAACTCGATCAGCGTGGCCCAGCCGGCGATCGCACCTCCCAGTGGCCCAAAGGCCCGCCGGGCGTAGGCGAAGGGGCCGCCGGCATCGGGAATAGCCGTGGTGAGCTCGGTGAAGCTGAAGATGAAGCTCGTGTACATCACCGCCACCACGAGCGTGGTCACGAGGAAGCCGAGCGTGCCAGCCTGGGCCCAGCCGTAGCTCCAGCCGAAGTATTCGCCAGAGATCACTAGGCCCACGGCCAGCCCCCATAGCTGCCAGGTGCCGAGCACAGGGGTCAGCCGGCGGCCATCGCTCGACGACTCGTCGGACGCGTGCATGCGATCTCGCTCCCCAAGGCTGGCGATGGTTTACGAGCGGCAGATCCGCGACGCCCAAGCGTAGCCCGACGCCCAACAGAAGCCCGGGAAGCGGCAGCCCGCGGCTGCGAAAGCTGGCGCTCGCCTTGGTCGCACCAGGCTGTCAGGCGATGCCTTCGGCCCGCATCGCGTCCCAGTCGGCATTCGACGGACGGGCGATCGTGCCGCAGAGAAAGTCTCCGACCGGAAAGGCGACGTTGAAGTTTTTGTCGGGATAGCGATGGTGCAGAAAGTGGTGCCTGGCGACGAACTTATAGGCCTGCCAGTCTGCAAAAAACCGCTTCTTCGGCTGGTGCATCTCCAGATGAATCTGATTCCAGATCGTGTGGTGGAGAGCGACCACCGCCGGCCAGACAATCGCGGCACTATAAAACGTGGTCAGCCCGGTGGTGTACGCCACAAGCCCAAGAATCAGGCTCAGGGGAAGACACTCAAGCAGCCCCTCGATGAGGTTGAGGCGAATGCCCCGGTCGTCACCAGGCGGCAGCGGGTCATCATGAAAGACCTTGCGATACTGGCTGTGATGCTCCACAGCGTGGCTCGTGAAAATCCGCTGCCGGGCATGCAGTTTCTTGAGCAGCGGGTTTCGCGGCTTTCGGTGCATCAACCGGCGGTGGACCTGATGCTCGATCAGCGACATCAGCACGACCATCACCACAAACCAAGCGACAATCGAGAGAAGAGAAAAGCATTTTTAGCCCCGCTTTATGGCAGCCCGCGACGGTTGGCGGGTGCTCCCAGCCGTTGGGACCCCAGTTCCAGCGGGTTGTAGCAACGAAGCGGCCGCGTTGTTAGAGCGGTTTTTTTGCCGAGTTGCCCCCGGGGCATCTGCCCAACCATGGCCGCACGCGTTGCCCAGCGCGGCCGTGCCGGCCTTTTCCGGAGGCGTTTGGCTTCCCGCGTCGTAAAAAACGCTGGAGATCCGCTGCCTCAGCCAGGCAGTGCGACCGTCGTGCCAGTGCGGTAGGCCTCATCGGCGGCGAGCACGATGCGAAGGCTCGAGACCGCGTCGTCCATGTGGTCGGAGAGATCGCGGTCGTTCTCGATCGCGTCGAGGAAAAACTCTTGCTCGGCCCGGCAGAGGCCGTCGTGATCAGGCTCATCGGCGCAGTCGAGAATCTCGTCTGGCTTGGCAAAGGAGCCATCAGCGGCGAGTTCACCGTGATGGAGCTTAAGAGCCGCTGCCTTGGAGTGGGCGTTGACGTCGTCGGTCGCCGCTTCCCCCTCCTTCACGCCGGAGATGCTCACCGACCCCTTCGGCCCGATCACATCCTTCACAAAGTAGGCGGTCTCGCTGACCATCGGCCCCCAGCCCGCCTCATACCAGCCGACCGATCCATCGGCAAACGTCACCTGCAGGTTGCCGTAGTTGTACATCCCGGGCACCAGCTCATCGGAGAGCCTTGCGCCGATGGCCGATACGCGGATCGGCTTGGAGCGGGTCATCTGACACATCACGTCGACATAGTGCACACCGCAGTCGACGATCGGCGACATCGAGTCCATCAGCGACTTGTGCGTCTTCCACATGTCGCCCTGCGACTGCTGGTTGAGGTTCATCCGCATCACCAGCGGCGTGCCGAGCGTCTGGGCCACCTCGATGAACCGCTTCCAGGTTGGGTGCACCCGCAAGATATAGCCAATCACCAGCTTCTTGCCCGCCGCCTTGGCTGCGGCCACGACCTTTTCCGCGTCGGCAATCGTCACCGCGATCGGCTTCTCAAGAAACACATGGCAGCCCGCCTCAAAGGCCGCGATCGCATAGTCGGCATGGGTGTCGGGATACGTGTTGATGGAAACCGCACCCGGCTTGGTGGCGGCAAGCGCCTCGGTGTAGTCGGAAAACTGCGGGTAGTCGGCTCCGACTGCCTCAAGCAGGTTCTTTCGCGAAGCCTCCCCCCGGGCCACGATGCCCACGATCTCGAAGCCCGGCATGGCGTGGTAGGCCTTGGCATGCGAGATACCCATGTGTCCGCAGCCAACAACGAGAATCTTCACGGGTGAGTGCATCGTGCAGGTGACCTCCTCCAAGAGTGCCGAGGCTCAACAGACCCCAGCGGCGACTGGATGACCGAAAGGGGAAACAAGCAGTCTCGTTCCCCTTTTTTGCTGCGTGGCAGTGTAGTGGAGAGACCAACGCCAGTGGAAACGGTGATATTCTTTGCCGAGAATGCGGGAGACCAACGACCCAAACCCTGGCGAGCCTGGGTCTCCGCCCAGCCTCTGAACCTGCTTCCTTCTTCTTCGAGGTGGATCATGTCACGAATGGCTGTATGTCTGTTCCTGCTCGCTGTGGGCAGCCTTTTCCTGCTGCCCTCTTCGGCCCGCGGAGAAGACCGCGTCGAGATGAGCATGCCCTTCTTCCGGGAGCCCACCCATCAGATCGACTCGGTTGACCGTGAGGCAAAGACTGCGATCGTGAAGGCTCGGCCGCAGACGCCGTTCTTTTCGGCCAGTGAAGGCCTTGGGGTGATGCTCCTTTCGTCTTCAGGCCGAGGCCCGTTCGACACGCTTATCCGCGTGGACGTCCGCGAGGTGCTCAAGGATGGCGAAATGCTCGTCGCCTTTGGCGATGGGGCCGCCGCCGCGATGCGGCGGGGGCCTGCTGTGCTCTTCCGGCCGTTTTCTGGCGAGATGGGCGCGGGAGGACGCATCGCGCCAGCCACGACGCGGCAGCTTCGCGAGCTCCCTGATGTGCTGACGAGCAAGCCGCTCGATGCCGACGGTGGCCTTCTCGGAGCGATGGAGGCAGCCCGAGCAGCCGCCCGCCGCTCAGCGTCGATGAACAATCTCAAGCAGATCGGGCTTGCCTTCCACAACTACGCCGATGCCTATCGCAGCTTCCCCCCGGCGGTGATCTACGGCCCAGACGGCAAGCCCTGGCACTCCTGGCGAGTGCTCCTCCTCCCCTTTCTCGAGCAACAGGCTCTCTACGAGCAGTACGACTTCTCACAGCCGTGGGATTCGCCGGCGAATCGGCAGGTCAGCGAGACTGTGGTCAACGTCTATCGAGATCCAGCAGTGGAAGGCGAAGGGGCGTTGACGAACTATGCCGCGATTGTTGGCGACAACGCGCTCTTCGCCCCCAATCTGGTGAAGATGCAGTCGCCAGACGACTTCCCGGCATGCCTCAGTCGCAAGAAACTGCATTTTCGCGACGTGACCGACGGCACGTCCAACACGATCATGTTTGCCACAGTTGATCCCGAACGGAAGATTCCCTGGACCAAGCCGGAAGACATCGTCTTTGATGAGGCTTTTCCCGGAGTGGGCAAGCCGGCGGGCATCGGTGCACCGCATCCTGGAGCCTCGCCGGGAGAACGTGTCGGCCTTGTTGGCTTCGCCGACGGCTCTGTCCGCACGGTGCGCGGCGATCTCGACCGCGACACGCTCGCTCCCTTCCTCACCCGCAATGGCGGCGAGATCACCCAGCCGGAATCGCTCAGCGCTTCAGGCGATGAGGGCGGTGGTCAGCTCCAGCAGCCGATGGTTCGAATCATCAAGGCTGACGACGGCAGCTACGGCTTTCTCATCGACTAGCCATGTTGGCTCGCAGCCGGCCGATTCACTCAGCCGCCTCGCCGTTGCCGATCGCATACATCGCGTCGCCGGAGCGGATGTAGAGCGTGTTGTCGACGGCGATTGGCGAGGAGGAGACCTGCTCACCAAGATCGACCGATTCGATCAGCTCAAAATCACGGCCGGCCTTCACGATCGACACCCAGCCGTCGTTGGAGCCAAAGTAGAGCCGGCCGTCGGCCAGCAGCGGGCTGGTGCGGTGCTGCCCGGTGTGGGTCCGCTCGAAATAGACCTCCGCGCCGCTCTCGAGCTCCACACACTGCAGCTTTCCATCCTTGTGGAGCAGATAGACAAGCCCGTCAGCAATCAGCGGAATGCTCACGTCTGGTGTGACGGGCAGCACCCAGCGAACGACCGACGCCTTGCCCGTGCAGTCGCCTGTGAGGTCGTCGTTGACATTCAGGCAGACCGTCGGGCCGGCCTTGGCTGTGGGCACGACAATCGTGCCTGGGGCAAATCCTGGGGAAGCAACGAAACGAAAGGTGCCGTCGTGCTGCTTAGGATTGAGGTCGGTGGGGCCGTTGAGCCCACCAAACCGCCACAGCTCACGGCCATCGTCGAGCGCGTGGCCCGTGATGCAGTCGGCCCCGTGCACCAGCAGAAACTCGCGGCCGTCCGCTCGGTAGAGAAACGGCGACGCATAGGAGTGCTTGCACTCAAACTGCGCGTTGGTGATGCGGTCAAACTCCCAGACCGTCTCGCCGGTCTTCTTGTCGAGCCGGATCACCTTGCCGATTCGCGTCTGATCATCGAGCCGCATCGGGCCATGCAGGAGCTGCAGATAGAGGGCGTCGCCATCGAGCACCGGCGTGCTCGTCATCCCAAACTGAATATCAAGCCTGCCGAAGCGGTCGCCAACGTTGAACTTCCAGACCTCTTCGCCATCGCAGGTGTAGCAGGCGAGCACACCAGTGCCGAAAAACACCCACACATGCTCGCCATCCGTTGACGGCGACGGGCTTGCCGAGTTGCCCTCACCGCTGCGGGCATCCTGATTGCCGCTGGTGACCGTCTTCTTCCAGCGAATCTCGCCATTCTCGCGGCCCAGACAGACGAGCACGAGATCGTCACCTTCGTTGCTGGTGAGATAAACCGCATCATCCCAGATGCAGGGCGTGGCCCCCGCACGGCCGGGCAGCAGCGTTCGCCAGAGCACGTTCTCGCTCTTCGACCAGTGCACTGGCAGCGACTGCCCCGCCGCGATTCCATGCCCATCACCACCCCGCCACTGCGGCCAGCGGGCGGCTTCGGCAGCGGCCTGCCGAACCCCAAACCCGCAGACGGTGATGGTGAGCAAACATGCAACGAGCAAGCGTGAACGCGTCATGGACGTGTGCCTTGGAAACTGGAGAGAGAGAAGGAGAAGGAATGAGACAGGGAGGTGAGGGAAGAGTGAAAAAGGTTTAGCCCAGCAGGGCTTCCTTCATCTGCTCGAGCACGACCTTCAGGCGGGCCGTATCGCCGCCGCCCACCTCAGCCGACACCCAGCCGGTGAAGCCGATGTCTTTGAGGGCGGCCCGCACATTCGCCCAGTCGATGTCGCCCCCGGTGATCTCGACAAAGCCCTTCCATTTACCCTCAGCATCCGCCTTGGCATTGGAGTAGCCCTTGATGTCGAGCTTCACAATCCGCGGACCGAGCACGCGGATCCACTCGGCGATGTCGCCATAGCGGGCGTGGTTGCCCAGGTCGAAGAAGGAGCCCACCCACGGGCTGTTGAAGCTGTCGATGTAGTCGGCCAGAGGCTGCGCTGACTGATCGCGAGGCCCATCGTCTTCATAAAACATGCCGTTCCAGACGTTCTCAAAGAGAATCCGCTGGCCGAGCGCCGCAGCGAGCGGGATCGCCTTGGAGATCTCCTCACGGGCACGATCCGGCCCCTCCGGCCCATCGCCGTTGACGCCCACCACGATCAGCACGCCGCTGCCACCGGCCGCGTGCGACACGCGAAGGCAATGCTTGAGGTTGGCCACCGCCTCCGCTCGCACGGCCTCGTCGGCACTCGTCAGCGTCTTGCCCCAGTGGGCGTGGTTGATCGCGTTGTGAATAAACACGCCTGTCTGGGCGGCCGCCGCTCGCAGCTGCTCAGGTGTCACCGATGCCGCCCCATCAAAGTCGACACCATCCATGCCCGCCTCCTTCGCCGAGAGCAGCCGCTCTTCGAGCGACTCCCCCTGCGTCATGCCGTATTTGCATGAAAAGAGCAGACCCTGCTCCGGATGCGGTGGCAGCGGCATGGCCTGCACGGCAGGCTCCTCGGCAGACGCGACTGACATCAGGCCAGTGGAGGCAACGGCTGCAGAAGCCGACAGCAGATGACGACGTGAGAGTGGCATGGGCATGACAGTTTCCGAGTGAGCAAGAACAGGGCACAAGTGCAGAAATGCTGGGCATCGAAGAGGCCTTCAGATGAGTTCGCATCCCCCACAGGCTTGGAGTATATTTGCCGGACTCGCGCTTGACGAACGGGGCGGCGCGACTGGGGAAACAAGACACGGTGCTTGCCCGCTGGGCATCACGCACACCACCAGAGAAGAGCAGAAGGAGCAGGCCATGGCGTCAACGACGCGTCGCGGATTTCTTGGCACAGGTTCGGCAGCCGGTATCGGCTACTTCGTGGCCGCAGGCAGCCGGCCAGCCTGGAGCAACTCAGCCATCGAGCAGATGAACGTCGCTTCGATCGGCGTCGGCGGCAAGGGGGCAGCGACTCTGAGAACGCTGCCCAGTTCGGCAATGTCGTGGCGATCTGCGACGTCGATCGCAACACGCTTGAGAGCAAGGGTCGCGGCGAGAGGTTTAAGAACGCGGAGCAGTTCACCGACTACCGCGAGTTGCTCGATAAGTATGGCAAGGACATCGACATCTGCACGATCAGCACGCCCGACCACATGCACGCTCCTGCGACGCTTGCCTGCATGCGTCTGGGCATCAGCTGCTACACCCAGAAGCCGCTCACCCGCACGATCTATGAGGCCCGCCTGCTGGCCAAGGTTGCCGAAGAGACGGGCGTCTGCACGCAGATGGGCAATCAGGGCACCGCGCTCGATTCCTCTCGCGAGGCGATCGCCCAGATCAGCTCCGGCGTGCTCGGCCCGCTGCAGGAGGTCTACGCCTGGTCAAACCGCCCGGTCTGGGCCCAGGGCCCCGGCCGCCGTATGGACCTCGACATGTATCGTGCCCAAGCCTCGGCCGAAGTCGCCGAACAGGAAGGTGATGGCGCTGATCCTGCTGAGATCAAGGAGATCGTTGACGAGCTCGTCGGCGGCAAGGCCGAGGAGATCGCCCGCGCCCTTGAGCGGCTCGACTGGAAGAGCTGGCTCGGCGTTGCCCCGCCGCGGGAATACTGGCCCGGCCTCTACCACTCCTTCCAGCATCGCGGCTGGTGGGACTTCGGCACAGGTGCCCTGGGCGACATGGCCTGCCACATGCTGACGGTGCCGTTTGCCTCGTGCGGCCTGAGGGACCCGATCTCAGTGCAGGCCAAGTCGACCGGCCACGACTTCGACAGCTTCCCGGCCAGCTCGATCATCAAGTTTGAGTTTCCCGAGACCAGCGAGCGGCCGGCGATTCCCTTTTGGTGGTACGACCGCAAGGGCAACAAGCCCCCGATGGAGGTCTTCCAGAAGTGGGGCATCGAAAATGTCTCCGACAGCGGCGTGCTCGTCGTTGGCGAGAAGGGGGCCTTCTACAGCTCCGACGACTACTGCGGTATCTACGAGCTCCGCGGAGTGGAGAAGCGGAAGGTCGACTACGAGAAGGCCGAAGACACCGGCAAGGGCAACGACGTGAACAACATGTTTGAGCTCTTCCGGGCCAAGCAGGCGGGCGACCCGATGATCGCCCATTCCAACTTCATCACGCGAGCCGGCCCGCTGACCGAGACGATCCTGCTGGGCAACCTGGCTGTCTGGGCCGCCGCCGAGGGTGGTGCCGACGGCGAGATGGGCGAGTGGGGTGAGAAGGTCGAGTGGGACGCGAAGAACCTCAAGGTCACCAACCTTGCTTCGCTGAAGACGCCCCACGTGGCCGACCTGATCAAGCCGACCTATGCCGAAGGCTACCGGCTCGACTGATCCTGTTTCAGGATCTCCGGATCTGCGGAAAGACCTGATCTGCGGAAAGAGTTGTTTTCGCATGTGACCATTGGGCCGCCGGTGGAAACGTCTTCGTGATGCTTCCACCGGCGGTGCCCTGTTTCAGGACTTCGACAGTCCATCGATGATCGTTATCAGTTTCTTCAGAGGAGTGCGCACCGTGACCGGGTTTCTTGCCGCGTTTCGTCAGACAGGATGGATGTCGTTGGTCGCCACGGCCTTGGCGATCGGCTCGGCCGCCGGACAGGCAACGCCCGCTCTGGCGAGCGTTGCAGACACCGCAGCGATTGAGCGGATCGAGTCGCTGGGCAAGGCTGCCAGCTACGAAGCCGACAAGGAGTCGGGAGAGGTGACGGCGATCTCCGTCACCGACGGCTCCACCGTCACGGCCGACGATGTGGCTCTCTTCGCGTCGCTGCCGAAGCTGACCTCCCTGAAGATTCTCAACTGCCGGGAGTTCAACGATGAAATGGCTGCATCACTGACAGAGCTCGACGACCTCACCGCCCTGGCAATCACCAACAGCGGAATCACCGACGCCGCCGTGGAGCTGCTCGCACAGGCGTTTCCGAACCTGCGTGAGCTCGACCTCTCCAGCAACACCAACCTCACCGGCCGGGCAATGCGACCGATCAGTTCGCTGGAAAACCTTGAGCGGCTCACCCTGCTGCAAAACCGCTTTAACGACCTCCACTGCCGTCGCCTGTCGAGCCTTTCACAGCTGCGAGCCCTCGACCTCCGCGGCAACATGGAAGTCGGTGACATGACGCTCAAGGTCGTCGGAAAGCTTCCCAAGCTCTCGGGATTTAAGCACCGCAGCACGATCGTCAGTGATGGTGGCATCGAAGGCCTCGCCCAGAGCCCCTCGCTGCGGGCGATCCTGATGCAAGACTTCGCCGTTTCCAGCAGCTGCGGCGAGCAGCTCCGCCAGCTCGAAAATCTCACCTCCCTCGAGATTTTCCGCTGCCAAGGCTTTGGCAACGACGGAGTGATGGCCCTTGCTGGCATGCCTGTGCTCGACCGCCTGACGCTCCGCGACCTGCCTGAGGTGGGCGACGCTGCCATACCGACGCTCGCCACGATGCCAAAACTCCGCCGGCTCTACCTCCACGAACTCACGAGCGTTGGTGACGAGGGGCTGGCAAGCCTGGCTGACGCCACAGAGCTCGCCGTGCTCGATATCTGGAGCCTGCCGCGGATGACCAACGCCACGGTCGAGGTGATCGCCGGCCTGCCGAAGCTCAAGGAGCTCTCGATTCGCGAGACGGGCGCCTCCCCAGAATCCCTGGAGACGCTCCTCGGGATTGAATCGCTCGAATCGCTCGTCTTCAAGAATGGCGATGTGCCGGCGGATCTTGCCGAGAAGGTGAAGGCCAACAGAAAGTGGCGGAAGCTCGACCTCGGTCAGTGACGGCGGCAACGCGCGTCAGTGTCGGCAGGTCATCGGCTCGCCAAAGGGCCTGATGGGCCGGAACACAAGCAGCTTGGCCATCCACCAGGGGTGGGGCGTAAACGCCTCCCGGCTCTCGGCGGAGTCGTCGTCACGGCTGAGCAGACGCTCCTCGCCGTTGCGGCGGCAGCGGATCCTGGTGCCTGGCTGCGTCGTCGACGCGATGCGGCGAAACTCAAACCAGGGCAGCAGGTCGCCGCTGCGGGCGAGGCCTGCCAGCCGGGGATCGTTGGCTTCAAGCACCTCGACAAGATCGTCCTGGTAGCCAAAGAGAGGCAGCCGCGGCAGAAAGAGATGGTTGTTGTGGCCATCCTCTGTCCGCAGGTTGGAAAACATCGAGAAGGCCGTGGTGGTCTTCAGATCGAGATACGGGCAGGCCCCGTTGAGCAGCACCAGCAGCGGAAACAGCCACAGCAGCGGCCAGGGTGGTGCGGGCCTGGCCTGCCCCGCAAGGCCGTCGCCTCGGCCACGGGCGATTGCCAGCACGTAGCCCAGGACGATCAGGACCGCGAGCGGAAGCCAGGCGGAGAAGCCGATCGCGTTGGCCGCCAGGAAGCCACGGCCATTCCGATAGGCCATCATCTGCAAGACGATCGCTGCCGCAAACCCGCCCACCACGGCAAGCGTGAGCCCGATCCTGGCAGCCAGCGGCAGCCACTGCCAACGGCCGCCGAGCCAGCGGAGCGAGGCATCAGGGAGGAGCAGCGCGTAGAGCGCAAATAGCAGCCCGGAAAAACTGTAGATGCCGCCATGGGGATGGAGGGCCAGAAAGATATGAAACACAAGCCCCAGGAGGATGCCCGCGGTTCGCGTGCCACGGCTGAGAAATAGCAGAGGAATGGCCAGTTCGATCAGGAGCGTGCCGAGGATCGTTGGCCACCAGGTCCACTCCCCATCAGGCACCCACGGCACCACCGCTGCGAGCTCATGGTGCATGGAGACGGCACAGCTCACGGCCGGATTGAGAAAGTCGTGGTTGAGCTTGTGGATCACGGTGAAGAGATACATCACGATCAGCTCCGTGATGATCAGCGGCCGGGCCTGCTCGAAGACGCGGCTGCCAAGAGGCGCGTCTGCGTCGGTGTGGCGTTTCCGGCCCCACCGCCACACTGCGGCCACGAGTGAACTGGCAACCGTTGCCATCAAGGTGAGATGCACCAGCATCTCAAAGAGGATGTGATTGGGCACCGCCGGCAGGCGGCCAAACCAGTAGGTGAGGCTCGCCAGCAAAAAGGCAGACAGGGCGAGCAGCGACCCAGGGAAGAAGACCGCCACCAGCGTGGCCGCCAGCAGCAGCTGACCGCTGACGAGCCCCATCCACCAGGGAAAAGACACCATGTGGGTCAGGCTCGCCACGGCCAACAGCAGTGTCAGCATCGGCAGACGGAAATCGGCTCTGGCGGTGCCCTCTGGCGGTGTGGTCATGGTGGCGGATAGGTTTCCTCTGAGGAGTCTCAGGCAGAACGTTTGGGAACTCGCCTTCCTGACCGACCCGCCTTGCGGCTCTGGGAACCAACGCTGATGGCTGTGCTCGCCCTCGTGCTCACCTGCGGCTTCTGGGGGCTGAGTTTTCCTGTCCTCAAGGCGCTGCAGCTTGAGCAGACTCTCCGACTTCCAGACGCCTCAAGCTGGTTTCTGGCAGCCTGGATCCAGCTGGCTCGCTTTGGCACGGCTGCCGTGCTCCTGACGCCCGCAGTGCTCCATCTTCCCAGGCCCACCCGCAGGGAAATCCAGCAAGGCTTCGAGCTGGCCGCCTGGGGAGGCCTCGGCATGGGAATCCAGACCGACGGCCTGGCCTACACCGAAGCCTCGACGTCGGCTTTTCTCACCCAAGCCTACTGTGTGCTGCTTCCGTTGTGGCTCGTGCTGCGGAGCCGGCGGGTGCCTTCGCGGCGGCTGATCGGCGCCACCGCCCTGGTGGTCGTGGGCACCGCGGTGCTCTCAGGCATTCGGCCCGGCAGCCTGATGATTGGCCGCGGCGAGCTGGAAACACTTCTCTCAACCCTGTTCTTCACAGGACAGATCCTCACGCTGGAAAAGCCGCGGTATGCGGAGAATCGCGGCCGACCCGTGACCTTGATGATGTGTGTCGGCATCGCGGTGCTCGCCCTCCCCGTCGCCTGGGCCACCGCTCCAACCTCAGGGGCCATGCTCACCGCGGGTGCCTCGCTGCCCACAGCCGGAATGCTCGCACTCCTGGTGGTGTTTTGCACGATCGGTGCGTTCCTCTTGATGAACACCTACCAGCGGTATGTGCCGGCCACCGAAGCCGGGCTGATCTACACCAGCGAACCGGTCTTCGCGTCGGCCTATGCCCTGTTTCTTCCAGCGTGGCTGGGAGCCTGGGCAGGCATCTCCTATCCCAACGAGCAGGCCACGCTGACCCTGCTGTGTGGCGGTGGACTGATCCTGGCGTCCAACGTCTGGATGCAATGGAAAGGCACGCCCCACTGGCTGCCCGCCTGGCTGACGGTGGGTGGCCGCCGGAAGCGGTAAACTCAAGACTGATCTGGATCGCCTGGAAGATGCTGATTGGCTACGGTGCAGGCGTGGGGCAGCTGTCCGCAGCAGACTCGTTCTACAGTCTGCCTGCTCGCGGCCTCCGGAGTTGTCGAAGTGCAGACCGAGAACATCGCGGTTGGCTTGGTGCCTCAGCTGGAGGTCTTCACCAAGCCGCCTGGCGAGCCCTCAGCAAGCCACGCCCCTTCAAATGCCGGAGGTGGGACTTGAACCCACACGCCCTTGCGGGCAACGGATTTTGAATCCGTCGCGTCTGCCATTCCGCCACTCCGGCCCCTCACAAGCTCGCCATAGGCAAGCCCGAGCAGGATAGAAAGACTAGGTCGGCCGCTGCGGATTTGCCAGCCCTTGGGGCCTTCGCAGCGATCAACGACGTTCACGACAGCGAGACAGCCGTGGTAGAGTCCGCGGTTGAGGTGACACGGGCAGACGCGGCACCAGATGCGACCGTGGCTCCCTTCCCATACCGCCCGGCACCCGTCGGCAGCGCAGGCGAGACGCATGAACGTGATCGTGTTTGAGGATGGTGCGGTGCGGTCGCTTGGCGTGCTCGTCACGATGCGGCCGGCCTGCGATCTCCTCATCGGCAGCTGCTCGCTCGTTGAGGCATTGCAGATCTTCGGCGATGTTCATCGGATCGCTCGGCCTTCGCTGGGCAACTATCTCTCCGCCCTGGCCGGCCAGCGGATCCCGCTGTGGGGAACCCCTGGTCCAGCCCATGGCGTCGCGGCACCCGCGTCGCGTCGAGAAGGCACCGTGCTGGTGGTCAACGCCCGGCTCGTGCCGACCTGCGAGGCCATCGCTGGCCTGCGTGGGCTCGTCGAGGCAGGCCAGCGTGGTGTGGTGTTTCGTGCTGGCGCCCTTGTGGCCGCTGTGGTGCATCGCTCTGCCACGAGCGGAGAAACAGCCGACGACACGGCCATCAAAGCCCTTCTTTCCCATCCAGGTGTGGCTGAGGGAGCCCGCGAGTCTCCCGCCGAACGAATCATCGCGGAACTCGGCTCCCGCCAGCCTCTCGACGACCTAGCCGCCGACGAAGCCGCCTTTCGCCTCGTCGAGCAGTCGCATGAAGTGGTGACCGCCCACGAACACGCCCTCGCCGGCAGCCTTGCGATGCGGATCGACTCTGGTCACTACCGCGAGGTCCAGCCGGGGCTTTTTGCCGCCAGCTCCGCACGGATCGCCAGCCCCGTTGTTGTTCGTGGAGGGCCTGTGGTGGTTGGCGATGACGCGGAGATCGGCCCCTTCGCCTGCTTGGACGGGCCAGCCTGGATCGCAGAGCGGGTCCGCATCTCACCCCATGCCTGGATCCGCGAAGGCACCGCCATCGGACACGACAGCCGCGTTGGCGGGGAAGTGCAGGCGAGCGTGATTGAGCCGCTCACCAACAAACCCCACGACGGCTATCTCGGCCACAGCCATGTCGGCAGCTGGGTCAACATTGCGGCCGGCACCAACACGGGCAACCTGAAGGCGTCGTATGGGCCGGTCCGCCAGCACACGCTGCTTCCCGATGGCGGCCGGACGACGATCCACACGCACCGCCAGTTTTTAGGGGCGGTGGTCGGCGACCTCGCCAAGACCAGCGTCACCACCTCGCTGGCCTGCGGGGCCCGCATCGGCGTGGTGGCGACCGTGGGAGGCAACGCCCCTGAGCAGGTTCCGGCCTTTTCCAACCTGCTCACCGGCGGCCGGACCACCTCAGATCAGGCTGCCACGATGCTTGAGCGGATGATGATCCGCCGAAGCATGAAGATCCTGCCGGCAGACCGGGATTTTCTCGCCACCGTCCACGCCGCAACCACCGCCTCGTGAGGCTTCTCAGCCAGCGGGCCCGCAAAACGCTCGCAAGGGCCGAAATATGCCGCGGTTGGGTGAACACCGCAGCGGCGCTAGACTAGGGGAGGTTTCCGTTCGTTTCTCACCCGCAGGATGGTTCCGCACGTGGCACTCATCGACGCCTACTCCGAAGGCCGCTTCGGCCTGTCGTTCGAACTCTTTCCACCGAAAACCCCTGAATCGGAAGTGATGATGTGGGCCACGGTGGACGATCTGATGGCCTTCGAGCCATCGATGATCACCTGCACCTACGGTGCCGGTGGCTCGACCCGTGACAAGACGCTCGACATTCTCGAGGAAGTTCGCCAACGGCACAGCCTGCCCGTGGCGAGCCATCTGACCTGTGTCGGGTCGACCACCGACGAGCTGCGGGGCTACCTCCAGGCAGCCATCGACCGCGGTGTGTCGGCAATCGTCGCGCTGCGGGGGGATCCGCCGAAGGGTGAGACCGAGTTTCAAGCCGTCGAGGGAGGCTTTCGCTATGCCTCAGAGCTTGTGGAGATGATCCGCGATGAGTTTCCCAACCTCGGCATTCTCGTGGCAGGCTACCCGGAAACCCACCAGGAGGCTCTCAGCCCTGAGGCCGACCTGGAAAACCTGAAGCGAAAGTGTGCTGCCGGCGGCGAGGTCGTGGTCACGCAGCTCTTCTACGACAATGCCGACTTCTTCCGCTTCCGCGATGCCTGCGATCGTCTTGGCATCTCCGCTCCGCTCGTGCCGGGCATCATGCCAGTGACCAACTTCGGACAGATCAAACGAATCGCCAGCCTCTGCAAGGCGAAGCTGCCGGAGTGTTTCACCAGTGCCTTCGAGGCTGCGGGAGACGACACGGAGGCTCAGTTTGAAGCAGGCGTCGAGTTTGCCACGCGGCAGGTGCGAGAGCTCATCGACGCCGATGTGCCGGGCATCCACTTCTACGTGCTCAACCGCTCGCCGGCGACCAGCCGCGTGCTTGATCAGGTCGGCAGGATGCGGACGGGCGTTGCGTAGGCTCAGCAGCGTCGTCGCCGGCTGCACCGGCTACCGCGGAGGCTGATCGTCGTCCATGGTGCGGATGTAGCTGCGGAGTCGCTCGAGCTCGTCGCTGACATTTCTCAGCTTGAGCATGTTTTCCACCCGCTTCACCAGCTCCACTTTGTTGACGGGCTTGGAGAGGAAGTCGTCGGTGCCAGCCTCCACGGCCCGCTCGATATCGCCGAGTTCGCCAAGCGCTGTGACCATCAGGATCATGATCGGGCTGGTTGTCGGATCTCCCTTGAGCCGTGAGCAGACCTCAAAGCCGGAGAGCTTCGGCATCATCACATCCAGCAGAATCACGTCAGGCCGAAACGCCTCGACCTTCTCCAGCGTGTCGAGGCCGTCAACGGCTGTGGCGATCTCGCAATCGACCTCCATTAGGTAGGCCTCAAGCAGCTCGCGGTTCGGCTCGTTGTCGTCGGCAATCAACACCCGGCTCTTGCCAGGCTCGAGGCAGCCGGCCGATGCCGGCGAGGATGATGGCTTGGCAAGAGAGACGGCGTCGGAAAGCGACATGATGGGCCTTGGGACAAAAGGTGGCTGTGCTCAAGCTGCGAAAGGAAACACGCGGCCAAGGGCCGCCAGACCGAACAACGACACTCAGGGAACCTCGAAGAGAGATTGACTTTTCACAATCGCCAGATCATCCGGAAACGTATGGAACGCCTGGACGAGCAGGCTCTTGGTGCGGCTCTCGACATTCAGCCAACTCAGTGCGCCGAGCGCCATGCGGCCGCTGGAGTCGAACCGGTGGAGGATACCGTGCCGTCCTCCATCGGTGCACAGTTCCTGCTGAAACGTCCAGAACACTTCCGGCTCGACCGTCTCAAGCTGAAACGAGGTCTCGTAGAGGATCCCTCCGCGACACTCAACACGGTCGCTCCGCTCGCCACACAGGCGATGCGAAAGCAGCCGGCGCTTTTCGGGCAGCGGCTGCGTTCCGCTCGCTGCCACCTCCGTGAGCGTGATCCCTGCTTTTCGCCAGGTGATGAGATGCCCGGCGCTGGTGATGGCAACGGATGCCTGATAGTCGGCCCGCTCGATCAGCCGCTGGGCGTGCATCTCAAAGAGCTCCGGATGGAGGCTCCGCCCGTAGAGTTGGAAGACCAACTCGGCAACCTTCGGACGAACTCCTAGCACGGGCCTTCGCTCCTGCTGGCAACGGAAAAGCCGAGTATAAGGGCCCCACATGATTGGCGGAAGCGATGCTTGCGGCAGGCCATCACAGCAGCCCAACAAGCACGTCGTAGGCCGCGTGCGTTCCCGCTGTGATGCCAAACCCTCGCAGGAGAAAGAGTACGCCGAAAAAGACTCCGGCAACCGTGCGGAACGTGAAACTGTAGAGGTCGAAGGCTTCACCGTGCAGGCCCACATAATGGGCGGCGCTGAAGAGCAGTGCGGAGAGAAGCACACCGCCTCCGGCGGCCGACGCAGACGAGAAGCCCACACGCTGCAGCATCCATCCAAGCACCGGCAGCAAGAGGAGCCGGAAGAGCACCTCCTCGTAGAGCCCGGCCCCGCAAAAACCAACGAGCCGCTGAAGCAGCAACGACGGCTCGGCAAACACCGGCGACACGCCGGTGTCGAGCGTGATCAGGGCGAACCGCGAAGGCATGACATCCGCCCACAGCCCTTCCTGCAGGTGCGCGATCCCGACCAGCACGCAGGCCAACGCCAGGCTTTCAAACACCATTCCCACAAGCACGCGGCCGCTGAACCGCCAACGGTCGTGCTCGAGATGATGCCAGGCAGCAAGGCCGATGATCGTCAACATCGGCAGCAGAAAGAAATACGCGCCAAAGCCGAGAGAATCGAGGATGCTTCGCAGCCACACATCGGCCCCGTTGCGAGGCGTGCCGCGGCCCAGCAGCAGCACACCGATCTCATAGACCGCCACCAGCGGCAGCGTGAAGACCAGGCTCTCCAACGGTGCTCGCGAGAGGGCCCAGTAGCTCTCTTCGACGTCCGATTCCGCCTCAAACCCGGCCGTGACGTCGGTGGCATGACCTTCTTCGAAAAGCCGTGTATGCTCTGCCTCGATGGGTCTATCGCGAGCGATCGCTGGCGATGAAGCATCGTGGGGAAGATCGACGTAATCGAAGGAATCATCCAAGGGATGTGCTGTTTGAAGATGCGCGCCGACGAGACCGTCAGGATCTCTCTCGATGGCATCCAGAGCCTGCCAGTCATCGCTTGGCATGAACGATTCCCCCTTCAACCGCGTCGCGTCGTCTGTTCGCTTGACAACAACGCTCACCTCCACAGAATGCGGCCCCATCGAAAGGATGTATCGTCATCGTCAGCTTGTCTCGTCAGCCGCATGCTTTCCACTCCTCTCTTGTCGTCGCGCAAGGTGAATGGACTGCAGCATCGTGTGGTAAGCGAGGAAATGTTGGCAGACGAGCGAACATGGATGTTCTCGCGAAGGTCGGGGCCGCACCGACCGCAGCACGCACGCACATGTGGGGGGCGACGACTGAGGGACCGATAGTCGACGACCTGAGGTCGTGGCCTGGATGTCCCCCCCAAGCGTGCGTCGGCCGGTGGCCGAAGGTGCGGGGTGCCTTGTAGAATCCTCCTGCCAGACTGGTGGGGTGCTCACAGGCGACACCTCGAAATGCGATGACGCCCCGATGGCTCCAGGACGGAGCGTGTCGGATGTCATCGACGCACCCATGGTGGGAAGCATGGCACGCTGCCTCGTTGGATGCGGCTCGAATCTTGGTCCCCGACGCGACCTGCTCGATCGTGCAATCGAGCTCCTGCGCTTCATGCCAGGCGTGCGGGTGCTGCAGACGAGCCGCTTCCTGGAGTCCAAAGCTGTGGGCGGTCCGGCAGACCAGCCGGCCTTTCTCAACGCCGCCTGCCTGCTCGAAACCGACCTGCCGCCCCGCGACCTCCTCGGCACCCTCCAGGCGGTGGAAAACACGCTCGATCGGCGGCGGGATGTCCGCTGGGGCCCTCGCACAATCGACCTCGACCTGCTGCTCTACGACAGCCTCGAGATTGACCACGAAGACCTCACCGTCCCACACCCACGGATGACCACCCGGCGGTTTGTGCTTGCACCATGCGCCGAAATCGCACCGGATTTTCTGCATCCATCGACCGGATGCTCCGTGCGTGACCTGCTCGAAAACATCAGCCCAACGCATCGGCGGATTGCTATCTGCGGCGTCCCCGGCAGCGGAGCGGCTGAAGTGTCCGCCACGCTCGCCGACGCCACACTCGGTCGAGTGATCCACGGTGGCTCCGGTCTGGCCCGGACGATTCACCACCGTGAGGCCGACCACGCGCTCGACGCTGCTGTCGACCTTGCCAGCTGCTGGCATGGCCAGCTCACGTCCGTTGGGGAAGGCACCTGCGTCGGGCACGAGTGTGTCTGACTTTTGGGCCGGCAGCCTCTCAGCACTTTGGAACGCTGCCGGTCACGACATCCGTGACGACCGCAGCCAGCGGCTTGAGCAGCTCGTCGCGAGCCTGCCACCGCCGCACGTGCTGATTTTGCCGCAGGTCTCGGCGACGGCCCTTGGTGAACGTATCCGTTTCTGTCGCGGGCCCTTTGCCGGTGGCAGCGATATCTTCGCCGACCTTCTGGCATGCCTGCAGGCCGCGGACACCGCAGCCGGCGGCATCGCCACGCCAGCAGCCTCCGACGCCTGCTGCATCGACCGACTGCTCGCCTTTCAATCGCAGATTGAGGCTTTCCTCGACTGTCCATCATCCACGTCCTGCTCACTGCCGATTCCCAAGGCTGTTCTCCGCATCAACGCCGATGACCTTGGTGAAGCCGCCGACGAGGCACTCGCTGCCGTGGAGGCGATGGCCTAGATGCCCAAGGCAGCCACCCTGGTGATCGAAAACGACCCGGCAACGATCCGCCGCACGGTGCTTGCGGCGAGAGCGGCCGGCAGGCGGGTCGGCTTTGTGCCAACCATGGGCGCTCTGCATGCGGGCCATGTCAGCCTCGTCAAGGCGGCAGCCGACTGCGACGACGTGGTGGTCTCGATCTTCGTCAACCCGACCCAGTTCGGTCCTGGCGAAGACTTTGACCGCTACCCGCGATCGCTCGACGCCGACTGCAGGCTGCTCGCCGAGGCTGGCGTGCGATGGGTCTATGCACCGCCGACCGAAGCCCTCTATCCCCCTGGCGATGCCACGCGGGTGGTGGTGGATGGCCCGAGCCGCCGCTGGGAAGGCGAGCATCGGCCCCACCACTTCCAGGGTGTGGCCACCGTCGTCTGTAAGCTCTTCTCGATGGTGCCCGCTGACGCTGCCTTCTTCGGTGCCAAAGACTGGCAGCAGGCCGTGGTGGTGCGGCGAATGGTTCGTGACCTTGCGATTCCAATCGATGTGGTGGTCTGCCCGACTGTCCGCGAACCCGATGGCCTCGCCCTCAGCTCTCGCAACGTGTATCTCAGCAGCAACGATCGCGTGCGAGCGGTGGCCCTCTCTGAGGGGCTCGCCTCGGCCCGCAGCTGCTGGCAGCAGGGCGGCACTGCAGCGGAGGCCACAGCGGCCCTGGCTGCACCGCTTGCTCGCCAAGCGATCGACGTTGACTATGCGGTGGTGGTCGACCCAGACAGCCTCGAGCCGCATCCAGGCGACGCACGCAGCCTGCCAGCGATCGCGTTGGTAGCCGGCCGGGTCGGGCCGACACGGCTGATCGACAACATGCTTCTCTCCTGAGACGTTTTCCCCTCAACCAGCACGACGCGAATGGTCTCCACGCTCTTTCACATTCCGTCGCGGATCGGTGATCCGGAGACTGGCGTGCCGCTGTTTGGCTTCGGCCTGCTGCTGGTCTTGTGGGCCGTCGCTGCGGTCGCTGCCACGCTGTGGATCGCCTGGCGATCCGGTTGGCCGGTCGCCGTACGCAGCCTGCTGCTGCCGCTTTCGCTGATTGGCGGAATGATCGTGTGGGTGCTGCCGGCGCTCGACGACGGCCAGGGCATCCCGATTCGAGGCTACGGCGTGATGCTCCTGGCCGCCGTCGCGGCGGGCACGTGGCTTTCGATCGTCCGTGGCCGCAGGATGGGGTTCGACGCCGACACCCTGCTGGGCCTCGGCACCCAGATCTTTCTCTGGGGCCTGGTCGGGGCACGGATTTTCTACGTGATCGAGTATCACGAGCAGTTCTTCGGTCGAGGCCGCCCCCTCGCCGAAAGCCTTGTGGCCGTCGCCAACGTGGCCGCTGGCGGTCTGGTGGTTTTCGGGTCGCTGCCAACCGCGGCCGCGGCGGCCTGGTGGTTTGCCCGCCGGCGAGGCCTCGACCTGCTGCAGCTGGCCGACTGCATCGCCCCGGGGCTGCTCGTGGGGCTGGCCTTGGGTCGGGTCGGCTGCTTTCTCAACGGCTGCTGCTTCGGCGGCGAATGCGAGCTGCCCTGGGCGGTCACCTTCCCGCCCGAGAGCCCGCCCTGGTTTGATCAGGTGCAGCGAGGCCTGCTGCCCAACCTCCCGCCGGCTGCCGTGGGCCGGAGCCTGCCAGTGCATCCAGCGCAGCTCTACGCTGCCATCGACGCCGGGCTGCTCGCGTGGCTTGCCGTCTGCTTCACCCCGCTCGCACGACGCGATGGCCAGGTGTTTGCCCTCGTGCTCACCATCCACCCGATTTCGCGGATCCTGATCGAAATGATCCGCGTCGATGAGCCCCCGGCTCTGGGCACCCCATTTTCCATTTCACAGCTGATTTCCCTGGTGCTGCTCGGGGCTGCCGCCGTGCTCTGGGTGGTCACCTTTCGTCGGACGCCACGGGTTTCCTTTGACACCGACTCCCTAACAGGCTGACACTGGTCGTTTCCGGGAATCTTTTTGCCGCTCGAGGCGTCAAAGTGCAGGACAGCGAGATCATCGAACGCGTGCTCGCAGGCGATCACGCGGCCTACGCCACGCTTGTTGAGCGACACCAGCCGCAAATTCTGCGTCTGCTCGAACGGCTTGTGGGGTGTCGTGACACGGCCCAAGATCTCGCACAGGAAGCGTTTATCGCGGCCTTTCGCGGCCTGAAGTCGTTTCAACAGAAAAGCAGTTTCTCGACATGGCTCCACCGCATTGCCTGCAACAAGGCGACCTCGGCTGCCAGGCGTCGCCGTCCTGTGCCACTTGCCCCGACTGCCGATCCTGTTGCGGAATCGAGCGACGTCTCGGCTCGGCTCGAGCAGGCAGACCGGCAGCAGGCCGTGAAGCAGGCGCTGGACCAACTCGATCAGCGGTATCGAGCGGTGGTCGTTCTGGCCGATATGGAAGACGCAACCTACGAGTCGATCGCGGGAATCCTCGACATTCCGGTCGGCACGGTCCGCAGCAGGCTCCACAGAGCCCGCATGGAGCTTCGCGAACGGCTCAGGCCTTTCGTCACAGCAGAATCGAGTTCCTCGTAAGACGGCTGCCAGGATGACGCTCGAACCAGATTCACCGACGATCAGCGACTGGCTTGATGGCCGGCTTCCAGCTGAGGAAGCCGACGCGGTGGCTGCTGCTGTGCGAGCCAACCCACCGCTGGCAGACGTTGCGGCGGAGCTCCGCCAACTCAAGGAGCTGCTGACCACTGCCGGCGACCAGCCGGTGGAGGCAAGCTCATCCCTGACCTCGGCCGTGATGTCGGCCATCACCGGCCTGGAGCCCGGCAGCGAAGACCCATTCACCGAAACCGACGAAGAGGTCGATGAGGCGGTTGCAGAGGAGTGGCAGCGAATCGAGCAGGATCGCCTCGACCAGGAGCGAGCTGAGGCGCTCGAAGATGAAGAGGCAACCAGCGAAGCTCGCCGCACCGAAGGCCCAACAGCCGGCTCCGATCGTCGCTGGCTCAAGCCGGCCATGACGCTGGCTTTGGCCGCGGGCCTGCTCGTCGCCGTGATGCTCAACCTCAGTGATCCGCCCGCCGTGGATGCACCTCCCGGCCGAGGCCCACAGGCCCTTCAGTGTCGAAGTCGCTGAACGACCTGAGATCGATCCGGTCGCTTTGGCCGAACGCATGATTGCCCGCGGCATCGAGCTGACCGAGGGCAGGAAGTCGATGGGCACCCTGCACATGACCGTCCACCTGGGGGATCGCGAAGGCCGACGCCAGTTCGAAGAACTTCTTGCCCGCAGCCGCGTGCGGCTCGACCGTGAGGAGACCATGGAAGGGGGCCGCGTGGAGCGGATTGGCTGCTTTGGCCGGGCCGCGGAGGTCGATCGCCTGCTGGAAACCCTGTCGGTTTCCTCTGGCAGCGTGGTGGTGCAGGCAGGCTCTTTGTCGCGCGAGGCGATCGAACGCCTGGAGCGACGCGGGCCTGTCGCGGAGCCGATGCTCGCCGCTGCCGATGCCGAGGTGGAAACGGCCACCGAACTGCAGCCACCGCCCGAGGCCCTGGCCAGCGGCCAAGCGGCCATGCCGCGGGCGATGCGGAGAGCGGCAGATCCAGCACCTCCTGCTGATGTCGCGGCGGCGACGCGGCCTGTTGCTGAGGCTGCCGCGACGCCCGAAGAAGCCGCTCCGCCGATCGCGGCGATTGCCCAGGCGGACGCACCGCTGCCCCAGGCACGCAGCCTTGGTGGCCGCTCGGCCCGGATCGCGGTGCCCGAGGCTGCCGGTATCGCGGCTGCTCCGGCGGAGGCGGCTCCTCCTCCAGTCGCGATGGCGCTCAAAATGGCGGCGCCGACGGCAGCCGCCATCGACGTTCCACCGCCGCCGAAGCTGATCCCTCCGGAAGGCTACGTGCGGCTGTGGATCGACATCGTCGACACCACAAAGCCAGCAGCCACAGGACCGACGGCAGAAGGCGCAAGCCCCTGAGGCCGTGTGTGATGAGCGAGCAGCGAGCGAATCACCGCAGTGGCTCCCCGCGAACCCCTGCCGACACCGTCACGATTCGCTGCCGTGAAAACGGCCCGCTGGTGGTCGAGATGCCCCACGAGACCTCTCGGCCGGGCCTGAAACTGCAGGTGACCGACCATCTCGGGGAGGCATTCACGCCTCCCGGGGGCACGCGGGCGATTGCCCTCTGTCGCTGCGGGCACAGCAGCACAAGGCCATTCTGCGACGGATCGCATCGGCAGCATGAGTTTGTGGCCGCCGAACAGGCAGCCCACCCCTCCGACAACGAGCGGCAACCGGTCGCAGCGGCTGCGAAAACAGCGCACGTCAGCGAAACTGCGTGTGTTAAACCGCCAACACCTGGGAAGAAACCGATTTTTTGAGGATGAGCGGGCCGGAGACATATGGACTGCCCCGAACGCGACCTGTACCGTTTGGTTGAGCGGAAGGAACGGTGAGCCGCGGCCACGCCCCTCGGTGGAAGGATATGACGTCACACTCCAAGCCGAACTTCTACCAGCGGCACGCCGTTGCCATCATGGCGGTGCTCGTGTTTTTGCTGCCCTTGGTGGTCGTCGGCGCGATCAAGGCGAAGGGCAACAACCGCAACGACGTGAAGGGATGGCTGCCGGCCGAGTATCCCGAAACGCAGGTCTACAAGTTTTTCCGGCAGCATTTCCAGGGCGAGGAGTTCATTCTCGCCAGTTGGGAAGGCTGCACGATGAGCGACCCGCGGCTGGAGCTGATGGCGACGAAGCTTCTGCCCCCGCCCGAAGAGGCCTCACGAGTCGACCAGCCGCTCTATTTCAAGACGGTGCAGACGGGGCCTCGCGCTGTCGACCTGATGACCAGCGAGCCGTTGCTGCTCGAGCGGGAGGAGGCCATCCGCAGGCTGACCGGCGCTCTGATCGGGCCGGCCGCCGATGGTGTTGCGCCACTGTCGGCCGACGACAATCTCGACGAGCGGCAGACCTGCCTTGTGCTGACGCTCTCTGATCTCGCCCGCACCAATCTGCATGGGGCGATCGACCAGGTGAGGCAGCTCGCCACTGATGAGTGTGCGATTCCCGAAAAAGCCTGCATATCGGCGGCCCGCCCGTCGACAATGTGGCGATCGACAAGGCGGGCCAGAGCAGCGTTACGATCCTTTTCGGACTCTCGCTCGTGGTGGGCTTTATCGTCAGCTGGCTCTCGCTGCGGAGCAAACTGCTGGTGGGCCTGGTGATCGCCTCAGGCGTCTACAGCATGTTCGCGAGCCTGGCGGTGGTCTGGTACTCAGGGTATCCCGTCGATGCGATTCTGCTCACGATGCCGTCGCTGGTGTATGTCGCCACGACAAGCGGCGCGATCCATCTGGCCAACTACTACCGCGATCAGATCGCAGAAACCGGCATTCAAGAAGGGGCAGCTGGCCGGGCCCTGCACCACGCCGCGCTGCCCCTCTCGCTGGCCACCGGAACCACTGCTATTGGCCTGGCCACGCTCGCAGTGAGCGAGTTGGTCCCGATTCGCATGTTCGGCATCTTCTCTGCAATCGGCGTTGTGTTGAGCTTTCTCATCCTCATCACACTGATGCCCGCAGCCCTGGAGCTCTTCCCACCGCGGCTCAAGCTCGGCAAGGCTGCCGACAGCGAAGCGGAAGATACCTGGCGACCGATCGAGGAGAGCCGCTGGTGGAAGGTGGGCCAGTGGATCACCCGGCATCACACACTCTCGACCGTGGGCTGCCTCGCCCTGATGGCCGGCATCGGCTACGGCATGACGCGGGTGGAGACGAGCGTGCAGCTGATGCGGCTCTTTGCTCCCAACGCTCAGATTCGTCAGGATTATCAGTGGCTTGAGAGCAACCTCGGCCAGCTGGTGCCGATGGAGATCCTGCTCAAGATCGACGACGAGGAGTGCAACCTCAACTTCCTGGAGCGGATGGAGCTCGTCGGTGAGGTGCAGGAAGCAATCGGCAACCTCGATGAGGTCGGCAGCTCGCTCTCGACCGTCACCTTCGGCCGCAGCCTCGACCTTGGCGGTGCCAACAGTGGCATTGGCGGGGCAGCAGCCCGAGCCTTCGGCCTCGGCGCTCGAACTCGCCGCAGCGTGCTCAACCGGCGGCTTGAGGCGCATCGCCACGAGTTTCTCGATGGCGACTATCTCCGTGAAACCACGCTTCCCAACGGTAATCCTGGAGAGCTGTGGCGAATCAGCGCCCGAGTCAGCGCGACGAAGGAAGTGGAATACGACCTCTTCCAGGAGGATCTCAAAGAGCGGATCAACCCGATTCTTAGCTCGCTTGCCGACGACGGCGTGACCGGCATCGAGGTCGACTACACCGGCCTCGTGCCACTGGTCTACAAGGCGCAGCATTCGCTGCTCGATGGTCTGGTGCTCGGCTTCGGAGTCGACTTCCTGATCATCGTGGCGGTGATGGTCGTGATCTGCCGGGCCTTCTCCGCAGGCCTCGTGCTGCTGATTCCCGCGGCCTTCCCCGCGATCATGGTGTTTGGCGGCATGGGCTGGGGCAACTCGCTGCTGAAGTCGTTTACCGCGGGCACGCTGCTTGTCGATATTGGCACCGTGATGGCACCGAGTGTGGCGCTTGGCGTGACGGTCGACGACGTCGTGCACTTCATGCTCTGGTTCCGTCGGGGCATCTCCGACGGTCTCGACCGCCGCGAGGCGACGATGCTCGCCTACAAGGGCTGTGCCCGGGCGATGTATCAGAGCTGGGGTGTGATTGGCATCGGCTTGTCGGTCTTCGCGCTCTCGCCGTTTGGGCCCACACAGCGATTTGGCTACATGATGCTCTCGATGCTCACAATTGCCCTGGTCGGCAACCTGGTGCTGCTGCCGGCGATGCTCTCCGGGCCGCTCGGAGGCGTGTTTGCCTGGAGTGTGTTGCGAAGGGAAGCCAAGAAGGCCGCCCAGACCAACCAGCGTCGCGTGAAGAGTGAACCCGGCAGCGACTCCCTGCCCGCGCCCCATGTGCTGCAGGGGCAGCAGTCATCCAAGCCGAAGCAGGTCGTTCATGCCTGAGGACGATCTCGAGTCCCTCGAACCCACCGCTTCGCCCGCTCCGACTGCCAACGCTCCAACGACGCCAGCCTCGACCCTCCCTTTCTCGATGGCGGCAACAGGCGGCCCTGTGGAGGTCGCGTTGACCGGCCTTCCGGTCGCGAACGTGCTGCTCAAGCCCAAGCGAGCCCGCCCCTTTTTCGGCCGACACCCCTGGGTGCTCGACTCGGCGGTGCTGCGGGTCGAAGGCGAGCCTGCCCCGGGGGATGTGGTCGACCTGGTCACCCACGACAACAGCTTCGTTGCCCGTGGCCTCTGGAATCCAGACAGCCGCATCCGCGTGCGACTCTATGCGTTTTCGGCCAGCGAACGGCTCGACGACGCCTTCTGGCAAGAACGGATCGAGCGGGCTGTTGCCCTGCGGCGGCTTCTCGGCCTCGACGATCGGGCCACGGCAGCACGGCTGATCAACAGCGAGGGAGACGACCTCTCAGGCCTGATCGTCGACCGCTTCGGTGAGTGGCTCTGCGTGCAGTTCACCGCTCGCGTGATGCACTGCCGAATGGAGCTGATCTGCGATCTGCTCGAGCAGAGTGTGCGACCGGCTGGCATTCTGCTGCGGTCTGCGGAGCGGGGCCTTGGGAAGCTCGAAGGGCTGCAAACGACCGACGGACTCGTCCGCGGCCGGCTGCCGGGTGGCCCCGTGTTTATCAACGAACACGGCATGCGGTTTGGCGTTGACCTCTCCGAGGGCCAAAAAACAGGCTTTTATCTCGACCAGCGAGAGAACCGCCAGGCAGCCGCAAGCCTGGCGGGCGGCCGCCGGGTGCTCGACATGTTCTGCTATTCCGGAGGCTTTTCTGTGGCCTGCGCGAAAGCGGGTGCGGCGAGCGTGCTCGCTGTCGACGGAAGCGCAAAGGCCACCGCCCTAGCCGAGGCCAACGCCGGGCTCAGCGGCGCCGCCAACATCACGGTCGAAACTGCCGACGCGTTTAAGAAACTCGACGCCCTCGCGGCGGCCGGCGAACGCTTCGGAATGGTGATCCTCGACCCACCCAAGTTTGCCCGCAACCGCAGCAGCCACGGCGAAGCCTTGCGGGCCTATCACCGCATCAACCGGCAAGGCGTCGACCTGCTGGAGCCCGGTGGCATTCTCGTCACCTGCTCCTGCTCAGGCGCGGTCACACGCGACGACTTCCTGATGATGCTCTCGGGCGTCGCCCAGCGGAGCGGACGCTCGCTCTCGATGCTCGAATGCCGCGGTGCCGCCGCCGACCATCCCGTCAGCGTGAGCTGCCTGGAAGGCGAATACCTCACCTGCGTGATCGCCCGCGTCGCCTAAACGCTTCCCCCTCCTCACAACCAGCGAGGGGCAGCGTCGAGCGGCCTCTACAGAAGCGGTTCGGCCTCAGGCCAGCTTCTTCAGCCGGGTGTATTCATCGATCGTGACGGTCGTGAGCTCACCATCATCACGGGCGAGGATCAGCACGTCGGAGAACACCTTGTCGTCGTTGTTGCGGCGGAAATGGAGGCCATGACGTCGCCGCTCCCGCCGCAGGACGCGGCCGGTCGTGGTCGTGGTCCAGGCTGCCGAGGAGCCCACGGTGACACCGTGGACCACCTCGACCTGATCTCCCGGAACAAGCTCGTTGTAGAGCGTTCGACTCGCGTGTTCGTCAGGGGTCATCTAGACCTCCTTGGAATCGATCCAGTTCATCATCTTCCGCAGCGAGCGGCCCGTTTCCGTGAGCAGGTGCTCCCGCTCGCGGCGACGCGTCGCCTTGAAGCTCGCGGCCCCGGCCCGGTTCTCGAGGATCCAGTCGCGGGCAAACTGGCCGCTGCGGATGTCCTCGAGGATCCGCTTCATCTCCGCACGGGTCTCTTCGGTGATCACCCGCTTGCCGCGTGTGTAGTCACCATACTCGGCGGTGTTGGAGACGCTGTATCGCATGTATTCCAGACCGCCCTGGTAGAGCAGGTCGACGATCAGCTTCATCTCGTGGAGGCACTCAAAGTAGGCCATTTCTGGCTGGTAGCCTGCCTCGACGAGCGTGTCGAAGCCCGCCTTGATCAGCTCGGAGACGCCTCCGCAGAGAACCGCCTGCTCGCCGAAAAGGTCGGTTTCGGTCTCCTCGGCGATCGTGGTCTCGATCACACCGCCGCGAGTGCCACCGATGCCCTTGGCGTAGGCGAGGCCGATCTGCTTGGTGGCTTCGCTGGCACCCTCACCCAGCGCGATCAGGCAGGGCACGCCGCCCCCCTTCTCATACTCGCTGCGAACCAGGTGGCCAGGGCCCTTGGGAGCCACCAGGAGCGTATCGTGGCCGGCAGGCGGCTCGACCTGGGCAAAATGGAAGTTGAAACCGTGGCTGGCCATCAAGATGGCACCCGGCTTGAGGTTGGGCTTAATCGCCGTTTTGTACACGTCAGCCTGCAGCTCATCGGGCAGCAGGATGTTGATCACGTCGGCTTGCTTGACCGCATCCTCAACGCTCATCGGCTCGAAGCCGTGGCTCTTGGCGAGGTCGTAGTTGGGGCCGCCCGGCCGCTGGGCCACAACCACGTTCAGGCCGCTGTCACGAAGATTCTGAGCCTGGGCATGCCCTTGGCTGCCGTAGCCGAGAATAGCAATCGTTTTGCCAGCAAGGTGCTTCAGATCGGCGTCAGCGTCGTAATAGATCGTGGCGGGCACGTGGTTCTCCTGGAACGGACTGTAGGAAGGAAAAAACGGTTGCGGCGGCATCAACTTCGCGGCCTCGGAAGCCTTCACCGCCATCGCCTCAGGCCAGAGCCTCCGGCGAGATTGCGTGATCGGCGGGGGCCAGATTGACCTCACTCACGGGCCCGGGCTCGTCGCCCCGCACCATGGCGATCCTGCCGGTGCGGACGAGCTCGATGATGCCCAGAGGCCGCATCATGTCGATGAAACCCTCGATCTTGTTTTCGGTGCCCGAGATCTCGACAACGACGCTGTCGCCGGAGACATCGACAATACGGCCGCGGAAGATGTCGGCCAGCTCCTTGACCTGCGACCGCACGGCCCCCGCCGGAGCACAGACCTTGATCAGCATCAGGTCTCGCTCCACGTAGTCACGCGAGCTGATGTCGTTGACCTGAACGACCGTCACGATTTTCTCAAGCTGACGGCGAACCTGATCGAGCACGCGGTTGTCGCCCCGCAGCACGAACGTCATTCGGGAAAGCCCTGGATTCTCGGTCTCCCCCACCGCCAGACTATCGATGTTGTAGCCGCGAGAGGCGAGCATTCCCGAGACGTGCGAGAGCACGCCAGGAACGTTTTGGACGGTTGCAGAGAGGACGTGACGCATAATGGGCGTGAATCTCCGGGGCACTCCGAGGCTGCTCCGGTCGGATTCCGCCAAACGACGCGGAAACGCGTTCGGGAATATCGCCGGTCGGCTCAAGGGGTGTCGGCCGCCTCTTCCGGCCGAGGCCGAGTAGTGTAGTAGCCCGAAAGCGGCCGATTCAAGCGTCCTGCCCTGGAGACCGAGATATCGCGAGGGTGCGTTGACCCTGGCAATCAAACAGAATACGCTGCGAGGCTCGCGATGCGGGCGAAACGTGCGTCCGCCGCAGCACAACCCTTCCTTTTCGTGAGACCGTCAGCGTGTCGAGTGTTTTGGCTCAGGAGTTGATTGAGGCTGGTGTCCATTTTGGCCACCGTGCCAGCCGCTGGAATCCGAAGATGCGTCCGTATATCCACGGCCGCAAGAACCTGATCCACATCATCGACGTCCGCGAGACGATCCGTGGTTTGCTGCGGGCCAGGAAGTATCTCAAGCAGGTCGCGGCCTCCGGGAGCCTGGTGCTGTTTGTAGGCACCAAGCGTCAGGGGCAGGAAGCGATCTCCCGCGAGGCAGCCCGCTGTGGCATGCCGTACGTCAGCGAGCGCTGGCTCGGTGGCACGCTGACCAATTTCCGCACCATCCGCAACCGGCTCGCTCGCCTCGAGGAGTTGGAGCGGCTGATGCCCTCGACGTCAGAGGCGGCTATCACCGATGAGTTCGCCGCCTACTCGAAGAAAATGCAGTCGTCGTTGCGACGCGAGAATCGCAAGATGATGCGAAATCTCGGTGGCATCCGCACCCTCTCCCGGCTGCCGGAGTGCCTTGTGCTCTTCGATCCCAAGAAGGAGAAGAACGCGGTCAATGAGGCCCGCAAGATGGGGATCACCACCCTGGCCCTGATCGACACCGACTGCGACCCCGACGTCATCGACCTGCCGATTCCCGGCAATGACGATTCGATCCGATCGATTGAGTTGGTGGCTGCCCGTCTTGCCGATGCCATCCTGGAAGGCAAGGCCGAGCATTCCACACATTCCCAAGTCGCTGCGGAAGGTGCAGACAAAGACGGTGCCCAGCGGGCCAAGCGAGCAGCGCCGCGTCCACCGCGAACCTGAACTGGCGGAGTTTCTGCTCCTGCCGCCACCAGATTTTCCAGACCACCAGATTTTCAAAAATTGCTTGCTGGCCTGCGAAGCAACTGATGGTCTGCAAAGTTTCCTGAATGAATGCCCGAGAGCGTCCTGTCCTTTTTAAGTGAATCAAGGATAGAGGCTCGGCTGAAAAACGGTCACACGCATGCACCACGATCGGCATGCGGTTGAAAAACAGAAATCCGAGTGACAGGGAGAGACAACGATGGCGGCAATCACGGCAGCTGATGTCAAGAGCCTGCGGGAGAAGACCGGGCTCCCGATGATGGAGTGTAAGAAGGCGCTGTCAGAGTGTGGTGGCGACACGAATGCGGCGATTGAGTGGCTGCGGAAGCAGGGCATCAAGACGCAGGCAACGCGGTCCGATCGCGAGATGAGCACCGGCCGCCTGGCGGTCTACACCGATCTCGACAAGGGTGTTGGCGCGATGGTTGAGCTGAAGTGCGAGAGCTCTCCTGTTGCCAACAGTCCCGACTTCAAGGAGCTCGTCGCTGACATGGCCAAGCAGTTGGCCCTCGGCCCAGGCGCCAGCTCGCCTGAAGACCTGCTCGCCCAGAAGAGCCTGGCCCACCCCGACCGCACGCTTGGCGAACTGAAGGACGATCTCTTCAACCGCATGCGTGAGGTGTTTGAGCTCTCCCGCATCCGCCGCATAGACGCCCCCTGCGGCGGCTACGCCCATCACGACGGCTCCAAGGCGTGCCTCGTCGAGCTCGCTGGAAAGGCTGGATCGGCGATTGCCGATGTGGCCAAAGATATCGCCATGCACATCGTTGCCATGGCCCCCAAGGCCGTCTCCAAGGAAGAGCTCGACCCAGCGGCCGTGGAGAAAGAGCGGGAGATTCTCACCGAGGCCGCCCTGGCCGAAGGCAAGCCAGCCAACATCGTTGACAAGATGATTGAAGGGCGCCTTCGCAACTTCTTCAGCCAGTGCGTGCTGCTTGAACAGCCCTTCGTGAAGGACGACAAGCAGACCGTCGGCAAACTCGCCCAGAGTTCTGGGATTGAGGTGAAGACGATGGAGAACTGGAGCCTCGGCGGCTGAGAGCGGCTCTCTCCTGTGACCATGACGCCCACACCCTACAAGCGCGTGCTCCTGAAGCTCTCCGGCGAGAGTTTCGCGCGAGCAGGCGAGCGCGGCATCTCCATGGAGGAGGTGGTGCACATCGCCGAGCAGACGGTCCGCGTCGCTTCGCGAGGCGTGCAGGTGGCGGTTGTGATCGGAGGTGGCAACATTCTCCGAGGTGGTTCGTTTACCGCCGGCAACGCTGCTATCCAAGAAGCCACCGCCCACTACATGGGCATGCTGGCCACGGTCATCAACGGCCTTGCCCTGCAAGACGCCCTGGAGAGCCTTGGCGCGAGCACGCGGCTGATGACCGCCATCAAAATGGACGGCGTCGCCGAGCCCTACATCCGTCGCCGGGCCCGTCGTCATCTTGAGAAGGGCCGCATCGTGATTCTGGCTGCGGGCACCGGCAGCCCGTTTGTGACGACCGACACTGCGGCCGCCCAGCGGGCGCTCGAACTTGAGGCTGACATTCTGCTGAAGGCCACGCGGGTCGATGGCGTCTATTCCGATGATCCGGAGAGAAACCCGCACGCCATGCTCTATCGCGACCTGACCTACCAGCAGGTGCAGGAGCAGGGACTGCGGGTGATGGACGCAACGGCCATTTCCCAGTGCCGAGAGCACTCGATGCCGATCCTCGTCTTCAACTACCGCACCGACGGCAACATCGAACGGGCCGTCGCTGGAGAACGTCTCGGCACGCTCGTCACCAGCCGGCTGGCCTGAGCAGCGAGCCTCGTGGGGTGAGGGTCTCGCGGTGGTGGCTGCAGCTCACACGATCGCTCCAGGAGCCGTTTCTGTGGCGGCTGACTTGAAGTGCCGCGCAGCCTCCTGCGACAATCGGTGCTTCGCCAGCGAGCGTGGCCAGCAGGGGCTGCCGCAGAGCCGCCGGCTGCCCTTAGGAGATCTCGCAACATGCCGGCAGACGACATCCTGCTCGACGCTGAAGAACGCATGGAGAAGGCTGTCGAGGTCTTCCGTCACGCCCTCACGGGAATTCGGACAGGCCGGGCCAATCCGGGCCTCGTCGACTCGCTCAAGGTGGAAGTCTACGGCTCTCCCGCACCGATCAAAGCCTTGGCCAACGTAGGGTCCCCCGAGCCGAATCAGATCGTGGTTCGGCCGTTTGACCCAAGCACGCTCAAAGACATCGAGAAAGCCCTGCATGCCAGCGATCTCGGCTTCAATCCTCAGAGTGATGGCCGCGTGATCCGCATCACCGTGCCGCCGCTTTCGACCGACGTGCGGCGGAAGATGACCGCCCGCATCAAAGAGCTTGCTGAAGAGAGCCGCGTCGCCATCCGCAACGTCCGCCGCGATGCCAACAAGGCCGCCGACGGTGAGAAGACCGGTGGCAGCATGACCGAAGACGACGTCAGTTCCACCAAGGATGACGTGCAGGAGCTGACCAAGAAGTTTGAGGCCCAGGTGGGTGATCTTGCCAAAGCGAAAGAAGTCGAGGTGATGGAGGACTGACCTTCCGGTTCACTGCCCGGAAGCGACAAAGCGTGGCTCACGCAACGTGTGCGTGGCCTCCGCCGTTGAAGAGATCTGGGATTACCAGCAACCCACAGCACCAGCTTTTTCATCACACCAGTCATCTGATCGCGCGGAAAGTTGGGCTATGCGTAGTGCAGACAGCAGCGACGCCTGCCCAGTCGAACTCGACCGTGTTGTCAAACGCTACGGGAGCCGCACCGCACTCGACGGCGTTTCGCTGCGTGTCGAGCCGGGCATCACCGGCCTCGTCGGTCCCAACGGCGCGGGCAAGAGCACCCTGGTGCGGACCGTGCTCGGCCTGGTGAAGCTCGCCGGCGGCAGCTGTGCGGGTCTTCGGCCTCGACCCGCAGAAGGCCTCGCGGCAGGTGCGGCAGCAGGTGGGGGTGGTGCCTGAAGATGAATCGTCGGTGCCCGGCCTGACCGGCGTGGGCATGGTGCGGTATGCGGCACGGCTCTGCGGTATTCCGGCCGGCGAGGCGTTGCGACGGGCCCACGAGGTGCTCGACTGGTGCGATGCCGGCCAGGAGCGGTATCGGCCGCTGGAGACGTTCTCGGTCGGCACGCGGCAGAAGGTCGCCTTCGCCGCAGCGATTGTGCACGATCCGCCGCTGATCATCCTCGACGAGCCGACCAACGGCCTCGATCCGATCGAGCGAAAGGCGATGCTCGGCCGCCTCGTCACGCTGGCCCGTGATCACGGCAAAACAATTTTCCTCTGCACGCACGTGCTGCCCGATGTGCAGGCGATCTGCGAGCGGGCGATCGTGCTGGCGGCCGGCCGGGTGCGGCTCTCGGGCAGCATCGAGGAACTCACACGGCCAGCCCTGCCGATGCACCGTGTCGAGGGAACTGGGCCACTGGAAGAACTCGCCCGGGCGCTCTCCGCTGCAGGCATCGCCGCAAGCCTGGTCCGCACCATCCGCGGGCCGGCCGTCGAGGTCGCCACGCCAGCCGATGACGACACGCCGGCAGTGCTGCGGGCTGTCTGTGAGCATGCCCGCGACGTGGGCGTGGGGGTGCGGAGTTTCGAGCCGGCGCAGCGACCGCTTGAGGAGGTCTTCATCGCCAGCCTTCGCGAGGCGGAAGCCGCTCAAACCCCCGAGGTGCTCCATGCCCCTGCATGATGTCGGCTATCGATCATGGACAGGCGTGCGACGGCCTCCGGGCTCGGCCGCGGTGGTGATCGCGTCGACTGGCATCTCCCTGGCCTGGAAGAGCCGCTGGCTCAGGCGGGCGGTGCTCTTCGCCTGGAGCCCAGCCCTCGCTTTCGCGATGAGCTTCTTCGCCTTCGAGCAGGCGGTTGAAGAAGGACGGCTGGGGATGCTCGAGGCGACCGCACAGGCCGGTCGTAACCTCGACGGCGTCGGTGTGCTCGGCGGGCTCCTCGCCAACGCGCTCGGCAGACCCTCCGAGGGTGAGGGCGGCTCTCTGCCTGGCTCGATCGAGGAGGTGGAGCAGACCCGCCGCACCGTCTGGTCGCGTCTGCTTCTCGCCTTCATGCGAGCGCCTCAGGCAGTGCTCTTGGCGGTGGTGATCGGGCTGGTTGCGCCCACGTTGATCTCCCGTGACATGCGGGCCAAAGCCTGGCTTGTCTACTTCACAAGGCCGGTGTCACGCCGCGACTACATCCTGGGGAAGGCCGCTGTGCTCGCCGGCGTGGTGGCGATGGTCACGCTCCTGCCAGCCCTCGGCCTGTGGCTGGTGGGCGTGCTGGTCAGTCCGAGTGTCGATGTAGCGGTGGCCACGATCGACCTTCCGGCAAAGGTGGTGGTGGCGAGCCTGGCTGTCGCCATTCCCACCGTGCTCCTGGCGCTCGCCTTCTCAGCGATCACCACCGAGAGCCGGATTGCAGGGTTTGCCTGGTTTGCCACCTGGGTTGCCTGCTGGATCACCCACGCAGCCTTGGGCACCGCAGAACTGATGGCCGAGCAGCCACCGCCGGAAGCGGGTAGCTTCTTCGATGAGCCGTTTGGCGGGCTGGAGGACGACGATCGTCATGGCCGCCCTCGACAGATGCACTGGCTGGCCCGTGCCGCAGGCCTCGACAACTCCATCGATCACTGGGCCTGGGTTTCGCCCTATCATGCGATCGGGGTGGTCCAGGCAGCGATCTTCGGCATGGAGCAGCGTCCACAGGCGTTTCTTCCTCCACTGATCTCCTTGGCCTTCATCTCCGTCGCCTCGCTCGTGGTGCTGGTGCGGCGTGTGGATGCGCCGATGCGTTCCTGATGCGATTCTTTGTGTTGCAAGCCGCTCGATGATCTCACTCACGCACGTCACGAAACTCTACGGGCAGGTGATCGGCGTCAACGACGTCACGGTCGACCTGGAGCGAGGCGCCCACGGTCTGCTCGGCCCCAACGGTGCTGGCAAGACCACGCTCCTGGGCCTGGTGACCGGCCAGCTGCGACCCACGATGGGCCGTGTGGAGGTCTTCGGTGAGCGGCCCTTCAGCAATCCCTCGGTGCTCTCACGGATCGGCTACTGCCCCGCTGGCGACATCCGTGAACGGTCGGTCACGCCGCTGCAGTGGGTCTCCTACCTGGTGCGGCTCTCGGGATTCACGCGGCACGAGGCCGAGCGAAGAGCTGCCGCAGCGCTCGATCAGGTGCGGCTCTCCGCAGCCGCCGATCGCCCCATCGGCACCCTCTCCAAGGGCATGCGGCAGCGGGCCAAGCTCGCTGGTGCCTTGGCGCACGGCCCGCAGCTGCTCGTGCTCGACGAGCCCTTTGACGGGCTCGATCCGGTCGCCCGACACGATCTTGTCTCACTGGTGAAGGAGTGGGCGACCCATCGCAGCCTGCTGGTTGCCAGCCATCTGCTGCATGAGATCGAGCCGCTCGGCGCCGGCCTGGTCGTGATTCTTGGCAGCCGAGTGGTGGCCAGCGGCTCATCGAGTGAGATCCGCAGCCTGATCGATGCCACACCAGCCGAGGTTCGTGTGGTCTGCGACAAGCCCCGCCGGCTTGCGGAAATCGTCTGCCGCGGCGACGACGCCCGCAGCCTGCGGTTCGAGCGCGACGACACGCTGATCATCGGCACGCGACAGGCCGGCATGCTAGCCGAGCAGATCATGGCAGCCGCCATTGATGAGGGGATCGCGGTGCGCGAGGTCGTTCCCGACGACCGCTCACTCGAAGGTGTGTTTGGTCGACTCGTGTCGCTGCATCGGGGAGGCGTGTGATGGCTGCTGTCGATGCTGCAGACGCCCGTGGACGGCATGCCGAGGACCAGCCGGTTGTGTCGCTGCTCACATCGGCAGTGACGATCGCCGAGTTTCAGCTGCGGCGGATGCTCACCCGCTCCCGGCTCGCTGTCGCAGCCATCGGCATCCTCTTCCCCGCAGCTGTTGTGGCTGCGGTCGGCCGCACCGCCGGCTTCCCCATCGAGCGCGACCTCGCTGCGCTCCTGATCTACGCGCTGGTGCCCGAGGCGGTCTGCGTGCTCGCCCTGCTGGTCACGATGTGCCCTGTGGTTGCCGATGAGCTTGAGCGTGGCACCTGGATTCATGTGGCGGTGCGACCAAACGGCCGTCGGGCGATGATCCTGGGCACCTTTGCTGCGGCTGTCATCTGGACGGTGAGCGTGGGAACCCTCGCGCTGATTCCGGCCGTGCTGGTCTCTGGCACGGAAGAGCCCATGCGGGTGTTCTCCGTGATGCTCGGCTTGATCGTGCTTTCAGCGGCTGGCCGTGGAGCGCTCTTTGCCCTGCCTGCGGTGATCGTGCCCAAGCGGGCGATGGTGGCGAGCGTCGGCCTGGCGTTGGTGGTTGAATACCTGGCGGGGCTTTTGCCAGCGGTGATCAATCAGGCCACCGTCAGCCTGCGGCTGCGGAGCCTGCTGGTGGAGGGGATGGGCTGGCGGCGGCGGCTTCCGGCTGAGGTGCAGCTGCTGATCGACACCCAGCCTCCCTCGGTGCAGGTGCTCGCGGTGCTGGTGCTCGTTACGCTCCTGCTCGGGCTTGCGGTTGTCATTGCGGAGCGGCGGCAGTTTCCGCCGAGTGAAGAGATCTGATCGCCACGGCGTGTGTGAGGCAGGCAAGTCGATGGTGACCGATCAAGATCCGCGAGCCGCTGATGTCGGCCAGCCCCAAGGGCTGCCGGCGATCGATGTTGTCGATCTTGTGAAGCACTACCAGGCCCGCGACGGCAGTGTGGTGCGGGCAGTCGACGGCGTCTCCTTCAACGTGCATCGCGGTGAAACCGTCGGGCTGCTGGGGGCCAACGGCGCCGGCAAGACGACCCTGCTGCGGATGCTCGTCACGCTGCTGAAGCCCACCTCCGGCACGGCCAGCGTAGACGGCGTCGACATTCGCGAGGATCCACTCGGCGTGCGGCGACGGATCGGCTACGTCTCGGCCACCACGGGTGTCCCCGACCGGCTCACCCCCCGGGAAACGCTCATCTCCTACGGCAGGCTCCACGGCATCCCCACAGCAGAGCTTGAGGCCTCCGTCGAGCGGCTCGTCGGGGCGCTCGGGATGACCAGCTACGCAGACCGTCCTTCCGGTCGGCTCTCCAGTGGCCAGCGGCAGCGGGTGTCTCTCGGCCGGGCCCTCGTCCATGAGCCACCCGTGCTCGTGTTTGACGAGCCAACCGCTGCCGTGGATCTGCTCGGCTCGCGAGAACTGCTCGACCTGCTCGCCCAGCTCCGCAGCGAAGGCAGGGCCATCCTGCTGTCGACCCATCGGCTGCACGAGATCGAGCGCCGCTGCGACCGTTTCGTGATCATGCACGCAGGCCGCATCGTGGCCCGTGGCACGCGGGAAGAACTGCTCGAGCCCTCGGAAGACTCGATCGAAGATGCCTTCTACCGAGCGGTCGCCTCATGAAGCCCGCGGCACCACTATCACCGGCATCAGCCATTGCCCGCCGTGACCTGCGAGAGTTTGTCCGCGATCGCCGGGCTGTGTTTATCACCTTTTTGCTGCCGCTGATCGCCTACCCGATCGTGGCACTGGCGACGGTTCTCGGCCTCCGCTCGGCGCTTGAGCAGATCGATGGGGCCCAGCAGCCTCTCGAGCTCAAGCTCCTGCTCACGGGAGCGGATGCGCCGGCGGTGGCCGCCCGGCTGGTCGCCCTTCGCGACGCTCCCGACCGCTCGTCGCTCAAGGCAGCCGACGGCTGGCCCTCGTCGCTGGGTGTGTCGATCGCAGCCAGCGTAGAGGCGGCGATCGAAGAGGTGAGAGCGGGTGCTGCCGATGCCTGGGTCGACGTGCCACCAGGAACAGCTCGAGCCTTGCAGACCCTCGGTGGCGTAGGCCTGCCGCTGCAGGCCACAAGCCCCAACATCGATGCGGAGGCTGCGATTGGCCATCTCGAAGCGGTCTTCGAGAGCCTCGCCGATGCGATCCGCCGCGAACGGATGGCCCGGCTGCAGGTGCCGACCTCAGTGTTTGAGCCAGTCACCCTGATCGTGGCTCCCAAGACGGGCGGAGGCACGTCAGTCGCCCAGGCCAGCTCCGTGATCTCGACGATCGCCAGCAGCATGCTGATGATCCTGACCCTGCTCACTGTCACCGGCGCCTTTCATCCTGCTGCCGATGCCTTTGCCGGCGAGAAGGAGCGGGGCACGATCGAAACGCTGCTAGTGGCACCCTGCGGGATCGGCGAGGTGGTCTGGGGGAAGTTTCTTGCGGTCTATGCCGTGACGCTTGCCACCCTGGTGGCCAACCTTGTGGCGATCACAGGCACCGCGGCTGTCGGAGTGCAGGCGCTGCCAGAGAATCTGCAGGGGCTGCTGACCGCCGCCCCAGCGGCTGCGGCTGTGCTCACCGCGGTGGCCACGCAGGTGGTGCTCGCGGCGGTGGCTGCCGCCGCCTGCCTGGCGATTACGTCGTCGCTGCGAAGCCTCAAGGAAGCCCATCATGCCCTGACCACGGTCATGCTGGCGGTCAGCGTGCTCGCGGCCGCGGGGCTTGTGCCCATGCCGCTGCCACGCGAGGCGATTGCGGCAATGCCCGTGGCCGGGCAGGTGCTGGTGGCGAGGCTCGCGCTGACCGGCGAGCCGATTGGGCTGCTGCTGCCCCTGACGATCCTCGCGGCAGTTGGCTGGTGCTGGCTGCTGCTCAAGGCCACGGCCGCTGCCCTGGCCGATGAAGACATCATCTTCCGGGGGCCTGATGCCGCCAGCGGTCTGCTCCAACGGCCTCCCGAGCGTCGCCTCCCTTCGCCCCTGCAAGGGGTGCTCCCGGCCATCGTTGGCCTGGCGGGCGTGTGGTATGTGCAGAGCCTGCTTCCGGAGAACCTCGCCATCGCCCTGCCGCTGCAGCAGCTCTTCTCGATGCTGCTGCCTCTGGCTGCGGTGATCGCCTGGCAGCGGGTCAATCTCGTGGAAACCCTGCGGCTGATGCGGCCGGCGGGCCGCGGCTGGCTGTCGCTGCCCGGAGCGGTGCTCCTCGGAGCAGGCCTCTTCCTGCTCGGCGCAATGGCGATCCGCTGGCTCGTAAGCGACACGCCTTCAGCGGCAGCTGATGAGCTCGCCGGCAGGCTCAGCGGCCTGCTTACCGGCACCCCATGGTGGCTGGTGGTGCTCGTGCTCGCCGTGATCCCTGCGGTCTGTGAAGAGCTCGTCTTCCGGGGCTGGATGCTTTCCGCGCTTCAAGGCCAGCAGCCATCTACCGGCCGGCAGTTTGCCGCGGTCGTCGCCCAGGCTGCCTTGTTTGCTGTGGTCCACCTGCTGCCCGAGCGGCTCCCCACCACCTTTGCGATGGGCCTTGTGCTCGGCTGGATGGCGGTGCACACCGGCAGCCTGCTACCCGGTGTCCTCTGCCATGCCGTGCACAACGCCGTGCCGGTGGGCGTTTCACTGCTGGCTGGCACCTCGCTGGAAACGCTGGAGATCTCGCCCGCTGCCCTCGCCGCAACCGGCCTGCTGGCTCGCCGTTGCGGGAGCTGCCTTGGTGACCTTCAGCAGCCCGGCAGCAGCTCAGCGAGATCCTGAGCCGACCTGAAACGGCCAGTTGTCGATGTTGCCAGAGCCGTGGCCGTCGCGAACCGTGACAAACAACCGGTAGCTGCCGGGCTCTCGCGGAAGTCTGACGGTGGCCACGCCGCGGTCGTCGGCTGAGACAATGCACCCCGGCACAACCTCAGGGCTCTGCTCGGCATCGCCGCCCGTCTTCCGATCGCTGCTCTCGCGACGAACCTCCCAGGCATACGACAGCGGCTCGCCCTCAGGATCCGTCGAGCGGGCCACGACACGAAGCGTGGTGCCAGCCGCGAGCCGCTTGCCAGCCAGCGGCATCTCCACATCCCGCAGCACCGGCGCCCGGTCGTCAGGCCAGCGGTCGGTCCAGGCATCGGTCACGGCATCGACCGTGATCGTCTTTTCACCCGTCGGCAGAAACATCCCAAACCAGCTCGCGGTCGCTTCCTGCTTCTGCCCCCAGAGAAACGCGTAGCCGCCCAGACACGCGGGATCGGCGAGGATCTCACGAGTGGCGGCGTTGTACATCCCTGCCTTCTGCCGGCTGGTCGGCTCAACCGGTGCGTGCCAGGCGGTCTGCTCCGTTTCCCACGGGCCTGGCAGGCCATATTCGGTGATGCAGTAGGGCTTCTGCCAGCCGAGCTGCCGCAGCTGCTGGCCCACACCGGTGGCCCCGGCGTAGGCGTTGACTCCAAGAATGTCGACCAGTGGAGCGTGCTGCTGGATCGCTGCCACTTTCGCCGGGTTGATGTTGGCGACGACCGTCATCACCGGATGCGCACGGTCACGCGACTTGATCAGACCGGCCAGCCGGTTGATCTCCTGCCAGATCTGTTCGCTGTCGCCGGAGCCCGTGGGGCCCTCCATCTCGTTTCCCAGCCCCCAGCTGAGCACCGCGGGATGGTCGCGGAGCGCCTCCACAGCCCGCGTCACGGCCTGCCGCTGCTGCTGCAGCTGCTGCGGATCGCCATAGTCGAAGCCATGCCGCTCATGCCCCAGCCAGATGCCCACCGTCACCGCCAGGCCCAGGCTGGCTGCGCGGTCGATCAGCCGCACGCCATCGGTCTCGCGGAGCAGCGTGTCGACATCCCAGGTGCGGATCGTGTTGCCCCCGCAGGCCACAAGCACGTCGAGGTGCTGATGGCCGCCGACACCCTGAATCCGAAACGGCCTGCCGGCTCTCAGCAGCCGAAAGCCTTCAGCAGGGCTGCCCTCGATGCGGACGGGAATCGCTCCTGGCGATGGCGCCTCGGCGGCGGCTCCCACTCCCGCGATCAGCAGCACCACCGCGGCCGTGAAGGCCTCACTCAAGCTTCGCATCAAACTCCAGTTCCTTGAGTTTCTTGTTCGCAGCCTCGGCCGGCTTCCAGAACCAGCCCTTGGGATCCCAGCACTGGGCATATCCGAGTTTGGAGGCCAGCTGCTCGTAGGCAGCCAAGGCCTTCTTGCTGTCCTTCTGCTGCTCGTAGACCTGCCCCTCGATAAACAGGCAGGTGCCCACATCGTTGAGCGCCCAGAGCATCGGGGCTTCCTCGTCGGAGGCAAACCCGTCGAGCGACGCCTGCTGCTCGAGCGCCTTCTCCATGTAGAGCTCGCGGCACTTGCCAGTGAACACCAGGGCCGTGTCGAGCTTCCCGGCACCAACAGCCCCCCAGGCCTTCGCGGTGAGCGTGGCCGAGCTGAAGTCACCAAAGTCTTCCTCGGCTCGCACCGCCGGCATTGCCACAGCGACCGCCACCAGCAGCACGCAAAACGCCCGGCCCATCCCCACACAACGCGACACAACAGCACGACGGTTCATCGACTCGCTCCTTCACCCGGCCAGGCCACAGTCCACACCAACACCACCATCAAGTTTCTGTCCCCAAGCACCCGGCGCACAAGACCCGAGCAAGGAAACGGGACGGGTCCTCGGGCCGCAAAGCGGCCTCGGCTGCGAGTGCCTCGGCCGAGCCGTCCCGCCTCCGGCACCCAAAGACCCGTCCCGCGTGCGCAGCCGCGCGCCGCACCGCACGCGCCCCGCCGCCACCCCGCTCGGCCCTCGTCCCCGCCCCGGCCGCAGATCGCCGCGAAGCGGCGAACAGGCCGCCCTTCACAACCGTAAGCGAGGGGTGAGCCCGGGCCGAATGAGCCGGCCTTGCAGTCGAGCGCAGCCCGGAGGGCGAAAGCGAGAATGCACGAGTGAGCGAAGCCAGGATGGCGAAGCGAACGCTCGGCGAATCGGCTTGGGCTCACCCCGAGCGACCCCGAACGCTCGGCGAATCGGCTTGGGCTCACCCCGAGCGACCCCGAACGCTCGGCTCATCGGCCCGGGCTCACCCCGAGCGACCCGCTCAGGCCGCGCAGCATTTGCACCACGGTCGCGGGCATCGCTATCCTCCGCGTGCACGCCGACTCGCCGACACGCCAGCCCTCGAGAGACCCGATGATCCGCATTCATCCCTTCGCCGCCCTTCGTCCCTCCGCCGAAAACGCCGCCGAGGTCGCCTGCGATCCCTACGACGTGATCTCCACGCAGGAGGCGAGGGAGCGAGCCGAGGGAAAGCCGAAGTCGTTTCTGCATGTCGTGCGGTCGGAGATCGATCTTCCTGAGGAGACCGACTGCCATGCAGCGGAGGTCTACCAGAAGGCCAGCGACAACCTGCAGGCGATGATTGCCGACGGCACGCTGTCTCGAGAGCCCTCGCCGAGCCTCTTTCTCTATCGACAGATTCGCGAGGGCGTGGCCCAGACGGGTGTGGTGGCCTGCGTGGAAGCCGAGCAATACCGCACCGGTGAGATTCGCAAGCATGAAAAGACGCGGCCCGACAAGGAAGACGACCGCACGCGGCACATGCTGGTGACGGCGAGCCACGCCGAGCCTGTGTTTCTCTGCTTTCGCGACGAGGCTTCCGGCGGCATGACGATCGCCGAGCGGATGGCCGGTGACATGGCGGGGGAGCCGCTCTTTGACTTTGTGGACCCAGCCGGCGTGCAGCACACCGGCTGGCCGGTGGCAACCCCGGCTGCCTATGTGTCGGCCTTCGAAGGCCTCGGACGACTCTACATCGCCGACGGACATCACCGCTCTGCTGGCGGCGAGCGGGCAGCCACCGCCTCGCAGAAGGCCAGTGCCAGCCACAACGGCAGCGAGGAATACAACCGTTTTCTGGCGGTGATCTTTCCGCACGACCAGCTCCGCATCCTGCCCTACAACCGGGTGGTGGCCGACCGCAACGGGCTTTCTGCCGAGGCATTCTTCGAGAAGCTCCGCGAGGTTGGCTCGCTCGAGCCTGCGGCTGCCGGAACGCCAGCCTCCCGTGGGCAGGTGCTCGTGGCTGTGGCGGGCGGCTGGTGGCTGCTGACCTTCCCAGAAGCGTCGATCGACCGCAGCGATCCGATCGCTTCGCTCGATGTGGCCCTGCTGCAAGACCGGGTGCTGGCGCCGATCCTCGGGATCGGGGATCCGCGAACCGACACCCGGATTGCATTTGTGGGCGGCGTGCGTGGCTGCGGAGAGCTGGAGAAGCGGGCCGGCAGCGACGGCGTCGCCTTCTCGATGCACGCCACGAGCGCTGATGAGCTGCTCGCGGTGGCCGATGCCGACGAGATCATGCCGCCAAAGAGCACCTGGTTTGAGCCAAAGCTCCGCAGCGGTCTGTTTGTGCATGAGTTTGAGCGGATCCGTGGGGCGACCGCCGAGAGCCTCTGAGGCTCACGGCAGCGAGTCGCGAACACTCCTGACTGCCAGACCGGATGCTGCTGTGCGGCCTGAAACGCCCTCGCGGTCTGCCAGCGGAGCCCGGAAAAACGAAAAAAGGTTTTTCTGAGGGCTCCGTCCTCTTGTGTGGGGAGCAACCTCGCAGCAGCGATTCAGTGCCGGCAAACGGCCGGCGCTGCGACGGCTCCCCCTCGGTGCTGCTGCCTGCGGCCAGCGGAGAGGACGGGAAGTGATGAAACACGACCACGATGCCCCCAAAACGGTCGCCTCAAGGCGATTGTTGAGACAGCCTCGGCGACGGTCCGCGACGACCAGGTGCGGTTTCGGCTCGCACTCCTCTACCCAGCGGTGGTCATTGGCCTCGCCCTCGTGGGCATGGCCTGGACGCTGGTCCCGCAGCAGCAGCTGATCGCCGGCCTCGAGACTGCCTTTGAAAGCCCGCCGATCCCCGCAGAAGCCTCCTGGCTGCCTGTCGATCTCACTGCGGTTCTGCTGGGGCTTCTCGGCGTTGTCGTCGCCGTCGCTCTGGCAGCCTGGACTGTTCGCGTGAGCGGCACGGTCGGTCGCCATGCCGGCCGTGCGGCCCGGTGCGATGTGATGGCTGAAATCGGCAGTGCTACAAACGAGACGCCTGCAGCCCAACGCGAACAGCTCGCCACCGCTGTCGTGCAGGCCATCAACCTGCCCACTGCTGGCACGACGTCGCCGCTGGTGAGGTTTGCGGAGGCCCAGGGCGATATCGACAGCCGGGCAGCCACGCTCCGGGCCGTAGCAGCCTTCTATCGGTCGCTCGACGAGCGGCAGCGACAAAAGGCTCGCCGCCTGCTGCCGCTGGCGGGCAGCCTGATCGCAGGGTTGGCGGTGCTGTGCTACGGCGTTGCCCTGTTTCGCCCGATGACGGGCCTGCTCGTCTCGTTGGCAGCCCCGCAGGACCCGATTGGCGCACGAGGTGGGCCATGACCGCAGCCACACGCCCCGACGACCGCGACGTCATCGCCGCGCACGTGGCCACGGCGATCGCCCGGCACCGAGAGCAGGCAGGCTTCGTGCGGCTTGTCGCGGAGGAGCTTCCGCCACGGGAACGGCCTGCCTGGCTCGCGGTGGCGGCATGCCTTGACTCGGGGAATGTCGCCGACGGTATCAAGGCTGCTGACACCTCGCTTGCCCCTTGGGTACCGCTGTTTGCATCGCCCAGCGGCGATCCACGGCTGCCAGCCCGCATCCTGCAGGCAGCGGTGGGGCTGCGTTGTGGTGGCGGGCACACGAGATGGGCGGCGATTGCCTATCCGGCCGTCATGGCGGTCCTCGCCCTGGGGCTGCTCGCGTTTCTCTCGGTGACCGTCCTGGCAACCTTTGAATCGATCTTTCGCGATTTCGGTCTTGAGCTGCCGCTGCTGACAAGGGCAACGCTTGCCATCCGGCCTTTCATCGCGAGCGTCTGGCAGCCCCTCATCGCGGTGGCCGTCGTCGTGATCGTGGGCCGCTGGCTCCTCACCCGCCAGATGAGCAGCTCCGCCGGCAGCACCGCAGACTTTACCCGCTGCCTGGCCAGGCTCGTGGCCAGCACCATGCCGCCGCAGGACGCGGTCGCCGTCGCAGCTCGGCTCGTGACGGCACGTCCGCTCGACACGGCCGCACCTCGCCGACCGCTGACCTATGCAGCAACGGCCGCACTCGACTGTGATCCGCACGCCGCTGCGATCCTGCTGGATGCCATTGCGGCTGCCCACGAAGACCTGTGCCGTGGATCGAGCGGTGCAGGGCCGTTGCTGGTAGGCCCAGCACTGATCGCTGTGATCGCCGTGTTGGTGGGCTTCGTTCTGCTGGGACTGCTGCTGCCCCTGATGCACCTGATCAACGCCTTGTCGTGACCAACCCCAGCCTCCACGCCGTGACGCCGGACACCGACAGCCATGCCTGACAACTCCCTTCACCGCATCGGCCGCAGGCTTCGCCGGCACTGGCGACGGACCTGGTCGACCTGGGCAACCAGGGCGGAGAGCGGTGCGGTCGTGCGGCTGATTGCTGCAGCCGCCACGGCGGGCGTGCCCGCGGCGATGCTGCTCGACGCCTGGGCCGAAGATAGCCGCGGCGGGCAGGGCACACGTCTGGAGAAGGCCGCCCGGCGGCTCCGTCAGGGAGCCACTGCTTCCGAGGCGATCGCTGCTGTGCCTGGGCTGGTCCAGGAGGACCACGCGGTGGCCGTTGCCTTCGGCGAGCAGACAGGGCTTCTCGGGCCGATGGTCCAGACGGCACTCGCCGGCGATGAGCTGCTCGCCTGCAAGCCCGGCCGCAGTCTCCGAGGAGCTGTTGGCTACCTGTCGTTCGTCGTTGCTATGCTCCTGATGGTGACGGCCTTCCTGGCGGTCTTCATCAAGCCTCAGCTGATAATGGTCCTCGGCGAGTTAGGGGGCAGCCGGCCTGCTCTCTTTGAGCACTGGCTGAGCGCCGTGCGCTTCCTTGAGCAGATCGCCTGGGTGCCCTTTGCGGTGGTCGCGGTGGCCCTGGTCAGCCGGCTCTCCGCCTCGCTTCGCCGCCTGCTGCTGAGGCCTTTCCGGAGGCCACGACGAAGGGCAGCCGCGTTCGACCTGCTGGCAGTGGCGATCGATGCCGGGCTCCCTCCGTGCGAGGCCGCGACCACGCTGGCCGCCTGCCACGTCGACCCGCGGCTCAAGGCCAGCCTTCGCAAGGTCGCCCGTTCGGGGGCCCTCGGCGCAGACCTCGCGGCAGCGGGACTCGTCGATCCCGCCGAGGCCGCTCAGATCGACGCGGACGCCGCGAGCGGCACGCTCGTGATGCACCGCATCGCCGCGAACCGCCGCACCCGCTTGGGCAGGCGTGGGCAGGCCTTCCGCGAGACGCTGGTGCCTGCGGCAGTGGTGATGCTGGGCCTGCTGGTCTTGTTTCAGGCGGTGGCTGTCTTCTCCTCACTCACGGGATTGATCGATGAACTCGCCTAACAGGCTGCGAAACAAGGCTGCCGCCCGGCCGTCATCGGGCAGGCTGCGGGTAGGCTTCACCATGCTGGAAGTGGTCGCCGCGACAGCTGTCACGGCCATGGCCCTCGCAACGATCATGCCGCTGTTTGCTCGGCAGCTGCGGCTGGTGGGCGAAACCCGCCGCGAACGGCTCGCCCTGGAAGAACTGGCCAACCAGGCGGAGCGGCTGGCCGCTGCTTCGTTGACGAATCTCGATGCTGCGGTGGCGTCGGTCGATCTGTCTCCAGAGCTTCACGACCTCTTGCCGGGAGCTCGCCTGACCGTCGCACGGGCCGGAGCATCGCCGCTGGGGGAAGCCGTTGTGCTCTCGCTCGGCTGGGATGCTCCCGGCCGCCACGAGCGACCGCTCGCCCTGGCCACCTGGCTGCCGCCTCTGCCTGCCCCGGAGGACGCCCGATGACACGCAGAGGCCACGGGGCATGCCGACGAGGTGCGTCGCTGTTTGAGCTGATGGCCGCGATGACCGCTGCCTCGGTCGTGATGGCCACCTCGGTGGGCCTCGTGCATCGCAGTTTCACCTTTGAGTCGCGATCGCGGCAGGTTCTGGCTGACGAGCGGACCGCCGCCCGGCTGGCGCGGCAGTTTCGCAGCGACGTCCATCAGGCTCGCTGCGTGCGATGCGATGGGGCAGGGGAGCCGTCCCAGCACGGTTCAGAGCCGCTGGTGGTGATCGAGGTGCCCGATGGCCACATCAGCTACCACCTCATGGAAACATCGCTCACGCGACTCATGAGCGACGCTGCCGGCGGAACCCATCGGGAGTCGTACCGGTTCTCACGGCCCTTCAGCTGGACCGCATCTTACGATGGGACCCTGGTCTCCCTGCAGGGTCGCATCGAGAGCCACTCGCCCCGCAGGCCACGCCTTGCCGTCGACCTCGTCGCAGCCGTCTCCGCAGCGAGAGCGGCGGAAGGGGGTTCACCATGACCACGATGGCGGCCTTGGTGTTGGCCAGCGGGCAGCAGCCGCGGCGGGGCGGTGTGATGGTGGTGGCGGTGGCCTGTATGGCGGTGGCCGCGGCCATTGGCCTGACGATGCTGCGGTCCGCCACCGCGACCCGCCACCATCTGCGGCACGAACGGCAGCTGCGACAGGTGGAGCGGCTGCTCGTGGCAGCGGAAGACCTAGCCCGAGCACGCCATGCCTCAGGCGAGGAAGTCGACGGCGACGTAGAGCTCACGCCACAGCAGCTGACGGGTGCCGGCTCCGCTCGCATCAGCATCGCACGCGATCCCGACGACCCACAGGGCGTCCACGTCGTTGTCACCTACCCGCTCGAAGGCCCACTCACCATTCGTCGTTCCCGGAATCTCAGGATCTCGCCTCCCTCTCAGCCATCCCCCGAGGAATCTCTGCCATGAATGCGTCAAACGCCGCCTCTGCTCCACCATCCCGCCGACAGCCCTGCCGGCATGGCTTCACCCTTGTGGAGCTCCTGGTCGTGATCGCGATCATCGGGGTGCTTATCGGCCTGCTCCTGCCTGCCGTGCAGAGCGCTCGAGAGGCCGCGCGGCGATGCTCCTGCACCAACAACCTCGCGCAGCTCGGCCTGGCCCTCCACAATCATGAGTTTGCCTTTGAGCGATTCCCTGCAGGCGTGACTGGGAAATCAGGACCGATCAAGAGCCTGCCTGAGGGTGTCGTCACATTTATCTACTCAAAGTTTGCCTCCTCTGGGGAATCAGGGCCGATCAGGAGCCTGCCTGAGGGGCATCACGTTGGCTGGATTGTGCGTCTGCTACCCTTTTTTGAGCAGCAGCGGCTGGCACATCACTTCAGCATCGAAGACGGCGTCTATGCCGACACCAACGCCGCGGTGCGGTCGGTGGTCATCGGGCCACTGCTGTGCCCGTCGTCACCAACGCCGTCGGTTCGCGAATCAGGCAGTCAGCGCGTGGCCGTGTCGAACTATGCCGGCTGCTCCAACGCCGTTGAAGCCCCGATCGACGACGACAACAACGGTGTGCTGTTTCTCAACAGCCGCATCCGCTTTTCCGACATCGCCGACGGCTCGAGCAACACGCTGGTGATTGCTGAGCGACGCGGGAGCGAGGGCGACCTCGGCTGGGCCTCCGGCACTCGCTCGACGCTCCGCACCACGTCGCCCATCCTTCGTAGGACCGATGAAACATGGATCGATGACGCCACGCCGGAGGATCCACTCTTCGTCGGGGGATTCGGCAGCCATCATGTCGGCGGGCTGAATGTCGGCCTGGGCGATGGGGCGGTGCGATTCCTTTCCGAAAACGTCGATGCGGAGGTGCTGCGACAGCTTGGAGACCGGGCTGATGGCGAGCTGCCTGCAGAGAGCGAGCAGTGGTAACCTCAGCCAGGTGAGCGGGTTCGGGAGCATCCCATGCAACACCATCCGTCAGTCTCGACCAGAGGAGCGACCGCCGCACGCGAGATGGCGGCCGCTGGACGCCTGTCGGCCGACATGTTTGCGGAGCTGGCAACAGCCCACCGCCAGCGTGTGCTGCGGTTTGCCACGGCCTTCCTCGGTGATCGGCATCTCGCCGAAGACATTGTGCAGGAGGCGTTGAAGCGACTCTTTGAACACCGCCACCGCTATCGGCTTGAGGAGCTGTTCGGACCGTATCTCGTGAAGACTGCCGCCCGGCTGTGCATCGATCATCGCAGGTCGCGGCAGGCCGAGCACCGACGGATCGCCTCGCTCCAGGCGGCAACCGTTGTCTCACCGGCGGCCGCAGCCGAAACCCGTGAGGTGGCCGATCGGGTTGCTGAGGCCGTCGCCAACCTTCCGGACCGGGAGCGGGGCTGCTTTCTGCTCACCGTCTGCGAGGGGCTCAGCTACCGTGACACCGCCGAGACGCTCGGGCTCTCCTACGCGGAGGTCAACAACGCGATCCACCGCGCCCGCACGCAGCTGCGGTCATACCTCGGGGCGATTGTGGAGGGCCGACGATGAATCCCCTTCGTGACCAGCTCAGCCAAGACATCAGCATCTGGCTCTCGGGCGAGTCGATCCTCGAGGAAGCTGACCGGGCGGCCGATGCCCTGCGCCACGATGCCGACGCCCGTCGGACCGCAGGAACGGCCCTGGCGATCGAAGACCTGGTCCGCGACTGGTATGGCGGCATTCCGCTGCCACCACCAGAGCCGCACCTCGTCGAGCAGAAGCAGCGGCGGTCGCTGATCTCCGCCACCCTCTCGGCCGTCGCAGCTGGCGTGATCGCCGCGAGCCTCGTGGCTGGTGGCCCCTTCAGCCGGGCCCTTGATGCCGCCGGAGCCTGGACATCCTCCGTGCCTCGGCTGCCCCTGGAGAAAACCTCCTGGTGGCAGCTGCGGCAGAGCGATCCAAACCTCCGCAGCCCATAATGCCAGCCAAGAAAACCGAGCCCATCGCTGGGCGCGGCCCTCGGTGCCCCGGGGTGCCTTCAATGATTGGCGCACGTCACGTTGGTTTCACGAGGTCTCGAATCACGAGCCCTACGCCAGCAGCGGCGTCACCACGCGGGCTTGCTCCACGCCGGTGAGCTTGGCGTCGAGGCCTTGGAAGGCCACGCTGAAAGCGAGTGTGGTCGATGCCCAGCAGGTGCAGCATCGTGGCGTGCAGGTCGCGAACGTGCACGATGTCGGTCACCGCGTGGTAGCCAAACTCGTCGGTCTCGCCGTGGGTCACCCCGCCGCGGATGCCACCTCCTGCCAGGGCCATGCTGAAGCCCTTGATGTGATGGTCGCGGCCGGCGCCCTTGTCTTTGCTCTGGGCCATCGGCGTGCGGCCAAACTCCCCGCCAATCACCACGAGCGTCTCCTCAAGCAGGCCTCGCTCCTCCAGGTCGGCAAGCAAAGCCGCGGCAGCCCGGTCGGTCGGCGGACAGATTTCGTCCATGTAGGGCTCGATGCCGCCATGGTGATCCCAGTCGCTGTGGTAGAGATGCACAAACCGCACGCCCCGCTCCACCAGCCGCCGGGCCATCAGGCAGTTGGTGCCGATCGTCGCGCGGCCAGGCTCAGCCCCGTAGCAAGCGAGAGTCTCTGCGGTTTCATCGGAGAGATCGGCCAGCTCCGGCACGCTCATCTGCATCCGGAAGGCGAGCTCATATTGCCGGATTCGCGTGGCGATTTCTGGATCGGCAACGGTCGCAAGCCGGTGCCGCTCGAGGGCCGCCACCGTGTCGATCACGTCGCGCTGATGCGCCTCGGAAACACCCGGCGGGCTCGCCACGTAGTTCACCGGCGAACCGCTCGTGGCAAACTCCACGCCTTGAAACTGCCCCGGCAGAAAGCCCGAGTGCCACTGCCGAGCGGCGATCGGCTGCGGATTGCGGCCCATCTTGCTCGTCATCACCACAAAGCCGGGCAGGTCGTCGGCCTCGCTGCCGAGGCCATAGGTCACCCACGCGCCCATGCTGGGCCGTCCGGAGATGGCGGTGCCGCAGTTGAGAAAGGTGTGGGCCGGGTCGTGGTTGATCTGCTCGGTGACCATGCTCCGCACGATCGCCAGCCGGTCGGCAAAACCGCCCAGCCGCGGCAGGTAGTCGCTGATCTCAGCGCCGCATTCCCCGTAGCGGGAAAACGGCTTTCGCGGCCCGAGCACGACCAGTTCCTTGCCCTGCAGCTGGGCGATCGGCTGGCCGGCCGTCACGCTCTCGGGCATCGGCTGGCCGTCGAGCCGGGCGAGCGTCGGCTTGTTGTCGAAGGTTTCCAGGTGGCTCGGCCCACCGGCCAGGCAGAGAAAGATCACAGCCTTGGCCTGCGGCGGATGGTGCAGCGGCCAGATCGCCCCGCGGGCGGCCGCCGGCAAATCAAGAGCGGCGAGGCCGTCGCGGGCGAGCAGGCCGCCGAGCGACGCCGCACCGAGCGAGAGCCCCGCCTGGCCGAGAAAGCAGCGGCGGTGCAGTGGTGTCGGGCTGATCATGATCGACTCCTCGTCCTGCTGGTGTGGGGCGGACTGTTAATAGCGGGCGATGGCCTCGTGCAGGTTGAGCACACTGCGGGCCACGGCCGTCCAGGCTGCGAGCTCATCCGGCTCCAGCGACGCATCCGCCGCCGCCATCCCAACTCCCAGCAGCGCGCTCGAGCCGCCTCGGGGTTTGCGGCAGCCTCCTCGCGCCGCCTGGCAAGCAGCTCCCTCAGCACCGCCCGTTCCGTCGCATCAGGCTCCCGCGAGACCGCCTGCCGCCAGAGCAGGGAAAGCCGATCGTCATCGGCGGTGCTGGCCCGCATCGCCCGCGCAGCAAGGCCCCGGGCAGCCTCCACAAACGTCGGATCGTTGAGCAGCACGAGCGCCTGCGTCGGTGTGTTGGAGGGCAGGCGGCGGGCGGTGCACTCCTCGCGCGTCGGCGCATCGAAGGCCGCCAGCTGCGGATGGAGAAACATCCGCTGCCAGTGGACGTAGAGGCCCCGCCGCCACTGCTGCTCATCGGTGTCGGCCGCGTAGGTTCGCTTGGGAAAGTTGAGGTGCTGGTAGTAGCCGGCCGGCTGGTAGGGCCGCACGCTCGGGCCACCGAGCTCTTCGACCAGCAGTCCACCGGCAAAGAGGGCGGCATCACGGACATGCTCCGCTGGCAGCCGCCAGCGACCCTGCCGGGCCAGCAGCCGGTTGTCGGGATCGCGGGCGAGCAGCTCGGCCGAAGCCTCCGAGGACTGAAGGTAGCTGCGGCTGGTGACGATCTGCCGAATCAGGCTGCGAAGATCCCAGCCCGACGCCACCAGCTCGAGCGCCAGCCGATCGAGCAGCTCGGGATGATCGGGCGGCTCTCCCTGCCCGCCGAAGTCGTCGGTGCTGCGGCAGAGCCCTTCGCCGAAGAAGAGGGCCCACAGCCGGTTGACGACCACGCGAGCTGTCAGTTCACCGATGCCTCCCTCGGCCACGGGCTCGGTCAGCCAGCGGGCGAGGTCTTCGCGGCTGGCACGGCCATCCACGTTCAGGCTGCCAAGAACGCTCAGCACCGCCGGCTCAACAGCCTCGCCGGTTTCATCCATCCAGTTGCCTCGCGGCAGCAGCCGCACCTCACGCGGCGTTTTCAGCTGCTCGGTGATCATCACCGCGCGAGTGAGCGACTCCCGCTGCTTTGTGAGCCTGGCAGACTGCTCCCGGGCGGCGACGACCGCTGCCGGCTCAGGCTCATTCCCGGTGGCCTGATCGCCGGCAGCTGGCTCAGCAGAAAGCCTCTTGGTGAGCTCGGCGATTTCCCGATCCAGCCGCTCCGCCTCCGCCCGGTCAAACGGCCCCAGAATCGCCCGCTCGGGCAAGCGGGTGGTGGGCAGCGTGTTGGTGCCGCCGCCAAAGCCGGCATTGCCCATGTGCCGCTCGTCATCGATGTCGGCGAAAAACGCCCCCATCGCGTAGAAGTCGCGGCTGGTCAAGGGATCGTATTTATGGTCGTGGCACTGGGCGCAGCCGAGCGTCGCCCCGAGCCAGACCTCTGAGATGTTTCGCACGCGATCGGCCTGGTAGATCGCCCGATACTCCTTGACTTGAATCCCACCCTCGTGCGACGTCTGCAGCAGCCGGTTGTAGGCGGAGGCAAGCACGCGGTCGTCTGGATGCTCCCCTTCGGCGGGCTCCACCAGATCCCCGGCGAGCTGCAGCAGGGTGAAGCGATCGAAGGGCACATTTTCAAGGAAGGCGTGGATCACCCAGTCGCGATAGGGTGAGGCGTTGTGGGTCTGGTCGCCGTGGTAGCCGACGGTGTCGGCATAGCGGACGAGGTCGAGCCACCAGCTGGCCAGCCGCTCGGCATGCCGGGGGGATGCCAGCAGCGCGTCGACCCGCCGCTCGACCCGATCGGCTGTGCTGTCCGCCAGGAACGCATCCAGCTCGGCCGGTGTCGGCGGCAGGCCGGTGAGATCGAGATGCAGCCGACGCACGAGGGTTGTCGGATCGGCATCGTCCGCCGGGGCAAGCTGCTCCCGCTTGAGCCTGTCGAGCACAAAGGCATCGATCCACGACCGTGGCCAGGCCCGATCGATGGCTGCCGGCGTAGGCCAGGCCTTGGGAGCAACGTAGGCCCAGTGCGGGGCGTAGGGAGCGCCGGCAGCAATCCACCGCTCAAGCAGCTGCTTTTGGGCCTCGTCGAGCACGTGGTGGCTCTCTGGCGGCGGCATCACGAGATCGGGATCCTGCTCGCGAATGCGGACGATCATCTCACTGCTCTGCGGTGCCCCAGGCACGATCGCCCGCAGGCCGCTCTCAAGCTCAGCCGCGGCTGCTGCAGGGTCGTCAAGCCGCAGGCCCGCCTGGCGGTCGTGCTCGTCGGGACCGTGACAGGCAACGCAGTTGTGGGAGAGGATTGGGCGGATGTCGCGATTGAAGTCGGGCGTCGCTTCTTCCCCGCGGGCAGCCTCTGCCTGAAAAACAGCGAGCCACCAGAGCCCACAGGCCACGAAGAGGGCCGTCAGCGCACCCCGCGACCAGCAGGGCGGGTTCTCAGCTGTTCGCAGGCTCAAGTCAGGGAAACGCACCAGGCAAAATCCTCACAAAGTCGGCATCGTGAAAAGTGATGAATTATAGTTCTCGTGTGTGGACGCTGCGAATGAGAGTTCTGCACCGCCACAGCAGGGCGGGTCGTTGACGGTCGCCCTGCCGCGACTCTACAGTCTGCGGACAGTTTGCCGGTTTTTCCGCGTGTGCCGATGGTCCGCGCCGACAGACAGGTGATGTCGCGGCTGTTCACCGAGACGCCGCATGTATTCCGTCCAAGTTCTCTGATCTCTCAATCTGATCTCTCAAGAGGAACGTTTCGTCCATGGCCAAAACCGTTCGCAAGGCATCCAAGGAAACCGGCAAGTCCGCCAAGAAGGCAACGAAGGCAGCCAAGGCTGCCAAGGTTAAGGCCGGCAAGATGATCTACTTCTTTGGCGCGAAGAAGTGCGATGGCGACGGGACGCTGCGCGACCTCCTCGGTGGTAAGGGCGCAAACCTCGCGCAGATGACCAAGATCGGCCTGCCGGTGCCCCCCGGCTTCACGATCACCACCGACTGCTGCGTCGATTTCTACACGTCGAAGAAGAAGTTTCCCGAGGGTCTTGAAGCTCAGATCGCGACCAACGTCAAGCTGATTGAGAAAGAGACCGGCAAGAAGCTTGGCGATCCTTCCAACACGCTGCTGGTGAGCGTTCGTTCCGGTGCCCGCGACAGCATGCCGGGCATGATGGACACGATCCTCAACCTCGGCCTCAACAACGAGACGGTTGTCGGGCTCGCCGAGGCCACCGGCAACGGCCGCTTTGCCTACGACTCCTACCGCCGCTTCATCCAGATGTATGGCGACGTGGTGATGGGCGTGCAGAAGGTCCACGAGAACGAGCATGAGCCGTTTGAAGAGGTGATGGACGGGCTGAAGCGGCAGCTCGGCGTCACCGAAGACCTCGAACTGACCGAGGAGCATCTCCGTGAGCTGATCAAGCGCTACCAGCAGCTGATCAAGCAGCGGACTGGCAAGGAGTTTCCCCAGGATCCGATGGAGCAGCTGATCGGTGCGGTCAGCGCTGTCTTCGGCAGCTGGATGAACGAGCGGGCGATCCTCTACCGCCGCAAGTACAAGATCCCCGATGAGTGGGGCACCGCCGTCAACGTGCAGGCGATGGTCTTTGGCAACATGGGCGACGACTGTGCCACCGGCGTGGCGTTCACCCGCGACCCGGCCACCGGCGAAGACGTGTTTTACGGTGAGTACCTCATCAATGCCCAAGGTGAAGACGTGGTTGCCGGCGTGCGAACCCCCAAGCCCGTCGCTGAGATGGCCCACGACCCCGGCTTTGCCAGCACTTACAAGGAGCTGGAGAAGGTGCGGGCGACGCTGGAGAAGAAGTTTGGCGACGTCCAGGACTTCGAGTTCACCGTTGAGAAGAAGAAGCTCTACATGCTTCAGACCCGCAACGGCAAGCGAACGGCCCTGGCCTACGTGAAGATCGCCCACGACATGGTCAAGCAGAAGCTGATGACCGCGGAGCATGCGATCCTTTCGGCAGATCCCGATGCCCTTTCGCAGCTGCTTGCCCCGATCTTCGACCGCAAGGCCTATCAGGCAGCGGGCGACGAAGGCCGCCTGCTGACCGCTGGCCTCCCTGCTGGCCCAGGTGCCGCCTCCGGGCAGCTGGTGTTCACGGCCGACAAGGCCGAGCAGCTCGGTGCCAAGGGGCAGAGCGTTGTCTTGGCGCGAATCGAGACGAGCCCGGAAGACCTGCGAGGCATGATTGCAGCTGAGGGCATCCTCACCAGCCGTGGTGGTGTCTCCAGCCATGCCGCTCTCGTTGCCCGCCAGATGGGCAAGGTCTGCGTGGCTGGTGCCGGCGAGATCCAGATCGACTACGCCAAGGGAACGCTCAGCTGCGCTGGCAAGACCCTCAAGGAAGGCGACGCGATCTCGATCAACGGCTCCACCGGTGAGGTCTTTGCTGGTGCCATCGGCACCGCCGACAGCGAGCTCAAGCAGGTGCTCGTCAGCGGCACGATGAAGCCGGAAGACTCTGAGGTCTATCAGTACTTCTCCTTCGTGATGAAGCTGGCCGACAAGTATCGTCGCCTCGGCATCCGGACCAACGCCGACACGCCAGAACAGGTGCGACAGGCGATTGCCTTCGGAGCCGAAGGCATCGGTCTGACCCGGACCGAGCACATGTTCTTTGAGGGCGACCGCATCGATGCAATGCGGGAGATGATCCTGGCGGAAAACATCGAGACCCGCCGTGAGGCACTCGCCAAGCTCCTGCCATACCAGCGGGAGGACTTCGAGGGTATCTTCCGAGCACTTGAGGGCCGGCCCGCCACGATCCGTTTCCTCGACCCACCGCTGCATGAGTTCGTGCCGCACGACACCAACGCCCAGAAGGAGCTGGCTGCCAAGCTCGGCATCTCCACCTCGGCGGTCGCGAGGCGGGTGGCTGCCCTGCACGAGTTCAATCCGATGCTCGGCCATCGTGGCTGCCGCTTGGGCATCTCCTACCCGGAGATCTCTGCGATGCAGGCGCGGGCAGTGTTTGAAGCCGCTGCCAAGGTGCAGAAAGACGGCATCAAGGTGAAGCCGGAGATCATGATTCCGCTGGTCGGCTTCAAGAAGGAGCTCGACAACCAGGTGGAGATCGTGCACGCGGTCGCCAAGCAGGTGCAGCAGGAGACGGGCCAGAAGATCAAGTATCTCGTCGGCACGATGATCGAGATCCCTCGCGGGGCGCTCACGGCCAACGAGATCGCTGAGACAGCCGAGTTCTTCTCGTTCGGCACCAACGACCTCACGCAGACCTGCCTCGGCATGAGCCGCGACGACTCGGCGACCTTCCTGCCGATGTACACCGAGATGGGTATCGTGAAGGCGAATCCGTTTGCTTCGATCGACACCACCGGCGTCGGCCAGCTGATGAAGATCGGTGTTGAGCGAGGCAAGGAAACGCGGCCAGATATCAAGCTCGGCATCTGTGGCGAGCATGGTGGCGAGCCCCACTCAGTGGTCTTCTGCCACGAGATCGGCCTCGACTACGTCAGCTGTTCGCCGTACCGCGTGCCGGTGGCTCGGCTGGCTGCTGGCCAGGCGGCCCTCAAGCACGGCAAGTAGTTTCTCTCCCCCGCAGGCAGACTGGTGCCAGGTAGCCTTCCAAACGCGCCGCGACTGGCGATCTCCTTGGGGATCGCAGTCGCGGCTGCGGTGGGGCTGGCGGTGGCCCCGCTCTCCACGGGAGAAGGCGGCCTGACGCCTGAGGCCCATCGGCTGGCAAGCGTTCTGGCGGCAGTTGTTGTGCTCTGGGTGAGTGAGTCGCTGCCGCTGCCGGTGACAGGCGCTTGCGGGCGTCGCTGCCTGTGTGGTCACGGGCGTTGGCCCCGCGAAGGACGTCTTTCGGCCGTTTGCGCAGCCGCTCATCTTTCTGTTTATCGGCTCGTTCATGCTCGCCGAGGCGATCCGCGTGCATGGCCTCGACCGGCGACTGGCGTATGCCGTGCTCGCCCAGCCCTGGGTTGGCGAGCATCCCAAGCGGATCATGGCAGCCGTGGCTCTCGTCTGCGGCGTCACCAGCGGAGTGATCTCCAACACCGCCACGACCGCGATGATGTTCGCGATTGTCAGCGGCATCCTGGCGGCAATCGAGCAGGCGGATCAAGGAGAGGGTGGTCGCCGGCTCAACCCACGCTTTGCCACCGGCCTGCTGCTGGTGGTGGCCTTCGCCTCCTCAATCGGCGGCCTGGCAACCCCCATCGGCACGCCCCCCAACCTGATCGGCCTGGCCTTCATCGAGAAGCAACTGGGGATTGACATCAGCTTCTTCTCGTGGTGCCTGCTCGGCGTGCCACTGACGCTCGTCATGCTCCTAGTTGTCGTGGTTGTGGGCACGAGCCTCTTTCCTGCGGGCGTTTCACGGCTCGAGGGGTGACGGCCTACGTGCACGCCCAGCGGAAAACCCTCGGACGCTGGACGACGGGCCAACGGTCGGCCGCTGCTGCCTTTGGCCTCACCGTTTCCCTGTGGGTGGCGCCAGGGGTGCTGGCCCTCGTGGTGGGCAAGGAGCATCCCGCGACTGCCCTGCTGGCCTCACGGGTGCCCGAAGGGGTGGCAGCCCTCCTGGGAGCCATCGCGCTGTTCATTCTGCCTGGAGGCAACGGCACGCGGGTGCTCAGCTGGGAACAGGCCGCAAAAATCGACTGGGGCGTGATCCTGCTCTACGGCGGCGGCATGGCTCTGGGCGAACTCTCCTTCACCACAGGGCTCGCCGACGGCCTTGGCCGCTCCATCACCGGGCTGATCCCGGAAGGCGGCGGCATCACCCTGATCGCCGCCGCGGCGCTTGTGGCCGCGATCACGAGCGAGTTCACCAGCAACACCGCCAGCGCCAACATGGTGGTGCCGGTGGGACTTGCCCTGGCCACAGCCGTCGGCGCCGACCCGCTCCCGGCAGCCCTTGCGGCCACGTTTGCGGCAAGCCTCGGCTTCATGATGCCAGTGAGCACTCCCTGCAATGCGATCGTCTATGGATCAGGTCGCGTGCCGCTAGCCGACATGGTGCGGGCCGGTGCGATTCTCGACCTCGCCGGAGCAGCCTGTGTGACGATCGGGATGCTGGCCGTCGGCAGGCTCTGGACGCCCTGACTCGCCCACACGCCTCGTGAGCGAGCCATGCCAGCAGCTCCCCGCAGCCATCAGAAACCGACTGGCACTGGCGTTCCGCAGTGGCGGCAGCGGGGCTCGCAGGGGGGCATCGGCGAGGCAAGGTAGCCCTCGGAAAAGAGCGCCTGCAGCCTCGGGAAGCACGACCGACGAGAGGGGCGATCACAGGGATCACACGGGCTGGCACGGGTCGCACGGGTCGCACGCAGGGCCGCACTGGCCCGGGCCGCAGTATGCCGGCGGCGACACGTTTCCATGCCACGGGGGCGTGCGGCAGGTGGTGCAGGGCTCGCTCATCATGCCCCCACTGATACCCACAGCCCCGGAAAACCCGGGATCCTCATCAAACATCATCATGCCGCCATCCATGACGATCTCACCGTCGCTCATGGCCATCCGCGTTGAGCCATCCCGCGGCGACATCGCCTGCCGCGGTGCGGCCACGCCACGCTCGGTGTATCCGGCTGTTTGTCGAACAACCGGTGGCTGCCAGTTCAGTGCAGGTGACCCGGCGTTCCGCCGATGGTCTTGGGCAGAGGCCGAGCTGCAGAGCACGACCGCCACGACCACGGGGAGCACGACGTGAGCCTTCAACAACTCCGCACTGAGAGAAACCTGACGGTGGCGCATGGCAACGTCCTCGAAATGCCCGTGAGCGGGTCGTGTCGCGTGAGGAGGCCGCCGAGCCTCCTGCAGGTCTCTTCGGCGAGTCGCAGAAACGGCATGGAATCGTCAGCCAAATTATCCGACCGTGACGGTTGACCGGGTCATTCCACGACACCGATGACCTGCCACCGACCAACGCGTATGCTGCCTGGAAAGATCATGTCGAGCACACCTTCAGACACCATCGAACTCAACGCCGGGCACGACGAGCCGTTTCGGCTTTCCCCCAGCCCCGATGCGGTCGCCGCCGAATGCCGCGGACCGGCCGGCATTGCAGCCGCAGAGGTGAAGCAGCGGGTTGCCGACGCCCTCACCCAGCCAGCCGACGGCCCACCACTGGTTGAGCATGTCGTCGAGGGAGACCGCATCGTTGTGGCGGTGGCTGACACCGTGCCGCAGAATCAGGCTCTGCTTGAGGCCGTGGTGTCGACCCTGGCCTCGGCGGGCGCTCCACCAGACCGCATTGAGGTGCTGCGACTCTGGACAAGCCGACTGCAGCCGGTCGTGCCAGGGGCCACCACCGTGATCTTTGATCCCGCTAGCGACGCCGACACGTCGTATCTGATGGCGGACGACGAGGCGAATCCACGGTACATCGCCCGGCCACTGGTCGATGCCGACGTGGTGGTGAGCGTGGGATCCTTCGGCTGGAACGCAGCGCTTGGTGGGCGAGCCACCGAAGGCGAGCTCTGGCCTGCCTTCTCACGACGGGCTGCCTCCGAGACGCTCGCGCGATCCCTTGCGATGCGGCCCCGCGGCAGCCACCGGGCCTGGAAGACGGCCTCCCAGGAAGTGCTCTGGCAGCTTGGCGTGATCGCCGAGCTGCGGGCAGTTCCCGGCTGTGGTGACTCCCTCGCAGATGCCTCGTTCGGCATGGAGCCCGGCGTGACGGCCGCTTGCTCGGCGGGCCGCCAGGGCCTGGATGCCGCGACTGGCGCGAGCAGCCGAGGTCACGATCACCACCCTCTCAGACCCCCACGCAGGCCTCGAGGCGGTGGTCCGCGCCGCAGCGGCGGCAGCGCGGGTCACCTACCCCGATGGCACCGTCTGCGTGGTCAGCAGGCTGAGCGAAGAGCCGGGCGTCGTGTTCACCCGCTGGCGGCAGGGTGTGGCCATCGAACCACTGGTCAAGGAGGCCGTCCGCAGCGGCGACGTCGCTCTGATTCGCGACGCCATGCTCACCCGCCAGTTTGCCCGGTCACTCGGCTCACGGCGGCTGGTGCTCGCCAGCGACCTCGATGAAGCAGCGGTTGAAAGCCTCGATATCGGCCACGCCGCCTCTGCCGAAGATATTGCCAGGCTCTCCGCCACCGCCGAAAGCCTTATCGTCCTGCACGAAGCCGATCGGATGCTGCCGCAGCTGGCGTGAAAGCAGACGCACCCGCCTGCTCGCGTCGTCCGCGCTGCCAGCTGCACAACTCCGCAGCCTGGCCTAACGACGGTGGCTGGTGAAACCTGGCCGCGAGGCCCAAGGTTTTCCGCAGGATGGCTGCAGCTCAGAGGCTTCGTCGCCGGGATTCCGCGTCCAGTGCTCACGG
>JAGYJY010000016.1 GCA_018401745.1 Pirellulales bacterium | reverse complement strand
TTTCCCAGGAGCGGTGCGGGTTGGGAACAGGCGAGCCATCAGGGCGCCGGCTATGGTCGGAAGCGGTGGAGATCGAGTTCTTTGATTGCCCTGTAGTGTTTGTTGTTGCCGGTGAGCAGGGGGCGATTGCATTCCACAGCTGTTGCGGCAATCAGGGCATCAGCCACGCCCATGGCAATGGCGAGCCCGTATTCCTCCATGTAAATCGTGGCGCGATGCCCGATGTTTTCCGTCAGGGGGAGCATGGCGAACTGCATGTCGCTGAGGAAAGCTTTGATTCCACGGACTTCGGCGTTGTCCCGGGCGCCTTGCAGGAGCTCCATGTAGGTCACGGTGGAGAGGCTGCGCTCCCCCGCGGTATCGACCGCTTTGGCTGCCCGTGCATTTCCTCGAAGCACCCAGATGAGCACGTCGGTATCAAAGATCATGGAAGCGACCCTGTCGCAGCTGGCGGACGTGGGCGGGAACGTCCTCGAGCTCACGTCGGTCGGCCCACATGCCAAAGGCAGGGTGATCTTTCGCACTCACCGACGCGTTGTCTGAGCGAGCTTCAAGCGGCAGCATGACGGCTGCGGGTTTGCCGCGGTACAGGACGGTGACCCGCTCGTTGCGGCTCAGCGCACGAATGACCTCAGCGGATTTATTGCGAAGATCCACAAACGAGGCTTCCATCGCGTTGGCTCCAGAGTGTGCATGAGAAGTGTACACATTGAGGAGAACCTCTGCACGCCATCGGCGGCAACGCCGTGATGGCCTGCGTGGAGCAGGTCGACGTCGGCCTGATCGATCACACCTGGACCGCCCGCTACCCGCACGAACTGGCTGAACGGCTGCAGCACCTGATCGACACCCCCGACGGTTGATGGGAGCGCGGGCGGGGTTGCTCGGGCCCGCTCAGGTCATCAACTCCGGAATCACGCGGGCGTGCTCGACGCCGGTGAGCTTGTTGTCGAGGCCGAGGTGGCGGTAGGTGAACCGCTCGTGGTCGAAGCCGAGCAGGTGCAGCACGGTGGCATGGAAGTCGCGGATGTGCACCGGGTCTTTGACGATGTTGTAGGAGAAGTCGTCGGTCTCGCCGTAGATCTGGCCGGGCCGGGCACCGCCGCCGCACATCCACATCGTGAAGCACCGCGGATGGTGGTCGCGGCCGTAGTTCTCCTTGGAGAGGCCGCCCTGTGAATAGACGGTGCGGCCAAACTCGCCGCCCCAGATGATCAGTGTGTCATCGAGCATGCCGCGGCTCTTGAGGTCCTGCACCAGCGCCCAGCAGGGCTGGTCGACGTCGCGGCACTGATCGGGCAGCCGGCCGGCGACGTTGCCGTGGGTGTCCCAGTTGTTGTGGTAGACCTGCACGAACCGCACGCCCCGCTCCACCATCCGGCGGGCCATCAGCATCGTGTTGGCAAAGCTGCCCGGCTTGGTGACCGCGTCGCCGTAGAGGTCGAGCGTGGCCTGGCTCTCGCTGGCGAGATCGGTCAGCTCCGGCACGCTCGCCTGCATGCGGAAGGCCATCTCATACTGCGCGATACGGGTGCGGGTTTCGGGGTCGCCGATCCGCTCAAACGTCTGCTCGTTCAAGGCCTGCAGGCCATCGAGCGTGGTGCGACGCACATCCCGCGACACGCCCGGCGGATCCTTGAGATAGAGGATCGGGTCGCCCGACGAGCGGAAGCTCACGCCGGAGTATTCGCCGGAGAGAAAGCCGCTCGACCAGAGCCGGGCGCCGATCGCCTGCACCTGCTCGGTGTTGGTCGGCCGAGCGACAAGCACCACAAACGTCGGCAGGTCGTCGTTGAGGCTGCCGAGGCCGTAGCTCAGCCAGCTGCCCAGGCAGGGCCGGCCGGTGATCTGATTGCCGGTCTGCATGTAGGTGATCGCCGGCTCGTGGTTGATCGCCTCGGTGTGCATCGAGCGGATGAAGCACATCTCGTCGACCATCTTCGCAGTGTGGGGCAAGAGCTCGCAGACCCACATGCCGCTCTTGCCATGCTGCGTGAAGGCATACTTTGAAGGCGCGATCGGGAAGCGGGCCTGGCCGGAGGTCATCGTGGTCAGCCGCTGGCCCTGGCGGATGCTCTCGGGCAGGTCCTTGTCGTACCACTCGTTCATCGCCGGCTTGTAGTCGAAGAGGTCCTGCTGCGGCGGCCCGCCCACCATGTGCAGGTAGATCACCTGCTTGGCCTTGGGGGCGAAGTGGGGCCCGAGGGCGCCGGCCACGCGGGCCACGCCGTCGGGCCCGGTCTCCAGGGCGGCTGCCTGGCCCTGTCGTCCGGCCAGGGAGGCCAGCGCCGCACCGCCGAGCAGGTGGCTGCCCTGCCCGAAGAACCGCCGCCGGGTGAGGTTGAGCCCGAGTTCGTCAAGCGGCGAACGGACCGACGGGGTGGCTGGCATGGATGGCATCGGAATCGCTCCTTCGGGAACACGGCGGCGAGGGCAGTGGGGCAGACGGCCGCTACTTGCAGAGAAACTCATCCAGGTTCATCAGCTGATTGGCAAGCATCGTCCAGGCAGCAAGCTCCACAGGATCGACCGCCTTCGGTGTCGACGCCCCAACGTCGACCAGCTGCTTGGCCTCGTCGGCATGCTCGGCATACCAGCTCCGCAGCGTGGCGAGCGACTCCATGGCAATCTTCTTTTCGGCGTCGTCGAAGCTGCGGGCGAGCAGGCGGCCAGTCAGCACATCGAGGCCGGGCTGCGTCGTGCGGGCCGCCGATCTCGAGGGCCTCCTCGGCCAGCACCCGCGCCGCCTCAACAAACTGCTCATCGTTGAGGGTGACGAGCGCCTGGAGCGGGGTGTTGGTCCGCTCACGGCGGACGGTGCAGACCTCTCGCGAGGGGGCGTTGAGGATCTCCATCGATGCCGGCGGTGCCGACCGTTTCCAGAACCAGTACATGCTGCGGCGGTAGAGATCCTCGCCGCTGCCAGGCTGGTAGCGGCTGGTGTTGCCGCCCATCGAGACCGCGGCCCACACCCCCGGCGGCTGGTAGGGCTTCACACTCGGGCCGCCGATCTTGCGAACCAGCAGGCCGCTGGCGGCGAGCGCCGAGTCGCGAACCATTTCCGCGTCCATGCGGAAGCGAGGGCCGCGGGAGAGCAGCCGGTTGTCACGGTCGGCGGTGAGCTTCTCCGGGCTGGCGGTGGCGGCCTGTCGGTAGGCGGCGCTGGTCACCATCAGTCGGAAGAGCCGCTTCACGTCCCAGCCACTCTCACGAAACTCCACTGCTAGCCAGTCGAGCAGCAGCGGGTGGCTCGGCAGCTCGCCGGTGATGCCGAAGTCGCCCGGCGTGGCGACCAGGCCGGTGCCGAAGACCTCCTGCCAGAAGCGGTTGACGGTCACGCGGGCTGTCAGCGGATGCTCCGGCAGCATCAGCCACTTGGCGAGCCCGAGCCGGTTGCGAGGAAAGTCTTCCGGGAAGGCGGGCATCAACTCGGGGGTGTCGGCGGTGACCTGATCCAGGCGCTTGTCGTAGTCACCACGGTCGAGGTCGTAGGCCATCGGCGGGCCCTCTTTCTCGTTCATCACGTGCGCCACCGTGCCGCGGGCCAGGATCGCCCGCCGCTCCTGCTCGAGGGCATCGCGGGAAGCGACCGCAGCCTGGAAGGCCTCATCAAAGCTGCCCAGCCACCAGTCGTAGAGCTCGGCCGCCGCGGCCGGCCGCTCTTCTTCAGGGAGGGCCACGATGCTCTCCAGGGTGTCGATCCGGGAGCGGCCATCGATCTCGGCAGCGGAGAGCCCGCGGTCCCAGATCGTCAGGCCTGTCAGGCCCACCGCATGGGCTTCGCTGCCGCCGGTGCGGCTGCCGATCGTCAGCGGCACCTCAGTGCGAATCGTGTGCTTCTGAAAGGTGTTGGTCTCGACGTTCATCTTCTGAGCAACGCCGTCGTAGAACACCGTCACGCCGCCCGGGGTGCCGGAGCCGTCGTAGCGGAGTGTGACGAGCGTCCAGCGGTCAGCCGGCAGCTGCTCGGCGGCCACCACCTTGAGGGCGTCGTCGGGCCAGGCATGAATCAGGTGCATGGCCACCCGCCGCTGCTGCACCCAGAAGTCCCAGCCGCGATACATCGCCTCGGGCGTGTCCATGCGGGCGAGCACCGCGTAGGCCGTGTCGTTGGCGGGGGGCTTCAGCCAGCAGCTGACGGTGAAGGCCTGGTCGAACTCGAAGCTGCCCACCGCGGGAAACGCAGCCGCCCGGCCGGCGAGCAGAGCCGCCTGACCGTCGGGGCCCTCTTGCCAGGAGAGCGTGGAGGCCAGCTCGAGATCCTGCTGCTTGCCTGAGATGCGGGCGATCGCCTGGGATCCCTCGCCTTCGGCAAGAGGCAGCTCCAGCAGGGGCGTGTCTTGCGGGAGCCCGCTGCGGATGCTTTCGGAAGTAGCTGCCTTGACCCACGATTCAAAGGTGGGCCTGGCTTCCTGCTTTCGCGCGGCGACCGCGGCGATCGCAGCGGGCAACTCATCCTCGAGGGCCGCGAACCGCGGCAGGTCGTCAGCCAGCGGCACCGGCAGGATCGGCGGCGTGTCTTTGACGTTGCCGTCCATCGCGTTTTGCGTGGTGTTATTGAAGAAGGCCGAGAACGCGTAGAAGTCCTTCTTCGAGAGCGGGTCGAACTTGTGGTCGTGGCAGACCGCGCAGCCCGTCGTCAGGCCCAGCCAGACCGCTGAGGTGGTCTCCGTGCGATCCCGTGCATAGAGCACGTAGTATTCCTCGGGAATCGTTCCCCCCTCGTTGGTCGTGACGTTGCAGCGGTTGAAGCCGCTGGCGATGCGGTCGTCGAGAACCTCGGCCGGCGTCGCCTCCGGGCCATGCTCGACCAGATCGCCCGCCAGCTGCAGGATGGTGAACTCGTCAAAAGGCATGTTGCGGTTGAAGGCGTTGACCACCCACTGCCGGTAGGTCCACATCTCCCGCTCGTTGTCGAAGTGGATGCCGTGGGTGTCGGCGTAGCGGGCATAGTCGAGCCAGTGCCGGGCCCGCTGCTCGCCCCATTCGAGCCGGGCCAGCAGCCGGTCAACGAGCCGTTCGTAGGCATCGGCGGAGGGGTCGGCGACAAACGCCTCTACAACGGCAGGCTCAGGCGGCAGGCCGGTGAGATCGAGGGCCACGCGGCGAGCGAGGGTGCGGCGGTCGGCCTCCCCAGCTGGGGCGAGCCCAGCGGCTTCCAGCCGGGCGAGCACAAAGCGGTCGATCGGGTTGCGAATCCACGGTTGGTTGGCCACGGCGGGCGGCTCGGGCCGCTGCGGCGGAATGAACGACCAGTGGGGCTCATACTCAGCGCCTTGGTCGACCCAGTCGACGAGCAGCTGCTTCTGCTCGGCCGTGAGCTGCCTCTTCGTTTCCGGCGGTGGCATCACCAGTTCCGGATCGTCGGAGTAGATCCGATCGAGCAGCATTGTCGAATCAGAGTCGCCCGGGATGATCGCCCCGTAGTCGATGGCATCCTCACGGCGGTCAAGCCGCAGTCCTGCCTCCCGGCTGCCGCTGTCAGCCCCGTGGCAGGCGAAGCAGTTTTCGACGAGGATCGGCCGGATCGATTCGTTGAAGCCAATGTCAGCACCGGCAGCTGGCCCGCTGGGGGCGACCGCAGAGGCCGCGATAAAGGCGATCAACGCTCGGGATACGGCCGCAGCAAGGTGCCTCTTCATGCTCTGTCTCTCTCCGGGAAAAATCGCCCTTCTATTGTAGATGCTCGCTTCCCGCGGTGCAGTCGGCCGCTTGTGTTTCCGGGGGGCCGTCTGCAGTGATTGCGGCCGGTTTGTGGGGTGGCCGGATCAGTGCAGCTCGCCGCGAACCGCTGCGACAAAAAATCAAAAAAACATTCGAGCCAGCCCGCACCGCGCGGCTATAACGTCAGTATGAACACTACAGCCACCCCCCTTGCGCGTCGTTCCATCGAAGATTTTCCTGCGTTTGATCTGACGCGTCTGCTGAAGACCGTGTTTGATCCACAGCCCGGCCAAAAGGTTGCGATCCTCATCGATCTTGCCGACACCTCGGTGATGAAGGATTACGGCTTCCTCAACGATCCTGAGCTGACCATTCAGAGAAAGGCCTATGAGGTCTTCTACGAAGGTCTCAGGGACGGCGTGGCTGCAGAACTCGGCCTCGCAGGCGGAGAGATGTTTGCCTACGCCCTGACTGGCGGCAGCAATCTCGACCTGCCCGATGAGGCGGTCGATGCCAGCGGTGCGACGATCTCGCTGGAGAAGGATGTCTATCCCAGCTACGACCTGATCCTCTGCGTGTCCACATTCTCGGCGACGGCCCCGCTGACTGCGTTCGCGAAGCAGTACGGATTCCGTGGCGCCACGCTGCACGGGCTCAACGATGTGATCCTGGCATCGGGCCTGGCAGTTGACTACCGCGAAGTCAGCACTGAGGCCGAAAAGCTACGCCTGGCTCTGACGAGGGCCGACGCCTTCGAACTCGACTTTGAGGTCGATGGCGAAACCTACACGCTGACGCTCGAGATCAACGGCCAGGAAGCCCAGAAGAGCCATGGGCTCTGCTTGGGCACCGAGCCCGACATCGCCAACCTGCCGGCGGGTGAAGTCTATTTTGTGCCACCGGGCGCCGAGGGGCAGTTTCCGTTTCGCTTTGAGCATGACGGCACGATCGCCCTGATGGATGTCACCGGCGGTCGCATCGTGAAGGCGACGCTGCTCTCTGGTGATCAAGATGTTGTCGATGCCTACAACGAGCGTCTGAAAGCCGACCCAGTCACCGGTGAGATTGGCGAGCTTGGATTTGGTACGCAGGACCTGCCTGTGTCGGGCCGAGACATTCAGGATGAGAAGGTGCTGGGCACCGTGCATGTGGCCACGGGCCGCAGCGATCATCTCGGTGGTCACCTCACGCCAGACCTGTTTGCCAGCCGCCTCAACGCCTCCCACGACGACATCCTCTTCGCCCCGCACAAGACACCGGAGATCACGGTTGTGCAGGTGCGAATGCTGCGTGACGGCAAGACGACCCCGGTGCTCGAGCAGTATGAGCCGACGAGCTACCTGCTCTCAGCGCTTGAGAACTGAAGGTCGGGGCACGGACGGTCGCGGGTGGGCATCTCGATGCTACGTCAGTTTCTCTTTGCCAAGATCCATGCCGCGACGGTCACCCGCTGCGACCCTGAGTATGTTGGCTCGATCACCATCGATAGCGATTTGCTCGATGCCGTAGGCATGCGGGTCAATGAGAAGGTGCTCGTCTGCGATGTCGACAGCGGCAGTCGGTTTGAGACGTACGTCCTCAAGGGGGAGGCGGGAGGTGGTGAGATTGGCGTCAACGGGGCTGCTGCTCGGCTGACAGCCACGGGCCACCGTGTGATTGTGCTCTCGTTCTGCCAGCTCGGCGACGACGAGATCGACGCCCATCACCCCAAGGTCGCGGTTGTGGACGATGCGAATCGGATCAGGGAGTTGATCGAGTATCCGTCGCGGTAGCCGCACGCCGCGGAGCTGGTTTCTCGCTACCATGGGCTCGGACGCGGTGTGCGTCTGCAAAGACTCTCTGGCAGCCCCGCATGAAACGCATCATCGTTGCGATCACTGGCGCCTCGGGAGTGCTCTACGGCATCCGAGCGTTGGAGCTCCTGCGGCAGGCAGGGGATGTGGAGACACACCTGATCCTGTCGCCGGCAGCCGTGCGGACGATCCGGGCGGAGACCGCCTACACTCCGGCCGACGTGGAGGCCCTCGCAGGCGTGCGGCATGCCCACAAAGACATCGGGGCCTCGATCGCCAGCGGTTCCTTCCGCACCGCAGGGATGCTGGTGGCGCCCTGTTCGGTAAAGACGCTCTCGGGGATTGCCAACTGCTTCAGTGACGATCTCGTCACCCGCGCCGCCGACGTGCAGCTGAAGGAGCGGCGGCGAGTGGTGCTGCTGTTTCGTGAGACGCCGCTGCATGCAGGCCACATCGAACTGATGGGCCGAGCCACCGCCAGCGGTGCGATCCTGATGCCACCAGTGCCTGCGTTTTACGCGGGGATCACCAGCCTGGATGAGGCGGTCACGCAGACGGTGGGCCGGGCGCTCGACCTGCTGGGAATCGACGCCGGCGTGGTGCACCGCTGGCATGGGCAGGCCGAAAACGACGGAACTTCCTAACGGTTTCGTGCGTCGAAGGGGGCGGCTGGCCGCCGCGGCCCAGCTGCGGACGGGCCCCGCAACAAAGCCCTGTCCATCGTTCAGGGTGCGGTCGCGTACGATGGCAGGGTGTCGGCTGGGGAGGTCCACATGCGTGACGTGGGCTGCTGCGTCTTGGTCAGCCAACAGTTCTCGGAGGGCGTCCCATGCGGATTCGGGTATCCCATCTTGTTGTCGCCTCGTGTCTGGTGGTGTTTCTCGGAGGCATGCTGGCGATGCGACGATCACCTGGTGAGGGCGGCGTTCCTGCGGGGCCGCGAAAGGCTGCCTGGCAAAAGATCGAACAAAACCTCCGCGAGGGACGGCCCAAGTCGGCGGCCGCGGCGTTGGAAGGCCTGGTGGAAGACGCGATTGCCGACGGCGCCTGGGCCGAGGTGGCTCGGGGAATCGCCACGCGGGTGCTCGCCGAGACCGGCGACCGCCCGGCGGACGACCCGGAGCGGCTGCTCCGCCTCGATGCGGCCATTGCTGTGGCGGCTCCGCAGACCCGCAGCGTGCTGGAGACCGTGGCTGCCAACTGGACCTGGAACTACTTCCTGGCAAATCGCTGGAGGTTTGCCCAACGCACCCGCGGCGGGGTGGCGTCGGAAGACCTGGCGACGATTGCCGAGTGGGACCTGCCCCTGATCATCGCCGAGATCGAGCGGCGGTTTGAACGGGCCCTCGGGGATGCCGAGTCGCTGAAACTGCTGCCGACCGAAGAGTGGAGAGCGATTCTTGATCCTGGCGCAATCCGCGTCGGTCGGTTGGATGGGAAGAACGGCGACAGCCCCGAGGATGTGGCCCGTGCTGTGGCGATGCGGCCGACGCTCTGGGATGTGGTGATGGCCAACGCCGTCGCCTTTGCCGCGTCGGGCGAGCGGGGGCTGGTGGCTCCGGAAGATGTGTTTGAGCCGGATGCCTCGGGGCCCTTGCTGAGAAGCCGCGACGCGTTTCTTGCCTGGGATGCTGCGGCGGAGACGAGCGACGTTGCCTCGCCGGTTGCCAAGGCGGTGATGCTCTACCAGACATGGCTCCGCGGCCACGCTGGCGACGCCGATCCCACGCCGGGGCTCGCGATCGACCTGGAGCGAATCGAGTGGGCGGGAGAGGTGGCTGTTGGCGAGGGGGTCGAAGAGCAGCGGCAGCAGGCCCTCCAGCGATTCATCGAGGAGGCAGGTGACCATCCGCTGGCCACCCGGGGGCGGGCTGCGCTTGCGGAGCGGTTGCTCGAGCAGGGCGACCCGACAGCGGCGCATGCCCTTGCCAGCGAAGGCGTGGCCGCCCACCCGGCGTCGGCCGGCGGCGCCGAGTGCCGCAATCTGATCGCCCGCATCGAGGCGGCCTCACTGGAGCTCGCGACCGAGCGGACCTGGGCTGAGCCATGGCCGGTCATTCGGGCCAACTACCTCAATCTCGCACGGGTTTCGCTGCGGGTTGTGGCCGCCGACTGGGAGGAACGGCTGGAAGCGGGCCGGCCGGAGTGGCAGTGGCTGGAGGCGGACGACCGCCGGAAGATCCTCGCCGCCAAACCGATCAAAGCCTTTGCAGCCGATATTCCGGCCACTCCCGATTTCAGAAGTCGAAGCCACGACATTCCCGTTCCCCGCGACCTGCCCCCTGGCTGCTACTGGGTGCTGGCCTCGGCCAACGAAACCTTCTCCGACAGCGACAACGTGGTCAGCGGCTGCTTCGTGTGGGTCAGCCGGCTGGCCTTGGTAGCCGACACGGCGGAGCCCACGGCGGTCGAGCGAGAGGGAGGCAACGGGCCAGCGGGGGCTCGCGACCTCGGGGACGGCGAGCTGTCGGGGCACCTCGTTGATATTCGCACCGGTGAGCCCCTCGCGGGTGCCGCCGTGGATGCGTTTGTGCAGCCGAGGAACCGTCAGCAGCAGGCATTTCAGCGGACCGCTTCCGCCACAACCGACGCCGAGGGTCGCTACCAGATTCGCCTCACGGGCGACATGATCAGCCGGGAGAGCGTGGTGCTTGGGGCCACCGCCGTGCTCGATGGTGTGACGCATCGCATCGGTGCTGGCCGCACCTCCATCCGCCGCTACCGACGTCCTCAGCGGACGCGGTCGGCGATCGTGGTGACCGACCGCGGCATCCACCGGCCTGGCCAGACGGTGTTTTACAAAGGCATTGCCTGTGAGGCAGACACCCGCGGCGGAAGCTACGAGGCCTTGGCCGATAGAGCTGTGACGGTGGTCTTTCGCGATGCCAACAATCGCGAGCTGGCCACAAGCACGCATCAGACCAACAGCCGGGGCTCGTTTCACGGCACGTTCGCCATCCCCCCGTCAGCGCTCCCGGGGCAGTGGTCGATCAGCGTTCAAGGCGAACGGGTGGTCGGTGGCGTGGCTGTGCGGGTTGAGGAATACAAGCGGCCGAAGTTTCTGGTGGAGCTCGCGGCTCCCGCAGGCGAGGTGAAGCTCGCTGCGGATGTGTCGCTTGAGGGCACCGCCAGCACCTACACCGGCCTGCCTGTGGCCGGCGGCAGCGTGAGCTGGGAGGTGGAGCGGGAGGTGCGGTTTGCACCCTGGTGCCGCTGGATGTTTCCGTGGCTCCCCTTTGGCGGAGAGGCGGCGCGGATCGCCCACGGTGACACGACCACCGACGCTGAGGGTCGCTTTGAGGTGCTCTTTCCCGCCAGGCCCGATCTCAGCCTGCCCCGCGATGCCCTGCCGGTGTTTCGCTATCGGGTGAAAGCTACCGTGACCGACGCCTCAGGAGAGACGCGACAGGACGAGCGGGTGGTGAACGCGGGCTACGCTCCCGTTGAGGCCGAGGTGACCTGCGACGCGTGGCAGGCGGCCGCGGAGGGCCCGGCGGATGTTGAGCTGACCATCGCCACGACGTCGCTCGACGGAGAGCCGCGGGCCGCCAGCGGAACGCTCCGTGTGGCTCGGCTCGTGCAGCCAGATGCGGTGGCCCGGGGAGACTGGCTTGGCGAGGGGCCCTTCCAGCCGTGGCGTGGCGGCAACCGCCGAGGACTTCGGGGGCGGTGCCTTTGCCGTGCCGCCACAGGGCGATGGCGAGGAGCCTGCTGAGGTGGATCCAGCCGAGCCGGAGACCTGGCTTGCCGGTGAGCAGGTCTTCTCAGCCGAGAGCACAACCGATGCGGTCAGCGGCAAGACTGTGGCGAGCGTGCCACTGCAGCCAGGCATCTACCGGGCAGAGTTTACGATTCCCGCTGGTGCAGACACGCCGCCGGTGAAGGCGACGCGGCTGATCGAGGTGATTGATCCGGCGGCCGATCGCTATCCGGTGCGGCGGAGCTTTGCCCTGGCAGGGCCGGCCTGGACGGTGCAGCCGGGAGAGACCTTCGAGGCGGTTGTCGGCACGGGCTACGACACGGGGCGAGTGCTGATTGAGGTGCTGCAAAACGGCGTGCTGCTCTCGCGACGATGGAGCGAGCCCGGCCGCACGCAGTGGCCGATCAGCCTGCCGATCGAGGAGCGTCATCGCGGCGGCTTCACGCTGCGAGCCTGGATGGTTCGTGATGGCCGGCTGCACACCGAGTCACGGGCAGTCGATGTGCCCTGGACTGATAAAAAACTAGCCATCAGCTGGGAGCGATTCACACGGCGGGTGGAGCCGGGAACGAAGGAGGTCTGGCGGGCCACGGTGGCGACGACGCCGGAGCCGAACCGGCCCGAGGCTGTGGCGGCCTCCGTGGAGATGCTCGCCATGCTCTACGACCAGTCGCTCGATGCCCTGGCTGGCCACAGCTGGCCGGGCGAAGGGCTGCTGAACCTTTTTCGCCGCGAGCGGTCGCCTGCACCGCCGACGTTTACCAACGTCGGGCTCTCGTTTCATCAGCTGGCCGGCTCCTGGGACCTTGAGCAGGAGGTGGTTGAGATCCGGCTGCCGGCGTTGCTGCCGGAGTTTGCCGCACCGAGGGGAAACCGCTTCGGTCGCGGCAGGTTCTTCGGCGGCATGGGCGGCATGGGCGGTGGTGTGGTGTTTGCGGCAGCCGCTCCCATGGCGATTGATGGAGTGGCAGAGGATGCGCCGCTGTCGCTCAACTTTCGAAGCGGTGGATACCTGCGCGAGGCAGACGCGTTCGAAGCGGATGCCGATCGTGGCGGCACGTTTGGGGGGCCGTCGCCTGCGGGCTCGCCCGACGCGCCGCCGCCACCGCGGCGGAACCTGACAGAAACGGCCTTCTTCCTGCCAACGCTCGTCTCGGATGAGGCCGGTGTGGTCGTCATCGAGTTCACGCTGCCCGACACGCTGACCACCTGGCAGTTTAAGGGGCTGGCCCACGATGCGAGCCTCCGCAGCGGCGTGATCGAAGACACCGCCGTAGCGGTGAAAGACCTGATGGTCGAGCCGGTCGTGCCACGATTCCTTCGGGAAGGCGACCGTGTGCGGATTCCGGTCAAGCTCTCCAACCGCTCAAGCGGCCGCCTGACTGGCACTGTGCGGTTGGCCCTCTCCGACACGCGAACCGGTGAAGACCGCAGCGGCCTCGTGGTCGACGGCCTGGAGCGGTCGTTTGATCTCGCTGCGGGTGGATCGCAGCCGGTGATGTTTACGGTCGAGGTTGCCGATGGCGCCGGGCCGCTGACTTATCTGGCCACCGGCACGGCCGGCCGCGCTGCCGATGGTGAAGAAGGCATGCTTCCTGTGCTCTCGCGGCGGGTGCTCGTCAGCGAGAGCGTGCCGGTCACGCTGCGGGCTGATGCGGAGCAGACGGTCAGCCTCGAGAAGCTTCTTGAAGGTTCACCCGAGATCACCAGCGAGAGTCTGGTCGTGCAGGTCGCAGCCAATCCGGCCTGGTATGCCGTGCTCGCCATGCCTTCGCTCGTGGAAGAGACCGACGAGGGGATCGATGCGCTGTTCCAGCGGCTCTTCGTCAATAGCCTGGCTCGGCATCTGGTCAGCAGCGACCCGCGGATCGCACGGGTGTTTGAGCAGTGGCGGGGCACCGACGCCCTCGAGAGCCCGCTTGAGAAAAACACGGAGCTGATGTCGACGCTGCTGGCGGAGACACCCTGGGTTCGCGATGCCGTGGATGAGCGAGAGGCGAGGGCCCGGATCGCACTGCTCTTTGATGCCACGCGGGCCGACAACGAGGTCGAGGCGGCCCTCAGCCGTCTGAGCACCCTCCACAATGGCGACGGCGGCTGGCCCTGGTTTCCCGGCGGCTCGTCCAGCGACGCGATCACGCTGGCGATCGTGTCGGGATTTGGCCGCCTGCGGGCCAACGGCGTGGCGATTGATCTCACCGAGCCGTTGGTCGCGCTGCGATGGGTCGATGCTCGTCTGCTGGAAGAGGCGGCCCGCGGCAAGAAGCTGCTCGAGGCGGCAGGCGGCAAGGAAGAGGATCTTGCGGTCACATCGATCGGGGTGTTCGCCCTCTATGCCCGCAGCTTCTTTCTTGAGGATCAGCCACCTTCAGATGAGGTGCGTGAGGCGATGCGGTTCTGCCTGTCGGTGGGCCGTGGATCTTGGATGCGGCACGACTCGCGGCGGGTGCAGGCCCAGCTGGCGCTGGCGCTAGCGCGGGTCGGTGACCGCGACACGGCTCGCTCGATCATCGACAGCCTGCGGGAGCGGGCTGTGGGGGCCCCCGGCTCTGCGGAGGCTGCCGCCGACGGGGTCGCCTGGCAGGGTATGTGGTGGCGGGATCCACATCCCTCCTGGTGGAGCTGGGCCGGAGCTCCGATCGAAACCCAGGCCCAGCTGATCGAGGCCTTCGATGAGGTCGCCGGCGATGCCCAAAGCGTGGAGGCCATGAAAGCCTGGCTGCTCTCTCAGAAGCGGACGAGCCAGTGGTCGGGAAGTTCGGCCACCGCCAATGCGGTTGCCGCCCTGCTTGGCCGAGGCCAGGATCTGCTCGGCCGGCCTGCGGATGTGACCGTGGCCATCGGTGGGGAGGCCGCTCCGCCGGAGGCGATCGAGGCCGGCACGGGCTTCTTTGAAATCCGTCGCGTCCGCCGAGAGATCCGGCCTGAGGATGGCACGATTCGCTTCCGTCGCCACGCGGAGGAGGCCGCTGGGGCTGGCTTTGCCTGGGGCAGCGTGCACTGGCAGTATCTCGACAACATCGCCAACGTCGAAGAGGCCGCCTCCGAGCAGCTGGCGATCGACAAGCAGCTCTTCGTGCGGCGTGTCAGCAAGGCCGGGGCCGAGCTCGAGGCGGTCGGTGACAACACCGCCTTGAAGATTGGCGACGAACTGGTCGTGCGGCTCGTCGTCACCAGCGATCGCGACTACGAGTTTCTCCAGCTCTCCGACCATCGTGCCAGCCTCACTGAGCCGGTGGACGTGCTCTCCGGCTGGCGATGGGGCGACGGCGTCGGCTGGTATGTGGCGACCCGCGATGCCAGCACCCAGTTTTTCTTCGAGCGGATGCCCCGCGGCACGCACGTGCTCGAATACTCGCTGCGGGTGGCCCATGCCGGGGAGGCCTCCAGTGGTTTTGCCGAGATTCGCAGCCGCTATGCCCCGGAATTCTCGGCACATTCGAGCAGCGTCGCGGTGAAGGTGCCTGGCGACGAAAAGCTGGAATGACCGAATCTGGGCGAGTGTCTACACTTGGGCGTGTCGAAAGTCGTCAGTGACAATCGGCTCATGCGGTCTCCGGTGACGGCCGGGGAGAGAACAGCCTGGCGGCGGTCAGTGCAGTGACCGTGACGGCTGGGAATACCCGTAGCAAAGGAGGTGATTCAGTGAAACAAGACCACTGTACGGAGGGGCTGCGCCGATAGCGGCGGGTCGACGGGCTTGCCGTTGACGCAGCCCCCGCGACGTCAAAGTGGGCACTGCCTGAGGCAGCGCCCCCTTGTGACAAGCGTCCCTACGGCTGCCGCCCCTGGAGCACTCCAGGGGCGGCAGTTTTTTTGCGCGGGGGCGGAGGCGGCGTATGGGTCGCTCGGGGTGAGCCCAAGCCGATTCGCCGAGCGTTCGAGGTCGCTCGGGGTAAGCCCGGGCCGATTCGCCGAGCGTTCGCTTCGCCATCCTGGCTTCGCTCACTCGTGCATTCTCGCTTTCGCCCTCCGGGCTGCGCTCGACTGCAAGGCCGGCTCATTCGGCCCGGGCTCACCCCTCGCTTACGGGTTTAAGGACGGCCTGTCCGCCGCCTTCGGCGTCGGTCTGCGGCCGGGGCGAGGTGGCCGCAAGCGGGACGGGTCTTCGGGTGCCGCAGGCACCTCGGCTGTGCCGAGGCCGCTTCGCGGCCCGAGGATCCGTCCCGTTCCAACCACCTCTTTTGCCGCCTGCCGAGCCGGACCACCCGCGGGCGTGGTCTCAATGTCCGTTGATGGTGTGCGTGTGCACGGGGCCGAGGAGGTGGGAGGTGGCGACGGGGCCGAAGTGGCGGGAGTCGCGGCTGGCGGCGGGGTTGTCGCCGAGGAGAAAGACGTGGCCCAGGGGCACGCTCCAGCGGTGGCTGCCGTTGGCAGCTGGCAGCAGGTGGAGGGCTCGCCAGATGGTGGCGCTGTGGAGAGTGACGCGCTGGCCTTCGACGGCTGTGCTCGCAGGCACGCCGATGGCGAGCGGTGGGGCCTGCTGTTCGTGTTGGGAGAGGCTTCGCACCTGCGATCAGCGACCACGATGCCGGGGGAGGACCGGGAATCGGTGAGGAGGGAACGCTGCCGCTGTGTGCAGCTGGCGGGATTGGCCAGGCCGCCACGACGAATCGTTCGGCCAGCCGGCCGGCGATCGCCGCAAAGCGGCCGGGGTGGGGCAGGGTGAGCCGTGCTGCCTGCGGCCCGACGCGGACGAACACCTCTGCTGGTGGTTCGTTCTCCCTGCCGCGATGGTCGAGCACCGCAGCGATGCCTACTGCAAACACCGGCTCCAGCCGGCGGCTTTCGGCGGGATCAGCCTCGAGGCTGTCGTAGATTGGCCCGGGCACGAGCCGGTGTGGATCGTCGTTCGCCTTGGAGCGATCAACCACCAGGTGCTGGTATGCCTGCCACTGAATGCCATCGCGAATACTGCTGCTCCAGCGGCCTCCGCTGACGCGTGCCGCCGTCTGAGCGAGATGCTCGGGCGAAGGCAGCAGCCGCCTGCCATCGATCACCAGGTCGCCAGCATCAATCGCGAGCTGTTCGCCCGGCAGGCCGGCGATGCGTTTGATCACCGGCGTTCCATCGGGCATCCGCACCAGCCACCGCTCGTGCCGCTGTGGAGTCTGCCAGGCGGCAGGCCAGCCGCTCGCCTCAACCAGATCGCCATCAGCCAGGCCTGGGAGCATCGATCGGCCGACGACGACGAACTGTCGTGGCGTGGTCGCCCATGACGTCGCCAGGGCAGCACCTGCCGCGGCAACGGCAAGCCAGATGGCGCTGAGAAGGCGTTGTCGCATCATCGGAAGCCCACAACAGCGAGGCCTCACCCCGGCAGGGAGGCCACCAACGCACCCCCGCCCTGGAGCCTACGACCGCTCCAGTTTTGGGTCGCCGCTACGCGAGCCCCGTCAGCGGGCCCTCACCGCAGTAGTCGGGATTGCCAAACCGCTCAAGGCTCGTGTGGCCCATCGCGTGGGCGACCGAGAGCAGCAGCCGGTTGTGGTTGACCCCTTCACACCGCACCGCCCGGCCCGTCTGGAAGCCGAGGCCACCGCCGAGGAACACCCATGGAATGTTGTTGTGGGTGTGGGAGTTGCCTTCACCAAGCTCGTTCGTCCAGAGGATCGTCGTGTTGTCGAGCATCGAGCCCTCACCGCCAGGTTCGGGCGTCTCGGCGAGCCGCTGGGCGAGGTAGGCGATCTCACCGGCATACCAGGCGTTGATTCTGGTGAGCTTTTCCTGCGCGTCGTCGTTGCTGTTGGGCTCGTGGGAGAGATCGTGCTGCCCTTCGCTGATGTCGAGCCAGCGGAAGCGGGGCTGGCCCACGGAGTTGGTGTATTGCAGCGTGGCCACGCGGGTGAAATCGGCGGCCAGGCTCGCGACCAGCAGTTCGATCTGCATGCGGCTGATCCGCGGCATCTCGTCGTTCTCGTCGAGCACATCCTGCTCAAGCACGGGCACCTGGTGAGGAATCGCCTCGCGGGGCGTGGCCAGCTCCTTCTCAAACTCCCGCACCAGCTGCGTGTGTTCCTCGAGAATCCGGCGATCTTCTGCGGGCAGCCGAGCGGCGACGGTGGCCAGATCCTCTCGCAGGTCGTCGAGCACGCTCTGCATGTTCTCCCGGTCCTTCACCTGGCCGTAGAGCTTGGCGTACATCTGGTAGGGATCGTCGATCGGGGCCACCGGCTTGTTGGGGCCGCTATACACCATCCGCGTCCAGGTGTCGGCCCGGTCGGGCACGAGCACGCCAAACTCAAGCGACCCGAAGCGGGTGGCCGTGGCCGGATCGGCCTGAAGAAAGTTTCTCAGCTCCTGGTCGATCGAGCAGCCGCTGGCCCAGCCAGCCGGCGTGTCGCTACCGCCCTGGATGTTGCCAGGAAAGAGCTCGATCCCCGTCAGCAGGCAGCCGATGCCTCGCATATGGCCATCGCCATCGCCCGCGATCCGGTTGTGGACGCCCTCGACGGTGAGCAGCTGATCGCGAAAGGGAGCGAACGGCTCAAGGATGGCCGGCAGGGCAGCATCGCCAAACGGCCCCGGCTCCGTCGGCCAAAAGTTTTTCTTGACCACGCCGTCTGGGCTGAACACGACCACCAGCCGCTTCCGCGGCACAGCAGAGGCTGCCGCACTGGCAAAACTGGGCAGATTGCCCAAGAACGGAAGCACGGCGGAGCTGACGCCGAGTCGCTTCAGCAGGCTGCGTCGTGAAATCATGGTGTTCCTCCCAGGGTGGCAACGCGGTTGGATGGCGTGGTGGCAGGCCGGGCAATCACTCTCATGATATCGACCACGAGCCGCCGAATGTCAGAGTCGTTCTCTATGAACTTCCGTTGAAGATTTGGCAGCGTGCTGTCGCCCCAGGCCCGCACCGGCTGCTTGGCAAGGGCGTGGAAGAGGTCCTGCACGAAGGCCTCCTGGCAGTCTTGGCTGGTCGCCAGAAACGCCGCCAGCTCACGGCCGCCGTTGAAGGCCACGGTCTCTCCTTCACGGGGCACATAGGAGCCACTGGCATCGATCGGCTGCGGCGTGTCGCCAGCGAGTTCTTCGCTGCGGAATCGGCCGACGGCATCGAAGGCCTCGAGCGAGAAGCCCAGCTCGTTGATCATCGCATGACAGCTCTGGCAGCCCACCGGCGCCGTCTGCAGCGACACGCGTTCTCGCGTGGTCAGCCCAGGATGCAGGTCCGCCGCCGAGCGGCGTGACGGCCTCGGGTGGCGGCTTGAGCACGTTGCCCAGCAGATTGCGAGTGAGAAACACACCGCGGTGGATCGGTGAGGTGTCGTCGGTGTAGGCCCGCAGGCTCAGCAGGTAGGGATGCGTGAGCATGCCAGCCCGCTGGCCCTCGTCGAGCACCACCGGACGGTAGCCGCGGGTGCGAGGCACCTCGACCCCGTAAAACGCACCGAGCGGATGGTCGAGGTAGACACTGGCTGTCCGTCAGTAGGGTGCGGAAGTCGGCACTGCGGCCCGAGGTTGCGTCATCGAGCAGCGCGTCGAGCTGCAGGTGCAGGCTGGTCCGCATGCTGGCAGCCACGCGTGGTGTGAACTGGGGAAACTGCGACGGATCCTTCAACAGTTCCGGCGGCTGATCGACACCGAGCCAGTCGACGAGGAAAGCGTGGAGCTTGGCCCGGCTGCGACGATCACGGAGCATCCGCTCGGCCTGGGCGGTGATCTCACGGTCGCTGGCAAGCTGCCCGTTAGCAGCCGCCTTGCGAAGCGGCTCGTCGGGCACGGAGTCCCACAGTCCAAACGAGAGCCGCGCAGCGGTGTCGAAGGCATCGCCTTGGACCGCCTCATCGGGGAGCGAGCGAAACAGGAAGCGGGGCGAGGTGAGCGTCAGATAGACCGACCGAGTGACCGCGGCATCGAGGTCGGCCGCCTCGGCAAACGGCTGCGTGACCACCCGCTGCCGGAGCTCGTCGGAAAGCGGACGGCGGAAGGCCCGCTCGGCCAGCGTGGTCACAAACGCCTGCAGCTTCTCGCTCCGCTGCGGGTCGTCTCGCTTGCAGCCCGCCAGGCGATCGATCCGATCAAGGATCTGCCCGGCTGTCTCCAAAGCCACCTGGCTCGTCGCGTCGAACCACGCCTTCGAGATGCTTGTGCCCCGTTCGTAGCCAATGCTGCGGTCATCTGGCGGAAACGGAGTCGTGGCCACAAACACCGGCTGGCTCTGCAGCGGGAGCAGACAGTGCTCAGGCACCGTTTCCTCCACCCCATGCGGCGGCTTCCAGGCTAGCTCGATCGACGCCGGCGTGGGCACCTCGCGGTCTTTGTTGTCGACGCCCTGGTTGGCCTTGGAAAACTCAAGCCTCAGCGGATAACTCCGGCCGGCAAGCAGGAAGACTCTGCCGCGATACTGGGTGTCGTTGCCGCTCTTCACATAGGCATCAATCAGCGGCGGGTCGTCCCAGCCACTGTTGACATTCAGCTTTGCGGAGTGCTCCGTGCGGACGATGAACTCATACTCGCCCGTCTCAAACGGCACGATCGAGCCCACCCAGCGAATCGCAAACCGACCGGGCTCAAACCGCTCCGGATCGGGGCCCTCGAGCCCAAAGTCGAAGCTGATCGTCGGGTCGACGCGCTCAAAGACCAGGTTGCGGCGATCGTGGTTGCGGCCCTGGAAATACGACGCCCGCAGCCCCCGCTCGCTCGTCAGGTTCCAGCTGGGAGCCTCGAAACTGCCGAGCAGATCGGCGAGCACCTCGCGATGCTGCCGCACGGTCAGCCGCGAGAGGTCTTCACGGGCAGGCCGCAGCCGATCCTGTGCGATCGGTGAATAGAACGCTCCGTGAATGTAGGCCGCGACGGCCCGGGCATCCTCCCCGACCACCGCCTCTGGATCCTCGTCGGGCATCGTGTCGGTGATGTAACTCGTGAGCTGCGACACCGAGCGGTCGCCAACGAGGGGCGGCAGGTCGCCTCCCTGCCCGCCGTCGCCGTGGCAGCTCTGGCAGTGCTCGCGGTAGATCGCCTCGCCGTCGGGAGCAGCGGACGCTGCGGCGGGCAGGACGATCGCGAGCACGGCAGCTGTGAGGAGGGAGCCTCCGGCAGAGTGATGTCGGGTCATGGTGCTGCCTCAGGCTTGTGCGAATCTCACAATTATACCCCCGGGAATGGGGCTGGCCCACAGGTGGGGTCGCTCGGGGTGAGCCCAAGCCGATTCGCCGAGCGTTCGGGGTCGCTCGGGGTGAGCCCAAGCCGATTCGCCGAGCGTTCGCTTCGCCATCCTGGCTTCGCTCACTCGTGCATTCTCGCTTTCGCCCTCCGGGCTGCGCTCGACTGCAAGGCCGGCTCATTCGGCCCGGGCTCACCCCTCGCTTACGGTTTTAAGGACGGCCTGTCCGCCGCCTTCGGCGGCGGTCTGCGGCCGGGGAGCCGCAAGCGGGACGGGTCCGCGGGTGCCGGAGGCACCTCGGCTATGCCGAGGCCGCTTCGCGGCCCGGGGACCCGTCCCGTTCAAACCGGTACGCGGTAAGCCGCAAGCGGGACGGGTCTTCGGGTGCCGCAGGCACCTCGGCTGTGCCGAGGCCGCTTCGCGGCCCGAGGACCCGTCCCGTTCACTGTGCCTTGACTGGTCGCCTTAGCCTGCGAAGGCCTGGATGGCTTCGCAGGCGTGAAGCGAGTGCGGGGGCTTAGGGGAGGCGGTTGAGGGTGTACCAGCCGGTTGTGTGGAGAAGGGGTTCGCCAGCGGTGGTGCGGATGCCGGGGGCGTCGAGTTCGTGGATCACACACGCACGGAGGTTGTCGACTTCCAGTCGTACGCGGCGACCGTCGGGGCTGGGGGTGGCTGAAAGGATTGTGCAGGCTTCTTCGTCGACCACGGGGCTGCCGTAGTCGGCCTGATAGATGTAGGTAAAGCTCTTCATCGCGTAGCTGGCGGGGTCGGCGAGGGTGCTGGGATCGGCAGGTTCGGTGAACTCAAGCTCAAAGCCGCCAGGCACGGCCCGCATCGCGAGGATCTCAAACGGCATGCGGCCGGTCCACGAGAGCCGCTCGAGCGCATAGTCGCCGCCGCCTCGTGAGCCCCAGCCGCGGTTCGTGCCGCCGACGTAGAGCGAGCCATCAGGAGCAAACTGCAGGGCCAGCGAGCCGCTCTGGAAGCCTTCGCGAAAGCGGAAGCAGGCTCCCTGCAGCACGCCGTCGATCTCTTCGACGAAGCATCGCATCACGATCGAGTGCGACTGATCGCTGACAAACACCTGCCCGCCAAACGGTCCAAACCTGCCGTCGCTTTCATCGCAGGCGATGCCAGCGGCACTGTTGCCCATGATCCCGTGGGGAAACATCACCACCGGTGGCCGCAGCTGCGGGATCCGTTGCGTTTCGCTCGCCCAGCGGGTGCCGCTCTTCGGCTCGTCAGGCTTCGTCAGCTCAGGGGCGAGGTCATACCAGCGGAACCCGCCGGGGTGGCCCATGAAGTCGCCTTCCACCAGATGCTTGAGCATGCTCGTGCCGTTCCACGGGCCCTGGTTGTCGGTGTAGAGCAGGTGGCCTTGGCCATCAAAGCCGATACCGCCCGGGGACCGAATCCCGGAAACAGCCGGCACGGTCTGGCCGTCGGGGGTGACCCGCATCGCCCAGCCGCGGAAGGGCACCTCGCTTGAGAAGCTGCCGGTCAGGCAGAGCGCCACCCAGATATCGCCGTTGGCATCAAACTTCGAGCCGAAGGCGTATTCGTGGTAGTCGCCCGACACGCCCCAGCCGTCGGCGACCGTCTCAAACCGATCGGCGACGCCATCGCCATCGGCGTCGGCCAGCCTGCTGACCTCTGGCCGGTGGGTGACGTACAGCCAGCCGCCCCCTTGGCCAGCGGCGGCATCCACCTTCCAGGCAAGCCCGAGCACCTCATGCAGCCCGTGCGCAAAGCGGCTCCAGCGAGGCTCGTCGGCAGCAGGATGCTCAACGATCCAGATCTCGCCGCGGCGGGTGCCCACAGCAAGCCGGTCGCCGGGCAGCCAGGCGAGCGCCCCCACCTCGAGGAAGGCCTCGTCGGGGATCGCGAGCGTGTGGAGTGCGTAGGCGTCAGCCTCGCTGCGAACCGGGTTTTCAGCACCGGCAAGCGGGGCTGCAAGGCTCACCGCGAGGCTTGCCAGCAGGAGGCCGCGGCTGCGGATCACACGCATCAGTTGCTGCCTGGGGTATCCCATGAGATCTCCTCGAGAAACAGACTCTCTGAGCCACGGCGGTGCCGCACCGTCGCACGCAGTTCCATCGCATCGTCCACAGAAAGGACCGCAGGCCGAGTGAGCGCCTCGCCGGAAAGCCGGACGTTCCAGCGGTCGTCGACCCGCCACCATCCATCACCGATGTCGTCGATCGTGGCTCCCCGTGCAGCACGCAGCACCACCAGGCCCTCGGCGTCGCCGCGGACACGCACCGCCCTGCTCACCTGCGGCTGGCTGCCGGCAGCGCTTGCGGCGATCGCCTCGCGGACCGTCAGGCCATCGCCGCTCCACGAGAATGTCGGCCTGCCTTCCGCATCAAGCTCATAGCCGAGGAAGCGGCCGCCGCGGCTTCGCGGCGGATCAGCGGGCCAGGCTGCCGTCAGTGCCGGCAGCACGGCGACAGCCGCCGCCGCATCGGCCGCGATCACGCCATCTCCCAGCGGCGGCTGCCAGCCGGAGCCCCGGCCGGTCCAGTGGCGGCCGGCGTCGATGAAGGCGTTCCGCCAGGCCAACGCCAGCCGGAAGTTTTCGGCATCCCAGGCGATGTTGGCCCGTTCGGGATAGCCCACACCGATCGCCCGCGGGCCGGCCCCTTCAATGAAGTTGCGGTAGATCACCGGCCTGTCGGTGGCCAACAGCTCAATCGTGTTGGCACCAGCGCCGATTGGCGGCCGCGGATTCTCGGAGCTGACATACCGCCAGATCGACTCAATCTGAGCGGCCGCGGTGCCGTCGAGGATGTCGGGATAGAAGCTCACGCCCATCGGCCAGCTTGCCGGCATGCGGGTTCCCGGGCGAAACCGCTGGGGGTCTTCGACGTAGGCCAGGAACCACTCGTGGCGGAGCCGCTGCGGAAACCGGGTCATGTCGATCACGCCGAGGCTCTGCCCTTTCTCACCGGCAAACGAATGGCACTTGATACAGCCGAGCGTCCGCGAGCCTGAAAGGTGCCGGCCCTGCTCGGTGACCTCGGCTGCGGAGAATCCATCCAGGGCCGGCAGCGGCCGATCGGTCTTGGGATCGAGCGCGAGGAGGCTCGCAATCTCGCTCGCCAGGCCGGGCTCCCAGGCGGGCATCCGGGTGGCCATCGTCTGCTGTCGGTCGCGGCCTCCCTCCGTGAGCACTTCTTGCAAAAACTCAGGTCGACACTTGTCGCCGACGCCATCGAGCGTGGGCGGCAGGCGGCCCTCGTCTCCAAGTTCCTGAACGAACGATGAAAACAACGCATCGCGAGCCGGTTCACGCAGGATCGGCTCGCCATCTTCGTCGACAGGGCTGCCCTCAGGCAGCACCCCGCCCCGACCATCGCGGGCATGGCAGGCAACGCAGTTGGCCACGGTGAGCAGGCGGGCGAGCCGGGTGGTCGTGCTCGGGGCAGGCGTCGCCTCTTCAGAGGCCAGCCAGCCCAGGGCCGCAGCAAGGGCAGCCCGCTGCTGGTCGTCGAGCTGGTAGCTGGGCAGGCCCGGGCTGGGCCTGGCAGCCAGGCAGCCGCCATCGAGCGATCGCAGGCCCGCCAGGGGTAGGGCCGTCCAGTCGCGCGGCGGACCGTTTTCCGGTGGTGAAACTGGTTGCCGTCGTATCGGTGTGGCAGCTCTGACAGCCGTGGCGGTGGAACGCGGCTGAGCCATCTGCAACGAGCGCTGGCGTGACGGTAAACACGTCAGGCTCGTCGGCGGGAGCGGCTGCCACCGGCGTGCCGTCGGGGCTGGGGGTGATCCAGGCCAGGCCGCTCTGCCGCGGGCTGCCGGGAGCGGCAATGTCGAGGTTGAGCGACTGCTGCCCGGTGGCTTCAAAGTAGTCGATGTGAACTGGGTGCACGCCCTCGGACAGATCGATCTCGCCTGTCCGCTCTCCAGCCGGATGAATGCCGTCGTACTCAACGACAACCTGCCCGCCAACGGTCACGCGGCTGCCGTCGTCGCTGGAGAGGAAGAAGCGATGCCGGCCGGCTCGCGGCACATGCAGAAAGCCATCCAGGGCGATCACGACCCCCTCATCAACGCCGGCAAACTCGAAGATGTCAAAGCGGCGGACCGGGCCAGCGCGATCAGGCTCGCCCAGGGTGTCGATTTTGGGAAGCGCATCCACGAGGGTTCGCCAGGCACGTCCCTCAAAGGCGACCACATCGGGCACCGGCACATCCCCTTCCAGACCGCCCACAAGGGCTGCCACGAGATGCCGCCGTTGGTCGTCTGGGAGCGGCACCGCCGGCATGCGGCCGGCTGGATGGCACTCCAGCGGGTTGGCAAGGAAGGCATCGAGGGCTGCCGGCGACCAGCGGGCGGCGATGTCGCCAAGCGGCCGCTGGTCGGGAAGCGTGGCAGGGCCTTCGAGCGGTCCATGGCAGACCTGGCAGCCCACCTGGTCGTAGAGCCTGCGGCCCTCGTCAGCCCGGGCGTCGCCTCCGCCGGCCACGCCAGACTCATCGAAGGCCGACGTGGCCGCGAGAAAGTGGGTCAGCGCCTCGACGGTGGCTGACCGCTGGGCGTCATCAAGGCCGCCGAGCATCTGCGGCATCGTGGTGCCGGGCTTGGCGGCATGGGGCTCCTGCAGGTAGGCGGCGAGCCACGCAGGTCGCAGCCGTCGGCCGACGGCGGTTGTGTCGCCGCTGAGCCGTGGTGGCGGTGCGGTGATGAGGTGGCGTGCCTGGCCCTCGCTCGCTGCGTGGCAGGAGGTGCAGCCGAGCTCACCCAGCAGCAGCAGCCCTGCCTCAACCTGGTCTGCCTCTGCTGCCCGTGCAAAGCGTTCAAAGCCAGGCACCGTGGGGGCGGCCGTAGCAGGCGTCGCGATGCTGGCTGCGACGACGAGTGCGACGAGAAGAATCCGGGCAGTCATGAGGGCTCCCTGCTGTGGCGAATGGCCAGGAGTGTATCCTCAGAGGCCATCATCAAGCCACGACGATCTCCACCACGACCGTCTCACTCTCACTGAGGAGCGATGCATGCAGGCCTGGGCAACGACAGTCAGAGTGGCCGCAAGCGGCCTGGTGAGTTTTGTGCTGCTGGGAGCCGTGATGACAACGCCTGTGAGTGCCGACGAGGGAACGGGAGCGGAGAGCGAGCTGCAGGCCTTCTACCGCGACTTTCTCGAGGTATCGTTTGCGATGCGGCCGCTGTCGGCCACGTTTCTTGGCGACCATCGCTTCGACGATCAGCTCGACGATATTTCCGCTGCCGCACGGGCTCGCTGGCTGGCCCACGATCGCGACACGCTGGCCACACTTGAGCAGCGGTTTGGCACGGCGGCGGCAGCCGGAAAGCTCTCTGCCGATGACGCTCTCGACTACAGAATCTTTCGCGATGACCTCGTGCGATCGATCTGGCTGACGGAAAACTTCCATCCGTTTGAAGACGATCCACGTGTCTACGGCGGGTATCTCAGCGACAGCGTTTACTCCCTGGTGGCCCAGTCGACGCTGCCGAAGGAGACGAACGTGGCCAATGCGATTGACCGCATCAGGCAGCTGCCGCGGATCGTGGCAGCGGCCAAGGCCACGCTCACCACGCCGCCGGCATCGGTGCTCGCCACGGCGATCGGCCAGAACCGCGGCGCGATCAGCTTCTACAAAGAAGATCTCTTCACCCTCGTCGGCCAGACCGAGCAGCAGGCCGAGCTGAAGGCTGCTGCCGCCGAGGCGGTCGGGCTGCTGGAAGGCTACCAGCAGTTTCTCGAAGACGAGCTGCAGCCTCGGGCGAGAGGCGAGTGGCGACTCGGCCGTGAGCTGTTTGCCAAGAAGTTTGAGCTCGTTGTCGATATGGGCCTCACCGCCGAAGCGCTGCTGGCCGAGGCCGAGGCCGAGTTTGAACGGGTGCAGATGGAGATGGCGGTGATCGCCCGGCAGCTCTGGGCCGAACGATTTCCAGGGCGGTCGATTCCGCCCGACGATGCCGCCGGACGCAAGCAGCTGATCACTGAGGTGACGGCCGCCGTGGGCCGCGATCATGGTGAGCCTGAGACGCTGGTGCGGGATGCCCGTGAGACGGTGGCGGCGATCTGCAGCTTCATTCGGGAGAACGACCTGCTCGCCCTTCCCGAGCCCGACCGTTGCCAGATCATTGAGATGCCTGCCTTTCGTCGCGGCAACTCGCTGGCCTATCTCGATTCGGCGCTTCCGCTCGACCCCGCTGGGGCGAGCTACTACGCCATCTCACCGCCGCCGGCGACCTGGGGCGAGGAGAAGGTGCGGAGTTTCCTCGAGGAATACAACCAGCACATGCTGCAGATCCTCACGATCCACGAGGCCTACCCTGGCCACTATGTGCAGCTGGAGTATGCCAACCGCGTGCCGTCGCTGGTGCGAAAGGTGATTGGCAGTGGCACCTACATCGAGGGCTGGGCGGTCTACACCGAGCGGATGATGCTCGACCAGGGCTACGGCGAGGGAGACCTTGCCCTGCGGCTCAACCAGCTGAAGTTTTATCTGCGGGCGGTGGCCAATGCGATCCTCGACCACCGCATGCACTGCTCGGAGTGGACCGACGACGAGGCACTCACGTTTCTCGTCCGGGATGCCTATCAGACCGAGGGCGAAGCGCGGCTGAAGATCGTGCGGGCCAAGCAGAGCTCGGTGCAGCTCTCAACCTACTTTGCCGGCCGCACAGCGATGATGCGGCTTCGCAATGAGATACAGCGAGAGCTCGGCGATGCCTTCAGCCTTGGCCGCTACCACGAGGCTGTGCTCTCGGCAGGCTCGGTGCCAGTCAAGCTCTTGCCAGAGATCGTCCGGCGGGCGATGACGTCGTCGGCCCCGTGATGGCTGCTGCTGCTGGTCAGTCGGCCTCCTCAGCGGACTCTTCGGGGCTCTCTTCTGGGCCGTCGGCAGCCGCTCACCGCAGCAGTGCGTCGAACAGCACGCCGGGAAGGTCGTTGAGACCGTTCAAAAACTCGCCGTACCATGAGAAGGCTTTCCGCTGCTCTCGAAGCAGTGCCGTCGCGCGGACCCGCTCCATGTCGCTGATGCGGCCGTCCCTGTTGAGGTCAAACTCGGGCAGGGCTCCGGCGGAGAGTCGCCGGATGTGGGTGACGGGATCCTCCTTCTTGATCATCATGTTGACAACGTCATGCAGCGGCGACGTGTGGGCATCCGCTCGATGGCGGATTGGCTGGGCGAGGGTCTGTTCGGCCAGCGCGGCCATCAGTGAGGCCACGATGCAGATCGCGAGGGTGCCGCTCAGGAGCGTGATTCGGGTGAACATTGGCTTCGTGTGATCGTCGGTGTGGAGTCCAGGATGATGCCGAGGGCTCGGCTTCTCGTTCAACGCCTCAGCACGTGAAAAAGTTGCTGAGTGAAACAAAAGACCGGTGAAAGTCGCACAATGGCATGCTGTGCAGGGAGATCTCGATGGAACGCAGTGCAAGAGTTGGGTTGGGTTTCGCCGTAGTGCTCGTGGCCACAGTGGCCGGCTTCGGGCTGGCAGCTGAGCCTGAGTCGCGGCCGCCGCCAGCCCGCGAGACGCGCGAGCTTCACGGCTGGCAGGTGCATGTCGACCAGCGGCTGCTTGGCGAGAACCGCCAGGCGACCGACGTGGCTCTCCAGCTGCTCACCGGTCAGCTTGAGGAGCTGACAGCGGTGGTGCCCGCCGCTGCTGTGGTCGAGCTGCGGAAGGTTCCGCTCTATGTCTCGCCTCACTATCCCGGCTTCGGGCCGCGAGCGGAATACCATCCCGATGCCGGATGGCTGCGGCGAAACGGACGGGATCCGGTGATGGCCAAGGGAGTGGAGTTCACCAACGTCGACATCTTTGAGGATGAGTGCCGTCGCATGCCGGCGCTCGTTCTGCACGAGCTCGCCCATGCCTACCATGATCGCGTGCTCCCGGATGGCCATGCCAACGCCACCATCCGCGAGGCCTACGAGCGGGCCCAGGCCTCAGGGCGGTATGACCAGGTGGAACGGCGAGACGCCCGCGGCAACACGCAGATCGACCGAGCCTATGCGCTGACAAACCCAGCAGAGTATTTCGCGGAGACGAGCGAGGCCTTTTTCTCCACCAACGATTTCTTTCCCTTCGTGCGGGAAGAACTTGAGCGGATCGATCCGCACGGCTGTGCGATGCTCGCGCGGCTGTGGGGCGTGAGGTGAGTGGGGCCGCTCGGGGTGAGCCCAGGCCGATTCGCCGAGCGTTCGGGGTCGCTCGGGGTGAGCCCAAGCCGATTCGCCGAGCGTTCGCTTCGCCATCCTGGCTTCGCTCACTCGTGCATTCTCGCTTTCGCCCTCCGGGCTGCGCTCGACTGCAAGGCCGGCTCATTCGGCCCGGGCTCACCCCTCGCTTAAGGGTTTAAGGACGGCCTGTCCGACGCTGCGCGTCGGTCTGCCGCCGCAGGAGCGGCGGCCTGCGGCCGGTCAGAAACCTTGGCTTTCTGACTGAGTCGCCTTAGCCTGCGAAGGCCAGGATGGCTTCGCAGGCGTGAAGCGAGTCCGACGCTGCGCGTCGGTCTGCGGCCGGGGGGCGGCGCGGTGGTTGGCTGGCAAGCGGGACTGGTTATGAGGGATCGCCCCAGGTGCAGAGGGATTCGACGTGGGCGGCGGAGCCGTCGCGGAGCCAGCCGTCGAGCTGGGCGACGTCTTTGAGCTGCTGGCCGCGAAGGCGGGGTACGACGAAGAATCGGCTGGAGACGTCGGCGAGGGCCGTCATGTCGCCCCAGAGCTTCTCAAACTGCGTCACCGGGAAGACATCTTCCTGGCCATGGCCCCACCGCTTCTTGACGTCTTTGAGCGTCACATACGTCGGCACCCGGGTGGCGGCATCGCGAATCGCGGCGGCCACGCGGGCCTCGTCGCTGAGGTCGCTGCGAGCGAGGCCGAAGAAGGCCAGCAGCTGATCGATGTCGATCCAGGTGGAAAGTGAGTTGTAGAACCGCAGGCCAAACTCGTCTTCTTCCCGCGGCATGGCGAGGCCTTCCACAAGCCTGGGCCGGCCGTTGACCCGAGCGAGGCCACCGCCGCGGTCTTCAATGCGGCGGGGGATCACCTCGTAGGAGAGGCAGCTGCCGCCGGCGATGTGCTCGCCCAGGAGTGCGGGATCGAGGTCGGCGCCGACGGTGTCGATGTTGTGCAGGAAGAGCCACTTCAGCTGCGGCCGCGCGGCAAGCAGCGAGGCCAGCACGCCGTTGCGGAGCATGTTGGGCAGCTCATACCAGTGGCCCACCGGATGCAGGCACTGCTGCGGCAGGTTGTCGGTGTAGTCGCTGCCCTCGCCGGCAGCAATCGCCCAGTCCAGCAGCGCTGCATGCAGGCTATCGCGGACCTTCTGCTTCTGCTCGTCGAGCGTCTGGTGGGCCACTTCATCCCAAGCAAACCGCAGGTCGCGGGCCGTCGGCACCAGCCGCAGGCCGATCGCACGGCCCGGTGAGAGATGCAGCTCGACATGGTCGCCGGGCGGAGCACGCTCGAAGGCGGCAGCGATCTGAGCGTGGGTCAGGTGGCTGGTGGTGACCACGTGGGGCACCGGCGTGCCGGCTGCCTGAGCCGCCCGCCGCGACTTGGCCAGGTGCACCTCGAGAAAGGAGCGGTGCTGCCCGCCGAGCTTGCAGAACGGATTGAGGGCTTTGACGACGCCGGCTCCCTGCGTCCAGCGGCTGCCCACGCCGGCGGCCAGGGTGACCACAGCGACCTCGCCGGCGGCCAGCGCCCGCCGGCCTGCAGCGGCATGATCGCCGGCTCCTGATCGGCTTCTGCCGGGCCGCACCCAGGTCACATCGTCGTCGCGAACATCCTCAATGCGGGTCGAGGGTGCGAGTCGATTCTGTGCGAGGCCGATTCTGCCGTGCACCAGGTCGCTGCGGATCTGCTCATGCTGCACCGCATCGAAGCCGAGGTCGGCCAGCAGCTCCCGCAGGCTGCGGTCGCGGCCGGCCGACGCGGCGCGGGGAAAGAGCTGATCGAAGAGGGTGTCGACCATGCCGGCAAGCTCCGGCTGCGTGCGGCAGGCGGCGGCAAAGGCGTCGAGCTCGCTGCGGCGCGAACGCGGCAGCTCGCGGCGGTCGGCCTTGAGCAGGGTCGGCACCGTGAGGGCGTAGTAGCCGGGCGGCATCAGGGCCTCGCCGCCTCGCAGCAGGCCGCAGCGGGTTCCGTGCTGGTTGATCGCGAAGTCGTAGACCACCGGCTCCATGGCGAAGGGCAGGGCATGCTCCAGCTGCCGCTTGGCTTCGCCCATGATCTCGCCGAGGGCCTCGAGAGCCTCCGGCTTGGCGTCGGGCGTGACAATGAAGCCCATCCCGCCGCCGCTCATCCCTCCGAGCATCCAGAAGCCGAGAAACCGCTCCCCAAACCGCGTGCGAACCTGCTCGATCACCGTCTCGGTGTAGCGGTTGGTGGCCCAGGGAATGATCGTCTGCAAAGGGCCGAAGAAGTTGCGGGTGGTGGCTGCGGCGATCCGGGGCACATCGCCTGTTTCCACCGCGGCGATGATCTCATCAAGGATGCGGCCGGCCTCTTCGCGGGCATGCCAGGCCTCGCCACTGCGCAGCAGATACTTCTCCGTCACCATCTCGAGAATCGGGCCGACGTTCTGGGCCATGCCCCCATGCACAAGCACCAGCGACGCCTCCAGGTTGCCGCCGAGCGGCACCGGCTCGTGTGTCGGCAGCAGCCGGCCGCGGCTGATGCCATGCTCAGGATCGCCCGCTTCCGCTTGGGCGCCGCGGATCAGCTTGGCCGCGGGCCAGACGCCCCCGGAATCTTGCCAGCCGCCGCCACTACCCCCGAGCCACTCGCCAAGGATGGCGCGGGCTGCGACGAGCCGCCGCTCGCGTTCCTCAAGGGTGCCGGTCAGGGAGCCGGTCTGCCCGGTGGCCCGCATGCAGACGGCGATCAGGGCGGCCAGCAGGTTGGTGGAGACCGCCAGCCGTGAGCCCTTGGGAATGTTGTTGACGCTGCTGACAATCTCCAGGCCCAGGCCCGGGCCGACCAGCCGCTCGAGCACCGCGGCCATGCTGGCCCCGGAGCCCTCGAGGCCCGAGGGCACGATGCCGCCGGCAATCACCGCCGCCTTCAAGAGGCCGAGGTAGTCGCGGGCAAAGTCAAACACCTCGGCCACGTCTCGGATCTCGGCCGTGGCGGCCAGGTCGACACTCGTCAGCCGCAAGACCGGCTCATCGATGACCCGCAGGAAGGCCTCCACCGGCGGCTTGGGCTCTGCGTCGCGGCCATGCACCGCCAGGTCGACGGAGATGTTGAGCACCCGCGCGGCCTCGGGATAGTCCATGCCGAGGAAGAAGATGTCGCTCCAGCCGGCATGGGAAAGGTCCATCCGCACCGGGGTGGTTTCCCGCAGCACCGGAAAGAGCTCACTGCCGCTGCCAACGCTGCCGCGGTCGAGCAGCTCGGGTCGAATCCGCAGGGGATGGTCGGCGGGATGGCCCATGCGAAACATCCAGCGGTTGCCAGCAAGCGACCGCACGCTCCGCCGCACCTGGTCGGCAAGCGTCTGCAGAGCAAGGTCGTGGTAGGCGGCCGCCAGGCTGCTGCAAAGCGCATCGGAAGGGCCGCGGCTCCGCTGCTCGGTGAGAAAGACCTCGATCGCCTCTGCGAAACGGCGGTCGAGCAGATGCTCGTAGCCGGCGTGGGGAATCAGCGAGGCTGCCGAGCCGAGCTGGGGCGGCAAAAAGAAGCGGTGGATCGCCGAGAGAAAGAAGAGGCTTCGCACCCGCTCGTAGAGGTTGGTGCTGGTGTGGCGAAACGCTTCGAGAGCCTCGCACTCGGCGAGCAGTTCTGCAGCGGTGAGCCGGTCGCAGACCGATTCGATGCTGGTGTTGCGGTGCTCTGGCTCGGTGGCGGTGATGATCGCCACGAGCTGCGAGGGTGTGGCTGAAGACGGTGTTGCCGCGTGCATCGCTACTCCCCGGCGGGCTGCTTGGCGAGCAGGTCGACAAGCTGGGCGAGAATCTCAGCCCGGTCGGGGCCGGCCAGGCCGAGGGCCAGCTGGGCCGTGAGCAGGCCGTAGGTCAGGCCGAGGTTGTAGCGGCGGCCGGCCAGCTCGCTGGCGAGGTAGCGTTCCCGCTGCGCCAGGGCGGCCAGGGCTGGCGAGAGCTGTCGCTGGCCCTGGCTGCCGAGGCCTTCCAGCAGGTCAAACACGGTGGGCGTGAGCACATGCATGCCGAAGAAGCAGAGATAGTGGCTGGCTCGCAGCCCTGGCACCGTCAGCTCCTCCTCAGCGAGCGTGGGCGTGGGCTTCTCGAGCACCTTCTCAATCGTGTAAAGCCCGCGGCGGCCGGGCACCAGCTGGCCGCCGACAGCGCCGAAGTAGGGCAGCATGTGCTCCCGCGTGGCCTGCACGGCCGACACGCAGCACGCTTCCGCCTTGGCCACCGCCACCAGCTGGCAGGCGCAGGGCGTAGCCGCAGATCCGCCATGCTCGTCGGTCGCGGCCGCATCGCTGACGTAGAGGTGGTCGCCCACGAAGTGCAGGAAGGGCTCGTCGTCGACAAACCGCCGAGCCTGCAGGATGGCGTTGCCGTAGCCTGCGGCCTCCGTCTGTGGAATCAGCTCAAGCCTGGAGGCCGCCGATCCGGCCGCCTCGCGAAAGTCGGCCTCATCCCCCGGCCGTACCACGATCGCCACCTCGTGGGCCCCGGCAGCCACCGCCTCTTCCACAATGATCGCGAGAGCCGCTTTTGTGTGGCGGTCTCGGCCAACCAGCTGCTGCAGCGGCAGGTGTCGGTCGTCGCGTGCGGCAGCCGTGATGACAGCACGGGTGATATTCATGGCGTCGGAGCCCCCCCAGAGGATGCCCCAGTATGCCATGCCGTTGTCGCCGCGGCGTCGTGGAAGCGGCTTACGGCACGTAGGTGATGCCGGTGGCGGCGGTGAGGTCGACGTTGCCGGGAGCGTTTTCCAGGATTGTGTTGCGGATCACACTTGTGCCGGTGCAGTCGCCGCTGGCCAGCAGGCCGTAGGCGAGGCTCGTGAGGATCGTGTTGGCGGTGGTGCGGGAGGTGCCATCCCAGAAGACGCCCAGCCGGGCAAAGAGTTCGTCGAGCGGCGTCTCGCCGACGGCGAGATTTTGGGCGGCGGTCAGCTGCAGGCCGCTGCCGCCGGAGGCGGTGATCTGGTTCGCCACGATCGCGCTGCCCTGCGTATCCCCCGCCACGCGGATGCCGTTGCTGCCGTTGGAGGTGATGCGGTTGCCAGTGCCCGGAATGCCGACCACATTGTCGCGGCCCGCGTTCATCCAGAGGCCATCGCCGGTGTTTTCCCGGATCTCGTTGCCGACCACGACCGTGGCGGTGGCCTTGCCGAGGGTGATGCCTGGGCCGTTGTTGAAAAGCACGCGGTTGGCCATCAGCGGCTCGGAGCCTCCGATGACGGTGCCCGAGGTGCCCTGGCCGATGAAGATGCCGCCGAGTCCGTTGGGAAGCAGCTCGGTGGCCTGGAAGCCCGCCCCGACAATCGTGTTGAAGATGTGGTTGTCGTAGGCATAGCCGCGGATCTCGATGCCGTAGCGGCCGTTGCCCGACATGTGCACCTTTGTTTCGACCGACGGATTGAAGCCACCGATTGCGTTGCCATGGGCGGTGCCAGTGATCACGATTCCGCTGCCGAGGTTGGGAATGGCCACATTGATCGAGGCGTTGGTGCCGGCCGCGGTGTCTTCGACGATCACGCCGCTGGCGTCGCCGCCGATCACGATGCCGTTGCCGAGGTTGCCGGCGACCAAGCAGGTGCGGATCAGGTTGTCGCCGCCGGTGGCGGTGATCTGGATCCCATTGAGCTGATTCGGGATCGCTCCACCGAAGGCTGCCATGCCGGCAAAGTTGTTAAATGACACGAAGCCGCTCACCTGATCAGCGATTTCGATGCCGTGGCCACTGTTGCCCGAGGTCACGTTGCCCATCGGAATCACGCCACCAGCCTGGATGCCAGCGGAGGTGCCGTTGGCCAGGATGCCGCTGCGGCCATTGGGAACGGCGACTGCGTTGTTAGCGCCGATGCCGGTGAAGTTGGCCTGCACCGTGGTGGTGTTGGCATTGGTGATTCGCAGCCCGTTGCCGCCGTTGCCAGAAAGCACGTTGTAGAACACGAACGGGCTCTGCTGAAACGTTGTGCCCAGGAGGCTGTTGCCATTGGCATCGGCGATCGCCACCCCGTCGCGGGCATTGCCGAGGACTGCGTTGCCCGAGGCGGTCGTGCCGATGAAGTTGCCCGCGAGCGTGTTGGAGCTTGCAGCACCCTGAATCGCCACACCGTTGGCCGTATTGCCGGAGATCAGGTTGCCTTGCGGTGGCCGGACAAACACACCTGCGGTGGGAGCATTGCCACCGGTGGCCACGCCGCCGAGCAGGTTGCCGCTGGAGCCGCGGGTGAGCAGGATCCCGTTGGCTGCGTTTGGGATTGCCGCGCTGCCCGTGATGTCGGTGCCGATCTGATTCATGGCGACCACGTTGTTGTGGCTGCCGATCGCGGCGATACCGTTGCCGCCGTTGCCAGAGATCGTGTTGGAGAGCTGGAAGCCGACGTTGACCTGGGCCTGGTAGCTCGTGACGCCCGCGGCGCCGATGATCACTCCAACGACGGCGTTTCCGTAGACTGAGCTGGCGGTGGCTGGGCTTCCGCTACCGGTCACGTCTGGGCCCGGCTCAATCGCGACCCAGGTCATGTCGCCGAAGGAGCCGTCGGTGTTGCGGGCGACGCTCACCAGCCCGCTGGTCAGGGCATCACCAGCAGTGACGCCGGTGCCGGCGAGCGTGTACACACCCTTTTCCACGCTGCTAATGCCCTGGAAGTGGGTCCGAGGATTGGCCGAGCCTGCGTAGGAGAAGCCACGCCAGTTGGAGAAGGAGCCCGTCAGCCGGTTGTAGTCGACCAGCGAGGCCATGCCGATTGGCTGCAGTCCGTCAGCAAGATTATTGACTGGCGACTGCGAGAAGCCGCCGCAGATGGTGTAGCTGTCGTCGCCATTGTCCCAGATGCCATAGGCCGTGTTTGACACGCTGCCGGGGAAGACCAGTTCGGTGAACGCCTCGCTGGCGAAGTCGTAGAGGAAGGCCCGGCCGGCTTCCGTGGGGTCGTCGGAAGTCACGTAGTTGCCCACGGCCAGACCGCCCATGGTGCTGTGCAGGACGTTGATCGGGGAGCCGTTCCAGATCGTCGTGTAGTTGTCGGGGTTGGCCAGGTCGGCGGCCATGGTGGCCAGGTTGCCCTGGAAGGAGAAGCCGTAGCGGATGGTGTCGCCGGCGAGGAGATAGGTGCCCACGAGCAGCACCTCGCCGTTGCCGAGGTCGTCGGGGCCATACACGCTCGTGGCGGTGCCAACGCCACCAGGGAAGTTGACGGCGTAGGTCTCGCCTGTGGCCGAGCCCTCAAGCGGCCCCACGTAGAGCAGGCCGCTCTCGACGCCGCCGGCGTTGCTGGTGCCAGTGATCAGGAAGTCGCCGCTGTCGAGCCCGCGGATGCCTGTCCAGGTCTGCACCGGCAGGGCGATGCTGCTCGTGCCGAAGGCGTCGATCGAGGAGACGGGATCGTCGTTGCCGATCAGGTTGCCGCTCGATCCGGGCACCAACCGGATGCCGTCGCTGCCGTTGGGGATCGCGGTGGTGCCATCGACGCCGAGGCCGATCAGGTTGGAGGCGATCGTGTTGTCGTCGCCGTAGACGAGGATGCCCTGTGTGGCGTTGCCGCCGATCAGGTTGCCGGCGGTGCTCGTGCCGATTCGGTTGCCGGAGGATCCTGCGGCGATGATCACGCCCGCGGCTGCGTTGGGCGTGGCTGAGAGCCCGTCGGCTGCGACGCCGATCGCATTGCCCTCAAGCGTGTTGGTGCTGCTGAAGAGCGTCACGCCTCCGCTGCCGGCGCCGCCGAGCGAGACCGAGGTCAGCGAGGAGCCATCGCTGCCGGCGGCAAACACCAGGCCCGATGAGGCGTTGAAGTCGATCGTGACCAGCGGCAAGGAAGTGAAGCCCGGAGCCGTGCTGCCATCGATCGCGAGGGTGTCGGTGATCTCCGGCAGCGGCGAGGCGAGCTGGATTGTGCCTACCACATCAAAGGCGATGGCATCGGCACCGGGGGCAGCGTTGGCCTCGTCGATCGCAGTCCGCAGCGAGCCGGCGCCAGCATCGAAAAGATTGGTGACGGTGTAGGTGGCCAGGAGCATCCGCGGCTCAAGCCGTTCGCAGGCAGGGCGAGCCGACTGGCGGAGCGGCTGTCGTCCGCCGCGAGGGGCAGCAGGTGATGCCGATGAACGGACGTATCGACGCGCTGACGGCCAGAAGCGGAGCATGGCAAGTGTTTCCAGGGGCCTCAGATCGAGAGCCGCTGGAAGAGCCGACCGCGACCGGAGAATACTATGAGCGTGCCACCCTAACCGCCGTGGGTCAAACAATTGGCGGGCTGCTACAACCCTGCCGCCTCGCGGAAGTCGGCCTCATCAGCCTGGCCGCACCGCGATCGCCACCTCGTGGACCCGCTTGGGTATTCTGAATGAAAATGCTGGGAGATGAGCTGGAGCGAGCGCGGGCTTTCGTGAGCGAATGATGACAGGTACCAGCGACCGACAACCCGGTCATCAAAGAGCTGGGCAGATGGTGGCGGTCGTGAGTGTGGCGGTGTCGCTGACGATGCTAGCGGGCCTGGGGCTGCTGGTGCTGATGCCGGGCGGTCCGCAGTGGAGCAACGGTTGGGGAGGGTCGTCGCCGCCGGTTGTGCTTATGTGTGCGGCGAGCAATCGCGGGGTGATGGAGTCGATCCTGGCCGACTATCGCAGCGAAACCGGCCGTGATGTGGTCGTGCAGTATGGGCCGTCGCAGGCACTGCTGGCGTCGCTTTCGATCACTGGGGCTGCCGATCTTTTTCTGCCTGCAGACGACTCCTATCTCGACATGGCGAGCGAACAGGGGCTGATCGATGCCACCTTTCCGCTGGCCGAAATGCGAGCCGTGCTGGCCGTGCCTCGCGGCAATCCGCTGGGCCTTGTGACGTTTGACGATCTGCTCATGGAGCGGGTGCGTGTGGCAGTGGCCAATCCAGATGCTGCAGCGATCGGCATGATCACCAAAACGACGCTCGAGGCCAGCGGCGACTGGGAGCGGCTTGAGGCGGTCGCCAAGGTGTTTCCCACCACGGTGACGGAAGTTGCTAGTGCCGTGCAACTTGGCGCCGTCGATGCCGGCATTGTCTACGACGTGGTGCTGCATGAGTATCCACAGCTGGAAGGTGTGGAGCTCATGGAACTTCGCGGTCTGCGGTCGCAGGTGGGCGTTGCAGTGGTAGCGGGGGCGAGGCAGCCGCGCGAGGCGATGCGTTTTGCTCGCTATCTCGCGAGCGCTGACTCGCGGGCTCCGCCGATACGCAGAATATGGATTTACACCCTATGTTCCGTGAATCAGCAGGGCCGCAGGCGGAGTCGCAAGACGGTGTGCGGCGGCCCTTTCGCACCGGTTCTGACTGGCCTTTTTTTCTGGCGAGCGGCGTGATCGGTGGTGGCTATGTGCTGCTGCTCGTGGCCCTGCTCGCGGCAGATGTCGCTTCCACGTCCGTAGAAGAGTTGGCGGCAGCCCTGACCAAGCCCGAGATCCTCTTTGCGGTGCGGATGACGCTGGTGAGCTGCACGTTGGCTGCGCTCGCCTCGCTGTGGGTGGCGGTGCCGCTGGCGTATCTGCTCGAGCGGTTTGCCTTCCGCGGGCGAAGCATCATCGACGCGGTGCTCGATATTCCCGTCGTGCTGCCGCCGCTGGTGCTGGGCTTGAGCCTCCTGATCCTGTTTCATCTGCCGATTGCGGGCACGACGCTTGAGGCACTGGCGCAGCGGAGCCTCGGCCTGCAGGTGACCTACGCCCCGGTGGCAGTGGTGCTGGCCCAGTTTGTGGTGGCGGCGGCCTTTGCGATTCATTCGATGCGGCTGACCTTTGCCCGCATCGATCCGCGGCCGGAGGCGATCGCGATGACGCTCGGCTGCCGTCGCAGCCAGGCCTTCTGGAAGGTGGCCTTTCCGCAGGCCTGGCGAGGCATGGTGGCGGCCTTCAGCATCGCCTGGGCCCGATCGCTCGGTGAGTTTGGGCCGATCCTCGTGTTCGCGGGAGCCACGCGGATGAAGACGGAGGTGCTCTCGACCACCGTGTTTCTCGAGCTGAGCGTCGGCCGGCTGGAGGCGGCGGTGGCGGTCTCGCTGGTGATGGTGGCCGCGGCGGTGATTGTGCTGGGGATCGTGCGGCTGGCGGGCGGGAGGGTGGCCGGATGATCGAGCTCCGCCGCCTGAGCGTTTGCAGCGGGGGCTTTGCGCTTGAGAATCTTGAGCTGAGGCTGCCCGCTGGCGGCTACGGTGTCTTGATGGGCAGCACGGGCAGCGGGAAGACGACCCTGCTGGAGGCGATCTGCGGGCTTCGCGTCGTGACCGGCGGGAGCGTGCTGCTCGATGGCGTCGATGTCACCCGCTGGAGTGTTGGCAGCCGCGGGATCGGCTATGTGCCGCAAGACGCTGGCCTGTTTCCTCTGCTCAGCGTCCGCGAGCACCTGGCGTTTGGGCTTGAGCTGCGGCGAGTGTCGCGGCGGGAGATCAGCCGCCGCGTCGAGGAGGTGGCCGCGGCGCTGGGAATCACCCCGCTGCTGTCGCGGACTCCCAAGCACCTCAGCGGTGGCGAGGCGCGGCGGGTGGCGATCGGTCGGGCGATTGCCTTTCATCCACAGCTGCTGCTGCTGGATGAGCCGCTCTCCGCGCTCGATGAAGACCGCCGGCTGCAGCTGCTTGAGTTGCTGCGGCATGTTCATCGCGAGGAGCGGGTGACGACGCTGCATGTGACCCACTCCAGCGACGAGGCCACGGCGGTGGGCGAGCATTTCTTTCGGCTGGAAGACGGCCGCGTGCAGGGCTGCCGCCCGTGAGGTCGCTGGTGCAGCCGGTTTGGCTGTCAGGTGAGCCTCTCGGCGAGGCCTGTCGCGCGGCGGATCGGCGTCGTTGATCGCGGCCTCGATCACCTCGCGGGGGCCGACGATGGTGACCTTCGTTCCGGGCGCGGGTGACGCCCGTGTAGAGCAGCTCGCGGGTCACGATCCGGCTGGGCTGCTCAGGCAGCACGATCACGGCATGGTCGTATTCGGAGCCCTGGCTCTTGTGGATCGTCAGGGCGTGGACCGTGGCGACATGCTCAAGGCGGGTGACCGGCACCCGCTGAAAGTCGTCCGGGAGCCCGAAGAGGGCATCCATCCGCTTGCCCTCTGGCACGACCACGCCCACGTCGCCATTGGCAAGGCCGAGGGCTCGGCTGTTGCGGGTGATCATCAGCGGACGGCCGACATACCAAGGCTCGCCTGGGGGGAGCAAGAGTTGCCGCTCGACGCGGCTGTTCCAGCCCGCCACCCCCATCGCACCCTCGCGATGGCCGCAGAGGACCTGCAGCTGGCTCTTCGTGGTGAGCACCTCGGCAGCTTCGCCGCGATGGGCGGCCTTCCGCAGGCTCTCCGCATGGCCGACCACCTCAGCAACCAGGGCGTCGAGCTGGGAGCGGTGGACAGGATCGACCCAGCTCACCGAGCCTGAGCCCCCCGCCAGCACATCGAAGGCCTGCTTGGGATCGCCGTCGCGAATCGCTGCGGCGAGCTCGATGATCTCTGGCGACTCCGCGCGATGAATCGTCGTCAGGGTTTCGATTGCCGCGTGCAGTGGCGAGCCGCGATGGGCATCGCCGCCACACACCGCCAGGTCGCCAAGCACCGTGCCCGCATCCACGCTCGCCAGCTGATCGGGGTCGCCCACGAGCCGCACCTGGGCCTGGGGATGCACGGCGGAGAGCAGTCGGTGCATCAGGGCGCTGGAGAGCATCGAGGCCTCGTCGACAATCACCAGGTCGTAGGGCAGAGGATTGCCGGCGTGGTAGTGGTAGCGGTGGCGGCGGGACGGGTTGTAGCCGAGCAGCTTGTGGACGGTGCGGGCTGGCTCGGCAGTCACCGCTGCAAGCACATCAGCGGAGGCGCCTGCATCCTGGCAGCGCTTCCGCAGCACCTCGCTCATGCGGGCGGCGGCCTTGCCGGTGGGAGCGGCCAGGGCCAGCCGTGGACGAGGGGCATCGGCTGGCAGTGCCGAGAAGTGCTCCACGAGGTCGCGGGCCACCTTCGTGGTCTTGCCGGTGCCCGGGCCGCCCAGCAGGATCTGCAGCCGCTTTCCCACTGCCCGCTCGCGGACGATGCGTGCGATTTCGGCCTCCTCGTCATACGAACGGCCGAGGTAGAGCCGGGCTCCATCGAGGATGAACGGCCGGCGGCTGCCGGGCGGGCCGACGAGCCGATCGGCGGCCGCGAGTGCCGTGGTCCATGGTGTGATCGTGGCTGGCCAGGAAGCCTGCTCTGCCCCACGAACATCGAGACCGGCTGCCCACTCGCGAATGCGGCGAAAGTCGACGCAGGTGTGCCCATCGCGGACCGTCCGCATCGCCAAGCACATGCCGAGCAGGGCCAAGAGCTCAGGCTCGGTGGCGGCGTCGCGACGGGCCATGTCGACAAGCAGCATGACTGCCGCGATGTCGTCAGAGCTGATCACGCCGCTGCTGCGGTAGGGATCGAGATCATGAGCGTGGATTGTGAAGGTGGGCGTGCTCATCGGCCGGCTCCTTGCAGAGACGCTCCTGCAAGCAGGTCGCTGAGCTGCTGCCACAGGCCGCGGGGGGCTTGCCAGAAGAAGACGCCGCTGCGACGGCCTGCCTCGTCGGCTGGCGTGTCGCGGCCCTGCATGCCGCGGATGAAGGCGTAGAGCACGCCAGCGACACAGTCATCGGGATCTGCCTCTGGCAATCGCCAGCGGAGCAGCCGAAACAGCGCCGTGCCATAGAGCAGGGCCTGCAGCGGGTAGTGATGCTCGGCCATCGCGGCTGGGAGCACCGCGGCCGCATAGGCGGCGAGCGGATCGGCCATGCCGCTGCGGTGGAGCTTGTTGCTCTTGTAGTCGCAGACGAGCAGCTTCGGGGCGGCTGGCGGGCTGCCCGGGAGGCGGAGGACCGCGTCGATGGAGCCGGTCAGCAGGCCGCCAATGGGCATGTCGAAGGCCGGGCTTGCGAGCGTGTCGGCGTAGGGCCGCAGCGGATCTTCGGTGGCCAGCGTGGCCTGCAGCAGTTCGCCCAGCTGGCGGGCCCGCAGGCCCTCCGCGAGCGAGGCTAGCCCGCAGGAAAAGTCGAGTTCCAACAGGCGGTCGGCCGCGGAGATGTCGGCCAGGCTGATGTCGCCAAGCGGCTTCCCCAGCGGTGTCTCCAGGCTTCGGCAGAGCACCTCGACCAGCGGCTCTTTCCAAGACCGCTGCCCTCGGCTGGTGACCTGCTCGTTGACGACCCTTTGCACCTCCTCGCGGAGCGGCCGGTGGCTCGCGTCGATGCGTTCGAAGATCGTGTGGATCAGGCTTCCCATCGCCTTGCCGGCGGGAAAGTCGATCACATCTCGGGCAGCCGCGGCTGGCACCGGAAGCTCGATGTCTGGGGCGGTGCTCGCCGCTGCGGGCTCATCGTGGCCCGGCGTGTCTGCGGCGTCGAACGGCTGACTGCTGCGGCCTCGCAGGGCGACGAGGCTCGAGAACGACACCCGGCGAAAGCTGCTGCGGACTGCAGGCGCTGGGGCGACCTCAAGGGCTGGCAGCGTGGCCTGTGCGTTTGCTCGCGTCTTCTTTCGTTGGCGGCGGCTCCCGGGGGCGACCAGCGACATGCCCGCTGGCACAGGAAGGGTGGTCTCAAGCACGCTGGGCGTTGGGGGAGCTTTCGTCTTCGGGGTGTCGCGAGCCACGAGCAGGGTGAGGGCATGCTCAGCGCGGGTCGCGGCCACGTAGAGCAGCCGCTTCACCTCGTCCGCGTCGGCCGCCTGCTGGCGGGACTTTGCGTGAGCCGAGGCCTGCCCCAAGGCAAAGCAGAGATCGAGCTTGCGGGTGCCGTTTTCGTCGTAGAACACGACCGGCTTGCCCCCGCCTCCTCGGCCCTTGAGCTGCCAGAGATCGGCGACGATCACGCAGGGGAACTGCAGGCCCTTGGAGCCATGGACCGTGAGGATCTTGACGGCGTCGGCATCGCTTTCCACGCGACGACTGACCAGCTCGTGGTTGTCGTCCATCGCCGCGAGGCGGGCGAAGATCGTGAGAGCCTCCTCTGGCGAGCAGCCGCGACGCGGTCCGGCGGCATCCATCACCTCAAAAATGTGCAGAAAGTCGGTGATGTTCCGCTCACCCTGACGGCCCGCGGCGATCCGCTGCACGATCTCGCTGTCGGCCTCGATCACAGCAGCCAGGGCGGCAAGCCCCTTGGCCGTCATCAGAGAAGCCCGGCGATAGAGCACGTCCTGCACCCCGCCAAGCACCTCGTCGGTCAGTGAGCCGACGTCTGCAAGCGAGTGGCCGAAGAAGACGGTGGCTGCAGCACGACGCACCCGACCGGTGTTGGAAGGCTGCTCGATCGCGTCGAGCAGCGAGCGAATCTGCTCGGCCATGCTGCTGCTCATCACGCTCGAGGTGCCACCCGTCACGGCCGGAATGCCGGCCTCGGAAAGTTCCCGCTGGATCAGCTGGCCAACGTTGCCGGAACGGACGAGCACAGCGATGTCTCTGGGCTCAACCCGTCGTTGCTTCGTGCCCGCGGGGCCCTTGAGGGGGCCGTCGGCATCGTCGAGCCTGGCGTCGTCGAGGAGTGCGATCACCTGCCCGAGCACCGGCTTCGTCAGAGCCTTTTGATTGGTGGCCTCGCCAAGATCGACAAAGGCGATGCTCGCCGAGCCAGTGATCTGCGATGCCTGGCGACTCTGCGGAGCGTTGACATCGATGTAGCGGATGCCCTCACCAAACGTCTGCCCGGCAAAGCCGGCATTGAGCCCATCGAGCAGCGGCTGATCGGAGCGGCGGTTGGTGGAGAGCGTGCGGTGCGCCTTGGCCCCTTCGGCGTAGGTGACATAGGCCCGCACGTCGGCGCCACGGAAGGCGTAGATCGACTGCTTGGGGTCACCAACGCTGACAAGCGCTCGGCCATCACCACCGGGAAAGAGCTTCTTAAAGAAGGCCCACTGCAAGCGGTCGGTGTCTTGGGCCTCGTCGACGATCGCCAGCTGAAACCGCTGCATCAGGGCCAGCAGCAGGTCGCCCCGCTTTTCATCAGAGACGAGCTCGTAGGCGATCCGCAAGAGGTCGGTGTAGCCCGGCTGCGTGGCCGTGGCCGCCTGCACTCGCCGCACGCATTCCCGCAGCAGAGGAGGCAGCTCGTCGAGCCGGGACCGCGCTGCGTCATCGAGTGAGCTCGTGTCGCGGTCGATCCACGGCTCCAGGAAGGGGTCTTCCAGGAGCTTCGCAACGAGCGGACCGATGCGGCGCTCATCCCACCGCGAAGTGGTGCGGGCGTGGCTGACAACCACATCGTTGACCACCTCTGCCAGCAGCCTGTCGGTCACCGAGGCATCGACCACGGTTGTGGCCTCGAGGCCCGCCGCCCGCAGCACTCGGCTGCAGACGCCGTGGATCGTGGAGATCGTGGCGGTGTCAAACTCAGCCACGGCCCGCTCAAGTCGGGCAATCCGCTGGGCGACTTCGTCGGTGGTGCCCTCGCGGAGCCGTTCGATGATCACATCGCCAGCGGCATCCGCTCCACTGGCCAGCAGCGCAATCGTGTCGACGAGCCGTCGCCGCACCCGGTCGCGAAGCTCGGCGGCGGCGTTGCGGGTGAAGGTTGTGATCAGCACCTCGCCGATACGGAGATCGTCTCGCAGGGCGAGCTCGCGAGTGACGAGGGCCGCGACCGAGTAGGTCTTGCCGGTGCCCGCGCTCGCCTCCACGACGAGACCGTGGCAGACCGCGTCGCGGGCAAGATCAAGCGGTGTGTGCTGGGGGGGCGTAGACATAGGCGGTGCGGCTGCGGTTGTATTCGATCTGCGCGAGCTGGGAGAACTGTTCGAAGAATGGCAGTCGCGGATCGTCGGGTGGAAACACGGCGTCGAAGGCTGGCGTGAGCCCATGCACGACCGCCTCGCTGCTTTGGGCGTAGCCGTGGCCGTCCACGTGCGCCGCGAAGGCATCGGCTGCGGCCTCACGGCTCTCCGTCAGGCTGGCGGTGGTCTTGCCAAACAGGCCGTGGGGGCGGAGGGCGGCCTGTTGGTAGAGCCGTACGAGCGTTGTCAGCAGACTGCGTGCGCGACCGGTGTCGATGGCCTCGTCGAGGATCACCTGCCGCCGCATGACCGGCTCCAGCGGCTTTCCCTTCTTGTCGGTTTCACCCGGCGACCAGTTCTCCCGTTCGCTGAAGATGATCGCCTGCTCAACCGCATGGCCAGCGGCCCGGGCGGCGAGGAGCTGGACGAGGCCGCGGCACTTGGTTTTGAGAAACGCCGCCCCACTGGTTGACTGGGCGTCTGGCCGTACAAACACAAGCGAGTGCGCCGCGGGAAACCAGCCTTCGAGCGTGCCCGCGAGGGTGATGCCTTCGAGGTCGAGATGAATGGTTTCTGAGGAGCGCTCGTCGAGCGGCGTGTTGAGCAAGGCCGCGGCATCGAGCAGGGCGTGCGAGAACTGCTGGATGTGCTCGATCACGTCGCCGCCGTAGCCGAGCACCGGCACATCGCCGTTGGCCCGCACGGCAGTCGCCCAGGCGTCGGCGAGGCCGCGGCGGTTGTCGGTGGCCAGCAGGCTCTCTAGGTAGCCTTCGCGGAGATCCCGCTGCTGGCGGTGCGCAAGCTCGAGCGGCAGGGTGGCTGGAATCTCCAGGTCATCATCTCGCCAGAGGTGGATGCCAAGAGTCTTGGTGACATAGGGCCAGAGCGGATCGTGGAGAAACGAGGCCAGCCAGTCGAGCTCGATGATCGCCGGAGGCTCGATCGGTGCGGCCGCGGAGGGTGGCGTGGTCTGCTCCTGACCAAGGGCCGTGGCGGCGTCCCGGGCAGCGGTGTCGTGGCTCCAGACGGTGCCGGGCAGCAGACCGCCGGACACGAAGTTGGGCCGGCTGCAGGCATGCCGTGGGTGGAAGATCTCAACCGCGGTGTGCGGCTCGCCCTGCCGCCAGGCCGGCGGCACGCCATGACGGCCAACAAAGTCGACGAGCTCGGCAAGCGGTGTCACCAGCGGCAGCGTGGTGTTGTTTTTCACGTCCATGCCCGTGCAGGTGATCACCAGACGGTCGCGGGCGGCGAGCAGGCTGTCGAGCAGGCTGCGACGCAGCTCAAGGCGGGGATCAGCGTCGCCGAGCAGTTCTTGCCGCGTGCAGAGGTCATCGCTGTCGCTCTCGCCGCCGCTGAGGGCAGCCTCATCAAAGCCGGCCACACAGACCACCCGAAACGGCACGCCCCGCAGGGGAATCATGGAGGTGGCTGTGATCGCTCCGGTGAGCAGCGGCTGGCGGCCAACCGCGGCGGTCAGCCGGCCGGTGAGCAGCGTCTTCACATCGTGAAATGGCACGGCGACTGCTGTCGCGGAATCATGACAGGTCGCTGCCTTGCGGAGGGCGTCGATCTGCTGAAGCGGCATCTCCAGTTCGTCGGTGTCGTCGCCAGCGAGGGCAGCGAGCGATTCTTCCAGCAGCTCGCACCAGGCGGCCACCGGCTTGGGCTCCGCGGTGGCAAGGTCGAGCGTGTCGATGGTGCGAAAGATCGACACCAGGGGAGCGACGCTCGTCACCTCAGCCGCCTCGACATGGGCCAGCGGCACGACATCGCCCAGGACCGGCTCTGGGGCTCCTTCGGAGACGACGGCCCCGAGGAGCATCCGCTCAAGCCCCAGCCGCCACGAGTGAGCGGAGATTTCGGGGACGGCCAGGCCAGCCCGCTCGCGGCGATCGGCATCGAGCCCCCAGCGAATGTTGGTGTGGTCGATGCACCGCCGCCAGGTGGCGATGTCGCCCTCGTCGAGGTGGAAGTGGGCCTGCACGAGGGGATGGGCGGCCACCGCCAGCATGGCGTCGACGGAGCAGCGTGAGCCGGCGAGGGCGAGCAGGGAAGCCAGCAGCTCTGCCGCAGGGTGAATCTCGTGGATGCCGCGGTCGGCGACGATGAGATCCAGGCTGATGCTGCCGTCACTGCTGCCGAGGAGATTCCGCTCGCCTTTTACCATGCGGCTAAACTCCGCCTCGAGATGTGGGGCGAGCGCTGCGATCTGCGGGCTGACGATCACCACCTCATGAGGCGCGAGGTCGTCGAGTTCGCCGAAGGCATGCACGATCGCGTCGTAGAGTACCTCGGCCTGACGGCTGAGATCGTGGCAGCGATGGACCAGCAGCGAATGGTCGCCGCCGTCAAGCGGCGACGGGCCTTCGTGGGGTGTGGCGTTCAGGTCGCTCGCCCCCGTTGTGATCGAGTGCTGCAGTCGGGCGAGGAGCGAGGCGTTGGCCGCGGGAGTGACGGCCGTCGCACTGCTTGGCTCAGCCTCTGTGGCTGCATGCGTGGCCGCGATGCCCTGCGAGGCGAGCAGCCACTGGGCCTCGCGGGTGCCGCGGAGCCAGGAGCCAACGAAGGGATCGGTGCGGCGGGTGCGCGTGCTGGCCGCGGCCTCTTCGCTGCGGCTGGGTGCGACACCCAGCGACACGGGCGGCGGCTCCTCGGCCCAGGCTTTCTGCAAGGCGGGCGAGGGATGGGCGAGCAGCACCTCGACCTCGCACGGGCTGCCGGCTGCGGATGGCAGCATGCTGAGCTGCTTGAGCAGCTCGATCTGGTGCAGCGAGAGCGACTGCAACCCAGCCACAAAGACAGCACCGCTGCCCGCGGTCGTCGCCAGGCGGTCACGCGCTGGCGGGCTCGCCGCGCCGATCCGCTCACGAACGGCCCGCCAGAGATCAAACTGCCAGCGGTCGCGGCTGGCGAGCAGCGGGGTCGCCACGCTGCCCTCGTCGCTGGCAGCCGGGCTCAGCTCGGCTCGGCCCTCCTCCCAGGCGAGAATCATGCCGGGCCTGCGGAAGTGATAGTGGTCGAAGCGGTCGGCGATGCCGCGGGCGGCCAGCAGCGGGCCGCCGGCTCGGGTGATCTGCGATGCAAAGCGTTTCTCGCCCGCGATCACCGCGAGGATCGTGAACATCAGCCGCTCCACGCTCCAGGGGTCGTCGTCGCGGAGGCGGGGATCGCCCGGCTCCAGCAGCGAGGAGAGCGCAGCCGGAGTGACAAAGCCGACGTTGGCCACGACGCCGTCGCCGCATCCCGCATCCCTCGCCCCCAATCGCCGCGCGAGCGCTCCCTCCAGCCATGCTCTCACCCCGGCCGTCGGCACCACGATCTGCGGCCGCGCAAAGAGGTTCCTCCCCTGGCGGCGAAGAAACACCTCGGCCGGGGCAATGACTTCTTCCAGGCTGCAGACGTAGCGGATGGAGAGCGGCATGGGTGTTGGAGTGTACCGCACCAGAGGGGACTGCTGTGCCGACGGAAGGGTCGGTCAGCCCGCGCCTCTCCGAGAGGCTCCGTGATCACATCGATTTGGGAATGAGGGCTGCCAGGTCGATTTCCGTGGCACCGAAGGTGTGGTAGTCGGCTGGGTTGCAGGAGAGCACGATCACCTGCAGGCCCCGGCGGGCGGCGAGGTCGAGCATCCGCTGCAGGAGTTGGATGCGTGTTGGGATCGCTGTTGGTGAAGGCGTCGTCGAAGACGATCGGCAGGCTGCCGCCGTAGCGATCCGCGAGAATCTCGGCCATGGCCAGTCGCAGCCCTGCGGCCACCTGTTCCCGTGCGCCGCCGCTGAGTTCTTCGAAGGCAAAGCTGCTGGCGTCTGCGCTCGGTCGGACAACGCGGAGATCGGAAAAGCCGCTCTGGTCGTCGGCGAGAGCAAGCGACACCCTCGTGCCCGGTCCGAACATCGTGGCGAGGTACTCTTCGGTCTTCAGCCGCAGTGGTGCTGCGATCTGGTCCGCCCGCTCGCCGCTGAGTTGCCCAAAGCGATCCCGCACCAGCGCGATCGCCTTGGCGCGGGTGGCGGCGGCGGTGTGCTCGCGGTTGGCCGCCTCAAGTGCTGCGGTGGCGGCCGCCCATTGCTCGTGAAGGTCCTGGCCACCGAGGTGCTGCAACGATGTGGACGCGACTGTTCTGGCGTAATCGGCGGCCTTGAGTTTCTCATCCGCATTGCTGATCGCTCGCTCGTAGCGTTCGATGTCGGCATCGATGGTGGGCTGGTCGAGATCGTCGAGTTTCTGCTGGGAGGCTTCGAGCGCGAGAACCGCGGCCTTGTGGGCCTGCGTCGCAGACGACAGGGCATGCCGCTCGGGTCTCAGGATCACCATACTCCTGCTCAAGCGTCTGCTGTTTGATCTGAAGTTTGTTGAGGTTCTCGCGGTCGGTGGAGATTTTCTCCTCGGTCTCCTGCACAGCGTCCGCCGAGATTTCCTGACTTCGCACGGCGTTCTCGTGGCGTTTGCTCAGGTCGTTCACGGACTGCTGCAGGTTGTCGTACTCAGCATCGACCGGCTCCATGGCGTCGTTGACCTTTGCAAGGTCCGCCGGCAGTGCAGGCTCTGGTTGATCGCTCTCGGCTCGCTCGAGGAGCGCCGCGACACGCTGCTCCGCCGCGGCGAGTTTCTGGCGGCTGGCCTGCTCGCGGTCTCGAGCAGCCGTTTGAGACTCACCGTCCAAGAGCGTTGCCATCTCCTGGCGGTGTTGGGCGATCTGCCGTGAGAGCTGCTCGCGGGCAGCGAGCCGCTGAATCGCGGCCTGGCGATCGATCACACCCAACTCGGTGAGGTGGGCCTGCAGTTTCTGCTTGGCCTCAGCGGCCGCCTGCCTCGCGTCGGCCAGAGAGGTCCCGCCGCCAGGGGTGATCAGCAAGCGGGTGCCGCCAGCGAAGGTGATCTCCGTGGGCTCGGTGATGATGCTCGCTTCGCCAGCCGTAAACGGTCGTTCCGCAATGCAGATCTCGCTAGCCGCTTCGCTGATATCGATCCGCGTTGCCACCATCTGCACCGCGAGTTCGGCCCGCTCCAGGTTCTTCTCAAGCTCGGCGAGGTCGTCGATGGCTGACTGGTCGATGGCTGGGATCGCGTCGAGTTGCCTGGTCAGCGTGTTGATGGTTTCGTCGGCAGCCGCAAGCCGCTCAAGCAGGTTGCCGAGTTTGCCGGCGTCGCTGGCGGCGTGCAGCATGGACCGCTGCGCGGTGAGGAGATCCCGCCGTTGTTGGACCGCGGTCAGACGTTGTCGGGCTGCGTGCAGGGCTTTCGCAGCGTCCGTGGCATCCTGCGTGCGGACGCGGTGGTGCCTCTCCAGGTCGGCCAGGCTTTGTTCGGCCGGCGCGATGCGGGCTGCGACTTCAGCGGCCTGCTGGGCGATCTGTGTGATGGCAGCGTCGTTGCTGATGACTGTCTGCAAACGTGCAGCGGCCTGCTCGGCGGCTTGCTGCTGCTGATCCAGCGCGGCCTTGAGTTCGTTCGCCTCCGCTTGCCGCTGGCGGAGCGGCACGAGCGCTTTTTCCATCTCCTCCTTGCGGCGAGTCTGTTCGGTGAGCGTTTGCTCAGCCTCGGCAAGGTTGTCTGCGGCCTGCTGACCTGCGAGCCACTGCTGCTCGGCGGCCGTCGCGTTCTCTTGGGCCTCAGACACTCGTTGCTCGGCCTCGGCAAGGCGGGAGCCCTTTTTGGGCTTGCCACTTTTCTTGTTGAAGATCTCATCGGCTTGCCTGACAAAGGCCGCCTTGACCGCCTCGTCACGCTGCGAGGCGATCACGCCGAGGCCTCCCTGCTGCTGGAGTTGCTCACGGAGTTGCTGAGCTGTGCTGCCGGTGGCCTTCCCACTGGGCTCGTCCTGCGCCGACCCCTGCCAGACCCAGAGGTGGGCCCACTGGCTGTTGAAGGCCTGTGCCTGCTGCCCCTTCGCCTCGTCCACGCCGAGCAGCGTCTGCAGGTGTTCCTCGGCCTGGTCCCCTTCCCAGTGTCCACCGGCGTCGTTGCTGAGCACGGCCTGCGAGCCGGTTGGCCCTCGGAACTTCTTGTGGAGGGTGTAGCGGGTGTCGGCCAGCGAGAACTCAAGTGTCACGGTCGGGTCACCGCCCGTCTTCGGCTGCATCCGCTCCTGCAAGCCTGCTGCTTTCGAACGATGCCGGTAGAACAGGCAGCGGTGGATCGCTTCGATCAGCGTGCTCTTGCCGGTCTCGTTGGGGCCGGTGATCAGCGTGCGGTCGGCAGCGAGATCGACGGTGAGGTCCGCATGCTTGCGGTAGTTCTGGAGCCTGACGGAGTGGAATTTCATGCGGTGGCCTCCAACTGGCGAACGTGCTGGTGCAGCAGCGTGAGAGCAATCGCTGCGAGCTCGGCTTCCTCGCCTTCCGCGGCAAGTGCTTCGGTCAGGCTCTGGGCGACGCCCGAGATCAGCGGGTCATCGGACCTGGTGGTCAGGGCGGCGAGTTCATCGTCACTGGGTTGCAGGGCCACCTGATTGTCGACTCGGAGGTGAATCGTGCGGGCGGCCCAGGTGGCCAGGATGGTCTGCAGGGCGTCGTGTCCATCAAGGCTGAGATAGCCGTCGAGGTGAAGCTTGAGCATGAGTTTGCTGCCAGCATCGCCTCGCAACCGCTCAAGCGATGTGTTGAGTTGGCCTGGGCCTGCAGAGGCGACGAAGGTTTCAGAGTGCTCGATCCACCTGACGGTTCCTATGGGCACGGCCTCGACCTGGGGAGATCCGCCGCGGCGCACGTCCACCAGGGCGACATGGCCCGGCCGCTGATCGGTTTTGGGAAAACGATCGGTCTCATGCGATCCGGCATACCAGGCTTTCTCGCCGGCCTGCACGAAGCCGTGCCAGTCGCCGAGGGCGATGTAGTCGATCTCAGGGAGAAGGGGGGTGAGCCGTTCGAGGTTGATAAAGTTGGCCTGGCCGGGCTCGTCTTCGCTGTCGCCTTCCGCCTGGAAGTTGACCGTACTGCCATGGGCCAGCACGATCCGGGGCCGGTCGTCGAACGCGGCAATGTCGAGTTCTCGGAGCCAGGCGGTTGGGTCAGTGGCCGCCTTCTTATGCTGCAGCGGGCAGGGCAGCAAGATCGCGTCGTCCCGTTCCAAGGGCTCGGCGTGCAGCAGCACGGTGAGGTTGGGAGCGAGGGCCTGCTGCTCCCGCTGCATGTGGTCTGAGAGCCAGAGACTGCCCGGCCCACCGTAGTCGTGGTTGCCGGGAATGATGTAGACGGAAACCGGCAGCTGGCCGATCCGCTCGAGGGCTGTGGAAATCAAACGCGGCGGAGGCAAGTGGCTGTCGAAGACGTCGCCCGCCACCACAATAAAACTCGCTTGCCGCTCGCGGGCGACCTCGCCGATGCGGTCGATGGCGCTGAGCCGCTCCTGCCGCAGCAGGGCCTGCCCGTCGGGATCGTCAACACGCGAGAACGGCTTGCCGAGCTGCCAGTCGGCGGTGTGGATGAAGGTCGTCATAGGTGGTTTTGCGGGAGAGTCGGGAGGAGGCTGTGGAAGGCTTCTGAGTGTGACGGGCCCTTCCGCAGTTTAGGCGGAGTCGTGTCTCTACCGGCCGGTGAGATGGGATGCTGCCCTTTGTGCATCATGATCCACTTGCCCTACATTGTGATGTATGCGAACCACAGTGACGATCTCGGAAGACCTGCTCAAGCGGGCTCGCAAAGCGGCGCTCGAGCGGTCCTGCACACTCAGCGCCCTGGTTGAAGAGGCGTTGCAGCGAACGCTGCTGGCAGACGCAGCGATCGCATCGTCCGAGCCCACGCGGCTACCAACATCTTGTGGCCGGGGGCTTCAGCCCGGGGTCGACCTGGATGACTCCGCCAGTCTGCTGGATGTCATGGAAGACCGATGATCCTGCTCGACGTGAACGTGGTCGTGTACGCGCATTGGGAGGATGCACCGCGGTGGGCAGATGCCCGAGGGAATCTCGTTGCCGATGCCTACCACGCAGCGCTGGCCATCGAGCACGGCGTTGAGTGGGTCACCACCGATCGCGACTATGCCCGCTTTCCCGGGCTTCGTTGGCGGCATCCGCTCGCCTGAGGCGATACTGGGTCAGCAGGCAACGTCTGTGCCCTACCGCACCACGCGGGCACCGCCGCCGGCGATCTGCTTCTCCACTTCCTTGCGGGTGGCCATCGAGGTGTCGCCGGGGGTGGTGGAGGCCAGGGCCCCGTGGGCGGCGCCGTAGTCGACGGCCTGCTGCGGGTCGTTGAACTCCAGGAAGCCGAAGATCAGGCCGCTGGCGAAGCTGTCGCCGCCGCCGACACGGTCGAGGATTTCCAGCTCTGGATACATGCGGCTGTCGTAGAAGCTGCCGTCGTGCCAGAGGACGGCGCTCCAGTCGTTCTTGGTGGCGGTGATCACGCGGCGGAGCGTGGTGGCAGCCACCTTGAAGTTGGGAAACTCGCTGACGGCCCGCTCGATCATCGCCTTGAACGCCGCCGACTCGACCTGGCTGATCGACGCATCCACGCCTTCCACCTCGAAGCCGAGGCAGGCGGTGAAGTCTTCCTCGTTGCCGATCATCACGTCGACATGCCGGGCGATCTCGCGGTTGACCTCACGGGCCTTGCCCTGGCCGCCGATGCTCTTCCAGAGGCTGGGGCGATAGTTGAGGTCGTAGGACACGATCGTGCCATGCTTCTTGGCTACTTGAACGGCCTCGATCACCACATCGGCCGTGGTGGCGGAGAGGGCTGCGTAGATTCCGCCGGTGTGGAACCATCGCACACCGAGCTCACCGAAGAGCTTTTCCCAGTCGATGTCGCCCGGCTTGATCTGGCTGGCGGCGGTGTTGCCGCGGTCGGGCACGCCGACAGCCCCACGGATGCCGAAGCCACGCTCGGTGAAGTTAAGTCCGTTGCGGACGCTGCGGCCGATGCCGTCGTCATCCCGCCAAAGCAGGAAGTCGGTGTTCACACCACCCTGGTGGATGAAGTCTTCGACGAGGTGGCCGACCTCGTTGTCGACGAAGGCAGAAACTAGGCCGGTCCGCAGGCCGAAGGCCTTCTTCAGGCCGCGGGCCACGTTGTATTCCCCGCCCCCTTCCCAGACCTTGAAACTGCGGGTGGTGCGGATCCGCCCCTCACCGGGATCGAGGCGAAGCATCACCTCGCCGAGCGAGACTTCATCGAAGGTGCAACCGCGAGCAGGCTTGATGGGGAGCGACATGGCAGTTTCGTGGGGCACGAACGGGAGTGGGTGGGGAACGTCTGGGAAGCGTCAGGCGGTGGCAAGACCTGCAGGGTCGAGCGGTGCGGTGTCGGCTTCGCGGGCGATCTCGTTTAAGGCCTCGACTTCGGCGGTGGAGAAGAGCAGGCCGCCGGCGGCGTCGGACCGCCTGGCCGCATCGGCTTCGAGCTGCCCGGGGAGCAGGCAGCGGTCGTTGCCGTGGCCGAGGATGTCGGCGAGCACCGCCTTGATGTTGTCAGCCTGGCTGCGACCTGCGGCAAAGGCACCGCCACTAATCGCTTCCGGGTGGGTCACCTGGAAATAGAAGCAGCAGCTCTGCTTCTCGCCGGCGACTGGGGCACGGCTGCGGATCGTGGGGAGGGAGCCGCCGATCAGCGCGGCCACCACCTCGTTGATCAGCGACAGCCCGTAGCCTTTGTGGGCACCAAAAGGGAGAAGGGCCTTGGCCTGGGCGGGATCGGTGGTGGGCTGGCCATGAGCATCGACCGCGGCATTGGGCGGGAGCTGCGTGCCCTCGCGGAGGAACTGCTGCACCCGGCCCATTGCCACCATCGACGTGGCCCAGTCGATCACGATCGGGAAGCCGACCGCGTCGGTGGTAGGAAAGCCCCAGGAGTGTGGGTTGGTGCCGAGCGTGGGATGCTTGCCGCCAAAGGGCACGACCTCGGCCAGCGATGCCGTGCAGTTGGTGTAGGCGATGTAGCCACGCGCGGCGGCTTCCATCACGTAGCCGCCACCCCAGAGGTAGTGGAAGGCGTTGTCGACGGCAACAGTGCCGGTGCCATACCGGTCGGCCAGTTCGATGCAGCGATCGATCGCCTCCCAGGCCACTGCCTGGCCAAGCTTCTTGCCCGCGTCCCAGGTTTCGGTCGCTTCAAAGCGGCTCGGCAGCCGCCGGATCGCCGCACCTGGCACGCAGCCGCCCACCTTGGAGCCGAAAAGGTCGTCGAGGTGGAGGGCCTTGATTGCGTTGTGGGTGCGGATGCCGTGGCGTGTGGCTGCGGCTGCCAGGGCCACCGCATGGCTGCTCTCGGCGTCGTTAAAGCCACGCTGGCGATACGCTTCGCGGATGATCCGTTCGTGGGCCTCAGGCGGCACGACATGGAAAACTTCAGACATGCTTGGTGACCGGAACCTCAGGGTTGACCTGGGCGAGCGGCTTCTCGCCTCGCATCGCATGAATCAGGTTGGTGACGGCGGCGACGGCCTGCCGCTCCACGCTTTCGCTCGTGCGGCTGCCGACGTGTGGCGTGACGATGCAGTTGGGCAGCCCGAGCAGCGGGTGATCAGCTGGCGGTGGCTCGGCGTCGAGCACGTCGGTGCCGTAGCCGGCGACCCGGCCGCTCTGCAGTGCTGAGGCCATGTCGGCCGTGTTGACGATCTCGCCGCGGGCACAGTTGAGGATGATCACGCCCGGCTTCATGCGGTCAATCGTCTCAGCCCGCACGAGGTCGCGGGTCTCGTCGGTGAGGTTGGTGTGCAGCGAGAGGATATCGCTTGCCGCGAAGACATCGTCGATCGTGGCAGCCCGCTCGATGGCGTGCTCGGCGGCAAAGGCGTCGTCCCAGTAGAGATCGTAGCCCGTCACCTGCATGCCAAAGGCGCGGGCACGGATCGCCACCTCACGGCCGATGCGGCCCAGGCCCACGATGCCGATCCGCTTGCCGAGGATCTCGTGGCCCGTCTTCCGCTTCCAGCCGCCAGCTCGCGTGGAGTCGCAGTGGAAGAGCAGATGCTTCTCAAGGGCCAAGAGCAGCAGGAAGGTGTGCTCGGCAACCGTCGTGTGGTTGACGCCAGGGGTGAAGAGCAGCGGAAGGCCCATCTCGGTGCAGGCGGCGACGTCGATCTTGTCGACACCGATGCCATACTTGCTGAGCACCTTCAGCCGCGGGCGAGCCTTCTCGAGCACCGCCCGGGAGATCGCGTCGTCGCCACAGATATAGCCATCGACCTCACCGACCGCAGCCAGCGTGTCGGCTTCGCTCAGCGGCCCCCGGGCCGTCACAATCTCCCAGCCGGTTTCGGCGAGGAGGTCGTGGTGGCGGCCGGGTGTGTCCTGAAACGAGGTTGTGGTCAGCAGGATGCGGGGTGGGGCTGCAGCGTTGCTCACACATTCACCCACTGATGGCTCTTGGCACTGGTCAGCACCGCGTCGCAGACCTTCTGGGTTTCCAGGGCGTCGCGGAAGGTCGGCGAGCAGGGCTCACCCTTGGCATAGGCGGCCAGGAAGTCGGCCACCTGATGCACAAACGAGTGCTCGTAGCCGATCGCCAAGCCCGGCACCCACCACTTGTCCATGTAGGGATGGTCGCCATCGGTCACATGGATGCTCTTCCAGCCGCGCTCGGGGCCGGCATCCTTGTAGTCAAAAATCTCAAGCCGGTGCAGGTCGTGGAGATCCCACTTGAGGCTCATGTCGGCGCCGTTGATCTCAAAGGTGTAGAGCGCCTTGTGGCCACGGGCGTAGCGGGTGCTCTCAAAAAGGCCGAGCGACCCGTTTTGGAAGTGGCAGAGGAAGGAGCAGGCATCGTCGATCTCGACGGGCTCGACCTTGCCGGTGAGCGTGTGCTCCCGTTCTTTGACGAACGTTTCAGTCATGGCCGTGACGTCTTTGACGCTGCCGTTGAGCCAGATCGCCGTGTCGATGCAGTGGGCGAGCAGGTCGCCAGTCACGCCGCTGCCGGCCGCCTTGGCATCGAGCCGCCACAGCGCCGCACCCCCCTGGGGCAGATCGGCGTTGATCGTCCAGTCCTGGAGAAAGTTGGCACGGTAGTGGTAGATATGGCCCAGCCGACCGGAGTCGATCAGCTGCTTGGCGAGCGTGACAGCCGGAATGCGGCGGTAGTTGTACCAGACCGTGTTCGGCACGCCGGCTGCCTCAACGGCCTTGCACATCTCCTCGCCTTCCGCCGTGTTCATCGACAACGGCTTCTCGCAGAGGATCGCCTTGCCATGCTTGGCAGCCTCGATGGCGATCTCGGCATGCAGGTTGTTGGGCGTGCAGATGTCGATCGCGTCGATGTCGTCGGCAGCCACGAGCTTCCGCCAGTCGGTCTCCACACGCTCATAGCCCCAGCGATCAGCAAAGGCCTGAGCCTTCTCCGCATCGCGTGCGGCGACGGCCTGGAGCTTGGGCAGATACTCCAGGTCGAAGAAGTCCTTCACGCGGTTGTAGCCGTTGGTGTGGGCGCGGCCCATGAAGCCGTAGCCGATCATGCCGATGCGGAGGGGTTTTGCCATGGTCGTGGATTCCTTTGCTTCTCTGGCTGTGTGTCGTTATGCCCAGCCGTGGGCGTTGCGGACATCGATCATCGTCCTGAGGATCGTGTTCCAGGTTTCGGGCTTCTCAAGCGTGGCGTTGGGGAACATGCAGCCGTCCCAGCAGATGTGCTGCATGCCACGGTCGGCCGCACCTTCGAGCCAGTAGCCCGAGCACTTGACGATGTCGAGCTTGCCGTTGGGGTCGTCGGCCGGGCAGTGCTTGCCGGTCTTGTCGTGGGAGCCGGCTCCATGCACCTCGCCGTCGTTCTGGGCGACATGGAAGTCGATTGTCCAGGGCCGCAGCTTGTCGGTCATCTGCGTGTAGGCCGCCTCAAACTCCTCATCGCTGTACCCCGGCTGCACGAGGGCACACTCCGGGGCGTTGTAGCCGAGGAGATACAGATAGGTGTGGGCGAGGTCGGCCTGGAAGCCGAGCGTCTCGGGCATGCCGACCTCTTCGAGCAGGTCGAGCATGTCTTTCCAGGAGTGCATGCCCGCCCAGCAGATCTCGCCTTCGGCAGCCAGACGCTGGCCGTTGTCTTTGGCGATCTTCGCAGCCTCGCGAAAGGTTTCGGCGATCCGGGCCGTGTTGGCCTGGGGATTCTCTCGCCACTTCGCCACACCAAACTCTGCCGAGTCGATGCGGATCACCCCATACTTCCGCACACCATGGTCTTCAAAGACCTTGGCAATCCGGCAGGCCATGCTCACCGCCGAGAGAAACTTCTCTCGCGCCGCATCGTCTCCCATCGCAGAGTCGCCGACAGTGCCCGGCCAGACTGGCGCGACGAGCGAGCCGACAGCGAAGCCGTGGCTGGCGATCAGGTCGGCGATCTTCTTCAGCTCATCTTCGCTGGCCTCTGGGTTGGTATGCGGCAGGAAGAGGAAGTAGTCGATGCCGTCAAACTTCTGTCCGTCAACCTCGGCGGCCGCCGTCAGCTCGAGCATCCGCTCCAGCGAGATTGGCGGCTCCTGGCCTTCGTCGGTGCCTTTGCCAACGAGCCCGGGCCACATGGCGTTGTGGAGCTTGGGGAGAGGGTGCGACATGGATCTGCCTTTCCTGGGGCGAAGATGGAAGAAGAGCGAAGGGTCACGCGTCCATGCCGCGATCAAGCGTGGCGGCAACGTTGTTCGTTTCGGGCAAAACAGCAGAAGCGGCAGCAGCCATCAATGGCTCCCCTGAAGAGGCCTTCGATATGGATCCCTGACGAGATCGACGAGTGTGAACGATCGTCTCACACGCCGCAACTGGCGGCTGGATCGGGCGAGTTGGGCCGCTCGCATAGCGGCGCTACGGCTTCTGCCGGAAGACGAAGCCGCCCTTTTTGTTGCCGATCACGATGTCGACTTTGCCGTCACCGTTGAGGTCGCCAACCGAAAACTGCGTGCCGACGCCGGAGTCGTTGTCGATCCTGTGCGGTCGGTAGCTGACACGCACACCGTCGTCACTGGCTGTGTGCACCAGTTCAAACCAGTAGAGCACCGCCGCTCCTTCCGGATCGGCATCACCCTTCGGGCCGTGTGCCCAGAACCGCTTGCCGGTGATGATGTCCATCAGGCCGTCACCGTTGACGTCGGCAAGCTCGATCGCGTGGGGCTGTGAGAACTGGGCTCCGGCGAGGGTCTCCTCAGCAACCGGCGGCAGGATCGCATGCTCGACGAAATCGATCTCTCCATCATCACCGGCGACCTGCTCAAACCACGAGAGCCCATAGTCGTGGGCCTTGAGGCTCGTGATCACGTCGCCGTCACCATCGCCATCCACGTCATAGACATACATCTGCGCTCCACCCGACCCGAACGGAAACGGATGCTTCTTCCAAGGCGAACCAGCTGCCGACTCAGGCTGCTCCCACCAGCCTTCGCTCATCAACAAATCCACCCGCCCGTCGCCGTTGACATCGCCCAGCCCGAGACCGTGGGTGTATTGCCCCCAGCCATGCATCTCCGAGCAGGGGGTAAACAGCCATCGCTCAGTGCCGCTGGCGTCGGAGGGGGCCGCAAAGCCGAGCACGCCGCCGGTGTGAAACACGAGCTCTGGCTTCCCATCACCGTTCACGTCGGCGAACTGCGGTGACTCGTTGTCGACCACGGGGAAGGCCAGATGCCGCTCCCACCGCCCGCCCTGTTCGCCTGGATTGCGAAACCAGGCCACCTCCTTACCGGGCCAGACATTGGCCAGCACGTCGGTCCAACCGTCGCCGTCCACATCATGAACGAAGGTGATGAAGTTGTTGGAGTAGCCGTTGGGATCAAAGTCTTCCGGCGGGTAGATCTCATGCCGCTTGGTGAACTCGGGCCCCTCATACCAGTAGGGCCCGTAGACAGCGTCGCCCTGACCGTCGCGGTTGAAGTCGCCAATGCCAGAGCCTTCGGCGTGGAAGGTTGCCGTGAGGGGAATCTTCTCGAAGGCGACGTCTCCTTCGGCCGCAAAGGCTGCCGTCGTCAGTGCGGTGATAGCGGCCATCAGCCCGGCGGTGATGGCGATCTGCTGCAGACCTCTGCTCTGGACGAACGACCTCATGCTGCTCCCCTCGCTTTTGTTTTGCTGATTGGAATCACCCCGATGCTGAGAGTATGCCGCTGGGATGGCTGGGGTGCGAGAGCGGGGTCGCTCGGGGTGAGCCCGGGCCGATGAGCCGAGCGTTCGGGGTCGCTCGGGGTGAGCCCAGGCCGATTCGCCGAGCGTTCGCTTCGCCATCCTGGCTTCGCTCACTCGTGCATTCTCGCTTTCGCCCTCCGGGCTTCGCTCGACTGCAAGGCCGGCTCATTCGGCCCGGGCTCACCCCTCGCTTACGGTTTTAAGGACGGCCTGTCCGCCGCAGGAGCGGCGGCCTGCGGCCGGGGCGGCGGCGGCGGTGCGGGCGCTGCAGTGAGCGGGACGGGTCTTCGGGTGCCGGAGGCGGATTGAACGGGACGGGTCTTCGGGTGCCGGAGGCACCTCGGCAAAGCCGAGGCCGCTTCGCGGCCCGAGGACCCGTCCCGCTTGCGTGTGCATTCGCTTCGCGGCCCGAGGACCCGTCCCGTTCTCTGCCTCACCCTTCGCTCCTTGACAGAAAAGTGGAGGCTCGGCGGGTCGGCGAACGCTCGAGGAGCGTTTAGGCCTATCCTGGCCCAGCGACGAGACTTTTGCCGCCTGCCGAGCCGGACCTCCAGCGCGCGGTCTCCACCCATCCCCGCGCGGTCTTCCCCTCGCTCACAAAACACGCCGGTATGATGGAGTTTTTATAACGGGCGTGGTCGTGGAGTGGTGATGGTGACGCAGGTCAAAGACTCGATCGGTGTGACAGCGGCGGGGGCTCGGTATGCGACGCTGAGCCAGATCCTTGAAGGTGAGGTGCGGAGCGATCGGGTAGCCCGCGGGATCTACGCGACCGACGCCTCGGAGTATCAGCAGCAGCCGGAGGCTGTGGCCTTTCCGAAGACGGATGCCGATGTCCGTGAGCTGATCCGCTTTGCTGGGATCGAGCGGGTCGGCATCATCCCGCGGGCGGCGGGCACGTCGCTGGCTGGGCAGGTCGTGGGCGGTGGCATCGTGGTTGATGCTGGCCGTCATATGAACCGCATTCTCAGCCTCGATCTTGAGCGGCGGCGGGTGCGGGTGCAGCCGGGCGTTGTCCGCAATGAGCTCAACCGTTTCCTCGCTCCACACGGGCTCTTCTTCGGCCCCGAAACCTCGACTGCCGACTGGGCGATGATCGGCGGCATGGTGGGCAACAACTCCTGCGGCTCCAACTCCATCGCCTACGGCTCCACCCGCGACCACCTCGTGAGCACCCGTGGCTTTCTTGCCGACGGGTCGGAGGTCAGCTTCGGCCCGCTGACCCCCGGGGAGTTTGCGTCGAAGTGCGAGGCGGCGGATTCGCTGGAGACTCGTATCTACCGCGGGCTCCGCGACCTGCTCGGCAATGAGGCCACGCGGCAGACGATCCGCGAGAGCTTTCCCAATCCGCAGGTCACCCGCCGCAACACAGGCTATGCCCTCGATGCCTTGCTCGATGCGTCGTGCTTTGAGCCGCAGAGCGAGATGCCCTTCAACCTCTGCCGGCTGCTGGCGGGCTCCGAAGGCACGCTCTTCTTCGGAGTGGAGTATGAGCTCGGCCTGATCTCCCTCCCGCCGCCGGGAACCCTGCTGTGTGTGCACTGCCAGAGCGTCGATGAGGCCCTGCGGGCGACGGTGATCGTGATGCAAAGCAGGCCACGGCTGGCCGACCCGAACGGCAGCGAGCTGACCGGCTGCGAGCTGATCGACGACAAGATTCTCAGCTGCACCAAAGACAACCTCGAGCAGGCCCGCAACCGCAGCTTTGTGGTGGGCGAGCCGGGCGCGGTGCTCGTCGTTGAGCTTAAGCATGCCGACGCGGACCGACGAAGCGGCGACGTGGCCGCGATGCGGGAACGTCTCCAGGAGGCAGGGCTTGGCTACGCCTTCCCTGTGCTTGAGGGTGCGGAAGGCGCGAAGGTCTGGGAACTGCGGCGGGCCGGCCAGGGCCTCGTCAACAACTTGCCGGGGGATGCCAAGCCCCGCGAGATCGTGGAAGACACAGCTGTTGCCGTCGAAGACCTGCCGGCCTATGTCGCCGAGTTTGACCGGCTGCTGGCTGAGAAGTATGGCATCGACTGTGTGCACTACGCCCATGCCGGAGCCGGCGAGCTGCATCTGCGGCCGCTGTTTGATCTACGATCGGCAGAGGGCCTGGCAATGTTTCGCTCAGTCGCCACCGACGTTGCCGCGCTTGTGAAGAAGTATCGCGGCAGCCTCAGCGGCGAGCATGGCGACGGCCGGCTCCGCGGTGAGTTTCTCCGCATGATGGTGGGCGATGCCTGCTACCGCCATCTTGAGCAGGTCAAACGGCTCTTTGATCCACAGGGGATCTTCAATCCCAACAAGATCATCGACACTCCGCCGATGGACTCCTCCTTGCGGATCCTGCCGGGTGAGCCCGAGCCACACCACCACACCGTCTTTCGCTTCGCCGACACCGGCGGCGTGTTGCGAGCGGCCGAGAAGTGCACGGGGGTTGGCCAGTGCCGCAAGCCACCGGGGGCCGGCGGCACGATGTGCCCCAGCTACATGGCCACCCGCAACGAGCAGGACTCCACGCGGGCGAGGGCCAACATGCTCAGGGCGGCCCTCTCTGATCCTCGCTCGGCCGATCCCTGGAGCCGTCCAGAACTCGCCGAGGTGCTCGACCTCTGCCTCTCCTGCAAGGCCTGCAAGAGCGAGTGCCCCTCCAACGTCGACATGGCCCGGCTCAAGGCTGAGTGGGAGCAGCACCGGCACGATGCCCAGGGGGTGCCCATGCGGACTCGGCTCGTCGCAGAGATGCCGCGGGCCATGCGGCTGGCGGCGTTGGCGCCCTGGCTGGTGAATGCCCTCTTCCGTGCTCCGGTGATTTCGAGGCTGATCAAGTTGACGCTGGGCTTTCACACCGCCCGTTCGCTGCCGCCGGTTTCCTCCACCACGCTCTCGGAGTGGGTTCGCCGTCCCAGCCGAGATCGGGGAGACGGCCGCCGAGGGCGGGTGCATCTGTTTTGTGACGAGTTTTCAGACACCCTCGATGCGGAGATTGGCATCAAGGCGGTGCAGCTGCTTGAGGCCCTCGGCTACACCGTGGACATCCCAGAGCATGTGGAAAGCGGGAGAGCCAAGATCTCCAAGGGGCTGCTTCGGGATGCCCGCACCCTCGCGGTTGACCAACCTCGAGCTGCTCGGCCCGGTTGTCAGCGACGACGCGCCGCTGCTGGGGATCGAGCCATCGGCGATCCTGGGCTTCCGCGACGAGGTGCCCGACCTCGTGCCGCAGCAGCTTGAGCCCGCTGCTCGCACGCTGGCAGCCAACTGCCTGCTGATTGATGAGTTTTTGGCCCGCGAGATGGCCGCCGGCACGCTCACTGCTGCCGACTTCGACACCACGCCTCGCCGCATCCTTGTGCACGGCCACTGCCACCAGAAGGCGCTCGCCTCCCTGGAGCCAACGCTGCAGCTGCTGGGGCTTCCTGCGGGCCATACGGTGGAGGCGATTCCCTCTGGCTGCTGCGGCATGGCTGGCTCGTTTGGCTATGAACGGAGGCACTACGACCTCTCGATGCAGATCGGCGAGATGGTGCTCTTTCCGGCAGTCCGTCAGGCAGGGGCGGAAACCGTGATCGCCGCTCCGGGCACCAGCTGCCGCCATCAGATCAAGGATGGCACAGGGCGCACGGCCCTCCATCCAGTCGAGATCCTGCATGCGGCCTGCCCAGCCGTGCGCTCAGCGTGAGCGGAGATAGAACGGGTTGCCCAGCACCCACAGATGCGGCTCACCGGCGACGTCCAGCGAGAGCTCGACGCGATGGTTGCCGGGCTTTGCCACAGGCAGGCTGAGCTCGCGGCCGTCGGCCTCGTGGATGCATTCGCCGTCGCGGATCACGCGCCAGTGGCCCGGCAGCGGAGCGGCTGCTCGCAGCTGGAGGCCTTCGCTCCAGGAGAGCACGCTGCCCATCTCATGCCGCCCATCGGCAGCGGCCAGATGACAGTCGAAGCCACGCGAGTCGGCGATCCAGTCGAAGGCCACAAAAGCCCGCCCGGCCGCGAGGGCCTCTTCGATGGCCGGCCGGGTGAGCTCGCGGGCCAACACATGCGTGCCGACATGCCGCAGGCTGAACTCATACCGGTCGAGCTGCATGCGGAAGAGCTCCTCGCCCTCCTCCGCCTCATCGGCCACGCCCAGCAGCGGTCGCACGAGGGCCAGGTCGAGGGTCAGCAGCGGATCGTCGAGGGGATCGGTGACAGCCACCTTGCCATCGGCGGCCAGCCGGATCACGACCCCGACGTTTTCGTGGGCATCGTTGGCTGCGACGCCCGTGTGCGGTGCGATCTGGCAGAGCTGATCCCAGCGATCGAGGTAGAGCCGCGGGTCGTCTTGCAGGGCTGAGAAAGTCTCCTGCGGATAGCGGTTGACCATCGCCGCGATGCGGAGCAGAAAGAGCGGGTTTTGCAGGCTTGCGAAGAGTTGCGTCTCCTCTTTGGCGTCGGCGTGGGTGTTGTAGATCTCGCAGCCGGTCAGCCCGGGCAGCTCCCAGTCGAGACGCTCCTCGAGGTGGGAGAGAAACGAAAGCCCTCCCTGCTGGCGGACACGCCGGACAAAATCGGCCGGCTCAAGCGATTCCTGGCCTGCCATGCTTGCCGTGGGATAGGTCAGCAGCCCCCTGGTCTCAGCCCCCGGAATGCAGAGCACGCCATCGTGGAGCCCGCGATGGCCGTCGAGAACGAAGTCGTAGTGGTCGGCAGGGTGCTCTGTGAACATCAGCACCTCGGTGCCGGCCCGCTTGGCTGCGGCCACGATTGCTGGGAGTTCGCCGCGGCTGTCGTGGGAGAAGGCTGAGTGCACATGCAGGTTTACGCGGTACTCGCGGTAGGGCCTGCTCGGCTCGAGCGAGGAGCGGGCTGCCTCGAACGCTTCGACGGCGGCGTGCACACGGGCCAGCCGCGGCTCGTTGAGCCGCTCCAGGGCATCGGCCCGCAACTCCTCTGAAGGTGCTACGAGCCAGCCGATGGCCAACGTCAACAGGGCATACACAGCAGCGGAAGGACGGCGACGAGCAGGCGGCATAGGTGAGGGATCTCGCGAGGGCCAGAACGCAAAGGTTATCGGCGGTCAAGGCATGCAGGTCGTGCAACGAGCTGCTCGAGCCGCTTGATTTCCTGGAGCAGGAAGTCGGGCAGCATGAAGGGCTCGTAGCCGGTGTGCTGCCATCGCATGCTGCCGTCGGCCGAAACGTAGCAGGTGGCATGCATGGGAATGCTTTCAAAATCATCCCAGGCGTCGAGGGCACGAAAGGCCTCGCCGTCAGCTCCCGAGAGGGCGGTCAACGGCAGGCTCTCCGACGACATCGCCACGTCCTCCACGCTGTCGGTGCTGATCACCAGCACGGGCAGGCCCGCCTCCTCAAACTGGCTGGCCGCATCAACAAAGGCCTTCACCTGGTCGTTGCAGTGTTCGCAGGCCATGCCCAGGGTGAGCAGGATCACATGCGGCTTCCCGGCGTAGTCGCCGGACGAGACCGGCGTGCCGTCGGCAGCCACAGCCGTCCAGGCCCCCGCCTGCCAGGCAGTCCACTCCAGCGGGCCGAGCGAGTCGAGGTCTGGCCGCTCGCCGATGTCGTCTGCTGGCGTGTGCGGGATTCGCCAGTCGCCTTCAATGCCTGCTGCCTCGGCAATCGGAGCCAGCCGAGTGAGCGGCGGCAGGCTTTTTCCACAGTCTGCTCGATCGGCTGCCGCTGCCAGCGTGCGGACATGCTCAAATGTCGCCTTCGCTTCATCCTGCTTGCCTGCCTGCCACTGCACGCTGGCCAGCAGCGCCTGGGGCTGCAGCTGCTGCTTGCCGCTGTCGGCGTGGGCCTTGGCCAGTTCAAGGGCCTTCTCGTTGTTGCCCAGGGCCAGGTAGATCTGCGCGAGCCTCGTCTTATCGATTCCGCCTCGCTGCTTGTCGCTCATCGCTTCAAGGCTCGCCCGGGCTGCCTCGCCATCACCGGAGGCGATGGCCGCGTGCAGCCGCAGCTCAGCCAGCGGCCCCTGCAGCGTTTCGACGCGGTCGGTGTAGGGCTGCATCGCGTCGGCCATCGCCTTGCTGATATCGGCGGCAGACTTGCCCTCGTCGCGGGCCTTCGCCTCTGCCTCATCGCCGGAGCGAGCGCGTCCGGCCCGTTCCTCCGCCTCGATCGCCTCGAGCTTGGCCAGTGCGGCCCCGCCCGCTTCGGCATCACCCTTCCCAAAGCCAGCGACCGCCAGCAGCTGCTCCCGCTTCCAGCGGTCGTCGAAGTCGGTTCCTGGCTCGAGGAAGGGCGTGTCGGCGAGACCGGCAGCCACATCCCAGAGCTCCCATCTGAGGATCGTTTCAAACAGCCGGTCGCGGCCAAACTGCCAACAGCTGCCCCCCTCCTGAAACGACTGGTCAGGATCGGGCTTCACCTCTTTGGACCGGGCGATCCTTGGCATGCTGATCAGGTTGGTGGCCACCGTGAGGGCATCGTCGACACGGCCGAGATGGTTGAGGTTGCGGATAAACCACTCGCTGTTGTGGGCGAAGTTGTGGATCTGATCGGGGGAGACATGCGCCCGGATCATCTGGGCGTGGTCGACGCGGACGGCGGCTTCCTGCTGCCAGACTGCGTCGTGCCACCGCTCAAGGCCCGAGTAGATGTGGCCGGGCATGTGCCACATGTGGGCGATGCCGGGGGCCGCCGGGCCGCACATGGCTGCCGAGTGCAGCGCCTCGGCTGCGCGGTTTCGATCCCAGAGATGAATCAGGTAGTGGTGCAGCGGATGGACCGGGTTGCTTGCGAGCACCTGCTTGCCAAGGGCATCGACAGCCAGAGGGCTTGAGATCGGCACGCCCCGGTTGCGGTTGATCCAGGAGAAGCCCACCACAAATGCCCGGGCCTCAAGATCGTCGGGAAAGTCGAGCGCGATCTTCTCCAGGGCTTCCAGAAACGCCTTGCGACGAGCCTGCTTCTCCTCATCGGTCTCGGGCTTCTTCGTGTCGTCGTTCTTTTCGTTCTTCTCGTTTTCCTTGGTGTCGTGTTGCCCTGCGTCGTCTTTGACACCAAAGAGCTTCTTGGCGGCGGCCAGCCAGTCTTTCTCCCGAGGAGTGAGCTTCGCCAGCGTGTCGCCGGTCAGGGCTGGGCCCGTGGCAGCCGTGAGAAACTCACGAGCCCGCGACTCATTCTCCACGTTGGCCATAGCCAGACCCCAGCGGGCCATCACACACTCGGGATCGAGCTGCAGCACCGTGCGGAAGCTCCGCTCCGCCTCCCAGTACCAGAAGCCGTGCAGCTGCCCGACACCCTGGTTGAAATACTGCTGGGCTTCAGCCGACTCGGTCGTGACGGGGAAGTGCACATCGCCACAGCCGGGGATCAGCGGCAGCCGGCGTCGGGGGCCGTCAGAAAACCCTTCGCCATGAAGAGAGTGCCCAGGGAGGGGGCTGCTGGGGTCTTGACCGGGCGCAACCGCGGCCGCGGTGGTCAGCATCAGGCAGGCGAGCAGGATGGTGTTTCTCATACTGCGTGAGAATACCCCGACGATCGCGGGCTCGCAGACTTGTGAGGAAAAACCTGGCAGCGATCTCGCGCAGCCCTCGACGCTCAGCCCTCGACAGTGAGAAGATCCTCACGAAACAATGCGACGCATTCGAGGCGTGGGGGCGATGTGTGCCTCGGCTGCCAGGCAAGCGAGAGACACCAGGAGAGGCAGCGATGACGCAGGCGGCAGAGGCATCCCAGGCAGAGACAACACCCTCGTCGGTCGGCAGCACAGGATGGATGCAGAGCGACGATATCTGGGCGATGCTCATTGCCGCAGTGCTGCTGGTGGCGGCCTGGTGGGCCAATGTGCCTGTGGCGGCAGATGCCACCGGGGAGCCTGAAGCGGCAGTCTCGACGGAAAACATGCTCACGCCCTGGCTGACCAAGCCAGGTGGCTGGAAGACCAATCCCCTTGATGCCTTCGACGGCGAGACCGCGGAGGGAGGTCCTTCGAGGGCCCTGGCAGTGGCGGCAACCGCCGCCGGATGTGTGGTGGTGTTTGCGATCGCTCTGGCTGGCGTGGGCGTGCCGCTCTCGCGGAGCGTGCCGGCTCTGATCACGGTCACGCTGCTGGCGGTGGTCGCCTGGCTCGCCAGCACGCAGGCGATGATCAAGAGCTTGCAACTGGAATATGTGCTCTGGGCGTTTGCAGGCGGGCTGTTTGTCAGCAACGTGATCGGGGTGCCGGCCTGGCTGCGGCCCGCGCTGCGGGGGGAGCTCTATATCAAAACGGGGCTGGTGCTCATGGGGGCCAGCCTGCTCTTTGGCACGCTAATGAAGCTTGGGCCGCCGGGCATTCTTGTCAGCTGGATCACCACGCCGATCGTGCTGATCGCCACGTACCAGTTCGGCCAGCGGGTGCTGAAGATCAAGTCGAAGTCGCTCAACCTCGTGCTCTCAGCCGACATGAGCGTGTGCGGCGTGTCGGCGGCGGTCGCCACGGCGGCGGCCTGCCGGGCGAAGAAGGAGGAGCTCTCGATCGCGGTCGGGATCTCGCTGGCGTTTACCGTGGTGATGATGTTTGCCATGCCAGCGGTGATTAACGCAGTCGGCATTGATCAGGTGCTTGGCGGGGCCTGGATTGGCGGCACGGTTGATTCCACGGGGGCCGTCGTGGCTGCCGGTGAGCTCGTCGGCCCCGTGGCTCGCGACGTGGCGGCGAGTGTGAAGCTGATTCAAAACGTGCTCATTGGCGTGATCTCGCTGGCGGTGGCGGCGATGTGGACCCGGCTTTCTGACGACGAGACGCAGCCCGCTCCTGCGGTCGGCGTGGTGGGCGGCGTCGCGGAGATCTGGAAGCGGCTGCCGAAGTTTGTGCTCGGCTTCCTGGCCGCATCGGCGATCTTCACCACCCTCGCTTCAACGGGGCCGGAAGGCCGTGAAGCGGTCGTGCAGGCCACGCTCAAGGGGCCTGTAAAGCTGATGCAGTCGTGGTGCTTCTGCCTCGCGTTTGTGAGCATTGGCCTGGAGACCGAGGTCCGCAGACTGTTCTCGGTGATGGGCTCGGTGAAGCCGATTGTTCTCTATGTCTGCGGGCAGGCCCTGAACATCACGCTGACGTTTGTGATGGCGTATATCGCCTTTCGCGTGGTCTTTCCGGACGTGGCAGCGAAGCTGATGAGCGGAGGGCTGTGAGGCCGCGGTGGGTGTTGAAGAGAGCCGAGGGCGCCCTTGGCGTGTGTGTCGGCAGAGAACAGCGTGAACGTGAGGAGGTGGTGGATGAGAGAGTGTGTTCTGAGAGCAGCGGGATGTGGCGTCCGAGGTCTCGCTGCGGGCCTGATGCTCTGCGGGTGTCTGGCGACGCAGCCTTCAGCCGTGCAGGCCGCAGAGGAGTTTGCTCCGCAGCAGGGCGTGTTGCCTGTGCCGCCGCCTGCCGACGCGATTCTCCTCTACGGCTCCGAGAGCGACGGCACAGGCCGCTTTGTGGCAATGGATGGTGGACCATCCAACTGGAAGGCCGAGGATGGCGTTCTCGAGGTGACCCGCAGCCCCGGCCATGCCAACCACGCGGTCTCCAGCGTCCACTTCCGCGATGCCGATATCCATGCGGAGTTTGCCACGGTCGAGCGGGCCAAGGGAAACAGCGGGCTCTACATCCACGGCCACTTCGAGATGCAGATTTTAAACTCGTTTGGCGTGGATGATTTCACCATCGAAGATGAGGGCAGCCTCTACCGCTTTGCTCCGCCGCTGGTGAACGCCGCGCGGCCTGTGGGGGAGTGGCAGGTGTATGACATCCGCTTCAGGGCTCCGCGACACGATGCCGACGGCACCGTCACCGAGCCCGGCAGCATCACCGCCTGGCTCAACGGACAGCTGGTGCAAGACGGCGTGACGTTTGAGGAGCCTCGCTCGCCCTACATCCCCTACCGCCATGGCGTCACCGACTATCTGCGGGGCGTGGAGAAAAGCCTCCAGGCCACCGGTGCTGGGCCGCTCTTCCTGCAAGACCACGGAGCGCCGGTGAGGTTTCGCAACGTCTGGATTCGCCCGCTTGACGACAAGGCTGCCGACTACACCCCTGCTCGCTAGAATCCGCCATGCCTCCTGTCACGCTCGTCTGGTTTCGTCGCGATCTGCGGCTGGATGACAATCCAGCGCTCGAGGCAGCCGCTGCGCGTGGGCCGGTCGTGCCGCTCTTCATCTGGGCGGCTGAGGAAGAGCATCCCTGGGAGCCGGGGGCGGCCTCGCGGTGGTGGCTGCATCACTCTCTTGAGCAGTTTTCTGCAGGGCTGGCCAAGGCGGGCGCACCGCTGCTGGTTCGTCGCGGGCCCTCGCTGGAGACGCTCCGCAGCGTTGCTGAGGAATACGGCGTCACGCACGTGGCCTGGAACCGCTGCTACGAGCCGGCGATCGTGGCCCGCGACACGCAGATCAAGCAGGCGATCATGGCCGACGGCCTCGAGGCGGAGAGCTTCAACGGCTGCCTGCTCTATGAGCCGCTGCGGGTGAAGACCAAGCAGGGCTCTCCGTATCAGGTGTTTACGCCGTTTTGGAAGTCTCTGCTTGCCAATGATGAGCCGGGCAGGCCTCACGATCCACCGAAGAAGCTGGCGGCTGCCAAGCCGGTGGGTCGTCAGCGGCCGCCGTCGGTTTCGATCGATGATCTTGGCCTGCTGCCGGCCAAGGAGTGGGACCGCACGATGCGGGACACCTGGACGCCCGGTGAGGCTGGAGGCCGCCAGGCCCTAGACGCGTTTCTCAGGGCAGGCCTGCATGGCTACGGCCACGAACGCGACCGGCCCGATCACGAAGGCACGAGCCGGCTTTCGCCGCATCTGCATTTCGGCGAGGTCTCGCCGCGGCGTGTCTGGCATGCAGCTCGCGAGGCAGCCGGAGGGAAGCCCGTCGCTGAGCTGACCGGCTCGGCCGAAGTCTTTCTGCGGGAGATCGGCTGGCGTGAGTTTGCCAGCCATCTGCTCTTCCACTTTCCACACACGGCCGACGCCCCGCTTCGTGAAAGCTACGAGAGGTTTCCCTGGGTGCGGGATCCGGTTGGCCTGCGGGCCTGGGAGCAGGGGCAGACCGGCTTTCCCGTGGTCGATGCCGGCATGCGGCAGCTCTGGCAGACCGGCTGGATGCACAACCGGGTGCGGATGATCGTGGCGAGCTTCCTCGTTAAGGATCTGCGGATCAGCTGGCTGGCCGGTGCGAAGTGGTTTTGGGACACGCTGGTCGATGCGGATCTCGCTGCCAACACCCTCGGCTGGCAGTGGGCAGCGGGCTGCGGTGCCGATGCGGCGCCCTACTTCCGCATCTTCAATCCCACTTCCCAGGGCAAGAAGTTTGATCCAGACGGAAGCTATGTGAAGAGGTATGTGCCCGAACTCGCCTCGCTGCCGGCGTCGGTCATCCATCAGCCAGAGGTGCTGGCCGCGTCTGGGCTGGCAGCCGCCAGCATCGAGCTTGGGTCGACCTACCCCGAGCCGATCGTCGACCACGCCCAGGCCCGCAAGGACGCCCTGGCGGCCCTGGCGACGCTCAAGCAGTAGGCCGGCCGTGGCGACGGCTCACTTCAGCCGGTCGAGCGCCCGGCTGACCTTGCTCATCACCAGCGTGCGCTGCCCGGGGTCGCCCACCTTGTCGGCGGCAGCGTAGGCCTCGTCGAGCACGCTTTTTGCCGTGGCCGTGTCGCCGCTCTCGGCGGTGGCCTCGCCCACTGCAAGCAGGGCGTAGGCACGGCTCTCAGTTCGCTCGATCTCGCGGGCCACAGTGGCGGCCTCCTCCAGCAGCGCTGTGGCTTCGTCGGCCTTGCCGATCTGGGCCTTCACGTTGGCTGCGGCGGCGAGTCCCTCGGCCTTGGCCCGTGGGTTGTCGTTGCTGCGGGCGGTCTCTAGGAGCTGCTCGACCATTGAGGCAGCCTCTTCAGCCACGTTGCCCTTGGTGTAGCCGAGGGCCACCGCAGCCAGGGCTTCGGCGCGGTACCGCTGGTCGACACCGAGGGCCTTGTCGCGGGCCTGGGTGAGCAGGCTGGTCGCTTTGGCGGAGTCGGCCAGGCCGGTCTCCTTGTTGCCATAGATTGCACCGGCGTCTGCGAGCACGCTCACCTGACGCACCGGATCACCGACTCCCTCAGACCGCTCCTCAGCCACGCCCAGCGCCTTGCGGGCTGTCGACTTGTCGCCGATCGCGGCGAGAAAGCCCGCCGTGCTGACGAGCCGTGCCGCCGTGGCGTTGGCGTCGTCCATGCGTTCGAGAACGTCGAAGGCCTCCTTCGCCGTCTTGGTCGCACCAGCTGTGTCTCCGGCGGCGTTCTGCTTGCTGGCGACCCGCAGCAGAGCCACAGCCTGACGGTCGGGGGCTGACTGCGTGCGGGCCTGCGCGAGCTGGTCGTTGATCGACGTGGGGCCTTTTGAGGATCCGCTGCCACAGCCAACAGCTGCCATGCAGATGCCCAGCAGGATTGGCAGCCCTGGCTTGCCGAGTGCGGAAAGCGGGAAGCGGAAAGCCGCGGAGCGGTTGGCAGCAATCATCAGGTGCTCCATGCGAAGGAGTTGGAAAGCCTCAGGGTGGCCGGAGGGAGTTCGTGCGTGAGCCGACGCGGTTTTAGAAGCGGAGGCTGACGGTCTCGAGTCGACTCTTGAGCTCGGCCATCAGCTGGTCTTCGGCGGCTTCGTCGTTGGCAACGTAGGTCACCGAGAACCGCAGGTGAGGCCCGGCTTCGTCCCAGGGAACGGTCGAGATCGACTGCTCACGGATGAGAAACTGGCTGGCATCTTCGGCGGTTGCGAAGGTTTCGCTGCCCGCAGCGACGGGGCTCTTCGTGTAGAGGAAATAGGTGCCACCGGGCACCTCGCAGTCGAAGCCCACGCTCCGCAGCACGGCGACGAGCTTCTCAAGCCGGCGGCGATACTTGGCCCGCACCTGCTTGGGAATCCCGGCATCGTCGAGGGCGGCGGCACCAGCCTGCTGAATCGCGATGAACTGGCCGGAATCGCAGTTGTCTTTGACGTCGGCAAAGGCCTGCACCAGCTTCTCGTGGCCGCAGACCCAGCCGAGCCGCCAGCCGATCATGTGGAAGCCTTTGGAGAGCGAGTGAACTTCCACACCCACCTCCTTGGCCCCCGGCGTCTCGAGAAAGGAGAGCGGCTTGTCGTCGTAGCTGAGCATGATGTGGGCGGCATCCTGCACGACGATGATCTGGTGCTGCTTCGCAAACGCGACGACCTTCTCGTAGAAGGCCCGTGTGGCAGCCTTGCCGGTGGGGCTGTTGGGATAGCAGAGCACCAGCAGCTTTGGTCTTGGCGAGCACCTCAGCTGGGATGCCGTCGAGGTCGGGGAAGTAGCTGTTTTCCGGCAGCAGCGGCAGCGGGTGCACGGTGCCGCCAAACCACTTCGTTGCCGTGCCAGCGACAGGGTAGCCGGGCACCGTCATCAGCGTCACGTCGCCCGGATTGATCAAGGCTGCCGGCAGCATCGCATAGGCCGTCTTTGAGCCGATGCAGTGATTGATCTCCTTGACGGGATCGAGCTCAACGCCAAACTCCCGAGCCATGAAGCGGGCGACCGCCTCCTTGAAGGCCGCAATCCCATTGTCGGCGTAGCCGCGGTTCTCCGGCTGGTCGATCTCGTGCCGCATTACGGCCCGCACGCTCTCCGGGGCCATCTCGTCATTTTCGCCAATGCCGAAGTCGAGGATTGCGCGGTCGGGATAGTCGGCCATCGCCTGCCGCTTGGCCCGCTTAATCTTCTCAAACTTGTAGATCTGCGTTCCTTTTCCGTAGCCCACTCCACCGATGCGGTCGGCAAAATGGCCCTGAAACCAGGGGTCGTCAGAGGCGGGAGCGGAGGCAGTGGCGGGATGAGCGGTGTCGGTGGTCATGGCGTGAAAATGAGCAAACGTGGAGCGAACATAGGGCCTGCGGCGCCGCAGCGTGTGCCGAGTATACGCCCCTGGGAGTTCCCGTCATGCCCGTGCCATGGCGGCTGTTGGTGATCCGAGGTTCGCGCTGTCGCCGCCTGTGACCCATTTGTTTTGGCAGCATGCTCGTTCGGATAGGTTGTGAAAAGCCGTCGGTGTCGACGGGCCTGAGGGAGGTTTTCGGTGACCGTCCAAGACAGTTCCGCCGCGACACGCCGCCATGCTGATGTGGACCGGGCGTTTCTGCTCTCTCAGGGGCTTGTGCGGGCGATTGCCTGGAAAATCCATCGACGGGTGCCGCATGTGGTGGAACTCGACGATCTGATCGCCTACGGACAGATCGGGCTGCTTGAGGCCTTGCAGCGTTTTGACGAAGAACGTGGGCTGAAGTTTGCCACGTTTGCCTGGCACCGGGTGCGGGGGGCGATGCTCGACGGCCTCGCCAAGATGAGCTGGTTTGACCGCATCGAGTTTGAGAAGGGCGGCTACGAGCATGCTCAGGCGGCAGGTGGGTCGACTCGTTCTTCGGAGACACTGTCGCAGCGGTGGGCGACCCCCAGCCCGATCGGCGAGGCATCGCTTCCAGCCCCAGACGCCTCCCCTACAGCGAGGGCCGAGCATCGCGAGGTGGTCGCATTTTTGATGTCGGCCATCGCCGATCTTCCGCCCCGTGAGGCGGGGCTTCTACGGGGGGTGTTTTTCGAGGGCCGAACACTTTCCGAGGCGGCCCGCCGCGTGGGCATCAGCACAGCGTGGGCAAGCCGATTGCAAAACCGCACGCTGGCAGACTTGCGGATCGCTCTGGATGCCCACGGCTTCGGTTCGTCGTAAGCTGTGTCACAACCTGAATAAGCGGTCCCGTCGGAAGGGCCTGCTGCGGACATGGCGGAATGCGGAGTGCCTCCGGCGGATACCGCCGCCGGCGTCAGGTAGGGTTGCGGGGTGCCGCGAGAGGCTTCCCTTTAGCGTCTCCTTGCGGGATGTCGGTTTTGCAGCCGTGCACTGTCCGGCTGGGCTTGCCGTGGAGCTGGTGTCATGCCGCTGAGTTTCGACTTTGAAGACTTTGACCCCGCGGCATCGCTTGAGGGGGAAACGCCCAGCGGTGAGAATCTTCGCCTCAGCGATCAGGGCCGAGCCGTCAGGTCTGCCCTTCGCGACCTTCGGGAAGAAGCGAGGCGGATCGAACGCAAGGCCGACGAGGGTGATCTTGCTGATGGTGGCTGGCCGGCAGCCCGCTCAATCTGGAAAGAGGTTCGCGATCAGGCGCTTGAGATTCTGAAGACGCGTTCGCACGATCTCGAGATTGCCGCGCTGTGCATCGAAGCACTGGCCCGCACCGATGGGTTTCTGGGGCTGGCCTTCGGCTTCGAGATGGTGCGGGCGATGGCGGAAGCGCAGTGGGATTCGCTCTATCCGGTGCCAGATCCGGATGACGGGCCGGTCGATGAATCGGGAATCGTGGAAGAGAAAGTTCTGCCAATCCAGAGGCTTGTTGGCGTTGATGCCGAGGGCCTGCTGGTGCCGGCGATGCTCCGGATCCCACTCACGCAGAGCCGTGATGGCGAGGAATATGGCCTCTGCCACTGGCGGAGCAGTCGCGAGCTGGTGAGCGAATCGGATGAGGAAAAACTGAAGCTCGCTATCGAACGCGGGGCGACGTCACCCAAGCAGTTCGACGAAGCTGTTCAGGAAACGGCCCAGTCACAACTCAAGGAGTCGTTTGTCGAACTGCAGCAGGCGGCTGCGGCCTGGGAGCAGCTCTCCGAAACGATTGCCGAGGTATCGCACGGGCTTGCCGTGCTGCCTGCTGGCCCGCTGCGTGATGTGTTTGAAGAATGTGTGGCCGCGTACCAGGTGTTTGCTCCCTCGGCAATATCGGAGAGCACGCCAGAGCACGAGGATCCGGAGCAGCAAGGGGAGGCCGCTGCGGCTGGCGGCGACGAGGCGGGGGTGTCGACCGCGGTCGGCCGCATCCGGACGCGGTCGGAGGCCTTTGAGCAGCTGGAGAAGATCGCCGGTTTCTTTGAGAATCATGATCCGCACAGCCTGATTGCCGCCCACATCCGGAGCGTCGTGCGGCTAGGGCGGCTCTCTCGAGAGGACTACTACCGTCAGCTGCTCAAAGATGAATCGGCTCTCAGCATTCTGTTTAATGCCGTGGGAATCGATCCTTTCCCCGACGAACACTCTTCGTGAGGGCTCGCAGCCGCGAAAAAAGAGTGTAGAATCCGGCCTTTCCTGGAGAATGGTGCGCTCCGCGGGCGGGATTTCTGTTGCGGCAGAGAGAGGCGAGCGCCGTTGTATGCGCACTTGTTAAAACAGTTGAACTGAACAGGTCCACCTGCGGGTGATTCAAGGAGAGGTCAATGCCAGAGTCCGTTCACGGAAAGCTCTCACGGGTTCGCAAGCCCCGCGTCCACATCACCTATGAGGTGGAAACCGAAGGCGCGACAGTTGTGAAAGATCTGCCCTTCGTCGTCGGCGTCATGGGCGACTTCTCGGGGCACCCAACCGAGCCGCTCAAGCCGCTGAAGGATCGGAAGTTTGTGTCGATCGATCGCGACTCGTTCAGCGACGTCATGAAGCGGATGACACCCGGCGTTGAGATGCGGGTGGCCAACACGCTTGCCGACGACGGCTCCGAGATGGCAGTCAAGCTGAAGTTTTCTTCGATGGAAGACTTTGAGCCCGCCAAGATCGTCGAGCAGGTGGAGCCGCTCCGCAAGCTGCTCGACACACGGAACCGGCTCCGGGAACTGATGTCGGCAGTGGATCGCGCCGACGGGCTCGAAGGCGAACTTGAGAAGCTGCTCAAAGACGCCGAGCAGCTGCAGAAGCTTGCCGGAGAGATGGGTGTCTCAGACGCCGCGCAGGGGGATGCCGGCTCTGATGACGCATCATGACGCCGCGCCATGCAGCCGCGGCGTGACGTTTTGCGTTGCGGAGTGGATCAGGTCTTGCTCCGACTCGTCTAGATCGTCTGAATCGTCTGAAATAGTCTGAAAGAGATTGACTCGCCACACACAGCCACAGCCCCTCAGGAAGAGCCCGGAGAAGGGCCTTGAAAAGGAAAACCTATGAGTACTGCCGGTGAAGCAGAAAGTCAGGGCTCGGGCGGCTCCGCGGAAGCATCCGGCAGCCTGCTGGATCAGATCACGAGCGTGATGCCGCGTGCGGTGGAGAAGCCACGCCGCGACGAACTGGTGCGGTCGCTCGTTGAGGAAGCGCTCAAGGGCACTGTGCAGTTCGACAAGAACATCAGCCGCACGATCAGCAATGCGATCGCACAGATTGATGCGGTGATGTCTCGGCAGCTCGCGGAGATTCTCCATCATCCCGACTATCAGAAGCTCGAGGGCTCCTGGCGAGGCCTGCATCACCTGGTGATGAACTCTGAGACCGGCGCGGACCTGAAGATCCGCGTGATGAACATCGGCAAGCGGGAGCTCTTCAAAGATCTCGATAAAGCGATCGAGTTCGATCAGAGCCAAATCTTTAAGAAGATCTACGAAGCCGAGTTTGGCTCCCCGGGCGGCGAGCCCTATGGAGCGCTGATCGGCGACTACGAGTTTACGAATCATCCGGAAGACATCGACCTGCTCTCAAAGATGTCGCAGGTCGGCGCTGCCGGCTTCTGCCCCTTCGTGACGGCGTCGGGGCCCGAGCTGCTCGGCATGGAGAGCTTCACGGAGCTCTCGAAGCCGCGCGACCTGGAGAAGATTTTCCTCGACGAGTCCTACACCAAGTGGCGGAGCTTTCGCGACTCCGACGACTCGCGGTTTGTCGTGCTGACGATGCCGCGATCGCTGTCGCGGCTTCCCTATGGCAAGAACACGAAGGTGGTCGAAGAGTTTGATTTCGAGGAAGTCGAGCTCGACGAAAAGGGCAACGCCAAGCCGGTGCCGCACAGCCACTACGCGTGGATGAACACGTCGTATGTGCTCGGCTCTCGGCTGACGGATGCCTACGCCAAGTTTGGCTGGTGTACGGCAATCCGCGGTGCGGAGAACGGCGGGAAGGTGGAAGGGCTTCCTGCCCATGTCTTCACGGCCGACGATGGCGATAAGGATCTGAAGTGTCCTACGGAAATCGCGATCACCGACCGCCGCGAGGCCGAACTCTCAAAGCTCGGCTTCCTGCCGCTGTGTCACTACAAGAACACAGACTATGCGGTGTTCTTCGGTGCACAGACAGCACAGAAGGCCAAGAAGTATGACCGGCCAGAAGCCACCGCGAATGCCTCGATCTCGGCTCGGCTTCCCTACATCATGGCGACGTCGCGGATCGCGCACTTTCTGAAGGTGATTGCCCGCGACAAGATCGGGTCGTTCATGGAGCGACAAGACTGCGAAGAATGGCTGAAGCGTTGGATTGCCAACTACGTCTCGACGGATCCGCATCCTTCCGACGATGTCAAGGCCCGCTATCCGCTGGCAGAGGCCGAAATCAAGGTCGAGGAGATCCCCGGAGCACCGGGCAGCTACAACGCGGTGGCGTGGCTGAGGCCGTGGCTGCAGCTCGAGGAACTGACGACCAGTCTGCGGATGGTTGCCAAGATTCCGGCTGCGGCGAAGGGAGGCTGATGCCAGGTGTCCTGGGCTGACCCGCGGCAGGATGGTCGGCCTGCTGTCGAAGAGAGCCGTTTGGATCAGCCTGCCGACAAGGCGGGGCCGGGAGGCACCGCTGCGGTGTCTCTCCAGAGGCAGCCGATCACGCTTCCTGGCCTGCTTGGTCGTGTGGCGATCGCCAGCGATCGCCAGCAGAGCGAAGCGGGCTCCAGGCTGCTTGATGCCAGTTCGGCTGGGGAACTGCTGCGGGCCTGGGCCGCTGTTCGCGTTGGCTTGGGAGAACGGCTCAGCCGCGAGCAGCTGCTGATCAGGCTTGGAGATGATGTCGCCGCGCTCGACGAGGCCCTCGCGCTGCAGGTCGATGCGGTGTTGCATCATCCGGAGGTCCAGCGGCTGGAGTCGTCATGGCGGGGGCTTTGGTGGCTTGTGGATCAGGCGGAGCAGGCCACCGACGATGCTGCAGGGGCGGCGCGGGTGGCGATCCGAGTGCTGCCAGTTTCGAAGCGCGAACTGCGGCGTGATCGCGAAAGTGCCGTCGAGTTTGACCGCTCGCAGCTCTGGCGGAAGGTGTATGAGGAGGAGTTTGGGTCGCCAGGTGGAATGCCCTATGGCCTGTTGGTGACCGACTTCGAGTTTTCACACCACCCGGACGATGTCAGTCTGCTCAACGGCCTGTCGGAGGTGGCGATGGCGGCCTTTGCACCGCTGCTGGCCACGCCGGCTCCCCAGTTGCTTGGCCTTGAGTCGCTGGCGGATCTTGAAATGCACGTGGCCGACACCGTGATGCAGACGTCGCCAGACTATGTGAAGTGGCGAGGCCTGCGGGAACGTCCTGAGTCACGCTTCGTCGGCATGCCGCTGCCGCGAGTGCTTGCCCGCCGGCCCTTTGATGGCTGGCTCGGTCAGCCGGCCGCCGAGGGTTGCGCTGAGCGGACATGGTCGCAGCGAGGATTTCGCTACTGTGAGCGGCAGGATGGGCCGGATGGACGAAACCGACTCTGGATGTCGGCCGTCTGGCCACTGGCTGGCGTGATTGTCCGCGAGTTTGGCAGAACGGGCTGGTTTGCCGACATCCGCGGGGGCTCGCGGGTGGCCGCTGGAGCCGGCGTTGTCGAAGGGCTGCCGTGTGAGGGCTATGACGGGCTTGGTGAAAGCCGCCTCCGTGGGCCAGCAGAGGCATTCGTGACCGATGCGGTGCAGATTTCTTTGGAAGACTGCGGCTTGATCCCGCTGTGCTCGAGTCTTCCCGACGGAAAGGCGGTGTTTCACAGCAACTCATCGCTGCATCGGCTGGAGCTCTTCGACGATCCGGCAGCAACATCCAATGCCGCCATCTCCTCTATGCTGCAGTATGTGCTCTGTGTCTCGCGGTTTGCCCACTATCTGAAGGTGATTGGACGAGACAAAGTGGGTGGCTTCCAAGAGGCCGCTGAGCTCAGGCTGTTTCTTTCCAACTGGATCAACGAGTATGTCACTCCCGACGATGAGGCATCGCCGGAGACGCGAGCCCGCATGCCCCTGAGGGCGGCGGAGGTGGATGTTCTGGAGGACGTGGCTGCACCGGGAGAGTTTCGGATCGTCATGAGGTTTCAGCCGCATTTTCAGATCGATCGACTCGATGCCACGTTGCGGCTTGTGTCCACCATCAAAAAACAAGGTCAGTGATGCCGCCGTCTGCAGATCAGACATCGCGGCCCAGACCAACGCCCTGAAGCCTTTACGAAAGGATGTGTCGCTGTGACCGCCCACGAACTGTTAAACGCAGGCCAGCTGAGCGATGCGATTACCGCGGCGACCAGCCAGGTGAAGGCCTCGCCCAAGGATCTTGAGCATCGCTGGCTGCTTGGCGAACTCCTGATCCTCGCTGGCCAGTATGACCGAGCCGACGCGCAGTTCGACACGATGATGACGCTCGAGCCAAAGGCCGCGGTGGCGGTGACGCCGATTCGTCAGCTGCTGCGAGCAGAGACTGCCCGCCGGCAGTTCTACGAGGAGGGCCGTGTCCCCGAACTTCTCGATGGCGCAGGCCAAGAGGTGCGGGATCGCTTGGAGGCCTTCGTGCTTCTCCGCGACGGGAAGCCGCAGGAGGCTGGCGAAGTCGTGGCACGGGCCGAGATCGCCAGGCCAGCCCTCGCCGGCACCCTGACGATGGCCGGCCAGCCGCGATCCTTTGAAGACCTGCGGGACCTCGATGACATCACCGCAGGAGTGTTTGAGGTCTACACACAAACTGGCAAGTATTTCTGGATTGAGATGAATCGCGTCGAGAAGATCACCTTCATGCCGCCCAAACGGCCGCTCGATCTTCTCTGGCGGGAGGCGCAGCTGGCGGTAAAAGACGCCTTCGATGCAACGGTCCACGTGCCAGCGATCTATGGCACACTCACAGGGGCTGATGAGCTGTCGCGACTCGGCCGTCGAACCGAGTGGGTCGGCGGCGACGGGGACGCGATTGTTGGCGTTGGAAGACGCTCCTACGTGCTCAATGGCGAGGAGGAACTTGATGCCTTGGCGATCGAGGCGATCGAGTTTTCACCGTCGCTGTAGCATGACGACGGAGCGACACTCGCCGCGACACGCAGGAGAACCGTGATGGGAATGCCAGCTGCTCGTTTGGGAGACATGGTGCTGCAGGCCGCACCCCACTGCCATGCTCCGATCCATCCGCCTGCCCCCGTGCCAACAGCGGTTCCTCATCCGGCACTTCCGTTGTCGATCATCACAGGGGCAGCGACGGTGCTGGTTGGCGGGGCTCCCGCGGCGCGTGTGACCGACACGACCGCTCCCTGCATGCTGCCTGGCTGTGTGCCAGGGGGGCCGGGCATGGTTGCCAAGGGCTCGGCCACCGTTCTGATCAGCAACATGCCAGCGGCCCGTGTGGGCGACATGTCGTCGCACGCCACCTGCGTGGCACCGATCCCCAGCCCCACGGGCACCGTCATGCCGCCCGGCTGTCCGACCGTTCTGATTGGTGGCTAGCCGCTCAACCCGATGCGACTCGAACTCTTTGAACTGCTGCGGCCCATCTGCCCTGTCTGCAGGCTTGCGGGCCGCCCGCCCGCCGTGCTTGGTCTTGAGGTGATCGAGCGGCAGCGGGAGAACGATGTTGAGGAGGGGCTCCTGCGGTGCGGTGAACAGGCCTGTCGGCACGAGTTTCCGATTCTCGATGGCGTGCCCCTGATCGTGCCGCAGCTTCGCGAGTATGTGCGTGGCTGGATCGAACGGATCCGCAGCCGAGAGGCGTTTTCTGAAGCGGTGGAAAGCCTGCTGGGCGACTGCTGTGGGGCTGGGACGTCGTTTGAGGATGAGCGGCAGCGGCTCTCGTCGTATGCCTGGGACCACTGGGGCGACCAGGATCCGCAGGAAGCCCGCGATGCTGAGGCAGCTGGCGATCACGGACAGGCAGCCCCCGGATCGGTCCAGCGGCTGCTCACCAGCGGGCTTGAGGCCGGGCTGGCGGCCGCATCCGCCCTACCGGCAGGGCCCGCCGTCGACATGGGCTGTGCTGTGGGCCGCACGACATTCGAGCTTGCCAGCCAGCTGGAGCGACCGGTGCTCGGCATCGATCTGGATCTCTCCATGCTCCGGCTCGCCCGACAGATCCGCGACGGCGGCGAGGTCTGCTATCCACGGCGACGAGTCGGGCTTGCCTACGACCGTCGCAGCTTTTCCATCTCGCCGCAGCTGCGTGAGGCATCTGCCAGCCGGATCGACTTCTGGTGTTGCGATGCGACGGTGCTGCCGTTCGCCGGCGAGCAGTTTGCCATCGCGTCGAGTCTCAACCTTCTGGACTGTGTGGCCTCGCCCATCAGTCATCTGCGTGAAATCGCCCGCTGTCTGCAGCGGCATGGCTGCGGGATCGTGGCCTCTCCCTACGACTGGTCGGCGGCCGCGACGCCGGTCGAGGCCTGGCTGGGTGGGCACTCGCAGCGAGGAGCAGGACGGGGGAGCAGTGCACAGCTTGTCCGCGACCTGCTGACGCCCGGGGCCCATCCGGCTGCCGTAGAAGGCTTGAGGATTGTGGCGGAACCGCCACAGGGCGGCTGGCAGGTGCGGCTCCATGAGCGTGCCGTCATGCAGTATCGCAGCGACCTGCTGGTTGTGGAAAAGACGACCTGAGGGGGCGGATACTGGCTGTTCTGGGCTAGACTCGCTCGCACGAAGCGACTCTCCTACTCGCCGTGGCAGCTGTCCTGTGCGGGGTTTTTTGATGCGTACGACCGCCCGTGATGAAACATCGCTCCTGCCCAGCCTGCTGGATCGGCTGTTGGATGATGAGCCAGGCGTGCAGCACGAGCCTGCGTGGAGGCAGGCGGCGGTTTTGAAAACGATTCGTGCCAGCGTGTGTCGCGACCTGCAGTGCCTCCTCAATGCCCGGCGGATGCTGTCGCCTGCTGTGGAGCGCTACCCGGAGCTTGCCGACTCGCTCGTCAACTACGGGCTTCCCGATCTGCAAAGCTACGAGGTTCGCGGGGATCGCAATCAGGCCGGCCTCTGCCAGATGATCCAAGACACGATTCGACGCTTTGAGCCGAGGCTGCAGCAGGTGAGGGTGACGCTCTCGAAGCCGACCGGCAAGCGGCTCGGGCGGCGAACGGGGGAGCGAGCGGTGGCATTTGAGATTGAGGCCGTGCTCGCGGTCGATCCGATTGAAGAGCCGGTGGTGTTTACCTCAACGCTCGATGTCAGTCGGAGTGAGTTTGATGTCGAGGCGACCCGATGAGTGACGACCTGCTCCCCTACTACGCCCGCGAACTGGCGATTCTTCGCACCCTGGCTGCCGACTTTGCTCAGCGACATCCCAAGGTGGCAGGCAGGCTCAGCCTGGGCCGCGACGACTCTCAGGATCCACATGTGGAGCGGCTCCTGCAGGGAGTCGCGTTTCTCGCGGCAGATGTGCAGAAGCGTCTTGACGACGATTTCCCGGAACTGACCGACGCGCTCCTGGATCTCCTCTATCCACACTACCTGCGGCCTGTGCCTTCGATGACGATCGTGGAGATGGCGATTGATCGCAAGCAGGCCGCGCTCACCTCGGGCTACCGCGTGCCGCGAGGCACTGAACTTGAGACTGAAGAGGTCGACGGGGAGCGGTGCATCTATCGCACATGCTTCGATCTGCAGCTCTGGCCACTACAGATCCGCGAAGCCAGGCTCAGCGGTCCTCCGTTCCGGCTGCCACTCGTGCCCCCCACGGGTACGATCGAGCTGCTCACGCTCCGTATCGAAACCCTCTCGCGGGATGTGAAGATTGCTCAGATGCCGCTCGGCAAGCTTCGTTTCCATCTGCACGCTGGGGCTGGCCAGTCGGTCGCAGAGCTCTACGAACTCCTGCTCACCCGATCCGCAGGGATTGTGCTCTCGCGGGGGCCCGACGATCCCGAGCCGGTCGTGCTGCCGCGCGGCCGGCTGGTGGCTGCTGGCCTCGACCCGGAAGACCAAGGCCTTCCGTTTGATCCACGAGCGTTTGCCGGCTACCAGCTGCTGACGGAGTTTTTCGCGCTCCCGCAGAAGTTTCTTTTTCTCGACCTTCAGGGGCTGACGCCCGCCGTGTTGGCACGGTTTGACCATGCGATGGAGGTTGGCGTGATGCTGACCTCCGCCAGCCGGGAGCTCGAGCGGATGGTCTCGCCGGATTCGGTCCGACTGGGGTGCACGCCTGTGGTCAACCTCTTTCCGGCACGATTCGATCCCATGCGGATCGATGGAACTCGTACTGAGATCTGCCTGACGCCCGACGCCCGGCGGCCGCGGGCGGTTGAGGTCTACGCGGTGGAATCGGTGCAGCTCAGCGAGCCAGGTGAGAACCCTGTGGAGGTGCGGCCGTTTTATCGTCTGGCCAGTCAGGAAGTGCTGCGACAGGATCGGGCAGTCGACCGAAGGCGGCCGCTGCGGTGGAAGGCGAGCCGTCGGCCACACCGCGAGCCACGGCCGGATGGTCTGGTCGACGCGGCCACCGACACCTGGCTGAGCCTGGTTGATGAAAATGCCGGCCCCGCTTCGATCGCCAATGCAACGATCCACAGCAGCGGTCTGTGCACAAACCGCAACCTGCCGCCGCGGCTCCCATTTTCGGTGGGCAGGCCGGCGATGGTCCTCCGAGATGGCCAAGGACCAATCGGGGCTCTCGAGTGTCTGGTGAGGCCCACGGCCACGTTGCGACGGCTTCCCGGTCAGGGGGCGGCCTGGCGATTTGTCTCGCATCTGTCGCTCAACCACCTATCGCTCACTGATGCCGGTGACGGTCAGGCTGCGACAGCGCTTCGGGAGATGCTCATGCTGTATCTCCACGACGATCTCGCCGACTTTGATCAGCGGCAGCGATGGATTCAGGGGATCAGCGAGGTGGCTAGCAGGCGGGTGGCGGCCCGGGTCGGTGGAGGTCGGGGCGGTGTCTGCCAAGGCCTTGAGGTGCGGCTGCTGCTCGACGAAGACCATTTCGACGACCGCAGCTCGTATCTGTTTTCCAGCGTTTTGGAGCGATTTTTGGCAGGCTGGGTGCAGCTCAACTCCTTCACGCGGCTGGTGTCAACCTCACGCCAGCGGGAGAGCCGCAAGGAACAGTGGATCTGGCCGCCGAGGTCTGGATGGAAGCCGCTGGCATGAGCGACGAATCACAGATCAGTCCGCTGGTGAAACTGCTCCTTGAGCAGCCCTCTCGCTTTCAGCTGTTTCAGGCCGTCCGCATCCTGGAGCAGGAAGCGGGCCGGCAGGCGATGGCCGAGGGAAAGCAGCCGATTCCCTTGGTGGGAGGGCTCGATCAGGGGGCGGCCGAGCGTTCGCTGATCCGCTTTCGCTCGTCGGCGACGCTGCAGTTTCCCCCCTCCGCCATCGTGCGGGCCTCGCGGAGCCGGCCGCCCGAGTCGTCACGAGCAGCGGCTGTTTCCGGCTCCTGCACGGAGTTGGAACTGAGCTGCTTCGGCCTGGTGGGGCCTTCCGGCACGCTGCCACCCCACTACACCTCGCTGATCGTGGAGCGTTTTCGAAAGTATCGCGACAGCACGCTGCGGGACTTTCTCGATCTTTTTCTGCAGCGTTTTGTGGCCCTTCACTATCGGGCGTGGTGTAAGTATCGACACGACATCCGCTACGAACAGGCGAAGGTCAGCTGCCGCGGCGTGTCGTGGGATGCCGCAGCGGATTCCCGGGATGCGATCACTGCTGTCGTCTCCTCGTTGGTCGGGCTTGCCGGCCATGGCCTGACGGACCGTCTGGCGATCAACGATGAAGCTATTTTTCACTACAGCAGCCACTTCGCCCGCGGGCCGCGGACGGCGGCGTGCCTGGAGGGCGTGCTGGTAGACCTGCTGGATGAGCCGGTGCGGGTTGAGCAGTTTGTGGGGCGGTGGCTAGAACTCGAGGCGGCTGATCAGACCGTGTTGGCCAGCCGTGCGGCACCCGAAGGCCAGCATGCCCAGCTCGGGTCTGGTGCCCTCTTGGGGAAGCGAGTCTGGGATATTGAGTCGACCTTTGAGGTGGTCGTGGGTCCGCTGACTGCACACGCGTTTCGGCGATACCTTCCGGGAAGTGAGGGGCTCGCGGCGGTCTCGGATGTTTTGCGGCTTTATGCGGGGCCGAACTATGAAATAGTCGTGAGGCTGTCGCTCGCCGCTCAGGACGTTCCGCAATGCCGGTTGGGAGGGGCCGCCGACCGCTCTGACGGACCGCTCGCCCCGCAACTCGGCTGGACCACCTGGCTCGTCTCGCCATCAGGGTCGCCGAGCGACCGCACCGACACGGCCTATGCCATCCGTCGTTGACAGCCAGCTGGGCAGCTTTCCCGGCAAGTGGACAGTGATGGAGGCCACCGATAGTCTCATGTCTCCAAAGGGATTCTGACTCGCAGATCCCCCGCTCTCCCGCTCCCCCGAGGCACTGTGGTTCATGGCTGGTCTCGATCTCAAGGGCTTGATCAGCAAGCTGAACCCTGTCTGTCAACGAGCGCTCGAGGCCGCAGCCGGCCTGTGTCTTTCCCGCACCAACTACAACGTCGAGATCGAGCACTGGCTGGTGAAACTGCTGGAACAGCCGGGGAATGATCTCTGCCTGTTGCTCAAGCATTTCGAGGTTGACCAGGCGCGGGTGCTTGCAGACCTCACCAAAGCGATTGACCGCTTCAAGACTGGCAACGCGCGGCCACCCATGCTGTCGCCGGAAGTCTGTGATCTGATCAAGGAGGGCTGGCTCACGGCCAGTGTGGACTTCAACGAGCAGAAGGTGCGAGGTGCGTGGCTCTTGCTTGCTCTGCTTTCCAACGACTCGCTGGGGCGACGGGCAGTTGCGGCGTCGGACGAGTTTCGACGGATTTCCCCCGACGTGCTGCGGCAGGAAGCCACACGGGTGTTTCCTCGCTCTACGGAGTCGGACTTCATGCCAGGGGGGGCGGCCTCTGACGAGCCTTCAACGGGCGAAGACGGAAAGCCCAAGCCCCCGACAAAGACGCCCAGCCTTGATCAGTACACCATCGACCTGACCGCCCGCGCGAAGGCCGGAAAGATCGACCCGGTCCTTGGTCGTGATGCCGAAGTGCGGCAGATCATCGACATCCTCACTCGCCGTCGACAGAACAACCCGATCCTCACCGGTGAGGCGGGCGTGGGAAAGACGGCGGTCGTGGAAGGTTTTGCGAGCCGCATTGCCAGTGGTGACGTGCCTGGGCCGCTGAAGAACGTCCAGCTGCGGACGCTCGACCTGGGCCTCCTGCAGGCGGGGGCTGGGGTGAAGGGAGAGTTTGAAAATAGGCTCAAGGGGGTGATCGACGAGGTGAAGAAGTCGCCTACGCCGATCATTCTCTTTATCGATGAGGCCCACACGCTGATCGGTGCTGGAGGGCAGGCCGGCCAGGGCGATGCGGCGAACCTTCTCAAGCCAGCCCTGGCTCGAGGCGATCTCCGCACGGTCGCCGCGACCACCTGGGCGGAATACAAAAAATACTTTGAGCGGGATGCTGCCCTGGCCCGTCGGTTTCAGGTCGTCAAGGTGGAAGAGCCAACCGACGACATGGCCTGCCGGATGCTCCGCGGACTGATTGCCACGCTTGAGAAGCATCACCAGGTGACGGTGCTCGACGAAGCGGTCACCGAGGCGGTCAAGCTCTCGCGACGCTACATCCCCAGCCGGCAGCTTCCCGACAAGGGCGTGAGCCTGCTCGACACCGCCTGTGCGAAGGTGGCCATCGGCCAGTCCTCCACGCCTCCCGCGATCGAGGATGCCCGGCGCACGATCGACGCCCTCGGTGTGGAGAGCGACATTCTCAGCCGCGAGCAGGTCGCCGGTGCCGATCATGCCGCAGCTCTGGCCGACCTTGCCGCCCGCAAGTCAGAGGTGGGCGAGTTGCTGGAAAAACTGGAGGAGCGTTTCGCCCGTGAGTCGGAGCTGGTCGGCCGCATTCAGGAAACGCGAGCGAGGCTGCTGCCACCGTCGGCTGCCACAAAGCCGGGTGATGAGCCAACGCCCCCGCTTTCCGAAACCGAACAGGCGGCTGTCCGAGAGGAGCTCCTGGCGCTGGAAAGCCAGCTGAAAGAGCTGCAGGGCGAGCATCCGCTGGTCAGTCCGTGCGTGGATGGGCAGGCCGTGGCGGAAGTCGTGGCGGCGTGGACCGGGATTCCTGTGGGCCGCATGGTTTCCGATGAGATTCGAGGTGTGCTGGAACTCAGACCACGGCTGGAGGCTCGGGTGGTGGGGCAGTCTCACGCGCTCGAGACCATAGCCGAAAGAATCCGCACATCGCGGGCAGGGCTGACCGACCCCAACCGGCCGACAGGTGTGTTTCTCCTCGCCGGTACCAGTGGTGTGGGCAAGACGGAAACCGCCCTGGCGCTTGCCGAACTGCTTTTTGGTGATGAGTCAAACATGACCGTCATCAACATGAGCGAGTTTAAGGAAGAGCATAAAGTCTCGCTGCTGATGGGATCTCCGCCCGGGTATGTCGGCTATGGGGAAGGGGGCGTGCTGACTGAGGCTGTTCGCCGCCGCCCGTATGGCGTGGTGCTGCTGGACGAAATGGAAAAAGCCCACCCCGGCGTGCAAGACATCTTTTATCAGGTGTTTGATAAGGGCAGCATGAAAGACGGCGAGGGCCGCGACATCGACTTCAAAAACTGCGTGATCATCATGACCACCAATGCTGGCACGGAAACGGTGATGAAGCTGTGCGCTGACCCTGAGCTGCGGCCCGATCCGGAAACACTTGCCGACTCCCTGCGAGATGATCTGCTGAAGGTTTTCAAGCCGGCATTCCTCGGCCGCTTGACCGTGATTCCCTACTATCCGCTCGCCGACGATGTGATGCGGGGAATCTGTGAGCTCAAGCTGAAGTCGATTCGGCGGCGTCTGGAGAGTGCCTATCGGGCCGCGTTTGACTGGAGCGACGATGTCGTGACCGCTGTGGTGGAGCGGTGCAACGAGGCCGACAGCGGGGCTCGTGTGATTGACCGCATTTTGTCGGGCACCCTCCTCCCAGACCTCTCCACAAAACTGCTCAGCCGCATGGCGGAGGGGGCTCCTGTCGAGCGGGTGCGGGTCGACTGGGACGGGGCAGACAGCGCATTTCGCTATGAGATTTCCTGAAGCGACGCGCCGCCGTGGAGCGTTTTGGGCTGCCGTTTTTGCCGGTTTCTCCCGGAAAAAATGGCCTCCGCAAAAAAATCGCAGCCCGCACGCAACGAACTCACAAAAAGAACGACAACTGGAAGGCGGGCGGCAACCGTGCGAGTGGTGCCGCTCGCGGCCGAAGACCGCAACGAATACGGTGGTCAACGGCAACACCGCAACTCGCGTTGAAAGGAACGACGATGGGACTCTTTATCCAAGTGGATGGTATTGAGGGCGAGTCGACAGACTCAAACCACCAGAAGTGGATCCTTGCGGACTCGGCATCCCTGCCGGTGTTTCGCTCGATTCCGAGCGGAGCGGTCGATCAGCAGCGAACCAAGGGCGAGACGCAGCTCGGCGACATCTCGGTCGTGCGGCAGCTCGACAAGTCGTCGCCGAAGCTGTTTGAGGCTGTTGCCTTGGGCAAGTTCAACAAGAAGGTGACACTCGAGTTCACCACGCAGACTGGTGGCAAAAACGAGACCTACCTCAAGCTTGTCTGCGAAAACGTGATCTTTAGTGGCTATTCGGTGAGCGGCAACTCTTCCGGTGAGCCGATGCCGAGCGAGCAGGTGTCGATGAACTGCACAAAGATCACCTACACCTACACTGAGTACGACAATAAGACGGGCTCCAAGAAGGGCAACGTCGAGGCGACCTACGAGCTCGGTGCCAACAAGGCCTAAGGCGAAGCGGGCGATTCGCAGACGGCCTGCTGCGTTTCGTGCGGTGTTCTGGCCCGCGTTTCATCCAGCACAGATGAAACGCGGGTCACGCCGCAGGAGGCGACGGCGAGAGCCGCGCTGCGACCGACGGCACGCTGCACGAAAGACAACAGGGAGGCGTGACGCATGGCACTCGCCCGCAACGGTTTCGTCAAGTTTGGAAGCTATGAAGGCGAGGCGACCGACAGCAAGCACACGGGCTGGAGCTCCCTTTTCAGTGTCTCAGCGCCGATCAACCGCGCGACAGGCGGGTATGAGCAGAGCGAGCGCGGAGCTGGGGCGACAGCTGTTGGCATGGTGACGGTGGTCAAAGATCTCGACGCGGTGAGCGTCAAGCTTCAGAAGGCATGTGCCACGGGGCTGGTTGTGCCGAGTGTCAAAATCGAGCTCTGCACGACGGTGCCGGGCGGTGCGCTCCCTTTTCTGACATACGATTTTGAGAAGGTGATCATCACGCACTACGACCTCGAGGATCCTCGCTCGCTGGATCACCTCCTGCCGATGGAGCACGTGGCCTTCACCTACACCAAGGCAACCTGGACCTACGTCAAATACGGTGACGACGGGACGAGTAAAGGAAAGGTGAGCGAGTCGTACACGATTGGCTCAAGTGGCAGCTGAGCTGCGAAAGGTTCCGTCATGGCTTCCTACACGCAAGATGATCAGCCGCTGGCCATCGAAACACCGCTCGGGAAAGACACGCTGCTGCTGGAGTCGTTTGAGGGCGATGAGCAGCTCAGTGGGCTCTTCTCGTTTCGGCTGGTGTGTCTGAGCGTCGACGAACAGATCGACGACTCGCAGCTTGTGGGCAAGCAGGTGAGTTTCCGGGCGAATCGCGGCGATGGAGCGGCCCGCTGGTTTACCGGGCATGTGGCCCGATTCTCCTGGTTGGGGCGGGATGATGTGTTGACCCGCTGGAGCCTGGAGGTGGTGCCAGGACTGTGGTTTGCATCCCTGACGAGTGACTGCAAGATTTTTCAAAACGCTGCGGTCCCTGATGTGGTTTCGCAGGTGATCGGCGACTTCTCGCAGGTGACGCTCTCGAAAAAAGTCAGCGGTTCACATTCGCCGTGGGAATACTGCGTGCAGTTTCGTGAGACCGATTTCGCCTTCGTCAGTCGGCTGCTGCAGTTTGAGGGCATGCTGTATTTCTTTGAGCATGCTCAGGGAGCGCTCACGACGGTGCTGGCCGACGCCAACTCTGCGTTTACAGACTGCGGTGACGCACAGGTCAGCTCCGTGCAGGCGTTTTCGTCGCCCGATGAACCTGGTCAGCTGATCGACTGGCGGCATGACTACAGCTACTGCCCGGGAAAGTTTGCTCAGACGGACTACAACTTCGAGCAGCCGACAACCAGCCTCCTGGTGAGCACATCCGGCAAGACGAGCTACAGCGGCGCGAGCAGTGCCGAGCTGTTTGAGTACCCCGGTGAGTATCAGAAGAAATCAGACGGCGAGTCGATCGCCAGCTATCGCATCGAAGCGGCTGAGGTCTCCGCAAGTGTGGCCTCCGGCACAAGCAGCTGTCGGACGTTTTCCCCGGGTTACACCTTCGCTATCAAGTCGCATCCCAATCCAGCAGAAACGGGGAAGAAGTATCTGCTCACCCGTGTGCGGCATCGAGCGAGCAATCGGGGAGCGTATGAGCCTTCGTCTACTGAGGAGTCCGCTTTCGCGTATGAAAACACTTTTTCCTGCGTGCCGGCGGAGACTGCCTGGCGGCCGGCCAGGACCACACCCTGGCCCACGGGAACGGTGCAGACGGCGGTTGTGGTTGGGCCCTCGGGCGAGGAGATCTACACCGACGAATACGGTCGGGTGAAAGTGCAGTTTCACTGGGACAGGTATGGAAAGAACAACGAGCAGAGCTCGTGCTGGATTCGGGTCGCCCAGTCGCTAGCCGGGCCGCAGTTTGGCAGTCAGTTTCTCCCCAGGGTGGGGATGGAAGTGGTCGTGTCGCATCTCGACGACGACCCCAACCGACCGTTGATCACTGGCGTGGTCTACAACGGGCAAAACAAGCCTCCCTTTGCCTTGCCCGCGAGTGCCGCGCAGAGCGGCTGGCAGACACGAAGCACGAAAGACGGTGAGACGTCGAATGCCAACCAGCTGGTGTTTGACGATACGAAAGACAAGGAGTCGGTCACGTTCCATGCCGAGCGCGACTTTGTGCGAACGGTGGAGAACGACGACTCGCTGGAGGTCGGCTTTGAGACCAAAGACAAAGGCGACCGGTCGGTGAAGGTCTACAACAACCTGACCGAAGCGGTGGGCGCTGATGGATGTGCCGACGGAAGCCGTTCACTGACGGTGTATCAAAACAACACCACGGTCGTGTCGAAGGGCAACGAGTCGTACACGGTGAGCGAGGGCGACGCGACGTATGAGGTCACCAAGGGCAAGGAGACGGTGACCGTGGGCGGGAGCCAGTCGGTCACGGTTGGGGATGGCCACACGCTCACGGTGAAGTCGGGCAATCATGCCGTGGAGGTCAACGCGGGCTCGGGCACGCTCAAAGCCAACGCCTGGACGATTCAGGGCACCGAATCGATCACACTCAAGGTGGGGAGCAACTCGATCGTGATCAGCACCTCTGCCGTGACCATCAACGGAATGACGGTCTCGCTCAAAGGCACGACGTCGACCACCGTCGAAGGTTTGCAGACAACAATCAAAGCCAGCGCGACGCTGGAGGCCAAAGGGGCGTTGACGATGATCGGCTAGCTGTCCGTGGGAAAAGCCATCCACGACCTTTTTCCACTCAAGCGACGCCCAAGCCGAGGTTTTTGAGGGTCGCCGTTCGCCGCATCCTGCGGCGGTAGACTTCGTCCACAGTCAGCTCGTGCTGTGTGCGGGCGTCGTTGGTGGAGACACGTGAGGCGGGCGGTTTGCTGGAGAAAAAGCTGATGGAGACACCAGTGCTGGAGACCTTTGCTGATGAGGCAGCCGTGAAGCAGAGGCTGCAGGCCTCGGAGCTCAGCGAGCCGCTGGCAGCCGCGGAGGGCGTCGCCAGCGGCACAGCGCTCGGCGAGGGCCTCGTGACCGTGGCAGCGAGGCTGCGAGCGATGGGTTCTGCCCCCAGGCTTGTTGCCGGGGTGTTGGCGCAGGCCTTGAGTCGGCCGGCCGCTGTCTGGTGGGCCTGCCGGGCCTCACGTGCGGAGCATGGAGGGGGCGCTCTCGAGGCTGACCTGCCTGCCCTTGAGGCTGCCGAAGCCTGGCTCCGCAACCCGGAGCAGTGGCGTGCCTATGCCGCCAACGAGGCAGCGAAGTCGATCGGGCTTGCCTCGCCTGCCGGGTGTGCGGCCTTGGCAGCCTTCTTCGCGGGCGAATCGATCGCCCCCTCGCATCTGCCGCCACTCCTGCCGGAGCCGCACCTGGCGGGCATGGCGGCGGCGGCGGCGGTGGAACTGGCCGCAACCCGGCGAGTTGCACCTGAAGGACCTGACCCCTGGACACCCCTGCTGGACATCGGGTTTGGCATCGCTGCGGGAGCCGATCACTGGCCGCAGGTTAGCGCGACACTCGCCACCAGATGATGCCCAGCCACGCGGAGAGCATCACCACGTTAAGCAGCATCAGTCCTTGAGCGATGCGACCGTAACGACGGTTGCGATTGAGGGAGTCTGAGGTCCACTCGAGGTCTCCCTGAACCTCGAGCACCCTGGAAAACAGACCATCGCTCATGCTGACTTGCGTGGAGCCACGCGTTGCCGGCAGGAGATAGCAGCCGGCCAGGAACGGGGTGCCACCGCTGTGGGCAGCGTAGTCGAGGCCCCGCTGCATGATGCCCTGCAGCAGCGGAGCCACATCAAGACGCAGTCGACACGCTAGGCCGACCAGCCGCCGGTTTTCCGCGGACAGGGCGAGCGACTTGGGGTCGAGCAGAATCCCTCCAATCACATCGGCAAGCCGTCCACAGGCTTCGACCGCCAGCGTGCCGATCTCTTCTGGAGACGCGGTCCGTCCGACCGGATACGACTCGCCCAGAGGCAGGCTTGCGAGATCGGAGGGAAGCCGCTGGAGCAGAGTTTCAAAGCCAGGGATCTGATCGATACCGGTGCCAACAACCGTCAGCGGCATCCTCAGGCCGCAGCTGCTGCTGAGTGTGAGCAGATCTTCACTGAGGGCCGAGCCCGCAGCGGGAGCGAGCCGCTGCTGGTCTGGATTGACCGCGGGCACCAGGGCGATCACTCCGTTGGCCGGGGCAACAGGCCGCCGGGCGTGCCGGATGCGGTCGCAGATCGTTCGCAGCCTATCAGAGGCGTCGGAACGTTCTGCAGAGCGGAGGGAGGCGGTTGGCTGCTCGGTGCTGGCAGCAGTCTGGGCCATCAGCTTGCAGGTCTGGCCGATCGTTGCGAGGCAGACAAAGATCCCTTCTGGGCCGGCGTAGACGTGCAGGGGCGCGCTGCCCTGCGGCGCGGCGCGGACATCAAAAGAAACGGGCGCTGCGGTGAAGAGCTCGGCTTCTCGCGGGCCACCATCGCAGCCAAGCACGAGAAACAGCGGCGTGGAGGCAAGCTCAATGCCCTGGCGATCAAGCTCGACGAGGGCTTCCCGCCAGGCCTTGTCGATATCAGGCCAACGGGCCGTTTCATGCTGAAACCAGAGCCGTGCGGACCAGTAGACGAGCAGCGGCACCACGGCGAGCAACAGCAGCAAGGCCAGGGCTTTGCTCGGGGTCCACCAGGCTTCAAAGACTGCGGCACCACCAGTCGTGAAGATCACCACCAGAGTCATCAGCACCACAAACACTTGCAGCAGGGCGACCGCCCAAGCGATGCGGGCAGCGAGTGTCAGCGAGAGAAATCCTTGGGCGGCCTGGCTCGTCGCCCGCCACGGCGCTGCCAGTATTTTCAACAGTGTGTTCAACCTGCACGCCCTTTCTCGAGGCTTAGCTCACCACAAAGGCCCACCAGGTCGTCACCACCAACACCGCAACCGCCATCGCGGTGAACACGCCATGCCACACCAGCGAGGTGGCATTCCGCAGTGGAGGGGCGCCGGCCAGATCGCGGCCTTGCGGCGGCACGGTCGGTCGGCCGAAGGTCAGCTTGATCACCTGGCCATTGGACCGCATCCACGCCTCAAGCGCATCGGGCTTGTCGCGGAGGATGCCCCGAAAGCCCATCACCACCGCTGCCACAAACACCATCAACGTGGTGGGGTCTGGGTAGCTTGCCGCTGTCGAGACGCGGTCGAAAAACTCTGTCGCACGTCGGCGGGTGCCAAAGAGCTCGACCTCGACCGCATGATTCTCCCACCAGTCGCGTCCGTGCCAGGGAATCTCAACGATCATCAGCTCGTCGATCAGGCTCGCCAGGGCATAGCTTGCCAGCGTCCATTCCTCACCGCGAGGTCCCCGCATCTTGGCAGTGGCTGTCTCCAAGGCCGCGAGAAACCGTCCACGCAGCTCAGCCGCGGTGCCGTTTCTGGCATCGTTTTGGATGGCGCGATCACACAGCGTCACCACTTCGGCAAGCATCGGGAGCGCTGCTGGTACGAATTCGGGCGTCATGCGTGCACGTCTGTCACGAGAGGAGCTGAGCCGGCCTCGAGCCCGAGGCTGACCAGAATCGGTCAGTTCGGCACGGCGAAGATCGCAAACTCCATGGCCGCCACGCGACCTTCGTAGGAGACCTCAATCCGCCGCCTGCCCACGATATCGTCAGCATTGATGATTGAGGAATCCCGAACCCGAATCGCCAAGCTCTGCGTGAGCTGGGCCGACTTGTAGGCCGGGTTGTCGGTACCGATCCGGTAATAGAGCCAACCGCTTCTGGCTGGGAGCGCTCGCGGAGGCCGGTCGAGCGGAAACAGCTCCAGCCCGGGAAGCCCGAGCCGAAACAGCTGGTCGACTTCTTCCGTGCTGCCAAGCTTCCAGTCGAGGTGGGCGTTGCCCGAGAGGAGCCGCTGGCATTCGGCCACCGGGAGTTCGCCATGCTGAACGCCCACGTAGCAGTTCCAGTCGCTGCGGAGCCACTTCGGCTCCATGGAGACCGAGAGCATCGCCTTGCCGGTTCCCGTGAAGTATCGCTGCTCAAACTCGAGCGCCACGACACGGCCGATCATCACCTCGATCCGGTCTTTGACCGTGCGAAAGATTTCCGCGAGATTCTCGTGGTCGTAAAGCGGCAGTTCTTCCAGCGAGCGGCTGGGCTCAAACACAGAGAGCTGCCCGGCGACCCGGCAGAGTTCGCGGTAGGCGTCTCGCGGATGGATTCCCGGGGCGAAAGCCACGACCCGCAAGGCCGCCTGGGCCTCGAGCAGCTTCGAGAGCATGATCAGGCGGTCGAGATCGCCGGGCTCCGAGCTGGAAAAGCCCACCTGGCGGCTGACCGCCTGCTCCGAGAGCAGCTCGGCCTTGCGGCTGACCAGGTCGTAGGTGCCGCGAATGATGTTAAGCCCCAGCGGCGGCCAGGCATCGACAGCGAGCATCGGGGGAAAATAGGTGCTGTCGAGTTCGGGGGCAGCCTCCCGATTGCCGGCACGTCGAATCTGGGCAATGGGCAGCAGTTCGAAGCCGGAAAGATCCTCCGTGGAGAGTTTCAGCTGCACATTCAGGCGGCGAAACTCGACCTCCTGGTCGTTGCCACCTGACGTGTCGTCCTGCACGGCCTGGCGGACGACGAGTTCGCGGCTGTGGTCAGGCTCGCCTGGTGGAGCGACGTTGGCCGACGTGGGAGCAAAGCGGGGCACGGCCAGATAGACCCGCACCGTATCGATTACCTCGAGCGCATCGCCGACTGCGGTCGTCAGCGACGCGAGCTGTCCGCACGCTTCGCGGAGATCACGGCGGTCTGGTTCTTCTCCTTGTTCGAGCCACACCATCGTGCCGTCGCGGAGGCGGGCCTGGCAGCGACGCAGGGCGATCGTGCGGTTGGCAAGCGCGGCGGCATCAAGCTCCAGCCGCACGACGCCATAGCTGCAGGGGTCCACCGCTGCGAAGGTGATGGCCAGCCGCTCCGCACTGGCTCGCTCCATGGCCTGGAAGTGGTGCGGCCGGAGAAACAGCCCTTCAGACCAATGGACCGGCAGATTGCGCATAAAGAAACGACCGTGGAGACGCAGGCATGCCCGAACACGCGTTTACACGCCGCTCGCGGGGAGCGTAGCATAGCAGGTTTTTGGCGTAAACTGCGGCTCTGCAAGGGGTTCTCGTCTAGAGCGGGCGTCCTGAGCGGGATCATGCAACAACCTGTGCAAGGGATGGCAACGTGGCGTTGGAGGCGGCCGATGTTGACTTCCGTAGTCGTTGGAAGGCGTCTGCCGGGCCGCGCACAAGGACGCGACGTCAGCGGCTTTTGTCCGCTGGGATCTTGCTGATCATCGCCTTGGTGGCGGTGGCTGTTGCCGCTGGGATCGTGCTGGGACCTCTCTTCACCTGGCAGACCGCCTGCATCACGCTCGTGATTGATGAGTATCCGCTGGGGGTGCTTGAGCCGGTGCCGTTTGGCCAAGAGGATCGCGAGGCCCTCCGCACGTCACTGGCTGGTTCGCTGCACACATCACTGGGCACCGAACCGGTGGACCTGACGGGCTTTGATTCTGCCCAGGGCGTGCGGGATCTCTTGTTGCCGCGAATGCGGGGGCTCAGCCTCCGCGGTAAGGATGTGCTGCTGGCGTATGTACGGGGGCAGGCGTTCGTCGCGCCGCCGGTGTTTCAGAGCACCGGCTTGGAGCGAGCAACCCCGTTGTCGGGAGTGCCGTGCCTGTTGGCGAGCGACTGCCGCATCGCCGGCGACCGACCCCAAGAGATTGTTCCGCTCCGCTCCGTGATTGACGCGGTGGCCGCATCGCCGGCGCGGACAACACTGGTCGCTCTCGATCTTGGCGACCTGCAGTGGGATCCGCGGCTGGGTGTGCTCGGCCATGTCGTGCCTGCTGCCCTCGATCAGGACTTCGCCAAGCCCCAAGCCGACGCGATCAGCCAGACCTGGGTGATCGGGTCGCACGACCTCTTCCAGATGTCGTCGGCGAGTGTGCAGGCCCGGCGAACATGCTTTGGGCGGGCCTTTGAGCTTGCCCTCGCTGGCGAGGCGGATAAAGGGCCCAACGGCAATGGCAATGGCCTGATTGAGCTTGATGAAGTTGCGCGATTTGTGTCGGTCTGGACCAATGAATGGACGCGCAGGCTCAGCGGAGGGCGGAGTCGACAGACGCCCGTTGTCTGGAAGCTGGGTGTGGGGCGGGTGGCGATCGAGCAGATTCCCCCGGGCATCCATCTGCTGCGGGTTGCCTCACGCCGCCCCGCTTCCACAGCGCCAGAGCCCGCCGAGGAGCCCGCCACAGAGCCGGTCGAGGAGCCCGCCGCCGGGGCTCCGGAGGCGGGCCCGCCGCCGGGGGCTCCTGCGGTGATGGATGCCGCCGTTCGGCAGGTGGCTGCCGTGGATGAGGCCGGAAGAGCGACCCTCGCGTTTCCCGGCGACGACGCCGTGAAGCTGCTGCCAGCACCAGGCCCACTGCCGCCGGCTGCGGGCAATGGAGATGCTCCAGCAGCTGGCGGCGGAAACGAGAGTGCCCAAGCGCAAGCGGCAGAGCCGGCCAAGGCAGCAGCGGGTGACGCGGCTGCAGCGAAAGATTCTGCGAAACCCGAGGGGCCAGAAGCCCTGGCCAACGATCCGCCGCCCCCTGATGGTGCAGAGGCAGCTGCCGACGGCAAGGCGCCAAAAACGGGCGCCGCCGGACCCGGCACGCCGCCAGCCACGCCGGAGGCACTGCCACCGCCGCCACCTCCCCGAGATGCCTGGGAGGCCCTCGCGGCGCTCGGGCGACGCCGGCTTGAGCCTGTGGGTATCGGCGGCCCCTCCGCTATTCTGCCGATTCCCGGCGACTACGCATCGCCCTGGTGGCGGCAGTGCTACGCCATTGCGGCCAGCGCGAAGAGCCGCTCGACCTCGACAGGTCCGATGGCCGAGCGGGCTGCTGTCACGTTTTCCCTGATGGGAAAGGTGCTGGGCCGCATGGCGAGCTCACCGGTCGGTGCCGCTCCGCCATCTGGCGAGTCGGCCGTGGCTGAACAGCTCTGGTCCGCTCGCGCGGCTGCAGACGCATCTGGTTACTTTCAGCTTTGGTCTGCTGCTCCGGATGCCTTCTGCCGCGTCGTCGCGATCCGCAACGAGTCGTTGGCAACGGTCGTGTCGGCGATCGATATCGTTGGTCATGCCAGCGGCGGCTCGGGCACCCCGCCGCTCGATCCGGCGGCCTTGGTGAGCCTTGCTTCAAAACTGCGGGAACTCGACGGGATGCTTTCGGCTGGGGCGGATGCGGCGGGCATCGATCGGCTGACGAGTGCTGCCCGCGGGGTCAACTCGCAGCGAGCAGCGATTGCCGATCAGCTCGAGCGACTCGTCGAGGGGCTTCACAGCGGCGGAGGGGCGGGCTTGTCGCCAGTCGTGAGCCGCAGCCTTGCCGCGGTACGAAGCCCGTTGATCTCCGAGGCGAGCCGGGAGCGGATTCTCCAACAGGCCTTTCCGCCCCCCTCCGCTGCGGGCAAAACAACTTCTCTGGAGGCAACAGGCCGTCCTGCCGGCGTCTTGGCTGAGCCTCCGCAGATTCAGCCGGCGGCGCTCGAGAGCATCGCCGCTTTGGCTGAGTGTCTGCCGGCGATCGTGGAGGCCGCAGATGCGGCGTCCCAAAGCGATCTGCTCGCGAAGGAAATCGCGGCGGTGCGGCGGGAGATTGCCTCTCTCTCCAACGCCTCCGACGACAGCGACACGGCGTTGGATCGCGTTGTTCGCCTCGGCGGTCGCATGGCAGGTTTGCTGGCTGATGTTGGGGCGGTGGCAGCGACTGCCAGTCAGGCTCAAGGCCGCGAGGGCCTGCTGAGCGACCGCGACACGGGGCTTTTTCGGGTGATGGATCTGCGAGACATCCCGCAGCTCGAACCCGCTGCGGTCACCGGGCTTCCGGACTGGTCTTCCGAGAACAGCTATGGGCTCTCGCTGGAACTCGTCAATGCGGAGAGCATCGCGGTCGGAAAGCCCACCGATGTGCGGCTGGCGGCGGATTCGGGAGGAATGCTGCCTGCCGGAACGGAGGTTCGCTTCCTCTTTGATCCCGCCTCGCTGGAACTGCGGCTTGCGGATGGTTCTCGGGTGGCCGCCGACGTGCCGCTTCCGGTGGAGTCGCTGGCAATGGAGCGGGGCGCGGTGCTGCTCACCGCGGTTGCCAGCCGCTACGCAATCACACCTGGGGAACGGGTGCTGCTGGAGGTCATCTGGGAATCCCCGCAGCAAGCGGCTGTGGCGCGGCAGCTGCTGCCGCTCCCTGCCAACCGGGCGATCGCGGTGGCTGCCAGGCAGACAACAGCAGGCAGCTGGCAGTGGGGCCGCGAACAACTGGCAGTGGCTTCCGGTCTGCAGCAGGGCGAGGTCGGCTTGCGGATGGTCCCAGGTGGCCTGGCGGCCTGGCAGCTGGCCCTGTTGAACAAGGCGGAAATCTCCCGTGACGTTGCCGTGTCGCTCTACGCGATCGGCGGCGAGAGCCGACAAGCGTCGGGGCCCACGCCTGGCCGTGATGTGCTTTGGCAGCGGCTTGTGGAGCAGTTCTCTCGCGGCCAGAGCCTTGGCACACCGCTTGGGGTGATTGAAAAGGCCGTTCTGCCTGCTGGCGAGACACTCGTGCCGCTCGTGTTTCCCGCCGACACGGCCCCCCCGAGTGAGAAAGCTCCCCCGGCGACCGTTCCGCCGCCAGCGGAGCCCCCAGCCGCGCCGCCACCGATCGGTCCCGACCTGGCTTTGGTGATTCGCGAGCAGACCAAGGGCGAGCCTGCCCGTCAGTGGCTCTATCGGCTCCGATGTGAGCCGCTCCATCCGCAAACGCTGCTCGAGGTCTCGGCCATCTGGAAGGAAGCTGACCGCACGATCGAGTGGACCTTCGCGCTCAACGATATGTGGGGAGAGCAGCTCCGCGTGCCTGCTGAGGGCGTGTCGATTGCCATCGAGCCGCTTCTTCCCGAGACAGGCCGATCGCTCCAGGTTCGACGTGGGCAGACGGTGCTCACCGGTGATCGGCGAAGCGATACCCTGGTGGCAAGCTGGAATGGGCCGCTCACCGGCCCGCCGGCGATGGTTGCCGTCGACGTGAATGGCTATCCCAGAGCCTTTGTCTTCGCCGTAGCCTGTGAGCCGGGCATGGATGGCCAGGCCCAGCGGCCACAGCGCGACTGGCGGATGCTGCGGTTTGTTGAGCCTGCCCAGCCGCTGACGGTTCTCAAGGCGCCGGCATCGGCGGTGCCGATCACGCTTCAGGTCGATGCTCCTCCCGACGCAGGGGCTGGCAGCATTGGCCCACGACCGACGATCGCCTCGCTCGGCCTGCGGGAGATGCAGGCCGGCACATTTCTCAAGCAGCCGCAGCGGCTCCTCTGGGTCAGCGAGAGCGACCGAGCGATCGCCTACACGCTGGAGAAAGCGGAGCCCCCGGTCTCCCTTGCCATCCGCACCACAGCGACCGACTGGCAGCTCGAACTGCCCGGTGACGGGTTTGTGAACGTCGATGTGGAGGCCGAAGCCATGCTGGTGCTTCCCGGGAATCAGCCACCGCTGACGACGGCGCGTCAGTTTGTCTTTGATGGCCGCCCCCCCACAGTCAACGTGCCTCCCTCGGTGAATGCCGTGGTGGGCCGGCCGCTCGTGATTCCCGCAGAGGTCGTTGACGATCCGCGAGAGGCGTTTGCGGGGGTGATCGGCCGGCATCTGCCGGGCGTTTCCGGTGTCGACACGGTGGAGTGGGCCCTTGATCTCAAGGGGGATGGCATGCCCGAAGCCTGGCAGCCTGCGGTCTCGACAGGAGCTGCGGGCTACGAGATCCGCCTCGACACCAAGCCTCTTCCCGTTGGAACCCGGCTGCCGCTGCTTGTGCGGGCGACAGACCGCTGCGGTCTGGCTGCCCCTCCCCAACGCGTGTGGGTGCTGACTGCGGCAGAGGTTGCCAAAGGACGCATCGAAGGCCGTGTCGTGCTCGACGGACGGGGCGAAGCCAATGTGCCGATCACGGTCAGTGGCCCCGGCACCGTGCCGGCGGTGAAGAGTGGCAAGGACGGTGTGTTTGTTATCCCCGATCTCGAGGCTGGCGACTATGAGCTCAAAGCCAATGGCGTGGTGCGGAATGTGACCTACACATCCGCTGCCCAGAAAGTGAAGGTGGAACTTCCCCCGGCACCGGTCAGCAGCGTGACCATCGAACTTGAGTGACTTGCCCCATGGATCTTCCAGTCGACAACCCATCGATGGCGGCGCCGGCTCGAGAGTCGTGGCAGCACACACCCGGTCAGCTGTCGCCTGTCCGCTCTGGCTGGCTGCTTCTTCGTCGCGTCGGTTCGCTTGCCCTGGTGGTGCTCCTGCTGGGGGTCATGCTTTCGCTGCTGCTCTCGCTGAAGCGGTATGTGCCGTTGGTGGCGGTGTTTGGCAGCGGTTATGAGTCGCCGTGGGGCCCGATCCCCATGACACACGAGGACCGGCTTCTGCTGGAGGGGCTCTCTCAGTCGCCAGCGAGCATCTTCGAGCCACGGGTTGTGAGCTGGCAGGATGCAAGCGGAAAGCTGGCGGCGGATTCACCGCAAGAGTTTGTCTCCGCGCTGGTGTCCGAAGTTGCGGCCCAGCGGCCTGGTGGTCCTGCCAAGAATGTGATCATCGCCTACCTCTCGATGGTGGGCACGATCGATACGGAGGGGGTGGCCTGCCTGGTGCCTCCGCGGATCTCCGAGACGGAGACAGTCACGGGCAGTGAGCGGCTCGTGTCGGTGGCACGACTGCTCACCGAACTGCGGTCGGCAGTCGATTCGCAGGTGCATCTGGTGGTCGTCTTGGATGCCTGCCATGGCAACCTCTCCTGGCCGCTGGGCCTGGTGGAGGGCGGCTTCCCTGTTGCCGTGCAGGCCACACTCAACAAGCTGCGGCTAAGCCGCACCTGGGTTGTTGTGCCCGCAGCGGCAGGCGAGACGTCGCAGGGGGATGAAGCAGATGGTCACTCTGCCTTCGCCCGTTTCTTTGCAGGCGGGCTGGAGGGAGCCGCTGATCGCCATGTCGGTGGGGATGGTAATGGTGTTGTCGACTTGAGGGAACTGCTGACCTACCTGCAGACCGAGGTGCGGCGGTACACGGTGAGTCGGTATGGGGTTCGCCAGACGCCCCAGGTGATGCCCGCTGTTCCGCAAACAGATCCGCCGCAGCTCACCTGGGCCCGCAAGGCGGTGGTGCCTGCACGCCTGGAAACTGCCTTGCCAGAGCCGCCGGATGAGGCGGCGGAGAGCCCCACGGCAGCCGCCGCGGAGACTGACTGGTGGCTGCGAGACCGCTGGCAGGTCGCGGAATCGATTCGGGGTTCGGCCTCCCATCAGCGACCGCGGCTTTGGCAGCAGTATCAGCGGCTGCTGCTGAGGGCTGAGATGCTTCGCAACGCCGGCGTGGCCTCGCAGCAGCAGCAAGGCCAGGTGGAGGTGCTCGCTGAGCGACTCGAGATTGAGCTGACGTCGATGGATGTGGCCGACACGCAGTACCTGGCCTCGCTCCGCCTGCAGCCGCTGACATCAGCGATGAGGCCGCAGAGCCGGTTGAACGATCTGACGGACTGGACCGATGCGCTGAAGCGGGCAGTGCTCGACACGCAACAGAAGCAGCCTCCGCCAGAGGCTGACGACACGTATGTCACCGTTGACCTCTGGAACCGTCGAGCAGACGCGGCCTGGGAATGGCTGACCGGGCGGATCGAGGCGGGCGGTCGAGTGGATGCCGGCATGCTGCAGCGATGGCTGGAGAAACTCGGCAGCACAGGGGGCGCTCTTCAGGCCGAGCCGACGCAGATCCATGCCGTCCGGATGCTGCTTCGCGAGCTCGACCCCCAGGTCTGGCAACAGGCACCGGACCTGCCGGGGAAGCTGCTGCGGCTGATCGGACGGTCGCGGGAGGCCTGCTTCCCAGCGGATGTGCGGGCGGACAGGATGATCGCGTTGCTGGCTCCGCGAGCAGCTGCGGATCGAGCCCTCAGAGCGGCGATCGATCATGCCCTTGTGGGCGATCCCAGCTCTCTGCGGGAAGCGGAGCGGCTGCTTGCGGAGATCGATTCGTTCCAGGGACGCACGCTGGAGATCGGTCGCCAAGCGTCGGCTGCGTATCGGTCCTCCGACGATCTGTTCGATGAGTTTCCCTGGCTCGTCGCCTGGCTGGTTCGGGAGCAGCGGGTGGCGGCCATTTCTGGTGGCGAGGCCGCAAGTGAGCGGGTGCAGCTGGCTGCTCGTGAGATCGATTGGCAGGCCACGATCGACACGGTCGCACGGTTTCAAAGGCTTGTGGCCGAAATACCCCGAGTCGCGCTGCAACGGCTTGCTGAAGAAGATGTCGAGCAGCAGCGAATCGCAGAGGAGGTCTTGCAGCGGCTTTCGCAGAGTCAGCAAGACGCCGAAGCTGCGGTCGCACCGCTGCGTGATGCCCTGTCAGCAGCGGTCAGCGAGCTGACGACGTCGTCGCCAGACACCGCCGAGACGCTCGGCAGGCTCTCCCGCATTCTCGACACACCGCTCGTGCGTGGTGATCCGCGGCTGCGGCTCCTGCAGCGGGCTGATCGGCTGCGTCAGATGCTGCGGCAGGCGGTGTTCACCGAATCGGACACGCTCCTCGAGCCTGAGCCGGTCTCGAGCGAGGCCATCATGGCGTCCTGGACGACCTGGCACGACATCGCCGTGAATCCGCTCGTTCCGGTGCTCACCACCAGGATCAGTGGCATCTCCACGCGGCCACTGCAGGTTGGTGAGATCGCCGCCTCGCTTGGTCTGCAGCTTGCTGCTGTGCGGGCGGAGATCGGAAGGATCCCGCAAACCATGGTTGAGGTCGAGCAGGCTGCCACGCGGGTGGAGAACGAGATTCCGACCATCCCGCCAGGGCCGCAGCGCGATGCGAAACGAGTTGAGTCGCTGATCGTGACCACCTCCGGAGATCCCAGCTGGAGAAGACTTGCCGGCATCCTCAGCCAGGCGGGGATGACCGCCCCATCGCCGGTTCGGAAAAGCCTGCTCGCCGCCTGGCACGACCGTCTGATCACCGCGGCCACGGACGCTCTCGACGATTTCTGGGCAGGAGCACAGCCTCAGTCGCCCGTGTGGTGCCTGGCTGCGGCCCGGGGCTTTCTGGAGAAGGCTGAGGAGGTGATTCGCGAGGCTCGCATTGAGCACGGCACGTTGTACCGCCGAGCGTTGGGGGTGCGGCTCACGCAGCTGGAGGAATCGTCTGGGCTGGCGTTTGGCGAGGGGGACTATGGGGTGTTGCAGCTCGACCCGCGGGTGATTCGTCTCTACGACTCAGGCGTTCTTCAAGACAGTCCGCCCAACGTGGCAGTGCTCACGCCTGAGCTTGGTGTGCCGGTGGGCTTGGCAACGCTGCAGTTTGCGGAAACCGACTCGGGAAAGCCGCTGCCCCTCGCGGTCGGCAGTGAGGGATCTCCAGTGCTGCGGCTGCCACTTCCAACGGGTTCGCAACGGATTCCCGGTGAGATCCGCTGGCAGGTCTCGCCCTCTGCAGTGGAGCTCTTCGGGGGAGCCTACGGTTCGCACCGCGACGCCGAACAGGTCATCGATGCGATCGCATCGTTTCGAGGCCACCGCCTCGTGACAGCAGCTCCGCTGGCGATGGGCTCAGCGATCCGCGTGATCGAGTGGCAGCGAGCTGCCCCCCAATCGCCTCGGGTCATCGTGCGTGGTGAGATCCCCCGCAACCGTGCCGTCGCGATTGTGTTTGACTGCTCTGGCAGCATGGGGCAGCGGCTGCCCGACGGGAGGACCCGGCTGGAGGCTGGTCGCGAGGCCCTGTATGAGGTTCTCGAAACGATCGCCCGAGACGGGGGCTGGAGCGTTTCCCTTTGGCTCTACGGCCACCGCACGCAGTGGACCCGCAATGACCGTGGCGAGTTTGAGGCGACCCTGACCGACGCCGGCAAAGTCGCTGAGAAACAGGTGCTCGCCGCAGGCGGCACATTCCGCCTGCTTCCCGGTGACGATGTGGAGCAGGTGATGCAGCTGCAGCCGCTGGTGCCGATTCAAGTGGCCCACATCCGCTCGATTGTGGATGCCGTCGAGCCAGGGGGTGAGACGCCGCTCTACCTAGCGATCCGTGAGGCGATTCAGGCGGACTTCGGCGGTGGAAATCCGGGGCCCTCGCACGTGCTCGTGGTGACCGATGGAGCCAACGACCAGTCAGGCGGACAGATCACCACGTCTTCCGACGTGCAGCGGACGCTCTCGCTGCTCAACTTTCGTCGCAAGCAGCAGAACGAGGTGCGGATCGATGTGATCGGCTTCGACCTCCAGCCCGGCGTGTATGACCGACAGATTCGCCTGCAGGATCTGCAGAGCGTGGCGGCCGATTCTCGTGGTCGTTTCTTTGATGCCACCGATGCTCAAGGTCTGACCGCCGCTCTGCGAACCTCGTTGGAGGTGCAGCGATGGCGTGTGCGGGCGGGGGGCGATCAGGAGCCTGCCGAGGCCCAGCTCAACCAGACCGTGGTGCTGCCTACCCCGATCTTCGGCAGCGTTCAGACCTACGATGTGGCGCTTGAGTCGCCCGGGGGCGGCCAGCCGCGACGGGTGTCGGTTGCTGGCGGTGAGACCATCGAACTGTTTGTGACCGGGCAGGGCCGGGGCCTGGAGTTTCGACGGTATGACGGCGGCACCGAGCAGGGCCTGCGGGACGCGGCGGCCGATCTCCCCGATCCGGTCTCGCCCGACCGGCGGTGGTTTCTTGGGGCGCACCTCGCCCATCGCAGTGGATCCGCCGTGCGGTTTCCCCTCTCGCTGCAAAATGGCACGGCAGACGGTTTTTCACCACGGCCGGTCGAGATGTGGGTCGATCTGCAGCCGATGGGGCCAGCGGGGCCGGTGGGCCTGCCGTACGTTTTCACAGACCTTTCGTTTCAGCCTGGCCGACCAGTTCCTGTGGTCGATCTTGTGGCCCGCGATTGGCCTGCCGCGGCCACGACGGCAGAGATTCGCGGCTGGCTGCGGTTTGAAGAAGCGGTCGCCGAGGTGTCAGTTTCGGTGGCCTCGCTTGCTCCGGGGGTGGAACGCACCCTGGCACTCTCGTCGTTTCCTGAGTCGAAGGTGACCGCTCGCGTGGCGCCGCTGACGTCGGCATCGGAGCTGGTGCTGACCGTGATCGAGGAGCATCCACGGGAGTTGGCCGACAAACTCCCCATCCTGAAGGTCGCGGTTCCGCGAGGCTGCACAAAGGCCGTGCATATCGTGGTTCCCGACACCGGACGCGTGCGGCACGAGTTTACGGTGGAGATGATCGACGAGCAGGTGGCGTCGGACGTGATGCTCACGGTTACAGACCGACGGGCGATTCAGCGGGATGCCGTCGGTCCCACATCGCCCGGGGCTCCCCCGCCCACGCTCCGGGTGGCGATTCCGCTGCCCTAGCCCGCATACGAAGGGTGGGAAGCGGCCGCCGGCCCTCCAGTCTTCCCAGCCTGCCAGGCTGGCGGTGGAGCCGCAATCGCTACCACCGATACCTCCGGCAAGTCTCGCACGACCATTCTCCGATGACGAAGGAGGAAAACTCGGTGTCAGGGCGGGTGCCGGCTGCGCGGTTCCTGCCCTGTGGGTGCTCCGAGGTCTGTCTGCGGTGTAGCGCACGAGTCGCGAGGACGATTGCCTTGTCGGCGTGGTGGCAGCGTACGGTGTGGAGTGGCTTCGCTGTCGCGTTGGCGATCGCGTTGTGCGCAGAGGCGCGGGGGCAGTCGACCAGCAGCTCCTCCGGTGGCTTCTTGAGCGGCTTCGGCTTCGAGGCACCGCTCAACTCATCAGACCCGGCGATCAAGGCTGCAGCCAAGGCAAAGGCGGCCAAGCACAAGATTCATAAAAAGAAGGCTGCGCTGAAGTATCTGGCCGGCCTGGGGTGCGTGCCGGAGCGGCCGGAAGTCGCCGCGGCGTTGGTTGCGGCGATGGGAGACCCAGACGAGCCGGTGCGTTACGAGGCGGTCAAGGCGGTGCTGCAGACGGCCGGCAACTGCATGTCAGACGATCAGAAGAAGGCGATGCGAAAAGCGCTCGGCCTGCACGAGGCCTGCGCGCTTGCCAAAGACAAGTGCCACAAGGCGGTCTGCAACTGCATCGATGTGATCTTTGGCAAGGCGCCTCCGCCGGAGCATAAGCACAAGTTCCTCGAAAAACTTCACGGCATGATGCCAGGCAAAAAAAAGGAGTGCGTCGATCCGAGCACTGTGGAGCCCGAGGAATGCAGCAAGCGACACGGCAACTGCTGCACGCCGGAGATCAGGGCCAAGCTGACGGAACTCGCCTTTGGCCGTGATGAAAACGGGTGCTTCGTGGAGCGGAGCGAGCGGATTCGCACAGCGGCGCGGCAGGCTCTGGAGGCGTGTGATGCGTGTGCCGGAGGCGACTGTCAGGGATGCGAGCCGTGCCAAGGGATGGCGGGCAGCGTCCGCGAGATGCCGCCGCCTGAGCGTCGTGAGATGGTGCCTGGCCAACGCGGCGAGCTCTCGGGCCACGATGCGGGCGTGAAGACGCTTCCGCCGTGCAACTGCGAGCCTGAGATGTCGTCGGTGCTCGTGCAGCCAGCCGAGGAGGAATGGCTGTGGGAAGAGACGCTGCCGACGGAGGAAGTGGTGCCGCTCCCAGCCGACAAGCCCTTCGACGGGCAGCCGCTTCCTGGTTTTGAAGCGCTCCCGCCCGCATCCGCCTCCGACGGGCTGGTCACTCCGCTGCCACCATTCCCCTGACGCCCCAGAGCCGCCCCTCGCCTTGCCACGGTGGTACGATACCGGCCATCGGGTGAGTCGATTCAAGCAAAGGGGGTGGCGTGTGCGAAGAACAGGGTGCACAGGGCGTGGCGTGTGGACATCAGTTGCGGCCTGGCTGGTGATGGCCAGCAGCACGGTTGCGATCGCCGCCGAACGCAACATCGTGTTTTTTGTCACCGATGACGAGAGCCCCACGCTCGGCTGCTACGGCGATGCGGTCGCGGTCAGCCCAGCTGCCGATGCCCTGGCCGCCGATGGCACGCTCTTCACGCATGCCTATGCCACGACGGCGAGCTGCTCGGCAAGCCGTTCGGTGCTGCTCTCAGGCCTGCACAACCATGCCACTGGCCAGTACGGCCATCAGCACGACTTCCACAAGTTTGCCGCCTGGTATGACCTCGTTGGCCTGTCGCTGCCGCGAGCCCTGGCCCGCTCCGGCTACCGCACCGCGCGGATTGGCAAATATCACGTGGCTCCCGAGGAGGTGTTTCACTTTGACGAGTCGATTCCCGGCAACACCCGCAATGCCGTGGCCATGGCGGAGGCCAGCAAGGCGTTTCTGACCGCCGACGATGAGCGGCCCTTTTTCCTCTACTTCGCCACCAGCGACCCGCACCGCGGCGGCGGCGTCGACCAGACCAGCGACCTGGACCTGAAGCCAGACCTCTTTGGCAACAAGCCCGAGCGGGGCAGCCATCCGGGCGTTGACGAGACGTTTTTCGATCCTGCCGAGGTGACGGTGCCGCCGTGGCTGCCCGACACGCCCGAGACCCGCAGCGAACTTGCGCAGTACTACCAGTCGTGCAGCCGGATTGATCAGGGGCTGGCTCGGCTGGTGGCGATTCTCAAGGAGGCTGGCCTCTATGAGAAGACGCTAATCCTGTTTACCAGCGACCATGGCATGGCCTTCTCGGGTGGGAAGACAACGGTGTATGAGCCCGGCCTGCGGGTGCCGCTGATCGTCCGCGATCCCTATCAGGCAAAGCGGGGTGTCAGGCATGCCGCGCTGGTGAGCCACATCGACATCACGCCGTCGCTCGTTGATTTTGCCGGAGGCCTCGATCGTGCCGCGAACCGACCGGTGGTGTGGGAAGAGCCGGCTGAGTATTGGAAAGACAAGCCCTATGCCCGCGGTGAAAACCGTGGGCCCACGAAGGTGCTCTCCGCCTACCAGGGCCGCTCCTGGATTCCGATTCTCGGTGAGCCTGAGGCCGAGCATCACAAGACGCTGCTCGCCAGCCACACCTTTCACGAGATTCAGATGTACTACCCGATGCGGGCGGTGCGGGATCGCGAGTGGAAGCTGATCTGGAACATCGCCCATCCCCTGCCCTACCCCTTTGCCACAGACCTCTGGGTGGCCAGCAGCTGGCAGTCGCAGTTTCGACATTCGCTCGATGCCGACTACGGCCGCACGACGGTCGGCGGCTACATCCAGCGGCCGCGGTTTGAGCTCTACCACATCGCCAGCGACCCCTTTGAAACGACGAATCTTGCGGCCGACCCTGCCCACGCCGACACGCTCGCCGCCTACAAGCGGCTGCTGCGGGAGATGCAGGAGGCCTCGGGCGACCGCTGGGTGAGCAAGTGGGAATATGAATAGGGCTTCGGTCCGGGCTATGATGGTGGCCCGAACGGGGTGGGAGCGGTTGCGGCTGTCTCCGCTGACGCTGAGGCGTTGACGGCAGTCGCGATTCCACCAGTCACGTTAACAACTCTGTACCAGTTCATATGCAAGCAGGTGATCCGATGACGCAGCCAGACCGCACCGACGATGCCACCATTTCCCAGCCAAGCCGCCGCAGCTTTCTCGGCAGTTCCGCCGCCGCCTCCATGGCAGCCGGGCTCGCGGTGCACTCCTCTGTGGAGGCGGCCGAAGAGACCCGCGAGCTGCGGCTGGCCGTTGTCGGCTGCGGCGGCCGTGGGTCGGGCGCGATCAACGACTCCCTCTCGATCAACGACAACATCAAGCTCGTGGCTGCGGCCGATCTCTACGCCACCAAGGCCGATCAGATGCGGCGGGCGATGCAGGGAGCCCACGAAGGCAAGGTCGAGCTGCCCGATGCGAAGATCTACGAGGGCCTCGATGCCTATCGCCGAGTGCTCGACGACCCGGAAGTCGACGTGGTGATCATGACAACCTCGCCCGGGTTCCGGCCGGCGTATGTGCGGGATGCCGTGGCGGCTGGCAAGCATGTGTTTGCCGAGAAGCCCTCCTGCGTCGATCCGGCCGGCTACCGCATCTGCCTCGAGGCCCACGCGATGGCGGCAGCCAACGGGACAGGCATCGTCACCGGCACACAGTATCGCCGGCAGACCAACTACATCGGCGCGATTGAGCAGATTCGCAAGGGGGCGATCGGAGAGATCGTCTCAGCAACCACCCGCTACTGCTCGTCCGGCATCTGGTATCGCCCACGGCAGCCGGAGATGAGCGACGCCGAATATCAGATGAACAACTGGATGCACTTCATCTGGCTCAGTGGTGATCAGATTGTCGAGCAGGCAGTGCACAACATCGACACCATCAACTGGGTGATGGGGGCCAACCCTGTCTCGGCCTACGGCTCAGGCGGCCGCTTCACCCGTCCGGCTGACAGCGAGATGTGGGACAACGTCGTCGTCGACTACGAGTATCCCGGCAACAAGATCGTGTCGTTTATGTGCCGTCAGATTCCTGACACCACCGGCGACAATGGCAGCGTGATCTACGGCTCCACGGGCCGCTGCGAGATCGGGGCGATCAACAGTGGCTCGCGGATTTACGACATGAAGGGGGAGCTTGTCTGGGAGATGGGCGGCAGCATTGCCGACGCCTACAAGCAGGAGCACAGAGATCTGATCGATTCGATCAGGGCTGGCAATCCGATCGTCGAGCTCGCCCAGACCGCCGATAGTTCGCTCGTGGCCGTGCTCGGTCGCGTGGCGGCCTACACCGGGCAGAAGGTGGCCTTCGACTACCTCGCGGAGAAGTCGGAGATCGACCTCTTCCCGAAGAATCTCAGCTGGGATGCCGACCTGCCGGAGCCGCAGTTTGCGATTCCTGGCAAGACGAAGCTGGTCTGAACAGAAAGAGGTGTGCCATGGCGATCGCTCGCCGCGGGTTTTTAACGTCGGCTGGCCTGGGGCTGGCTGCGGCTGTCGTTCCCGGTGTGGTCCGAGGTCGCAATCTGGCCAGCAAGCTGCAGGTCGCCTGCGTCGGCGCCGACGGGATGGGCTTCTCCGACCTCTCGCAGGTGGGAAGCCATCCGTCGGTGCAGTTTGTTGGGTTTTGCGACATCGACACCAACAGGTTTGGGCGGGCCGACGAGACATTTCCTGGCGTGCCGCATTTTCGCGACTACCGGGAGATGTTTGCTCAGCTCGACGAGTCTGTGGATGCGGTGCTCGTCGATACGCCCGACCACATGCACGCCCCTGTGGCCGTTGCCGCAATGCAGCAGGGGAAGCATGTCTACTGCCAGAAGCCGTTGGCCCATACTGTCTGGGAATGCCGGCAGATGCGGCTGTGGGCGGAAAAGGCCGGCGTGACGACGCAGATGGGGAATCAGATCCATTCGCATGTGGCCTACCGCCTTGGCACGCGGCTTGTTCGCGATGGTGTGATCGGCAAGGTGCGGGAGGTGCATTCCTGGATCGGCGTCACGGGCAATCAGAGAACGCGGCTCTTTGCGGCTCCTCCCGCAGCACCAGTGCCCGCCAACGTCGACTGGAACCTCTGGATCGGGGCCGCTGCGATGCGAGCGTATGCCCCGGCCTACCACCCCTTCACCTGGCGTGACTGGCAGGATTTTGGTGGTGGGGCGCTGGGCGACTTTGGCTGCCATGTGCTGGACCCCGTGTTTACCGCGACGGGCATCTCCACGCCGCTGCGGGTGCAGGCTGCCAACAGTGGGATCAACAGCCAGGTCTGGCCGACCTACGAGACGGTCCGGTATGAGTTTGCCGGCACGGAGTTGACCGCTGGCGACACGCTGCCGTTGACCTGGATGGATGGCGGCCTGAAGCCTGCCCATTCACTCGCGCAGATGCCGGGAGACGTTGATCTCCCAGGTGGAGGGAGCCTCTTCATCGGGGAAGAGGGCACGATGGTTCTCCCGCATGTGGGCATGCCGTCGCTCTATCCGCTGGAGAAGTATGCCGGCTTTGCGATGCCGGAAATCGAAGGCCGCAACCACTGGCACGACTGGGTGGATGCCGCGATGGCGGGCGAGCAGACGACCGACAGCTTCAGCTACGCAGGCCCGCTGGCGGAAGCTGTGCAGTTGGGCAACGTCGCAACTCGGCTGGCAGTGGCGACGCTCAATCCGGTCAGTGGTCAGCTGAGCGAGCCGCAGACGGTGCTGGAGTGGGATGCCGAGGCTGGGGAGTTCGCAAATGCTCCGGAGGCCAACGCCCTGCTCACCAAGGAGTATCGCGACGGCTTCGCGGTGCCGGCGTGTGGCTGAGCTGGGAACGGCCGGCCGCAGGCGGCGATGAATCAACGGGGGCATGCGTTCGACGTTTTTCTTTGCGAGGAGTGAGAGATGGCCGTGATCAGAAGTTTGCGGTGTGCGGTGCTCGGTGCGGTGTCGCTGGGTGCGGTGGTGTGTGGGGCCGCGACGAGCCGTGCGGTCGAGGTGCCCACGTCGGAAAGCATGCAGGTGGCGACGACGCCCGATGATCGCCTCGACCAAGAATGGTGGAAGAAGCGGCACGAGGAGAAGCTGGCCCTGGCGAAAGAGGGTGGCTGGGAGATTGCCTTCATCGGCGACTCGATCACCCATGGCTGGGAAGGCCACGGCAAGGAGACCTGGGCGGAGTTTTACGGCGACCGCAAGGCGATCAACCTCGGCTACAGCGGCGACCGCACCGAGCATGTGCTCTGGCGGCTCGACCATGGCGAGCTCGATGGCTACCAGCCAAAGGTGGCCGTGATCATGATCGGCACCAACAACACCGGCCACCGGAGGGATGCCCCTGAGGTGATTGCGACCGGTGTGATTCGGATCGTGCAGCGGATTCAGGAGAAGTCGCCGAAGACCAAGGTGCTGCTGCTGGGCATCTTCCCGAGGTCGGCGGAGGCGGCCGACCCGCAGCGGGAAAACAACGACCTGACCAATGGCATGCTTGAAAAGATCGGCAACGACGAGACGGTGGTCTTCCTGAACATCAACGATGCCTTCCTGACCGAAGACGGCGTGCTCACCAAAGAGGTCATGCCCGACCTGCTGCATCCCGAGGCCGCTGGCTACAAGATCTGGGCCGAGGCGATGGAGCCGACGCTGGCCAAGCTGCTCGGCGAATAACGGCGAGCAGCCGTTTGCTGCTGAGGAATCCCGTGCGACGACAGTGCAGATGCCCGCGGTTCTCTGCTGCAGAGCCGCGGGCATCGTGCGTCAAGATGCCTGTGGCCCGGAGAAGGCGACCGGAGAATCGTTGCAGGTGGCCGTTTTCCCAGACCTGCACGACCCGAAAAACCGTGCTAAGTTTTTGAAAGGCAAGGATTTCCTCCTCTTCACATCTGGCGGCTCTTCCATGCTTGATCTGCTGCTCACCGGGGGCGCCCAGTGGTTTGCAGGAGTGGCGTTTATCGCCACGCTGCTCTTTGGCGTGACTGTTCTGCTGATGTTTGTCGGCGGAGATGGTGGCGTTGATGCTGGAGCGGATCTCGACCTCGATGTGCCCGATGGCAGCGGATCCGACACCAGCTCCTTCAAGATTCTCTCGTTTCAAGGCGTGATCGGCTTCGGCATGGGCTGGGGCTGGGGCGGCCTCGTCGCTTTGCGGAGCATGGGCTGGTCGTGGAACGCCGCGGCCGTTTTTGGGATCGCCATCGGTGTGATCTTTCTGCGGATGCTCTGGGTGGGCTTTCGCCTGGTCTACAGCCTCAACGGCAGCGGCAACGTCCGCCGGGCTGAGGCGGTGGGCCACACCGGCACTGTCACAGTGGCCATCCCTCCATCCGGAAGCGGTCGGGTGCGGGTGGTGATCCGCAATCGGCAGCGGGAATACCGAGCCTCCGCCGGCGGGCGAGCGGTAGCGCCGCAGGCCGCGGTTCGCGTGACGCGGATGCGCGACGATGGCATGCTCGAGGTGGAGCCTGCCTGACGAAAACGGGCTCCACTGTCTCAGCCCCAACACACCCTCACCGTTCTTCTCCTCTGCAAAGTGAGTTTTCATCATGCCTGAAGGCCAAGCCCTCTCTGGACTGCTGTGGATCGGCCTGTTTGCTGCGGCCGGACTGATCCTGCTGTTCTTCCTGATCTTCATCCTCAAGCAATACCAGCGTTGCCCCTCCAATCGGATTCTGGTGATCTACGGGCAGGTCGGCGGCCAGAAGGCGGCGAAGTGTCTGCATGGCGGTGGCGCCTTCGTGATTCCGCTGATTCAGGCGCACGAGTTTCTCTCCCTCGAGCCGCTGGTGATCGAGATTCCGCTGGAGGGCGCGCTCTCGCTCAACAACATTCGCGTGAATGTGCCGAGCACGTTCACCGTCGGCATCTCCACCGATCCGGTGCTGATGAACAACGCAGCAGAGCGTCTCCTGATGCTCAAGGAAAACACGATTCGCGAGCAGGCGCAAGACATCATTCTTGGCCAGCTGCGGCTGGTGATCGCGACCCTGTCGATCGAGGAGATCAACAAAGACCGCGAGAAGTTTATGACGCTCGTCAACGAAAACGTTGCCGAGGAGATCAATAAGATCGGCCTTGAGCTGATCAACGTAAACATCCGCGACATCACCGACGAAAGCGGCTATATCCAGGCGATTGGCAAACGTGCGGCGGCCGAGGCGATCAACCGGGCCAAGGTTGAGGTCGCCCAGCAGGAGCGGGAAGGCGCGATCGGTGAGGCCGAGGCGTTTCGTCAACGTGAGGTGCGAGTCGCTGAGGAAAATGCCAAGGCCGAGGAGGGCCGCAAGCAGGCCGATCGTGGCCAGAGGCTGGCCCTGGCCAAGTTTGAGGCGGATGCGATCACCGGTGAGGCGGAGTCGCAGCGCAACCATGAGATCGCCACGGCAGACCGCACCGCGGAAACCGCCATCGCCCGCAAAAACGCCGAGCAGTCGCAGCGTGTGCAGACGGCGAAGGCGGAGTCGCTTGCTCGGCAGGGAGAAAACACCTCCAGTGCCGAGGTGGCCGAAAGTGATGCGAAGCTTGCCGAGGTGCGTGCTGAGGCGCAGCGGCGAAGCGACGTGGCCAGGGCCGAGGCTGCCCGTGCGATTCTCGAGAAGGAGCGCGAGCAGGAGCTCGCCCGGCTCTCCAAGGAGATCATCGCGCCGGAGGAGATCCGTAAGAAGCAGGTTGAAATTGCAGCCGAAGCCAGTGCTGAAAAGCAGCGGCGGGAAGCCGCTGGCGAGGCGGACGCGATCCTCGCTCGCTACAACGCCGAGGCCGAAGGCGTTCGCAAGGTGCTCGAGGCCAAGGCAGACGGCTACCGCAAACTGGTTGAGGCCTGTGCGGAGAATCCGCAGATCGCCCCGACGCTGCTACTGATCGAGCAGCTGCCTGAGCTGATCAAGGAGCAGGTGAAGGCGATCGCCAATCTCAAGATCGACAAGATCACCGTCTGGGACGGTGGCCGGCAGTCGGCTGGCGGCAAGGGATCGACCAGCGACTTTCTCTCCGGCCTGATCGGCGCCCTGCCCCCGATGCACGAACTCGCCTCGCAGGCCGGCATCGAACTGCCCGGTGTGCTGGGGCAGGTGAAGCATGGGCAGCCAGAGCCAGCTGGCAGCAGCCCTCCTCCGGCAGTCGCCGCCAGGGAAAGCCAAAGCTAAGAAGCACAGCCACCGCCGCTGCCGGCCCGTGCATGCCAGCAGACCGCGTCAGCGGCTCAGCCCAGGCCGGGGATTGGTGTGCCGCGGGCAAAGAGACTCAAGAGCCCATTCTTGCGTAACAAAGAAAAACATATTAGCTTTGAAGCGTTACGCAAAGCGAGCTCTCAGCATGGTCGATCGAGACGCGATCTCCGAGATCCTTCAGAGGATGGTTGCCGGCTTGGTGGCCACACAGCCTGCGGGAGCCGGCCTGTGTCTTGTGGGTGGCTTCCGGTATCGCATGCTCGACCGTGGTCCCAGACGGTCGGTGGATATCGACTTTCACTGGCATGGCGATCTTGTGGCCAAGCAGCGCGAACTGATCGCGCTGTTTGGGCGACGCCTTCTGCCTGAGGTGCGGCGTCTCCACGGTCTCGACGGATCGGTTGCTGCGGGAAGCATGCCCGACGAGTCGGAAGCAGTGGCCGTGGTGGATCTTGCATTCTGGAGACTGGGCTCAGACCTCGGCCGCATCGAAATCCCAGTCGACGTGACGCGTCTTGAACTCGCTGATGCACCCATCGTGCGGACAGCCGATGGCGTGGTGTACTGCACGGTGTCGGACGCCGACATGCTGGAATCAAAAGTCCTCGCTATTCTCATGCGGCCATTTCTTGAGCATCGAGATCTGCTTGATCTCTTCTTGTTTTCGAGCCATGCCTCTGGCGAGATTCGCACGCGGTTGGCCACCAAGCGACAGCTGCTGCGACTCGGGGGTGATGTTGTTGAGCGGCGACTGAAGGACCTGAAAATCGCCGCAAAGCGACATGCCAAGGCAGTCGATGCAGTGATTCGTGAGCAGGTGGACCCTCCGACGGCGTTCGCTTTGAGCACCAACGGTGGCGGTCATGTTGTCCTCGAAAGCGCGACGCAGCTGCTCACCGAGATCTGCGGCGGTGCGGGAGCGGAGACACCGTGAGAGCGCTTGCGTGGGTTCGCTATCTCAACGATCAGCGAGACTGTTTTGGAAAGACGCTCTTCACCGTAACGGAGATGGCGAATGTTGCAGGAGCGTCTCGCACGGTGATGAATGTCGAGCTCGGCAGGCTCGTCAAGCAGGGGATGGTCTGCCGCTGGGCCACCGGACTCTACGGCCTGCCCGCTGGGGTGACGCCAGCCTCACTGGCGACAGCGATCGATTCCACGGCGTATGTGACTGCAGCGTGGGCGCTGGCTCAGCACGGGTACATCACGCAGCAGCCCCGCGAGATCGACTGCTTCACGCAACGGCGACACAATCGATCGCGACGACGGTCGAGCCCGCTCGGAACGATGGTCTTTGTGACCGTGAGTCCTCGGGTGTACGCAGCGCCGGCAGAGGGGGGATAGCGACGCCGGAGCAGGCGTTCTGTGATCTGTTCTACGTCATGCGACGACGGGGGCTCGATCCTCGAACCTTGTACACGTTTCGAAAACTCAACCAGCTGGTTGTCGAAGACAGTCTGCTCGCCCGGTATCCGCAAACCGTGCAACGAGCGGTCCTCGCGAACGTGACAGAGTGCCAAAACACCTGAGCAGCGCGTTCGGGATGGCACCTTGCGGCAGGCGATTGGGTCGCAGGACTGGTCACGAGGCTCACGCTCAGCCCAGGCCGGGGATTGGTGTGCCGCGGGCAAAGAGGGCTTGCAGGCTCGTGGGCAGGTCGGTCTGGAGGCGGACGGTGGAGAGGTCGAGCAGCCGCTCCATGATCGTGGCCACGAGGTTGGGGATGCCGACGGGATCGCTGGCCGGCTGGGCTCCATCGCGGGTCGACTGACCGATCACGCGGCCGCCTTCAAGGCCACCGCCGTAGAGCAGCAGCGGCGCCAGGCCTCCCCAGTGATCGCGGCCGCCGGTGGCGTTGATCACGGGCGTGCGGCCCATCTCACCGCAGCAGACCAGCAGAATCTTGTCGCGGAGGCCTCGGGCTTCGATGTCGTCGATCAGGGCGGCAACCGCATGGTCAAACGGTGCTCCCACGTAGTCCATGCCCACATCGACCGGCGCGTTGTTGACATCGGAGTGCATGTCCCAGACGAAGCTCGTGGTCACCCCGACGAAGCCACAGCCCCGTTCGCAGAGCCGGCGGGCGAGCAAGAGCAGCTTACCGATCGAGCGGTTGTGGTCGGTGTAGTGCTGGTGGTTGTTCCACTTCTTGTTGAGGCGGGCAACATCGAAGCGGCTGGCGGTGTCGTAGGCAGCGATCGTTGCCGTGTCTTCGCCATCGAGCGTAAAGGCGTCGGCAACCCCACGGGCGAGGACGTCAAAGGCGAGTCCTTCTCCAGCGAGCATCGTGCGAACCGACGGCGTGTCGAGCCAGCGGCGGCCGTGATCGAGCGAGGCCAGCAGGCTGCGGCGGTGTGCGAGCCGTTCCTGGGGCAGGTGCAGCCTGAGATTGTCGAGGAAGGGGCCGCTGCCGCCAGGCACGAGCGGCCCGTAGCTCGGGCCGAGCTCTCCACCGCTCTCGAAGTCGCCAAACTGCGTGATGGCCGGGCCTGCATCGGGGTCGACCGCCTGCGGAAAGAGCATCACGTTGGCGGGCATCGCCGTGTCGGTCCGCAGCACGCCGGCAGTGCGAGCGTAGAGCGAGCCCATGTTCGCTCCGAGCGTGGCCCGGCCGACCACCGGCTTGATGTCGTGGTTGCCATCACCGGTGACAAACGACCGCACGATCGTGAGCAGGTGGGCCCGGGCGGCGAGCTTTTCAAACGTCGATCCAAAAAACACACCGGGAATCGAAGTGGCAATCTCGCCGGTCACGCTGCGGGCATTGGCTGGCCCGCCGATCTTTGGATCGAAGGTCTCAAACTGCGAAGGCCCGCCGTGCATGAAGAGAAAAATCACCGAACGGTCGCGGGCGAGCTTCTCCACAGCGGCGGCATCGGCGGCTGAGCTGAAGAGACCAGCGAGCCCCGCAGCGGCGAGGCTGCCACCAGCCTTGAGAAATGGCCGCCGCGCGAGCCGACCACCGGTTCGGATCGTGTCTTCGAAAGTGAACATCTACTCGGCTCCCTGGAGGAGGTCGATGCAGACCACGCGGCCGGCGCCGCGGAGGTAGGCATAGCCGTGAGCGATCACCGGGGCAGCCCAGCAGGGCGGAGCGAGCAGGCCGGTGCCTGTGGCTGGATCGGTGAGGATGGCTTCGGCCAGCGGCGTGTACGCCTCGGGTGTGGCCTTGACGACCAGGAGCTCTCCAAACTCACCGACCACCAGCAGCTGCTCGCCAACGAGCACCGCGCTTGCCCGAGCCAGGCCTCGTTCGCTCCAGCGGACCTCGCCAGTCGCAATCTCGACACAGACCAGCCGGGCATCGCCTGCGTTGCGGCCGCTCGTTCCGTAGAGATGGCCCTCATGCACGACCGGCGTGGCCCAGTGGGCCTTGAGCGTGGTGTTGGGCCGGCCGCCTTTGGGGCTCGTCCAGACAGGCGTAAACGTGTCACCGCGGGGCGTGCTGGCGACATCGAGCAAGACGCTGCCGGGCCCATAGGTCTCCGAGAGAAGAACCTGCTCACCGATCACGACCGGGTTGGCGGCATTGACGCTGAAGAGCTCATCGGCCCGCCAGCGGAAGGAGCCGGTTTCGCGACCGGTGGCTGGATCGATCGCCAGCAGATGTTCGCGTAGCCACGCCAGCAGCCGCGGTCGCCCGCCGAGGGTGGTAAGCACGGGAGAAGAATAGCTGGCGAGTTCGTCGGAGGCTCGCCACACCTCGCTGCCATCGGCAAGGTCAAAGGCCACCAGGCCGCTGTCGACACCCCGCACGAGATCAAGCCGCTCCGGCGCCGGCGGTGCGGAGCCAGGCTCGCTGCCGCCGATCGGCACAATCACCAGCTGCCGAGCTGCCGAGGTGTCGCTGGGGGCATCGATCACCAGCGGTGCGGCGCCCACCCCGAAAAAGTTTTTCACAACGTGGTAGCGGGCGGCGGTGTCGATCTGCCAGAGCAGCGACCCATCAGCCAGGCTGCGGCAGCTGAGGAGTCCATCCGCAGCGAAGGTGAGCACAGAATCGCCCGCGATCACCGGGCAGCAGCGGGGGCCGCCGTCGTAGCCGAATGAGTCGCGGTAGTCGGTGGGGTCGGAAACACTCCAGAGCTGCTGGCCCGTTTCCGCGTGCAGGCACCGCAAGCGAGCCTGATTGCCCACGCGGTCGAAGAGCACGATCCGCCCGAGTGCGACCGCCGGCGCTCCGTAGCCTTCGCCCATCTCGGCATGCCAGACGATGCGAGGGCCTGCTTTTGCCCAGGGCAGCGAGATGTGAGCCAGGCTGCTCGTGCCGTCGCCCCGCGGCCCAAGGAAACGGGGCCAGTCTTCGCCGTCGCGGCTGGTGAGGCTGGAGAGAGATCCGCTTGGCGGCGGCTCTTCAGCTGCCAGCGACGCCGCTGTCGCACCACCTGTGATCGTGAGCAGGCCGAAAAGAAGGGCTCGCAGAGAGAGACATGGCGTGGTCGGCATCAGCATTCTCGCAGAGCAGGATTGCGAAGTACGTCTGAGCCTCCCAGCATAGCGTGGCGATTCCACGAAAACCGCGGACGTTGCCACCGCCAATCATCGGCTAGGCGTCGGCCTGCGACACCCGTTGGCCAGAAAACGTCCAGCCCTCCTCTGCTCTCGACACAACGTTGCAGCGCATGGCCACCCTCCAGAGGGCTCGCGAGATGGGCGTCGGGTCGTAAAGGTAGAGGTCCGGAAAGTTTTCCCGCAGGGCACGGGTTGCTTTGACAGCGTGGTAGTGGGGGATCCGGGCGTCGATGTGATGCGCAACGTGCGTGCTCCCGATGCGATGGTGCATGAAGTCGAGGAAGGCGCCGTAGGGGCGATCGATCGTCATGAAGGCCCCCTTCACCCACGTCCATTCCTCGTCGTCGAAGTGCGGCACATCGACGTCGGTGTGCTGGAGCCACGTGTATAAGACAAGCCAGAAGTTGACCACCAGATAGGGGCCGACATAGATCGCCAGCACCGGGAGGAAGCCAGCGGTGTATGTCCACCAGCCGAGCAGGCTGAGCATGGCAACAACACCGGCGGCTGACAGCCAAACCTTCCGCTTCCACCCGCCAGGAAACAGCGCCACGGAGAATGGCCGCGCTGGCCAGAAGTGGTTGGTCGTGCCGCGGGTTGGACCACCAGAGGCCCCGGCAAGCAGGTAGGCGGGCCATCCAAACACGAAATGAATCAGCATGGTCAGGATGGCAAACGCTTCGTCGCCAACCGTTTCCTGCCACCACTGCCAGGCCTTTCCGCTGGGCGATGTGTCACGATGTGGCACGTGTGTCTCACCAAGATCGAGGTGATTGGTGCGGGCATGGTGGATCGCGTGGCTCCGCTGCCAGGAGAAGTAGGGCACCAGCAGGCCGCTGTGCAGGCAGTAGCCGATCAGATCTTGGAGCCAGTTGTATTTGGCAAAGGCGCGGTGGCCACACTCGTGCGCGACAACCCAGCATCCGGTGGCGGCCGTCCCTGTAAAAATGGCGTAGGCGATCCAGGCAGGCAGCCAGGCCCACGTCAGCGGGAGAAACACGTAGGCCAGGACCCCGCTCCCGATCGTCATGGTGAGTGACGCCAGCAGGTAGAGAGACGATGTGAGCAGGCTCCGCTCAAAGCACTCCGGGGGAATGACGGCGAGCACTTCCCTTTTTGTCGGATATTTTTTTATCGATGTCGTGCTGCAGTCTGCGAGTTGTTCGCGAGCGTGCGACGACGAGAGATCATCCAGATCACAGACAAGCGGCACGACGGTCCTCTACGCAACAAGAAGAAAGATGAGTGAAAAATCCGGACTAAGGTACCACAATGGACTGCCGAAAGAACCGCACATTGGGCAGTGAGAAAACAGAGACTCACGCTGTGCAGCGGAGGTGAAGATGAGGTCAAGATCAGGTCAAGATCAGGTCGCACATGTTAGGCAATGATGTCGCGAATCACCCGGCCATGCACGTCGGTTAGCCGGAAGTCGCGGCCGGCATAGCGGTAGGTGAGCTGCTCGTGATTCATGCCCAGCAGGTGCAGGATCGTGGCGTGGAGGTCGTGGACGCTCGTCGGCTTGTCAACAGCTTGAAAACCGAACTCATCGGTGGCCCCATACGCCTGGCCACCCTTGATGCCGCCACCAGCCATCCACACTGAGAATCCGTAGTGGTTGTGATCGCGGCCGCTGCCGCCTTCGCTGGTGGGCGTGCGGCCAAACTCGCCGCCCCAGATCAGCAGCGTGTCTTCAAACATTCCGCGGGCCTTGAGGTCGGTCATCAAGGCCGAGATCGGGCCGTCGATCTGGCCGGCCAGGTTGCGATGGGCATTGGCGATGTCGGAGTGGTTGTCCCAGGGCTGGCCGGCGCCATGCCAGAGCTGCACATACCGCACCCCCCGCTCCAGCAGCCGGCGGGCCATCAGCGTCTGCCGGCCGTGTACGTGATCGCCGTAGGCATCACGGATCCACTGTGGCTCACGGGTCAGGTCGAAGGCCTCAGCCGCAGCAGTCTGCATGCGGAAGGCGAGCTCAAACGATTCGATGCGGGCCTCCAGCCGCGGGTCGACGCGGGTGGCGGCATGCTCGGCGTCGAGGGCGGCGAGGAGGTCGAGCTGATCCCGCTGGATCGAGGGCGTTGCATGCCGGCTGCGGGTGTTTTCAATCAGTTTCTCAATCGACGTGTGCTGCGGGTCGACGAAGGTGCCCTGATAGATGCCTGGCAAAAAGCCAGCCTGCCAGTTTTCGGCATCCTTGATCGGCATGCCGCCTGGGCACATCGCGATGAAGCCGGGAAGGTTTTCGTTTTCACTGCCCAGGCCGTAGAGCGTCCAGGCGCCCACGCTCGGCCGCGGCTGCGCTGAGTTGCCGCAGTTCATCAGCATCAGCGAGGGCTCATGGTTGGGCACCTCGGCCTGCATCGAGCGGATCACGGCGATGTCGTCGGCATGGGCGGCCGTCTTGGCGAAGAGCTCACTGACCTCAAGGCCGCTCTCGCCGTAGCGAGAGAAGCTGAACGCCGAGGGCAGGGCACCGCCGGTCTTGCGTTCGGTGGCGAGCGTCGTCGGCAGTGGCTGGCCGGCATGTGTGGCCAGCATCGGCTTGGGGTCAAACGTGTCGACGTGCGACGGGCCGCCATTCAAGAAGAAGTGGATCACCCGCTTGGCCCGCGGCGGGAAGTGGGGCCCGCCGCCTGGGCCGGTGGCCGATGCCGCGCGTTCGCCGCAGGCAACATCGGCGAGGCCGATCGTCGCCATTCCCATGCCAACACGAGAAAGCATGTCGCGACGGGAAGAGCGAGGCAACGGCATGGTCTGGGCCTCAGCAGGTCTGTGGAAGGCACACAGTGGTGTGCGGCGGGGCGAAGGCTCTGCCGCCTGGGGCGGATTCCTCAGGCGGCGGGAGATCGAGCAGCGAAACTGCCGTCGGGAGAAGTCTCTGAATCCCCGTTGAGAGCGGTTCCCACAAATACTTTTCTTACAACCCCCGAGGAAAACCAGAATATCAGCGGCTGTAGGAGGATGCCACTGCGACGGATTCCAGACGCGGTTCCGGCGACTGAGATTCCCGTGAATGGTGTTCAACCATCGCCTTGGCGGTCGCCAGCAGCCGCTCAACCGATTCCGAGCGGCGTTGAAATCCCCGTGACAGCGGCTTGGCATCGCTGATTCGATCGAGCGTGTAGAAGCGGATGTGCCCGATGCCGGCGGAGGACGATGGGGAAGCCAACTGCGGACCCTCCGCGGGTGACAACCCGCTGTCCTGGCCAAACACGGGCAGGTGTCAGTCCACAAACATCGTCTCGTTGGAGATCAGCAGGATCTGGGCGAGCTGTTCGAGGCGGGAGAGTTTCGCGGGTTGCGGGCCGAAAAAGTCGCTGGCGGCATCCCAGGTTCGCGGGGCGGCGTCACTCGCGGTGGCCGGCACTTCGCTGACTTCGGCCGCCCAGAGGTGCTGGTCGCTGTTGAGATTGTCGCGGACGTCGGCCACGAAGTCGATCGTGTCACCGGCTGACAACTCGACCGCCTCAACCGAGAGTTTCACGCGGCTGTTGTGCACGACGGCTGTGGCCACCCTCTCGCCACGGACGAGCAGATGACAGCGGATGCCGTCGCCAGCGGCCTCCTCGTGAATCACCTCGGAGGTCACATGGAAGGTGCCCTGCTCGGGGGCGATCCATCGGCGTACCGACGAGTGCGCGAGGTCGTTGCCGGTGTGACCGCCCTCAGCGGTGATCTGCACCCAACCGAGCGTTGCATCAGGCCAGGCAGGGCCTCCCTGCCAGGCATCACCGCTGAAATGGGGCAGAGGGGTGAATGAGCCGAGCGTGCCGGTCTCGGGGTCGACGGGGCCGTAGCCGTAGTGCCAGGCGGTGGATTCGGGCGGGATGCGTTCGGTTGCTGCCTCTTGTGTGTTGAGGAAGGTGACGGCTCGCGTGAGCTGATCAGCGGTTGGCGCCCGCTGCAGTGCTGTGCGATAGAGAGCCCGCACGGCGGCATCATCAGCGAGGGGCTCGGCCTGCGCACGGGCGGCGAGCCCGCGGGCGTGCTCGGCGACAAATGGATGATTGAGGGCGAAGAGCGCCTGCTGCGGAACCGTGGTCTCGCTGCGGTTGGGCACGTGCAGGTCGGGATTGGCCATGTCAAACACCCGCAGCACCGTCGGCAAGAACTGCCGGTCGATCGTGCCGTAGAGGCTGCGACGGCGGTTGGACAGGCCGTCGCCGGCCAGCATGTCGCTGGCCCGGCCGCCCATGGCTGGGTCGAGCCGGCCGCTCACCGCGAGCAGCGTGTCGCGGTAGGCCTCGAACGAGAGCCGCCGGGCATTCATCCTCCACAGGAGTCGGTTCGACGGATCGGCCTCGCGAGCATGCCGAGCCGTCTGTTCGTTGCAGGCGGCGTCTGACCGCTGGCGGTAGGCCGCTGAGCAGACAATCAGGCGATGCAGGTGCTTGGTGCTCCAGCCGCTCTCGATCAGCTCGCTGGCAAGCCAGTCGAGCAGAGCAGGGTGGCTGGGAGGCGGGGCCCGGGTGCCGAAGTCGCTCGGCGTGTCGACCAGGCCGCGGCCGACGTGCTGCTGCCAGAGCCGGTTGGCCCACACGCGGGGCGTGAGCGGGTTGGTGGGGGCGACGATCGCCTCTGCCATCTCCAGCCGACCGCCGCTGTCGGCAAAGCCACGAGCCTCTTCGCCGTCAATCAGCGATAGAAACCGGCGGGGCACGCGGCGGATCGGCTGCTTTGGGTCGCCGCGGCGAAACACCCAGGGCGTGCGAAGCTCACTGCGATCGACCAGCCGGAGGGTGTAGGCCGGGCTCGCCGGCTGCTCAATGATCCAGCGGTCAACCTCGCCCTGGAGCTTCCAGAGCTCCTCGCAGACGCTCGACGGAAAAAAGCCTTCGATGGAAACGATCGGCTCATCGGGAATCCGACAGAGGGCCTGCGGGCCGTAGAGAAATGCCCGCAGCTCTTCGAGCTCCTCGCTGGCAAGCCGTGTGGGCTGCGGCTCTCCTGCGTCGCTTGCCGCTTGAATCGCCGCCTGCCACTGGTCGTCGACATCGGCCAGGAGCTGGCCATACCGCTGTGCCAGTTCTCGCATCGAGGCTGGAGCAGGTTCGACGATCGCGGCCACGAGGCCGTTGACACGGACACCCGCCGCGGCGAGTTCGTCGAGCACGCTCGCAGCCCGAAACGCAAAGTGATCGGCTGCAGGCGGCGTGATGCTCGAGGCGTTGTCGACTGTCGCCAGGGCGACCCACGTCGCGAAGACCGGGTCGTGGGCCAGCTGAGGCTCGTGGAGGATTCTCTCAAGCTGCCTCACGAAGGCAGGGATGATGTCGTCTTCCGCGAGGATCGTGTCGAACCCTTCGGCCGGATACTTCTCCAGCTCAGTCTGGGCGATGAGATAGTCGCTGATGCGGGCCCTCGCTCGGTCGGCGGCCTCATGGCGGCGGGTGGCAATGGTCTCAGCGAGCTTCTGCTGCCGCTGGGCCAGGCCGGCCTCAAACGCAGCGACCTCGTCGTCGCTGTGTGCTGCAGGCGTCGGTGTGGGGCCGACCCGCAGCAGCTCTTCGGTGCAGCTGGCGAACACCCCGTAGAGGGCGTAGTAGTCGTCGGTGGGGATGGGGTCGTACTTATGGTCATGGCAGCGGGCGCAGGCGACCGTGAGCCCCATCGTCGTGCGGGTCACCGTGTCGATGCGATCGTCGATGATGTCGTGGGTGACGCCGAGGAAGCGACGGCCGAGGGTGAGGAAGCCCATCGCGGCCTGGGCAGCAGGGTCGTCGGGGGCTGCCTGGTCGGCGGCCAGCTGCAGGGTGAGGAAGCGGTCGTAGGGAAGGTCGTCGTTGAAGGCCTCGACCACCCAGTCGCGATAGGTGGCGGCGTGCACCCACACGCGGTGTTCGCGGGCGTAGACATACCCCTTGGTGTCGGCATAGCGGGCGAGGTCGAGCCAGCGTCGCGCCTGAGCCTCGCCGTAGTGGGGTGAGGCGAGCAGCCGTTCGACGAGCTGCTCGTAGGCGTCGGGTGAGGTGTCGGCTTCAAAGGCAGCGACTTCCTCAGGGGAGGGTGGCAGCCCGGTGAGATCGTAGGAGAGCCGGCGAATCAGCGTCCGGCGGTCGGCTTCGCTGGCCGGGGTGAGTTCCTTCGCGGCCAGGGCCTCGGCAATGAAGGCATCGACTGGGGTGCGGGCCCAGTCGGCAGCCCACGGGATGTGCGAGAGGTCGGGAAGACCGGGGGCCGTGAGCTCTGCAAATGCCCAGTGGGTTTCGCGAGCAGCGCTGGGGTCGGGGATCGGCAGTTGGTCGTTGGGCCAGGGGGCCCCGTCGGCAACCCAGGCTTCCAGCACCGCGACCTCCGCCGGGGGCAGCGGATCATCCGGCGGCATCGCCAGATCACCCTCCCGACGAACGGCCGCAATCAGCCGGCTCGCCTCGGGATCACCGGCCACCACAACCGGGCCATGCTCACCCCCAGCGGCAAAGCCCGCGCGGCGATCGAGCCGCAGCTCGCCCCACTGGGTGTCACCACCATGGCAGGAGACGCAGCGAGCCTGCAGCAGCGGGCGAACCACATTCTCAAAATGGTCGACCTGAGCAGACGTGGGGTCGTGTGCCTCGGCAGCACACCACGGCAGGATGCCGAAGGTCACCGCGGCCAGAACCGAGCCGAGACGCCGAGCCACCGATGAAACGTCCACGCTGCCCCCTTTGCCGCGCCGCGTGTTAGAGCAGCTCAGCCGGCACTTCGCCGCCGGGGACAAGCTGGGTCGGCCGCCCCGAGAGATCGACAACGGTGTCTTCGATCGAGAGCCCCATCGAGCGGTAGACGATCGCGCAGAAGTCTTCGACGCCGATCTTGCGGTCGGTGGGATACTCAGCCTTGTCGTTGGTGGCGCCGATGATCTGCCCATGCTTGTAGCCACCGCCAGCGAGCAGAATGCTCTGAGCCTGCGGCCAGTGGTCGCGGCCGGCCTGGTCGTTGATCCGTGGCGTATGCCCAAACTCCCCGGCCACCACCACGAGCGTGTCGTCGAGCATGCCGCGGTCGGCAAGGTCTTGGATCAAGACGCCCACAGCCTTGTCGTGACGGGGCAGCTTGTCTTTGAGAGCCGGCACGATGTTGGAGTGGTCGTCGAAGTAGCCAGTGTTGAGCGAGACGTAGCGGACACCGGCCTCGATCAGCCGCCGCGCCAGCAGCGCCTGCTCGCCCCAGCCAGGGCCGTATTTCTCCCGCAGGCTGGCATCTTCCTCATCGACATTGAAGGCCTTGCGGACCTTGCCGGAGAGCACGAGATCGATGGCCTGCTGCTCGGCGGCATCCATCTGCTCAAAGCTTCGCTCGGTGTCGATTCTCCGCTTCAGGCCGTCAAGCTGCTCCCGCAGCGAGATGCGGTTCATCAGCCGTGACTCTGAAAGGCTGTCGCGCAGGGCAAAGTCATTGGCGTTCGCCGCTGGCAACACCCCCGCTTCGTTGCCGTAGCTAAACGAGCCGCACTGCAGCGGGTTGTAGCTCACCCCCAGCCACGAGGCTCCATGAAAGCCGAAGCCGCCATCGTTCATGTTGACCGCGGCGAGCGAGCCGTGCTGGGTCGGCCCGAGCAGGTGGGAGGCGACAGCGCCCATCGAGGGATACCGCGGCTTGCGGTCGTTGCCATTGGCACCGAGCCGGCCAGTGAGCATCCAGTGGGCAGCGGCCCAGTGGTCGCCGTTGCCATGGGAGAAGCTGCGGATCACGGTGCACTTGTCCATCACCTTGGCATGCTCGGGCAGCAGCTCGCAGACATCGATCCCCGGCACATTGGAATGGATCGGCTGGAACGCCCCGCGAAACTCCGACGGGGCATTAGGCTTCATATCAAAGGTGTCGAGTTGCGACGGGCCGCCGTGCATCCAGACGAGGATCACCGACTTCTTGGAGCGAGCGGCCGGCTGGAGCACCCCTGCGGATTCCGCCCGCAGCAGGCTCGGCAGGCTGAGCCCGAACGTGCCGATCGCCCCCACCTGCAGCATCTTGCGGCGCGAGATGTGGTCACAGAACAAGGCAGCAGACGAGTGCTGGCCAAGAATGTTGAACATGGTGGAAGCCCTTCACGGGTGTGGTCCGTTCCGCTCTCGCAGCAGATCATCTGTCGACAGTTTATAGTGTCGTCAGTTTACCCTGCCGCTGGCCAGTCGGCCAATCGTGGCGGGACTGTTGGGGAGGGTGAAGAGAAAGGATGGGGGAGATGGGGTGCGTCATCAACAGGCCCGCGGCAGCCGTGCGGCTGACCACACGCTGCCTCAGCGGTCTGGCGTGGCTGCTGGTGGCTACGGCACTGGCGACTGCGGCCGAAGATGCACCGACCATCGGGGCCGACCGCAGCCTGGCCCGCTTTTTCGAGCGCGAGACGCGGCAGCTGCAGGAGGCATGCCTCTCCGACGTGCGTTCGATGGCCGACTGGGACGCCGAGCGGCCACGAGCACACGCTCAGCTGCTGGAGATGTTCGGGCTCGACGCTGCCGCGGTGACACCTGCGACCACGGACGAACTCGCGGCCGTGGTGACTGGCCGACTGACGTTTGAGGGAGAGGGCTCCAGCGGCGGCTGCGTGGTCGAGAAACTCCATTATCAGTCGCGGCCCGGACTCTACGTGACGGCCAATCTCTATCTGCCGCGGGATGCCTCGCCGGAAAAGCCATGCCCCGGCGTGCTCTATCTCTGCGGTCACGGCCGAGTGGTGGAGGATGGTGTGAGCCTGGGTAATAAGGTGCACTACCAGCACCACGGCGCCTGGCTGGCCGAGCATGGCTATGCCGTGCTGATGATCGACACATTGCAGCTTGGCGAGATTGAAGGCATTCACCACGGCACCTACCGCGAAGGCCGCTGGTGGTGGCCCTCTCGCGGCTACACGCCAGCAGGCGTCGAGGCGCTCAACGGGCTGCGGGGCGTGGACTATCTCTGCAGCCGTCCTGAGGTCGATGCCCAGCGGATCGGCGTGACCGGACGCAGCGGCGGCGGCGCTGGCAGCTGGTGGGCGGCCGCGCTCGATCCGCGGGTGAAGGTGGCCGTGCCGGTGGCGGGGATCACCGACCTGCAGGACCATGTGGTGGAAGGCTGTGTCAGCGGCCACTGCGACTGCATGTTCGTGGTCAACACCTACCGCTGGGACTATCCGAAGGTGGCGGCGCTCTCGTATCCGCGCCCGCTGCTGCTGGCCAACACGGATCAGGATCGAATCTTCCCGCTTGCTGGTGTGATGCGGACGCAGGCGCACGTTCGCAGGCTCTACGACCTCGGTGGCAGGCCGGATGCCTTCGGGCTGGTGATCACGTCCGGCGGACACGCCGACACACAGGATCTGCAGATGCCGGCGATCCGCTGGCTCGATGCTCATCTGGGAATGGGGCCGCGGCTGATCGACTCGGCAGCCCGCAAACGGTTTGAGCCGCGGGAGCTGAAGGTCTTTGACGAGCTGCCGGCCGACGAGCGAAACACCCGCATCGACCAAGAGTTTGTGCCGCTGGCGGGGCCGTTTGAGCCACCAGCCGACCAGGCTGCCTGGCGGACGCAGGCCGATCAGTGGCTGGCAGACCTCCGGGCGAAGACCTTTGCCGGCTGGCCCGCCACGTCGGCACCGCCCCGAGGTGAAGAGCTGGGCAGCCGCGAAGGGCATGGCCTGGTAGAGCGGACCTATCGCATCGAGAGCCAGGCAGATGTGGAGCTGGAGCTCGTCGTGGTGCATCGCCAAGGCGTGGGTGTGCCGGAGGTGGTCGTGCTCGATGTGGTCGATCAGGCCGGCTGGCAGCAGCTCAGCGTTGTCCGCGAGGAGCTCTTTGCTGCTCGGGCTGAAGACCTCGGTGAGCAGGCAGCTGCGCTGCAGCAGACGCTGACTGAGAAGTCGCAGGTGTGTGCCTTCTTCGCGCCGCGGGGCGTTGGGGCCGATCGCTGGAATCCCGATCCCAAGGTGCATGTGCAGAATCGTCGCCGGTTCCTCCTGCTGGGACAGACCTGGGAGGGGATGCAGGCCTACGACATCCGCCGTGCCATGCAGGCGATTCGCGGCGTGCTGTCGCAGACGCCCGGGCTTGAGGAGGTGCCGCTGGCGGTGGCCGCTGAAGGGGCGATGGCGGTGCTCGCGGTGTATGCGTCGCTGTTTGAGCCGCCGGTTTCGCAGCTGGAGCTTTCCAGGGTGCCGGTGTCGCACAACGTGCACGCGGAGGCTCACGCAGAAGGCATCGCGCCGCCGCTCCTCAACGTGCTCAAGACGCTCGACGTGCCGCAGGCGGCTGCCATGGCGGCGTCGCGTGGCCGCGTTGCAGTCCGCCACAGTGATGCCAAGGCATTTGCGTATGTGCTCAGCGTCGCTGAAGCGCTCGGCTGGCCTGATGAACAGATGACACTCCGCGAAGGTTTGCGGGGCGGGGGATCGAGCGGATACCCTCAAGAGTTGGGAAAGCTATGCCTGCCGGTGGTTGTTCCGGGCGGAGGAGCAGCGACGGGCAACGGCCGAGAGGGTGAGGGCCGATGATGCGGCGGTGTGCTCCGGGAGTGACTGTGGTCAGCCTGCTTCTCGTCGCCGGCCTGGGCACGGTGTGGTGTGCCGCAACGCGAGGCGAGACAGCCGACAAACTCTCAGCCTCGGTCGCGCTGGCGGTGGCGATTGACCAGCTCGTTGAGCAGGCAGCGGTTGGGCAACAGGCGGAGCCGTGCAGCGACGCCGACTTTGTGCGGCGGGTGCACCTCGATCTTGTGGGTGTGATCCCGACTCCCGAAAGAGTGCGGGCGTTTCTGGCGGATCCCGCTCCTGACCGCAGGATCCGGCTGATCGATGAGCTGATGGCCAGCCGCGGCTTTGTGCGGCAGATGGGGCTCGTCTTTGATGCAATGCTGCTCGAGCGAGACCGCCCGCCCGGCGGGCTTGCCGAGCCCTGGCAGGCCTGGCTCCGCGACGCGGTGGCTGCCGAGCGGCCGCTGGATGAACTGCTCGGCGAGGTGGTGGCGGCTGAGGGAGGCGATCCAGAGGCCACACCGGCTGCAGCGTTTCTGTTGGCCCGTGAAGCGGAGCCAGTCAAGATGACCCGCGCGGTGGGCCGGATTCTCTTCGGCCGCGATCTGCAGTGCGCCCAGTGCCACGACCATCCGCTCGATGACGATCTCCGCCAGGCGGAGTTTCACGGGCTGCATGCGTTTGTGAAGCGGACGAGCCTGTTCACCTCAGGCAAGGCCCAGCAGCTCTCCGAAGCTGCGGTCGGCGAGGTCGACTTCACCTCGGTCTTTACCGAGGAGGCGGTGAAAGCGGCTTGGCCGCAGCTGCCCGACGGCCCGCCGTTGATCGAGGAGCCGATCGTTGAGCCTGGCGACGGCTACGTGACGCCGCCTTCGAAGTCGTCGCGGGGCGTGGCCGAGTTTAGTCGTCGTGGGGCGCTCGCCGAGCGACTCGCCGAGAGCGACACCTTCCGCCGCAACCTGGCCAACCGGCTCTGGGCGGTGTTCTTCGGCCAAGGGATGGTGCATCCGCTTGATGGGCTCGGGCCTGAGAATCCTGCCAGTCATCCGCTGCTGCTCGACTGTCTGGTGGAGGCCCTTGTCGCTGACGACTATCAGCTGAGGCCAATCGTGCGAGGGATCGTGCTCTCGAGCACCTATCAGCGGAGCGTGGAGCCGCCGTCGTGGGCGAGCGTCGATGCTGCCGCTCTGCAGGCACAGCTGAGTTCGATTGAGGCAAAGCAGGCCGCGTTGACGCAGGAGCGTGAGCCGCTTGAGCGTGCGGCGGACGCAGCCGAGGGGCGGCGGCAGGCTGCGTATGACGCCGAGCGGGCGATCCACGTGGAGCTTCAGCCGACGGTTGCCGCGCGGACCGAAACCCGCCAAGGCTTCAACGAAGCGATCAAGGCCGCCGCTGCGGCGGAGGCTTCTCGCACAACGGCAGCGACCGTCGCCGATGCGGTGGAGGCTGCGCTCGCGGAGGTGCGTCGGGCCTCCGAGCTGTTGGCAGGTGATGCGGCGGTCACGGGCGTCGTGGCAACGCTCGAAGCAGAGCGGGAGACGCGAGCGGCCACGCTTGAGACCGCAGCGGCGGCCGCTACAGAAAAGACAGCAGCCAAGCGTGCAGCCGAGGAGCAACTCACGGCGGCGCGGGCGGCGTTTGCTGAGGCGGCGGCTCGACGTTCGCCGGCCACGCTTGCCGACCTTACCCGTGAGGCGGAAGACGCAAGGCGGCAGCTTGTGCTCTGCCAGCAGCAGCTCGATCGCCTGGCGTGGCGCGGCGAACTGGCTGCCGACATGCTCCGCGTGCCTTCGCTTGCCGAGGCCGACCCGCCAGCCGCGGCAACCCTCTGGGCCTCTGTTGTGGAGCGGATGACAGAGAACCTGCAGGTGGGGCGGCTGCGGCCGCTCTCGCCGGATCAGTTTGCCTTTTCACTGCTGCAGGCCACCGGCGGCCTCGCTCGGCTGCAGGCCGCCGCGATCGCCACAACCGACAAGGAGCCGCCGGCGGCGGTGACCGAGGCGGCCGACGAAGAGAAGGCGGCGGCTCGTGAAAAGGCAATCGAGCAGGCGTTCCTCAAGCAGGCTGGCAGCGTGCTTGGGAGTTTTGACGCGCTCTATGCCGACCCGCTCGTGGAGGGCTTTCAGGCCACGCTCAATCAGGCGCTCTACCTCGGCAACGCCCCGCAGGTGTCGGGAGAGCTGAGCCCCAGCGGTGAGAATCTGGCGGCGCGGCTGTTGGCTGTGGAGCCGGGGGCTGCTGCCGATGAGGTCTGCCTGGCCATGTTTTCTCGTCCAGCAAGCGATGACGAGAAGGCCGACATTGCCGGCTTCCTTGAGGTGCCAGCTGAGCAGCGGCCGCAGGCTGTTGCCGAACTGATCTGGGCCCTGCTTTCGAGTAGCGAGTTTCGATTCAACCACTGAGCGCGGCTCTGGGGCTTCGCCTCCAACCGTTCAGCGAAAGGACACACTCATGGCGAGCAATCCAGCCTGCCGCAGTGCAGACCATGCCCTCTCCAGGCGAAGCCTGCTCGGTGGCCTGGGCGTCGGTGCCCTCGGGATGTGTGGCGGGCTTGCCGCAACGCCAGGCCTGGCTGAAGCGGTGAAAAGCGGCAGCAAGCGGGTGCTGGTCGTCTTCCTGCATGGGGGTGTCAGTCAGCTGGAGAGCTGGGACCCAAAGCCGGGCACCGACACCGGCGGGCCTTTTCGAGCGATTCCCACAAGCGTGCCGGGAACCCACATCAGTGAGCTGCTGCCCCACACCGCCACGCAGATGCATCGGCTCTCGATCATTCGCAGCCTCGACACGAAGAATGGCGACCACGGTCGCGGTCAGCGGGAAATGATCAGCGGTCGTGATCAGCCCGCCCCGTTCGACTACCCATCGCTCGGTGCGGTGGTGGCGAAGACCTCCACGCCCACGGGCTTTTCACTGCCTGGCCACATCCTGATTCGCGGGGCCGGCACAGGGCCCGGCAGCGCGGCCTACCTCGGGCCGCAGTTTGCCGGCGTGGCGATGAACGACGGCAAGCCACCGGAATACACGGCACGGCCCGAGGGGCTCACGGGCGAGGCCGATCGTCGCCGGGCGGCCCTGCGGAGCCGCTTCAACGATCGCTTCGCTGGCCGTCGCCGCACCGCCGACACCGACGCCTACACCTTTTCCTACGACCAGGCCCTCGACCTGCTTGATCAGCGGGAGGTGTTTGATGTCACCAAGGAATCCGTCCGCGACCACGACCGCTACGGAAGCCATGAGTTTGGGCAGCACTGCCTGCTGGCGCGACGGCTGCTCGAGCGGGGCGTGCCCTTTGTGCAGGTCAACCATTCCAACTACGACACGCACTTTGAGAACTTCGACTTCCACATCGAGCAGCTCGGCGAGTTTGACCGGCCGTTCGCCACCCTGGTCAACGATCTGACCGAGCGGGGCCTGATGGAAGACACGCTCGTCTGTGTGATGAGCGAGTTTGGCCGCACGCCGCGGATCAACGACCGCTACGGCCGCGACCACTGGGGCACCTCCTGGAGCATCGTGATGGGGGGAGCCGGCGTGCAGTCAGGCGGCATCATCGGTCGCACCAACGCCGACGGCACAGCGGTGGAAGACCGTGCGGTCGACCACGGCCATGTGTTCCACACGATCCTCCAGGCGATCGGCGTCGACTCCCTCGGTGAGTTTCATGTCGCCGGCCGTGACCATCCGATCGCCGACCCCGCCAAGGGGCCGATCGACGAACTCTTGGCATAAGCGGAGACCTCGCCCGTGATCGATCCGACCAAGACGCACCAGACACTCGAGTACAAGCATGGCCGGCCCCTGCTTGCCGTGCGGTACGCGGCCGCTGGGGGCGATCTATTTCTCCGCCGAGAACACGCCCCCGCAGCGGCTCGTGCCTGGAGCGGACGGTGCGGAGGCAACAGTCAGCCCACTTGAAGGTGGCCACGACTCCTGGGTGAAGTCGATCGCGGTGCTGCCAGACGGCCGCGGCGTGGTGACGGCCGGCTACGACGGTCGGCTTGTCTGGTTTGATGATGCTGGCAAGACGCCACAGATGGTGCGAGCGATTGAGGCGCACGACGGCTGGGTGCGTTCGGTGGCGGCGAGCCCCGATGGCCGCCTGCTTGCCAGCTGTGGCAATGACCGGCTCGTGCGGCTCTGGGATGCCGCCGATGGCCGTGAGCTGGCGGTGCTCTCGGGCCACGAGTCGCACGTCTATGAGGTTGCCTGGAGGCCCGACGGCTCGGCGGTTGTGTCGTGCGATCTCAAGGGAGTCGTCAAGGAGTGGGATCCGTCTGCTGGCGTGCTGCGGCGAGACATCGCGACGGCCGACGCTCTCTGGAAATACGACCCCACCTTTCGCGCGGATATCGGGGGCGCCCGGTCGATCGGCTTCAACACCGCTGGGAGCCAGCTCGCTCTGGGCGGCATCACCAAGGTCACCAATGCCTTTGCGGGCATCGGCAAGCCGGTGATCGTGCTGGTTGATTGGGAGCAGCCAGCCCTGCCCGACAAAGCAGATCAGGCTGCCGATGCGGCGGCATCACAGGATGCGTCGCCGGAAGCGAAAGCCGCCGAGGCCACGGGCGTGAGGCAGCTGCTCGGCAAGGGGGCTGGCGACGGCGTCTGCTGGGGGGTCGCCTGGCATCCCGAGGGCTTCTGGATCGGCCAGGCGGGCGGCGGCGGCGGTGGCTGGCTACGGTTCTTTCGGCCCGACGCCACGGAAGACTTCCACGCCATGAAGCTGCCAGCCAACGGCCGCGGCATGGCCCTCTCACCCGATGGCACCGGCGTCGCCGTCGCCATGGCCGATGGATTCCTACGGGTGTACGGGCTGCACGGATGAGTTCTGCTGGAGGCGGCAGCGGTCACCACATCACCAGCATCTGGGTCTGGATGGCGGTGCCGCTGAAGCCGGCGCGGTAGGGGTAGAGGGTGTTGTCGGCCGGGCTGCGGTTGTAGTAGAGGGCCTCGAAGGTCAGCTTGCTCTGGCGGCTCTTCTTGAGATACCAGTTGAAGCCGCCGCCATACTCTTGGCCGGTGCCGTAGACACCGGTCACAGCGCTTGAGCGGCCATACAGCTCATACTTTCGCGGCACCAGGCAGAACGACATATAGGCCAGGCCGCCTTGATCAAAAAGGCTCTGTTGATTGAAGGGGCCCGTGCCGACAAAGTCGTCGAGCAGCCGCCAGTAGTACTCAAAGTTGAGGCCCACCCCGTTGTACTTCCAGCCGGCATCAACCGTAGCCAGCTGCATCCGAAACTGGCTGACCTGCGAGCCAGGCCCAAGGGCCCCGGGCGTCGCGATCGGCGTGCCGTCGGAGAGCCGCACGATCGTGTCTTCCGGATTGTTGCCGTTGGTGGCCTCGATCGCTTGCGAGAGGGCGTGGATGCCGCTGCAGCCGAACCGCAGGGCTGGCTCATCGTGGCCCTCCATGTCGGAATAGCCCAGGCCGTAGTTCCCCCAGGGCTCCCAGGTGACGATGCCGGCCCAGGCCATCGAGGTACCGTTGCGGTTGACACCCGAGAGTGAGCCGTCGATCGAGTTCCAGACACCACCTCGCCAGGTAATTTCCTTTTCAAGAAAGTTTCCTGAAAACTCAACCCCCGGCGAGTAGCTCGGCCGGAAGTAGGTGTTGGCCATGCTGCGGTCGATGCCCAACACCCAGCGGCTCGAGGTTGCCCACTCGCGGGTGCCAGCCACAAAGGTCACGCCAGCGAGCATCGAAAGCTGGTCGTTGAAGATGTATCCCACGTAGCCAAGCGGTGTGATGGCTGAGTTGTTGCCGTAGTCGGTCGTGCCGAAGAGTGAGATCGAGTAGGGGATGTTCTCGTCGGTGATGAAGCCCTCGGTGGTGATGTAAAAGCGATTGATCTCAAAGGTGTTGATGTTGTTGACCGGCGCGAGCGTGCCGGCGGAGTCGGTCCAGCTGGTCACCGAGCGAGCAAACTCAAACCAGCGGACCTGCATGTAGCCGTTGAGATACAGCGACGCCGGAAAGCCCTGCTTGTTTCCGCGGTCGTAGACTTCAAACCCCTTGGGGCCAGCGAAGTCGGTGGCGGGAATGTAGCGGGGCTTGGGAATGCCGCTGAGCTGTTGGAGCATGATCAGCTCCGCTTCTTCGCGGAGGATCGCTCGCATCTCGGGGTCGGTGCGGAGGGCGTCGCGGAAGGCGTCTTTGAGGTCGCCCGTCGGCGGGAGAGTGTCTGCCGGCTGAGACGGGCTGAGCGCAGAGTCTGTGGTATCGCTGCTGGCACGTTCCGGGATCATCAGCTCGACCTTCGGTGGCACGGCCTCCGCTGGTGCGGCCATCGCGGTCGACGCCCAGACAGCGAGCGCAACCACCCCGAAGACGAGGCGGCTTGAGCCGCGGCGGGATGTCGACGGCGGTTGCATTTCCCTGGAAAAACCGGTGAGTGCAGGGGTCTGACACACCTCTCGGATCGACATTGCAACGAGTGTGTGTGAGGGTTTTTCGGAATGCGCAGAGTGGGGGGCTGGGGGTGCCTGGGGAGTGTTGCGCTGAGCGGCGAAGCGTGGGCCTCGGCATGTCGCCGGAAGACAGGGATCGTTTGGCAGCTGGTGAAGCACCGGCGACTTGGCAAAGGAGCGAGCCTGGGAAGCTGCCTTGTCTGCCACGTTGGCATGTCGCGGAATCGCGGTTGACGCTCTGGCGGCTCCTTGGCTATTGCCCCAACAGCGAGGAGGAAGGTTGGCGGAAGGAGCGGGAGGCCGGTGCATGGGCGAGAAGCAGAGAACGGCACGGGCACGCGACACGAGCCTGCTTGCGCGTGTGAATCGGACGGTCACAGAAGGCGTGCGATCGCTTGCGGAAAGCGTCTGGCTGAAGTTCATCACTGGGGTCGTGCTGCTGACGAGCGGTCTTGATGAGGCGTTCGACACGCTGTTTGCGGATCTCTCGGCGCTGAAACTCGGTGCCCATCACGGCGTGATGATGCTCGGCTTTGTGAACGTGCTTTCGTCGCTCCCTGACATGCTCGATGGCCTGGTGGGCACGGTCCTGCTCGATGAAGTTGACGACGAGGTGGTTGAGGACGATGCCGAAGACGCAGTTGAGGCACCACGGATGTCGATGACTTCAGCAGGCAGTGCGACTTCAGCAGACCGTGCGAGCTCAGCACACACTGCGAGTTCAGGAGACACTGCCGAGGCACCTCCCCAAGAAGTCCGTCGAGCCGCCTGAAGCTCACCCGTATGAGAGGCAACGCATGGATGCCATCCAGCCGGGCCGCGGTTTCAACGGATCAGCGGAGCATGAGCCCACGTCTGGGGAAAACCGCAGCGAACTACCCCCGACAGGGCTCGAACCTGTGACCTACGGTTTAGGAAACCGTCGCTCTATCCACTGAGCTACGGGGGCGATGGAGACACTTGATCGGACCCGGCAATCTTACGGGCCGTCGGTGCGACCAACAAGAAATCGGGATTTGGGGCGGCACCTCCAGAGCCAAAAAAGAGAGAAAGGGGGCCACCGCTCACGCAGATCTCACGGAGCAAACGGAGTAGAGCAGGCGGCTCGCGTTGCCTACACTGGGTTTGTAGGCGGCTCGGCATCTGTTTCGGTTTTTGCTTTCCCTATCACTGGACGCACCCATGCGGACGCTCACCTCAACACTCTTTCTGCTCTCGCTTTTCAGCCTGTTTGGCGGCAGGCCGCTCCAGGCCGCTCCCGACTTCAGCCAGCCGCTGACGGCGATTGACGTGGCGGACTACCGAGGGCGGGAGTGGACGCTGACCGATTTCGATGACGCTCCCGTGGTCGTGCTGGCCTTCATGGGCACCGAGTGCCCGCTGGCCAAGCTCTACGCCGACCGGCTGGTGGAGATGCAGCAGGCCTATGCCGACCGCAACGTCGCCTTTGTCATGGTGATGAGCAACCGCCAAGACTCGATCGCCGAGATCGCGGCCTTTGCCCGGCGGCATTCCGTCGAGTTTCCGGTGCTCAAGGATGCCGGCAACAAACTCGCCGACCAGCTCGGCGCGGAGCGGACTCCTGAGGTCTTCGTCTTTGATGCCGCGAGGACGTTGCAGTACCACGGCCGGATCGATGACCAGTATGGCGTGGGCTACATCCGCGACAGCGTCGCTGAGCAGGAGCTCCGCACGGCCATTGACGAACTGCTCGCTGGTAAGCCTGTGACGATCGCCAAGACGACGGCGGTCGGCTGCAAGATTGGCCGCCAGAAAGAGGTGCGTGATGATGCGGAGGCCACCTTTCGCGGCGGTGTCGCTCATCTCCTGATGAACCGCTGCGTCAGCTGCCACCGCGAGGGAGAGATCGCGCCGTTTGCGCTCGTCGACTACGAAGAAGCCGCGGGCTGGGCCGACATGATTGCCGAGGTGGTCCGCGAAGAGCGGATGCCGCCCTGGCATGCCAGCCCCGACTTCGGCACGTTTGCCAATGATCGCTCGCTCACCGACGACGAGAAGCAGATGCTCTTCGACTGGGCGGATGCCGGAGCGCCAGAGGGCGAGGGGGGACTGCCCGAGCTCCCCGCGAAGGTGTCTGGCTGGCAGCTGCCAAGGGAACCAGATCTCGTAGTCAACGTTAGCCCAGAGCCGTTCGATGTGCCGGCTGAGGGGGAAGTCCGTTATCAGTATTACGTTGTCGATCCGGAGATCACGGAAGACCGCTGGATCGAGGCGGCGGAGCTGCTGCCTGGCAATCGGGCGGTGGTGCATCACATCCTCTGCTTCGTGCGGCCCAAGGGGGAGCGGGGCAACATCCAGGCGGCACGCAGCTTCCTGGTGGGGTATGTGCCAGGCACTCGCGTGGATGTGCTCCCGCCTGGGATGGCGAAGAAGATCCCAGCCGGCAGCGAGCTGGTGTTTCAGATCCACTACACGCCGATCGGCACCGACCAGACCGACCAGAGCAAGCTCGGCATCATCTTCAAGGATCCCGAAACGGTGACACACGAGATTGTCACCACCAGCGCCGTTCAGCCGGCGCTCCGCATTCCGCCACATGAGGCCAACTACGAAGTCTCGGCGATGCTGCCTGAGCAGCTGCCCGACGCGGTGCTCCTGGGCATGAGCCCCCACATGCACCTGCGGGGCAAGGCGTTTCGCTACGAACTGGTGAAGCCCGACGGCACCCGTGAGACGCTCCTCGATGTGCCCGCCTATGACTTCAACTGGCAGACCAACTACGTGTTGACCGAGCCGCTGGCGATTTCGGCGGGATCGCGGATCGCCTGCACCGCGGCCTTCGACAACAGCGAGGCCAACCTCGCCAACCCGGATCCGTCGCAGACGGTCCGCTGGGGAGATCAGACCTATGAAGAAATGATGATCGGCTACTTTCACTACGCCGTTCCCAAGGGTAGCCCGACGGTGATGCCCGAGAAGGCTGGCGGCGGAGGAAACGGGCAGCCCTCCCGCGTGGAGGCCGCCATGCGGATCTTCCGCTTTCTTGATGGGGATGGCGATGGGAAAGTGCCACTTGATGCCGTACCCGGCCGCATGCAGGAGATAGCAAAGCGGATCGATCGCAACGGCGATGGCATCCTCACTGAAGAGGAGATGAAAGCCGCCGCCGAGGCAAACTGACGATCGGCTGCACTACTTCCACCGCCAGAGGGTGATCCGGTCGAGATCACGGATGGCGATCTGGTCGCCGGCAATGGCGAGGTGGGCCCAGCTCTCCAGGTCCGAGACCTTCGCCTCACCGACCAGCGTGAAGGCATCGGGCGTGGCCTTGATCAGCCGCAGGTCGCCCGTTTCATCGAGGGCGAGGATGCGGTCGCCTTGGGCCACCATGCTCCAGTATTTTCCGAAGGGCTTGGTGATCCAGGCTTCCTTGCCAGTGGTCAGGTTGATGCAGGCAAACCGCTGGTTGCGGAGATGCACATAGGCGTGGCCATCGATGATGATCGGCGTCGACATGTAGCCCTGCACCTTGTTTCGCCAGACGACATCGACCGGCTTCTCGGTTTCGCCGCTGGCCACGGAGAAGAGGAAGGAGCCGCCGCCGTAGCTGGTGGTAAACACGCGGCCGTCGATCACCGTGGGGGTGACGATGTTCATGCCTCGGAAGGCCTCCACGGGCGTCTGCCAGAGCACGGTGCCGTCGGCGGGATCGACGCCGGCAAGGTTCTCGCGGCCCTGCACGAGAATCTGCTCAACACCGTTGAGGGTGGCCACGAAGGGCGACGAGAAGGCGCTGCCGTTCATGCCACCGGCATCGTCGAGCGTCCGCCAGGCGACTTCGCCGGTGACCTTGTTGAGCTTCACGAAGCCGGAGCCTGCCTGCACGTAGACATGCTCACCGATGACAAGAGGACTGGAGACAAACCCGAAAGCCGGCAGCGGGCTGTCGAACGCCTGCATAAAGTCGACCTTCCAGAGCTCCTCGCCTGTTGCTGCGTCGAGGCAGACGAGCAGGTCGCGCATGCCCGCAACATAGAGTCGTCCCTCGTCGAGGCAGGGCGTGGCCCGGATCCAGGAGCCGTTGGAGGCGGCGAAAAAGGGCACAGTCATCGCGCCGTCCCAAGAAACCTGCCAACGCTTTTCGCCGGTTGCCCGGTCGTAGGCGAGCACACGCTCGGCAGCCGCATCGCGTGTTTCGGTGATGATCACCAGTTCCTCGGTCAGCAGAGGCCCGGAATAGCTCGGCCCGAGATCCTCCACCTGCCAGACCTGCTCCAGCCGGTCGCCAGACAGCCCGTCTGGCCAAGCCGCTCCAGCAACGAAGCCATCCCGCGTCGGCCCTCGCCATTGCAGCCAGCTCGAACCTGGTGGATCCTCCGCGGCGGCTGAAGAGGTCAGCTCGCCAAACCCGAGCAGGACCACAAGCGATGAGCAAACCAGGCGGTGGTAGAGCATGAAAAACCCCTTCGTGGAGGCGTGTGTTCCCGAGCAAGATGAGCAGCACGTATGGTAAACGCTGGGCGCGGAGGCCGACCACTCTGGCATTGGCGGGCAGCGTCTGCGATGGTGGATAGCAGGGTTTTTCATGTGCCTGTCTTTGACGCGGAGGTATCTCATGGCCGCTCCACGGTTTTCACAGAAGTCTCTGGCCCATTTGATGCGAACAGGCCTGATAGCCAGCGCTGCGACACTGCTGAGCTTCGCGGCGACTGCCGCGGATGCCAACGACCACGAAGCCATGGCGGGCACCTGGCGGGTGATCAGCCTCGACGCCAACGGCACGCTCAACGACTCCGAGGATGTCCGCAAGATCACCGTGGTGAACAAGCCCAACGGCGACTGGACGCTGCTGGTGGACGGCAACACCATCGCCAAGGGCACCAGCAGCATCGATGAGGCGACCAATCCCAAGACGGTCGATCTCACCACCACCGAAACCACCGACGGCAACAACGTGGGGCGGACCTACGAGGGCATCTACGACCTCGGCGAGAAGACTCGCCGCGTCTGCCTGGCGATGGACGGAGGCGAGCGGCCCACGCAGTTTTTCTCGGCTGCTGCCAGCGGCCACGTGGTCGTGACCTACGAAAAGGTGGAGTAGCGACTACTCGGCGTCAGCGCGACGCAGCACCAGGACATCGCAGTGGGCGTGGCGAATCACCCGTTCGGCAACGCTGCCGAGGAAGAGCCGCTTGACGCCGTGGTAGCCGTGCGAAGGGATGACGATCAGGTCGGCCTTGTGTCGGCGTGCGTAGTCGGCGATCTCGAGCCCTGGCGTGCCGATGGCAACGGCAAGCGTGGCCCCAGACGCCCCATGCTCGTCCGCCAGCTTCGTCAGCGCCTCGGTCACTCGGTGCTCGCGAAGCTCGTCGGTGAGGTTTCCCATCAAGAAGCCGGGCGACATGGTCTCAAGCGGCTGCATCACATGGATCAGATGCAGGCTCGCTGCTGCGTCGACCAGGGCGAGAGCTGCGGCAATCGCCTGAGGCGAGGCAGCGGAAAAGTCGATCGGAACGACGACGCGGCGTGCAGTCAGCGGCATGAATCAAACCTCAGTATGGGGCCTCAGTATGGGCGATCGGGCAGACATAACCGAAGCCGGCTTATCGGTAGGTCGCAAACTCATTGTTCTGATACCGCGCCCAGTAGTCGTTGAGCATCGCTTTCACCTTCGGTGCCAGGATCACGCCGCCGATGATGTTGGGGAAGGCCATCGAGAGAATCATCAGGTCGGAGAACTCAATCACGTTTTTCAGCGATGACACGGCGCCGAGCACGATAAATCCCAAAAAGATCACGCGATAGGAAATGACTGCGGCCCGCGACTTGCCGAAGAGATACTGCCAGGCCTTCTCGCCGTAATACGACCAGCTGATCATCGTCGAGTAGGCGAAGAGGAAGACGGAGATATTGAGGATCACCGGAAACCAGCTGAAGGTGTCGGCAAACGCCTTGCGGGTCATCTCCACGCCCTCTCCCGCGGCAGGGTCGGCGTAGACACCGCTCACGATGACCACCAGCGCCGTCATCGTGCAGATCACCACGGTGTCGATAAAAGGCCCGAGCATCGCCACCATGCCCTCCCGGACAGGCTCATCCGTCTTGGCGGCCGCATGGGCGATCGCGGCTGAGCCGACCCCCGCCTCGTTGGAAAACACGGCCCGCTTGATGCCCTGCACGAGCACGCCGACAAAACCGCCAAAGGCGGCCTCGGGCGACACGCACGAGCGGAGGATCAAAGCCGCCGCGGCGGGGATCTTCTCGGCTTGCATGGCCAGAATCACGAGCCCCGCAAGCACGTAGATGCCGCACATCAGCGGGATGATTTTCTCTGTGACCTGCCCGATCCGCCGAATCCCGCCGATGATCACGAGGCCCACGAGAAAGGCGACGATGCCCCCGATGATCCAGTCGATGCCGGGGGCTGTTGCCAAGCCAGCTGCCGAGCATGCTGCGGACGGCCGCGGTGGCCTGGTTGGCCTGAAACATGTTGCCGCCACCGAAGGAGCCACCGATGCAAAACAGGGCAAACACGAGCCCGAACAGTTTGGCAATCAGGAAGGGAAACCCTCGCTCCTGGAGGCCGATTTCCAGGTAGTGCATCGGTCCGCCATCGACCGTGCCGTCGGGATGCACCTTGCGATAGATCTGGGCGAGCGTGCACTCGTTGAACTTGGCCGTCATGCCAAACAGGCCGATCAGCATCATCCAGACAACAGCGCCTGGGCCGCCCAGCTGAATCGCCACCGCCACGCCCGCGATGTTGCCCAGGCCGACGGTCGCGCTGAGGGCTGAGGTCAACGCCTGGAAGTGCGAGATCTCGCCGGGGTCGTCTGGGTTGTCGTAGCGGCCGCGGGTGATATCGATCGCATGCTTGAAGCCGCGGATGTTGAGGAAGCCAAAGTAGACCGTGAAAAACACCGACCCACTCAGCAGGATCAGCACGATCAACGGGATGGGCGCCGCGGGAACAGGCTCCCAAAACAGCACGGTCGCCATGGAACTGACGACCGTGCCAAACTCCGCGTCGATCGCATCCGCCAGCGACTGCCCAGCGGGAGCGGCCAGAGGCTCCTCGGCCGACGCTCCAGCAGAGGCAGGATCAGTGCCCTCCTGGCCCTTCGCAGCTGGAGCGAGGCCGCCGGCCACGAGACAGCCGAAAAGCATCAGGACAACACGGGCCGCTGTGGCGCGGCGGAGCATCAGACGGAGCAGCATCAGGCGGATCCTTCGCGAAACACAAGTCATGCCGCCAAGCCTACCGTCCTGCCGCAGCAGCCTGCTACGCCGCGGCCCGCCTCGCCTTGTAGAGGTAGGGGTTCATCGTCGGATCGTTGTACATCTTCATCTGGCGGTAGACCCGCAGCGGCCGGGTGCCGGCGAAGATCTCGGCGAGCAGCCGATCGATCGCCTCGGTCAGGTGGGCCCGCTGCAGGTCGAGCACGGCCATCTTGTGGGCCACCTTTTCACGGTGCTCTTGCGTCGCATCGATCCGCTCGAGCTGCTCCCGCATGTGGTAGCGGCGAAGCTCCAGGATCGAGAGCCTGTCGAGAGCCGCACCAGGCGTTTCGGTCGAGGCAGGGGCGTCGGCTGGTGCTTCGATCCCGCGGTCGGCCAGTTCGCCCACGAGCCAGTCGTCGGTCTTCTCGATCGCGTCGTTGCGGGCCTGGTTGTAGCCGTCGATCGCCCGCTTGACTTCGGCGATGCGGGTGTCGGTCACGTCGGGTGAGCGGGCGATGTCTTCCTCGTGCCAGAGCAGGAAGTTGAAGCGGTGGTTGTCGCAGACGCGGCCTGCGAGACCTTCGTGGGCGTGGGCTGGCTCGACCGTGTGCCACTGTGCAACGAGTCGCTCCATCAGGTCAGCCAGTTCTGCGGCGGTGGCGGGCGGGGCGTAGTGGGCCGGGGCGGTGGTGAGGATTGTCATCCGTGGCTCCTTTCAGGGAACAGTCGATTCAGGCAGCCTTCAGGACGAGGCAGAGGTTGGAGCCTCCAAACCCGAAGGAGTTGCTCAGGGCCGTGCGAACACGAGCCGGGCGGGCCTGGTGAGCAACATGGTTGAGCGGACAGGCCTCGTCGGGGTCGTCGAGGTTGATCGTGGGGGGAATCGCTTGCCGGCTGAAGGCAGCCAGGCAGGCAACCGCCTCAAAGGCGGACGCACCGCTGACGAGATGGCCGGACATGCTCTTGGTCGAACTGACCGGCACACGCTCCGCGGCAGCGCCTAAGGCCCTGCGGATTGCCAGAGCTTCGGCGGCATCACCCACCGGCGTGCCTGCCGCGTGGGCATTCACGTAGTCGATCTCGTCAGGACGCAGGCCAGCGTCAGCCAGCGCCATTTCGATGGCCCGCGTCGCTTCGGCAGGCTCCGCACAGGGGGCGACCATGTGTGAGGCGTCGCTCGACATGCCGGCCCCAGCAAGCAGGCCATGCATGCGGGCACCACGCTGACGAGCGGCGGCTTCCGGCTCGAGCATGAAAACCGCTGCCCCCTCCCCCATCACAAACCCATCACGAGCCGTGTCGAAGGGCCGCGATGCCTTCACTGGATCGTCGTCTCGCCGCGAGAGCGCCCGCAGGTTGTAGAACGCCGCCAAGGCCACCGGGCTGATGATGTCGCCACCCCCGGCCAGGCAGGCATCGACCATGCCCAGCGAGAGCCAGCGATGGGCCACTGCCAAGGCGTAGCCACTCGAGGCACAGGCTGCCGCCACGGTGAGGCAGGGCCCGGAGAGCCCGAGTGCCTGCCCCAGGCGAGCGGCGATGCACGGCTGTCGAGCCCCGGAAAACACGGCGTCGCCTCCGGCGAGGAAATCCGCTTCCCAGGTTTTCAGCTGCTCCGCGCCGATCCCCAGCACAAGGCCGACACGCCGTCCTGCGGCAGCTGCTGCACCGCAGTCGTCGACGGCCGCCACGGCCGCCGCTCCACACAGACGTTCGAGGCGGCTCGCGTGGACGTTGTCTCCCTTGCCGAGCTGCCGCGGCTGGAGTCCGGGCAGATCGGGAATCGCCTCCACGGGGGCTGCAAACTGACGCAGAGTCCGCGAGGTATCCAGCAGATCGATCTCGCGGACACCCGAGCGGCCTGCCATCAGCGCATCGCCAACGCTGGCGAAGTCGTTGCCTAGGGGCGTGAGCATCCCCATGCCTGTGATGGCGGCGGGGCAGCGGGCTGCGCGGTGTGAAGGGGTATGGTCTGTCATGCGGCCTCCCTGGCCGTGGCCGCCACGAGCCAGTGCTCGACCGCAGCCACAATGCCCGCTGCAGAACCGGGGCCCACTGCAGAACCGGGGCCTGCGGCATGTTCCAGGGGAATCCACCACTGCGGTGTGGCCACGGCGGCCGACGGAGCGAGCAGGAGGGCGACGGCTTCAACGCGGGTCGCACCCGGGTTGGCGGCCTGCCCCTCGGCGTCGAGCTGGGGCTCGCCGACAAGCTCGCTCGCCACCAAGCCACCAGCCCTCGACACCGGGTGTGTCGGCGAGGGCCGTTGCCGTCAGCAGCCCCTCGTGCAGAGCCTGCGGCCCACCTCCCACGCCGAGCGACGGACCGTGCATCCCCAGCCCCACGCTCACCGCTGCCGCCAGCGCATGCAGCGAGGCCTGCGGCACGATGTGGGTGGAGACCGTCACGCCACCACCGGCGGCATACTGCGCGAGCGTGCGGCTGCTGGCGATGCGGCCCGCCTGGCAGGGAGCGGCGATCACGCCGTGCCTGCTGCAGTCGGCTGCGGGCAACGCCGCGAGGGCCCGCTGCACCGCTCGCACCGCCACCACCGACTGCTCGTCGGCATGCCGAAGAAACCGCTTGGGCAGCGGTGGGCTGCCCTCCGGATCCGCAGCCGTCCGTAGGGCATCGACGTCGGCAAGCAGAACCGACAGCGGCTCATAGGCCACCACGGGAAGCCGGCATGGCTGGTGCACGCTGCTCACGTCCGCCCCTGTCTCAGAGAAAACAATCCGCCGACGGCCGTGTCAGGCTGCCTTGCGACCGCTCTTGGCGGTGATCTTTGCTTCCAGCATCGCCAGCAGGTCGCCGACGGTGGCAATCTTCTCGAGCAGCTCCGTCTCGATCTGAATCCCGAAGTGGCTCTCGATGTGGAGCACGAGCCCGGCCATGTCGAGAGAATCGAGATTGAGCCCATCCCGCAGCGAGGTGGCATCCTCCAGCTGCTCGTAGGTCTCGCCGGTCTCCTTCTCGAGAAGGTCGAGGACGATGGCGGTGAGTTCCTGGCGGTCCATGGCGGAGCGACTCCTGTGGTGTGTACGGCCAACACCTGCCCCGGCCGGCCTTGGGCCGCTGGGGACGTGTGAAGGCCGGGGAGGTTAGCGAAAGGCCGCCGACGGGCGAAGGTCAAAAAATGCCTGAAAATGCTCGCAGGTGGTCGCTCGGGGTGAGCCCGGGGCTGCCCCTCCGGACGCTCACTGCGGGCCATCCAGGCCCTCGCTCGCTCGGATATCCGCTTCGCTTTGGCCCTCCGGGCGTCGCTTGCTCCTATACGCCGGAGGGTCAGCCCCGGGCTCACCCCTCGCTTACGGTTAAAAGGAGGCCGGCCTGTCCGCCGCAGGAAGCGGCGGCCTGCGGCCGGTCAGAAACCTTGGCTTTCTGACTGGTCGCCTTAGCCTGCGAAGGCCAGGATGGCTTCGCAGGCGTGAAGCGAGTCCGCCGCAGGAGCGGCGGCCTGCGGCCGGTCAGAAACCTTGGCTTTCGACTGGTCGCCTTAGGCTGCGAAGGCCAGGATGGCTTCGCAGGCGTGAAGCGAGTCCGCCGCTGCGCGTGTGCGCTTTGCGGCCGGAGGCGACCCGCTGCGCGCACGCGTTGACGGCGCGGACCGTCCGGCGTGGATTCGCTTTGCGGCCCGAGGACCCGTCCCGCTTGCGCGTGTATCCGCTTCGCGGCCCGAGGACCCGTCCCGCTTCATCTGCCGAGCCGGACCACCCGCGGGCGGTCTCTCTTTAGTAGTTGGGGGTTGGGGCTCGGAAGTCGTCGAGGTTGACGGAGCGAAACCAGTCGATGGTTTTGGCGAGGCCTTCGCGGAGCGACACGGTGGGCTGCCAGCCGAGCCGCGACTCGGCGAGGGAGATGTCGGGCCGGCGGCGCTCTGGATCATCGACCGGCAGCGGCTTTTCGATCAGCGGCGACGAGGAGCCGGTCAGTTCTAGCGTCAGTTCGGCCAGCTGCCGAATCGTGAACTCGCCGGGATTGCCGATGTTGACCGGCCCGGGGAAGTCGTCGGGGCCGTTCATCATGCGGATCATGCCGTCGACAAGATCGTCGCGGTAGCAGAAGCTCCGCGTCTGTGAGCCGTTGCCAAAGAGCGTGATCGGCTCGCCGGCGAGGGCCTGACGGATGAAGTTGGAGACGACCCGGCCGTCGAAGGGGTGCATCCGCGGCCCGTAGGTGTTGAAGATCCGCACGATGCGGATGTTGACGCCGTTGTGGCGGTGGTAGTCCATGAAGAGGGTTTCGGCAGCCCGCTTGCCCTCGTCGTAGCAGGCGCGGGGGCCGATGGGGTTGACGGCTCCGCGGTAGCTCTCCGGCTGCGGATGGACCTCCGGGTCGCCGTAGACTTCGCTGGTCGACGCCTGCAAGCACCTTCGCTCGGCACCGCTTGGCCATGCCGAGGACATTGATCGCTCCCATCACCGACGTTTTCATCGTCTTGATCGGGTTGAACTGGTAGTGGCCCGGGGCGGCAGGGCAGGCGAGGTTGTAGATCTCATCCACCTCCAGCCAGATCGGCTGGATGATGTCATGCCGCACGAGTTCGAAGTTCTGCCGGCTGAGCAGATGGGCCACGTTGGTCTTCTGGCTCGTGAAGAAGTTGTCGACGCAGATCACGTCGTGGCCGTCGTCGACGAGTTGTTCGCAGAGGTGGCTGCCGAGGAAGCCGGCGCCGCCGGTGACGAGGATTCGCTTGAGCGTGGGCATGCGACAGACTTCCTGAGAACGCGGGCTGTGGCTTTGGCTGGACGAACCGCCAAGTCTTGCGGACATGGAGGAGATTTGAAACTCCGGAGATTCCATGCCAGACCGCATCCTTCGTCGCGGCCTGCTCCGTGGGCGTGCTGATGATGTGGTGGATCGCGCGGAGGTGGGCAAGCGGCGGACTGGCCATCATCAGTCTGGCTGCGCTGTGCTCTCCTGCGGCGTCGGGTTTGCCTGGCTCGGGTCGATGAGGAGGATGTGGAGATCGGCGACATTCGTGCCCGTGGGGCCCGTCTGGATCAGGCCGCCGGCATCCTTGAGCAGCGGAAACGCATCGCAGCAGCGAACCGCCTCGGACACCCGGAGGCCTGCGTCCACGATCGCCTGGGCAACCGTCGCGTCGGCCACACCGCCGGCGGCGGAGGTCGGTCCGTCTTCGCCATCGGTGCCAACGCTCGCTATCAACAGTCCGCTGGGCCACGGCGGGCGTTCCTGCAGCCAGGCCAGCGCAGCTGCCACGGTCTGCTGGTTGCGGCCGCCGAGGCCATGCTTCTCAGGCAGCGAGACGGTGGCCTCGCCGCCTTCAATGATCGCGATGCGTTGCCGAGAGGCTCCTCGGGCAGCGGCGAGCCCTTCGGCAGCCAGCCGCTGGCCAACGCCGTTTGCCGTTTCACGTGCTGCCGGATCGGCATGCCGACGGTGGACCAGGTAGCCGCGGCTGGCAGCCTCCGCCGCGGCTGCCTCCACAGCCGTTGCGTTGGAGCCAAGGAGATGGTGGCTCACCTCGCAGCCGGCGGGTGTCTGCCAGCGGCCTGAGGGCAAGGCTGCGGCGGGAGGCACGGGGCTGTGCGAGGCAGCAGCCCGCTTGAGATGGGCGGCGATCGCAGGGGCCACGCCCGCAGCCACCACACCAAACTGCTCAAGGATCGCCAACGCCTCGCTGGCGGTGGCGGCAACGGGCATGCAGGGGCCGGAGCTGATGGTTGCCAGCGGGTCGCCGATCACATCGGAGATCACAAGCACCACGAGCCTGCCGCCGCGGCAGCTGCGGGCCAGACCGCCGGCCTTCACCAGGCTCACAGCCTGCCGCACCCGATTGAGCTGGCTGATGTCGGCACCGTGCTCTGAGAGCCACCGCGTGGTGGCGACGAGCTCCGAGAGTGGAATCCCCGGCTGTGGTGCGGTCAGGATCGCCGATCCTCCGCCGGTGATCAGGGCCAGGGCGAGATCGTCACTCGCCAGCTGACCAAGCATCGCGAGCATCTGCTTTGTGGCCGCGACACAGGCCTCGGTCGGCTCGTTGCGGCCCGCGGGCCGAACCTCGCGGACCTCCAGCCGCGGCAGCGCTCTGCCGCAGCCGACCGGCACACCGATGAGGCCTTCCAAGGCATGGCCTGCAGGGATCAGCTGCTCGAGTCCGGCCGCCATCCCCGCTGCCGCCTTGCCGCCGCCGACTGCGACCAGCCGTCGACCAGGGCCAAGCAGCAGTGGGGGATCAAGCGGCCGGCCGTCGCAGAGCAGCTGGCCGTCGTCGATCCGCAGTCGGCTGGCGATGAGTCGCTCCGGCTGCACAGCACGAATCGCGGCCTGCCAGATGGCCTCGGCGTCGTCGCGAAGAGCCGCCATCATTCAGGACCATCAAACGGCAGCGGAATATTCTTGGGGTCGAAGCGGGCCAGGTCGATGCCGCCGCGGGCCTCTTCTTCCAGAAGCTTGACCCGCATCTCCAGTCGTTCGAGTCGACGGGAGAGCAGGGCTGGCGTTTCCTCCGGCGGGGCAGGCCGCTTCGGCCGCGGCACCAGCGGGTAGCCCAGCTGCCGCTGCAGGGCGGCGAAGAAATAGAGCGGGTCTTTGCCACGGTTGGCCTTGGCAATGCGGCCCTCGCGGCTGCCAAACAGGATTGGCCGGTCTGGCGACGCCGGCTCACGGCCCGCTGCCGTGGCCGCTCTTGCTTCCAGCCGCCAATACTCTTCGCTGCGGACATAGACGAGGTCGGCGAGATCGATGAAGCCGACCTGCCGGCCGACTGCGGTCATCCAGTCGTGCCAGGCGTCGTCAAACAGCGGGTCGGCGGCGATGGCGGCGAGGCCACGGCCGTAGTCGAGCCGATTTCGTGAGAGGCACTCGAAGCGGTAGAAGAAGAGGCCCTGCGGAGATGCCTCTCCACTGCGGTAGGTCGCCTCATTCTCGAGAATCGCCAGGGCGATCCGCATGTCGAACCGCCCCTCCTCGTCTTCCGCCGCCGCGATCACAAACGTCTGGAACGACGTGAAATAGTGGGAAAGCCGCGCCATGGCCGTGGAGAGCGTGCCCACGAGCTTCATTTCGCCGACGAGATAGTCGATCGCCATCGGCAGCTTTGTGGTGGCGAGCACCTCTTCGGAGATCTGCTGCAGCGCTTCCTGGGCGGCGACACCTTCGGCCATCCGGCCGGCAAACGCTCGGAAGAAGTGGGCCTGCTCGACGAACTCTTCCCGGTTGAGCATCTTCTCCTCACGACCGTCACGACATGCCGCCGTTGCCAGACCGCCGCAGCGGTGATCCTCCGCAGCCGCTATTCCGGGGGTGTGGGCATCCTATACTGGGACAGGTGCGGCAGTCCTGGCATTTTCTCCTTGAAAAGTAGCATTGAACCACATGGTCGAGCAGACGATGCCGGAGCAGTTTTCCTCGGTCGAGGCAGCGATTGAGGCCTTTCGGCAGGGGAAAACTGTGATCGTGGTCGACGCCGAAGACCGCGAAAACGAGGGCGACTTTGTCTGCGCGGCCTCGGCGGCCACTACCGAAACGGTCAACTTCATGCTGCGGCATGGCCGTGGACAGGTCTGCATGTCGATTCTGCCCGACGTGGCCAAACGGCTCGCCCTTCCGATGATGGTGGAGACCAACTCCGCGCCGCTGGGAACCGCCTTCACGGTGCCGGTGGACCATCGTTCCGCCCGCACAGGGATCACCGCTGGCGAACGGGCGACTGCGATCGCCGCGATTCTCGATCCCTCCAGCACGCCGGCCGACTTTGTGCGGCCGGGCCATCTCTTTCCGCTTGTGGCCAAGGAAGGCGGAGTGCTGCGGAGGGCAGGCCACACCGAGGCAACGGTCGATCTTGCCAGGCTGGCAGGCCTGCAGCCGGCCGGCGTGCTCTGCGAGATCCTCGATGAGACGGGCAACCGGGCTGGGCATGAGGATCTCGTGGCGATCGCCGAGCAGCATGGCCTTGAGATGATCTCCATCGAGGAGCTGATTCGCTACCGCCGGGCTCGCGAGAAACTGGTGGAGCGGGTGGCCGAGGCCGATCTGCCGACGAAGTGGGGGCCGTTTCGCGTGATTGCCTATGACGTGAAGTTTGAGGCTCAGCAGCCGATCGTGCTCGCGTTTGGCGACCTCGCGACGTCGGCCGCCCCGCTGGTGCGGCTGCACTCCTCGTGCTTCACCGGCGATCTGCTCGATAGTCTCCGCTGCGACTGCGGCGACCAGCTTCGCATGGCGATGGAAATGATTGCACACGAGGGGGCCGGGGTGCTCGTGTATCTGCCGCAGGAGGGGCGAGGGATCGGCCTGGTGGAGAAGATCCGCGCCTACCAGCTTCAAGACCAGGGCCTCGACACGGTCGAGGCCAATCTCGCCCTCGGCTTTAAGGCCGATTCCCGTGATTACGGCGTGGGCATTCAGCTGCTCAAAGATCTCGGGCTTCGCCAGGTGCGGCTGCTGACCAACAACCCCAAGAAGACCGATGCCTTCATCTACGGGGGCTTCGACCTTGAGGTGGTCGATCAGGTGCCGATCGTGCCGCCGGCCAATGAGTTCAACGAGCGGTACCTCGCTACCAAGCGGGAGAAGATGGGCCACCGCTTCCCGCCGCCGGCTGCCTGCCCTCCTCCCGCCAGCCCTTCCTGACGGTGGTTTCTGGCCGCCGGTGGGCGAGTGCTCGCCACAGTTGTGTTGACCGCCGGCTTGCAGCGGCGCTACGATCGCGGGTTTGCAGGCGAGCGAGCGACCCTAATGGAGCTTCGGCGTGAGGCAGCGAATCGGACATCAGCGGCACACAACGTTTCCCCGCCAGGCCGTGCTCAGCTGGCGGCTGCCAGCAGTGTTTCCGTGGACGGCTGCCGTGATGCTGCTGGTCGGCTGCGGTGGCGACCCCGATGCGCTGGAGGAGATGACGCCGGAATCGACGCTCGAATCGCAGGGCTCGGCGGGGCAGGAGCGGCTGCTTGAGCCGTTTGATCCGCCACCGCTGGATGACCTGCTTGGATCGGCGACCTGGATCGATCGCCCTGTCTTGGATCCACTGGCGAGGCTCCGCGAGGAGCAGGCTGGCGAGAAGGTGCTGGCAACGGCCGCCGAGGCCCTGCAAATGGCCAACGATTCCGCGGAGGCCAACGCCAAGATTCTCTCGGCCCTCGGACGGCTTGCAGAAGAGGGGCAGGCAGACCTCTCCGCATCGGTCAACCGCCACATCCCGGCGGACATCGGGAGCACCAACCCGATTCTGATCAGTTCTACGTCGGAGTTTGACGTGCTGGGGCTGACGGGCTTTGGCCTGTTTTCCTTCGATCACCGCATGGAGCCGTTCGCCCTGGCCGACGCTGTCGTCAGCTGGCAGACGAGCGCCGACGGCCTCCACGACAAGATCGTGCTACGGGATGACCTCGTGTGGAGCGACGGCGAGCCGATCACCGCCCACGACGTGGCCTTCACCTTTCAGGTGATCATGGATCCTCGCGTGCCGGTGCCAGCCGTCCGCAGCGGCACCGATCAGCTGCGGTGGGTGGAGGCCTATGACGATGCCACGCTCGTCTTCTTCCACAAGGAGCCGTTTGCCACCAACGTCTGGAACATCAACTTTCCGGTCCTGCCCAAGCATGTCTACGAGACGACCTGGGAAGACGATCCCACCCTCAAAGACAGTTCAGCCCACGTGAGGCTCGAGCAGCAGCCGGTGTCGGGCGGGCCCTACGAGATCGTCGAGCGAACGCGGGGCCAGCAGATCGTGCTCAAGCGGCGAGAAAACTGGCATACCCTCAACGGGGAGCAGGTTCGCGAGAAGCCCTTCTTTGAAGAGATCCGCTTTCGCATCATTGAGGATCCCAACACGTCGCTGCTGGCGCTGAAGGCGGGTGAGATCGACGAGATGATTCTCGTGCCCGAGCAGTGGACAACGCAGACAAGTGGCGGCGACTACTACGAGCGGAACACGAAGGCCACCGCCCTGGAGTGGGTCAGCTTCCACTTCGGCTGGAACATCAACACGCCCTACTTCTCCGACCGCCGCGTGCGGCGGGCGATGAGCTATGCCTTCGATCACGAACGCATGCTGGAAAAGCTCTGCTACGGGCTCTATGAGCCGGCCACTGGCTCCTTCCACAAGACTGCCTGGATGGCCACGAAGAAGAAGCTCGATCCGTATCGCCAAGACCTCGATGCTGCTGAGAATCTTCTCGATGAAGCAGGCTGGATCGACCACGACAACGACGGCATCCGTGATAAGGAAATCAACGGCCGGTTTGTGCCGTTTGAGTTTTCGATTCTCACAAGCAACCAGCCGCTGCGGGTGGCCATCTGCACCCTGCTGCAGGAGAGCCTCGACCGGATTGGCGTGCGGGTGAACGTGCGGCCGGTGGAGGCGACCGTGCTGCAGCAGTTCACGCTGGAACGAAAGTTTGAGGCCTACTTCGGGGGCTGGGGAACTGGAACCGACCCCGACACCACCGAAAACATCTGGCGGACGGGTGCCGGACGCAACTTTGTCGGCTACTCCAACCCTGAGGTGGATCGGCTCTACGAAGAGGGGCGTCGCGAACTCGACCGGGCCAAGCGGGCCGAGAAGTATGCCCGCATCCAGGAGATCCTCTACGACGATCAGCCCTACACCTGGCTCTACTGGCGAAACAGCTTCTACGGGTTCTCAAAGGATCTGCGGGGCTACGTGTTCAGCCCCCGAGGCCCCTACAACTACTCGCCCGGGTTTAGCAGTCTCTGGAAGCCTGCCGACCAGTGACCGGCTGGTGACTGCTGCCAGCCTGCCGCGGTGGGTGTCCTGTCGAGAGCGGACGCTATGGTGTCGTATTTGATTCGTCGCTTGGCCCTGGCGGTCGTGACGCTGCTGATGATCACGGGGATCGTGTATGGGCTTGCTCGGTCGATGCCTGGCACCCCGCTGACAATCGAGATGGGCGAGAGCGATCCAAGCCGGAAGCTCAACCCTGCCGACATCGAGCGGATGAAGAAGGCCTACGGCCTCGATAAGCCCTGGTATGCGGCCTATTTTGTGTGGGCCGGCAACGTCGTTCGCGGCGATCTGGGGCGGTCGATCTCCCGCAAGCAGCCCGTGGCGACGCTGATCGGGGAGCGGATTGGCCCCACGCTCGCGCTCTCTGGCTCGGCCTTGCTGCTGACCTGGCTGGTGTCGATTCCGCTGGGCCTCTACGCGTCGGCACGAAGCGGCGAGGTGGACGAACGCGTGGTGAGCTTTGGGCTGTATGTGCTCTATTCATTTCCAACGTTTGTGGCGGCCCTCTTTCTGCAGATCATCTTTGCGGTCTGGCTGCGAGACACCGCCTGGGAGCTGCCGTTGTTTGGTATGCGAGGTGATGGCATCACCGACGAGACGTCGTGGTTTGCCAGCACGGCCGACATGGCCCGACATGCGATCCTGCCGGTCATCTGCCAGTCGTACGTCAGCCTGGCCTGGTACAGCCGGTTCATCCACGCCAACATGCAGGAGGTGGTGCGGCAGGACTACATCCGCACCGCCAAGGCCAAGGGGGCGGGCCCCTGGCGGGTGCTCGTCCATCACGGCTTTCGCAACACGCTCATCCCGCTGGTGACGCTCTTGGGGCTCTCGCTGCCGGCACTGCTGGGCGGCTCGGTGATCATCGAGCAGATCTTCACCTGGCCGGGTATGGGCCGGCTGTTTTTTGAGAGCATCCGCGAGCGAGACTATCCCACGATCATGGGCCTGACCTTCATGTTCAGCGTGCTCACGCTTGCCGGACAGCTCGTGGCTGACGTGCTCTACGCCTGGGTCGATCCGAGGGTGAGCGTGGAATGACAAGCGACGAGCCGAGCAACGAGAGCCGACCGCCATGCCAGCAGGCCGCACGTGGCTTCTGGTCAGAGGCGTGGCGACGGTTTCGCAGCCGCAAGCTCTCGATGGCGGCGCTTGGCTTTGTGCTGTTTCTCGTGCTGGTGGCCACGTTCGCCCCAGCGATCGCGGGCACGAAGCCGGTCATCTGCCGCTACAAGGGCACGATCTACGTCCCCTGCCTGGCCTACTTCGACCGCACGCTTGAGCCGGTGATTTTTGCCAAGGACAAGTTTCGCGGCACGTATCCGGCCAACCTTGCCGAGAAGGATCCGGAGAGCTGGGCGATCTGGCCGCTCGTCTTTCAGGATCCGTATCGCTCGGTCCGTGACAACGAGTGGCCTGGCGAGCCTGCCAATCCCGCCCGCGATCAGGGCGCGCCAAGCAGCCGCAACCTCTTCGGCACCGATCAGTATGGCGTGGATGTGTTTGCCAAGATGGTCCACGGCACGACCGTGGCGCTCCTGGTCGGCTTTGTCTCGATGGGCCTGGCGGGCACGATCGGGATCACGATTGGGGCAACAGCTGGCTACTGTGGCGGCTGGGTCGACATGCTCGCCAGCCGGCTGATCGAGGTGGTGATGTGCATTCCCACGCTCGTTTTGATTCTGGCGCTGGTGGCGTTTGTCGACAAACCGTCGATCTGGAAGACGATGGCGATCATCGGGCTCACCGGCTGGACCGGCATCGCTCGGCTGGCAAGAGCGGAGTTTCTCCGGCTGCGGTCGAGTGAGTTTGTGATGGCAGCCCGCGCGGCGGGGGCGGGGCCCCTGCGAATCATGGCGAGGCATATTCTGCCCAATGCCCTCGCCCCGGTGCTCGTGCCGATCACCTTCGGGATCGCGTCGGCAATCCTGATCGAGAGCTCGCTTTCGTTTCTCGGGTTTGGGCCTCCGCCTCCGTCGGTGAGCTGGGGCAGCCTGCTCAACGACGCCCGCAGCAATCTGCAGATGTGGTGGCTGGTCGTCTTCCCTGGCGTGGCGATCTTCCTGACGGTGCTCTCCTACAATCTCGTCGGCGAAGGCCTTCAAGAGGCCACCGACCCCAGGCTCCGCGAGGCTCGCAAATAAGAGGACCTTGCTCCAAAGCGACGCACACCATGATGCAGCCTGCCAAGACCTTCGTCCTCGACACCAACGTGATCCTCCACGACTCGGGATGCATCACCAACTTCGAGGAGCACGACATTGCCGTGCCGATCACGGTGCTTGAGGAGCTCGACAAGTTCAAACGCGGCAACGACGACATCAACTTTCAGGCCCGTGAGTTCCTCCGCCGGATCGATGCCCTCACAGGTGACGTCCTCGCGGAGGGTGGCTGCCCGCTCGGGCCTGGCCTCGGTTCGATACGCGTGATCCTCAGCGGTGCTCTCGATCGCAGGGTGCAAGACGCGTTTCTCCAGAACACACCAGACCATCGGATCCTGGCGACGGCGATCGGGCTGCAGGAGCGGCTGGCGCCGCGGACGGTGATCCTCGTTTCAAAAGACACCAACCTGCGGATGAAGGCCAAGTCGCTGGGGCTGACTGCCCAGGACTACACCACCGACAAGGTGGAGAGCTTCGACAAGCTCTACACCGGCAAGCGGGTGGTGGATGACGTGCCTGTTGAGCTGATCAGCCGCTTCTACGAGAACGGTGGTGTTGTGCCGGCAGTTGATGTGCCGCTCGTCACCAGCCCGCGGGCCAATGAAAACGTCGTTCTCCGCAACGGCAGCAAGTCGGCCCTGGCGACCTATCGAGCCGACGACGCAAGCTTCGTGCGGGTCGAAAAGACGGCGAGCTACGGGATCATGCCTCGCAATGCCGAGCAGTCGTTTGCCATGGCTGCCCTGCTGGATGATCAGATCAAGCTTGTCACGCTTGCCGGGACGGCAGGCACAGGCAAGACGCTGCTGGCCTTGGCTGCAGCGCTTGAATGCCGTCAGCGGTATCGGCAGATCCTCCTAGCACGGCCGGTGGTGCCGCTTTCCAACCGCGACATCGGCTTTCTACCGGGGGATGTGGCAGACAAGCTCGATCCCTACATGCAGCCGCTCTACGACAACCTGACGGTGATCCGCCATCAGTTTTCGGAAAACTCCCCGCAGTCCCAGCGGATACAGGAAATGCGGGAGTCTGAGAAGCTCCTCGTCACGCCCCTGGCCTACATTCGCGGCCGCAGCCTGCAGAAGATTTTCTTCATCGTCGATGAAGCACAAAACCTGACGCCGCACGAGATCAAGACGATCATCACCCGCGCCGGTGAAGGAACCAAGATTGTGTTCACCGGAGATATCCGGCAGATCGATCAGCCCTACCTTGATACGCTTTCCAACGGTCTTTCGTATCTGATCAACCGCATGGTCGGTCAGTCGCTCTATGCCCATGTCACGCTGGAGAAGGGAGAGCGGTCTGCTCTCGCCGATCTGGCCAGCGAACTCCTCTAAGTGCTATGCCGACATCTCCTCCCAGCGACGAGCCCTTGCTGTCGATAGACCGACTGGTCACGGCGTTTCACACCCAGGCGGGTCGTGTGCCGGCGGTCGACGGGGTGTCGCTGTCGGTTGCCAAAGGCCGCACGCTCGGGCTGGTGGGCGAAAGCGGCTGTGGCAAGAGCGTGACCGCGATGTCGATCCTGGGGCTGGTCGCGTCGCCGGGCCGCATCGAGTCGGGCTCGATCCGTCTGGCCACGGATGGTGAGCCGGTGGAGCTGGTGGGCATGCCGGAGCGACGGCTGCGGCAGATCCGCGGCGGGAAGGTGGGGATGATCTTCCAGGAGCCGATGACCAGCCTCAACCCGGTGTTCACCATCGGCGATCAGGTGGCCGAGGCGGTCCGGCTGCACCGCAGGGTTTCACGGGCGGAAGCCCGGGCACGGGCTCTCGAGATGCTCAGGCTTGTGCGGATTGGCGACCCCGAGCAGCGGATCGACGAGTATCCCCATCAGCTCTCGGGCGGCATGCGGCAGCGGGTGATGATCGCGATGGCCCTGGCCTGTGAGCCGTCGCTGGTGATTGCCGACGAGCCAACAACAGCGCTCGATGTCACGATCCAGGCGCAGATCCTCGAGCTGCTCTCCGATCTTCGGCAGCGGCTCGGCACGGCGATTCTGCTGATCACCCACGATCTCGGCGTGGTCGCGGAGACCTGTGACGACGTGGCGGTGATGTATGCCGGCAAGATTGTTGAGCAGGCCTCGGCAGACGAGCTGTTTGCCAATCCGCTGCATCCCTACACGATCGGGCTCCTGGCAGCCCGTCCTGAGTCGGCCCGCAGCGGCGCTGGGCAGCGGCTGACGACGATTCCAGGAGCCGTGCCACCGCCGCAGCACTTTCCCTCGGGCTGTCGCTTCCATCCGCGCTGCAGCTACCTCAAGGAGCCACGCTGCTCAGCCGAGATGCCCGAGCTTCGCGAGATCACGCCGGGCCACTTTGTCAGGTGCCACGAGGCGGGGCAGCTCGAGGCATCCTGTTGACCGACTGTTGAACGACCAGAGATCCACTGAGAGCACCCATGGGCGACCCCTTCTTCTCCGTCGACCGCCTGCAGACACACTTTCCGATCCGCCGCGGCGTGCTCCGCCGCGTGGTGGGGGCAGTGCAGGCGGTGGATGGTGTGAGTTTTGGGATTGAGCGGGGCGAGACGCTTGGGCTGGTCGGCGAGAGCGGCTGTGGGAAGACGACCGTGGGCCGGAGCCTCCTGCGGCTCGTCGAGCCGACCGGTGGCAGGGTCACGCTCGGCGGCGTTGATGTGCGGCAGGTGTCGGGTCGGCAGCTGCGGACGCTGCGGCGGCGGATGCAGGTGGTGTTTCAGGATCCGTACGGTTCGCTCAACCCGCGGATGACGGTGCGGGGCATCCTCGAAGAGGGGCTGATCGTGCACCGCATGGGCACGGCAGCCGAACGTATCGAGCGGATGCAGCGAGCCCTCGAGCGAACCGGCATGCCGGCCGACGCGCTGCGTCGCTATCCGCACGAGTTTTCCGGTGGGCAGCGGCAGCGGATCGCGATTGCGCGGGCGCTGGTGCTTGAGCCCGAGTTTCTCGTGCTTGACGAGCCGGTTTCGGCGCTGGACGTGTCGATCCAGGCCCAGGTTGTCAATCTGCTGGTCGATCTCCGCAAAGACCTGGGGCTGACCTACCTCTTTATCTCGCACGATCTCTCGGTGGTGGAGTATCTCTCCGACCGAGTGGCGGTGATGTATCTGGGCCGCTTCGTGGAGACGGCCACGGCGGCAAAGCTCTACGCTGCGCCGCTGCACCCCTACACCCAGGCCCTGTTTTCCGCGGTTCCATCGGTCGATCCGGAGCGGCGGCGGAGCCGAATCATTCTCCCCGGCGATGTGCCGAGCCCCTCGCGACCTCCGTCGGGCTGCCGCTTCCATCCTCGCTGCCCGCTGGCGGAGACAGTCTGCCGAGAGGTCGATCCCCCGGAAGTCGCCGTGGAGGGCCACCGGGTGCACTGCCATGTGGCCGCCCGCGAGCTGGATCAGGCCGGGGGCGACACTGCGGCGGCGTCGCAGCGGATTGCTGAGCTGATGACCGCCGCAAGCCCCTCCTCGCGAGCGGCTGCTGCAGGGAGCGTGTAGACTTCAGGCAGCGACCGGGTTTCCGTCGGTGCAGAGGGTTTGTTATGCACGCAGCGATACAAAAATTCGTGGTCTGGGGTGTTGCCTTGGTAATGCTGCAGGCGTCGGGGCTCGTCAATGCCGAGCCGATTGGGAGTGGTGGCTCGCGGGCTCCTCTCGAGCTGACAACCCGCGGCATGCTCCTGCAGCGGTGGGACCGCAATCGCGATGGCAAGATCGACATCGGCGAGGCGGAGATGGCCCGCACGCAGATGCGGCGAGAGCGGATCGAGCGAGCGGAGCGGTCGCGGATCGATCCCATCACAGGACGTCGCCCAGACGATCTCTTTTCCAGCGACGAGGAGGACGGTGGGGATCTCTTCGGCAGCCGCAAGCCCAGCGGTCAACGGCCGAGTCCTGCCCTGCCTGGTCAGGAAGCTGGCACCGCTGCCGCGAAACCAGCCGCCGGTTCTTCTGCCGCCGAGGATGCCAAACAACAGTCGCCGCCCCCCACGATCACTCTGTTTGGGCCGCCTGCGGGCCTGCCTTCTTCAGCCGGCCGCGACGCCGCCAACACGCCGCTCTCATCCGCAGCGAGGGTGCTGCCGCAGACATCGGGGCGATCGCTGACGGGCGGACTCGATCCATCGGCACTGATCGGTGGCTCGCGGCCCTTTGAGCGGCCGACCGCGCCGACGGGGGGAGCGATCACCGGCGGGGTTCGTGCGGGAGCCCCGGCGGTGCGGCCTGGCTACGGCACCACGGGCACCTCGAATGATCTCAACGCTGGTCGGCTGCGAGCAGGCTCTCCAGCGGACTTCCGCGGCGCGACGCCGCCGGGTGTGCCGGGAGGATCGACATTCCGCGGGTTTGTGCCACGAGGTTCCTCAAGCCTGAATGCAGGTCGCCCGTCGTCCACTCAGCGGCCACCGACCGTGCCGCGACCGGGCTCGACACCTGGGGATTTCTACGGCCCGTGAGCGACGCGTCGCAGCGAGATGCTTCAGGCGGCAACACGCCCGCCCAGGCCACGGCCGACTGGCTGGCTGTGGTGGTCAGCCAGGGAGGAGCCTCTCCGCTGCTGATCGTGGCCGACAACCGATCGATTGCCGAGCAGGCCCTTGCCTGGGATCGGAGTCTCTCGGAGGCTGGCTGGGAGTATCGGGTGCGGCTCGGCGAGGTGGCCGGGCAGCAGGCCGCATGCGAGGCAGGCTTGATGGCCCGTGAAGCGGCAGGCTTTGGAGCCTGCCTGCATTTTGGCGGTGGGCAGCCCAGAGGTGGTTGCTGTGGCGGCAGCGGCTGCCCGGATCGCGGGCCTGCCGATGGTGCACGCTCCCCGCGTCTGACTTCCCGCGTCTGAGCAGATGAGGCCGGCGAGCGGCTGGATTCGTGTCTTTCCGCCATTTTTCAGGCTGGCGGTTCAGTACGGCCAGCCTGCGCGCCGATACCACCGAAAGAAACGGTGCAGCCGGCATCACCGTCACTGCCCTGCCTGAGGTGCGGCAGCGGCTCGAGGGAGGCGGCAGCGAGTGGATTTGGTCCCCGCGGAAGGTGAGAACATCATGTCGTACAGGTCGTACTCGTGCGTTCGCAACACGTTTGTTGCCGCGGTGATCATCAGCCAGGCTGCCCTCTTGGCCCAGACGGCCGAAGCGATTGGCCCTTTTTCCGTCGAAGCCCGCCGCCGAAGAGCCAGGTGGTGATGCGGCCCAACGCGCCCGCCCTGCCCAATCGCCCGCCACTCGTGCCGGGAACCGGTTCGCTGGCGAAAGGCGTGACCGACGACTTCGAGGATGAGAACTGGCAGTGGTTCTACAACCATCCCAAGAGTTCGGAGGAGCAGGATGAGCGGATGCGAAGCCCGCTCGGCCGCAGCGGCAATCGCGTCTGGTTTGAAGGACCGAAGCGCGGCACTCCCGACACCGTGAAGCGGATACCGCTCCCGGCGCCGGGCCTTGAGGGGAGTGAGCATGGCCTGCTGATCGCCACGCTGCACGCCGGTGTGCCCGGCTACGCCTCCGGGAAGATGATGCAAGACGATCTGATCTTCGACATGAAACGGCTGCTGCGGGGCGGCATGAATGTGGCGGACAGCCCATCGGTGGTGGTACGGGTCTACATGCCTCCGTTTGATCAGTGGGAGAATCGCAGCGGCCCCTCGTTCGGCTTCCGCACGGGCTGCTACACGCACACGATCATCACGGGCGAGAATCATCCCAGCCGGGGCGAATACGGTTTGGAGGAATACTGGCCGGGGATGTTTATCTGCTTCGAGAACGGCGACGAGAAGCGGCATGCCGAGGATGGCGCCTACATCCGCGTCCGCAGTGGCCGCAGTGGCGGCGAACTGATGGGGCCACGAATCGAGCAGCTGGGCTGGTGGACGCTCGGCATCGCCTTCTCGCCCGACGGCGTCGTGCACTACTTTGCCAGCCCTGGCGTGGATGATCTCACTGCAGAAGACCACATCACCTCGCAGTATCCTTACGGCTACCGCACGGAGATCTTCAAGACGTTCTTCTTCAACGTCTGCAGCCAAGACGATGGCAAGACCTGGAGCACACCATGGGTGATCGACGACCCCAAGGTCTACTTCGTGCCCAAGGCCAAGATAGCCCAGCAGCCGGAGTCGAGCCGACGCTAAATGGATGCAGCTCGGCCTATCGGGCTGTCCGCACCATGTCGCCCAGCGGCGGGAGGAGCTCGGCGATTGTCGTGCCCTCCATGTCGATGCGGAGGTCGTCGGGGCCGAGGCTGGTGATCGTCATGCGTCCGGTGACGATCTCGCCCTCCGCGGTCGTGCCGTCGAGCATGACATCGAAGTGGTCATTGTCGAGGGTCCATGAGCCTTCAGCGAAGCCGCCGTCGGAGGTAAACGACCAGGAGCGGATCCCTTGCCGCACAGGGTCCCAGCCGATGATCTCGGTGATCTCGCGGCTGCCGCTCTCACCTTGCATGGTGTGGCTGCGAACCAGAAAGCCACCGCCAGCGGTCCAGAAGGCGTGGGTGGAGACATCCCGCTCGCCGGAGACCGATTCCCAGCGGCCGGCAAACTCGCTGACACGGCGGATCGCATAGCCGCGGGACGACTCGGGAAGCTCCGTAGCGGCTTCGCGAACGCTCTCAAGCATCCAGCGACCATCCTTCTTCATGACGATTGCGGAGAATCGGCTGGCGGTGGCGTCGCCGGTGGAGAAGGAGAGCTGGGAGATGCCATCGACCACCGCCACATCACCACCGAGGGGCCGGATCTCCTGAATGTCGAGGTCGATCTCGGCCGACGCATCTTCTTCAAAGAGCGTTTGAAAGACCTGCTCCACCTGCCTGCGTCCTTGCGTCTGTTCGCCGGAATCGAGGCTGCGGTTGTCTGCCGACTCACTCCAGCAGGCGGCGACCGCGGCGGCATCCCGGCTGCGAAACGCGCGGAGATACTCCAGGAGCATCCCACGGACCTCGGCGGCCACCAGGTCGTTCTCAAGATCGTGGGTCGACGCGGCAGCCACGGAACGCATGGGCTGTGCAGCAGCAGGTTCCGTTGGGGGTAGCAGATCCGACGTGTCGCTGTGCCAGCCATCCTCGTTGCCCTGGCTCGCTCGGGCAACCGGCTGTCGTCGCTGCATCGGTGCGGCGGAAGGCACCGTCAGCCGCGAGGGCGGAACGGCAGGAAACGCAAGAGTCGGCAGAGGCGTGGCTTCGGAATCGCGAGTCGACGCGGCGGCCGTTCGGGCTGGCAGTTGCTTCATTGCGAACTCTCGCAGCGAAGGAACCACCACAGGAATCGGCCGCGAGCGTGTCGGTGCATCGCTCGTGTCGTCGGCGGACGCTCGCTCGGCATAGCCGAAAACCGCAACGAGACCGACGAGCAGCCCGGCGACGATCCCTGACAGTCGAGAGCAGTCGCTTCCCTGCGGCTTGCATGCCTGCGTCATCATGTCCGATCCCATACCACATTCCCTCCTTGAAAACCTCGATGTCACCCAGAGGCCAAGCGGAAAGGCTACCCCAATCGTGGCCGTTTCTACCAGAGCGTCCGGGCAGACCGTCCGGGCCGCCGCAGGTGACGTGACTGCTGCACGATATCGCTTTGAACTGGATCGTTTTGGTCATGCCCGGTCTGGTCATGAGCGGGGGGCCGTTTAGTGGTTGTTGACCGTGACCCCCGGGAAGTCGTCGGTGCGAAACGGTGTCAGCGGCAGGCCGACGCCGTCAAACATGTTGCAGACCGGGTTGTCGGCCCAGGCGTAGCGAACGGCGACCGGATCGGCGACGCCCTCGGCTGAGACTTCGATCGTTCCATCCTCGCGGATCGTGGCCTTGGCAGGCACAAAGACCTTGTCGCCGCCCGCAATGGTGAAGCCGACCGGCTCCGCCACGTCGAAGGGCCGCCAGCCGCCGTCGACGTGCTCAAAGGAGAGCACGATCTTCGAGCCATCTTTCTCCATCGAGGCATACCGCGGGCTGTGGCAGGGAATGCCCTGAATGCCGTAATCGTTGGCGAGGGCCCAGCGAGCCAGCCGCTTGCCGACATCCTGCTTGTTCTTGGGGTGGATATCCTTGCCTTCCCCGATGTCGAGGATCACTGCCTCGCCCGTGGCCGGGAGGGCATCCATCGTCATCGTCTGAGCTTCCCGCAGCTCGGCCCAGTCGCTCTCGGCCGGCTCGGGCTTTTCAGCGCGGAAATCGGCCAGCTGCACCCAGTAGAAGGGGAAGTCGCCCTGGCCCCATTCGTCGCGCCAGGTTGTGATCATGAAGGGAAACAGGTCGCGATACTGGTAGGCCCGGCTGGCGTTGCTTTCGCCCTGATACCAGATCGCGCCGCGGATGCCGTAGCCGATCGATGGGAGCAGCACGCCGTTGTAGATGTTGCCGGGTCGGGCGTTGCCGTTCATCAGCCGCGCGTCGTCGGCCTTGTTTTTTTCCATCTGCTCCCAGCGGGCGAGGAGCTTCTCGAAGCGTCCGTCCTCGGCAAGCTTCTCGCGGTTGATCCAGGCCTCGCAGGCGCTGCCGCCCCAGGCGTTGTTGATCAGGCCCACGGGCACGCCAAGCGTCTGATGCAGCTGGCGGCCGAAGAAATAGCCCACCGCTGAGAAGCCACCCACCGTCTCTGGCGTGCAGGCTTTCCAGGAGCCGTTGAAGTTCCACTGGGGCTCCTGGGTGCCCACCTGCGGCACGGAAATCAGGCGAATCTGCGGGTAGTCAGCCGAGGCCCGCTCGAGATCGGCGTCGTTTGAGGCGTTCACGCTCCACTGCATGTTCGACTGGCCGGCACACACCCAGACCTCGCCAATCAGCACGTCCTCAAAGACGATGGTGTTGTCGCCTTTGACGGTCAGGGTGTGCGGGCCGCCGTATTCCTGCACCGCATCGAGCATGACCTCCCACGAGCCGTCGTCGCCTGCCGTGGTGCTGTGGGTCTGATCGGCAAGCGTGACGCTCACCTTCTCACCAGGCTCAGCTCTGCCCCACACGCGGTTGCGGATGCCCTGCTGGAGCACCATGTGGCTGCCAAACATGTTGTTGAGCTGCACGTCCGCCAGGGATGCGGGGGCCAGCATCAGGCCAGCCAGCAAGAGTAGGCCAAAGGCTGCCAGAGGAGTGAGTCGGGGGCGTAGGTGAGAGCAGCCTGAAGTCATGTGGGGCTCCTTGGACGTGCGGCCAAAAGGACGAGGCAGAGGGGTGCCGCGGACGATCGTTTCCCCCCCGGCCCGGCAGATGATAACGCCGGGACGTCGTGCGGAACATCAATGGCCCCAGAAGTGAGTGTGAGAAATCCCTTCAATGTCGGGGCCATCGCTTGAATGCTGAAAAAGTCTACGTATCTTATCTAGATTGAAACGGCGTGCGTGTGGGCGGTTGTGGGTCAGGGCTCCTCATGCCTTGGCCGGAGGGCATCACGCTTCGCGTCATCCAACGAACTTTTCTGCTGACTCGTCTCTCTTGGAGGTTTCTGTGATTCGAAAAATCTGTTTGGGCATGGTTCCCATGCTCGCCCTTGTGTTCTCGTGTACGACCGCCCAGGCCGATTGCGGCAGCTGTGGTGGAGCGGAGTGCGGTGGCTGCGAGTCAGCCTCGGCATGTGATGATTGCGGTGAGTGTGGCTCGTGCGGCACTCGCACCGTCTACCAGCGGCAGTATGTGACTGAGATGCGGCAAGTGACCCGCACTGAGTACACGCAGGAGACCCGCGAGAAGACCTACACGGTCATGAAGCGGGTTCCGAAGACCGAAGAGAAGACCCGCACGGTCACGGTCTCCGTGCCCGAGACTCGCACCAAGACGGTCGAGTACACGGTCATGAAGAACGTCGAGGAAGCCAAGACCGCTGAGTACACGGTGATGGTTCCCTACACCGAAGAGGTCGAGCAGACCTACACGGTGTGCGTTCCCGTGAAGGAAGAGAAGACTTCCACCTACACCGTGATGGTGCCGGTTCAGGAAGAGAAGACCGTCGAGTACACGGTGATGGTTCCCTACACCGAAGAGGTTGAGCAGACCTACACGGTGTGCGTTCCCGTCAAGGAAGAGAAGACCAGCACCTACACGGTGATGGTTCCCTACACCGAAGAGGTCGAGATGACCCGCACGGTGACCAAGCGGGTGCCGCAGACCACCACGAAGACCGTGCAGGTCCGCGGTGGCCACTGGGAAACCCAGATGACGGAAGTTCCCTGCAACCCCTGTGGCAACAGCAGCGCTTGCGGTGGCTGTGAGGGTGGCTGTGGCGACTGCGGTGCAACCCGCACCGTCTGCAAGCGTGTCTGGGTTCCGACCTGTGAGACCAAGGAAGTGCCCTGCACGACCTACACGTGTGTCACTGAGGAAGTTCCCTACACCTGCACGGTCACCAAGTGCCGCCCGGAAGAGCGGACCAAGACCTACCAGGTGACGAAGATGGTCAACGAGACCAAGACTCGCACCGTGAAGGTTCAGAAGTGCAAGCCTGAGACCCGCACCAAGACCGTCATGGTCACCAAGTGCGTGCCGGAGGAGCGGACCAAGACCTACCAGGTGACGAAGATGGTCAACGAGACCAAGACTCGCACCGTGCAGGTTCAGAAGTGCAAGCCGGAGACTCGCACCCGCGAGTACACGGTGACCACGTGCGTGCCTGAGAAGATGACCAAGGACGTCACCTACACGGTCATGGTGCCGCAGACGAAGGAAGAGACCTACACGGTCACGACCTATGAGTGTGTGCCGGAAGAGAAGACCCAGACCTACACCGTCTGTGTTCCTCACCAGGTCACCACGGAGGTGCCTGTGAAGGTCTGCAAGATGGTGGCCGTCGAGGTTTCCGCCGACAGCTGTGGCAGCTGTGGCGACGCCGCTGGCTGCGACTCCTGCGAGAGCAGCAGCAACACCGGCTGCCGTCGTCGTCGCTGCCGTCGTGGCTGCTAGTTCTCGAGTGGCGTGCTGCAGGAGCGACTGCAGCGGGCCACTGAGGCACTGACAACGAGAAGGGCCGGGCGAGAGATCGTCCGGCCCTTTTTCGTGCGCGGTGGAGAGCCATCGCCGGCTGATCGACATAACCGGTCTGTGCGGCCTCCCTGACCCCGCAGGCAAGAAAGTCAGCCTTGTCGTCCGATATTCCCTTTGTCACCAAGTCGGCCCAGTTTGGCCGTCTTTCCTCGCCGTTGAAGTCTCACACGGCGACACCGACACCGCCGCAACACACAAGCAATCAAACAGGGAGGTTTCTGATGCTCGTTCTTTCTCGAAAGCAGGGCCAGCAGATTTTCGTGGGCTCCTCGGTGGTGGTCACCATCGTCCGCGTCAGCGGCGACAAGGTGCGGATTGGAATCGAGGCCCCGGACGAGATGCGTGTGCTGCGGGGTGAGCTGCAGCCCCACGATGATCTGACGGTTGCCCTGTCGGGTGCGTCGGTGGAGTGATGCCCAGCGGAATCGGCATCCACTCAGGCGTCGAGGGCCGCTAGGATCCGCGGCCTTCCGCTTGAGCCCCCCACCGCGATCCGACGCCATGCCACCCCCACATACCAGTTTTGCTCCCAAGGCTGTCGCCGCCCCGCCCCGGCTTGCCCGCTCCGTCGGCGACGCTCCGAAAGTTGCGACCCCCATGCTGCTTCGCGAGCGGTGGGCCGGCTACGATGCCTTGATGCTCGGCTTCAGCCTGCTCGCCATCGGCATGCTGGTAGTGGGGGTGGCGGTGGAACTGGGGCCATCAAGCCAGTCGATCCTGGCCTATGCCGACACTGCCGTGTGTCTGGTGTTTCTCACAGATTTTGTGGTCAACCTGATCCGTGCTGAAGACCGCTGGCGATACATGCTCACCTGGGGCTGGCTCGATCTGATCTCCTCCATTCCTGTGTTTGATGCGGCCCGCTGGGGGCGGGCGGCCCGCGTGGTTCGCATCCTGCGAGTGATTCGCGGCATCAAGGCCACGCGAATGATCGCCGCGATGCTCTTTCAGCAGCGGGCCCTCAACGCCGTTATGGCGGGAGCCTTTGTGGCGATCCTGGCGATCTTTGCCAGTTCGTTTGCCATCCTGGCCTTTGAGGAGGGAGCCGACGGCACCATCAAGACCGCCGACGACGCCGTCTGGTGGGCGATCTGCACGGTGACCACTGTGGGCTACGGCGATTTCTATCCGATCACCTGGGAAGGCCGGATCGTGGCCTTCTTTCTCATGATCACCGGAGCAGCGACCTTCGGAGCCTTGGCGGGCTTGCTCGCGAGCTGGTTCATGGGCACCGAAGACGCCGCAGACAACGCCGAGCTGCGGCAGGTTCGCGAGGAGCTCGCCGCCGTGCGGCTGCTGCTGGAGACGCGGCTGGGGGCCGACGGAAGCCTCAAGGTGTTTGGCTGCCCTGAAGAAGCAGCGAGCGACGGCTGCCGGGAGTCGCTTCACAGCAAGGCGGCGTGACCGGCGTGGCCAGCACGATCGCCCGGGCAGGCCGGTCGATGCCAACGAGCCCACCGGCCGTGGCCGGATCAACGGCGATGCCCTGCCCGGGAAATGGGCAGGCGAGCGTTTCGACCAGGTCGAGCATCGTTGCCTGCGGGTCGGCCGGCACCTGCAGCCGGTAGAGCACCGGATAGTGATGGTGGCTGGCCAGGATCGTGTCGCCATCCCAGATGCCACCAGACGCGCTCATCCCGTCGAAGTCGGCGACCACCTCGGGTGGAAAGTGGAGCCGACGGACTTCGGTGGCGAGGTCGTCGTCGGCGTATTCGATCAGCACGCTGCGGGCGTTGTCGTCGCCATACCAGGCGAAGCAGCACCACCAATGACCATCGCGACGCAGGCACCACACCAGGCTGCCGGGAGGGTCGGGAAAGACATGATGCACCCGCAGCGAGTTGGTTTCGGGATCGAAAACCCGGATGTCCGACTCATGGGGCAGCTCAGGGTAGTTGGAGTGGGCCGCGTAGAGCTTGCCGGCGTGCAAGAAGCCGCTGTTGAGGTGTTCGGTGCCCTCCGCGGAGGCGGTGGCCAGGAGTTTCCCGGTGGTGCGGTCGTAGGTGGCCACGGTGGTGTTGGAGATGGCATAGAGCCGGTGGGCATCAGCCGCGGCTGCCTGTGTGGCGTGGGGCGAGGCGAGCCGCTGCACTTCGGTGTAGCCAGGCACGGTGGGCAAGGCAGAGCTGGTCTGCGCCGCCTCGCCAGGCGATGCGGTCTCGCTCGCTGTCGCCACAGCGGGCAGGGCACCAAGCAAACAAAGCCAAAGCAGGCAGAGCAAAAGCAGGCAGCGTGTCAGGTGCATAGCGGGAAAACTCAGACGGTTCGCGGTGGCCAGTTCGGGTAGGATTCTACGCGAAAACGAGCGGTGCATCAGGCATGCCGGCAGTCGCTGGTTTCTGGGCCGCGTCTGCCGCGACGCAGGGGAGAGCTTTGGCAACCATGAAGGGGAAGCACGATATGCGAGGAACGATCCTGGCTACGGTGGCGATGCTGACGGCCTGCGTGCTGGGCTGCGGCGGTGAGGCGGAGAAGCAGGCAGCCGGCTCCAAGGGCACGATCGGTGTCTCCGTGCTGACGATGACCAACCCGTTCTTCAAGACAATCGCCGACACGATCACCGCGGAGGCCGCGGCCAACGGCTATGCGACCACGATCACCAGCGGTGAGTTTGATGTGGCGAAGCAGCAGAATCAGGTGAAGGACTTCATCGTGGCCGGCTGCTCGGCGATCGTGCTCTGCCCCTGCGACTCGCGGTCGATCGGCCCGGCGATCGAAGAGGCCAATGCCGCGGGCATTCCCGTTTTCACGGCGGACATCGCCTGCCTGGCTGAGGGCGTCGATGTCGTCTCGCATATCGCCAGCGACAACCTCGGCGGCGGCCGGCTGGCGGCGGAGGCGATGATCGAGGCCCTGGGCGACGGCGGTGGCGAGGTGGTGGTGCTCGACTTCAAGCAGGCCGAGTCGTGCATCCTGCGGGTGCAGGGCTTCAAGGAGGTGCTTGAGCAGCACAACACCGACCACCCCGATGCGGTGATCTCGATCGTGGCGGAGCTGCCGGGCGACGGCAAGAAAGATCAGGGCTTTAAGTGCACCGAAGATGCCCTGCAGGCCCATGCCAACCTGGCCGGGATCTTTGCGATCAACGACCCTTCGGCCCTTGGAGCTCGGGCGGCGTTGGAAAAGGCGGGCAAAGCCGACGATGTGGTGATCGTGGGCTTCGACGGCCAGCTCGATGGCCGCCAGGCGATCCTCGAGGGCAAGATCTACGCCGATCCCGTGCAGTTTCCTGACCGCATCGCTGCGATGACGGTCGACTCGATCGTGCGGTACTTTGCTGGCGATGAGGTGGCCACGCAGCAGCTGATTCCCTGCGAGCTCTACCGCCAGGCCGAGGCCGAGGCCGACGAGAGCCTCAAGTAGTCAAGGCACCGACCTGTGAGAGCCACCGCCACCGCCCCGCCGCTTCTTGAGATGCGGGGTATCTCCAAGCAGTATCCCGGCGTGAAGGCGCTCGACGGGGTCGATCTCACGCTCGGCCGTGGAGAGGTGCTGGCCCTGATGGGCGAGAACGGCGCCGGCAAGAGCACACTGATGAAGGTGCTGGGTGGTGCGGTGCGGCCCGATGCGGGGGTGATCCGCATCGACGGCCAGCCGCAGGCGATGCTCTCCCCGCTGGCGGCCCGGGCGGCGGGCGTGGCGGTGATCTACCAGGAGTTCAACCTCGTGCCTGCCCTCTCAGCTCAAGAAAATATTTTTCTCGGGCTGGAGCGGGCGACGGCAGGGTTTGTGCGGGCTGGCGAGGAGCGGCGGCAGGCGGTCGAACTGCTCGCCCGCACCGGCGTGGAGGTGCCGCCAGGCGTGCCCTGCCGGCGGCTGACGGTCGCCCAGCAGCAGGCGGTTGAGATCGCCAAAGCCTTGGCAGTCGACGCCAAGGTCATCGTCATGGATGAGCCCACCGCCACGCTCACGCCGCAGGAGGTGCAGAAGCTCTTTGCCGTGATCGCCGACCTCACCAGGCAGGGGATCGGCGTGATCTACGTCAGCCATCGCCTCGATGAGATTGAAGCGATCGCGGATCGGGTGCAGGTGCTTCGCGACGGGCAGAGCGTGGCGTGTCGGACGGCGGCGGAGATGCCCCGGCGCGAGCTGATCGAGCTGATGGTGGGCCGCTCGCTGGAAGAAGAGTTTCCCAAGCGACAGCGGGCAATCGGTCAGCCGCGGCTGGTGGTGCGAGGGCTGTGCCGCGGAACGGCGGTGCGGGATGTGTCGTTTGAGGTGCGGGCTGGCGAGATTGTGGCCCTTGCGGGCCTGGTGGGGGCGGGCCGCACTGAGACAGTCCGGCTGATCTTTGGGGCCGACCGGGCAGACGCCGGCACGATCGAGCTCGACGGCAGGCGGCTCTCGATCCGCTCGCCGCGGGATGCGATTGCCGCGGGCATCTGCCTGCTCACCGAAGACCGCAAGCATCAGGGGCTCGTGCTCTCGCAGTCGGTGCTGCACAACTTCGGCCTGCCCAATGCCGCGCACTTCGCCCGCGGCTCGTGGGCGGGAGGAGGCTGGATCGATCGCGGGCGTGAGCGGAGGGCGTTTGCGGGCTATGCCGAGTCGCTGCGGATCCGGGCCAATGCCGCCGACCGGCCCGTCGGCACGCTCTCCGGCGGCAATCAGCAGAAGGTGGTGCTTGCCAAGTGGCTGCAGTCGGCCTCGGAGGTGCTGGTGTTTGATGAGCCCACCCGGGGCATCGATGTGGGGGCCAAGGTGGAGATCTACGGCCTGATGAACGACCTCGCCGCGCGCGGGAAGGCCGTGCTGATGGTCAGCAGCGAGCTGCCCGAGGTGCTCGGCATGGCCGATCGGATTCTCGTGATGCACGAGGGCCGCATCACCGGTGAGATCAGCGACCCGGCCACGGCGAGCCAAGCCGATATCCTTTCGCTCGCCATCCGCTGAGCTGGGCGAGCGGCCCTGGCGACGACGATCCTGTGACGAGAGATGCTGCAATGAACGTCAACAACGACTCGGCGACTCCCGTGCATCGTTTCCGCGGTGTGGCTGCGGCGATGCTCGCTGACCAGGGCATGCTGCTGGTGCTCGTGCTGCTCTGCGCGTTCTTTAGCGTGGTCACGCTCGATGAGCAGACGCCGGCAGGGGCCGAGGCCGCAAGGCAGCTGGCTGCCAGCCTGCCGGAGGAGCTGGCTGAGGGTGGGCGGCTGCTTGTGGTCGCCGGCCGCGGCGGCGATGAGGATGCGTTTGCGGCATCGCTTGCGGAGCAGGCCGCAGCTGCTGGCTGGCAGGTGGTGGCGGTGTCGCAGGGAGGGCCGCGGGAGGCGCGGGGGGCTCTGGAGGAGCTGGCGGCTGGCCAGGCAGCGGATGTGATCGCCTGTTCGTCGTCGGCCGGGGCCTGGGGCGTGTTTGACGGTCTGGGGAAGCGGCTGCCCGCGCTTGCGGAGGCGAGGGTGCTGCGGCCGGAGCCGAGCCGCTGGCCCAACTTCTTGAAGACCACGAATCTGCTCAACGTCGCCAACCAGATCGCCGTGATTGCGATCGTGGCGATCGGCATGACGCTGGTGATTCTCACCGGCGGCATCGACCTCTCGGTGGGCAGCCTGATCGCGCTCTCGAGCGTGGCGGGGGCGAGGATGATTCGTGATGTCTGCGGTGGGCAGGAGGCGGGCCTGGCGGGCATGCTCGCCGGGGCTGCTGCCGGCGTGGTTGTCTGCGGGGTCGCTGGGCTGCTCTCCGGCGGCGTGGTCACGCTGTTTGGGATACCGCCGTTTATCGCCACGCTGGCGATGATGCTCGTGGCGAGCGGCTCGGCCTACATCCTGGCCGCAGGGCAGTCGATCAATCAGGTGCCCGATGCGTTTGTCTGGCTGGGGCGAGGGGCCGACCTCGGCGGGATTCCCAATGCCGTCGTGCTGATGCTCGTGCTCTATGGCCTTGCCCATATCGTGATGAGCCGCACCACGTTTGGCCGGTATGTGTATGCGGTGGGGGGCAACGCGGAGGCCGCGCGGCTTTCGGGTGTGCCGGTGCAGCGGGTGGTGCTGGCGGTGTATCTGCTCTGCGGCCTGCTGGCTGGCCTCGGCGGCATCGTGATGGCCTCGCAGCTCAAAAGCGGCGCGCCCACCTACGGCCAGATGTATGAGCTGTATGTGATCGCTGCAGTCGTGGTGGGAGGCACCTCGCTCTCCGGCGGCGAGGGGCAGGTGCTCGGCACGCTCGTGGGCGCGCTGATCATCGCCGTGATCCAAAACGGCATGAACCTCACCGGCGTGGAGAGCTACACCCAGAAGGTGGTGCTCGGCCTGGTGATCCTCGCTGCCGTCTTGCTCGACCGGCTGCGGTCGCGACGTGGCTGAGCGGCCGGGCTGTTGATGATCACGCGAACGGCTGCGGGTCTATGCTCCACACGGATCAATCAGGTTGATGCCTGCGTCGACAAAGTGCCGGGTGTTGCGGGTGACGAGCGTTGCTCGCCGTGAGGCGACGATGCCGGCGATCTGCAGGTCGCGAAGTTCGATGCCGCGGCCTGAAGCCCTGAGATCTGCCATGTGATCGGCTGCTACCAACGCGGCCGCGGCATCGAAGTCGAGCACACGGTGTTCCAAGCCTTCCTTGAGGATCCGCTCGAAGGTGAGCTCGAGGGCCGTGCGTCGCTTCCCCGGGGGCAGCACAGCGAGTCCGAAGCGGATTTCAAAGAGTGTGACGGACGTCGTCCAGATCGACTCGGTTGGCTGCGTGTCGAGCCAGGTCAGCACCGCGGGTACAGAGTCCGGACGCATCATCGCTGACACGATGTTCGTGTCGAGGACGATCATGAACCGAAGCTCGGGGGGGAGGGGATGCCGCCACCAAGCTCTGCAGGCTCAAACGCCTCATCCCCGAAGTCCGCGTTTCCAGCGAACTGCTCCCGGCACCACGACCCCAGCCTCCGGGGCTCGCTCGCCCCGAGAGCAACCGCCACGCGGAGGATGTCGCGGACCTCTTCCTCCATGCTCCGACCATGGCTCTGAGCCCGGTCACGCAGCTTGTCGCGAATGCTGTCCTCAAGATTGCGGACGATGATCTGGGCCATGGACGTGCAGCACATCAGTGGATCGAGTCAACGCTATCACGATAGCGTTTTTCTGGAGGCTGTCAAAGACCGTCGCACTTTTGCGGCTGTCGTCAGACAAGCGGAAAGGCGGCGGCCAGGGCGAGCGTGACGAGCAGGCCGACCGCGCCTTCGATGCTCGAGCATGGCGGCGGCGGTTTTCAGGGTTTGGCTCTCGGTGAGCCCGGCGGTGGTGCCGATCACCCAGAAGCCGCTGTCGTTCATCCACATGCCCATCTTGGAGCCGCAGCCGATGGCGATGGCGACGTAGACCGGATGGCAGCCGGCGGCGCCCGTAAGCACGACCGGCGCGAGGATGCCGGCGGTGGTGATCATGGCGACTGTCGCCGAGCCTTGGGCGATGCGGATCGTGGCCGTGACCGCCCAGGCCACCGGCACGAGGGCCAGGCCACTGGTCGGCGCGAGATCGGTAAAGACTTCTGCCAGGCCTGCTGCCCGCAACGCCCCGCCGAGAGCGCCGCCTGCCGCGATCACCAAAAGCACGCTGCCGGCGGACTGAATGCCGGCGGCAACCGTGGAGCGGACGAAAGTCAGAGACCGGCTCGAGGCAGCCAGCACAAGCATCGCGAGCAGGGCGGCAATCACCATCGCCATGTTTCGCTCGCCGGCGAGTTCGATCACCGGCAGCAGCCACGCCGGAAACTGCTCAGGCGAGGAGCCGGCCCAGGAGCCGAGGCTCACGCAGACCACCGGCACGGCGATCGGCAGAAGCGACGCCCACAGCGGCGGTGGCGTTGGTGCGGGGCTTACAGCGGCAGCCGTGGGGGGATCGGCTGTGGCGGCGGCCTGGGGCGTGATCGGCCAGCGGCGGTCGGCCCAGTGGGCATAGGCCAGCCCCACCACGGCCGACAGCAGGCCGACGAGGCTGCCGAAGCCGATCATCGTGGCCATGTCGACGCCAAACGCATCGGCGACAAACAGCGGGCCTGGGGTTGGCGGCACGAGCGAGTGGCTCATGGTGGCTCCGGCGACGATCGCCATCACACACAACAGATAGTGGCGGCCGGTGCGCTGCCAGGCAGCTCGGGCCAGCGGCAGCAGCAGGAAGAAGGCGCTGTCGGCAAACATCGGAATGCCGAGCACAAAGCCCGAGGCCATTAGGGCCAGCGGGGTGCGGCGTTCGCCGAGCAGCCGCTGCAGCGCTCCCACAATCTGTGTGGCGGCGCCGGCTGCCGAGAGGCAGCTGCCCAGGATCGCGGCCATCGCCACCACGATGCCGATGCCTCGGGCGGTCTTGCCGAAGCCCTCGGCGACAAGCTCGCCGGCCGACAGCTCTGCATCAGGAATCAACAGCGCCACCGCAAAGGCGGCTGCGACAAGCACAAAGAACGGGTGCAGCCGAAAGACAAGCACACCGCCGATCACGATCGCCAGCGCGATGGCCAGGATTCCCAGCGGTGTCATCACAGCCCCTCTGTGCCGGTGCAGAGCCGCTGCACCAGCCTTTGCAGAGCACGCCCCATGCGAACGGAGCCCCACCCAGTGAACATGAAGTTGATGAGCGTACAATCGTGGTCTGCGAGCCGCCACGTTTCCCTGAAGCCCGTCTGTGAATGAGCCATGTCTGAGCCCACGTCTGTTGACCGTGATCCCTCGCAGCTGCGTTCGCAGCGGTGGTTTGCTCCTGACGACCTGCGGAGCTTTGGGCATCGCAGCCGGCTGCGGCAGATGGGCTATGCGGCGGAGGAGGCCGAGGGGCGGCCGGTGATCGCGATCCTCAACTCGTGGAGCGATCTCTCGCAGTGCCACACCCACTTTCCCGAGCGGGTGGAGCAGGTGAAGCGGGGCGTGTGGCAGGCCGGCGGCTTTCCGCTGGAGATCCCGGTGCTCGCGGTCTCCGAGATGTTTATGAAGCCCACGGCGATGTTCTATCGCAACCTGCTGGCGATGGAGGTGGAGGAGGTGCTCCGCAGCCATCCGATCGACGCGGCGGTCTTGATGGGCGGCTGCGACAAAACGGTGCCGGGGCTCTTGATGGGGGCGATCTCAGCCGATCTGCCGGCGATCTTCCTGCCGGCCGGGCCGATGCTCGCCGGGCAGGTATCGCGATCAGCGGCTCGGCAGCGGCACCGATGTCTGGAAGTATTGGGCCCAGCGACAGGCGGGATGCCTGGAGCCGTGCGTCTGGCGGCAGCTCGAGGAGGGCATCGCCCGCTCGGCCGGCACCTGCATGACGATGGGCACCGCCTCCACGATGGCCGCGGTGGCGGAGAGCCTGGGCATGACGCTGCCTGGGGCCGCGACGATTCCCGCGGTGCACGCGGCGCACGCCCGCATGGCCAGCGGCTGCGGGCGACGGATCGTGGAGATGGCCTGGAGCGACCTGCGGCCCTCGCGGATTCTCACGGCGGCTGCCTTTGAGAATGCGATCACCACCGACATGGCGATCGCTGGGTCGACCAACGCGATTGTGCACCTCCTGGCCCTCGCGGGCCGGGCGGGGGTGACGCTCTCGCTCGATCAGTTCGATGCGATCTCGCGGCGAACGCCGGTGGTGGCCAACCTGCGGCCGGCTGGTGAGTTTCTGATGGAAGACCTGCACGATGCGGGCGGGCTGCCGGCGGTGCTCACGCGGATCTCGCACCTGCTCACGCTCGACTGCCTGACGGTCAACGGCCGCACGCTGGGAGAAAACATTGCCGGAGCGGAGGTGATCGACGACCGTGTGATTCGGCCGCTGGACAACCCGCTCTCGCCCACCGGCGGCACCTGCGTGCTGCGTGGGTCGCTCGCGCCGCATGGCTGTGTGATCAAGCCGACGGCCGCCGAGCCGCGGCTGCTCTCGCACACCGGTCGCGCGGTGGTGTTTGACTCCTATCCCGACATGAAGGCCCGCATCGACGACCCGGCCAGCGGCATCACCGCCGACGATGTGCTCGTGCTGCGAAACGCCGGGCCGCTTGGGGGCCCGGGGATGCCGGAGTGGGGGATGCTGCCGATTCCCAAGCCGCTGCTCGAGCAGGGCGTTCGCGACATGGTGCGGATCAGCGATGCCCGCATGAGCGGCACGAGCTACGGCACCTGTGCGCTGCATGTGGCTCCCGAGGCTGCCGCCGGCGGGCCGCTGGCGGTCGTGCAGACAGGCGACCTGATCCGGCTCGACGTGGAAGCCCGCCGCCTGGATCTGCTGGTGGACGAATCGGAGATCGCGCGCCGTCTGGCCGACTGGCAGCCGCCTGCCCGTCGGTCGGATCGCGGCTACGCCCGGCTCTACCACGACGAGGTCACCCAGGCCGACCGGGGCTGCGATTTCCGCTTCCTCGAGCGCGGCGGCGGCCCCGGGGCCGAAGCCGAGCCCGAGATTTATTGAGAGCGGTTCCCATGAGAGCGGTTCCCACAGGCTCGGCGACTGGCGACGGTTTGCATGACCCGAGCGGATGGTATTGTGGGCGACACGCCGAGGCTGCCCTTTCTTTGAAGGCTCTCTGATGATCATGCAACAGCCCCTTGCCCTGGATGCCTTTGCCCGTTCGCCGATGGCGGTGCCGCCGCTGGCCCGCGATGCGGCCGGAGCGATCGATGAGGCGGCCAACGCAGCGATCATCGCGCATCTGGAAGCGGGCGGCGTGGAGCTGCTGCTCTACGGCGGCAACGCCGTCTTCTACCACCTGCCGCTGCATGAGTATGAGCCGGTCTTGGAGATGCTTGAGCGGCTGCCGGCGGCAACCACGCAGGTGGTGCCAGCGGTCGGGCCGACCTACGGGCTGATGATGGAGCATGCTAGCGCTGCTGCGGCAGCACCGCTTTGGCACGGCGATGGTGCTGCCGCATCAGGGCATCACCACCAGCAGCGGCGTGGCCACGGGCGTGCGGAGGTTTGTCGAGGCGGCCGGGATCCCTGCCCTGCTCTACATCAAGCATGAGGGCTTCATCGAGCCAGAAGACGCGGCGGCGCTCTGCCGCGATGGGCTGATCTCGGTGATCAAGTATGCGATTGTTCGCGACGATCCGGCCGACGATGCCACGCTGCGGAAGCTTGTCGACCTGGTCGATCCAGCCATGGTGATCAGCGGCATTGGCGAGCAGCCGGCGATCGTGCACCTCCGCGACTTCGGCCTGGGCGGCTTCACCACGGGCTGCGGCTGTGTGGCCCCGCAGCTCTCGGTGGCCCTGCGACGAGCGGCTGCTGCCGGCGACTGGCAGGCGGCCGAACGAATCCGCACGATCTTTGAGCCGCTGGAAGACCTCCGCAACGCGATCAGCCCGATCTGCGTGCTGCACGAGGCGGTGGCGGCCGCGGGTATCGCGAGCACAGGCCCCCTGCTGCCGCTGCTCGACCGCGTGCCTGCTGCGGATCGGCCGGCAATAGCCGCCGCGGCGAAGGCCCTGCTGGCCGAGGATCGCAGCGGAGCCATGGCTGGGTAAG
>JAGYJY010000015.1 GCA_018401745.1 Pirellulales bacterium | reverse complement strand
CAGTCCGCACTTAAAACCGGCCAGTGATCAGCACTTGAAAACCGGCCATCTTCACGGAGCATTCCGACCTACAGGTCTTCTAGCGGCGTTGCCGCGGAAGGAGGCCTGTTATGGCGAATGTATTGAAGATGACGGTTATTCAGACGATTCATTCCCTGCGATCCGCAGGATTGTCATTCCGTGAGATCTCCCGGCGGCTGGGAATCCACCGGGAGACGGTGGCTCGGTACGCCCGGATGGGGTCCGAGTCGGTTTCAAAACCATCCAAAGTGCTGATTTCGCCGGCCGGCTCGGAAGAGCGAGTGGACGGTTTTGAAGTGCTGACCGGCTCGGCGGGCTCCAATGGCAGCCGGAACGCCGCCGCCCCGTGGCTCGCCTGGATCCTCGATCAGCGGGCTCGCGGGCTCACTGCCAAGCGGATTCACCAGGATCTGTTGGTCGAGTTTTCCGGTGCAGCCAAGGTCAGCTATGAGAGCGTCAGGCGCTTGCTGAAGAAGCACGATGGCTCCCCGTTGGTACCGTTCCGGCGGATGGAAGTGCCTCCTGGATACGAGGCCCAAGTCGACTTCGGGATGGTGGCTCCGGTTGTTGGCAGCGACGGCAAGCGGCGCCGCACCCACGTCCTGCGAGTTGTGCTCTCGCATTCCCGCAAGGGCTACAGCGAAGCTGTCTTCACCCAATCAACCGATGACTTCATCGGCTGCCTTGAGAATGCCTTCGAGCACTTCGGTGGCGTTCCTCACACGCTTGTCGTCGACAACCTTAAGGCGGCCGTCATCAAGGCCGATTGGTTCGACCCCGAGCTCAATCCGAAGCTGGCTGAGTTCTGCAGGTACTACGGCACGATCGTCCTGCCGACCAAGCCACGAACGCCGCGGCACAAGGGCAAGGTCGAACGCGGCGTTGCCTATGTCCAAGAAAACGCTCTCAAGGGCAGGAAGTTCACGAGCCTCTCCGAGCAGAATGAGTTCCTGCTCAACTGGGAGCAGAAGACCGCTGATCTCCGGATTCATGGGACGACCAAGCGGCAGGTACTGGCTGTCTTTCATGAACTCGAAAAGCAAGAGCTTCTGCCACTGCCATCTGGTCGCTTTCAGAACTTCAAAGAGGCCAGGCGGAAGGTTGGCAGAGATGGGCACGTGGAGGTTGCCCGGGCCTACTACTCCGTTCCGCCTGAGTATCTCGGGCGGGAGGTCTGGGCCCGATGGGACAGCCGCACCGTGCGGGTCTTCAATGACCAGCATCAGCAGATCGCGGTTCATGCCAGGCATGAGCATGGCCGCTTCAGCACGGCGATCGATCATGTTCATGAGGCCAAGATCAACGGCCTTGAGAAGGGCATCGCGTACTTGCTTGGCAAGACTCGTTCGATCGGTCCGAAGACCCATGCATGGGCCGAGGCGGTGGTTGCCGTACGAGGCATCCAAGGGCATCGCGTTGTTCAAGGCCTGCTTGCCCTGACCCGCAAGCACACCTGCGAATCGCTCGAAAAAGCCTGCGAAACGGCACTTTCGAACCAGTGCTATCACCTCCGCAGCTTGCGGCAGCTGATCGGTCACCAGGCCGACCGTCAGGAGCCGCTGGAGTTCTTAAGCGAGCACGAGATGATTCGCCCGCTCGAGGACTATGCCTCTGTGGTCGCCCAGGCGATCCATCGCCAGGAGATGAGTCGCCCATCCATGGGCGAAGGTTTTGAGAGCTATGACGCAGGCATGACGGTGGCCTGCAAAGACCATCGCCCTGCGAGCGGGAACTCACAGGGCGACGGCGGCATGCAGGCATGCCTGCGGTCCGGCTATCGCTCGCCGGGGTGCTCCTCAGCAGAGCCCGACTCCTCTTCACCGAACAGTGCAACAGTACCTCCCGATTCGGTCGCGTGACCGATACCGGCAGGCCTTCCATCTCAGGAGACTTTGATGAACGATCACCTTCGAACGACCCTTCGACAGCTTCGCCTTTCGGGCCTGGCCAGCTCTCTGGATGTTCGCCTCCAAGAAGCCCAGGCCAACAGACTCACACACCTCGACTTCCTTGAACTCATTCTCCAAGACGAGGTTGCCGTTCGTGATCATCGCAAGCTCGAACGCCGAACTACGCTCGCCTGCTTCCGTGATCTGAAGCCACTCGATCAGTTCGAATGGGAGTTCAACCCGGCGATCCCACGACGTCAGGTCTTTGACCTGGCCACGTGTCGCTTCCTCGATGAGCCGCGGGATGCGCTGCTGATGGGGCCTCCCGGCACGGGCAAGACCCACATCGCTCAGGCCATCGGGTATGCCGCGGTGAAGCAGGGGCGGAGCGTGCTCTATCGCTCGATCTTCGATGTCGTCCGTGACTTCCTCCATGAGGAAGCCATCGACGAAGACCACAAGGCCCTTGCTCGCTACCTCAAGCCCGACCTGCTCATCATCGATGACATGGGCATGAAGCAGCTGCCCAAGCGAAGCGGCGAATACTTCTTCGAGATCATCCTGAGGCGGCATCAGGTCAAGAGCACACTGATGACCAGCAACCGACCGCTCGAGGACTGGGGCAAGCTGATCGGTGATGTGCCGAGTGCCTCGGCTATCCTCGATCGCTTCCTGGAGACCGCTGAGATCATCAGCTTCCAGGGACGTAGCTACCGGCTCCGCAACCGCGCTGCCGACGCTCCCTCAAAACCGTCCAAAGTGCTGACCGGCAAAACACGAACAAAACCCGCCGGCACTTCCGGAACATCCGCCACAAAATGACGATTCCCTTGCAATCAGGACCGAAGAACACGATTCTTTCGACATACACCCCCCCCTGCAGCGGTGGTCGGTTTTGAGTGCTGATGGGTGGCCGGTTTTGAAGTGCTGATCGACACTTGCAGACGGTGTTCGCCCGCATCCACAAACAGCACGAGCCGTGTATCCTGAGGGGGTCGTCATACCTTCAACGCCCCGCGCCGATCACCATTCCGCATGCCAACCTCCACAGCTTCGCCCACCTCTTTGGCCGTTCAAACCATCGACCTGACAACAGCGGAGGGCCGCGGACGGTTGAGGAGGCTCGTTTCTAGCCTCTCGTCGCAGGGTGACGTTGTCAGCCCGTCCGCCGCCAAGCGAACGATCGAGATCTTCGGCGAGCCACTCACGCCCAAGCAGGTGGTGGCGAGAATCTGCCAAGACGTTCAGGCGAAGGGCCGCGAGGCGGTGCTTGAGTACAGCCGTCGGATTGACCGTGCTGAGGTCGGTGTCGAGAGCCTCTTCGTCACGGCCGAAGCCTTTGAGCAGGCCCATGCCAGTGTCGCTCCTGCCTTTCTGGAAACGGTGCGAAGGGTCCGAGCGCGGGTGGAGCGATTCCAGCAGGCGGTGCTCCCCAAAGACGCCACGGTCGCACTGCCCGGCGGCGGCTCGCTCCGGCAGAGGTATCTGCCTCTGGACCGGGCAGGCATCTGTATTCCAGGAGGCGCTGCCGCGTATCCATCGTCGCTGCTGATGACGGCAGTGCCCGCACAGGTCGCTGGCGTTCGTGAGATTGTGGTGGTCGCTCCGCCCACGCCCTTTGGCAGCGACAATCCCCACCTGCTGGCCACCTGCCACGAACTTGGGCTCTCCTGTGTGATGCGAGCAGGCGGGGCCCAGGCCGTCGCAGCCCTGGCCTACGGAATCGAAGGGCTCGCCCGTGTCGACACGATCGTAGGACCGGGCAATCTCTTCGTGGCGCTGGCCAAGCAGCATGTGTATGGTGAGGTCTCCATCGATTCCATCGCTGGGCCCAGCGAGATCGTGATCGTTGCCGACGCCAGCGGCAGCCCGGAATACATTGCTGCCGACATGCTCGCTCAGGCTGAGCACTCTCCTGGTTCCGCCATTCTGCTGACGAGCTGTCGTGACCTCGGCAAGGCGGTGGTTGAAGCGTTGGAACGGCGGCTCGCCGTTTTGGAGCGGGCAGAGCTCACCCGCGAAAGCCTGGAGCGTTTCTCGGCGGTGGTGATCACCACGAGCGATGCCGAGTCGCAGCAGCTTGCCGACGAGCTTGCCGCCGAGCATCTCTCGATCGACACCGCCGACCCAGAGGCCACGCTGGCCGGGATCCGTCATGCCGGAGCCGTGTTCCTGGGCCCCTACAGCCCCGTCGCGGCAGGCGACTATGCCGCCGGCCCGTCACACGTGCTGCCGACCGCGGCCACGGCCCGCTTTGCCGCCGGCCTCTCCGCCACCCACTTCATGCGGTCGGGCAGCGTGATTCACCTCTCCAAGGCAGACCTGGCCGAACTTGCCGACGACATCCGCACCCTGGCCGACACCGAGGGGCTCACAGCCCACCGCCGCAGCGTCGACGCTCGGCTTGAGGCGTAGCGTCACGCCCGCCTGCCTGTGCCCCAGACCGGCTGCTGGGGCTCGCAGGCCCGGAGAGAGGCATTCTCGTTCCCCCTCTCTGGTCAACGGGTGAAGCGGCAGAGAAAAACGTGGACGAACGTGAGGTAAACTTCCTGAAGACGTCCGGAGCCCTCGCGAAACCTCAGCATGGATTCTGCCACACCCTCTGATTCCGCCAGTGCCGTGCCTGCTTTCCGCGGGGGCACCCCACCAGTCCGACCCGACATCGCCGCCCTCGCGCCGTATGTGCCGGGCGAGCAGCCGCAGGGTGGCCGCTGGATCAAGCTCAACACCAACGAAAATCCCTACGCCCCTTCGCCGGCAGTGAGTGAGGCGATTCAGCAGGCGGCCAGCGGTCGCAGCCTGGCAAGGTATCCCGACCCGCTTGCCACCAGTTTCCGTACCAAGGCTGCCGAGCTGCTCGGCGTCGAGCCCGACTGGATCCTCTGCGGCAACGGCTCCGACGACGTGCTGACGATTCTCGTGCGGAGCTTTGTGGGCCAGGGCGAGTCGCTGCGGATGCCCTATCCTAGCTACATCCTCTACCGCACGCTCGCAGGCATTCAGGGGGCGAGGTGTCATGAAGTCACCTTCGCTGCCGACTGGTCGCTTGGCACGAGCTTCACGGCTGCCAGGGATGGGCTGCGGCTGGTGGTTGTCCCCAACCCAAACAGCCCATCCGGCACAGTTCTGCCGAAAGCATGGCTTCTCGAGGCGGCCAAAGAGCTTCCATGCCCGCTGGTGATCGATGAAGCCTATGCCGACTTCGCGGAGACCAACTGCATCGATCTCGTGCGACAGTGCGAGAAGGTGATCGTCACACGGTCGTTGAGCAAGTCGTATGCGCTCGCAGGCCTGCGGTTTGGCTTCGCCGTAGCACGCCCCGAGATCATTGCTCAACTCACCAAAGTGAAAGACTCCTACAACTGCGATGCCCTGTCGGTCGCCGCAGCCACCGCCGCCATCGCCGATACCAGCTGGCTCGCGACGAACCGCAGCCAGATCATCGCCACCCGTCGTCGACTGGAGGCAGCCCTTGCCAGCCTCGGCTTCCGCGTGCAGCCGAGCCACGCCAACTTTGTCTGGTGCACCCACCCTGAGGCGAGTCATCGCGGGATTTACGAGGCCCTCAAGGAGCGGGGCATCCTCATTCGCTGGATGAACTTCCCACACTGGGGCGACGGCCTCCGCATCACTGTCGGCACCGATGAGGAAATCGATGCCTTCCTCGCACCGCTCACGGAGATCCTCGGTCGGCTCTCTGCGAGCTGACCCCGCGTTTCTTCGGCCCACTCACTTTTCAGCACGAGCTTGCTATGTCACGCACGGCCACGATTACACGAGTCACCTCGGAAACCGCGATCGACCTGTCGCTCACGCTTGATGGCAGCGGGGCGGCCGACATTGCGACCGGGCTCGGATTTTTCGACCACATGCTGACACTGCTTGTGGGCCACTCCCTGATCGACCTCACGGTTCGCTGCACGGGCGACCTGCATGTCGATGGCCACCACACCGTCGAAGACGTGGGCCGGGCGCTAGGCCAGGGCTTTCGCGAGGCGCTCGGCGACCGCAGCGGCATCCGCCGCTACGGCCACATGATCCTGCCGATGGACGAGGCCCTGGTGACCGCCGCGGTCGACCTCGGTGGACGGGCGACCTGTGTGCTCAAGGCCACCTATCCCGTGGCCACGATCGGCAGTTTCGACACGCAGCTCGTCGAGGTTTTCTGGGAAGGCTTCGCCGCCACGGCTGGGGCAAATGTTCATGCCATCGTGCACCACGGCCACAACGCCCACCACATCGCCGAAGCGATCTTCAAAGGCCTCGCCCGATCGATCCGCATGGCCCTCGAACTCGATCCCCGGCAGAAGGGGATTCCGAGCACAAAGGGCTCTCTGACGGTGTAGCGAACAGGCTGTCGGCTCACTCGTTGACATACGTCTCGAGGAAGCGGGCCAGGCGGTGGAAGTCGCATCCCTGCTCGACGATAGCGGACCACGGTGACGAGCGTGGCCGGATCGACCAGCTCCTCAAACGGCACGTAGTTGAGATCGAGCTGGCCCGACACGCTCACCATCACACCATTGAGCCCCCGCTCAGCCAGGGCTCGATACGCCCCCACACCGAGCTGGCTCCCCAGCATGATGTCGAAGGCGTGCGGCTTGGCACAGCGGGCCTCGTAGCCCAGCTGCAGGCCGACCACCTTGCGAGAGCGGCCCGTCTGCCGTGCATATTCGTCGGCCACGAGCTTGGAAAACATCCGCCCCAGCTGGATGTGGGTGATCGAGATGTGGCCATGGTCGTCGCGAGGGATCCCCTCCAGCTGGCTCTGCGGGAGATACTCCGCGAGTCCCTCGGCGAGCACCACGACGCCAAACGGCTTGTTTTCCTTCTCCTCGCGAACCCGCATCGTCTTCACGATCCGGCCCACGACCTCGGGCACGTTCATCACCGGCTTGACGCGAGTCTGGCCGGACGGATCCGTGATCGTCTCCTCCGAGCGGTAGCGGCCGTTGATGTCTTCGACGCTGATCACCAGGCTCGCCTCACCGGAAATCGCTGCACCGTAGGCGAGCCAGCCCGCACTGCGGCCCATCGATTCGCAGAGGAAGTAGGCCCGGGCGGCCTCGGCATCGTAAATCAGGTTTCGCAGTTCGGTGGCAAGGGTGTCGACCGCCGTGAAGTAGCCGAAGGTGAAGTCGATGCCCATGTAGTCGTTGTCGATGGTCTTGGGCAGATGCACGACCGGGATCCGCGGGCTGCCGGCGGGCAGACGGTCCTGAAACATCTTGAATTTGTTGGCGGTCTTCAGCGTGTCGTCACCACCGATCGAAATCAGGGCCTCCACACCGAGCGACCGCAGCCCCTCATACACATTCTTCAGCGGCGCCGAGCGATCAGGGTCGTCGAGGTGGTCGGGGCTCGAGACGAGCTTGCCGGGATTGGCACGGGCCGTGCCGATCAGGATGCCCTGGCTCGACCGCGACCGCTTCATGAACTCGGGCGTGAGATGCACCCAGTCGCGGCCTTCCTGCAGTGGCTTGTCGGCGGAGTAGTCGACCAGCGAGGAGTAGCCGTGCTTCATACCGACCACCTCGGCACCATTCTTGAGAAACGAGATGGCGGCAGTGGAGATCACGGCGTTCGCCCCAGGCGCGGGCCCCCCGGCAAACAGGATCGCCACGCGGCGAAACTGGTGTGTGGCCTTGGGAGGTGCGGCAAGGGTCTCAGTCATCATGATGGAATACTCGCTCTGCGGTGGGAAAAAGGGCAGGGTAGTGAAACGCGGACCGATCGACAGCAGCGCGACGCCTGCCTCATGAAAAACTCACCCAAGCAGGGTGCGTTCCACGAAGGTTGTGTCGATTTGCGAATCGTGAAAGGCCGAGTGCGAAAGAATCTTGAGATGGATAGGAACCGTCGTCTCCACCCCCTCCACTCGCAGTTCCCTCAGCGCCCGCTGCATGGTCTCGATCGCCTCGCGACGGGTGGGCTGGTGCACGATCAGCTTGCCGATCAGAGAGTCGTAGTGGGGCGGCACGACGTAGCCGCTCGACGCGTGGGAGTCGAATCGCACCCCGAAGCCGCCCGGCACAATCATCCGCTCGATGCGGCCCGGACATGGCCGGAAGTTATGGGCAGGATCTTCCGCGTTGATGCGACACTCAATCGCATGTCCACGCTGCACGACGTCGTCTTGCGTAAAGCTCAGCGGCTCACCAGCCGCCACGCGGATCTGGGCCTTGATCAGATCGATCCCGGTGACCATTTCCGTGACCGGATGCTCCACCTGGATCCGTGAGTTGAGCTCGATGAAATAGAAGTTGCCCGCTTGGTCGACGATAAACTCCACAGTGCCGGTCGAGTAGTAGCCGGCAGACTTTGCCAGCCGCACGGCGGCCTCACACATCGCCTTCCGGGTTTCCGGTGAAAGCCGCGGAGAAGGGCTCTCCTCGATCAGCTTCTGGTGCCGTCGCTGCGTGGAGCAGTCTCGCTCCCAGAGGTGCACGACATTGCCGTGCATGTCGCCGATGATTTGCACCTCGACATGCCGCGGCCGCTCCACATACCGCTCGAGATAGATCCCAGGATTGCCAAACGCGGCCAGCGCTTCAGTGGCTGCCTGCTGAAACGCCGACTGCAGGGTGAGGTCATTGGAGGCCACCCGCATTCCCCGACCACCGCCACCGGCAGTTGCCTTCAGCAGCACGGGGTAGCCGATCCGCCGCGCGGTCTCAAGAGCTTCCTGTTCGCTCGCCACGAGCCCATCGCTGCCAGGCACGCAGGGAACGTCTGCCTGCATGGCGATCGCACGCGCCGAGTTTTTGTCGCCGAGCTGGGCCATTGCCTCCGGGGTCGGGCCGATAAAGCCGATGTCGCACGACCGACAGACCTCGGCGAAGTGGGCGTTTTCTGAAAGGAAACCGTAGCCGGGATGAATCGCCTGCACATTGCCGATTTCGGCAGCACTGATCACCCGGTCGATTCGCAGATAGCTTTCAGACGCCCGAGCCGGCCCGACGCAGATCGCCTCGTCGGCCAGCTCCAGGTAGCTCGCGCCTCGATCTGCTTCAGAGCAGATGGCCACCGTTTCGACCCCGAGCTCGCGACACGCGCGGATCACCCTCAGAGCGATTTCACCTCGGTTGGCCACCAGGATGCGTTTGAACATGTCCGCCGGAATCCAAACCGCCAGAGGAAAAAAATGACGCAGGCACGATCAGTGCGAGGCCTCAGGCCCCAGGATCGACCTTCACAAGCGGCTGCCCAAACTCGATCGGAGCACCGTTTTCCACGAGGATGGCCACCACCTGCCCCGAGACACCGGCGGGAATCTCATTGAAGACCTTCATGGCCTCAATGATGCAGACCGTCGATTCCGGACCGATGCGGTCGCCAACCTTGATAAACGGAGCCGACTCCGGACTGCTCGCCCGGTAAAAGGTGCCCACCATCGGGCTGGTCACGACGGCGTGCCGGCTGTCGTCGGCCTTTGGCTCCGCTACCAGAGCCGGGGCCGGTTCGGCCGCTCGTGGAGCCACCGCCGTCGACACACGCGGCTCCTCATCACCGCCACGCTTGATGCGGACCCGCTGATCCGCCTGCTTGAGATCGATCTCGGAGAGATCGTGCTTTTTCATCAGTTCGATCAAGCGACGAATCTGCTTGACATCGAACACGTCTCCCGAACTTTCTGCGGTCATGGATTCTCGTGTGGTGCTAGAGACACCCATCGGGTGAACGAGCGCCGCCTGCCAGCGAGCGAGTTGTCCTCCGCGCGGCGGCGAGGCTCTCAAAGCCTCATATTTCTCGTCAGGGTACGCCACGACACCCCACCGGTACAATCTCGGCTGTCATGAGCGTCAAAAACCACACTTTTCCGCAAATCCGCAGCCCCAGCCTGCCGACTCCGCCCGACCTGCGGCTGCCCGGCAGGGCGAGCGACGTCGACAAGTTTGCCTGCGGTCGCGTCGTGGTCATCGGAGGCTCGAGCGGGATGGCCGGGGCGGCGGCCCTCTCGGCGATGGCTGCGCTGCGGAGTGGAGCCGGACTGGTCGAGCTGCACGTCCCGATGCCCGTGGAGGTGATCGCGGCTTCCTTCAATCCCTGCGTGATGACTCGGGGCCACGCCGCCACGGCTGAGGGCACGTTTGCGGCATCCGCCGTGGAGCCGTTGCTCAACCGCAGCCAGCATGCAGACGTGCTGGCCTGCGGTCCCGGTCTCGGCCGCACTGCCGACACCGTGGCACTGGTGCGGCAGCTCTGGCGAAGCTGCTCCACAGGCGGCTGTGTTTGACGCCGACGGCCTCTGGGCCCTGGCCCAGCTCGACCGGGCAACGCTCGTTGAGCATGCCGGCCCCAGAGTGCTCACCCCGCACGGTGGCGAGCTGCGACGGTTTCTGCCGGAGGGCCGAGGCCCTGCGAGCCACAGCGAGCGGCCCGACCGACGCGAGCTGGAAGAGCATGCGGCGGCCCTCGCCATCGCCACCGATGCGATCCTCGTGCTCAAGGGGCCACAGTCGCTCGTGACCGATGGCCAGCACCACCGGCACAACACCTCAGGCAATCCTGGCATGGCCACCGCGGGGAGCGGCGATGTGCTCACCGGCGTGATCGCTGCCCTCTGCGGCCGTGGCCTCCCACCGCTCGACGCCGCCACCCTCGGCGTCTGGGTGCATGGGCATGCCGGTGACCTGGCCGCAGCGCGGGTCGGCGAAACCTCGCTGATCGCCACCGACCTCGTGGCCGCGCTCCCGCAGGCCTTCCTCACGCTCGAGCAGGCGGCAGCCGCCGGCCAACCGCCAGCTGGGCCATGCGGCTAACGTCGACCACCGCGTCGTCTCCTGCCGCCCAGACCCGCGTCGTGGCCGCGATCGGCACGACACTCGAGCCTGTAAACGAGCCGAAGGCGGGCAGGATCCAGAGGCCGGGCTCTTCCACGAAGCATCGCTGCGAAAGCCGGTCGCCGCTGGGCGAGCGAATCGAGAGCCGTGGATGGAGATGGCCGCAGCAGTGAATCCAGCCGGCGGTGCGTTCCTGAGGCGGCTCGTGGAGAAACCTCCAGGGGGCTCTTCAAGGCTTGGCACGATGCGGTCGATCCCAAGCTCACTCGGAATCCGCACGCGGCGGTCGTGGTTGCCTTCCACGAGCACGACCTCAACGCCCGAATGTCTGGCGACAGAACGCCGCAAACTCCTCCAGGACCGCTGGCGTGCAGCCGGACGAGGCATGAAAAAGGTCGCCGAGCACAAGGAGCCGGCGGGCTGCGGTCTCAGCCAGCAGCCGGGCCAGCCGCACGAGGTCTCCCGAGGAGGAGCCCTCCGGCACCGGCAGCCCTGCGTGCCGGAACGAGGCTGCCTTGCCGAGATGGAGATCGGCCACCAGCAGCGTGCCGTCGTGCGGCAGCAGGGCGGCCCGGCCTGGGAGGAGTTCCAGCGGCTGGGGGTCTGTTACGCCTCGCGGCTCGACGAGCATGCCGCCGTCTCCTCGAGTTCGCGTGCCATCTCGGTGATCCGCTCGAGCCAGCCCTGGGTGGAGAGCCTGGAGTGAATCTGCTCCGCCCACAGAGGAAACGCCAGCGGCGAGAGCCGCCGGGGCTCAACGATCTGGATTTCTTCAGCGGCGATCCGCGCGAGAGCCGCATCCAGCCGCCGGTATTCAAACTGGGCCTCCAGCACCTCGCGGCGAGCCTGCGCGAGCAGCATGTTGGCAGGGTCATGCTCCTCGAGCACGTCGAAGAGCAGGCCTGCCGACGCCTGCAGGTTGCGGTCTCCCTTGCGGCCAGCTCCATGCCCGGCGATCAGGCCGGCGACGCGAGCGATCTCACGAAACTGCCTGCGGGCCATTTCGGTGCCATTGAGGCAGGCAAGCAGATCCTCGAGCAGCCCTTCGGTCGAGAGCATCCGCCGCCAGAAGGCCTCCCCCCCGCCGGCACCACCAGGCGTGATCGGCTGTCGGCCGAGGATCTGAAAGCCCCAGTCGTTGACCGTGAAGACCAGTGTTGCCGGCGACTGCTGCGCGATCCGCCAGGCCACCAGCGCCGCAAGCCCTTCGTGCACGAGCCTGCCGGCAAAGGGATAGAGAAAGGCATGATGCCCGTCGCGGCTGGCCACCAGCTCAATCAGCAGGCTCTCCGGCTGCGGCCGGCAGCTCCAGGCGGCCTGGGTGTCGAGCAGTGGCTCCACGGCCGCCATCTCCGCCGTCGGCGGCTGTCGCTGCGATCCCTCAGCCACCAGTTTCTGCACGTGCGAGGCGAGCAGCGTCGAGAGCGGCATCCGGCCACCGTTCCACCGCGGGACGGCGACGCCCACTGCTGAAGCCTTGGCCAGCCGCACCCAGGCCGTCAGCCCGTCAAAGCGGAACAGCCGGAGGGTGCGGCCAGCGAAGATGAAGCGATCGCCCTCGTTGAGCCGCGAGATGAACGATTCTTCGACCGTTCCTAAGCGGCCCCCGCGGAGCCACTTCACCTCCACTGCGGCATCGCTGGTGATCGTGCCGATCGACATCCGGTGGCGTCGGGCGATGGCCGGCCCGGCCACATACCAGCGGCCGAACCGCTCGCGGATGCGGGCAAAGTCGGGGTAGGCAGCAAGCGCCGGCCCGCCGCGGGCAGCAAAGTCCATCGCCCACTGCCAGCTGGCCTGGTCGAGCTGGCGAAAGGCGGCCGTCTGCCGCACTTCAGCGAAGAGTTCTTCCTCACGAAAACCGCCGCTGCAGGCGACCGTGACGATGTGCTGGGCAAGCACATCGAGCGCCCCGGTCAGCGGCTGCCTCGGCTCCGTCACGCCCTCACTTGCCGCCTGCCGCGCAGCCGCACACTCCACCAGCTCCAGGGCGTGGGTCGGCACGCACACCAGCCTTCCCACCGCTCCAGGCCGATGGCCGCTGCGGCCGGCTCGCTGCAGGAGCCTGGCGATTCCCTTGGGGCTGCCGATCTGGAGCACCTGCTCCACCGGCCCAAAGTCGACACCAAGATCGAGACTGCCCGTCGCCACCACCGCCTTGAGCCTGCCGAGCCGCAGCCCATCCTCGGCAGCCGTACGGAGCTCACGATCGATCGATCCGTGGTGCAACGCCAGGTTCCAGTCGGGTCGTGCTCGAGCAAGAGCTTCAAACCACCGCTCCGCCTGGGAGCGGGTGTTGGTGAAGACCAGCGACGTCGCCACCGGAGCAAGCGTCTGAACCACCTGCGGAAGCAGACGCATCCCCATGTGGCCCGCCCAGGGAAACCGCTCCATCGGGGTGGGGATCAGCGTCTCGATTTCCAGCTGCCGAGGCACGTCGGCCCGCACGATCCGCGGGCTGCTCTCCGGCGTGCCGACAAGCGCCGTCGCTGCTTCATCCAGGTTGCCGAGGGTTGCTGAGAGCCCCCAGGTCTGCAGCCCAGGAGCAAGGCTTCGCAGGCGGGCCAGTGCGAGCTCGGTCTGCACGCCCCGTTTCGACGAGAGCAGCTCGTGCCACTCATCGACCACCACCAGCCGCAGCCCGGCAAATGCGTCGGCAGCATCTTCGAGGGAGAGCAGAAGCGAGAGCGATTCCGGAGTGGTGATCATGGCGGTGGGCGGCCGCATCCGCATTGCCCGCCGGGCTGCGGTGGGTGTGTCGCCGGTGCGGGTGGCCACCGTCCAGTCGGGAGCGAGCTGGGGCAGCGGCAGGGCGAGAGCTGCTGCCGTGTCGGCGACAAGGGCCCGCAGCGGTGTCAGCCAGACCACCCGCAGCGGCTGCGGCGTCCAGCCGGCCGCAACCGCGCCGAGCCAGACCGCGAGCGTCTTGCCAGTTCCGGTGGGAGCGTGGACCAAACCGCTCTCCCCATCAGCCAATGCCTGCCAGACCTCCCGCTGAAATGGAAACGCCTCCCAGCCTTGATCGCGGCACCAGGCCGCCGCCGCATCGAGCGGCCCTGCGGCCGCCGGCGTCGAGGTCCGCTTGCGACCCGTCTGGCGAACAGCCTGTTTCATAACGCCCTCGAGGGCGGAAGAGGAGGGAGCAGGGCCCGCAGCTGATCGAGTCTGCCGGCCTCCTCTGGCCGCTTGTCGCGCCGCCACCGGGCAATCCGTGGAAACCGCATCGCCACTCCTGATTTATGGCGGCTGGACATGGCGATGGCATCGAACGCGATTTGAAACACGAGCGTCGGCTCGACCACCCGCACAGGGCCGTGCCGCTCGCGGGTGGTCTGGCGAATGATGCGGTCCACCTCGGCAATCTCGGCATCTGTCAGGCCGGAGTAGGCCTTGGCCACGGGCACAAGCGTATCGCCATCCCAAACGCCCAAGGTGTAGTCAGTGTGGAGCGACGCACGACGTCCGTGACCAGCTTGCCCGTAGAGCAGCACTGCATCGATCTCAAGGGGATCGACTTTCCATTTCCACCAGTCACCGCGAGGCCGACCCACACGGTAGGGGCTGTCGAGACGCTTGAGCATCAACCCTTCCACGCCTCGCTGCCGCGACGTCTCTCGTGCTCGGGCCAGGTCGTCCCAGCTCGTGGCAACGACCTGGGGCGAGAAGAACAGATGCGGCCGGTCGTCTTCCTGATCCGCATGGCTACACGCGGAGGCCGGGCCCCCGCCTTCCCCGCCAAAAACTGGCAGCCCCAGCGCCGCGATTCGCTCGCGGCGAAACGCCAGGGGCTGCTCCCGCAGGTCCACACCATCTGCCTCGAGCAGGTCGTAGGCCACAAACACGCAGGGGATCTCCTGCAGCTGCTTGGCGGGCACCCGTCGGCGGCCTGCCCTGCGGGAGAGCGCTTGAAATCCGAGCAGCTCGCCGTCTGCATAGGCCAGCACCTCACCGTCGAGCACATGACCATCCGGCAAACGCTCGGCCGCGGCGATCAGCTCGGGAAAGGCCTCGCTGGCGAGTTCTTCACCGCGGGTCCAGATCGCCCGCACGTCGCCGCGGCGGATCAGCTGAGCCCGCATGCCGTCCCACTTCCATTCAGCAAGCCAGCCCGCCACGTCGCCGAGGCGTGCCACCGCATCGTCCAGCGGTGAGGCGAGGAAAAAAGGGTAGGGGCGGGTGGGATCATGCACCTGAGCATCGGTGTCGAGCAGCGCACGATACGCCTCAGGCGTGATCGCTGAGAGGCCCATCAGCCGGTGGGCCATTGTGGCCGGGTCAACCTCAGCGATTTCGGCAAGCGCGCGAGCGACGAGCGTCCTAGCGACCCCCACCCGAAAGCCACCGGTGATCAGCTTGTGCCAGACCACGCGTTCGTCTTTGCGGAGGCGTTGCCAGGCGTCGTGGACGATCCGCCGCTTCTCCTCCACGCTCGCTGCAGCCAGCGGCTTGATCGTCGAAGCGATCGTTTCAGCAAGACCGGCCGACGCCGCATCTTCGCGGCCGTCGGGCAGGATCAAAGCCAGCGTTTCCGCCAGATCGCCCACCGCTGCATACGACTCCTCCAGCAGCCAGAGCGGAATCCCCGCGGCCTCAGCAGCCCACTCCCGCAAGAGCGTCGTGGTCACGCCACGTCGCTGCCGCTGGCCCGAGAGCACCGCCAGCGCCGCAGCCGCATCCTCGGCCGGTGTCTCGCGAAAGTAGACCACAAGCGACTGCACTTTTTCGGCAGTCCGCGTCGTGGCATCGAGTTCGTGAAAGAGCTGAGCGAAGCGTCTCACGAAGCCTCTCCCTGCTGCGGATCCCGGGCCTCGTCCTGCTGCCCGCTCGGCTCGTCGCTGGCTGGCTCGTCGCTGCCGTCCTCACCACTGAACCGTGTTGCCAGCACCGACGCCTCGACACCCTGTTCGCAGAGGAAGCGGGCAAAGCTCGCTGCGCTCCCATGCGTCACATAAACCCGCCTCGCCCGCGAAGCCTCCACCGCCTGCACCAGCCCCGGAAAGTCGGCATGGTCGGAGAGGACAAAGCCGCGGTCAAATCCCCGCCGCCGACGCACGCCCCGAATCGTCATCCAGCCGCTCGCCATCGCGATACTCGTGTCGCCAAACGTCCGCAGCCAACGGCTACCCGCCGCTGAGGGCGGCGCGATCACCATCGCCCGACCGCCGCCGGCCCGGCGTGTCGCCGCTGCCAGCTGATCGATTGCCGGCAGCCGCACGCCACTGTCACGATAGGCTCGCACCATCTTCATGACCGCCCCGTGGGCATAGATCGGTCCGATCGAAGGATCGAGCATCGCCGCGAGCCGCTGCGCCTTGCCCAGCGCGTAGGCAAAAAGCACACAGGTCCGCCCGGCATCGCGGCTCGCCCGCCACCAGGCGTTGATGGCGTCGGCCGTCTCCTGCGGGTCGCCCCAGCGATAGATCGGCAGGCCAAAGGTCGACTCGGTGACGAGCACGTCGGTCTCAACTGGCTCAAAAGGCTCGCAGGTGGGATCGGCCTCGAGCTTGTAGTCGCCCGTCACCACCCACCGCACTCCACGGTGCGTGATGCAGACCTGGGCCGACCCGAGAATGTGCCCGGCTGGCACAAGGGAAAGATCAACCTCGCCCACCCGCATCGTTTCCCTGCGGCGAAGCGTGTCGATCGTCGCCGACGCCCCCACGCGTTCTCGCAGCACCCGCTTGCCCGATGAGAGGCAGAGGTAGTGACCGCAGCCGCTGCGGGCATGGTCGGCATGCGCGTGGGTGATCACCGCTTTGGGCACCGCCCGCCAGGGATCGATGTGAAACCCGCCCGCAGGACAGTAGAGCCCCGCCGACGACATCTCCAGCGTGCCCGGCATCTCCAGCCGCGATGATGACCCTGCATGTGGTGGCGGGAGAGCGATCGGCATCGGGCAGGCAGCCTCCGGAAACGCGGGGGCGGCGTGCCGAGCGGTGGCTCAGCGGTAGGCAGCGCTGCCGACCGCAGGGAAGCGGTAGCCGCCGAATCCTAAGGGAGCGTAGCTGGGAAAGTTGCCGGGGACGAGCCCCTGGGGAACGCCATACATCTCCCAGGTGGGCGTGCCGGGCTTGGTGGGCGGCACAAAATACTTCGGCCGGTCGTTGATGCCCGTCTTGTAGGGTGACTCACCAGGCTGAGAGGGAGCCTGCTTTTTTGGTGTCCCCCCGGCAACGCCACGGGTGGTGTACCCACGCTTCCACCACACGCCACCGGCCTCCGACTCTCCAGGCAGCAGGGCGAGCATGACCACCGCCAGGAGAGCAAGCAGCAGAATCTGAGGCAGCGGGCGGGTCGGCATGGCATCCCTCTTCGGCAACACGAGTCATCGATGCGGCCAGGCTATGCATGCGCCGACCTGCTGCGCTGGTATCGTCGCTTTCGCGACGAGAGACGACAAACGCCGCTGGAAGGTACCGGTCAGGAGGGATGGGCCGGCAATGCCCCCGCCCACATGATGCTGACAGGGGCCTCAAACACGTCTTCAAACAGCTGCCGGCGGCGCTCAGCCCCCCAGATATCGACCTGCGGTTCTTCGTCGGCCATCGCGGTTAAGGTCACCCGCCCATTTTCCAGGCCCGCCCGCACATCCCGCACCTGCTGCGACCGGCTGCGGTCGAGGCCGCCCGCGAGACGCAGAATCGCGGCGAGCCGTCGCACCCGCTGTCGTTCGTCAGTCGAGAGGTGACGAAAGGCATCGTGTTTCCGCTTGGGCGCCGCCCCTCGGTGATACCGCGCCACGTTGGCGATCAGTTCGAGGTCGTGCTCGCGAATGCCTGGAAGCTGGCTGTTTCGAATCAGGTGATAGCTGTGCTTGTGGTGCTGCTCGTAGCTGATGACGTAGCCCACATCCTGCAGGCGGGCGGCCATTTCCAGGAGCAGCCGATCCCCCTCAGGCATGGCAAATGCCTCCCGAAGATCGTCGAAGATCCGGCCGGCGAGGAAAGCGACCTGCCGGCCATGGTCGGCCTCACCAGAACAGGCATCAGCGAATCGGTTGACCGCCGCCGCCCGCACTTCGCTGGCCGAGCCTTGCAGATCTGTCGACTCTTGGATCATCTCCCGCAGCAGCCCGTCCCGCACTCCCCGGCTGTGGACGACCAGAGCGTTGATGCGAAACCGCTTCATCATCGCATCGATGATGGCCACGCCCGCCACGATGATGTCGGCCCGGTCGGGTGTCATCCCGGCGAGGGTGCGGCGGCTGCGGACCGGCGTCTTCCGCAGGCGATCAAGCAGGTGCCGCACATCGGCGTGCGACGCCCGGAAGCCTGCCACCTGCTTAGGCCCCCCTTTTCGCGAGGCCATCAGCAGCTCCGCCAGCGTGGTGAACGTGCCACCGCAGCCGACCATGAAGTGCGGGGCAAACGGCGGCTTACTCGTCTTTCGCTTGAGGCAGTTGGCGATCTCCTTCTCCAGCAGCAAGAAGGCATCAACACCTCGACGTCGTCGGAGGCCGGAAACTGCTCGCTCAGCCGCACGGCGCCCGAGCGGCGTGGAGTAGATCTCCTCAATCATCTCTCCAGTTGAAAAAACGATTTCCGTGCTGCCTCCTCCGATGTCGGCAACCACGACATTTTTGTCGGTGAGATCGAAGGCGTGCTGCACGCTGGAAAACGCATACCGGCCTTCCTGCTCACCGGAGATCACCTCGACTTCAAGGCCGACCTCGTCGCGAATGCGGCGGCAGAAATCGGGCCCGTTGCCCGCCTCCCGAATGGCACACGTCGCAATCACCCGGAGGCTTTCCGCCTGAAACCCCGAGGCAATCTTTTTAAACGCGTCGAGGGCGGCGATCGTCTGCTCCATCGACTGCTCGTCGAGGTTGCCGTCGATGCCGACGGACCGACCAAGCCGTGTCGGCTCCCGCTCCTCGTCAAGAATGCGGTAGTTGCCGCCCCGAACGGCCTCCGCAACGATCAGCCGGACGCTGTTGGAACCGATGTCGATTGCTGCCAAACGGCCGGAGAGGTCGGCGGAGAGAAACCGCTGCTGATTCGAATCAATGCCCACGTCAGGTCCCGCTACGATGGTGGCCAGCAGCGTGCCATGATAGCCTCCGCCGGTGTCGATCAAGTTCGTCGATCACATTCGTCAAAAGTCCGGAACCTGCCGCCCAACCTGCCAGCGATGTCGTCACGCGAACTTCCCGACCTTCCCCCCGCCACCATTTTCGCACAGGCCTCGGCAGGCGAAGGCCCTCGCAGTGAGGTTTCAGTCGCCCCCGCCGACCCCGCGACCACGGCGACGCAGCCACGGCGTGTGGTGGCTGTGGGCAACTTCGATGGCGTGCACATCGGCCATGCGGCGATCATCGCCCAGCTGCGGCAGATGGCCTCGCGTCTTTCGGCCGAGGCCGTTGTGCTCACGTTTGATCCTCATCCTGCGACCCTTGTCCGCCCGGAGTCGGCCCCTGTGCCACTCTCCACGGCCGCTCGTCGGGCGGAGCTGCTGCTGGGCCTTGGCGTTGATCAGGTGTTTGTGCAGCCGATGGTGAAGCCGCTCGTTGATCTCTCAGCCCCGGCTTTTTCGAGACATGTGCTCTGCAAACGGCTGGGAGCGGTGGGCCTCGTGGAAGGCATCGACTTCCGTTTTGGCCGCGGCAGGGAAGGGGATGTGTCGATGCTCGCGCGGCTGTGTGCCGACGGTGGCCTGGCCTGTGATATTGTCGCTCCGATTCGCGTGGGCGACGAAATCGTCTCCAGCTCACGCGTTCGGAGCCTGATTGCTGCCGGCGAGGTTGGTCGCGCCACGTCGCTCCTGACAGCTCCTTATCGGGTCAGTGGCACGGTGATCGAGGGCGCAAAGCGGGGGCGAACGCTCGGCTTCCCCACCGCCAATCTGGCGGACATCGCCACGCTCTTGCCGGCTCCCGGCGTCTATGCGGCTGAGGTCGTCATCGACGGCCGCGACACCGCCCCACCCGGTGGGTCCACGCCCTCTGCTGCAGCGGTCCACATCGGCGCGAACGTGTCGTTTGGTGAGACGACACTTTCGGTGGAAGCCCACCTGATCGACTTCACGGGGGATCTCTACGGACGCACCCTGCACGTTGACTTCCTGCAACGGCTGCGGGAAACTCGAGTTCTTCGATTCCCGGGAGGCCCTCGTTTCTCAGCTCACAACCGACGTCCGGCAGGCCGCAGATCTCTGTTCGGCAAACGGCCCTGCTTCCCCTCCCACTTTCCTCTCGCCCCCTGAGTTTCATGCGTCTTGACTGGGCTAGCCTTCTCGATCTGCTCCGCAGCACACGGCGGTTTGTGCTCACCAGCCACATTCGTCCGGACTGCGACGCCCTCGGCAGCGAGCTCGGACTGGCCGCTGGCCTGGAAGCGTTCTCAACGATCGACGGGGTCGAGCGGCATGTCCGCATCGTCAACGCCCAGGCCACGCCTGCCTCGCTCGCCTGCCTTGATCCTGCACGACGGATCGAATCGTTGGAGCAGGGCGTGACCGCAGCGGATCTTGCCGACCGCGAGATGCTGATCGTGCTCGACACCAGCGCTGTTGCTCAGCTTGGAGCGATGGCCGAGGTCGCCGCCAGCATGCGGGAGCGGGTGCTGGTCATCGATCATCATGTCAGCGAAGACGACATCTCAGACCGCTGGTTTAAAGACACGGCCGCCGAGGCGACCACCCGCATTGTGTCGGAGATCCTGATGCGGCTGCGGGTTCCCCTGACGCCGGAAATCACCACGCCCCTGTTTGCCGGCTTAGCCACCGACACCGGCTGGTTTCGCTTCCCCAACGCCACAGCGGAAACCTTCCGCGTGGCCGCGCGGCTGGTCGACGGCGGAGCCAGCCCGACACAGATCTACAAGGATCTCTTTGAGCAGGAGACGCTCGCTCGGCTCCATCTCGTGGGCCGCACCCTCGCCGGAGCGACGGCGAGCCATGATGGCAAGGTGATTGTCAGCTGCGTCACCCAAGAAGACTTCAAGGCGACCGGCGCGATTCGTAGCGATACCGAGGACCTCGTGAACCAGACCCTCACCGTCAAAGGCACGCAGCTTGCGGCGATCGCCATCGAGCAGGCCGACGGCACGGTCAAGGCAAGTTTCCGCAGCCGCTGCGACATCGACTGCAGCAGACTCGCTGGCACATTTGGCGGAGGCGGCCACAAGGCGGCCGCCGGCGCCACGCTCCAGGGACCCTTTGAAAAGGCCTTTGCCGCGGTGAACGGAGCCGTTGACGAAGCCTGGCGGCACTACGCGGCTTCCGCCGGGGCGATGTCGTAGCAACGCTCCATCCGCAGCAAGCGACCGAAGCGATTTCGAGAGCCACACGCAACAGATGAGGATGCCATGGCAGATCCTGCTCCTGTCCCCCCACCAGCAGACGCACGCCGCTCGTTTCTCACCAAGCTGATGGCGATGGTTGGCGGCGGCCTCGCCACGCTCACTCCGGTGGCAGCGGGCGTGTGGATGACGCTCGACCCGCTCCGCCGCAAGTCGTCGGCAGCGAGTTTCCTGCCGATCACCAAGCTCGAAAGCGTACCGGATGACGGGCTTCCCAGGCAGTTTCCGGTGATCGCCGACCGCAACGATGCCTGGACGGGCTTTGCCGCTGAGCCCATCGGCGCGGTCTACCTGCGACGAGAACAAGGCTCCGACACGATCGAGGCCGTTTCAGCGACCTGCCCGCATGCAGGCTGCTTTATCGAACTCGACAAACGCGACCGCTGCTTCCGCTGCCCTTGCCACAACAGCGTGTTTACCCTCGACGGTGGCATCGTCTCGCCGAGCCCCAGCCCGCGGACGATGGACAGCCTCGAGTGCGAGGTCCGTGACGGCCGGGTGGCCGTGAAGTGGGAAAACTACTACTCCGGAATAGCTGAAAAGGTGGCCCGTCCATGAGTGATGCCCCCGCCCCCCACACACGCCGCGGCCCGCTGGCGAAGCTGGCCGACTTCTTCGACGACCGCACCGGCTATCGGGCCGTGGTGCATGAGGCGCTCTACGAACGCGTGCCTGGCGGAGCCCGCTGGCGGTACGTCTGGGGCAGTTCGCTGGTTTTCGCCTTCATCACGCAGATGGTCACAGGGCTCGTGCTCTGGTCGAGCTACTCTGCCAGCGCCCAGACCGCCTGGGAGAGCGTCTACTTCATTCAGCACGAGATGGCTGGCGGCTGGCTTGTCCGCGGCATTCATCATGTGATGGCACAGGCGATGGTCGTGCTCCTGGCGCTGCATCTGATGCAGGTCGTGATCGACGGCGCCTACCGGGCCCCTCGCGAGGTCAACTTCTGGCTCGGGCTGATCCTGATGCAGCTCGTGCTGGGTATGGCCCTGACGGGCTACCTCCTGCCCTGGGACCAAAAGGGCTACTGGGCAACCCGCGTTGCGACCAACCTTGCCGGCCTTGTGCCCTTGATCGGCCCGTCGCTCCAGCAGCTGGTGGTGGGCGGCCCCGACTACGGCCACCACACGCTGACCCGTTTCTTCGCGCTGCACGCGGGCTTCCTCCCCGGCACACTGATCGCCTTTCTCGTCGTGCACCTGACCCTCTTCCGCAAGCACGGCCTCTGCGCGAAGCAGCCGATCACCAAGCCCGACTGCATGTTCTGGCCAGATCAGGTGCTCAAAGACGTGGTGGCCATGCTGGCGGTGCTGGCGGTCGTTCTTGGCGTGATCCTGCTTCCGGCCGTACGGGCGATGGTCGAGGGCAGGCCGATCGACCCGGGTGAGCTGGGCGCTGAGCTTGGAGCGCCTGCCGATCCGTCGCAGCCCTATGCCGCTGCTCGACCGGAGTGGTACTTCCTGTTTCTGTTTCAGTTCCTCAAGGTCTTCGAGGGCTGGGGAGCAGACGGAGAGTTTCTCGGAGCGATCGTGGTGCCTGGCGCGGTGCTTGGTGCGATGTTTCTGATGCCACTGATCGGCCGCTGGAAGCTCGGCCACCGCTTCAACGTGCTGTTTACAGTGGCGATCCTCGTGGGAGCAGGGCTGCTCACGGCGATGGCCCTTCGCGAGGATTACGCCGCAGTGTGGGCCGACCGGGAGGCCTACGCCCACGTGGAGCAGCTGATCGAAGAGACGGGCAATGACCCGGAGAAGATTGCGGCGGCCCTGGGCAACGACGACACTCGTATCGCGGAGTTTCGAGCGGAGGCCCGCGAGCTTGAGGCGATCCGTCGATCTGAGGCTTTCTTCGCAGCGGTCGAGCAGGCGGAGGCGGATGCCCACCGCGCGGTTGAGCTTGCGGGCCGCCCTGAGCGGATTCCGCCAGGCGGTGCCTTGGAGCTGATCCGCACCGATCCACTTTCCCAGGGCCCGAAGCTCTTCGCGCAGCACTGCAGCAGCTGCCATGCTCATGTCGATCCCGCTGCCCCGGAGGCCGCGGAACTGCTGGCAGCGTCGTCGGCGGCGAACCTCTATCGCTTCGGCTCAGCCGCCTGGGCTCGCGGCCTGCTCGATCCCGAACAGGTAGCTGGTCCGGCCTACTTCGGCAACACCGCGCACGCCGAAGACGACATGGTCTCCTATGTCACCGACGACATGTCCGATCGCGACAGCTGGAGCGAGGAGCAGATCGAAGCGGTCGCTGTGGCCCTGGCTGCAGAAGCGGCCGTGGTGGGCGACGAGTCGCTCGACCCGGCGATCGTGGAGCAGGGTAGGGCATTGATGGCTGATGAGGAACGGTGCGGCAGCTGCCACCATGCGGGCGACAACGAGACCGAGAACGGCTATGCCCCCGACCTGGCAGGCTGGGCAGGCCGCGAATGGCTCATCGGCATCATCACGAATCCCAATCACGAGCGGTTCTATCCTGAGACCAACGACCGCATGCCGAGCTTTGGTGTCGCCGAGGAAGGAGGCGTGCCCGCGTTGTCGGAAACACAGATCGGCCTGATCGCCGACTGGCTGCGTGGCGAGTGGTACCGCGGGGAATGAGCCGCGTTACTCCATGCCTCCAAGCACCGTGGCCCGGGCGACCCGGCCCACGCCGAGCATATAGGCTGCCGTTCGCAGCGGCACCCGCCGCGACTGGGAGAGCTGCCAGGTCTGCTCAAAGGCCTCGCTGAGAATGCGATCGAGTTCCTGCCGGACGCGGTCGATGCCCCAGCGGTAGTGCTGTCTATTCTGCACCCATTCAAACCAGCTGACGGTGACGCCGCCAGCATTCGCCAGGATGTCGGGGAGCACGGTGATGCCACGCTCGGCGAGGACGGCGTCTGCATCCGCTTCCACCGGGGCATTGGCCCCTTCGACAATCGCCCGCGCTCGCACCGATTCAACGTTGGCTGCTGTCAGCACACCTCCCAGCGCAGCCGGAATCAGCACATCCACGTCAAGCGACAGCAGTTCGTCGTTGGTGATCGCATCGGCACCGGGAAAGTCAGCCACGCGGCCTTCGTTGTCGTGCGCGTAGCGGGAGAGCTCCATCACATCGATGCCGTCCGCTCGCGTGAGGGCCCCCGAGGCATCGCTGACGGCCACCACGCGACACTCAGCATTCTTCAGAAACATCGCTGCATGCGAGCCGACGTTGCCAAAACCCTGCAGGGCGACGGTCGTTCCTGGCACCCGCAGGCCGAGTCGACTCAGCAGCTTGAGCGTGAGAATCCCGACTCCGCGGCCTGTGGCCTCCTCGCGGCCCGCAATGCCGTGATACTCCACTGGCTTGCCGGTGACACACGCTGGAGCAAAGCCGTGGTAGTGGCTGTACTGGCTCATGAACCAGGCCATCTCGGTGGCGCTGGTGCCCATGTCGGGAGCGGGAATGTCGCGATCGGGGCCGACCAGTTCGTGAACCACATCGACGAAGCGGCGGGTGATCCGCTCGAGCTCACGGCGGCTGTGGGCTCGCGGATCGATCGCGACCCCTCCCTTGGCGCCGCCGTAGGGAATGTCGACCACGGCTGTCTTCCACGTCATCAGCGAGGCGAGCGCCCGCACCTCGTCGAGATCGACCTGAGGGTGGTACCGCAGCCCACCCTTCATCGGCCCGCGAGCGTCGTTGTGCTGCACCCGATAGCCGATGAAGCTGGCAATCTCACCGCTGTCGAGCTCCACCGGGATCTGCACCTGCACCTCCCGCTTGGCAGTGAGCAGCAGCCTCCGCATGCTCTCGGAAAGGTCGAGCTCGTTGGCAGCCTGCTCAAAGTAGAGGGTGGTGGCTTCTATGCTCCGCATCGAATGTTCCTGATGTGTCGTCAGCCGTTGACGAGGCCCCTTGTCGTGAAGGGCCGCAGAGGAAGCGTATCGGTGCAGGCGTCGTGGCCACAACCGGAATGGTTCGCTGGAAAAAGCGAGAGCCGGTACCATTGGGGAGACGAGAAAGGTTCGCATGGCGGAAGCTGTTGACCCTGCTGATTTCTGGCGGCTGCTCGTGGCAAGCCAGCTGCTGACGGCCGAGGATCTGGCCGCGGCCCGCAGCGAGTTTGCGGACCACACGCCCGATGCGGTGGCGATCGCCACCTGGCTCGGCTCCCGCGGCCTGCTGACCGCCTGGCAGGCTCGGCAGCTGCTGCGAGGCCGCGGTGGCCCGTTTTTTCTCGGCGACTATCGGCTGCTCGAGCAACGGAAAACGCCCCACCGTGGCCGGCTGTTCTCGGCACGTCATCAGCCGACCGGCAGGGATGTCGCGCTCGTTGTCCTGGAAACAGACGCCTGCGACGATCCGGCAACCTGGAAGTCGATTGTGCGGGCAACACAGCTCGCGACGCAGGTCAGCGATCCGGTCGTGTCGAAGACCTGGGCGCTTGAGCAGGCAGACCGCCGCCGGCTGGTGGTCTGCGAAGCGATTGCTGGGGCTTCGCTGGGCGAGAGGTTTTCGGAAACTGCCGCTCGGCCGCTGGCCGAGACCGGCCGGATCGTGTTTGCAGTCGCCCGTGCGATGGCCGAACTGCACCGGCTGGGCATCGTTCATGGAGCCGTCTCTCTGCACACGATCACCGCAGCCAAGCCCGGCAACGCGGGAAGCGATGGACCGCCGGTGCGGCTGCTGCAGTTCCCCTGGCGGGCGAGCCACATGCTCATCCGCCGCGGCTCCCCTTGGAGGATCCCCGTCGGCTTGAGGCGTTGGGGCAGCGAATCTGCTTTGCAGCCCCAGAGCTAGCGACTCCCGGAGCCACGGCCACCGCCACCAGCGATGTCTATGCGCTCGGCTGCGTGCTCGCGGCCCTGCTGACCGGCCGCCTGCCCAACTGGGACGGAACCGTCAGCGGCACGCTCGCCCGCACGCAGCAGGCCGGCCTGCAACCCCTTGCTCGCGGACGCGTTCCGGCCGAAGTCGCGACTGCCATCGACTACATGACAGCCGCCGATCCGCTCCAGCGATATGCCTCGGCAGTGGAAGCCGCAGCAGCCGTGGCAGCCTGCTTCGGCCTGCCTGAGTTTCCCCTCCAGCCCCCCGCCACGGCTCCAGTGGCCAGCGAGGAAACGGCCGTGCCATCGCTCGTCATGAATACCGACACCGCATCTGCGACCACGGCCACCCGCCGCCGCCGCCGCACTGCGGCTGCCCGTTCGCGGCGTTGGCAGACGATTGCCATGGCGGTGCTTGCCCTGGTGGTGGCCGTTGGCGGGGCCGCTGGGATCTGGCTGGCGGTTCAGCCCGAAAGCGACGAGCAGGCTGCAGTCCAGGAACCTGACGGGGGAAACGACTTCGGGGGCGAGCGCGATCCCCTGGCATCCGACAGCCCAGATGAGCCGACTGCAGGACGGCGGCAACAGCTCGTCGATGACCCTTCGCTGCCCTGGGCTTCGCCGACCACGGGCGGCCCTCCTGCCGTCGAGTTCCTGCCGCAGGGGAGCCAGCTGATGCTGCTGGCCAGGCCGGCCGAACTTTTCGCAGACGCCGAAGGCCGTCGTTTCATTCAGGCGCTCGGCCCGCAGGTGAAGGCCCTGCTCGACGACGTGGAGCGGCTTAGCGGCACACCGCCGAGCGAGCTGGTTGAGCTGCGAATCGGCTGGGCCACGACGGCCGCGGGCGAGCCGGTCGTTGGCATCGTGCTGATTGCCAGCGGTGTCTTTGAAGAGACGGCCGGGACCTCCCGCGAACTGGCCGGGGAAACGATCTACGACGCCCCCGAGATGAGCCTCTGGCGGCCGACGGTCGGGGAAGGCCGCGTGCTGGTGATCGGGCCGCGGGCGGCGATCGAGGAAAGCATTGCCACCGCTGGCGTGCCGCTGCTGGCTCCAGACGTCGAGCGGCTGATCGAGGCCCTCGATGGAGCGCGGCAGCTCATCTTGATCGGCTCGCCGAGCTTCCTGCGCAACGATGGGCAGCTGTTTCTTCCTGAGCAGCTCGCTGCCCCGGCAGCTGCGATCGCCGCACTGCTCGGGGAGCGAACGACGGTTGCCGCTGCCTCACTCTTCCTGGGAGAGACATGCTACGTCGAAGTCGATGCTGTGCCGGTCACCGCCGAACCTCCGCGTCGCCTTGTGGACGAGATGGCGAGCCGACTTGGCCAGCTGCCTGACGATGTCGAACAGCGATGCCTGGATCTTGCAGCGGGGGGCTACGGAGGCCGACTGATCAGCCGGCTTCCCAGCATGCTCCGTGTGGTTGCGGCGGAGCTGCGATGGGGTGTCGAAGACGGACTGGCGGTGCTCAACGCACATCTGCCTCGTGAGGCAGCCCACAACCTCGCGCTCGCCAGCGAACTGGCATTGGCACAAAAACCGGGAACTGTCGCCGTGGCCAAAGACGCCGCTCAACCGCAGCAACCACAGTCGCTTGAGGCAAAGCTCGCACAAAACGCAAGCCTCGTTTTCGCGAGAGACACGCTGGAAAAATCGATTGAAATGCTCTCCGCCGAGACCGACATCCCGATGGAGATTCTCGGTGCTGACCTGCAGCTCGAAGGGATCACCAAGAATCAGTCGTTTGATCTTGACCAACAGGACCAGCCGGTCGCTGCCATCCTGAGAACGATCCTCGGCAAGGCCAATCCCGATGGCAAACTGGTCTATGTGATTCGCGGCGAAGGAGCAGAAGCGTCGCTGGCGATTACCACGCGGGCAGCCGCTGCCAAGAGAGGCGAAGCACTCCCAGCCGGCTTCGAGCAGCCCTGAGCCGGTCGGCAGCAGCGTGCTACTGCAGCAGCAGCATCCCAATCCCCATGTAGATCAGGATGCCAACCACATCCACGATCGCCGACACGAATGGGTTGCTCATCAACGCGGGATCGAGCCCGATCGAGCGAAACACCAGCGGCAAGACCGAACCGACCATCGTGCCCATCATGACCACCCCCAGGATGGTGACGGGAATCACAAGGGCATCGACCAGGTTCGGCGCATAGAAGGCCGCGAGCACGTAGCCCGGCACCGCCAGCAGGCAACCGAGCAGCAGGCCCAGCACCACCTCGCGGCGGAGGATCCGTGGCCAGTCCCCAAGTGTGCAGTCGCCCGTGGAGAGCGCCGTGATCACGAGGGTGGCCGACTGATTGCCCGAGTTGCCGCCGCTGGCGACCACCAGCGGAAGGAAGGCGATCAGCCAGGCGTGCTGAATCGGCGCTCGCGCCAGGAGCATCGCGGTGATGGCCCCTGTGGCAAAGAGAATGGTCAGCCAGACGCCCCGCTTCCAGGTCATCGATGTGACCCCAGCCTCGAGATACCCCTCACCAAGCGGTGAAATGGCGGCGATCATGTGGGCGTCGTCGGTCGCATCTTCCCGGATCGCATCGAGCACGTCGTCGTGCGTCACGATGCCCACGAGCCGGTTCTCATCGTCGACCACCGGAATCGCGAGGAAGTCGAAGCGGGCAAGTTTCTGCACCACCTGCTCGCGTGACTCGTCGAGCCGCACGCGAATCGGCTCGGATTCCATCAGGTCCCGAACGAGGGCCGTCGGCCGCGCCAGGATCAGATCCCGCAGCGAGACGAAGCCGACGAGGTGGCGATCGGCATCGAGCACGTAGATGTAGTAGATCGACTCGCTATCGGGCGCCTGGGCCCGCAACCGAGACATTGCCTCGCCTGCCGTGATCCCCGCCGGCAGTGAGGCATACTCAGTGGTCATCAGCGAGCCGGCAGAGTCCTCCGGGCAGGAGAGGAGCATCCGGATGCTCTGCCGCTCAGCCTTGGCCACAAAGGGTAGAATCTCTTCGACGAGTTCTTCGTCGAGCTCCCTCAGCACGTCGTCGCGGTTGTCAGACGCCATCGACTCAAGCAGCAGTCCTGCCTTTGGTCGCTCGGCCGTTTCCAGCAGCGCCACCTGCTCGGGCATCGGATAGTACGGAAAGATTTCGGCCTGGCGGTCGACAGGCACACTGTCGAGCAGTGCCCAGATCTCTGCCGGCTCAAGCCCTTCCGAGAACTCCGCTACCGTTGCCGGATGAAGCTCCTGAGCGACTTCACGAAGCCCTTGCACATCACCCTCGGTGATCATGCTGCGGAGTTCGGGAAGCAGGATGGGGTTGGCTGAGCTCATGGCCGCAGGTTCTACCTGGTGGAGGAGAGTGTGCCACCGCCAGGATTGCTCTGGGGCAGCCACGTTTCGTTGTCGAGTTTTGACCGCAGCGCTAGACTCCCGGGTGGAGCAAGGCTGCTCGCACACGCTTTCTTGATCGACCAATCGTACGCCGAAATCTGAGGGCTGCTGGAGTGAAATGCCGAAGACGCCAACGGCGGCTGGCTGCTGGAGCGACCTGCGTGTGGGCCTTGCTCGTCGCGTGTCTGCTCCCAACGGCCGGTGGCGTGGGCAACGGCAACGCGGTTGCGTCCTCAGCTGATGGCGAGCCAGCCGCTCCCGAGGCCGCGGAGGGATATCGGCTCCTCCGGTCGAAGGCCTACCTTCCTGCGGACCTCGATCAGGAGATCTTCGACGCACTTCCCCAGGTGTGGGAGGAGCCACTTCGGAGCCGGGCATTCGAGGCGACGCCTGCCGAGCGACGGCTGATGGCGATGGAGCGGTATGGGCTCACGCCAGCTCCCGAGGATCCTTCCCGGTCGCTGCAGTATGTCGTTGGCGCGGATGGCTCCTGGACCATGAGCTGCCTGGCCTGCCATCAGGGGCAGGTGGCCGGTCGCGTGATTCCTGGTGTGCCCAACTCGACCTACGCCTTGGAGACGCTCACCGAAGATGTCCGTCTGGTCAAGATTCGCCAGCGAAAGCCACTTGGGCACATGGACGTTGGGTCGCTGTTGCTGCCGTTGGGAACGACGGCCGGCACGACCAATGCCGTGGTGTTTGGGATGGCACTGATGCACCACCGCGACCGGGACCTGACGATCCTCTCCAAGCCGCCCCTGCTCGACATGCCCCACCACGACATGGATGCGCCGGCCTGGTGGCACGTGAAGAAAAAACAGCGACTCTATGCCGACGGATTTGCCCCTGCTGGCCATCGCATGCTGATGCAGTTTCTGCTTGTCAAAGAAAACGGGCCGGAGAAGTTTCGCGAATGGGAAGACGACTTTCGCAGTATCGAGGCCTGGATCGACTCGCTTGAGCCGCCAACGTGGCCGTGGGCAATCGACGCGTCACGTGCCGAGCAGGGAAGGGTTGTATTTGAAAAGAGCTGCAGCGAGTGCCACGGCACCTACGCAGCGTCGGCAGACACCTATCCCGAGCGAATCATTCCCATCGATGAGATCGGCACCGACCGCGTGCGGTACGACGCGCTCGCCGCTCGCAACCGCCGTGACCTCAACGAGAGTTGGTTTGGGCACTACGGCGACGACGGCGGCTTGGCCGAACCGGAGGGCTACGTCGCCCCGCCGCTCGACGGCATCTGGGCCACGGCACCGTATCTACACAACGGCTCTGTGCCCACACTCTGGCACCTGCTGCATCCAGACGAGCGGCCGGCCGTCTGGAAGCGAACGCCGACAGGCTATGACCAGACGCAGGTCGGCCTGGAGGTGACCACTTTCGACGCCATGCCCCAGGAGCGGATGCCACCGGCCGAACGCCGCCGGCACTTCGACACCAGCAAGCCCGGCAAGTCCGCCGCTGGCCACACCTTTCCCGACATGCTCAGCGAAGAAGAAAAACAGGCTGTCCTCGAATACCTCAAAACGCTGTAAAGCCCGAGGAAGCCAGCCTTGCCCACGCACCGAGCGAGCGGAAAGAGACCGCCCGCGGGTGGTGAGGAGACCGCGGGCGGGTGGTGAGGAGACCGCGCGCGGATGGTCCGGCTCGGCAGGCGGCAAAAGTCGCGTCGCTGGGCCAGGATAGGCCAAACGCTCCGCGAGCGTTCGCCGACCCGCCGAGCCTCACCAGTTCTGTCAAGGACGAGAAGGGGATGCCCTCACGGGGGTGATTGAACGGGACGGGTCCGCGGGGGCCGAAGGCCCCTCGGCTACGCCGAGGCCGCTCAGCGGCCCGTGGACCCGTCCCGCTGCGCGCCCGCGCAGGCCCCGCTCCCCGGCCGCAGACCGACGCGCAGCGTCGGACAGGCCGTCCTCAAACCGCAAGCGAGGGGTGAGCCCGATTGAACGGGACGGGTCCGCGGGGGCCGAAGGCCCCTCGGCTACGCCGAGGCCGCTCAGCGGCCCGTGGACCCGTCCCGCTTGCGCGCCCCGCGCGGCCCCGCCCCCCGGCCGCAGACCGACGCGCAGCGTCGGACAGGCCGTCCTCAAACCGTAAGCGAGGGGTGAGCCCGGGCCGAATGAGCCGGCCTTGCAGTCGAGCGCAGCCCGGAGGGCGAAAGCGAGAATGCACGAGTGAGCGAAGCCAGGATGGCGAAGCGAACGCTCGGCTCATCGGCTTGGGCTCACCCCGAGCGACCCCGAACGCTCGGCGAATCGGCTTGGGCTCACCCCGAGCGACCTCTTCACGCATCAACGCGACCTACCTTTTTTTTGCTACGGTATACTCGGCACCCGCCAAGACATCCCCGACGGAGTTTTCGATGACACAGCTTGAAGCCGCTCGCGAAGGTGACCTGACGCCCGAAATGGAGTTTGTGGCGAAGCGGGAAGACCTGCCCGCTGCCATCATCATGAAGGAGGTCGGTCGCGGACGGATGGTGATCCCCGCCAACAGGGTGCATCTGACAAAGACGCTCGAGCCGATGGCGATCGGCATCGCCGCCAAGACGAAGATCAATGCCAACATCGGCAACTCGGCAGTGACGAGCGACATTGACGGGGAGCTTGAAAAGCTACACATGGCGGTGCACTACGGTGCCGACACGGTGATGGACCTGTCGACCGGCAAGGACATCGACACGATCCGCAGGGCGATTATCGATGCGTCGCCCGTGCCGATCGGCACGGTGCCGATCTACCAGATGCTTGAGGAGCTTGGTGGCGACATCGAAGACATGACGCCGAAGCACTTCCTCGACATGTGCGAGAAGCAGGCTCAGCAGGGCGTTGACTACATGACGGTGCACGCAGGGCTGCTGCAGGAGCACCTTTCGTTGACCACGAAACGTATCACGGGAATCGTCAGCCGGGGTGGCTCACTGGTGGCGAAGTGGATGATGTCACACCGCAAGCAAAACCCACTCTACGAGCACTTTGAGGACCTCTGCGACATCTTTGCCGAATACGATGTGACCTGGAGCCTTGGCGACGGCCTGCGGCCCGGCTGCATTGCAGACGCGAGCGACGAGGCGCAGTTTGCTGAGCTGCACGTGCTCGGTGAGCTCACGCGGCGGGCCTGGGCCAAGGGCTGCCAGGTGATGGTGGAGGGGCCAGGGCACGTGCCGATGGATCAGATCGACATGAACGTCAAGCGTCAGATGCAGGAGTGCGACGAGGCGCCGTTCTATGTGCTGGGGCCGCTTGTGACCGACATCGCGCCGGGCTACGACCATATCACCAGTGCGATTGGCGCGGCACTTGCTGGCTGGAGCGGGGCGGCCATGCTCTGCTACGTGACGCCGAAGGAGCACCTCGGCCTGCCTGACGCGGACGACGTGCGGCAGGGCGTGATCGCCTACAAGATTGCCGCCCATGCCGCTGATCTTGCTCGGCACCGCAAGGGCTCGCGCGACCGCGACGATGCCCTCTCAAGGGCACGTTTTAGCTTCGACTGGAACGAGCAGTTCCGCCTTTCCCTCGACCCTGAGACGGCGAGGCAGTTTCACGACGAGACGCTCCCGCAGGAGACGTTCAAAAGCGCGAACTTCTGCAGCATGTGCGGCCCGAAATACTGCTCGATGAAGATCACACAGGAAATCCGCGAGATGGCCGGCGAGGCCCCGATCGCCGAGCAGCCCGCAGAGGCTGAGCAGCTGCCAGTGATTTCTCAATAAGCCTCAGCGCACGTCCCGCTCGCGCTTCCCCGGGCCCCGCCTGCCCGTGGCCGCAGACCGCGGCGGACAGATCCATCCTCAAACAGCGGGCGAAGGCGATTTGAACGGGACGGGTCCTCGGGCCGCACAGCGGCCTCGGCACAGCCGAGGTGCCTGCGGCACCCGCAGACCCGTCCCGCTTGCGCATGCCTGAACGGGACGGGTCCTCGGGCCGCACAGCGGCCTCGGCACAGCCGAGGTAGCCTGCGGCACCCGCAGACCCGTCCCGCTTGCGCAACACCCGCGCCCCCCGCTGCCCACGAGCCCCTCCGCCGCCGCCCCGGCCGCAGACCGACGCGCAGCGTCGGACAGGCCGCCCTTTAAAACCTTAAGCGAGGGGTGAGCCCGGGCCGAATGAGCCGGCCTTGCAGTCGAGCGCAGCCCGGAGGGCGAAAGCGAGAATGCACGAGTGAGCGAAGCCAGGATGGCGAAGCGAACGCTCGGCGAATCGGCTTGGGCTCACCCCGAGCGACCCCGAACGCTCGGCGAATCGGCTTGGGCTCACCCCGAGCGGCCCCGAACGCTCGGCTCATCGGCTTGGGCTCACCCCGAGCGGCCCCGAACGCTCGGCTCATCGGCCTGGGCTCACCCCGAGCGACCCCACTTGTCTCACCATTTTCGTGCCACCAAATCGGTGACCCCCGGCCAGCCCCCGCCAGTGCCGCCCGCCGTCATGCCTCGGAATCCTCACGAAACCGCAGCTTTCCAGTCGCCTGCGAGAACCAGCCTCGCCCGGCACACGATTTGCTCACATTCTCGATGACGCGACGCCCGCCACTGCAGACACGGGCGACGAGGATTTCCGGAGAACGTTCAGCATGGGTCGCCAGTCGCTCACCACGCCACTCATCGTTGCTTTGATCTCACTGCTGGGGCTTGGGCAGACCGGCCGCGCGGCCCCTGTGGTGACGGATCCAGGGCAGGGGGTCGTGGCGGTGTCGTCGGGAGCGACCGGGGCTGCGGAGCTCAGTGGCATTACCTATGTAGGCGGTTCGACCTACTACGCCGTGGGTGACAACGGGGCAGCGTCGATCTGGGAGATCACCGCCGTTGTCGACACCGCGACAGGCCGCCTGACCGGGTCGCCGAGCGTGACGGGCAGCATTGCCGCAGCCGGCATGGGCAGCGACTCTGAAGGGATCACCTACCGGGCGACGACGAGCAGCGTGTTCATTGCAGATGAGGTGAGCTCCACGATCACGGAGTTCGACACCAGCGGCAACACGCTGGGAAGTGTGGCCGTGCCGGCGATCTATCAGCCGTCGAACGTGCAGAGCAACATGGGCCTGGAATCGCTGGCCTGGGGGGCAGGCGGGCTGTGGACTGCCAACGAAGAGGCGCTCGTGCCCGACGGTCCCTTGTCGACGACGACGACCGGGAGCTGGGTGCGGATCCAGCAGTTCGACGGCAGTCTGACCGCCGTAGGCCAATGGGGCTACCGCACCGACCCGATCACGGCGATGAATCCTTTTATCTCCGCAGAGCGGAGCGGAGTGGTCGAAATCCTGCCCTGGAGCAGCACCGAGCTTCTGGTGCTTGAGCGGGAGCTTGGCGGGGCGTTCGTGCCCACGTTCCGCTCACGGCTTTACGTACGTCGACACCAGCACCGCCACCGACGTCTCGGCCTTTGCCACCATCGATGCCGGCGGCTTCACGCCCCTGAGCAAGACGCTGCTGTGGGAAGACGACTTTGGCACCCAGTCCAACTTCGAGGGAATGACCTACGGCCCGACGCTCGACAGCGGGCTGCAGAGCCTGCTGCTGATCTCCGACAATGGTGGCGGCCTCTCGCAAAACATGCTGTCGCTGGCGGTGACGGCCCCGACGCCTGTGCCGGAGCCTCACAGCTGGGCCCTGCTGGCCACCGGCCTGGGTGCTGCAGCGTTTGTGCGATTCCGCCGCTATCGGGCCATTTCCAAGCGATAGCCCACACGCCTGCTTGTCGCGTCTGCCCGCCTCAGGCCTTTCGCGACCAGCCGGTGCCGTCTGCCCGGTCTTCCAACACGATGCTGAGGCTTCCGAGCCGATCACGCACGAGGTCGGCGGTCGCAAAATCTTTCGCCTTGCGGGCGTTGGCTCGGATTTCAATCACGAGTTCCATCAGCCCGGCAACGAGCGCTTCGTCGGCACCGCCGTCAGCCTGGGGAGCTTCGAGAAACAGTCCGAGCACACCGGTCAGTTCCCGCAGCGTGCGCATCAGGGCCGCCAGTCTGGCCAGCTCGGCCTCAGGCTTCGTGGCTTCGAGCTGGTGCTGATCGATGTATTTGTTGACGACACGGACGTAGTCGAAGAGTGAGGCGATTGCGACGGCGGTGTTAAAGTCGTCGTCCATGGCAGCCAGGAACCTCGTCCGCAGGGCGGCTGCCTCGTCGCCGGCAGCCGCGATTTGCGTGTCGCCTTCGCGGCGGGTGCGGCAGGGGAGGTTGTAAAACGAGGTCCCGCTGATCCGTTCGCTGCGGGCAAACAGCCTGCGAAAGGCCTCGAGGGCCCGCCCGCTCTCGGCCAGAGGCTCCTCGCCAAAGTGGATCGGGCTGCGGTAGTGCGTGGAGAGCAGCAGCATCCGAATCGCCTCGGGCTCATGCCGGGCGAGCAGCTGCTTAAACGGTTCGGCGCCGGTCGACTTGGAAATCTTGGCAGCCGTCTGAGCCTCAACGCTCGCGGCCTCTCCGTCATCGGCGTCTCGCGGCCGCCCTCCGACCTTGCCGGAAGCTCCGGAAGCTTGCATCAGGCCGTTGTGCATCCAGTAGCTCGCCATCGGGCAGCCGTGCAGCGATTCGCTCTGGGCAATCTCGTTTTCGTGATGCGGAAAGACGAGATCGAGCCCACCGCCATGGATATCGAAGTGGTTGCCGAGAATGGCTTCGCTCATTGCCGAGCATTCGATGTGCCAGCCCGGGCGACCAGGGCCCCAGGGGCTGTCCCAGCTGGGCTCGCCGTCCTTGGCCTTCTTCCAGAGGGCAAAGTCGGCTGCGGACCGCTTGCGGTCGGCGGTCGAACCTCCCTCGCCCTGCATCGCGTCCACCGAACGGTTGGTGAGCTTGCCGTAGTCGGCATCCTTCTGCACATCAAAATAGACGTCGCCGTCGCTGGCGTAGGCAAAGCCCTTGCTGATCAGGCCTTCGATAAAGCTGATGATCGTATCGATGTGATCGGTGGCCTTGGGCATCTCATCGATGCTCGTGACACCGAGTGCCGCAAGATTCTCGAGGTAGTCCGCGGTCATCTCCTCGGCGAGCGCCGTCATCGAGATCCCGCGACGGCTGCTCTCGGCGATCAGCTTGTCGTCGACGTCGGTGATGTTGACCACCCAGGTCACCTGCCAGCCAGAATAGGAGAGGTGCCGCTTGACGGTGTCGAAGATCACCGGGCCGACCATATGGCCGATGTGGCTCGGCTTGTAAACCGTCGGCCCGCAGAGATACATGCCGACGCGGCCCGGCTGCACCGTGACCATCGGCTCCTTCTCGCGGGAGAGGGTGTTGTAGACCTGGATGGCCGGAAGGCCCGCGGCCTCGGCAGGGGGTGTTGTGGCGTCGTTGGTGCTCATCGCTCGTCTCTCCACATCATTCAAGCGGCCCGTCATCGGACGGCCCGAAGCTCAGGTTGGAATCCATTGTGTTGGGTGGCAAGGGCTGTGTTGGGTGGCAAGGGCACGGCTCATGCCGGTGGGCTGTCACCGCCAGCCGGCGTGATCAGGGCGACGCACTCAGCGGCGATCGCCAGCTGCTCGCCAATAGGCCCCACAGCCTCACCGGTCTTCGCCTTCAGCCCGACCTGATCGACAGCCAGGCCGAGGATCGCAGCAACCCGCTCCCGCATCCGCTCGCGATGCGGCAGGATTTTCGGCCGTTGGGCAAAGATCACGCAATCCAGGTTGGCGATCGTCCAGCCGGCCGACGCAAGCCGGGCGGCAGCGGTGGCAAGCATTTCAGCCGAATCGCGGCCCTTGTTGGCCGGGTCGGTGTCGGGAAACAGCTCGCCAATGTCGCCCAGGGCGGCCGCCCCCAGAATCGCGTCGGTAATCGCGTGCAGGAGCACGTCCGCGTCGCTGTGGCCAACGGCGCGGCGGTCATGGTCGATGGCGAGGCCACCGAGCATGAGTGGCCCTCCCGGCTCCAGCCGGTGGGTGTCGTGGCCGAGGCCAATACGAAACGATGGGAGGTGCATGATGATCCTGTACGAAGCGAACGGATGATACTGGTGTTTGCTCGCTGGGGCCTATACTGCTTCGCCATGACCTCCTCCAGCAGCGACTCCCGCAGCCTTTCGCCAGTGATTGACGTGCATGGCCTGGCCAAGCACTACCGTGTGGCCGACAAGCAAGAAGGCCTGGCGAGCAGCATCCGGGGGCTCTTTCATCGCAAAAGCCGCACGGTCGAGGCCTTGCGGGGCGTGTCACTGACGGTGGAGCCCGGCGAGTTTGTCGCGATCCTGGGGCCCAATGGGGCCGGCAAGACGACGTTCTTGAAGCTCCTCGCAGGGATCATCACCCCCACCACAGGCGCGGCCACGGTGCTTGGCCATGTGCCCTGGCAGCGGCACGACGACTTCCGGCGACGCTTTGCCCTGGTGATGGGCCAGAAAAACCAGCTCTGGTGGGACCTGCCGGCTGCGGAGAGCTTTCGCCTGCACCAGGTGATCTACCGCCTCGATCGCCAGCGATTTGAGCAGACCCGCGACGAACTGGTCGAACTGCTCGACGTGGGCCGGCTGATTCACCAGCCCGTGCGGGAGCTCTCGCTCGGTGAGAGGATGAAGCTCGAACTGATCGCGGCGCTGTTGCACGAGCCGGAGGTGCTGCTGCTCGACGAGCCAACCATCGGCCTTGATGTTGTGGCCCAGCACTCGATCCACGGCTTTCTGCGGAAGGTGCAGACCGAACGGGGCACCACGGTCCTGCTGACAACCCACTACATGAAGGATGTGGCTGCCCTCTGCCGGCGGGTGGTGGTGATCACGCACGGCCGGATCCTCTACGACGGCACGCTCACCGAGATTATCGACCGCTTCACAACCCACAAGATCGTGACCCTCGACTTCGAGCAGCCGCCGTCGGAGACCACCATCGCTGGCTGGGGATATCCCTGCGAACGGGACGGCCCCCAGGTGCGGCTGCGAATCGATCGCGAGCGGATCGCCGAAACCCTCCCCCGGATTCTCGCCGGTGAGTCGGTGCTCGATGTCACCGTCGAGGATGTGCCTCTGGAGGATGTGATTGCCGACCTCTTTCGGGCGGGCCGCGACGAGTATGCCTTGGCCGAAACGGCGAGCGGGGGACAGGCATGAGCGGCATGGCGACGTTCTCGTGGCAGCAGCTGCTGCCGAGCTGGCACGGCTGGACCACGATGCTCTCGATCAACGTGGCAGACAGGCTGGCGCATCGCGGCGACTTCTTCGTCGGCACGCTGTTTCGGTTTCTGCCGATCGTGACACAGATCTTCCTCTGGACGGCCGTCTTTTCCGCGGCCGGCTCCGAGTTGATTGCGGGCTATTCCCGCAACGACTTCGTCGCCTACTACCTGCTGACGATGATGGCCCGGTCGTTCTCGAGCATGCCCGGGCTTGCCGGTGGCATCGCCCGCAGCGTTCGCGACGGCTCGGTGAAGAAGTATCTCGTGCAGCCGATCGACTACGTCGGCTTCCTGATGGCAGCCCGCGTCGCCCACAAGCTCGTCTACTTTGCCATCGCGGCGGCTCCCTTCGGGCTGATGTTTTTCCTCTGTCGAGGGTTCTTTCCGCCGCTGCCGGAGGTGCCCACGATCGCGGCCTTCCTGGCCACGCTCGTGATGTCGTTTCTGCTGGGATTTTTTCTGGAAGCAACCCTCGGCATGCTCGGCTTCTGGGTGCTCGAAGTCTCCAGCCTGATCTTTGTCTACATGCTCGCTCAGTATCTGCTCTCCGGGCACATGTTTCCCCTAGACATGCTCGACTCGATCACGCTCTCAAGCTCCGGCTACAGCCTCGGAGATCTCGTGCAGCTGCTGCCGTTTCAGTACACGGCGTATTTCCCCTGTGCGGTTTGGCTGGGGAAGATCCAAGGCCAGGAGCTGGTCTCCGGGCTGCTGGTAGAAGCGGTGTGGGTGGTGGTCGCCGCGGTCGCCTGCCGGATCGCCTTCCTCCGCGGCACCCGCCGCTACAGCGCGTTTGGAGGCTGAGCAGGCGATGGTTCGCTACTTCCAGATCTTCGGCACCTTCGTCGTGGCCAGCCTTATTCGCGACATGACGTTTCGCCTCAACTTTGTGCTTGAGTGCGTGACGAGCCTCGGCTGGATGGCGATGAACATCGCCTTCTACCTGCTGGTGTTTTCCTACACCTCGGAAATCGGTGCGGGCAGCGGCTGGACGAAGCCACCGTTCTTCGTGTTTCTCGGCACAGGCCTGATCATCAACGCGATTGTGCAGGCCTTTTTCATGCCGAGCGCTGAAGAGTTTGCCGAGATGGTCCGCACCGGCGGTCTCGACACCACGCTGGTGAAGCCGATCGATGCCCAGTTTCTGCTCTCGATGCATCGAGTCAAGTTTTCTGCCTTCGCCAATGGGCTCGTGGGCGTAGCCCTCGTCGCCTGGGGTGTGTCGAGACTCGACACCGCGCCAACGACTGCCGCCTGGGTGCTCTACCCGTTGATGCTCGCCTGCGGTGTGGCGATTCTCTACGGCTTCATCGTGATGCTCGCCGCCGCCACGATCCTGATGGGTCGCAACCAAGGCCTCTACGACTTCTGGTTCTACATCACCAACTTTTCTCGCTATCCCGCTGAGATCTACACGGGGCCGTGGGGCGGACCTCTGCGGATGGTTTGCACCTTCGTGCTGCCGATCCTGCTCGTGGTCAACGTGCCGGCCCGCAGCCTGGCGCTCCCCATCGGCACCGGCGACGTGCGACTGATCATCGCCGCCGTTGTGGCTGCCGCTGTCATGCTCGGCCTCTCCCGCCTCACCTTCCAGGCCGCCATCAACAGATACCGCAGCGCCTCAAGCTAAGCAGAGCAGCTTCACGGCAGCGTCCCGGGGACCCTCAGGCCTCCATGCGCAAGCGACGCCCGGGAGATACACCCGCAAGCGGGATGGGTCCTCGGGCCGCAAAGCGGATACACGCGCAAGCGGGACGGGTCCTCGGGCCGCAAAGCGGCCTCGGCTTTGCCGAGGTGCCTCCGGCACCCGAAGACCCGTCCCGTTCAATCCGCCTCCGGCACCCGAAGACCCGTCCCGTTCAATCCCTGACCGGCCGCAGGCCGCCGCTTCCTGCGGCGGACAGGCCGGCTCGCTTCACGCCTGCGAAGCCTTCTTGACCTTCGCAGGCTAACGCGACCAGTCAGAAAGCCAAGGTTTCTGACCGGCCGCAGGTCGCCGCTTCCTGCGGCGGACAGGCCGGCTCGCTTCACGCCTGCGAAGCCTTCCTGGCCTTCGCAGGCTAACGCGACCAGTCAGAAAGCCAAGGTTTCTGACCGGCCGCAGGCCGCCGCTTCCTGCGGCGGACAGGCCGGCTCGCTTCACGCCTGCGAAGCCTTCCTGGCCTTCGCAGGCTAACGCGACCAGTCAGAAAGCCAAGGTTTCTGACCGGCCGCAGGCCGCCGCTTCCTGCGGCGGACAGGCCGTCCTTAAAACCCGTAAGCGAGGGGTGAGCCCGGGGCTGACCCTCCGGCGTAGAGGAGCGAGCGACGCCCGGAGGGCCGAAGCGAAGCGGATCTCCGAGCGAGCGAGGGCCTGGAGGGCCCGCAGCGAGCGTCCGGAGGGGCGGCCCCGGGCTCACCCCGAGCGGCCCACAGGGAAACAGCCGCGAGGCATGGTCGCAAGTCCTGGGAAAGGTAGACTCTGAACGCACCGAGACACTTGGTATTGAGGGGGACTTTCCTTGAATCGTGACGATTTCGCCAGCCGGCTTGCTTTCAGTTCCAACGCCTACCTCGACGTGACGGTCGACTCTGCGATCGCTCAGGTGGCGGGGCTTGGCTATGCCGGCATCGAACTGCTCGCCGATGTGCCCCATGCCTGGCCGGCGGGTCTGCTCGACGTGCAGAAGGAAGCGATTCGCCAGAGCCTGGCGAAGCACGGCCTCGTCATCTCCAACATCAATGCGTTCATGATGAACGCAGTCGCGGACCCCAGGCAGCCCTACTGGCATCCGGGCTGGACCGATCCCGATCCGCACTACCGGGCGATTCGCCGCGAGCACACCAAGCGGGCCCTGCGGCTTGCCGCAGACCTGGGAGCGTCGTCGATCTCGACGGAGCCGGGTGGCGAGATTCAGCCGGGGCAGACGCGGGCCGAGGCAACGGACATCTTCTACGAAGAGATCATGCCGGTGCTGGAGGTGGCTGCGGAAACCGAGGTGGCCCTGCTGGTCGAGCCAGAGCCTGGCCTGCTGATCGAGACGTTTGAGCAGTTTCTTGAGTTTGCCGAGCGGGTGGACCATCCGTCGCTCGGCCTGAACTTTGATGTCGGTCATGCCTACTGCGTGGAAGACGACCCCGCGAGCTGGATTCCGCAGCTCGTGAAGCACACCCGCCACTACCACGTGGAGGATATCGCCGCCACGCGGGTGCATCATCATCTGGTGCCGGGAGAGGGGGCCATCGACTTCGCGGGCGTGCTTGCCGCGATCGCTGCCCACACGCCAGAGTTATGGGTGACCGTTGAGCTCTATCCCTATCGCGATCGGCCTGATGAGGCCGCCCGCGCCGCCCGCGAGTATCTGCTCGGCATCGTGGAGACGGTCGGTTCATGAGCACGGCGGTGGCACAGCAACGCGGCAGCGTGGTGGTCGCCTGGCTCCGGCTGCTGCGGCTGCCGAATCATGCCACGGCCGTTGCCGATGTGCTGGCCGGCTGGCTGGTGATTGCACGGCCGGAGAGCGTGGCGGCTCCGCCGGCAGCCTTCTGGGCCGTCGCCGCAGCCTCGCTGCTGCTGTATGCAGCGGGCATGGTGCTCAATGATGTGTTTGATCAGGAACTCGACGCTGTGGAGCGGCCCGAACGGCCTTTGCCACGTGGCCAGATCGCTCCGGCAACGGCCGCATTTGTGGGCTGGCTGACAGCCGCAGGTGGTGTGGCCGCGGGCATCACCGCTGCGGTCCTCAGTGGGCATCCGGCAGTCGCCGGCGTTGCTGCGGCACTCGCTGCGGCGGTCTACCTCTACGATCGCCATGCCAAGCCCACCGCTGCAGGCCCGCTGGTGATGGGAAGCTGCCGCAGCCTCAACTGGCTGCTGGGCATGACGGCAGCCGGCGGGCCCAACGAAGCAGCAGAGTGGCTGCCCGTTGCCGGCATGGGTATCTACGTCGTGGGTATCACCCTCTTCGCCCGCTACGAGGCGACCCTCAGCAGCCGCCGCTGGCTGGTGATGTCGACGGCGGTGATGGTCTGCGGGCTGGCGATTGCAGCGGGCTACACGGTTTGGCTGGTCGGGCAGGGGGGCTCACTCTGGCTCGCTCGGGCCGGTCTCGACAACTGGCTGCTGCTGTGGGGGGTGCTCACAGCGTCGGTTGTGTATCGGTGTGTGATGGGGATCATCTCCCGGCAGCCTGTGCTGGTGCAGCGGGCAGTGGGCAATGCGATCATGTCGATCATCACGCTCGATGCGGCGCTGGTGCTGGCCCCCTGCGGCGAGTCGTGGGCGATTGTCTCCTTCATGCTCCTGATTCCGTTCCTGGCAGGCCGACGGCTGATCCCACCGACCTGATCGTCTGCCGCTCCAAGCCACCGGCGAGGAAAAGCCATGCTCCCAGGCTGGAGCACCAACAGCATCGACGGTGATCCGCTTGTTGCGGCAGGCCACCTTGCCGACCTCGGCTACCGTTCGCTCGCGATCACCCCCGACCGTCACCTGCTCAACCCGTACGACGTCGGGTTTGCTCGCGAGGTGGCTGCCTGGCAGCAGGTGCTCGAGGAACGGTCGCTGGCCTGCGTGGTGGAAACGGGTGCCCGCCATCTCCTCGACCCGCTTCGCAAGCATGAGCCGACGCTGCTCTCGACGAGCCCCGACGATTGCCGACGGCGGATCGATTTTCTCTGCCGGGCGATCGACCTCGCCGCAGACCTCAAAGCTGCCTGCGTCTCACTCTGGAGCGGCGTGGTCCGCGATGCGGGCGGCGAACGCGAGCTCTGGGATCGACTGACCGAGAGCCTCCAGCCGGTGCTCGACCATGCCGCCAGCCACAGCATGCCGCTGGGCTTTGAGCCCGAGCCCGGCATGTTTATCGACAGCCTCACCCGCTTCGATCAGCTGAGAGACCGCCTAGGCACCCCCGAGCAGCTCCGCCTGACAATCGACCTCGGCCACATGGAGTGTATGGGGGAGTGGCCGCTGGCCGACACGCTCCGCGACCGCACCGAGCAGCTCGTGAACGTCCACCTCGACGACATGCGGCCCTGCATCCACGAGCATCTGCCGCTCGGGACAGGTGTGATCGACTTCCCCCCACTCTTGCGTGCCCTGCAGTCGGCCGGCTACACCGGCGGCCTGCACGCCGAACTCCCCCGCCACTCCCACCGCTGGGCCGAAGAAGCCGCCCGCACCGCCGCATTCCTGGAAAGAGCCACGTCGCACGAAGAATGAGCACAGGAGACCGCGCGCGGGTGGAAGGGAGACCGCGCGCGGGTGGTCCGGCTCGGCAGGCGGCAAAAGTCTCGTCGCTGGCCAAGATAGGCCTTTATGCTCCTCGAGCGTTCGCCGACCCGCCGAGCCTCCACTTTTCTGTCAATGAGCGAAGGGTGAGGGAACGGGACGGGTCCTCGGGCCGCGAAGCGGCCTCGGCGAAGCCGAGGTGCCTGCGGCACCCGAAGACCCGTCCCGCTTGCGCGCCCCCCGGCCGCTGACCGCCGCTCCTGCGGCGGACAGGCCGTCTCGCTTCAAACCTTAAGCGAGGGGTGAGCCCGGGCCGAATGAGCCGGCCTTGCAGTCGAGCGCACTCGCTTCACGCCTGCGAAGCCATCCTGGCCTTCGCAGGCTAGAGCGGCCGGTCAAAAAGCCAAGGTTTTTGACGACCGCTGACCGCCGCTCCTGCGGCGGACAGGCCGCCCTTAAACCCGTAAGCGAGGGGTGAGCCCGGGCCGAATGAGCCGGCCTTGCAGTCGAGCGCAGCCCGGAGGGCGAAAGCGAGAATGCACGAGTGAGCGAAGCCAGGATGGCGAAGCGAACGCTCGGCGAATCGGCCTGGGCTCACCCCGAGCGACCCCGGACGTTCGGCTCATCAGCCCGGGCTCACCCCGAGCGGCCCCCCCGGGCGCTCGGCGAATCAGCCCGGGCTTGGCCCGAGCGTTCTTACCGCTCGAGCCATTCAGCCGGATCAGGCTGCAGCTGATCCGCAGGGCGGCCTCCCGCATCCTGTCGGCCGGAACCAGCAAGCCGGCTCGTCGCCCGCACCGTCATGTCTCCTTCGCAGAGGATCTGGCAGGAGAGCCGCACGCCAGGCGTGCCAGCAAGCCCCTTTGCCTCAAGCACATCCTGCTCTGCCTTGGTGATCTTGGCAGGCTCACCCTCGACAAACTCAACGCGACAGGTGGTGCAGCGGGCATGGCCACCGCAGGCGTGAAGCTGGTCGACGCCGCACTCATCAACCAGAGCGTTGACGAGCCGTTTGCCGGCCGGGACTTCAAAACTGCCGATGCCTTCAACGGTGAGCGTGGGCATGTTCCTATCTCCTTGAGGTGTGCGAAGCGTCGGTGAAAATGCGTTGACGGTGTTGAAACCGTTTGGCTATTTGGGGTCGAGGTTCGCTGCGAGTTCGTCGTCTGAAATCTGCGAGACGATCCCCGACTCGGGCACGTCAAGGCCTGCTGTCCAGACAATGGCGTTGAGGATCAGTTTGCGAAACTGCTCGCTGCTGAAGTTGCGGTGGAAGTGGGCGCCGGTGCAGCCGAAACCCCGACCGCCGTCGGGGCGATCGTAGGCCCAGGCGAGCACCTCACGAGCTCCCTTATTGGCCCGCACGGTTGGGTTGTTGCTGTGGGGGCCGTCGGGACGCTCGCGGGTGGCATCGGGAGGGACAGCGGTGAGGATCGGCACAACACGGTCATCGCCATCACGAAATCGCATGTGGTAATACCACTCATCCTGAATCTCAAAGGGCTCCACGCCCCGGGTGATCGGATGGCCGTCGGCGAGCTGCGTCGAGGCGAGCATCCAGTGTGGGTTGACCGACCAGTGGGTCTCGAAGAAGCCACCGATCATGTCGAGAAACTCAGCGCCTCCCTTTTCGGGCGGAACCTCCACCGCATAGTGCAGGCAGGCGATGCCCACCCCCGCTTCGCCAAGGCCGCGATCTCCGTCAGCCGGTTTCGCTGGATCACCGGATGGCCGCCGCCGCCATCAGCGAAGAAGTGGATCGCGTCGGCGTTGTCGAAGGCGGTTGGATCAGTCGGCCAGCCGCCACCGTAGACGGCGGTGACCACCTGTGGGCAGCTTTCCTCAAGGCACTTTGCCATCAGCAGCGAGCCCGCCCGAAACTCGTGTTCGCCCGGAGCGTGGCTGGGGCGGCCCGCCACGAAAACTACTTTCTTGCGTCCGTCGGCAAGCGAGAGCCGCTTGAGGCGGATGTCTTTGAACTCGACTTTCATCGGCGGGCCAGCATGCAGCTGCAGGGCGAGGATGCCCTGCTCGGCCCGCGCGGCTTCCTGATGGTCAATCACTTCACTCATCAACTGCCCGTTGATGTAGTGCCGCAGCCGCGGCCCCTCTGCGACGATCCTGTAGTCGTTCCAGTCGCCCTGCTTGATGGTGGCCTGCAGGGTGTCGCTCTCTCCGATCGCTTCGCCTTCAGTCTTCGTGCCGTCGGCAGCGATCTCGATCCTCTTTCCACGGGTGACGAGAATGCCCCGGCCTCGCTCCTCGTAGTTGATGCCGGAGTAGGTGGTGCCAGAATCGATGTCCGCCTGATAGCCGCCAGCGACGAAGTCGCCAAAGTCGCGGCTGCGATACTGAATACCACTGTTGCCACCGGTGATGCGGTAGGAGAGCCGGAGCTCGAAGTCGTCGAGCTCGCCCTGCCGCCAGAAGATGAAGGTGTTGCCGTCAGTGGGGTTTTCGGCAGTGGTCTGGCCAACGATCGCCCCGTCGGCAACCGACCAGAACTCGCTCTTGCCTTCCCAGCCCTCGAGTGTCGTCCCGTCGAAGATGGAAACGAACTCCTCTGCTTCAGCCGCGTCAGCACGGGGCGACGTCGCTGAAAAGCCAGCAAGGAACACCACTCCAACCGCCAAGGCCGCCGTCAACCGCCAGATCGATGCCATCGCTCTCACTCCCAGAGGTGGTCGATGGCACCGTCAGCCCACGAGCGGCAGCCCCATCGACCAGATTTCCCAACTGGGCGGATTGTGGCTGGCAGCAGCGGCAGGTGCAAGCAACCGCCGGCGAGCGGTGCGAGCGTTCGGTCACGGGGCAACCGACGCCGAGGCATCCTCACGGCTTAACCGGCGACCGGGGATATCCACAGCCTGGCCACTCTGCATGGTCTGGCGGTCCATGCCAAGCCAGTCGAGGAACACATCCAGGCCAACGGTGCGAATGCCCAGCCGCCGTGCCTGATCGATCTGCTCGTTCCGCCGCTTCTCATCCTGCGGACGGAAGATGGGCTCGCGGGAATCATCGCCGCCCCGCGATACGGGCCGCCCTGCATCGACCAGCAGCGTTGTGGAGGCTTCCACATCAGAAGAAACCCGGCCACCAAGCCGCTCCACGACGGCTTTGAGATCATCGGAATCGTCTTGCTTGTCGTCGTCGAACTGCACCAGGCCAACGATCACCACGTCCATCGGCATGCCTGGGCTCCAGAGGGGCGTGGCCAGGCCGTCTCCGACGATGATCGGATTCCGCATCGCCTCATCACGAATCCGAGCAACGACACGGCCTGCTCGCGAGGAGACCACCTCCACCGTTCCCTTGCCTGCTGACCAGAGCGGGGTCAAATCGCCACCGGAGAACACGCGAAACACGAGGCCTGGGCGGAGGCCAGCGGTGGCCGGCACGGCAATCTCAACGGTGTTATTCACCTCATCAATCGACACGATGCGACCGTCGTAGCGATCCACACGGTCGGCCTGCGGCAGCGACCTCAGCAGATAATCCTGCACATCCTGGCTGGCAGCCCCCAGCGCAGCCACAAGTCGATTCTTCTTTGTAATCTCACCGGTCTGATCGTTGAGCTGGTCGTAGAGCAGCCGCACCTGCGCGGTCGGGCCGGCTGAAGCAGCTTCTCGATACCGTTCGCGGTACTGTGAGGAGAGCAGTTTCTCGCCCTGAGCAAGCGTTTCCATCACGTCCTTGAAGGCGGTCGACTCATCCTGGGCGGCCTGCTGGGCCTGCCTGAGCTGCTGCTGCTGCTGCTCGAAGGCTGCCCGCCGCTGGTTAAAGTCGGCCTCGTTGCTGGCAAACTGCTGTTCGCGAGCCTGAAGATCGCGGTCGGCTGCGGTCTTGGCATCGTTGCGAGCCTGTTCGGCATCCTGACGACCCTTCTCGGCGGCCTGCAGATCCGTCTTTGCTTTCAGCAAGTCGTCGTCTTTGCGACGCAGTTCGTCCAGCAGCCGAGCGGCCAGGGCCGTGTAGTTTCCGGCATCGGCCTGAAAGTCTCCGTAGTCGCTGCCGAAGGCCTCGTTGGTTTCGGTGGTGATCTCATCGATCGGCTTGTTTTCAGGGAAGCCGAGGATTCTCTTAAGCTCCGTGGCCGCGGTTTGCTGCTGGGTCCGCTCCTGCTGGGCCGTGCTGAGCTGCTGCTTGGCATCGTCGAGCTGCGCCATCGCATCCGAGCGAGACGCAAACACGAAGTAGCACAGCACTGCCAGCACAAACAACAGCGCCACCGTGATGATCAGCACGATCTGCAGCAGCTTGGCCGTCTGATCCGATCTGCTCACTGTCGCCATCGTCCGACCCCCTGGAGTCTTGTCGCCTTCCCAATGCCTCGTTGAGCATACGGTCGTGTTCGACCGCCTGCCCAACGCCCCGCGGACCTGCTCTCCGCCGTGGACTGAATCGGCGGCCGGCAGGCTGGACGTTGACAAAACCCCACCTGCCCGTGCGACCGTCAGACTCTGCCCATTCGCCGCGGCTACCGCAGCTGGGAAAGGAACCGCACGAGGGCCGGTTCAAGCGACTCCACATCGCCGCCGAAGGCTGCCTCGAAATCGGCCAGCCGCTGCTGGGGAGAATCGTCGCTCACAGGCCCCCGCCGGCCGAGCCTGGCGAGGTAGTCGGCCGACTCCTTGCGGCGGGTTTTCAGCAGAAAGAACGCGAGCCCCCAGGCCTCCGCGTAGGCATCGAGGGCGGTCGCAGGATCTCGAAATACCTCATCGTCGACCAGAATCCGGGCGAGAAGCTCGCGGCGGTGGGACTCTCGCCAGCGGGCCAGCCGCTGCTGATTGACCATGCCGATGCCCCGCCAGCCGCTGGTGGCCCGCAGGTCGGGCGTTTCGAAATACATCGCCACTCCCTCGCTGAGCCAGACGGGAATCGGGGCAAGCCGCTGATGAAGACCGGTGTTGAAGGCCAGTTGGTGGGTGGCCTCGTGCACCAGTGTGGCAACCAGCGCTGCAGCAGCGGGGCTTGAGGCAATCGCCTGGCCAACCGACTGCCGCCCCCCCATGCGGCCGCGGAGCAGGTCGCTGCCGGTGAGGTCGTAGGTTGTGACCCGGTTGCTCATCAGGTTGTAGTAGCCGATCACGTTCGACGAGGCGGTGCCAAGTGTCGGTTCCGCATGCTCGAGATACCGGCGGCGGTCGGCGAAGATCACCACCACCAGCGGCCGGGGCGGAGCTGTCAGTTCCAGGCCATCGCGGCGAAAGTAGGTGGCAAAGCCGCTGCGGAGCCGCTCAAACACCGCTCCCACCCAGCTGGCGTATTCCCGGGAGGTGTCAAAGCAGATGCAGTAGTGCCTGGTGGTGAGCAGCTGAAACCCAGCGGGCAAGTCGGCAAGCAGTTTGCGACCCACCTCCGCCGGCGTCGGCATCGCCTCCTCCGGCAGCCTCTGCACCTCCCCGCGACGGGCCGCCGGAATCAGCTGCAACTGGCCGTCGTCTTCCTCCACGAGCAGCCCCCCATCGAGGGCCTCCACCAGCACCTGCCCCTCGCATGTCCGCTGCCGGCCCGCGTCACTGTCGCCGGCTTCGGCCTCGAACGTCACCTGCACCCTGCTGCCGGTGAGATCCTCAGCCGCTGCCGACGGCAGCCGAAGAGCAGCGACCAGAAGGGCCACCAGCATCGCCCGGAATAGGGCGGTTCCGCCGCACGGCTGCCGCCTGAAGCGGGAGGCCGTGGCGGCGTTGAGCAGCCGCTTTCTCGCGAGGAACGCCTGCCTTGCTCATGCCACGCATTGCTCCTACGACATGCCCCCGAGCCGCCTCTGGATTGGTCTGGCCGAGTCCGCCAGGAGACGCTACCGTCCGGCCTCGAAAAAACCGCCGGAGCAGGTTTGCTCCCGTCACCCTAGCAGCGCGGGGTCACTGTCCGATGTCAGCCTCTGATCTTTTTCGGCACACCACGATCACTCCGATCACGCCGAGGGCCCTCCACGCGATCAGCATCGTGGTGATCCTGGCAAGCACCACTGGCTGCGCAGGCTGGCTGCCTTGGGGAAGCGCGGAGTCCACCGAGAAGCAGATTGCCCGGTATGGCTACACCGCGGACCAGCGGATCTCGGCCCTGAAAAAAGAAGCTCGGGAAGCCATGGAGGCTGGCACCACAGCTGAAGTGCAGTTTTCGCAGGGGCTGATCCAGACCCTGCTGGAAGAACACGATCCTCGCGTGCGGTGCTCGATCCTGGAGATCGCCGCAGACTTTGACACCCCCGCCGCCAATGCGATCCGTGAGGGCGGACTCCGCGACCCCGACTCGCGGGTCCGGATGACCGCCTGCGATGCCTGTGGCAAACGAGGCAAAGAAGCCATTGCGATGCTTGCCAGCTGCATGGAGACCGACGAAGAGATCGACGTCCGTCTACGTGCCGTTCGGGCCCTCGGCGAGACGGGCGACACCGCTGCCATCGCGGTGCTCGCAAGGGCTCTTGAAGACCCCGATCCGGCGGTGCAGTATCGCGCGGTTGACTCGTTGAGGCAGGTGAGCGGCCGCGACCTGGGCAACGATGTCAACGCATGGCGAGCGTGGGCGGCCGATCCTGAAGCCCGCGACACGCAGCCGACCATGGCTGAAACGATCCGGCAGCTGTTCTAGCTGTCCGTGGAAAAAGCCATCCATGGCCTTTTTCCACTCAAGCGAAGCCCCAAAAAGCCGAGGTTTTTGGGGTCGCCGGTCGCCGCATCCTGCGGCGGCAGACGTGTTCCACAGTCTGCGAACTGTCCGTGGAAAAAGCTTTCCGCGGCCTTTCTTCGGGGCTCGGCCTGCTGAGACGGTTGAACTCTCCGCCACGACGCACGGCCGAGGATCACGGTCGGGCAAGCTCTGCCGATTATCGGTGCGGGGCGCTCTGGCGAGAGAGTCGGCCGTCGGCGGCGCTGGCACAGTTTCACAGGCCCTCTTGGTCGATAGACCGGGCATACGTGGTGGAAGTCTGCGGAGCCATTCTTCCGCAGGCATCACGGGCCGTGCTGCTGCCGAGCAAGCCGTTCGCGGTGCGTGTCCAAGCCGTTCCCATGCCGCCGTCCCGCACCGACTTGAGTCTCTCATGTTTCTTCGCCCCGCAGACGGACGCTCCCCTTCGCCGCTTCCAACTCCCCGTCGTCTCGCGCAGCCGCTGGCCCTGCTGCTGGTGGGGGTTGTGATCGCAGCAGTGAGCCGCGGGCAAAGCACGCTCCCCGAGACCGATCCGCCTGGCGAAGGCATCCGAGTCGCCAGGTCCGGTCCACGCCGCTTGTTCGACAACCTCTTCAGTCGAGGCTCAAGCACTCCTGAAGAAACCGTGCCGCCGAGGAGTCCTCGCACCTTTATTCCGGCGCCCCAGCCAGATCCGCCTCCAGCCGATCCTTCTGCAGCCGCTGATGGGGCATCGGACGACGCTGCTCCGACTGCGGAAACCAGCGGAGACGACCTGCCGGCAGCCTCCGACACCGCTGGCGACGCCGACGAACAGCTGCGTGCGGCAGGCGCGGGGCTCGTCTGGCCTCGCACCAGCTGGGACGAGGTGAAGCAGCTGGCTGGACGTGTTGCCGGGTCTGCTCGCACGCTCGTCGCTTCAGACGACTCCGCAACGATCGGCGGCGAGAGTTCGCCTGCAAATGACGACATGGCGAGCGACGGCACTGCCGACGCCGAAGCTTCCACAGAGTCGCAGTCGCCGCCCATCTCAGCAGCTCCTTCGGCCCCTCGGATTGTGGCCACCGACCGTGCCGACAATGGCAGCGAGAGCGAGGAGCCGTCCAGTGCCGCCAGCCGGCCGCGCAAGCCGCTGCAGCCGCCGTCGGCCGCCCCACCGCCGAAAACACGGGAGTTTGCCCTTCTCCAGCGACAGGTCGAGCGGACGCTCGACCGCTACAAGAAGCGTCCGCTGAGCACCGTCGACAACACCCCCTGGGAGGTGATGCACGGCTTTATCGCTTTCGGCATTCCATCGCAGCTGCGGGTCGGACACTCTGGAACCCTGGTCAACTCGATCGGCTGGATGAACATGGGCGGCCGCTGCCGCGGGCAGGTGATGCTGGTGCCAGCGGGCGACCTGCCGACGGGCCTGATCGGCTACGGCGTCCAGGGCCACCTTGCCCAATACCTCGCTATTCTGGCCCAGTGCCGGGTGGCCAAAGAGTCGCCGCTGAAGCTCCAGGGCCGCGACTACACCGTGGCTGACCTCGTCGAGCAGGAGAAACTCTGCTGCCGCTCGGGCGTGGAGCTGACTTTCAGCCTGATCGCGCTGTCGCACTACCTGCAGACCGACGAGATGTGGACGAGCAGGGAAGGCGACACCTGGACCCTTGAGCGGCTCGTCGACGAAGAGCTGGCCCAGCCGGTTCGCACGGCTGCCTGCGGCGGCACGCACCGGCTCTTTGCCCTCTCCTACGCCTGCCAGCGGCGACGTGAGGCGACGGGCTCGCTCAACGGTGCCTTTGCACGGGCCGACAAGTTTGTTCGGGAATATCAGGTCTTTGCCCTCTCGAAGCTGCAGAATCCCGATGGATCCTTTAGCACCGAGTGGTTTAAATATCCCGCCGACCGGGCCGATGACATCGATCGCAAGGTGCAGACGACCGGTCACATCCTGGAGTGGCTTGTCGCCTCGGTCGATCAGCCGATGCTCTACCACCCGCGCATCGTGCAGGCCACCTCGTTCCTGGCCCGGGCGCTGGCCAGCGACCCTAACCGGGAATGGAAGATCGGCCCCATGGGCCACGCCCTGCATGCCCTGACGGTCTATCAGGAGCGGGTCTGGGGAACGGTCCACGAGGGCAGCATTGCCGCCTTCCACGGACCGATGAAGGCGATTCCCAACCGCGACGCTGATGCTGGCGGAGGATGTCGACCTGTTTGAGCCCGTGCTCGTCCGGTGAGCCACGGGAAACCCGGCCGGCGGTGGCTGCATGCTCCCTTGATGCCCGCCCTGCGTCGGCATACGCTTCCCTCACGCCGTCCGGGGCTTGGGTTGTAGGGCTGTCCAGACGATCCGCACCGGCCGACGTCCGGTGGAAGCGGACCATGATGGCTCACAGCCTGAAGCGACATCTCGAGCATTTTCTTGCCGCGGGCGTTCGTCTCTACGAACAGACCGCGGCAGATGCTGTGCTGCTGCTGATCGACCGCAAGCTCGACTGGGAACAGCTGCGGCAGGCAACCAAAGGGATTCCAGTGCTGGTGGCGGCCGACGATCAAGACGACCTTGATGGTGTCGCTTCTGCGGGCCTGCAGTCGGTGTTGCTGGACGTAGCCGGCATGCCGGTGCAGGAGCGGCTCACCCAGGCGCTGCTGGAGTGCGTGGCCGCGGAGTTGATCGCCCCAGAGGCTAATGTGGTCGCCCTCTACAGCGGCTTCGAAGCCGGGTCGCTCGACTCGCTGAGTGTGTTGCGACTGGAAGAACACCTCGGTCAGCTGACCAGCCGAGACCTTCGCAACCTGGAAACGAAAGTCCCGCTGGAAACCCTCAAGCTCGTTGTCGACATCGCGGTGGAGATCGGCCGCGAGGGCCGCGAGGGCAAGCCGGTCGGCACGCTGTTTGTCGTGGGCGACAGTCGGCATGTGATGCAGTCGAGCCATGCCACGGGATTTGATCCCGTGCGAGGCTACAACCGTGTCGAGCGGAAGCTGACCGATTCTCGCGTCCGCGAGGGCATCAAGGAGATTGCCCAGCTCGACGGCGCCTTCATCGTCAACGCGGACGGCACCGTGGAGGCAGCGGCCCGCTACATTGATGCGTCGGCCGAGAGCGTTTCGGTGGCCAAGGGCCTCGGAGCGCGTCACTGGGCCGCCGCGGCGATCACTCGCCGCACCAAGAGCGTTGCCGTCACCGTCAGTGAAACCAACGGCACCGTCAGGCTCTTTCAAAACGGCGAGGTGGTGCTGCGGATCGAGCCCTTCCGGCGGGCCATGAAATGGAAAGACTTTGAATACGAGCCGCCCAGCGGTGACTGACTCTTCGCCGCGGCCTAGGCAACGCACGGCATGACAACCACCCCTGATCTCACCGGACGCACTGTGTGGGTGGTCGATACGCTGTCGCGGATCTACCAGCTCTTTCACGCACTTCCCGAGATGACCTCGCCACAGGGTGAGCCGGTGTCGGCGGTCTATGGCTTTGCCCGCGACCTCATCGACATCATCACCAGCCGCAAGCCCGACTACCTCTTCTGCGGGATGGATGCCGCTGGGCCGACCTTTCGGCATGAGGCCTTCGAGGCCTACAAGGCGACCCGCAGCGAGATGCCCGCCGATCTCGTGCCGCAGATCCCGCTTGTGCGGCGGCTGGTGCAGGTGATGCGAGTGCCTCTGCTGGAACAGGCCGGCTTCGAGGCCGACGACGTGCTCGCCACCCTTGCCACTCGCACGGCGGCAGCCGGCGGCCGCTGCATCCTCGCCACGAGCGACAAAGACGCCCGCCAGCTCCTCAGCGACCAGGTGCAGCTCTACAACCTCCGCAACGGCAAGGAGTTTGGCAGCGACGATCTGCTGGCCGAGTGGGGGATCGCTCCCGAGCAGGTTGTCGACTTTCTCTCGCTCGTCGGCGACAGCGTCGACAATGTGCCGGGCGTGCCGCTGATCGGGCCGAAGATTGCCTCCCAACTCTTGCAGCAGTACGGCACGCTCGACGAGGTGCTCGCCAACGCCGCCAAGGTCGCTGGCAAGAAGCGATCGCACAACCTGCAGGAGTATGCCGACACTGCCCGGGCCAGTCGCGAGCTCGTCCGCCTGCATCTCGATATGCCCTGCGAGATTCCCTGGGAGGATGGCCGCGTGGCCGCCCCTCCGGTCGACGACGTTGTGGCCTTTCTCAAAGAGATGGGCTTCAAGAGCCTCGTCGCCGAAGCCGAGCGAAAGCTGGCCGCAGCCCCAGGCACGGCGAGTGCTGCAGCCCCCCAGCGGCCCCCGGAGGGTTCTCCGCTGTTTCCGCTGGAACCTCCGCAGCAGCCAGCGACCGGAGCGGACGTGGCGACACTGGTGGAGGCAGCCATGGCCACAGGTCGCATCGCGGTGGCCGCGGTTGCCGCCGATGCCCGCCCCGTGGGCGCAGCGAGCGGCCTGGTCTGCGTCGCCCCTGGAGGCCCTGAGTCTCCCCTGAGTTGTCTGGCTCCCTGCGGATCGCTTCACCACACCGGGGCCGGAAATCGATGCCCTTCGCCGCTGCCTGGCCGATCCCTCCGTCACCGTGCATGCCCATGACCTCAAGCGGCAGCTGGTGGTGGGCAGTGGGTTCGGCCTCCGGTGTGCAGAGCCCTGTTTTGACACGCTCGTGGCTGCCTACCTCCTCGACGCGGGCCAGCGCAGCTACAGCCTTGCCGACATCGCCCAGAGGCATCACGTTCCAGCCCCAGCAGGGCTTCCGCGCAGCCGATGCCACCAGCACGCCGGAAGAAGCCGCCGCTGTGGCGACGGCCGTGCTGGCCGTGGCAGGTCCCAATGCGTGAGGCCCTGGAGGCTGCGGGCCTCAGCGAGCTCTTCACCAGCGTAGAGATGCCGCTGGTCGCCGTGCTGGCCGACATGGAACTCCGCGGCGTTCGCGTCGACACGCCTACCCTTGCGCGGCTCTCCCAGACCTACGCGGCCAGACTCGCAGGCCTCGAAGATGAGATCACGCAGCTCGCCGGCCATCCTTTCCTGATCAGTTCGCCGGTGCAGGTGCGGCAGGTGCTCTTTGACGAGCTCGGCCTGCCAGTGATCAAGCGGACGAAGACCGGCCCGAGCACCGATGCAGAGGTCCTCGAAGAGCTGGCCGATCGACACCCGCTCCCGCGGAAGCTGCTGGAGCACCGCCAGTTTTCCAAGCTCAAAAGCACCTACGTCGACTCGCTTCCGCAGCTTGTCGATCCCTCCACCAGTCGCATCCACGCATCCTTCAACCAGACGGTCACGGCCACAGGCCGGCTCTCCTCCAGCAATCCCAACCTGCAAAACATCCCCGTCCGCACCCGCGAAGGCCGGGAAATCCGGGCAGCGTTTCTGCCATGCGAATCAGGCTGGCGGTTTGTGGCCGCCGACTACTCGCAGATCGAGCTGCGAGTGCTCGCCCACCTCTCGGGCGATGCTGCGATGCGATCGGCATTTGAAGCAGGCGACGACATCCACACGCGAACCGCCATGGCAGTCTTCAGCGAGCCTGCGGACGCGATCACGGCTGAGATGCGGCGGGCTGCCAAAGCGGTCAACTTTGGCATTCTCTACGGCCAGAGTGGCTTCGGGCTGGCCAAGGCCCTCTCGATTACGCAACTGGAAGCCTCTGCCTTTATCGAAACCTACTTCCGGACATTCGCGGGCGCGGCATCCTTCATCGACACCGTCCTCGACGACTGCCGCCGCGATGGCGGTGTGACCACCCTCCTGGGCCGCCGGCGGACGATCGAGGGCGTGCGGCCGCGGGAAGCCCGTCGCAAGGCCTCAGGCGGCTTCGCGCTCACGCTTCCTGAGCGGACCGCGATCAACACCGTTGTCCAGGGCTCAGCGGCCGATCTGATCAAGCTGGCGATGCTCGCGGTCAATCGCGAGCTCACCTCCCGGCATCATGCTGGCCGCATGGTGCTTCAGATCCATGACGAGCTGGTGCTGGAATGCCCTGGCGACGAGGTTGCCGAGATCCGCAGCCTCGTGGAGCGGGCCATGCTCTCCGCGATGCAGCTCTCAGTGCCGCTGGAGGTGTCGGTCCACGACGGCGAGAACTGGGACGCCTGCGACAAGGGGGGCGGCTCGTGATCCTGGTTGGCCTGGCCGGCCGGATTGCCGCCGGCAAGAGCACGGTGGCCTCACGGCTGGGTGAGCACGGCGCCGCCGTGATCGATGCCGATCGGCTGGCTCACGACGCGCTGCAAACTCAGCCGGTCCGCGAAGCGATTGCCGACCACTTTGGCCGTGGGTTTCTCAACGACGCCGGTCGAGTCGATCGCCCCACGCTTGCCTCTGCAGTCTTTGGGCCCGACGCACGCCACGCGGCAGCCCTTGCAGCCCTCGAAGCGATCGTGCATCCCGTTGTGCGTGGGCAGATCGAAGCCTCAATCGCCAAACACCGCACAGCAGCTGGCAACGCCATCGACGAGCTGGTGGTCATCCTCGATGTGCCGCTGCTGGTGCAGACGGGCTGGGCAGACCGCTGCGACCGCGTCATTGAGGTGGTCTGTGACGATCAGGTCCGGCGACAACGGCTCGTGCAGCGGGGCTGGCCCGCCGATTCGATCGCCTGGCGAGACGCTGCCTGGATGCGGCGGATGCCTGCCGGTGGCCTGCGGTCGGCGGTGAGCCCCGCCAGAATCGCCACCGTGGATACCTCTTCGGCGATCTCCTATACTCACGAGCAGGTCGACCGTATCTGGCGAAGCTTTCGCACCGGCCTGCCACACTGACGGCCGGCCGAATGGTTGGCTCTTGGGGGATCCCGCTCGTGAAGAGCATGTCTGCCCAGCGGTGCGGCTTCGATGCGGTCTGCCACACGCCTCCCTGCCCACCCCGCCTTCTCTTCCCTGATCATTTCCTGGGCGGTCACCGTGACCGCTGTCGCGTCGTGCCTCCCACCTGTCCCGGGCACCCCTCATGACACGTCCTGACTCTGACCCGTTGCCACAGCAGCCGCTTGTGGACGAACGGGAGCCTCTTTCCATCGCTGAAGAAATCGCCGAAGAGGTGAAAAACGACGGCCTTGAGCCGCGCGATCGCTACGAAGCCCTCAAGCGAGGCGACACCTACATCTCGTCGCTGCAGCGGATGTCGATGCCAGAACTGATCGAACTCGCTCGCAAGGAATGCGGTGGCGACGTCACTGGCGTCAAGAAGCACGAGCTGGTGTTTCGGATCTTGAAAGAGCGGGTCAAGCTCAACGGGCTGATGTTTGGCGAAGGCACGCTGGAGATCCTTCCCGATGGCTTCGGCTTTCTCCGCAGCCCCGACTACCACTACCTCTCCTGCCCAGACGACATCTATGTCTCTCCAAGCCAGATCCGTCGCTTCGGCCTGCGGAATGGCACGAGCGTGGCTGGACAGATCCGGCCACCCAAAGAGAGCGAACGCTACTTTGCCCTGCTCCGCGTCGAGGCAATCAACGGTGACGACCCTGCGAAGCTGTCGAGTCGCGTTTTCTTCGATGACCTCACGCCGCTCCACCCGGATCGCCAGATCACGATGGAGACCACGGCCGACGAGCTCTCCACCCGCGTCGTCGACCTGATCGTGCCGATCGGCTTCGGTCAGCGAGGCCTGATTGTGAGCCCGCCGCGGGCAGGCAAAACAATCCTCCTGCAAAAGCTGGCGAAGGCGGTGCTCGCCAACTACCCCGAAGCCTACGTCATCATGCTCCTGATCGACGAACGGCCAGAGGAAGTCACCGACATGGAGCGGCAGGTGAAGGGGCCCTCATGCGAGGTGATCAGCTCCACCTTCGACGAGAATGCGGCCCGGCATATCCAGGTCTCGGAGATGGTGATCGAGAAGGCGAAGCGGCTTGTGGAATATGGCCGCGACGTGGTGATCTTCCTCGACTCGATCACGCGGCTGGCGCGGGCCTGGAACTCCGAGGTGCCCAGTTCTGGAAAGATTCTCTCCGGCGGCGTCGACGCAGGGGCCCTCCAGCGGCCCAAGCGATTTTTTGGCAGCGCCCGCAAGGTGGAGGAGGGGGGCTCACTGACGATCTTGGCCACAGCCCTCGTCGACACCGGCAGCCGCATGGACGAGGTGATCTTCGAGGAGTTTAAGGGCACGGGCAATCTCGAGATCGTGCTCGACCGGCGGCTCGTCGACAAGCGGATCTGGCCTGCGATCGACATCAACCGCTCTGGAACCCGCCGCGAGGAGATGCTGCTCGACCCGGATGAGTATCGACGGATCTGCGTGCTGCGACGGGTCCTCGGCGAGATGAATCCCGCAGACGCGATGGAACTGCTGGTCAACCGCCTGGCGAAAACCCAGTCCAACGCGCAGTTTCTCGCCAGCCTCAAGTCGTAGGAATGCCGGCATGACGTATCAGAAGGTCCCTGAAAACCACACCGACGACGTGGGCCCGCTGGAATGCCAAACGTTCGAGGAAGCCCCCCTCGCCGCGTCCACCCGCGTTGGCCTCGTCGTCTCCCGCTTCAACGAGCCCGTCACGCGGCAGCTCCTGACGGCTGCGGTCTTGACGCTCCGACGTGCCGCCATCGCTGCAGACGCGATCGATGTGGCCTGGGTGCCGGGGAGTTTTGAACTTCCGCTCGCTGCTGATCGCCTGGCAGCCACAGGCCGTTATGCGGCGGTGATCTGTCTTGGTGCGATCATCAAGGGAGAAACCACTCACGACCGCCACCTCGCCACCGCTGTGGCCACCGGGATCGAGCAGGCCGCCCGGCAGTGGGGGATTCCGATCACCTTTGGCGTGCTCACCTGTGAAACCCCTGAGCAGGCGGCTGCCCGCGCCGGCGGGACTCACGGCAATAAGGGGGTTGAAGCTGCCGAGGCAACCCTCGCCATGCTTCGCCTGCTGCCAAACCTTGTGCCGGCAGACGCAGGATCGGACAGCGTCCGCCCGGCCGTCTGAGAGCATCTGCCAACCGTAGCCTCTGCGTCCCTCGTGCCCCGTCTCCTTTCCCCTGAGCCCCAGTGCATGACAGCTGCGATTCCTTCCCGACGGCGTGCCCGCGAGGTGGCCCTTCAAGCGCTCTACCAGCTCGATCTCGTGACGCCGGTCGACGAAATGTTTCTCGCGCGGTTCATCGCGGGCCGGCTGCGGGCAGCCCCGCTGATCGAGTTTTGCGAGAGCCTCGTCGACGGAGTCCGGCAGCACCTCGAAACTGTCGATGCGGCCATCGAAGGAAGGGCTGAAAACTGGCGGCTTTCGCGGATGACGGTCGTCGATCGCAGCCTGCTGCGGATGGCAACTTTTGAGATTCTGCACACCGACGTGCCACCCGCCGTCGCCGCAGACGAGGCCGTGGAACTGGCCAAACGGTATGGCGCGGAGTCGTCACCACGATTCGTCGCAGGCATTCTGGCAAAACTGATTGCCGACCGCACCGGCTCCACCGGCCCCGCATCCGCTGCTGCCGCTCCCCCAGCCGAGAGGACCTGAACGATGGCTTTGTTTCGCTTCCGTGGTTCTGAGAAGCCAGACACAACCCCGGCTGCCGACGCTCCCAAGCCTGCAGAGGCGTCTTCCGGCAGCGAAGGCGGGCTGCTCGATCGTTTTCGCGCGGGGCTCAAGAAAACGGTTCAGGTGCTCAACACCGACGTCCGCGACCTGTTTAAGCAGGAAGGCCGGCTCGTCGACGAATCGTTTCTCTCCGATCTGCGGCGGGCGCTGGTGCGGACCGACATGGGCCCCACGGCAGCCGAAGCGATCGTCAAAGATGTCTACGCCAAGCAGCGGGCTCGTGTCGTCGACCCAGAGAGCGTGCTCGATTCGATCCGCACGACGCTTGCCGAACGTCTCCATCAGACCGACGCCCCGCTCGCCGCAGCCGACAGCGGGCCGACGGTGATTCTGGTGACGGGCGTCAATGGCTCTGGGAAGACCACCTCCATCGCCAAGCTCGCCAATCGTTTCGTCAAGGAGGGCCGTCGTGTCGTGCTGGGGGCTGGCGACACGTTCCGGGCCGCTGCCGTGGAGCAGCTCTCGATGTGGGCCTCCCGGATCGGAGCGGAGATCGTGCGTTCCGATCAGGGTGCTGATCCGGCCAGCGTGGCCCATCGGGCTGTGGCCCGGGCGATCGAGGGCAGCTTCGACATCTGCATCATCGACACTGCCGGCAGGCTCCAGACCCAGTCGAATCTGATGCAGGAGCTCGGCAAGATCCGCCGAGTGATCGCCAAGCTGATCCCGGAAGCCCCGCACGAGGTGCTCCTGGTGATCGACGCCACAGCGGGCCAAAACGCGCTCTCGCAGGCCAAAGGCTTCTCGGAAGCGGCCGGCTGCACCGGCATCGTACTGGCAAAGCTCGACGGCTCGGCTCGGGGCGGGGTCGTGGTTCCTGTCACCGAGACCTTCAAGCTTCCGGTGAAGTTTGTGGGGCTCGGCGAGAAGGCCGACGACCTGGCCGTTTTTGAGCCGCAGCGGTATCTCGACGCCCTGCTGGCTGGCAGTTTTGCTGACAGCCCTGCGTGAGCTGCCGCTCCTTCCAGCCGTCACCACGCCCGCAGCTTTCCTATCTCCCCGTCGGAAACCGCTGCACCCGCTCCGGTCGTGGTGGTCGCGACGACTTTGCGGGCAGGAAAAAACATTTCGTACCGACGGCAACGGATTCGCCGAGATTCTCCGTGTGTCCGGAGTGTGCGGTTTGTCCGGTCTGCCCTTGGCGGGAGGACAGGCGACAGCAGCAGTTCCCGACGCGACGTCTCGGGAGGATGCACAGGAAGCATCCTCGGTTTTTACCTACGGATTGGGAGCTCGCCATACCATGAAGTTCATGAAGTTTACGCTGCCAGCGTGGGTCGCCGCAGGCCTTGTGGCCGCCGCACCCGCCAGTGGAGCCGATCAGTTCGGCAACTACGACTACTACGCGCAGGCTGAAGCGCCGGCACCTGTTGAAGACGCAGTGCCGCCCGTCACTCTGATGCCACGTGCCGGGGTGCCCGACGAAGATGTCTATCAGCTGCGAGCAGCCGCTCCGCAGGAAGCGGCTTTCGAGGAGGGGGCGACTCGCTACCTCGAGACCGACTTCCTGAAAAAACGAGGCATCGAAACCTACGGTTTCGTTGACGTTGGAATCGGTGCGAATGCGTGGGGTGCTGACTGGAACGGCCCGATCACGTTTAACGATCGTGCCTGGCAGGCCCAGATGAATCAGCTCTACCTCATCAACGAGCGTGTGCTGAAGGAAGATGAGCTGAGCCTTGGTGGCCGCGTTGACCTGCTCTACGGCACAGACTTTCTGTACACCGTTGCTGGTGGGCTCGACAGTGCCTGGAACTCCGGACGCTACTACGGCTTGGCCATGCCACAGCTGTATGGCGAGGTCGGTACCCAGGAGTTGAATGTCAAGTTCGGTCACTTCTACACCTTGATCGGTTACGAAGTGGTGCCGGCGACCGGTAACTTCTTCTACACCCACGCCTACACGATGCAGTATGGCGAGCCCTTCACCCACACGGGTGTGCTGGGTACGTGGGTGCCGAATGATCAGCTGACGATCATCGGTGGTGTGACCAACGGCTGGGATAACTGGGACATCGGTCTGCCGACCCCGGCGAACCCGGGCACGGGCCAGAACAGCAATGCTGCTTTTCTGGGAGCCATCACCTTCTCAAGCGCTGATGGAAGTCAGGCACTCACGCTTGCCAACTCCAGTGGCAATGAGGCGAATGGCGGTGTGGATCCCTTGAGCGGCAACGATTTCATTGGGAATCGTACCGTCACCAGCGTCGTGTACACCAACGAGTTTACCGACAAGCTGACCTACGTGTACCAGAGTGACTTTGGTTACGCTGCGTACGCGAATGATCCGGCCCTGCAGAATGCTGCTGGCCCGGACGGGTTTTACGCTCCTCAGGGCAACCAGCCGGGTTCAGCGTACTGGTACGGCGTGAATCAGTACCTGTTCTACAACTTCACCGACTCACTGATCGGTGGCATGCGACTCGAGTGGTTCCGTGATAACAACGGATACCGCGTCGTGTCGGGTCTGCGTGATGGATCGCCGGGAGTTGGTGGCTACGCAGGTAACCTGTGGGCGATGACCTGGGGTCTCAACTACTTGGTTGGCAGCAACGTGATCATCCGCCCCGAACTGCGATACGACTGGTTCTCAGCCGACGAGGGCTGGATCGATCGCGGCAATGGCGGTGAAGGCACCATGCCTTACGGTCGGCTGAATGAAAAGAACAGCCAGTTCTACGGTGGCTGCGACATCATCTGGCAGTTCTAAGAACACGAGAGAGTCTCGATCCTCGAGGCGTCAGCGCTGCCCGCCGGAAACGGTGGGCAGCGTTTTTTTTTGCCCGCTTCCCGACCTGCCCTCAGCGGCACCACAAGGAAGCTGAGAAGATGGGAAGGCTGGGCAATTTTACAGGGGCCGGATCGGCCGGTAGGTTGGTTCCCGCGGGCGCGACTGCGATGGCTCGCGATCGGTTCTTCAAGGATCCGATCTTGTTCAGAGAACCGATCTGTGGCAGGGAGGCCCATGTATGCCGTCGCGTATTTGTTGTGTCCACACACTCCGTCTGACGACCCTGCTGACCGCCGCGTTGTTGGCCGTCACCTCGGTCTTTGCAACTCCCTCTGGCCTTGCTCCGACATGCATGGCGGATGAGCTTGTCTGGCACGATTCGCTGGAATCCGCCCTTGAGCAGTCGCACACCACGGGCAAGCCGATCCTGACGATCTTCACCGGCAGCGACTGGTGCCCACACTGCAAGACGCTGGAGGCGAGTGTTCTCAAGAGCAGCGAGCTTCCGCGACTGGGCAGAGGCCAACGTGGTGCTGCTGGAGATCGACATGCCACAGGTCGGCATCTCCCGAGAGGTCCGCGTTGCCCGCTCACGTGTCTGCCACACCTACGGCATTCGCTCATTTCCGAGCGTGGTGCTGATTGACCAGGAAGGCACCGCAGTCTTCAAAGACTCTGGCTACACCGGCCAGTCGGCTCCCCTCTGGATCGACATGGTGGCCAAGCATCTGCCCGAGCGTTCAGGCGCCGTGGCTGGCAAACCACCCGTGCAAGCGACCTATCGCTGAGCACACGACTGGCTCCGTGGAAGGGGGCAGCACAGCTCACCGTTGCGCTTGCGTAAACGTCTCCGGCTCGGCAGCAGAAACCTCGTCATGCCCGTCGGTGCGGAACCGCGACGCCTCCACGTTGAGTTCTCGGATCGCCCGCCGCAGGGCATCGAGCGAACCGGCAAACACCGCCATCGACGCGGATGACGCCCCGGCGCCCTCGGTCAGGTTTTCGATTGTGTCTCGGATCTGCCGGGCACCCTCCGACTGGGCCTGCATGCCCTCGTGCACATGCTCGAGCGCCTGCGTGACGGTCTGCACAGGCTCGATCACACGGCCCAGCTGCTCGCTTACATCGGCGACCTCACCGATCCGCTGGCCGACCTCGCCCCGAAACCGGTCCATCTCCATCGTGCCGCTCGACACGGCTGCCTGCATATCGCGGACCATCCGCTCAATATCCTTAGTGGCCAGGGCGGTCTGGTCCGCGAGTCGCCGGATCTCCTGGGCGACGATCCGGAAACCACGGCCGCTCTCGCCCGCTTTTTCCGCTTCGATGGTGGCGTTGACCGAGAGCAGGTTGGTCTGGTCGGCCACTTTGGCGATCGTGGTCACCACCGAAGTGATGCCTGCCGCCCGCTGGCTGATCGTGGAAAGCTTGCGGGTGAAGGCATTCATTGCCTCGTCAAGCTTCTGCATCGATTCAGTCATCGAGAGCAGGCCGTCACGGCCGGCATCGGCCACGCCGGCCGCCTCCCGCGACACCTGGGTGACCCGACTGGTGCTGGCCAGCAGCTGCTCGCTGGTCGCAGAAATCTGACTGACTGCCGCCGACACTTCAGCGGCGCTTTCGCTGAAGCTCCGCACGCTGCGGTCCTGCCTCGTGAGCGCTTCCGCCGCGTCGGCCTCGACGCTCGAGAGACGCTCACCAGCAGCCTTGATCCGGCCCATCAGGCTTCCCAGTGCTCGCGTCATGGTGTCGAGGGCTCCGAGAAGACGGTCGATCTCCAGGGTGTTCGACGCCACCGTCTTCGGCGTCAGGTCTCCTGCAGCAATCGACTCAGCCACCTCGACAGCCTGTCGCACCGGGCTCGTGATCGACCGGGCCAGCCAGAGCGAGGCCAAGACGCCGGGAATGCCAATCACCATCGCCGACGCAATGGCCGCCGCCCCCTGCCAGATGAGCACATCCCGGCTCGCCTCAGTGGAGACCGAGACCAGCACGGCACCGCTCGAACGGCCATCGACCCTCCGCACCGGCGCCGCAACCCGATAGGCGAGCCCTGTGAAGCGGCCTACGGGACGGCCGCTGCCAATGGCCTCCTGCAGCAGGTCGGCATCGGCATCGCTCAGTGCAGCCCCACGTTCGCCAGGCAGACCTCCACCGCCGATCCGCCGGCTGACCTTGGCCACGAGCTGGTCATCGAAAATCTGAACCTCTTCCACCTGGCCACCAGCAAGTTCTGAGACCAGCCTCGTCAGGCCCAGGTTTTCTTCCAGCCGTTCCAGAAAGAAGGCCTCGATCCCCACCTGCACGATCCGCGGCTTGTCGATCCCGCCCACTCCGACGTATTTGAAGACACGATCGTCGATTTCCCGGGTCCGCGCTTCCTGCACGACCGCCGCCGCCTCGCCCTCAAGGAGCCGGTGGAAGACATGTGCCTGCGGCTGGGCCTGGGGATCATTGCTGAAGCGAAAGTCGCCGATGTCGGCCGTTGTCAGGTAGGCGAACCCCTCTTCGTCGGTGGCCAGGATCTCCAAACCGAAGCGGCCCGCGGTCTCGGCAAGGGCCTTCTGAATCCGCTCAGGCGGCAGGCCCGCCTCCTCGCCAAGGGCCACCAGGTGGGCAGCCAGCGTGGCCTCCACCTTCATCTGCTCGGCGATTTCCTCCTCAACCAACGTGGGCACGTCTTCCGCAAAGCCCGTGGCTCGGGAGAGAAGGTCGGCAATCTCATCACCGCCGACCCGAGCCTGCTCAAGCACAGCCTGGCGGCCTGCAATCGTTTGCAGCAGCGTGGTCACCACCACCGCTGCCAGCACCAGCAGCGTTGTCGTCAGGGAAATCTTCGAGCGGAGCGACATGCGTCAGGCATCTCCGGCGGACGTCGACTCGGCAGCGCGCCGAGTTCTAGGCAAACCTAGCCCCAGACCGGTCCCGCCGCCACTCCACCGCAAACGTTCACTGCGGTTCGATGTCGACCAAAGGCGGAATCGGCACAAGACCGGCGGTCATCAGCTCGCTGGCTGGACTGACCGTCGGCCACAGGCTGCGGGGGCCCACTCGCCACCGCGGGCCGTCGCACAGCCCCCGCGAGCAGGCTGCCCACAATCGGCAGAAAGACCCACAAGGGAGCCACGCACCAAGGGAGCCAGACCGCCGGCCCCTCACACCTCCCAGAGACACACCCCGAACGGTTCACCGACCTGTGGCGTTCGGCGTCCAGCGGCGGGGGCATGATCGGTGGGGTGATGCGTGACATGGTGTCTGACGGCACTGTCTCGAGCGGCATGATGCTCCTCACGAACAAGCGAGGGCAGGGGGAGTACCGCGGAGCCTTGCCGCAGATCAAGCCCAAACCGGTGCCAGAATGGCCGAGGCGGGGATCGAACCCGCACACTCCTTTCGGAATACGGGATTTTAAGTCCCGTGCGTCTGCCAGTTTCGCCACTCGGCCGGAGGGGAACCGCAGGGGTGTTGTACGGTCGTCAGTCCGCCGGCCGCAATGCCGCAGCACCACGTCGACGGCTCCCACGAGCCATCGGCAGGTGCTACAAACTGACAGCGTGTGTGACGGTTGAGGCTGGTCGCCTCGCGGCCTTTCGGCCCGGCACGCGTCCCCGCAGGTCAGGATCCGCCGCGTGCAAGCATCGACAGCCCCGCCCGCCGCATCCCTGCCGGGCATCAACGGTTTTCTCGGGTCACGGGCTTCGCTGGGCACCGACCTGGTGTTTGTCGCCCTGTTTGCCGTGATCCCTCTGCTGGCCTGGAGTGTTCAGCTGGCCCGGCGAAAGCGGTATCGCTGGCACAAGCGGGCTCAGCTCGTGATCGCTGCGGCCCTGCTGGTGGCGATCGTCGTCTTCGAGGTCGACATGCGTCTGGTGAGCGGCTGGAAGCCGAGAGCCGTCGCCAGCCCGTGGTGGCCGAGCGGCGTGTGGACGGTGCTGAGCGTGCACCTGGTGTTTGCCATCTCGACCGTGGTGCTCTGGATCTGGGTGGTCTGGGAGGCGCTGCGACGATTCCCCACGCCGCCCGAGCCGGCCGACCACAGTCGACGGCACCGCCTGATGGGCAGGCTCGCCGCGGCCGATCTGGTGCTCACCTCGCTGACGGGCTGGATCTTCTACTGGTTCGCCTTCGTGGCCAGCTGAGAGCCGAGCGAACCTCAGGCCGCTTCGGACGGCCGCGGAAGCCAGAGGCACAGCCCCAAGCCACCGAAGTAGAGCACGCACAACGGCACCGCCAGGAAGAGCATGCTGTAGGGGTCGGCCGGCGTGAGGATCGCCGCCACGATGAAGATGGCGACAACCGCCGTCCGCCACTGGGCGGCATACGCCGACGCCTCGAGAATGCCGATCCGCTCCAAGAAGAGCATCACCAGCGGCAGCTGAAAGCCGAGCCCGAACCCGATCGGGAGCAGGAGCACGAAGCTCAGCCATTCGGTAATGCGGGGATCTGGATCGAGCCCAAGCCACTCGTTAAAGGCCAGCAGGTAGGCCAACACGAAGTCGAAAACAAAGAAAAACGCGAGGGCGACGCCGGCGAAAAAGAGGCCTGTGCTCGCCGGCAGGAAGACGTGCACATACCGCTTCTCATGCGGGTAGAGGCCAGCCGCCACAAAGTTCCACAGCTGATAGAAGATCCAGGGGCTCGACAGCACGATCCCCACCACCAGCGCGGCTTTGACGTAGATGCCAAAGGCTTCTTGGGCGCTGAGCGTCGTGATGTTGACCCGCGCGTCACGGGCGAGGGGCTGCCAGAGCACCACTGGCACAAGCTCGCCCAGGGGAAACCGGCCGTCCTCACTGTGCACCTCGTCCGGCGACAGTCCTAGCCTGCTTGTGTGAATCTCTCGCACCTCAAACGACAGGCCGAGCCTGGTGATCGCGTCGGTCATTTCCTCCTTGGTGTAGGGAATCCCAGCCGCTCCCGGCGTCCGCGGCTCCCACTCCTCGACCACCTTCTCCGACTGATTGATGTAGTAGTCGCCAAGGGCCCTCCGCAGCGGCTGCTCGATCAGATGGACCACATCGCGGCCGATAAAAAACCCGATCACCACGCCAAAGAGCAGGCCGATCGAGGCCCGGATCAGGCAGGCCCGCAGCTCCTCGAGGTGCTCGCCGAAGGTCATCGTCGAGCTCTGAAACAGATCGTCGTCGTGCGTGCGGGCCATGGGTCGTCCAGGAACAGGATGCGGTCGGCCGGCTTCCCGGCCAAACGATTTATACTCCATCACGTGATGCCTTTAGACACAGCCCTCTTCCGCTCGGGAAGCAGCCCCGCCACGGCGGCTCGGCTGGTGCGCTCTCGTGATGATCGACGGCCTCAGGGAAGAGCACGCTGGGGCCGCCTGGCGGTGCTGGTGGCGGGCCTGGCCACCAGCGGGGCTGCGGCCTTTGGTGAGCAGTCGCCCTCGGGGGCGGCCGTTCTCCCATCGCTTGGCAGGCTCCCGGCGGGCCTGCGGGCAGCGGCCAGGCATGCGGCCGACGAGACCAAGGCTGCAGCCTCCCTCGACGAGATCGCGCGGGCCCGCCAGCTCGTTGACCGTCTTGAGGAGCGGCAGCGGCAGTCGAACCGCACCTGGCTTGTCGCTGCAGACGAGCTCTCTCCAGCAGGCAGCGGCGACCCCACAGCTGCGAGCCAACTCCTGCCGCTCGACAGTCTGACGACCCAGTTGCGACGACAGCTCGCCGCCGCGCTCAGCCGCCAGTTCCACGAGGAAACCGTGGTCCAGGGCGAAGTGGCGGTTGCTGCAGCACACCGCGACAGGCCGCGGCTCCTCGAACTCGCCCGCACGGCTCCCAGCGGCGTGGCAGCCTGCCAGGCGCTGCTTGCTGCGGGCGATGTCGCTTGGGAGCGAGGCTGGCCTTCGGCAGCGGAGGAGGCCTGGCGGCAGGCTGAGACAACGGCCCAGCTGATGGATCGCCCCGCCATCATCGAGGACGCCTGCAGGCGACAGGCCGCAGCAGCAGACGCCAGGGTTCTCGGCTGGGCCTGCGGCGAGCCCTCACGCAGCGAAGACGACACAATGCCCCCTGAGGCTGAGCCTCCACCCGTTTCGCTCTCCCTCCGTTGGCAGCATCCGCTCCCCCAAGGTCCGTGGAAAAAGCCGGCCAGGGCCTTGTTCCAACCAAGCGACGCATCCCGCGGGGGCGGACCTGTTCCCCACTCTGCCAACCGCGACGCCGCGGTCTTCGCTGTCCGCCCGCGACTGACCTCAACCGCCGACGGCACCGCTCCGCTGGTCTGCTGGCACGCCCAGGGCGGCGTCCACGCTCGACGGCTAGCCGATGCTGCGGTGCCCTGGAGCAGCTCAGCCAGAGGCCCCGTATCGGACCGGCTCTTTCCCCTGTGGGTGACAGGACCATCGCGCCGGCATGGGCACCGTGCGTGCAGGCTGGCCGGCTGCTTTCGCTGGCGGGCATGCCTGCGGCCCGAGTGCTGGTCTGCCTTGATATCAGCGACGCCGCTGAAGGACGTTTGCTCTGGACGGCTCGGCTCTCCGACGAAGACGGAGGCGAGGTGGGCGAACCCGTGTGCAGCCTCAATGGCCGTGGCGAAGCCCTCGCGTTTGTCTGCGTGCGAGGAGCCGAGACGGAGCTCATGGCGCTTCGCCTCGCTGACGGGCAGCTGCTCTGGCAGCTGCCACTGGATGGCCTCTGGCCTCAAGCGAGCTCGCCACGGGCTCCGGCAGTTGCCGTGGCCGAAGACCTGGTGATCGTGCTGGCCGACGATGGGTCGTTGTGGGCGGTCGACCAGGCAGGCAGCTTGGTGTGGGCCCGCGGGCCGGCCGCCTCCGCCCCAGCCCCGACGGCCGCCGCTGGTCGGCCAGCATTGCAGGCTCCCGCGGTCGCCTGCGGCACGCTGGTCTTCTGCAGCCCCGACGGACGGCAGCTGACAGCCCTCGGTCTCCGCTCGGGCCGGGTCCGCTGGCAGTTTTTCGCCCCCGCGAGGCTGTCGCTGGTCGGGCTCACCGGGAGCGAGCTCGTGGCCTTTGAAGACGGCCGCATCATGTCGCTGTCGCTCACCGACGGCAGCATCCTCGCCAGCCGCCCCACGCCAGACCTGCCGCTGGCGGGCGACCCCCTGCTTGCCGACGGCCTTCTCTTCTGGCCCGTTGCCTCTCAGGCCACGACGACCGACAGCCCTCCGTCGCCAGCAGCGGCTTCCCAGGGTGGGCAGGTTCTGATCCTCACTCCAGCTACACTCGCAGCTGCCGCACCGCCGCTCGCCTTGGGCCGCGGCCCCGCTCGCAGCGTCAGCCTCGCCGCCAGCGACGGGCAGCTGGTGGTCTGCGACGACGCGTCTATTCAGGTGTTTGGCATCACCGCAGCCGATCGATTTCATCCCTGAGCCTCAAGCTTCCTTCTCGCATGTCCGCATCCGCACCACTCCAGCCAGCAACCGCCGAGGTCGCGCAGCTTGCCGATCAGGTCATGCGGGCTGTCGCCCCACAGATCGTTGGTCAGCAGGAGACTCTCCACCGGCTGCTGCTCGGTGTGCTCTGCGGCGGCCACTGCCTGCTGGAGGGTGTGCCGGGCGTCGCCAAGACACTGATGGTCAAGTCGCTCGCCGAGGCCCTAGGGCTCTCCTTCGGCCGGATCCAGTTCACCCCAGATCTGATGCCCACCGACATCACCGGCACCGACGTCTTGGAGGAGAATCCTGCCGACGGCTCTCGACACACCCGCTTCCTGCCGGGCCCGCTGTTTGCCGAGGTGCTCCTCGCCGACGAGATCAACCGCTCTCCGCCGAAAACACAGTCGGCCCTGCTCGAAGCGATGCAGGAGGGCCATGTCACCGTCGGTGGGAAGCGGCACCTGCTGCCGACACCGTTTGTCACACTCGCCACGCAAAACCCGATCGAGCAGGAGGGCACCTACCCGCTCCCCGAAGGCCAGCGAGACCGGTTTCTCTTGATGATCGACGTCGGCTATCCATCGCGTGAAGAGGAGCTGGAGGTGGTCCGTCGCACCACCAGTGAACCGCTGCCTCCGATTGCGGCCGTGGCCTCCCGCGATGCCCTGCGGGCGGCCATGCGAATCGTCCGGGCCGTGCCCATCGCTGAGCACATCCTGGCTGCCTGCGTCGACCTGGTGCGGCGGAGCCGGCCAGACGATGCCGCAGCGCCCGCCTGGCTCCCGCGGCTTGTCCGCTGGGGATGCGGACCTCGCGCAAGCCAGGCCCTCGCGATGGCAGCCAAGGCAGCCGCCGCGATGGAGGGCCGCCCCGCCGCTGAGTTGGGCGACGTCCGCAGGCTGGCCGCAGGCGTGCTCAGGCATCGCCTTGTGCTCAGCTTTGAAGCAGAGGCAGAGGGCATCACTGCCGATCACGTGGTGGAGCGGCTGCTGGAAACCGGAAACGTCTGACGCGATGGCTGGTGATCGATTCCCGAGGCTGCTCCCCTGGTGACCATGCCTGTCGCACTTGCCACCCTCGCCTTCAGCAGCCCTGCCATGCTCGGCTTTCTCGCCGCTGCCGTGCTGCCGTGGCTGATCGCCCGCAGGCAACGCCCGCCGATGAGGCCCGTCGGCCTCGCCACGACATCGCTGCTGCTCGAGGCCGCCCGTCGCCAGCCTCGCTGGCTGCGACCGCCCGTCGCACTCCTGCCTCTTGTGCAGACGCTGCTGCTCGTCGCGGCGGTTGTGGCAACAGCCGGACCGACATGGCAGCACGCCCTGCAGCCGGAGGCATCGGCTGCCCACCGCGTGCTCGTGCTCGACGACTCCGCGGATGGCCGTGCCTCCAAGGCGGTGATCGCCGCGATCAACGCGGTGGCAGAAGCGGCTGCTGACAGGCGTCTCGCCAGCTGGCAGGCAGCCCGCACATCGTCTGCTGCCATGGCCTCAGGCCAGCTCCCCCCCGACACGGCCGTGGTGATCGTTGCCGATGGTGTCGTCCCTTCCCCGGCCCTGCAGCGGCGGCTTGCGGCGTGGACCAGCCGCGGAGGCGGGCTGGTGATTCTCCTTGGCAACGAGAGCATGGCAGCGGGGTCGGCTCCGCTCGCCGCCTGGATCGCTGAGGCCGCAAACCTGCAGCTCAGCGGCCTCCGCACCGGCCTCAAGGCATCGATCCGCTCACGGTTTCCCTCCAGCCCCGGCCTGACTCTGCTCCCTGGGCCTTCCATCCAGACGCATGCGGTGCTTGAGCCGATCGACAGCCTGCTTTCGATCGGCATGGCTCCGCCACGGCCGCCACCGCAGACGCTGCTGGAAACCAGCGATTCGTCGAGCCCGCTGCTCGTGGCTCGCCGATACGGCCGGGGAACGATCGCCGTGTCGTGCCTGCCGTGGAGCCTGCCGGCGACGCGCGGCTTCTCCGACTCAGCTGCCCCGTGGAGCGATCTGGCTGCGTGGCCGTCGTTCCTCGACGTTGTTGGTGGGCTCCTCGACGCTGTTGCGCCGGCAGCCGCATCAGCGGCGAACCTGCAGCAGCAGGGCAGGCTTGATGCCGGCCCCACAGGTATTCCACTGGCGGGCATAAGCCTGCTGGTCGCCCTGGTCTTCGCAGGCCTCGAGGCGTGGGTCTCACGCTGGCAGCGACGGGGAACGGGCCAGCATGAACGAACCGGTGGCCTTTCTCTGGCAGGTCGCGTGGCAGCTTGATCCAGCTGTGGTTGGTGCCACGGCGGCGGTCGTGGTGCTTGCCATCCTGGCTGCTACCTCCACCTGGCAGGCAGCTGCATCGCGGCTTGCGGTCGTCGTCATGCTGGTGGTGATGCTCGGTGGGCTGCACCGCGAACAGCCGCAGTCGCCCGCACAGGCAGCCAACAGCCGAGCGCCGCAGCTGGTCGATCTCGTGATGCCAGCGGTGGCCGTGGCCGGAGAGCCAATCACCGCTGAGGCGATTGCCTGGGAAGCGGAAAGCGGGAAACCGCGTCGAGCGGCCGGGCCGCCGATGGTGGAACTGGTTGACGAAGCCGGCAGGCTGCTCGATCGAGCGGCTCTTGAGCCGACGGTCGACGCTCCTTTCAGAGCCGACGCAGCCGCAGGGCAGGGGAGGCTCTGGCGGGCCGAGCTGACCTGGCAGCCAGCCGAGGCGGGCGTGCATCAGTGCTTCGCTCGACATGCCGGCCAATCGTCTGACAGCACCACCGCATTGACTTCCCGCGCCGTGCCGGCGGTCTGCGGCGTCGCCGAGCGTCCGCTGCAGGTTCTGCTGATCGATGCCTCAGCCCGCTGGGAGATCCGCCACCTCAGCCGCCTGCTCCGCGGCACACCCGGGGTTGAGGTGACGCTGATCCTGCTCGATTCCGCTGCCGTGGAGCAGCTGCCTCGTTCGAGGCAGGCAGCAGCGGCGTTCGATGTGGTTGTGCTCGGCTCCTTTGACCCGCGCGACCTGCCTGCGGCTGTGGCCCTGGCACTGGTGGAAGCCGCCGAGGAAGATGGTTTGGGCGTTCTCTGGAGCCTGGATGGCCGCAGTGATCTCGCCAACCTGGCCGCATCGCCGCTGGGAGTCTTGCTGCCGTGCACACCGGCGGCGTCATCCTTGCCGCAGCCCGCCACACGTGGGCATCGCGTCTGGGCAGCGGCGGCGGCTGATGGCTTTCGCTGGCTGGCTCCGCTCCTGCAGGCGATCCAACAGACGCAGGCCCAGGTGTTCTTGCCCGCGAGCATCGCTGCCCAACGGGGCACCGCCATCGCCCCCTTGCTGCTCAGCACGGCGGCGCGCCAGCGGTCGCAAGGGCGGCGGCGAAACAGCCCGCCATGCTGGTGGACCACACCCCCACCGGCCGCGTTGTTGCCTTGCTTTTTGAAACCTGGCGGTATCGGATCGCAGGCTCAAGCGATGATGTGGATGCCTTCTGGCGGTCGGCCATTCGCTTCGTCGCCGAGCCGAGGCTGCGACAGCGGATGGGAGCCGAACTCACCATGGCAGTCAGGTCCGCCGACGCGACGCGTCGGGAGATCCGCCAGGCGGTTGTCTTCGCAGCCGAGCGGACAGCCGAGCGGCGGTTGCAACCCGTCTGGAATCATCCCGCGGTGCTCGCCATGGTGATCCTACTGGCCGCAGTCAGCTGGCTGCTGCCAGCACGACACGCCGCCATCGCGGTCGTTCGCACCCAGCCCCGAGATGCACCATGACACGCGATCTGCCTCCCGCCTCGTTGCTCAACCGCCGCCTCGACCGGCTGAGCCTGAGCCTCGACCTGGCCCATGGGTTCGCAACGCTTGGCAGCTTTGCCGGCGGGCTTGCCGCAGCGGTCGTTGTCGTGGCGTGCGTCGACCGCTGGCTGGTGACGATTCCTGCGGCGTGGGGCGGCATCGGCGGGCTGCTCGTCGCTGCCTGCAGCAGCTGGCTCACCGGCCGCCTGCTCCGCAGCCACCGGGCAGGTCCGCCGCGACTGGCCATCTGCCGGCAGCTTGAGCGGGGGTTTCCGGAAGTCGGCGAACGGCTCTCGCGAGCAGTCGGACTGAAGGCCCCTCCACGGGCGGTGGTCCCTGCTGCTCAAACACGATCGCTCCAGCGGAGCCTCCGTGAGGCGGCCCTCGCAGACGCAGCACAGGCCTTGGGCTCGCTGCCGCTGCGCCGCTGGCTTCGGCAGCAGCCGGAGGTGCGGGCGGCAGCCATCAGCCTGCTGGTGGCCGGTGTTGGCTGGGCCGGCCTGGCCTGGCTGCTCGTGGAGGGCCCTGCAGGCTGGCACGATGCGATTGCCAAGCAGTTCAAAGAGCCACCATCGGCCAGCTGTCGGCGATCCAGCCACCATCGGCGAGCCCCCCGTGCGCCGCACGCTGCCCGAAGCCACGCTTGACCTGTATTGGCGGGTCGTCCAGCTCCGCAACGGCTGGCAGCAGGTGGCGGCCGCCTCCGCCGACGAGGCCGGCAGGCTGGCCCGCGACGCCGACGAGGCTGGCTGGCTGGCCAGCGACGCCGGCGGGCCTGCGGTCATCCTGAAGCAGCTGGCGAGCGGCCTTGGCCGAGCCGCTGCCAAAGCTGCGGCTGGTGCCAGCCGCGACGAGGTTGCGGGGGAGCTGAGCCGTCTTGTCGAGACCGCCGAGGCCGCTGCCGGCCTTGCGGAGGCGGCAGTCTCCCTGCCGGTGGCCGAGCAGCTGCTCGTCGACGCGGCTGCGGAGTCGGCCGGGCTCACCCATGACGAACTCGGTATGCCGGGCCGATCATGGCGGAGCGGCGTTGCCAACGACCTGAGAGCCGTTGCCGCAGGCATCACCGCTGACCACAGCCTGCTGGTTCGCGAAGGGGTGCTTCCAGCTGCCGATCTTCTCCTGCTAACTGGTGGAGACCTGGCCGCCGCCCTCAACGACAACCGTCTCTTCGTTGCCAGCCAGCAGCTCGGCGGTGCGGTCCGCGCGTTGTCTGCCATCACCGCCACACTCGGTATGCCACCACTCTCCGGCCCCACAGCAGGCTCCATGGCCGCCGTCGCCCGTCGTCGGCTCGCGGTGCTCGCGCAACCGGTGGCAACTGCCGACGAGCCCGCAGGGCCCGCCAGCCAATCGCCGCTCACCGCCGCTGCGGACACGAGCACAGAGAGCGAGCAGGTGGCAACCGCCATACAAGCCGCCTCCGGTGGAGCCGACGTCACATCCTCGGCCGCGACGGCCAGCACGGCAGCTGAGGGCGGCCAGTCGAGAGCGAGCCCCGCCGCGGCACTCTCCGCAGCTGCGGTGTCCTCTCCCCCCGATGCAGCTCCCCAAAACGGAAGCGTTTGGGTTCCCAAAACCAGCGGCCCCAGGGAGATGCCGCGTCGTTCACCGCCTGCGGCGCGAGATCCTGCGGCGACTCCCGGCTACTACCGCCGCCTCCTCAACCAGGCCTCGCAGACAGACCGGTGCGACGCTGCCATCGACGCGGTCGCTGCAGCGGCGGTCTCATGGTCGCTCACCCTGATCGCGGCTGTCGCCACCGACGACAGTTCGCAGAGCCCGCTCGCAGACGGCGGAACACGTCTGCCGCCGCAAGATGCGGCGACCGGCGTCCCCCCAAAACCTCGGCGTTTGGGGGCGTTGCTTGAGTCGGAAAAGGCCATGGATGGCTTTTTCCACGGACAGCCAGAGGCCCCCGATGCAGGCGACGCATCTGCGGCCGTCGAGCGGGGCGTGGTCTGGCTCGTCTCGGCGCAGCGGCCCGACGGCTCCTGGGGTTCGCAACGATTCAGCGGGAGTGTGGCGGTGACCGCTCATGGGCTTCTGGCGCTGGCCTCAACGGGAAGCACCGGCCTCGCGGGCCCACATGCCGCGGCAAGCGAGCGGGCCATCGGTTTTCTCATCGGCCGTGCCGGAAGTGATGGCTTGATCGCTGGCAACGAGGCCTCCGCCAACGGTCCGATGTACGGGCATGCGTTTGCCGTTCAGGCCCTTGCCGAACTTTCCGGTGAAGCCGCCCGCCCCGAGATCACCGACACGCTGCGACGCGCATGCCGGCTAATCGAACAGACGCAAAACGACGAAGGCGGCTGGCGCTACCAGCCGCGACGAGCCGACGCCGACATCTCCGTGACGGCCGCCATGGTGGTCGCACTTGAGGCTGCTGCGGCAGCGGGGTTGGCTGTGTCTGACCAGACGATCGATCAGGCCGTTGGGTATCTTCGGCGTCTGCAAAACGCTGACGGCGGTTTTCGCTATCAGGCGGCCGCGGGGCCGAGTGCCGCAGCCCGCACCGCCGCAGCGCTCGTTGCGATTGGCCTCAGCTCTCCCGACGCCGTCGAGGTGCTTGCTGCCGGCCGCGGCTGGCTGCTCAGGCATCCGATCTCGCCCGATCCTGCCGATGGCTACGCGGCCTACGGCATCCTCGCCAGTTCCGCCGCAACCTGGCAGGCGGGCCCAGACGCCTGGGCTCGGTGGTATGCCGCGACTGCCGCAGACCTGCTCGCCACCCAGCGGAGCGACGGCGCTTGGCCCGACCCCTCGTGCCCCGAGTATGGCACCGCGGCCGCCATCCTCTCGCTGACAACGGCCAACGGCCTCCTGCCGGGCTGGAAGCGAGGCACGTCGCCATGAGGCCCGCCCGACACCGCGACCGCTTTCCAGACATGCTGCGGCCAGCAGCCGTCGGGATGGCTGCCCTCGTCGGCCTGGCGGTTGTGCTGGCGATCCACGCCAGCGGGGCAGCAGCAGCCGACAACGCTCTCCCGCCGCGGACGGGCCGCCTTGAGTTGCGGTCGGGCAGCTCGCCGCAGGTTGCCGTGGTCTCGCTGAGGAGCGACGGCAGCACGTGGCGGTCGACTGATGGGCTCATGCACGTTGCCGCCGACAGCCTGCTTTCCTGGGGCCGTTGCCCAGCCGCGGTGATTGGGCCATCGCTTCGCCTGAAAGACGGCAGCATCGTTGCGGGCGACCTCGTGGCCTGGAACGTCGACGAGGTCGTGGTCGAGAGTCCGCTGCTCGGCCGTGTCAGGCTCCCGCTGGCCTCCGTCGAGGGCTGGCAGGCCTCGGCAGCCTCGTCGGGATCCGTACCTGCCGGCTTGGCTGAGCCCTGGCTCCACATCCGGCTCACCAACGGCGACATCCTTCGCGCTCACTCGGTCGAGATTGCTGCCGGATCGGCCGTTGTCCGCATCGCCATCTCAAGCGATTCCGTCCCCCTGAAGCCAGCCAAAAGCATCGCCATCCCGCTCCACCGCGTGCAGGCGATCACGACTCCAGCCGCCCCCCCGGGCAGCCTCGACGGGCCGCGAGCGCACACCGTGGCCATCGTCGGCCTCCAGGATGGCTCGAGGCTCGCCGTTGAAAGCCTGCAGCCAGCTGCTGACCCACAGGCCGCCAGCCTCGACGGCCCCAGCGACTTTGTGCTGCGGCCCACGGCGTTGATCCACCAGCCTGATGCATCGATCCGCTGCCCGCAGAACGCCGTGACGGGCCTGCTGGCCACGGGAGAGCACCTGATGCCTGTGGCGTGGATGGTGCCGGCAGACGCCGAGCAGACGCCGCAGTTTGGCCCCGCATGGCCGATCACAACCCGCACCACACTCACGGGCCAGCCTTTGGCCGCACGCAGCCGACCGGTGTTCACCGGCCTCGGCCTGCATGCTACGGCCCGCGTGGCCTACCAGCTGCCTGCGGAGTTCGCCGCCGAGGGGCTGCTTGCCGCCGTGGCGGTCGACGACTCCGCAGGGCAGGGGGGAAGCGTGATTATCCGCATCCGCGCAGGAGCCAGCCGGCAGACAGCCCGCACGGTGTTTGAGAGCGGCATCCTCCGCGGCGGTGAGCCACCGCTGGAGATTGCCATCACCCTCGATCAGGCCCGCTGGCTTGAGCTCGTGGTGGATCCCACCGACGACGGCGATGTGCTCGACCGCACCATCTGGCTCGAGCCGAGGCTGCTCAGGCACCAAACTTCCCGAACCGTCCAGCGTGGGCCATCGCCAGCAGCATCAGATGCTTCGCCGGAAACATCCCCAGCCCCCCACTGAGGCAGTCGCGCTCACCAAACCGCTCGCAGGCATCGGTACGGCAGCTGTCGGCCGAGAGCAGGGTCGGGACCGGATGCCAGGAGTGGCTGCCCAGCTTCGCCGGCGTGGAATGGTCACCGGTGACGATCAGCACATCCGGATTGAGGGCCGTGATCCGCGGCAGGGCAGCATCGAGTTCTTCCGTGCGTGCCACCTTGGCGGCGAAATTGCCGTCTTCACCGGTGGAGTCGGTGTATTTGAAGTGCAGAAAAAAGAAGTCGTAGTCGTTCCAGCAGCCAGCCAGGGCGTCGATCTGCTCGTCGAGCGTCTTCGCCTCACCGACGAGCGTCATCCCCACCAGCCGGGCAAGCCCCTTGTACATCGGATAGACGGCAATCGCCGCGGCTTTCAGGCCGTAGAGCTCCTCGTAGCTCGGCAGGGCGGGCCGACTGGCAAAGCCGCGGAGGGTCAGCCCGTTGGCCTTCGGCTCGGGGGCAAGGATCTCACGAGCCTGGCGGACAAACTCGGCAGCAACTTCCGCCGTGCGGGCCGCCGCAGCATCGAGCGGCTCCGCAGCAAGGGGAGCCACACCCACCGCCTGGGGATCGGTGTCGGCCACCCGTCCGTCGAGCCCTTCACCGCGGAAGACCACCACGAAGCGATGCTCCTTGACCGGCTTGACAAAGACCTCCACACCAGGGATCGACAGCTTCTGCAGCTTCTCAACGACCTGAAAACTCTCCTCGGAGGGAATGCGGCCAGCCCGCCGATCGGTGATCAGGCCGTCAGGCCCCGAGCGTGCAGAAGTTGCCGCGGGCGGCCACATCATTTGGCCCCAGCTCAAAGCCAATGCCGGTGGCCTCGAGGGCCCCACGGCCGATTTTGAAGGTCAGCGGATCGTAGCCGAAGAGCCCGAGATGGCCGGGGCCGGACCCCGGCGTGATGCCAGGCAGCACCGGCACGCTCGACCCGAGCACACCCGCCTTCGCCAGGGCATCGAGATTGGGGGTCGTGGCCGTCTCCAGTTCCGTCAGTCCGCCCGGCTGCTCGGGAAGCCCGCCGAGGCCGTCTGCCACGAGCATCACGATCTTGGAGTTGTTTTTCTCCGCAAGTTCCCGCACCAGATCGTGTTCGTTCACGGTCAAACTCCTCAGCAGGGCAGGCCTGGCGGCCCGCAGACACGGTATCGTCATTCGCTTGGCGGAGTTTTGCCCTGCGGCCCCGCGCCGTCAATCGTGGCTCAGGGAATCCGCGCCTCCACCCACTGTTTGCCGACCGACCCCGCATGAGCGTTCTCCGCCCCAAGCCACCGGAAGACCCGATCTCGCTGCTGCTTGGGCCGCTCGCAGCAGCCGCCAGCGAGCCGCTTGCACGACTCAGCCAGCTTTCCTGGGAGCACGCCGCAGCTGGGCTTCGGCCGGAGCAGCTGCTTGACGACTACATGCGAGATCGCACCAGCAGCGAGCTCTTTCGGGCCTTGGCCACCGCTCGGGAGCTGCGGGAGGCCGTCGATGCCGTGGTCGTGATCTGCGACGAACCGCTCGGCCACGGCATCCAAGGGCTCTTCGAGACCTGCTGCCATCCGTTTCACAACGCGCTCTCGCGGGGCGAGCGGGGGGGTCGTCCCCGGCTGTTCTTCGACGTCGGCCCTCCCGATCCCGATCGAACTGCCGGCCTCCTCGACCTGCAAGCGGCCGCTCGCGGCAACGACCTGCTCGACCGCTGGGGAGTGGTCCGCATCGTCGCACGTGACCCCGCGGCACGCTCAGCAGCTCCCGTCGAGAGACCGCTCCGAGCGGGCCAGCTGGAGGATGCCCTCGGCCGTCCCATTGCCGCCTGCCCCAGCCTCCTGCTGACAGCAGCAGCGGGACCGTGCGGGGATGTGTTTACGCCCGCACTGCTGATCACCGCCTCGCTCGCAGGGATCGACGTGGTGCGATTCCTCGGCGGTGGTGTGGCGATGCTGCGACGGTTTGTGGAGGCCTCTCCCGAGAGCAATCCGCCGCTGCTGCTTGCCGCCGCCATGTGGGCAGTCGCTGCCGCCCCGCAGCCGGGCCGCCTGTTGCTCGACACAACGTTGGCCCCGGCGACGACAGCCCTTGCCCGCTGGTGGGCAAGCGACGCCGAGGCCGAAAGCGGGCTCGCAACGCCCCTGCAGCACAGCTGCCTCCTGACCGTGAGCCAGCCGCGGCGGGGCAGCCTGCCACCGCCATCGCCATCGCCGGGGTGTGGCGACGGAGAGGGGTCGCCCCTCCCCAGCCGACTCTCGATCGACCTGCCGCGACTCGACGAACACACCGTCGGCCAGCTCCTCGCCATGCGGCTGCTCGCCCTCCACGTCCTTGCCCTGCAGGCGGCCGCGACTTGAAAACCGTCGGCCAATGGCCAACGATGCCTGCGTCGCACCCACCGCTCGCCGAGGAAAACCGCCATGCCGATCACGCTCACCTGGACCGGTCACTCCACCTGGCTCATCGACACCTCCGCCGGACGGATCGTGGTCGATCCCTTCTTCGACGACTGCCCGACCGCGTCGATGAAGGCTGCGGATGTTGAGTGTCGCGCGATTCTGATCACCCACGCCCACTTCGATCACATCGCCGATGCCGCAGCGATCGCCAAGCAGAACCGGGCCCAGGTTGTCTGCAACTTCGAAATCTCGCAGTGGCTGGGCAAGCAGGGCGTGGGCAATGTCCAGCCCTGCAACCATGGCGGACGCGTGGCGATCCCCGGCGGCACCTCCAAGATGGAGATCGCCTTCCACTCCTCGGGGCTCCCCGACGGCTCCTACGGCGGCAACCCGGCCGGCTTCCTGCTCGACATCGACGGCGTGCGGCTCTACGTGGCCGGCGACACCTCGCTCTTTTCCGACATGGAACGGATCGGCCGCGGGGGCCTCGACGCGGCGATTCTGCCGATTGGCGACGTGTTTACGATGGGGCCCGAAGACGCTGTCGAAGCGACCCGCCTGCTGGCCCCTGAGGTGGTGCTGCCGTGCCACTACGGCACCTGGCCACCGATTGAGCAGGACCCTCAGGCCTGGGCCGAGATGATTCGCCAGGGAACCTCAGCAGAGCCGCGGGTGCTGGCTGTCGGCGAATCGACCTCGATCGGCTGAGGCCGTCTCAGGCCGGCGGCGGCGTCACCTTGGCTTCGATCACATCGCCAGAAACCCGGACCTCGAAGACCTCGACCTTCAGGTTCGGATTGTCGCACCAGCTGCCGTCCTCAAGGCGAAACCGCCAGGCATGCCACGGGCAGGTGACCATGCCTTCGGTCATCGGGCCGCTCCCGAGTGAGGCCCCCATGTGCGGGCAGAGGTCGTCGATCGCGTGATACCGCTGGCCGTCGTTGAAAACCGCCACGATTCGCCCTGCCACCTCACAGACTTTGCTGCCTCCAACGGGAATCTCACCAACGCGGGCAACAGGGTGAAAGGCGGTGTCGGACATGGTCGTCTCAGCGAGGGAGGGGCGGTGTGGTGTCGCCGGCGCCCTAGCCTGCGATCAACCCCCTGCGGATGGTAGTCTATCGACCATGGCAGGCACTCTTCCGCGGCTCCTCGCGATCGACATCGACGGCACGCTCACCACGCCCCAGCACGACATCTCCGACCGCACCGCTGCCGCGGTCGGAGAGGCCATCGCTGCCGGCATCCAGGTGGTGCTGGCAACCGGTCGCCGCTACCGCGATTCCCTCTGGGTTGCTGAGCGACTGGGCGTGACGCTGCCGCTGGTCACCACGGCCGGGGCGTTGATCAAAGATCCGACACACCACACCACGCAGTTTCGTGCGGCTTTCGCCGACGGCGTGCTTGGGGGCGTGCTGAGGCTGATTGATGCAGCCGGCCACGAGGCGGTCGTCTACACCGACAGTTTCAGCGACGGCTTCGATTTCCATTGCCGCGGCTTTGAAATCGGCAGCGAAGGGCTCCGCAGCTACCTCGATCGCAACCGATCGCTCGCCCGCCTGACGCCAACGCTCCACCAGCAGCCGCCGGCAGACAGCTTCGCTGCCTTCTGCATGGGGCCCAAGGAGGCAATGCTCGAACTTGAGGCGGCGATTTCGGCAGCCTTTGCCAAGACCACGAGCGTGCATGTGATCCGCAGCCCGCGATACCGCGGCTACCTCTGCGAGATCGCGCCTGCTGGCGTGACCAAGTGGTCTGGAATCCAGCAGCTGGCGGGGGCCTGCGGCATTTCGGCTGCCGACATCTGGGCGGTCGGCGACGACGTCAACGATCTGCCAATGATTCGCAACGCCGGCCTCGGCGTGGCGATGGGCAACGCAGATCAGCGGGTGCAAGACGCCGCCGACCGGGTCACGGCAGCCAACGATGCCGATGGGCTCGCGATCCTCATCGAAGAGCTGCTCGGCACTCGATAGCCCACGCCAAACAGCCGACGCCACGAAGCTGAAGCCAAACAGCCGAGTATCGGGGGCAGACTGCCTGCCATACCTACGCAGCCCCCCCGAACCACCAGGCATCCTGGTGGCGACCGGGTTTGCTGCGGGAGGTGGGTTTCCCTACCCTCCGCCCGCCATGGACTACCGCATCCACAAGCCTCAACCCCGCTGCGCCAGCACCGACCGGCCGTTGACCGCCGGCGAGCCGTTCTACTCCGCGCTCGTTCGTCAGGACGGAGGGATCATCAGGCTCGACCTCGCTGCCGATGCCTGGCAGGGCCCTCCTGAGTCGAGCCTCGCCTGGTGGCGGTCGACGATGCCTGCCGAGGATGCCAAGCCAACGCTCGCGCCTGTCGACGTCCTGCTCGATCTGCTCGAGCAGCTCGAGGGCAACCAGACCGATGCGGCCCTGCGGTATCTGCTCGCGCTCGTGCTCGTGCGTCGACGAGTGCTCAAAATCATCGACGCCGGCGACGTCGACGAGGCAGGCACTGCAAGCAGCCCTGCGGAAGCGGGCGTGTTGGCCCTGAACTGTCGACGACGTGGAACCGACTACCAGATTCCCATCACGCCCCCGTCACGCGATGAAACGACAGGGCCTCGAGGCGCGGCTGACGGCACTGCTCTGGGCGGGGGAGGCTGCCTGAGATGAGTCACCCGGGACGTGTGCTTCCGTCGAGGACGCCGCCAGTGTCGGCCGCCGTTGGATTGGCCCCGGCACGCCCTGCTCGTTGTGGCAGGGCAGGCTCAGCAGGCCTGATGTTCGCGACCCTGGCCCTGGCCATCGCGACCAGCGGTGCTTCTTGCCCGAACTACCTGCAAGGCTACCAGGTTGGCACGCTGCCCCTGCCGCGGACGCTCCCTGCCAATCCCACCCTCGACCAGATCATCCAGGTCGTTCACGACAACACCAGCTCGTGTGCGGACCTACATGGCCCCGCAGGCAACGCTCAGCGTACCGGGGGTTCCCAAACTCTCTGCCCAGGTAGCCTGTGAGCCTCCGCGTCGCTTCCGGCTGCGAGCCCAGACGTCGGTGACCGGCAGCGAACTCGACATCGGCAGCAACGACGAGCTTTTTTGGCTCTGGATTCGCCGCCACGAACCGCCCGTGCTGCTGTTCTGCCGGCATGACGAGTACGCCGAGTCGTCGGCCCGCCGCATTCTCCCCTTGAAAGCCGACTGGATGCCCGAACTCTTGGGGCTCGTGTCGTTTCGCCCTGACGACCGACACGAGGGACCGTTTCCCATGGCAGATGGACGGATCGAGATCCGCAGTCTGATCGCGTCGTCCGCCGGCGAGCTGAAGCGGTCAACCCTGCTCGACGGCACGACCGGCCTCGTGCTTGAGCAGCATCTCTTCAGCCCTAGCGGCGAACGGCTTGCGAGCGTCCGCACCAGCAAGCATCGCGTCGACCAAAACAGCGGTGCCGCTTTGCCGCGGAGCATCGAAGTCTCCTGGCCAGCCTCCGGCATCGATTTCCAGCTCGACATCGCGAGCCTGACCACCAACACCCCGTCTGGCGACCCGGGCCTGCTGTGGCAGATGCCGGCCTACGAAGGCTACGAACCGGTCAACCTGGCCGATCCGTCCTTGATGATTGGGCCGCCACAGCCGGGCCAACAGCCACCGCCAAGTCCGCCACCTCCGGCAAACTACTGAGCGACTGACCGAAAAGCCGAATACAGGTGGCCGAAAACAGGCCACGACTCCAGCGCTCAACAAGGCCTCGTAGCAGACTGTGGACGTAGTCTGCCGCCGCAGGATGCGGCGAGTGGCGCCCCCCCAAACCTCGGCTTTGGGCGGCGTCGCTTGAACAGTTAGCCGGCCTGACGACGCAGCTTGGCGCGGGCCCTGGCGAGCACCGGCCCCACCGAGCCGAGCGGGATGCCGAGCAGGCGGCTGATCTCGCCGTAGCTCCGCTCCTCGATGTGGAAAAGTCGCACGATCTTGGCCTCGTCGGCATCGAGGCTCTCCAGGAGCGCCGCAACCTGGTCGCGATGCTCCACCCGCCTTCCAGCCGCCCCACTGTCGGCCGCTGCCGGCCCACGAGCTCCCGGCATCGACACCGAGGAGCGACGAAGCTGTTTCTCCGGGAGAAACCCGCGGCCGCTGCTGGAGCCGCCGGCCGGCCACGCGGCGGGCAATCACCGTCAGGTAGGCGGCCAGGCTGGAGCGGCCCGCAAATCCTCGCAGCACGGCTGCCTCATTGCGAAGCACCTCAAAAAGACATCCGCCACCAGGTCTTCGCGGTCGGCCGCCGAGAGCGGCACCTGACGGCAGCTGGCCGTTTTCGAAACCACATGGGCCACCAGACCGGAAAACTGGGCTACCAGAGCCTCCCAGCCGCGGTCGCCATCGCCACGCGCCAAGCAGGCCTCCACCAGCTGCCGATCGGCGACAGCCCGCTGCTCAATCGCAGTCTTCTGAGGTGAGAGGCTCACAAGGTCACCGTGATCCTTTGCTGTCCGTGGAAAAAGCCATCCATGACCTTTTTCCACTCAAGCGACGCCCCAAATAGCCGAGGTTTTGGGGGCGCCGGTCGCCGCATCCTGCGGTGGCAGACGTGCTCCACAGTCGATGAGGTTCCTCGGCAGACACACGTTTCGGGCTGCCCCCAGACACCGCGAGATGAAGTTCTAGGAAGTCCTCAGCCGATACCAGAAGTCTACGAGAGCGGATCATCGTCTTCCAACGTCAGTTGGGGGCCGAGGGCGGTTCTCGACGAGCCGGCAAACGGCAGCCTTTTCACGCAGGAAGGGCTGAATCCGCCTCAGCCAACTCGTTGACACCACCCAGCCGCCTCCCTACGATCCTGATGAGTTTCTGCGATCTGCCGATGGAGAGACCAAGACATGACCCATGTCGTCGCCGAACCCTGCTTCGCCTGCAAATACACGGACTGTGTGGTGGTGTGCCCCGTAGAGTGCTTCTACGAGGGCGAGCAGATGGTCTACATTCATCCCGATGAGTGCATCGACTGCGAGGCCTGCGTGCCCGAATGCCCGGTTGAAGCCATCTTCCATGAGGACAACCTTCCTGAAGAGTGGAAGGATTTCACCGCCCTCAACGCCGAGATGTCTCCCGAGTGTGCGGTGATCACCGAGAAGAAAGACCCGCTGTGTTAGCCGCAGCTCCGCTGTGTTAGCCGCAGCTCCGCTGTGTTAGCCGCAGCTCCGCTGTGTTAGCCGCAGCTCCGCTGTGTTAGCCGCAGCTCCGCTGTGTTAGCCGCAGCTCCGCTGTGTTAGCCGCAGCTCCGCTGTGTGCGGGTCGGTCTACTTGAGGTCGACGAGCCAGTAGGCGCGGTCAACAAAGTTTTTCCAGCTCTCATACTTGGGGTTGCCAAGTTTGACGGCGAGCAGAGGGCTTCGCTTGGGCCGCTCTGGGTGGCGAATCAGCTGCATACGGGCTTCGTGAGGCGTCCGCCCGCCCTTGCGAACGTTGCACTTCACGCACGCGCAGACAATGTTTTCCCAGGTGGTCGTGCCGCCGCGGCTGCGAGGCACCACATGATCGAGCGAGAGCTCGCTCATCGGGAAGTGCTCGCCACAGTATTGGCATCGGTTGGCATCCCGCGCGAAGACGTTCCGGCGATTGAACCGTAGCCCGCTGCGAGGCATGCGGTCGCACTCGGTCAACCGGATCACACGCGGTGCCTGCAGGTCGTAGCCCACCGCTCGCACCCAGTCGTCGTGCTCTCCTGGCTGCCCGCCCTCATCCTCTCCGCGGAACTCGGCCCGAAGTTGAGAGAGCTCACGCCAGCTCTCGAGCGAATAGGCCGCATACTGGCCTGCCTCAGCATGCACGACCTCGGCAAGCTGCCGAAAGAGAAGCCTGATCGCGCGGCGAACGTTGACCACATGCACCGCCACAAACGAGCGGTTGAGCACGAGCACACTCAGGCTCAATGCGGAAGGTGTCGGCGAAAAATTCGGGGTCGGTCCGAGCGTGATGGCACTCACTGACATCTCGCGGCCCTGACGGTTGGAGTCAAGAAGTTTGTGCGTCGCAGCTCTCGAGTCTACGAAAGTGTCACGCGGCCTGACAAACTTCAGCATTCCATGAGCCGCCTGCTCATTGCACGTTCCCGAGCTCGGCGTCACAATCGAGGCATGCGGTGACAGTTCCTGCGACGCCCGGAATCGTCGTGGGTTGGCTCACCGCTCTTTTTCTTTGCGGAGTTTTTCATGCTTCATTACTCCTGCGACATGTGCAAGCGGCCCATCGACATCTGCTGCGAGCCTCGGCACGTCGTCAAGATTGACGTCTTCCAGGCGATCGACGACAGCAGCGATGAGTGCGGCGGCAGCGACGATGAGTTCGATCATCTCGACGATGTGCAGGACCTGCTTCAACGGATCGACGAGCAGGAGCTCGAAATGCTGGAAGAAGAAGTGACGCGGACGCTTCGATTTGACCTCTGCGACGAGTGCCGCCGGACTTTCCTCAAGAATCCACTCGGCGGGAAGTCGTCCAAGAGCTTGAATTTCAGCAACAACTGAGCCCTGACTAATCGTTCGCCGCGTCTGCCCCACCCATGGTGGCGGTTGGCTTTGATGCCCCGTCGCCGCCCGAAAATCGCCCGCTCCCGCAGTGATGCCGGGTGTTTGTTGCGTTGAGCGACAGAGATGGCATGCTCTGAGCGACTGTGAGTCTCCGTATCGCCCTCGCTTGAAAGGAAATCCCTCCATGGCCGACCGTCCGCTCGCTCTCGCCACGATTCCAGGAGACGGAACCGGCCCCGAAGTCACCCGCGAGGCCGTCAAAGTGCTCGAGGCGATTTCCAAGCTCGAGGGCTTCACGTACGAGATCGAAGAGCTCGACTGGGGCGGCGACCGCTACCTTCGCACGGGCGATTTGATCCCCGAGGGAGGGCTCGACCTCCTGAGGACCAAGCAGGCGGTTTTCCTCGGTGCGATTGGCCATCCCGATGTGCCTCCGGGCGTGCTGGAGAAGGGGCTCCTGCTGCAGCTGCGGTTTCAGCTCGATCAGTACATCAACCTGCGGCCCGTCAAGCTTCTTCCCGGTGTGGAAACCCCGCTCGCTGGTCGAGGCCCCGACGACATCGACTTCGTCGTGGTGCGGGAAAACACTGAAGACCTCTACTGTGGCGTCGGTGGCTTCCTCAAGAAGGACACGCCCGACGAGGTGGCTGTGCAGCAGGCGATCTACACCCGCAAAGGTTGCGAGCGGTGCATCCGCTGGGCCTTTGAATACACCCGCCAACGCAACAGCCCCAAGAAGACGCTCACGCTCGTCGCCAAGACCAACGTGCTGACCTTCGGCCACGACCTCTGGTGGCGGACCTTCCAAGAAGTTGCCCGCGACTATCCCGACGTGAAGACCGACTACAACCATGTCGATGCCTGCTGCATGTGGATGGTCAAGAATCCCGACTTCTACGACGTGATCGTGACCACCAACATGTTCGGCGACATCATCACCGACCTCGCCGGCATTCTGCAGGGAGGCATGGGCGTCGCTGCCGGCGGCAACCTCAACCCCGACGCCGGTGGCGTGAGCATGTTCGAGCCGATGGGAGGCAGCGCGCCGAAATACACCGGCACGGACCAGATCAACCCGATCGCCGCGATCAACGCGATGGCAATGCTGCTTGAGCATTCCGGCCAGCCCGCCGCTGCGGCTCGCATCGAGAAGGCCGTGGCTCATGTCACCGGCACCAAGATGAAGAGCCAGGCCGCCGGCCGCATGGGCTACGGCACTGCCGCCGTCGGCGACCTGGTCGTCGAAGCGTTGCCCCAGCACTAGCTGGAGAGGCGAGGTGGGTCGGCGAACGCTCGAGGCCATCCGCCGCAAGCGGGACGGGTCTTCGGGCCGCGAAGCGGCCTCGGCTGTGCCGAGGTGCCTTCGGCACCCGAGGACCCGTCCCGTTTCATCCGCAGCGGACGGCTCGCCGCGAAGCGGCCTGGTGCCGAGGTGCCTTCGGCACCCGAGGACCCGTCCCGTTTCATCCGCTCAGCACCAACAGGAGAGGCGAGGCCGGTCAAAGCCTCATGCGGACGCCTTCGCGTTGGCTGACAGCGGCGGCTGAGACGACCTGCATGGCAAACAGGGTGTCGTCGAGACCGCTGACGTGGCGGACGAGGCTTGTCACCATCCGGTGAAACTGGGCGAGCATCATCTCGCCAACGGGTCGGTCGTTCTCCAGCGACTCCATGTGGCGGCCTGCCGTGTCAAACCAGACCAGCGACGACGGCAGATCAACAAACGCGATGCCATGTTCGCAGGCGACCTGGAGCGCGGCAGGTGGGCGGAAGGTGACGGCCTCTTCCCACTGCTGCGGGATGTAGTAGCCGCAGCTGATCTGGGCGAGGCAGCCTGCGCCAGCGTGGCCGCTCGCCGAGTAGTCGAGGCTCATCATCTGGTAGTCGTCGTGGCCGGATGCTTCGGCCTCAGCATGACGCACCGCCACCACGCTCGTCGGCGGGGTGCCTGCAACGTAGCCGCACCAGTCGACAAGTTCCATCAGGTCGCGTGACTCGCGACTGCGGTCTCGCGAGCCGCTGCCATCCTGCTGCCCATCCTGCTGTCCAACGGCAACGCGGCGGTGGCAAAACAGCAGGCGGGGCTTGCCGAGCCGTGTTGCGATCAGCTCTTTGAGCCGAATCGTGGCTGGGGCGTGGCGGCGGGGAAGTTCGGCCATAAAGGCGATGCCGCTGGTATCCACGCGTTCGCGGAGCAGCGTGGCTTCTTCCGCCTCCAGGGGAAAGGAGATCGCGGAGTAGACCGCTTTCCCGAAGTCGCAGGCCGCGAGGATCGGAGTCACTCCATACCACTGATCGGCAAGGCAGAGGATCACGTCGATGTCGTCGCGGGCGGCGAGGGCCCGGTAGCCGTCGACGGCAATGGCACCGAGTTCGCGGGCGGCCCGCTCGGCCCGATGGGGCACTTCTTCACAGATGCCGCGGACCTCGAAACGGTCGGCCAGCGTCCGCAGTGCTGGGAGGTATCGGCTCTCCCAGCTGCGACCGAGCCCCACGATACCGGCCCGGAGTTTCATCTGCCGCCAACCTCCTCGGCCTGCGAGGCGAGATGCCGCTCGCGGCTGATACCTTTATCGGCGATGTCTTTGCGGCACCACCCACCGAGCCACCGGATAGCCCGCACACCGGTGTAGGCCTGGAGTTTGGCCTGCGGCAATGTTGCCGCCGTGCCGGTCACCGCCAGCACTCGGCCCCCGGCCGTCACAATCTTTCCGTTGTCGACCCTCGTGCCTGCCTGAAACACCTGCACACCTGGCACTGCTGCTGCGTCGTCGAGCCCACGAATCGGATGGCCGCTCGGATAGGCCCCGGGATAGCCCTCCGCTGCCATCACGACCGCCACGGCAGCCTCCGCACGCCACGTGGGTGCGGCAACATCCTCCAGTCGACAGTCCACCGCCGCGTCGAGCAGTTCCAGCAGACTCGATTCCAGCAGCACCATCAGCGGCTGACACTCTGGGTCGCCGAAGCGGACGTTGAACTCCAGCACTTTCGGCCCTTGTGCCGTGAGCATCAGGCCAGCGTAGAGCAGGCCCTGAAAGGGAGTCCGGCCCCGCTTCATTGCATGAATCGTGGGGACGAGGATCTGCTCTTCGATTTCCGTGAGCATCGTGGCGTCGACAAAGGGCGCAGGGCAGTAGGCCCCCATGCCCCCGGTGTTGGGGCCCTGGTCACCGTCGTAGGCGGCTTTGTGGTCCTGGAGTGGCGGAAGCGTGACGATCGTGCGGCCGTCGGTGATGGCCATCACGCTCACCTCAACGCCATCCAGCCGCTCCTCGATCAGGATGGGGCACCCGTTTTCCGCAAGCGAATCGACGGCAGCCACGGCTTCGTCGCGAGTGGAACAGACAAACACGCCTTTGCCGGCGGCAAGCCCGTCGGCCTTCACCACCAGCGGCGTCTCCTCCCGTGCCTGAAGATACTCTCGGGCCTCCGCTGCCCGGCGAAACTCGCGATGGGCAGCAGTGGGAACATCTCCTCGATGGAGCACCTTTTTGCAGAAAGCCTTGCTGCCTTCGAGCTGGGCGGCATCAGCGGTCGGCCCGAAAATCCGCAGTTTGCGTTCCTGAAACGCATCGACGATCCCGGCAACCAGGGGCGCCTCAGGCCCAACGACCGTCAGGTCGACGGCATGCTTTTCGGCGGCACTTCGTAGACCGGCGATATCATCCACGGCAATCGGCAGATTTTTGCCGACTTCGGCCGTGCCGGCATTTCCCGGTGCGACCAACACCTCGGCCCCGTCGCGTGCGAGTTTCCAGGCAATCGCATGCTCACGCCCCCCGGATCCGACCACAAGAACACGCTTTGAATGGGGCACGATCGCTTGATTCCTTCAGAAACACGGCATGGAAATGTTGCCGGCTTGGCGAGACACAGGAGCTGAGCCGCCATGCTGCGGTTTTCGCCAGTGCCTGCAACTCCAGGGCTGATTGTGGCGGTCATGCGGGCTCTCACACAAGAGAGCCGGGCAAAGCAGGTCGCTTCAACGAGCCGGGCTGACGTTGACAGTGCGGCGTTGGCCGGTAGGGTTGGGAATTCGTGAAAAAAATCACAAACCCCGTTTTTTCCCGAGGATTTCAGGGAAAATGCTCGCAATGGAGAAGAGCAGGGTGCGTGGTGCGTTCGCTGCCTCAACATGGACGGGGCATTTTCGAATGCCCTCAGGCCGATGCGCTCAGGCCGCGGTGCTTGTCCGTCGCTTCGGCGGCGAGCGAGCTGTTTTTATGGACTCACTGTTCGTGCGACCGTTTTTCCGAAGCGAAGGCTCACAGGTGTTGACGTGTGCGTCGCTTGATGGTCGCGGGCAAGCGTGAAGGTGAGCAGCATGGCTGATCGGAAGAAGATGTCGGTGGCGGAGATTCTCGCGGCCGCACGGGCCCGCAAGGCTGGTGGTGCTGCCGAGGGCGACGCTGAAGCGGCCGCGGTGGTGGGTGAACCGCCAGCACCTGCAGGCCCGGAAGCCACTCCGGCGAGCGATACGGCGTCTAAGCCAAACCCTGCGTTGGAGCCCGCCGTGGGCCAGGGTGGTGGCCGGCCGAGCGTGGCCGAGATCATGAACATGGCCCGCCAGAAATCGTCTGGCGAGACCCCGGCAGCTGAAAAGCCTGCGGCCCCGGCCGCTTCTGCGTCTGCACAACCTCAGGTCCAAGCCCTCCGCGAAGGCAAAGCCCGCACGGCCAGTGCCCCCGAAGCCAACCCGCCCCCCTGGGGCGAAGACGGCCCCAGCAGCTGACGAGCGCCGTGGATTTCTCGCGATCGCCCTGGGTTCATTCATGGGGGTGGGATTCACGGCCCTCGCGGTGACCGGCGGGCTGTTATCGCTCGGCCTTGCTCGGTTCCTGTTCCCGAATGTGCTGGCCGAGC
>JAGYJY010000014.1 GCA_018401745.1 Pirellulales bacterium | reverse complement strand
AGCCGCAAGCAGGCTTGGCATAACCCGCCACGCCGAGGGCGTTTCACCAACAACCACGCCCGACTGCACCCGGCCGTTTGCCAGGACAAACTGCACGGTGCGGTAGCGGTCGTCGATTTTCAGCGACGGGTCGAGCACGTGCGACAAAAGCTCACGGCCACGCAGTTTCTTGACGCTCTCGATCAGGTCTGGCCCCAGGTTCACGCCGTGCCCCGCCGCCACATGACACTGCGTGCACTGCGCCTTCACAAAGGCGTGCATGCCGCGGGTCAGTGTGGATTCATCGGCCGGCGCTGTTGTCTCCGACGCCTGCAGATCAGCGAAGTCGTCGAGCGTCCAGGCCTGCACGATGCTCGGGCGACAGGTCTCCAGAAGCAGCTCGGCCTCGGCCTGATCGCGGGCCACGACCATCTGGCCGTTCATCACGATCCAGTGCCCGGGAAAGGTGCAGACATAGGGATAGATCCCGGGTTCACTGGGCGCCTCAAACCGCAGCACATGCACAAGCGACTTCCGCGTCGGCCCGATCATCGGTGTGGCCTCGATGATCAGCGCACGCTTGCCCTCCGGCAGGAAATCGCTGCTGGCATTCTTCGGATCACGGGCCATCTCATTAGCTGCCATGCCGACCTCAGCCATCGCCCCTGGCTGGGTGATCACAAGGTTGTGATCGGTGGCATCGGGATTGGTAAACACGAGCTTCACCGGCTGCCCGGGAGCAACCGTGAACTGCCGCGTGGTGAAGAGCATCCGCTCGGGCTCGCAGGAGATCCGCACCTCCGCAGTCTCCAGCTGCCGATCGAAGGCGAGGTCTTTGCCCGTCGCTCTCGGCTCCACGATCGTGAGCGACCGCTTGCCGCGGGCGAGCAGCGCTGGCACGGGGCTCGCCGGATCGTCCTGCCAGTGTCGTGCCAGCGGCGCCGACTCGAGGACACAGACGGCCGCATACGCCAGATGCCCACCGAGCGGCTGGCGGAAGATGCGGATCACCTCCTCCAGGGCTTCAGGCGTTCCGATCCAGCTCGCCGCGATCGCGGCCTGCATCCGCACGAGGCCTGAGGCATCGACAGCCGCACGGGCCAGGATGTCGTGCCGATGCGGGACCGTCGCATGCCAGTATCGCAGCTGCCTCACGGCCGCGGCTCGGGCATGGTGATCATCACTCGCCGCCAGCTCCTCAAGAAGGTCAGGCCGCACGACGCCAATCGTCGACAGCGTCGCCATCGCCTCAGCCAGCTTTCGCAAGCGCTCCGGATCTTCATCGGCCAGGCCCATCATCCAGCGATCAATCGCTGCGGCAGCCTGGCTGACATCGCGGCTGGCCAGTTCACGCGTGGCCATGGAGCGGATGCGAAACTCGCGGTGCCCCAAGAGAACGGGACGGGTCTTCGGGGGCCAACCAAAACGGGACGGGTCTTCGGGGGCCAAAGGCCCCTCGGCTCCGCCGAGGCCGCTTCGCGGCCCGAGGACCCGTCCCGCTCCCAAGGCCCCACACCCCACACCCCACAAACTCCTACTCGCTGTCGAAA
>JAGYJY010000012.1 GCA_018401745.1 Pirellulales bacterium | reverse complement strand
CTTCTTCAGATGCGGCGAACAGCTGTTTCGGTTCGTGCTGCCGTAGCACAAATGGCTAGCCCCGTCGGCAGGGCTCATCCCGCAGGCAACCCTTTCGGTCCGTCGAGGAGCGTTTCGCCCGGCCGCTTAGCCCGTTCGCTGCCGCCGCACCAAGAACAGGCCTCCGGCAGTGCCCTGATAGAACACCCCTGATGGGCTAATCACGCCGGTCATCTGGAGTGTGTTCCAGGTGTAGCTCCCCGTGTTGGCATAGTTTGGCGATGAACCGCTGAAGGTATTCGACCCAACGGGCAGAGGCGTACCCACGACATCACCGGTGTCGGCGTCGACAGCGGCAAAGGAATAGCTCACGGTGGTCTGCAGTGTCCGCCCTTGGCCTTGCGTCGAAGACTCCACAATGATCGTGTAGATCAGGTTGTCAGCCAGGGAGAGCCTTGGCAGAGCAGATGACAGCACAGAGCCACCCGTCCAGTTGGTGGTCAGCACACTGCCACTGAGTGTCATGCCCTGAAAGCCACCAGCAAAGCTCACCGCTGAAAGCGAAGGCACCGAAGTGCTCGGTGTTTCTGACGGCGGCGGATACCAGTAGCCGAATGTACTCGGCACGAAGATCCGATTTCCCACTGCGATCGGCGCGTTCTCGGTGCCGGAGGTGGTCGAGTCGAGAAAAGGCGTTTGCGCAACGAGCGTGCCGTCAGCAGTGCTGTAGATAGTGACGTGTTCGGCCGGTATTTGATTGTCCGTGTTGGCCGCGGTCGCGTTGTCGGTCATGACGAGATACTCATAGCCCGTTTCAGGACCAAAGAAGACCGGAGTGGAACCCGTTCCAGGACTCAGCTGCCCTGGCTTGCGTTCGCCACTGTTCTCGTAGACGTCCCGCCACACCTGCTCAATCGTTCCGTTGGCATCCGCGCGAAAGAGTGAGACGGCGGTGGTCGTCGCGACGGCCACTCCCGCAGGGGATGACGAGATGCTGTTTGCCACCATCTCGCCCGCAGGGAGATCAAAGGTCTCGATGCTCCCCGTCTGCGGATCGTAGTAGCCCATCATGGCTGGCGTCTGCGCAGCACTGAGTGACCCCTGCGTCGCAAACCAGATACGCCCTTCGTAGTCTGGCACGAGTCCAACCACCATCGGTTGACCGATGGCGACGCTCTTTTCGAGAGTCAGGCTGCCTGTGTCGGTCGCCCGGTCGTAGTCATTGGAATACCACTGCAGCTCACCTTTGGCGTTGACGAGTACCAGCCGGTTCTGATGATCGATGTAGTTGTAAAGGCCGCCTGCCAGGTTGCCCGACTCTGGTTTGATCAGCTTCACCTGGTCGAGCAGCTCAAGAGTCTCCGGGGAGATCAGCATCACGATCGGTGTCTCGGCGGTCGTGATCGATGTGCCGACCCCCACACACACGAGCCCACCATTCTCAGTCATCAGCACCGACGGCATGGTGGCGTTCAGGCTGAGGTTGGAGACGACCTCAAGGTTCTCGGTTCCGGGTCCGGGAAAGAGCGTGGCGTCGGACGACGACGCATTCGCGTGCATCGTCGCGGTGCCCTCAAGCCCCATGAAGGGGTTGCTGGGTGGCAGCGCGAGAGGCGTGCCATCAGCAGCCGTCGCGAGCGAGGCTGGCAGGCCAACTCCGGCAAACGTGGTCGCTCGCACGCGGAACAGGAGTGGCACGTCGCTCGCAGCCAAGCCACTGAACGCGGCCGAGAGCGATGTCGTTGTGAAGGTCTGTTGCTCGTCTGCCTGATACACCGTCGCGGTATAAAACGCGATAGCCGAACCGCCATCATCGACCGGCGGCTGCCACGAAAGCACCGCCTCACCAGTGCCCGGCTCCACAACAGCCTGGAGGGCAAGGGGCTGCGAAGAAATGCTCTGAGCAGGACCGAATGACGTCGTTGCAAATGGGCTCGTTCCCTCGCTATTGCTTGCCGTCACCATGAAGCCGTAGGTGTTCTCGGCGGCAAGCTGTGATGACTCAAGCGACGTCTGCGACGTGACCAGAATGCTCAGGACCTCACCCGCCACTGATCCGCCCGAGGCAGAAGTCTCGGTCGTCGTGACCGTGTAGGCCAAAGGGTTTCCGGAAGCGGAGGGTTCCCAGGTGAGCGCGAGGTCGCCAACCCCGGTGGGGGTCGCAGCAAGATTCTGGACCACACTCGGCGTGAGGCTGGGATCGGGTGGAGTTGGCTGCGTACCGTCATCCCAGCCGATGATTTCAAAGGCCTTCGTCACCGGACCCGTCGACCCGGAAGCAGGAATCCATCTCAGCTGGTCTCCCTGATGGATCACACGGTTGGCCAGAAGCTGCATGAGCACCACCGGGTTGCCAGTTGCAGGCTCGGTGGAAACATCGATCCACGTGCCGGAAACCGGGTTCCACTTTTCGACAACGGAGCCCTCAGGCACGTCGGTCACGACAAAACTCTTCACGTCATTCCCAACGATCTCGCTTTTCCCAAAGACGACGGGGCTCGGGCCGATCAGCGATTCACCCACAAACACACTGGTTGAGGTCTGGAGGTCTGGTGGAGCTGAGCTGTCTGCGGCCAAAGCACGCCGAGACTCAAGCTGCTCGGGGGCAATGCCAACCGTAGCGGTGGAGCGGCTGCGGCGGTGCGACGTCACGCGAGGCGTGTGTGAAACAGGTTTTTTGCGGACGCTTGTGATGAGAAAATCCTGTAAGTCAGAGTCAGAGTCAGAGAGAACCGTGAGCTGGAATCGGATGGTTCCTGCAGCCGCTTCAGACGCGCACAACGGTGGCAATCGGCGGAAACTCCTCTCTCGTGAAGAGTAGCCTCCGCTTTTCAACCATGCGAGCAGCGGGCGAGGCAGTTGTCTCAGAAGACACCCCACGCGGCGACATTTTCGTTGAGTGCCGGTTTCTCCTCGGGCTATCCTGGGGCGAGGAAGGGAACCACGACATGCGGTATCAGCTCACCCACGCCGGACGCCACCTGCTCGACCGCCGGCAGTTTCTTCAGCATGGCGGCACGGGCCTCGGCGGGATTGCCTTGGCGGCCCTGCTGGCCGAAGAAGGCCGCGGCGCGGCGGCCGATGCCACTGCCGGCGAGGGCCCCATCCGGCCGGTGATCGACCCCGCCGCTCCCTACGCGGCGCGGCCACCCCACTTTGAGCCGAAAGCCAAGAACGTCGTCTTGATCTTCTGCTCCGGCGCCCTCTCCCATGTCGACACCTTCGACTACAAGCCCGAGCTGATCCGCCGCCACGACACGCCGATGCCGGTCGACGGCGGCGGGCTGATCACCTTCCAGGGCGAGCAGGGCAACCTGATCAAGCCGCAGTGGGAGTTTCGACCTCGCGGCGAGAGCGGCACGATGACGAGCGACCTGCTGCCGCAGCTGGGCGAGCTGGCCGACGAGATGTGTTTCCTCCACTCGATGACCGCCAAGAGCAACACCCACGGCCCCGCGGAAAACCAGATGGCCACCGGCTTCACGCTCGACGGCTTTCCGAGCGTCGGCGCCTGGACGACCTACGCGCTGGGCAGCGAGTGCCGCGACCTGCCCGCCTTTGTGGCGATCCCCGATCCGCGAGGTGTGCCGCAGGTTGGCCCGCGGCAGTGGCAGTCGGCCTTTCTGCCGGCGGTCTTTCAGGGCACACCGATGTCGGCCGACCGGCCGATCCCCAACCTCGCCCGGCCGGCGCTCTCTCGGCGGATGCCGACCAGGCCAGCCGCGATTTCCTGGCGATGCTCAACGAGCAGCACCTCGCCGCACACCCCAGCGACACCGACCTCGCCGCCCGCATCGCCGCCTACGAGCTGGCCGCCAAGATGCAGCTCTCCGCTGCCGAAGTCACCGACCTCTCCGGCGAGACCGCCTCCACTCTCGCGCTCTACGGCGCCGACGACACCGAAAACACCACCAAGGCCCGCTTCGCCCAAAACTGCATTCTCGCCAGGCGGCTGATCGAGAAGGGCGTGCGGTTCGTGCAGCTCTTTAACGGCGCCTACGCGATGGGCGAAGGCGTGGGCAACTGGGACGGCCACAAGACGCTCGTCGACCAGTATTCAGTTCACGGGCCGATCCTCGACCAGCCCGTGGCGGGCCTGCTGCGAGACCTCAAAGACCGCGGCCTGCTGGCCGACACGCTGGTCGCCTTCGTGACCGAGTTTGGCCGCATGCCCACCTTTCAAAAGGGGGCCAGCGGCCGCGACCACAACCCCGCGGGCTTCACCGTCTGGCTTGCGGGCGCCGGCGTGAAGCGGGCCTTCCACTACGGTGCCACCGATGAGTTTGGCTACAAGGCCGTGGAGAACGTGGCCACGATCTACGACCTCCACGCCACGATCCTGCACCTCCTCGGCCTCAATCACACCCGCTTGACCTACTACAACAACGGCATCGAGCGACGACTGACCGATGTGCACGGCCACGTGATCGAACCGATCCTGGCCTAACGCACGCCGTCGGGAATCCAGACCCGCGGATCCTGCAGATCAAAGTCTTTAAGAGTGCGAGTCACGAGGCTGCAGCCTTCCCTATCCGCGGTCGCCAACACAGCTCACGTACGATTCCAGGCAGCAGACCATGCCCCACGTTTCCGCCACCACACCGCCGCCGCGTCGCACCCGCCCCCTGCTGGCGTGTGGCGTGGTCGCGGTTGGGCTGCTCGGCAGCCTTTCCGGGGGAAGAGCGGATGAGATCGACTTCGAACGTGACATCCGACCGCTGCTGCTCGATCGCTGCAGCGACTGCCACGGCCCGGACCTGCAGGAGAGTCGACTCCGCCTCGATGTGCGGCACCGGGCCTTGCGAGGCAGCGAGTTTGGACCGGTGATCCATGCGGGCAACGCGGCTGCCAGCCCGTTGATTGAGCGGGTCACACATGCCGATGACGACCGTCGCATGCCACCCGGTGATGCCCTCGCCGATCACGAGATCGACCTCCTGCAACGATGGATCGAGAGCGGGGCGGCCTGGCCGGAAAGCGACGCCGACCGGAGTGCTCGCGAGCAGGACCGCGACCCCCGGCTCGACCACTGGGCCTGGCAGCCGGTCCAACGACCGGAGCTCCCGGCGGCTCGTAGCGACGGCGATCATCCTATCGACCGCTTCATCCAGGCATCGCTGCAGGACGCAGGCCTCGAACCGGCCTCGGTCGCCGATCGCCGCACACTGATTCGCCGTCTCTCCTTCGACCTGCTTGGCCTCCCGCCGAGCCCGGAGGAGGTGGCCGCCTTCGTGGCCGACACATCCTCCGATGCCTACGAACAGCTCGTTGACCGGCTGCTCGCCTCACCCCACTACGGCGAACGCCAGGCCCGGCACTGGCTCGACATCGCCCACTACGCCGACACGCACGGCTTCGAACGCGACCAAATCCGGGGAACCGCCTGGCGGTATCGCGACTGGCTGATCCGGGCCTTCAACGCCGATCTTGCCTACGACGAGTTTCTCCGCCGACAGATCGCCGGAGACGCGCTCGCTCCGCATGACCCCGACTTCACTGTGGCAGCTGGCTTCCTCACCGCCGGACCGTGGGACTTTGTTGGCCAGGTGGAAACAAAGAACGGTGTGCTTCGCCGTCAGGCTCGGGCCGATGATCTCGATGACATGATCACGCAGGTCATGACCGCAGCCTGCGGCGTGACGATCAACTGCGCCCGCTGCCACGACCACAAACTCGATCCGATTTCGCAGCGCGACTACTACGGCATCGCCGCCATCTTCTCGGGCGTGACCCGAGGTGAGCGGTCAACAAGCCCGCCGGCAGAGGCTGCCTACGCAACAGAAAAAGAACGGCTCACCCGCGAGCTCGGTGAAGCGCGGACACGACTTCGCCAGCTTTCCGGCAACAGCCTCGATCTCGCCGACATCATCGGTGGTGGCGATGGCTATGGAACCGGCCGCGCAGGAGCCGGCATCCATCCAGTCACCGGCGCGGCCCTCGCCGGGTCGCCCATGGGCTTTCTCGACGCCGTCCTTCCCAATGCTCCCGTCGCGGGCCCAACGGCGAAGATCGCAGCGGTGTTTATTCCCAGTGGGCCCGATCCTCTCCCCATCACTCTCGATGGACACACGCTCCCAGGGCTCACCGCGACCTCCGCCGCAGCCTGGGATGCGATCCGCAACGGCCCGGTCAACAGCCAACACTCCACCATCCTCGATGGCGTCGACTACGCCACCGAGGGCCACACGATCCTGGGGCTGCATGCCAATGCCGGCATTACGTTTGACCTGGCTGCCCTTCTCGACGACACCACCTTCACCGAGCCTGTCTTTCGCAGCATCGTCGGCTACGGCGGCATCACACCCAGCAACGGAGCCGACTACACGGTCGCCCTCGATGGCGAGGTTGTCGCGCACGGTCGCCTGGGCCGCGACGATGGCGGCGTGTCCCTCAACGTGCCGCTGCTGCCTGGCAGCCGCTACCTCACTCTGATCTCCACCGATGCCGGCAATGGAATCTCACACGACCAGATCTTCTTCGCTGATGCCCGCATTGAAGGTGATCAGGAAGCGCTCAGCGATGCAGATCAGCTGAAGCTTCACACCACACGCCAGGCCCTGCACGATCTGGAATCTGCACGAGATTCGCTCAAGCAGGTGCCCACCTTTTATGGCCCCGTGTCGCGGCCACCCGAGCCCGTCCAGCGGCTCACCCGCGGCAACCCCGAGACGCCCGCTGAAGCTGTGGCACCGTCCACCCTGGAGTGCCTGGCAGGCCTCGAGCCACTCACGCTCGGCTTCGACACCCCTGATGCCGAACGCCGTGTCGCCTTCGCGGAGTGGATCACCGATCCCGCCCACCCACTCACGCCGCGGGTGATCGTCAACCGGCTTTGGCAGCACCACTTTGGCACCGGTCTTGTCGACACGCCGAGCGACTTCGGCTTCGGTGGCAGCCTGCCAACCCACCCTGACCTGCTGGAATGGCTGGCAGCCGAACTCGTGGCCAACAGCTGGTCACTCAAGGACCTACACCGCTTGATCTGCACCAGCCACACCTACCGCCAGCAGAGTTTTGGCGTGCCAGGAGCGGCAGCAGCGACAGCTCTCGACAGCGACAACCGGCTCCTCTGGCGGCAGAACCCCAGGCGACTCGACGCCGAAAGCGTCAGGGATGCCATCCTCACCGCCAGCGGCTGCCTGAACCTGGAGATGTTCGGCCCAGGCTACCGCGACTTCGATTACGAAGAAGCCTACGCACCGGTCTACACCTCCATCACTGCAGATGCGGCTCCGCTCTGGCGACGGACCGTCTACCGCTTCATTGTCCGCAGCACCCCCTCCCCGTTCCTGACCACCCTCGACTGCCCCAACCCCGCCAACCTCACACCGGTGCGACTGCAAACCACCACCGCCCTGCAGTCACTTGCCCTCCTCAACAACGACTTCCTCTTGCGGCAGACAGAGCACTTCGCGGCGCGACTCCGAGCGGCCACTGCCGACAGCGAAGAGCAGATCAGGCTTGCCTTCCAGCTCGTCTTCCAACGCAATCCAGACGATGCCGAGCAGGCCGCAGCCCTCACCCTCCTGACCGAGACAGACCTCATGCAGTTCTGCCGGATGCTTTTGAATGCCAACGAGTTCATCACGATCGACTAGCCAGGCCCGTGCCATCTGCCCAGGTCGCACGACCGTTGCCTCACGCCGCGATGCGCTCTGGCAGCTCGGTGGCGGCCTCGGTGGTGTGGCCCTGGCAGCCTTGCTGGCAGAGGAACAGCCGACACACGCGGCCGACACACCTCATCTCAAGGCGGAGCCAACCGGGCCGCCTGCCGCGGCTACCGCTGTGATCCAGATCTTCTGCCCCGGTGGCCTCTCGCACATCGACACCTTCGACTACAAGCCCGAGCTTGAGCGGCGTGCCGGCACCCCGTTCGACACCAGCGGCGATATCGAGTTCTTTGCTTCCAAGCCGGGCAACTGCCAGCCGAGCTACTGGCCGTTTCGTCAGCATGGGCAGTGCGGCCGCTGGGTCAGCGACCTGCTTCCCGGCCTCGCCAGGCACGTCGACGACATGGCCTTCATCCACTCGATGCAGAGCAAGACCGCCTTGCATGGCCCGGCGATGTTTATGGCCAATAGCGGCTTTATCCTGCCGGGATTTCCCTCGATGGGTGCCTGGATCACCTATGGCCTCGGCAGCGAGGCCGACAACCTGCCCGGCTTCGTGGTGCTGCCGGATCAGCGTGGCCTGCCGCCGGGTGGCCCCATCAACTGGGGCGCTGGATTCCTGCCTGCCATGCACCAGGGGACCGTGATCGAAACCGCAGCCAACACGCCGCCCCTGGCCGACCTCTTTCCGCCGGAAGCCCACCAAGAGGTCCTCGCTGGAGAGCCTGCCGGGCGGCGATTCTTGCGACAGCTCAATGAAAAACATCTTCAGGAACGCGGGCAGCCCACGGATCTTGCAGCTCGCATCGCCGCCTACGAGATGGCGGCTCGCCTGCAGCTCTCCGCCCCAGAGGTCACCGACCTCTCTCCCGAGACCTCGCGGACCTGCCGTCTCTACGACATCGACGACGCCGACCGTGGCTCGTTTGGACGGCAGTGCCTCCTCGCCCGCCGCTTGGTGGAGCGCGGTGTGCGGTTTGTGCAGATCTACTGCGGTGCGGAAAACACCACCAGCCAGCCGATCCGCCCCAACTGGGACTCCCACGAAGACCTCGCCCGTGATCATGGCTACTGGGGCCCCATCCTCGATCGAGGAGCCTCGGCCCTCCTCTCCGATCTGAAAGCCCGCGGCATGCTTGAGAGCACGCTCGTGATCTGTTCAACCGAGTTTGGCAGGCAGCCTGCTGCCCAAGGCAAGGGCCGCGATCACAACGCCAGCGGGTTCACGGTCTGGCTGGCTGGCGGTGGCATCCAGGGCGGGACTGCCTACGGCTCCAGTGACGACCTCGGCTTCGCCGCCATCGCTCCCACGTTCTGCTACGACCTCCATGCCACCGCACTGCACCTCCTGGGGATCGATCACACTCAGCTCACCTACTACAACAACGGCATCGAGCGACGACTGACCGATGTGCACGGCCAGGTCATCCACGAGCTTCTCACGCGGCAGCCTGGCTGAGGCCGCGGCCACGCAAGGTATGCTCTTTCTATGGTCCCACTCGTTCCACACGACACTTCTGCCATGACATCACGACGAGCCTTTCTTTTCCGCTTCACACTCCTGATTGCCACGGTGATTCTCGCCATGCCGGCCCACCGCAGCCCTGCTGCCGACACAGACCAGGATCCGTTTTCCATGCACGCCCCGGTGCCGCTGATCGGCCGCTGGGATGTGACGGTTGAGGGGCCGGATGGTAGCTACCCCTCCTGGTTTGAGGTGCAGCAGTCGGGCTACCGCACACTCGTCGGCTCCTATGTCGGCCAGTTTGGCAGCAGCCGCCCAGTGAGCGAGGTGACGTTTGATGGAGAGCACGTCCGCTTTGCCGTGCCGCCGCAGTGGGAGCGACGAACGGATAACGTGGTCTACGAAGGCACACTCGACGGCGAGACCATCCGCGGGGAAACCAACGGCGACGACGGCCAGACGGTGCGGTGGACCGCCACACGAGCCCCCGACCTCAACCGCGAGGGCGAGCCTGTCCTCGGCAAGCCAGTCGTGCTCTTCGACGGGAAAAGCCTCGCCAGCTGGAAGCCACAGTTTGCGGCAGCCGACAACGGCTGGGAGGCTCGCGATGGCCTGCTTGCCAACGTGAAGCCCGGCAACAACCTGATCACCGAGGCCACCTTCGACGACTTCGAACTCACCCTCAGCTTCCGCTATCCCAAGGGCAGCAACAGCGGGATCTATCTCCGCGGTCGCTACGAGGTGCAGGTGGAAGACAGCTTCGGCGAGAAGGCCGACAGCCACCGCATCGGCGGCGTCTACGGCTTTCTCACGCCGAGCCTGAATGCCGCCAAGGCCCACGACGAGTGGCAGGAGATGCGGATCCGCCTGGTCGGCCGCACCGTCACGATCCACCTCAACGGCGAGCGGATCATCGACCGCCAAGAGATCCCCGGCATCACCGGCGGCGCCCTCGACAGCAACGAGGGGGAGCCCGGCCCGATCATGCTTCAGGGCGACCACGGCCCCGTCGAATACCGCGACATCGTGATCACGCCGATCTCGATCAAGTAGCTGCTACTCACTCGCCGCCGCAGTGCGCCCCGCCGGCAGCGGGACCTGCTCGGAGCTCATCAGGTAGGCGATGAGATCGCGGACGTCGGCCTCGGCATACGAGGCGAGCATCCCATCGGGCATCAGCGACGTCTGCTGCACCGTCTGCTCGTCGATCTCCCGCCGGTCGAGCACGAGGGTGTCTGTGGCCGTGCGGATCGTGAGCGTGCGTTCGTCCGACCCGCTGATCACGCCGGTCAGCGACCGGCCGTCGGTGAGGAGGAAGGTCACGGCCCGGAAGCCTTCGCCCACGCTGGCGCTGGGATCGACCACGTTTTCCAGCAGGTAGTCGAGGTTGCCACGGTTCGAGCCGGTCAGGTCGGGGCCGAGGCTGCGTCCCTCGCCGTAGAGCACATGGCAGCTGGCACAGTCGCGGGCAAAGAGCCCGCGGCCATGCGAGCGATCCGCTGCGGCGAGCGTTTCGGCGGTCAGCTGCTCGCGAAGGCGATCGATCATCTCCCGCCGATCGGCATCGCTCTGCCGCACCGCTCCCCACAGGCTCACCAGCCGGTCGGTCAGCGGCGGATCCCCAAAGCCGGCGATCTGCCGGGCATGAAAGGCGGAGATCTCGTCGCGGGCGATGCGGCCTGCAGCCACGGCGTCGAGCAGGGCAGCTGCGTAGGCGGGCCGTGTGGCGAGCAGGTCGACAAGCGCCCGGCGATCGGCAGGGGCAAACACGCCGAGCCGCGAAACCGCGGCCTCGGGCGTGGCCGGATCGTCGTAGCGAGCCAGGCCTCGCAGCGCCGCGGCAATCACCGACCGGTCGCTCAGCATTCCCTGGAGCACCGCCGCTCCGTCGCCAGGCATGCTCGCGGCAAAGGCCGCTATCGCCTCGCAGCGAGCCTCCGCCGGGGCACTGCCATCGGTGGCAATCCGCCGCACCTCCTCAATGCCCAGGCCTTCACCAAACAGGATATCAAGCTCGCGAACGCGGCTGCGGACGGCCTCATCGCCAGCGGCTGCCAGCTCACGCGAGAGCGACGCATACCCCGGCGGCGGAGTCGCCTTCCGCCAACCCCGCAGGCCGTCGGCAAAGCCGTGGATCAGCTCGTGCCGGGCAGCCGCATCGGCATCAACCGCTGCCATCAGCACCGCCGCTGCCGCACCTGGATGCTCCTCCACGAGCCCTGCCAGCCGCCGCGCCAGACTGCGGCGGAGGCTCGGCAGCTGCGCTGACGCCGCGAGGCGGCTCGCCCGGTCGGGATCGCTGCCGACCAGCGGGGCGAGCCCATACCAGACAAGCTGCCCAAAGCGATCATCTGCGGCAAAAGCGTCGCTCGACGCGAGGCCCTCGGCCAGCCGCCAGGCCGCATCGGCCTCGAGCCTGGTCACAGCTGAGGCGAGGTGCAGCTGCACCGGCGGGGCGAGGTCGTCGGCAGCCATTGCGACCAGCGCCGCCTCAACCTCCGCTGTGGGCTGCGGGCCTCCCCGACGCACCTCATCCACCAGCAGCCGCACGCCCCAGGCTCGAACAAACGGATCGCTGTCGGCGAGCCGCTCCAGGAGAAACGGCGGATCGAGCCCGTCCCCAATGGCCGCCAACGCCCAGACCGCTCGCAGCCGGTGCAGCGGATCCGCCGCCTCGGCCGCCTGCTGCCGCAGCCAGGCAACGTCGGAGCCGAGGTCACCCCCCCGCATGCTGCGAGCCTGCCACTCCCGCACCGCCGCGCGGCTCCACCACTGGTTGGCCGCGAAGAGATGCTGCCGCAGCGCGGCCGAGTTGTCGGCTGCAAGCTGCGGCGTGTCGCCTTGCGGCTCATCTCCATACATCAGCTTGTAGATCCGCCCGGTCGAACGCAGCACACCGTCGTGGTCATGGCACTCGCCGGTGTCGGACCAGTCGGCGATGAAGACGTTGCCGTCGGGAGCAGCCACGAGGTCCATGCCGCGGAAGAAGGTGTCGGCGAGGAAGCAGAGGTCGTCGCCATGGCTCGCCGTGTAGCCCACGCCTTTGGCTGCGAGACGGTCATGGTTGATCCGCCGGCCGTGCAGGTTGAGCGCCAGCACACCACCTTGGTAGGCCTCCGGCCAGCGGGCCCCCTGGTAGATCATCAGCCCGATGTGCGCATGCCCGCCGCCAGCGGCACTCGTGCCGTCGGAGATGCCGTCGCGGACGTCGCTCCACGCCTCCCCGGTCTGCCAGTGCACATGGTCGGCCACCTGCGGAATCAGGTCGTAGACATGCGGTTCAAGATCGGTGCCATACATCCGCTCGACGTGCGAGCCGTAGACCGCATGCCAGAGGTGGCCGATCACGGTGTTGATCACAAACGTCTCGCCATGGCTGTCGAAGTCGGTGCCCCAGGAGTTGGTCATGCCGTCGATCACCTTCTCCACCACGCGGCGGCCGGGGTGATACCGCCAGATGCCGGTGTTGATCTGGACCCGCTGGGAGTCGGCTGAGCCGGGCGGGCCGATCCGCGATGTGCCCTGAATGCCGTGCCGGCCCCACAGCCAGCCGTCAGGGCCCCAGGTCAGGCCGTTGGCAGGCGTGTGGCCCACGCTCTCCTGATCAAAGCCATCGAGGACGACCACGGGAGGGCCATCCGGCACGAGGTCGTCGTTGGCATCGGGAATGAAGAGCACCTGCGGCAGGTCGATCACCCACACCCCGCCGAGGCCGATGGCCACGCTCGTCAGCCGCGTGCCCTGATCCCAAAACACCGTCCGCTCGTCGTGCCGGCCATCGCCGTCGGTGTCGGCCAAGACCACCAGCCGATCGCGGAGGGTGTCGTCCCAGACGCCCAGACCGTTGCCGGCCCAGGTGAAGTTTTCCGCCACCCACAGCCGGCCGCGGCCGTCGGTCGCCATCGCGATCGGATTGCACACCTCGGGCTCGGCCGCAAACACCTCCAGGCGAAAGCCGGGTGGCAATTTCGCGGTCGCGGCGGTTTCCTCAGCAGAGAGAGGCTCGGCCGTCGACCGCTCGGTGTCGGGCGGATACGGAAACTCATCAGCCAGCAGCGAAACCATGACACCGCTCACGACCAGCGCAACCACCGCGCCACACACCCGCTCTCTCATCGCCACTCCCCACCGGTGAATCTGCCAGAACCAAGGCCTCCATCATACGACGCGGTGACACAGGATCACCCTCACACCAGCCGTCCAAACTCAAACCGCTGCATTCGCCGGTTGAGCCACAGCCGCAGGCCCACGGCCATCACCGCCACGATCAGAAAGGGGGCAAGCCTGGCCCAGGCTTCCGGCGGCCACGACGGGTTGTTGACATTCAGGAGCACCACCACCGCCATTGCGGCCGCGGCGAACGCGGGATACGCGATCCCCAACGCCACCGCCACAGCCGCCAGCAGCGACGAGCGGATCGTGAGCATGAGTTCGATGATCGACACGGTGACCACCGCAGCCCCGAGCGTCAGTCCGCCCAGGGGCATCAGCGGCCACCACTGCCCGGTCCGCCAGACGACCATCCCTCCCAAAGCAGTGAACATGACGAGCGAGGGCAGCTGCATCTGCCTCACGAACAACCCCCGCATCGCAGCCACATACTGCTGCCGCGGGAGCAGACAGCCGATCTCCCCAGCTATTCGTGGTGCTCGATCGTTCCAGCCAAGCACCGGCCTGAACCACAGGCCAACGACAACAATGGCACCCAGCGAGATCACCAGCAGCTGCGGGTCCGCACGGAACGCCGGAACAGTGACACTCATCAACAACGGTGCCAGCACCAGCAAGATCGTTCCTTGCTTGAGCAGGTGGCGGCGGGGAACGGTGACCATTCCCTCGGCCAACAAGCGGCAGCATCCGCCTGGGGTGTCGCACGAACTGAGTCGATCCAACCGGACGGCCCGGCTGGCGACAAACGGCCATTGCATCTGCCCCGCTGCCCGAGAGCCACCATCACGACCACGTGCCTGCCACCATTGACCTGGTGTCGGGCTCACCACTGCCGCGCGGTCCCGCTCGGCCAAAGACACGGCGTAACGGCTAAATGCCCGCCAGCTGACGACAGCCGCGGCAATCATCGCGAGCAGCATCCACCAGGTGGTGGTCGTGGGAAGGTTGCTCTCAAAAAACTGGTCGAGCCACACCCACCACGCTCCCCGCTCGGAAATCACCCGCGGCACGAATATTCCCACCATCCACGAGAAGGTCATCGGCAGCGTGAGGATCCCCGCAACTGGTCGGCGACGATCCCACTCGAGGACGGCTGCCGGCACGAGCGCCGAAACGGCCGCCCAGATCACGGCGGGCACCACCGCGACGTTGAGCCGCACCAGCACGATCGTGGAAGCCATCGCGATCACAACCAGCAGCGCAAAGACCGCGGCTCGGTGCGATTCGGCATATCTCGGCACAACCGTCGCTACCGAAAGCACGAGCATGCCCGCTGCCGAGATGACCACGAGCCCAGCCGCAAACATCGTTGCCGCCAAGACACCCCAGGCCGCCGAAAGCCGGGATCGGTCAACGAAACTGGTAGGCGTCTTCATGCCCGGCAGCACTTTATGACACCAGAGCCTGACATGCTGCCCCAGGGCCATGCGATCCGGTGGCACCCGCAGCGTCCGCAGCGACGGATGATGTCGCAGGGCTGCGATCCGCTCGGCATCAAGCTCCCCCAGACGCTCCGCCGCGTCCCTCGGCAGCCCCCACTCCTCCAGCGATGGAAACGAGACCACCGAGTCGACAAGCGACGCAAACCATTCTGTGGCGGTCGCCGCATCGATCGCATAGAGCCGCGACGTGATCAGCCTGCGGATTCCTGGTGAGCCACGCAGCTCGGCGAGGGAGTCCACGGCTGCTGGCGTCAGCCCTGCGAGTTCGAGCGACTCAAGCTCAGGCAGCCGCCCAAGCTCCTCAAACAACGCCGTGATCATCGCGGCCTGAGCCTGGGCCTGCAGCCCCTCCCCGAGATCGGGGGGCAGCTCAACGCGGCAGCCGCGGAGCCGCGCCAGGCTGCGGATCACCGAGCGGATCCGCTCCTCGGGCAGGGGTGCATTGAAGCTGCGAGGGTCGATGGTGAGCCCTTCAACGTCGCCTGGCTCCACCGTGCTCTGGTCGGCCGTGACATCGCGCCAGCTCACCAGGTGTGGATGCGGCCATGCCGGTTCCCAGACGGTAGCCGGCTTGACGAAGACCACCAGACACACGGCCACAAGCGTGATCGCAGCGGCGATCAGTTTCATCCACCAGGCTGCGACGTAGCTTCGCAGACAGGCACTCACCTGATCCATTTAGGCCCCTCCGCTCTCGTGGAGTTCGATAAACAGCTCCTCCAGATTGAGCAGCTCGATCGCACACTCGGCCCCGGCGGCCTCCGCCCAGGCCTGCCAGCGGGCCGCCCCGCCATCGCTGAGCGTGGCCGAGAGCGTGCGGCTGTCGCGTGCCAGGTGCAGCAGCCCACCCTCGGGAAGCTGGTCAGGGAGACCGGTCGCGGAAGTCACCCGCACCCGCTGCACCATTTCCTTGAGGCTGTCTATCTCGTCAAACAGGGTCACGCGGCCGTTTTTCAGCAAGGCCACATGCGTGGCCACCCGCTCGAGGTCGGCCGTGATGTGTGTCGAGAAGAGCACGGTCTGGGAGTGCTCGCTGTCGGCAGTCTCTTCGGCCAACTGCACGAGCGTGGCCAACAGCTCGCGGCGGGCGATTGGATCAAGGGACGCCACCGGCTCGTCGAGCAGCAGCAGCTCTGGGCGATGCCCAAGGGCCAGCACAAGCCCCAGTTTCTGCGTCTGCCCACCGGAGAGCGTGCCGGCCCGGTCACCGCGTTCGAGATGAAATCGATCGAGCAGTTCTTCGGCCCAGGATCGATTCCACTGCGTTCCGTAGAAAGCGGCGGTGTAGCGGACCACTTCCGCCACCGACATCCAGGGAGCCACCCGCACCTCCTGCGGCACGTATCCAATCCGTCGCTTGGTGGCTGCCCGCATCGTCCAAGGATCGTCTCCGAACACCCGCACCTCGCCGGCGTCGGCCCGCAGCAGACCCACGAGCATTTTCAACAGCGTTGTTTTGCCTGAACCGTTCACACCGAGCAGCCCCACGATCGCGCCCCTCGGCACGTCGAGGTCAACACTCGTCAGGACCTCCTTCGCCTCCCGCCAACCCGTACGAAACTGCTTGGTGAGTCCTCGGATGGTGACAGGATTTCGGCTTTCTGCGTTCACGCATCACCTCGTCTTTCGGCTACCTGGCGATCGTGAGGCCTCAGCCCGGATCGCCGCTTTCACCACACTGACGGCCTGGGCCGCGGTGAGATCGAGTTGGCTCGCCCGCCTGGCCAGCGCCTCCGCCTCGGGGCGAAGGGCTGCCTTCCGCGCGGCCAACGAATCGCTTGCGGTTTCACACACCCGCATCCCCGTGCCCCGCACTCGCTCCACCACGCCATCGGCCTCGAGCTGCGAATACGCCTTGGAGACCGTCATCGGATTGACGGCCAGACCCTCGGCCACCAGGCGAACGCTCGGCAGAAACTCACCTGCGATCAGCTGCCCGCCAGCGGCGAGCGCGGCAATCTGCGAGACGAGCTGCCGATAGATCGGCACCCCCGAGGTTGGCTCAACAGAAAACGGAAGCACGCTGCCCATGTGTATTGCGACACTAATACACTAAGCCAACGCCGTCAAGTGTTGAGGAAACGATCCGCTCTCGCGAGTCGCAAAAAAAGCAGTCTGCCGCTGGCTACTGCCGCAGGGGAATCTCGCCGTCGCTGCGGTGGCCCAGCTGGTGCAGCACCTCGGGCGAGACGAGGTTGGTCACCGCCCGCGTCGAGCCGTCCGCCATCCCCGCCATGATGATGCCGGGGTGGTAGCTGCCGAAGCCGCCGACAGCCAGCGGATCCAGCGCGTCTTCTTCCAGCCCGGGCTGCCGCTGCGGCGGATCGGTGATCGAGGAGGTGTTGCGGAGCGTGGCCCGTGTTCCGGAAATCCAGCCGAGATCCGCCTCGCCGAGGAAATGCTCGCCGATCAGCAGCGTGTTGGAGCTGCCGTCTTCGATGTCGCTAAAGCGGATCGCGCTGTTGAGAAACAGCATGCCGGTGTTGCTCGTGTCGATTGGGGCCTCGGCATCGTGATGACAGCCGGCGTAGGTCGTGTGGGCCACCTGATCTTCCCTGATGCCAAACCGGGAGGGCTCCGGCGACGACGGACACAGCAGCACAGAAACCTGCGACTGCCGCACCGGCTGATTGGCCTCGCCATAGGCTCCAGCAGACTCTTGGAAGTTGCGAAACAGCGCCGTCTGCTCGATGTAGGGCAGGATTCGCACGACCCAGCTGATGTGGCTGCCTTCCTCCACGCTGCGGATCGGGCCATCGGGATTGGTCACCCCCGCCGGGAAGTGCTCCAGGTGAAACTCATGGCTGTGCAGCGAAAGGCCGAGCTGCGTGATGTTGTTGGCGCAGCTGCAGCGGCGAGCAGCCTCACGCGCAGCCTGCACGGCCGGCAGCAGCAGGCTCACCAGAATCCCGATGATCGCGATCACCACCAGCAGCTCGACGAGCGTGAAGGCTGCGGGCAGCCGACGGCCGGCCTTGAGCCCCGGCCTTCCGGCAGAAAGACAACGTGACGACGGCATCATGGAACGGTCTCCTCAGGGGGTAGTGAGTTTTCTTGGGCAGGAAGCGAAAAATCGTCAGGCAGGGGCACAGGAGAAAGAGGCACGGTGCGACTGCGGCGGACCGCCCGAGGGCCTTCAATCGGGTAGCTGCAAGCGGCGGTCAGCTGCCACCGCCCCTCCTCGCGGGCCACGCTGAGGCTCAGGCGGGCGGGAGCAGAGCCCGTGATCTCATCCGCCGGCACGTCCCACTGGGCCTCAAGCGGACGGAGGCCGCCAGCGGCAAGCTCGGCACGGCCCCGCCGCACGGCAGCATCGAGGAGCAGCTCCGCCTGCCGCAGGTGGTGCTCACTGCGAAACTGGCCCCGGGCCGCCAGCGAGCCCTGCAGCATCGCCAAGGCGATCAGTGAAAACGTGGCCAGGCAGGCAACGACCATCACCACCGCCACGCCACGACGAGGCGACGCAGCATTCGCCCGCCGCAGCCTGCCTGCTCCGTGCCTTCTCATGGCGTCACCTCCTCAACACCAGCCACCGCAGCGGGGTCAACGGCCGCCACCAGCTGAACCTCAAGCGGCGCGGCCGTCCGCGGCATGTGGGCCTTGGCGGCGTCCTGCACGGTCGTGCCGACAAGCTCAACGCAGCCGCTCGCCAGGGCCGTCTCCCACTGCATGCCCGCGGCAAGGACGTAGTCTTCGTGGGCGACGCGTTGCCCGCGCGTGATCACGCGGCTGAGCCCCTGCGGCGTGGTGCGGTAGGCAATCTCCACATCCTCCGGCAGCGTGAGCCGCAGCAGCGGCTGCCTCTGGTCGTCTGCGGCGGCTTCCGGCAGCTCAACAGCCACGGCCTGCCGCACGTCGCGGCGGTAGTCCCGGCCTAGTCGCATCGCGGTGCGATCCCGCTCAAGTTCCTGCCGCGACATCGACTGCTGCCGCATCCCGGTGTGCAGCAGACCGGTCGCCACCGCCATGGCAACGCCGAGGCCAGTCAGCACCGCCAACAGCTCCACCAGCGTTGTCCCTCGTGGGCACCTTGTGCACCGCCGCGTCATGGCAGCTCCTCCGGCGGCGGCGAAGGCTCCGCGGCGAAGGACGCAGGCAGCCAGACCGCCAGCGTCAGCGGGTGCTCCCTGCGGCCGGTCTCGTTCCAGGTCAGTGACAGGAGCACCCGCTCGCCGAGCGAGGTCGGCTCTCGTGTGGCGGCGAGCTTTACGCCGGGCAGCCGCCGCAGGGCGGTCGCCGATGGCGTCAGGCTCGCCAGATCGACCGTGCCAGCAGCGGCCTCGATCCGTTCGGCCTGGTTGGCCAGCTCCTCCATCGCCACCCGTTCCCGCCGCGATTCCGCCAGCAGCCGCTGGTGCCGAACGTAGAGCGGCAGCGTCGAGGCCATCGCCGCCACCAGCAGCGAGAAGGCCGCGATCAGCTCAAAGCTCGAGATGCCCCGTCGGCGGGCTGCCGCCCGCCTGTTCCACGCGTGTCTCACGAGAGGCCTCCCACGAGATCCTGCAGGGGCCCCAGCACCGCCAGCGACTCCACCAGCACCAACAGCCCCATCGTCACCACGCCCACCGGCACGAGCAGCTCCGCGGCCAGCGTCCAGCGGCGACGGCTTCGTTCACGGCGGCGAGCGGCCACCGCTGTGAGCAGCCAGCCACCATCAGACGGCCGCGCGAGCGTGGAGAACTGCTCCGCCGCCACCCGTCCGATCAGCCGAGCGAGCGGCCCCTGCTCATCCGGGTGTGTCGCGAGCCGCGCGAGCCTGCGGGCCAGCCTGCGATCGCTCTGCACCTCTGCCAGCTGCCCCGCCGCCTCATGCAGCGGCCGGCCCGCGGCCACCGCCACGCCCAGCAGCTCCATCGCGGCAGACGCCCGCTCTCCCGCCTGGAGCGGCCAGGCACACCATCGCCGCAGCCGCCGCGACACCAGCAGCACCACGGCCGCTGCGACCGCCAGCGGCACCATCGCCGACGCCAAGACGACAAAGCCACTCATCGCTGAGGCCAGTTCGAGGCTTGCTGGCCGCTGCATGCCAAACTCATCGATGATCTTCGCGTAGATCGGCACGATTCTCAGCGAGAGATACCCGGCCACCCCCAGAAACATCACGAGCACCACGGCCAGATAGCCAATCGCCACGCGGTATCGCCAGGAGAGCACTGCCTCCCGCTTCATGGCGGCGGCGACCACCTGCGGCAGGAGACCGGTGCGTTCGCCAAAGCGGGCCGCCACCACATGCTCATCGAGCAGCGTGGCCAGGTTGCCGTCGACGACCCTCTCGAGCGATTCACCCGCAGCAAGCCTCTCGGCCATCCGCCTCACGCGTTTCGCCTGCCGCGGCCGCTGGCTGTCGGCCCACGCGGCGAGCATCGGTGGTGCCGCCACACCCGCTTCTGCACAGGCCGCCAGAATCCTTAGGATCGACGCCGACTCCACACCGCTGCAGCCGCGGCCGGGCAGGGCATTCCAGAGGCGGCGTGTGAGGGGAAAGAGCGGCATCGGTCGACACTCACCTGCGGCTGCGGCTACGACAGCGCGTTCACCAATGAAAACAGCGGCATAAACAGGGCGATCACAATGAAGCCCACGAACAGTCCAACCACGCCGATCGCCACCGGGCCGATCAGCCACTGCGTGGTGGAAAGCCCACCCCGGCCGCGATCACGGTGGCACTCCGCGATCGCCACAAGCAGCACGCTCGCCGCCTTCGGTTCGTAGGAGAGCGCCTGGAGCGCCGCGGTGGTCATCGGCCCTCGTCTCGCGGGCATCGCCGCAGTCGTGGGGCGGACGCGGGCCGCCGCTGCGGCCAGCTCGATCGCATCACCACGGGGAATCTCAGCAGCCGCGAGCGACGCCAGCGATCTGGTGAACGTTTCCGCCGCTCGGGCTCCACGGGGCGACCGCGTGATCACAAGCCAGCGGCCGATGGCAATCAGGGCAGCCGCCACCAGCAGCGGCCCCCACGCTGTGTCTATAAACTCCGCGAGGCTGATCACCGCCCGCGTCGCGGCCGGCAGCTGCATGCCAAAATCATGCAAACATCGCAGCGAACAACGGCACGACCATCGCCGACAGCAGCGACACGACGAGGATCGCCATGCCGACGATGATCAGCGGATAGGCAATCGCCGCCCAGCCCAGCGACACGTGCGACCGCGGCCGCTCCGCGGCGTCGAGCAGATCGTCAAGCCGGAGCGGCTGCTCACCGCGATGCGCAAAGAGCGGCAGCCAGCACCGCGTGTCGGCAGCAGCAGCGCGGCGTGCCGCTTTCGTATCACCAGAGGCGAGCACTCCCGCCATCACCCCCACGGCCGCCCCTGCCGGGCCGGCAGATCGTCGCCGATGGCCTTGGCAAGGCTCGCGGCATCGCGATGACGGGCCACCGCATCGGTGACGTATCGAGCCAGTGTGTCGCTCATGAACCGGGGCTCCACGGCGGGGCCACCGGCATGGAGGCGATCGTGTCGAAGAGCCGCGTCAGGGGCACAAACAGGGCGATGCCGTAGAGCAGCACCGCCATGCCGGCCACGAGGGCGCCAACGACTGGCAGGAGCCGCACCCGTCGCTCCCCAACCGCATCTGACATCTCTTGATAAAAGCGGGCCACCGCAGCAAACGCCCGCGGCCCCTCGGCCGGCCGCTGCTTCCGCAAGAACTGCATCAGCGGAGGCGGCGTCTTGGCGAGGCCTCTGGCCGTGGTGACCGGCCAAAGGTCTTCCAGAATCTGCTCACGGCGTTCTGGGCCGAGGTCGATCGCGTCACAGATGCCTTCGAGTTCGCTCGCCACGGCCGCCCATCGCCGCGACACCTCCACGCGTCGCTGTCCCTGCGAGCCCCAGACAACCGCGACAACGAGGGCCGCCGCGATCCATGCGGGCACTCCCACGGCGTCAAACACCGGTGTGGCCGCCACGTCTGGCGGTGGCAGGGCCATCTGCATCGGTTCGGCAAAGGCGTTGATCAAGGGATCGAGCACGAAGGCAAGCGCGACAATCCCGGCCACCGCGGCCAGCACCACTCCAATGGGATACCCAAGAGCCACGACCCGCTCCCACCGCCGGCGGCGATCGAGGGCGACGATTCGCTCGAGAAACCCTAGCAGCGTGCGGATATCGCCACCGGCTGCCGCGAGCCGCATGATGCCGCGAGCAGGTGCGGGCACGATCGAGAGAATCGCATCGACCGCGTCGCTGGAGTCGCTGCCATCGCCATCGCGGAGCGTGCGGGCGACCGCATCGAGCGACTCAGCAGACTGCCGCTCAACGCCCGCAGGGAGCCCCACACCAAGCCGCAGGGCGACAGCCATCAAATCGGCTGCATCCGCCGCTCGGGCCGACGGCGATCCAGCACCATGCTCGGCATCTTCTGGCAGCTGCGACATCGCTCAGCTTTTCCCCTGCCGCGGGTTCCCATCCACGCATTGGCGACCACTCTACCCGCAGAGCCTCCGTCTCCACAATCAGCCGCTGCGGAGCGTCGCTTGACTGAGCCCACACACACCTACTTGGGGATCTCGTTGAGCACCTCGTCGTGCAGCCAGTCGAGCATGCGGTCGGGCCAGTGCTGAATGCTCTGCCGCTGCGAGCGTTTTCCCATGCCGAAACCGTGACCGCCGCGGGCGTAGATGTGGGCCTCGTAGTCGACACCGATTTCGCGAAAGCGGTGCATGAGATTCAAGAGCACGCTGGTGTGGTTGTCGTCGGCTGCGATCAGCATGAAGGCCGGCGGCGTGTCGTCTGGGAGCCGCGAGGGAATGCCCACAGGCCCGGGATAGACCAGCATCTGGAAGTCGGGCTTGGCATGTTCGCGGTCGACAGGATCGGTTGCCTGCGGATCCCCGTCGCCCGGCTTGTAGCAGGTGATCGAGACCACCTCGCCGCCTGCAGAAAAGCCGAGCATGCCCACCTTGCCGGTGGTCAGGCCAAACTCCTTCGCCCGAGCCCGCACGGTTCGCACCGCTCGCTGACCATCCTGAAGCACATGCTCCTCAAACTTGTAGGGCAGGCCGGGCTGCCGCGAGAGCCGATACTTGAGCACAAACGCGGCATAGCCGTTGTCTGCCAGAAACTCCGCCGGCTCCACACCGCCTCCCTGGAACCCAAGCTTCGCGAGGCCGCCGCCGGGGACGACGATGATGCCCACGCCATTGGCCTTCTCCGGCTCGGGCAGAAACACCGTCAGGCTTGGGTTGTGGATGTTGGTGATGCTCCAGCCTTCTTCCACCTCCGCTTCATCCTGGCGGTCTTCAAAGCCCGGGGCACCATGCTCCCAGAGAGAAATCACCGTGGGCTCGGCGGCTGCAGCAGCCGCGGCGAAGGCGATCAGTGGCAGCACGGCCGCAGCGGCATGTCGAAGCATGGTCATCGAAAAGCTTTCCAACGAGAACAGAAACAATGTCAGAGAACGACGAACGATCACACGGGCACGCAACCGCCACGAGCTCGGTCAGTCGATTTCGGCCACCGCGCGGATCGGCGAGCCGTCACGACCGACGATCTTCAGCGGAAACCCGATGAAGCGAAACTCGTCCGGCAGCTGATCGAGGTTGGTGAGTCCTTCGACGATCACGATCTCCACATCCTTCGCCAGCAGGATGTGATGACACTCCAGCCAGTCCGTGCTCGGCGTGGGCGTATCCATCCCGATCATGCCGATCCTGCGATCCGCCATCCAGCGGGCAGCTTCGAGCGTGAGCGTGGGAAACTCCTGAAAGAAGGTTTCCGTGCCGAAGGCCTGGCTCCAGCCGGTGCGGTAGATCACCCGAGCACCGGGCGTGAAGCGGGCAGCGTGCGGCTCAAACATCTCCACCGTCAGCGGCGTCGACGGCGCCAGGGCCCCGCCGGGAGCCAGGTCCACCAGGCAGGCCGGCCCACAGAAACGCTCCAGCGCGATCTGCTCGATCGTCTTGCCGTCGTCATAGAAGTGGAACGGGGCGTCGAGGTGCGTGCCCTGATGGCTGCCCATCGAGAGCTGCGAGAGGTTGTAACCCCGCTCGCCAACCGTGCAGTGCACCTTCACCGAAAGCTGCGGGTCGTCAGGAAAGTTGGGCAGGCCATCCACCAGCGGATGGCTCAAATCAATGAAGCGCGACATAGATGTTTCTCCCCGAAAGTCGCCGCCAGCCTACCCGCGGGACGCACGACTTACAGCCACGCCAAGCCTCCACTTCTTTGTCAGTGACGGGACGCAAGCGGGACGGGTCCTCGGGCCGCAAAGCGGCCTCGGCTGTGCCGAGGTGCCTCCGGCACCCGAAGACCCGTCCCGCTCAATCCACCCACCGCACCGCGTCCCGCCGCCACCCCCGGCCGCAGATCGCCGCGAAGCGGCGAACAGGCCGTCCCTAAAACCGTAAGCGAGGGGTGAGCCCGGGCCGAATGAGCCGGCCTTGCAGTCGAGCGCAGCCCGGAGGGCGAAAGCGAGAATGCACGAGTGAGCGAAGCCAGGATGGCGAAGCGAACGCTCGGCGAATCGGCCTGGGCTCACCCCGAGCGACCCCGAACGCTCGGCGAATCGGCCCGGGCTCACCCCGAGCGACCCCGAACGCTCGGCGAATCGGCCCGGGCTCACCCCGAGCGCCCCACCGCGATACACTCGCCCCCATGAACACACAGCCCCACCCCCCGACCGTCCAGATCTCCCTCGACCTCACCGACCTCGACGAGGCGTTGGAAACCGCCGCCCTGGCGCTGCGAGCGGGCGTCGACTGGCTTGAGGCCGGCACTCCGCTGATCCTCGCCGAGGGCCTTCGCAGCGTGCGGACGCTTCGCGAGGCCTTCCCCGACGTGCCGATCGTCGCTGACCTTAAGACGATGGACGGCGGCTATCTCGAAGCGGAGATGATGGCCAAGGCCGGGGCCACGCACGTGGTGGTGATGGCCCGAGCCCACGAAGAAACGATCCGCTGTGTCGTCAACGCCGGCCGCGACTTCGGCTGCAAGGTGATGGGCGACAACCTTGCCTGCCCCGACATGGTTGCGGGGGCGAAGTGGCTTGAAGACCTCGGCTGCGAGTATGTGATCCACCATATCGGCTACGACGAGCGGCGGGGGATTGCCGCGGCTGGCAACCGCATGCCGAGCCCCCTCGATCAGCTGCGAGACGTGGTGGCGGCGGTCAACGTGCCGGTGCAGGCTGTCGGCGGCCTGTCGCTGGAACAGGCGATCGCCTGCCCGAGCTACGGTGCACCGCTTGTCGTGCTCGGGGCGCCGCTCACGATCGATGCCGATGCCTTTCAAACCGCCGACGGCAACCTGGAAGACTCGCTGCGGATGATCTGTAAGGCGGTGCATGAGCAGGGCACCAACGAAAACAGCTAGGAACAGACCATGAACGCAGCGGTCGTCAACTTTGCCCCCGAGAAGGGCTCGGTCGAGGTTCGCGAGATTCCCACGCCGGAGATCGGCCCAGACGATGTGCTTCTGGACGTGGCCAACGTTGGCGTCTGCGGCAGCGACCTGCATCAGTGGACCGCCGATCATTCCTGGCCGGTCAACTATCCGGTGGTGCTCGGCCATGAGTTTGGTGGGATGATTGCCGAGGTGGGGAGCAACGTGACGGCCTGGAAGCAGGGCGAACGCGTGGTCAGCGAAACGGCCGCCGTCATCGACCCCGACAGCCCGATGACCCGCCGCGGGCTCTACAACCTCGACCCCTCCCGCAAAGGCTTCGGGTATGGCGTGAACGGAGCGATGACCCGATTTGTCCGCGTGCCCGCGCGGATTCTCCACCATATTCCCGACGACCTTCCCTTTGAGCGGGCCTGCCTGACCGAGCCCTGCTGCGTGGCCTACTCGGCGGTGGTGAAAAATGCCCGCATTGAGCCGGGGGATCGGGTGGTCGTGCTCGGCCCGGGCACGATCGGCATTCTCTCCGCCGCCATGGCACGCCTCTGCGGTGCGGAGGTCGCCGTCGTGGGCCTGCCTGCCGATGCCGGTCGGCTTGAGGTGGCCAAGCAGTATGGCTGCGAGGCGATCATTGGCGATGCGAGCGACTGGGCCCGCGGCCGCGACGGCCTCGGCTGCGACGGGGTGATCGATGCCGCCGGCGCGAGCGGCACGCTCAAGATTGCCCTCGACCTCGTGCGGCCAGCCGGCTGGATCAGCAAGGTGGGCTGGGGCCCGCAGCCGCTCGGCTTCTCGCTCGACCCGCTGGTGCAGAAGAATGTCACGCTCCAGGGGAGTTTCAGCCACAACTGGCCGATCTGGGAGCGGGTGATCGCGCTGCTGGCCTCGGGTGCCCTCGACGTGCAGCCGATCATCGGTGGCATCTGGCCGATCCACGAGTGGCACGAGGCCTTTGCAAGGATGCACGCCGGCGATGTGGTCAAGAGCGTGCTCGCACCTGGGCTTTCCGCCTAGGCGGCCGGTTGCTCACTCAAGACGTTGGGGCTACAATCCCGGTGTTGAGAAAAACCGTTGGGTTTCTCGGCCTGTCCGCGTTGTTTCTGGAAACGCTCGTGAACGCGTAGCCGCTGTCTTTCTTCGGACTCGGCTTTCTATCGACGGACCTTTGACGTGCGGGTGACAGCGTTCACCTGCACTCGGGTTTTTTCCGCTGGGCCGCACCTCTGCGTGCAGCCGCTCGTGCGGTTTTCTCCGTCGCGTTGACTCGCTGGATCTCCGTTTCTGCCTTCGGCTGCGCGTTCATGCGCCCACGCTCTCACCATCACCGTTTGGAGCACCGCACCATGCGCTCTGTTTTTCGCACGTCTGCCGCTTTCGCTGCCGTCGTCATGTTCGCTCTGGCACTGCTTTCTCGGATCGCCGTTGCGGAAACGACCTACGCTGTGAGTTTCAGCACAGGCGAACTGATCAGCTACGACTCAGCCGACCCCACCAACACAAAAACCACGCTCCTGCCAAGCGGATCCCTGGTGTCGCCTGGCTCGATGGCGATGGGCCCCGATGGCAATCTCTACATCGGTGAAAACGGCGACGCCTCGACGTTTGCCCCCCGTATTTCCAAGTTCGAGCCCGCCACGCTCACGCTTTCGACGGTCTATCCCTTTGCCAGCTTCGAGGTGTTTCCCGGCAGCCTGGTCTTTCAGGGCAACAGCCTGCTGATCGGCCGCAACCCGTTCTTCGGCAACACCGGGCCGATCGTGAAAATGACCAACGTGATCAGCGGCACACCCGCCGTCAGCGATTACACCACTGGCGGCAGCCTGGCGAGCAGCCCGGGCCTGGCCCTGGCCTCCGACGGCCAGCTCTACGTCAGCGACCAGACCTACAACTTCGGCACGCAGATCGCCAGCGGCCCGGTCAAACGGTTTGATGCAGCGGGCACCTACGTCGGAGAGGTGATCGCCGATGGTGCCTCGGGCCTGGCTGGCCCCACGGGTCTCGCGATCAGCGGCAACACGCTCTACACCGCGAGCATCATGAGCGGCACGATCCTGCAGACCGACCTGACTACCGACATCACGACCGCCTTTGCAACGACCGGGACTCCGTTTGAAGTCGGCCCCCTTGCTTTGCTTTCCGACGGGAGCCTGCTCGCGGGCAGCCCCTCAGGCAATGGCAACATCTACCAGTTCGGCACCGACGGCACGCTGCTGAGCACCTTCGCCTCCGGCCTTGGGCAGGTCGGTGGCATTGCCACGGCCACCGCCGTGCCAGAGCCGGGCACGCTGGGGCTGGCCGCCATCGGCATTGTTGCTGGCGGCCTCTGGCTGCGGCAGCGGCGACGCGTTGAAGGGGCACGGGCATGACACGCCTCCGCGGCTTCACCCTTGTTGAGCTGCTCGTCGTCGTGGCGATCATCGGCACGCTGATCGGGCTTCTGCTGCCGGCGGTGCAGTCGGCGCGGGAGGCAGGCCGGCGGATGAGCTGCACCAACAACCTGCGGCAGATCGTGCTGGCGGCAGCCAATCACGAGTCGGCCCGGGGCCGCTATCCGATCGGTTCGGAGAGCCGGCAGTGGGATGAGCGGCCCGATTTTCCGCATCAGTTCTTTCGCTGGTCGGTGCTTGCGCACCTCTCCCCCTACTACGAAGAGGAGGCCCTGCTCCGCAGCCTCGACCTCACGGTGCCGCTCTACACGGGCCTCACCCCCGACTCGATCGCTCCGCAGAACAAGCCGATCGTCAAGCTTCAGGTGCCGCTGTTTCTCTGCCCGAGCGACACGCAGACGCGGGTCTCGGAGACCTTTGGCCCGACCAACTACGCCGGCTGCACGGGCAGCGGAACCGCCGGCGGTACGCCCTTCGAGGTCGACGGCATCTACGGCATCAACTCGCGAACAACCCCCGCCGCACTCCGCGACGGCCTCTCCAAAACCCTGATGTTTTCCGAGAGCATCCTCGGAGCCGGCCCCGTGGCCACCCGCACACGCGACGGTCTTGATGCCGACACCGGCTACGGGTTTGTGTTTGTGGCGCCCCTGACCGAGGCCGCCTGCAGCCGCCCCTTCTACTACAACTTCACCGACCTGCGTGGGTTCTCCTGGGTCAACGGCGAGTATCGCACCACGCTCTACAACCATGCCCGGCCCCCAAACGCCGAGGCCTTCGACTGCCTGGCGGCCTTGATGAGCACAACCGATCTCTCCCGGATGTATGCCGGCTACGGCTGGCGAACGGCGCGAAGCCGGCATCCTGGTGGCGTCAACGCCGCTGCCGCCGACGGCTCGGTGCATTTCCTCAGCGACGACATCGACCCTGTGATCTGGCAAGGGCTTTCAACCCGCTCTGGCGGTGAGCCGGCAGCGATCCCGTGATGGCAGCGGGGCTCAGCCCTGCTCACGACGTGCTCTCCCAGGCAGGACGCCCGCATGCCATCAACCAAGCAGCGGCCACACGGCAGCCCGCCAGCAGCGTCGTGGGCATGGCCCACATGGTTCGGCAGATGAAGCGACACACCTCTGCATCGCTTCCGGACGTGATCCGGATGGCAAGCCTCACCCCGGCTCAACGGGCGGGGATCGATCAGGATGTCGGAAGCCTGACTGTGGGCAGGCGGGCCGACGTGCTCGTGCTTTCCAAGCGGCTGGCCGTGAAACGCGTGGTGATCGGCGGACAGGTGTGGCGGAAACAGCGAACCTCCAGTCGCGTATCATCCTGAGCCCGTTGATCGCCGCATCGCTCGCGCTGCCACCAGTCGATGCGTGGCGGGGTACACTCGCGGAAGTGAGATCGACAGATCCTGACAGGACGTGCGACATGAAACCTCTCCTTCCGGCGATACTCTGCCTGCTGCTCACAGGCCTTGCCGCCGGGCAGACCGCGGCTGCACCAGCAGCAGGAACGGGCACGACGGTTGCCCTCATCGGCGACGTGGTCTCCGACCTCCGCTTCAAAGACATCCGCGGGCTCGCCCGCTCAGCGGGTGAACTCGGCAGCCACCAGGCAACGGTGCTTGTGTTTGTGACGAGCGACTGCCCGCTGGTGAAGCGGGTGATGCCCAAGCTCGTGGCACTCGATGCGGCGTATCGCGAGCGGGGCGTGCAGCTGGTGGCGGTGAATGTCGGGGCGACCGACACCCTCAAGGACATGGCCGCTCAGGCGATCGACTACGAAGCGGCGTTTCCATTTGTGAAGGATGAAGACCTCGCCTGCGCCACCCGGCTCGGCATCGAACGAACTCCCGAGGCGGCAGTTTTTGACAGCCAGTGGCGGCTGGTCTACCGGGGCCGCATCGACGACCAGGACCGCCTCGGTGGCACGAGGCCAACCCCCAGCCGCCGCGACCTGGCCATGGCCATCGACGAGCTGCTCGCCGGCAAGCCGGTCTCCATCACCACCACGCCCGTTGACGGCTGCCTGATCACAGCGGCCCCTCCGGTCGAGTCCACGGGGCCTGTGCCGACCTACCACCACGACATCGCCCCGATCCTCGCGGAGCGGTGCACCAGCTGCCACCGCCCTGACACCGCTGCCCCATTCGAGCTGCTCACCTACGAAGACGTCACGGGACACGCTGAGATGATCGGCGAGGTGGTCCGTGACGAGCGAATGCCCCCCTGGAGCGCCCACTCCGCCTACGGCGACTTCCAAAACGACCCGTCGCTCTCGTCCGGAGGAGAAGCAGACCATCTTGCACTGGATCGCCGCCGGCCGTCCCGAGGGCACGCCGCCGGCCGACCCGGTCGCCGAGCCAGAGCCGGCCCCTGAGTGGCGGATCGGCACGCCCGACCTCGTGGTCACCATGGCCAGCGAGCAGGAGGTGCAGGCCACCGGCTCCATCCCGTATCAGTATGTGTTGCTGCCGCATGTCTTTCTGCAGGAGACCTGGCTCGAAGCGATTGAGATCAAGCCGCACAACCCCGAGGTCGTCCACCACTGCAATCTCGCCTACGTGACGACCGCAGGCGCCAGCGCAGAGACGTTTATCACCGGCCATGTGCCGGGCGGCCAGCCCCTCGACCTCGAGCCACTTTGACGAGAGCGTGGCCTACCGCGTGCCCGCCTTCGCAGGGCTGATCCTGCAGATCCACTACACCACCACCGGCAAGCCGGAGAAGAGCCGCATCTCCGTCGGCTTCCGCTTTCCCAAGCGGAAGATCCAGAAACGGCTCCACCATGTGCTCCTCGATCCCCGAGGGTTTGCGATTCCGCCGGGCGACGGCGGTCATGCGGTCCGCAGTGAGACGACGCTCGAGCACAACGCCAACCTGCTCGGCATGTTTACCCACATGCACCTTCGCGGGAAGGACATGACCTTCTCCGCAAAGCCGCCCGACGCCCCCCGCCAGACGCTGCTGATGATCCCGACCTTCAGCTTCGACTGGCAGCTCGGCTACGAATGCACCCCCGGCACCGTGATGCTTCCCAAGGGCACCACCCTCAGCGCCGTTGCCCACTACGACAACTCCACCTTCAACCCCTACAACCCTGACCCCGCCGTCACGGTTCGTTACGGCCCGCAGTCGTACGACGAGATGTTTAACGGCTACATCTTCTTCACCGACAACGACGAACAGCTCACCCTCACCGTCGACCCAAAAACAGGCGTCGCCACCCAATAAGCCGTACCCCGCGCGGAGGCGGGAGGAAGACCGCGCGCGGATGGTCCGGCTCAGCGGGCGGCAAAAGTCTCGTCGCAGGGCCAGGATAGGCCCAAACGCTCCTCGAGCGTTCGCCGACCCACCGAGCCTCCACTTCTTTGTCAGAGAAGAAACGGGACCGGTCCTCGGGCCGCAAAGCGGATACACACGCAAGCGGGACGGGTCCTCGGGCCGCGAAGCGGCCTCGGCTTTGCCGAGGTGCCTCCGGCACCCGAAGACCCGTCCCGTTCAATCCGCCTCCGGCACCCGAAGACCCGTCCCGCTCACGCCGCACCCTCCCCCGGCCGCAGATCGCCGCGAAGCGGCGAACAGGCCGTCCCTAAAACCGTAAGCGAGGGGTGAGCCCGGGCCGAATGAGCCGGCCTTGCAGTCGAGCGCAGCCCGGAGGGCGAAAGCGAGAATGCACGAGTGAGCGAAGCCGGATGGCGAAGCGAACGCTCGGCGATCGGCCTGGCCACGCGAGCGTCCGGAGGGGCAGCCCCGGGCTCACCCCGAGCGACCCTCCAAAGAAGGCCTTGAGCAAACCTCCTCCTGCTGAGACGCTTCTCTCGTTGACGAACCACGTTCCCAGGAGTGCTCGCATGCGACTTCAAGACAAGGTTGTGCTCGTGACCGGCAGTGCCACCGGCATCGGTTGCGCGATTGCGGCGCGGGTGGTGGCCGAAGGAGGTCGCGTGGTGGTGCATGGGCTTGAGGCCAAGCTCGTTGCAGAGGTCACCGAGAGGCTCAACACGGCAGGCCAGAACCCGGCCAGGCGAACGGGCCCCACGGCGGTCGGCCACGTGGAGGAGCTCACCAACGAGGGCTGCCCCGGGCGGCTCGTGTCCCTCGCGATCGACACGTTCGGCCGTCTTGATGGGCTCGTCAACAATGCTGCGGTGATCACCACCGGCGACATCCACACGACCGATGCCGAGCGATTCCACCGCACGCTTGCTGTCAACACGCTCGCTCCACTGCTCTTGATCCAGGCGGCCCTTTCGCACCTGCGAGCGAGCCACGGTTGCGTGCTCAACATCGGCAGCGTGAATGCCTACTGCGGCGAGGAGAACCTGCTGCCTTACTCGATCTCCAAGGGTGGGCTGATGACGCTCACCCGCAATCTCGGCGACACGCTCTTTCGAGAGGATGGGGTGCGGGTCAACCAGATCAATCCGGGCTGGGTGCTCACGGAGAATGAAATCCGCCGCAAGCGGATGCATGGGCTCGCTGACGACTGGCCGAGTCATCTGCCCAAGCAGTTCTGCCCAGCGGGCAGGCTGCTGCAGCCGGAGGAGATCGCGGCAGCGGCGATTTTCTGGCTGGCTGATGAGTGCGGGCCGGTGAGCGGCCAGGTGGTTGATCTCGAGCAGCATCCCTTTATCGGCCGCAATCCGCCAAAGACGATCGACACGGTTCCACCGCCCCCCACCGCCTGAGGCACATGCCACCGATGACCACAACTGCCCCAAAGCTCGCGGCCTTTCCCAAGGCCTACATGCAGGCCCTCTGCCGCGATGGCAGCATGACGCTTGCCGAGTGGATCGAGCTCGCCACGCCGCTGGGGGTGGCGGGCCTTGAGTGGTATGCGGGCTTTCTTGAGATGGCTGATGAGGCTGCCTGGCCGGGGTTTCGCGAGCAGGTGGAGGCCCGTGGGATGACCATCCCCATGCTCTGCTGTTCGCCCGACTTCACCCACCCAAGCAAGGCCTTCCGCGAGGCCGAGATCGCCAAGCAGATGCGGTGGATTGAGATGATCCACGCGCTCGGTGGCCAGTACTGCCGCGTGCTCTCCGGTCAGCGGCGGCCGGAGCTCTCGATCGACGAAGGCGTGGCGCTGGCTGCTGAGTCGATCTCCGCCTGCCTGCCCTATGCCGCCGACCGTGGCGTCATCCTGATCCTGGAAAACCACTACAAGGACGACTTCTGGCAGTACCCCGAGTTTGCCCAGCAGATGGAGGTCTTCTGTCAGCTCGTCGAGGCCATCGACCATCCAAACTTCGGTGTCAACTACGATCCCTCCAACGCGTTCCTGGCCGGGGATGATCCGATCGAGCTGCTGCGGCGGGTGCTGCCGCGGGTGGTCACGATGCACGCCAGCGATCGGTCGCTGATCGAGGGCACGCTCGACGACCTCCGCCGCGAGGAGAACGCGGCCGAAGGCTATGCCAAGCGGCTCAAGCACGGCGAGGTCGGCCAGGGGCTCAACGACTACGACACCATTTTCACCCTGCTCTCAGGCCAGGGCTTCTCCAGCTGGATCTCAATCGAAGACGGCGTGGACGGGATCGATCAGCTGGCCCGGAGCGTTGCGTTTCTTCAGAAGAAGATCGCAGAGCACTGGCCTGCGTGAGCCGACGCGTCGCTGATCTCAGCAAAGACACCCAGAGAAACGCCGACGCTCAATCACGCTGGCTCGATCCCGTCATGAAGCCTATTCTCAACGGTAGACACTTTTTCTGTTCAGGGTTTCGTTTCAGGGGGGAATCCGTGTTTCCATCGCACATGCCTGCCCGCACGACGCTGGGCCACGTCTGCGTGCTTCTTTGCCTCGTGATCTTCTCGGCAGCCGAGGCCATGTCCAACGACGCCCTCGGCTACGAGCCCGAGCGGTTTGAGGTGCACGAGATTGCCAGCGGACTCGTGCAGCCGATGGAAGTCGACATTGGCCCGGACGGCGAGATCTACCTGATTGAGCTCGGCGGTGTGCTCAAGGTCATCGATCCACACACAGGAGCGAGCACACAGGTCGGCAAGCTCGCGGTCACCACGGAGCAGGAGAACGGGCTGATCGGCCTGGCCCTCGACCCCGACTTTGCGAGCAATCGCTGGCTCTACCTGCAGTATTCGCCACCCGACTTCTCCGGCCAGCATGTCAGCCGCTTTACGCTCATCGACGGCATGCTCGACCTGGAGAGTGAGAAGGTGCTTTTCACCTACGAAGAGCAGCGGCTCCAGTGTTGTCACCACGCAGGGTCGCTGGAGTTTGGCCCCGACGGCACGCTCTATATCGGCACCGGCGACAACACAAACCCCTTCGACGACTCCCAGGGCTATGCGCCCCTCGATCAGCGGCCCGGCCGCGAGCCCTGGGATGCCCAGCGGACCAGCGGCAACACGAAGAACTACAACGGCAAGATCCTCCGCATCAAGCCGGAGCCCGATGGCACCTACTCGATTCCCGACGGCAACTTGTTTCCCAAAGACGGCTCGATCGGCCATCCCGAAATCTATGTGATGGGCTGTCGCAATCCGTGGCGAATCAATGTCGACCAGCGAACAGGCATCCTCTCCTGGGGCGACGTCGGCCCGGATGCCGGTGGCGATGGGCCCCGCGGCTCGCGTGGCTACGACGAGATCAACCGTGCTCCCCAGGCGGGCAACTTCGGCTGGCCCTATTTTATTGGCGACAACTTCACCTACCCGATTGTCAACTTCGAAACCGGCGAGATTGGCAAGCCGCTCGATCCAGCGGCCCCCGAGAACCACTCGGTCAACAACACCGGCAGCACGCTCCTACCGCCCGCCACCCCTGCGTTTATCTACTATCCCGGCGGCGCGAGTGACGCCTTTCCTGAGGCGGGCTCCGGGGGCCGCACCGCCTGTGCTGGGCCCGTCTACTACCACGAAGCGTCGCTGGAATCGGCAACCAAGTTTCCGGCCGCTTTCGACAGCACGCTCTTCGCCTACGACTGGTCTCGCAACGGCTTCTGGGCCCTGCATTTGGCGAGTGACGGCAGCCTTGAGCGGATGGAGAGGTTCCTGCCGCAGCGGACCTTCGTGCGGCCGATCGACATGGTGTTTGATCACCAGGGCTCGCTGCTCGTGATCGAGTATGGCGAGACCTGGGGCGTAAATCCCGACGCTCGGCTTGTCCGTATCGACTACGCCTCCGGCAACCGCACGCCGGTGGCTGTGGCCAAGGCTGCGGATGCCGTCGGCCGTGAGCCGCTGCAGGTGCAGTTCTCGGCAGCCGGCTCGACCGACAAAGATGGCGACCCGCTCGCCTACCGCTGGGTGGCGGTCGGCAGCGGCGAGCATCCCTCCCGCCGGCTGCTGGGCGACGCTTCGGAGATCACGGCGGAGTTTCCTGATCCCGGTGTCTTCACCGTTGAGCTTGAGGTCAGCGATCCCCACGGTGGCCGCAGCACGACCTCGCTGCCAGTGGTCGTTGGCAACGCGATGCCCGAGGTGCTGTTTCTCGAGCCGCAAGATGGCGACTTCTTCGATCCCGGCCAGCCGATTCACTACCGGCTCGCTGTCCGCGACAGCGAAGATGGCGCCAGCGACTTCGATGAGCTGGAAGAGGCCGGCGACGACTCCTGGGAACCGATTGAGTCCACGGCGGCCACCCGGCTGTTTGTGGAGGCGATCGCCAGCCACGGAGGGGCAGCCGAAGCCGAGGTGCCGCCCGGCCTGGCCCTGATCAAGCAGAGCGACTGCCTCAACTGCCATGCCCCGCACCGTCGGCTGATCGGCCCGAGTTTTCTTGAGGTCGCCACCAAATACCGCGATCAGCCGCACGCGATGGAGGAGTCGGTGAAGCGGGTGCTCGGTGGATCGACCGGCGTGTGGGGCAAGGTCGGCATGCTGCCCCACAGCCAGCACACCCCGGCCGAGGTGCAGCAGATGGTGGCCTACGTCTATGCGGTGACCGAAGACACGATCAATCCGCAGTATCAGGGCTTCGTCAACGAGATCCCGATCGACGACACGGCGGCCACGATTCGCCTCGAGGCGAGCTACACCGACCTCGGCCGCGACGCGATTCCTCCCCTCTCGGGCTCCAGCCGAGTGACCCTCCGCCGCCGCACCGTGGAGGCCGAGGCGGCCGATGCCTCCAGCGGCACGCAGCCGCTCAGCTCAGGCCGGGCCTCAGGCGGGGTGTTTATGGGCGCGATCAACCACGATGGCTTTCTGCTGTTTCGCGACATCGACCTGGCTCGGGTGGAGGCGGTGGCGATTCAGGCGGCGAGCGCCGGGGCCGGCGGCACAATCGAGATTCGCTTTGGCTCGTTTGACGGGCCGGTGCTCGGCTCCACCGTTGTCGAGGTCAACGGCGACTGGGAAGCCTTCTCCGAAAAGCTGGTGCCGCTGGAGCGCAGCAGCCAGCGAGGCGACCTCTACCTGGTGTTTCAAAACGAACAAAACCGCGGAGGCCTGATGAATGTCGACAGCGTCACCTTCCGGTAATCTTCGCTGCACCGCCGCGATGGCTACCGTCGAGGCCCCGTGATCTTGGCCTCCATGCGGCCTGTGCACTTCGTACCGATCGGCAGGTTGGCCTTGAGGTAGAGCACGCCGTCTTTGTCGGCCCGGTTGTCGTAGTTTGATCCGACGACGAACGGCCGGGGCTTCTCGTCTTTCTTGTCGCCGCCTGCCTGCGACGCCGGTGCGATCACGCCCATCACGGCCCCCAGCGGAATGCCCCGCATGAAGTCGGTCTCCGGGCTATCGCCGGTGATGCCGTCGGCCGTTGTCGATCCAATCGCCTGAAACCGATACTCCCCCGTGATCTGCACCCGCACAACGTCGCCCTTGGCGACGGCACCGATGGCCTGCCAGCCGTCGCCGGGCATCAGATCCACCTCAAAGACGCCTGCCTCCAGCATCCGCTTTTCGAGATCGGCAATCTTGGTCTTCATCGCCTCGTTCTCAGGGTCGAGCTTGGCGAGCGCCTCGACGATCACCTTCGCCCGATCAAACTGGCCGAGGTTTTCATACGACGTGATCAGGTCCACCGTCTGATTCATAAACACGCCGTAGGCGTCGTTGAGCTGCGTGTCGAGCCGCTTGATTTCGGCAGGGCTCGGCTTCCGCGGGCTCGACCGCGGCGGCTGCGCGACGGCCACACCAGCGATCAGCCCGACGGCCACCCCCGCTGCCAGCAACCGCAGACCAGAGCCACGTCGCCCGCCACCGAGAGTGGCCAGTTGCTGAAGGAAAGCCGATTTCTCAAGGGAAACCTTGTGACCAGAATGTTGAAAAGCAGCTTGCATCGGCTCACCTCCTTCATTGACGCCCCGCCTCGAGCCACGAGGCCCGGCGCAGCGTCGCTCGCACGCCCTGACGCCTTCAGCATACCCCTGGCTGAAACGGGCGGCCCGCAGAGGTGATCACCGGCTGCTGAAACCGGCTTTCAGCCGGCCTTGGCAGCATGGGGCTTTGAGACTGCACCTGGGCCGGAGGCCACGAGGGCCGCCACCGCCGGCTCAACAGGGAAGACGGTGTCATCGAGATCACGATCGACAACGTCCGGCTCGCCAGCCAACCAGGTGTGGTCGACCAGTTCGATCCGGCCGTCGACATGCTCCACCAGCGCCGTGCAGTGCTCCATCCAGTCGCCGCAGTTGTAGTAGTCGACGCCATCGATCTGCCGAATGGCGGGCACATGAATGTGGCCGCAGACCACGCCGCTGCAGCCCTTCTTCGTGGTGTAGCGGGCCACGAAGTGCTCGAAGTCGTTAATGAAGTTGACCGCCCGCTTGACCTTCGTCTTGAGGAGCGAGCTGAACGACCAGTAGGGATACCCCAGCGACCGGCGGGCGAGGTTCATCCACTTGTTGAGGTGCAAGGCCACCGTGTAGGCCCGGTCGCCGAGGTGGTAGACCCAGGCCGCATGCTTGGTGAGGTGGTCAAAAAAATCACCATGGATCACGAGCAGCCGGCGGCCGTCGACGGTTTCATGAATGAACATGTCGGCCAGCTCCATGTGGCCGAGGGTCTGCGGCGAGAAAGGCCGCAGAAACTCATCATGGTTGCCGGTGGCGTAGTAGACGCGTGTGCCCCGCTTGAGCATGCCGAGGATGCGACGGACGACAAAGCTGGAGGTGTCGTTCCAATAAAACGACCGCTTCAGCTTCCAGCCGTCGATGATATCGCCCACGAGGTAGAGGCGGTCGGGCTCCACTCGCCCGAGAAACTGAAACAGTTCGTCGGCTCGGCTGAAGCGACAGCCGAGGTGCATGTCGGAAAGAAACAGCGAACGAACCCGCATCTGGCTGTGCTCCGTCGCGGCTGCTATGGAGGCCGTGCATCGCCTCCCGCATTTTTAAAACCTACCGAGCCTGCTTCCCAGCGACAGCCCGAAACAGCGTGAGTTTTCTGTGAGTGGCCCGCCGCACGGGCAACCCACTCTGCGGTAACTCCGGCCGACGCTGTCTCTCCAGGCCTCCAGATTTCGGAGATAGGCTACAACCGGACCCCGAAGAAAGAGGTGATCAGATGACTGCAGCTACGAGACTGGCCGTGTGGGCCGGCATGGCCGTTGTGACTCACAGTCTGCTCCCAACGACGGGCTTCCTGGCAGGCACCGCGTTCGCGGCGGAACCTCTTCGCTTTGAGGTTCCAGGCCACGAGGAGCCGATCGCCTCGCTCAACGAGCTTTTTGCGCTCCACCAGCCCCACGCCTTCTCCAACTGCACGCTCTGGGACGCCTGGCTGCCGCATGCCACCCTCTGGACCGGGCCGGAGCCATGCCGCCGCTACCGGCGTTCCTTCCTCAGCCGCCGCATCAGCGACGAAGGCTACGTCTCGATGCAGCAGCATCGCGGCATGGCCCATAGCGAGGGCTGGCCCTTTCCCGCCTGGCAGCAGAGCACCGGCCGCGGCTTCCACTTCTCCACAGAGGGAGACGTGTGGGCCATTCAAAGCTTCAAGCTCCAGCCGCTGACGAGCACCGACGGCTGGGAGATCGCCGGAGCCAGGGTGCTTGGCATCGATCCGGCCCGCGGGCTGCAGCTGGAAGCGACGGCAGACACGGTGACAATCACCACGCCACCATTTTCCTGCGGCACGATCGTGGCTCCCTTCGCCACGCTTGAGTGGGCTGCCAACGGCCTCGGTGAAGCCTCTGCGCCGCGGATCGAATGGAAGCTCGACGGTGAAACGACCTGGCCAGCCGGTCGCTTCGTCTCTTTTCCTGCACTCACGAGCGAGGAGGGGATGCGGTACGCCGACGTTCCGCTGCACAAGCACCCAGGCTACGCGGGGCTGCTCACCCAGTACCGTCTCACGTTTGACCATGCGGCCGGCAGCAGCATCGATCTGAAATCGATCATCACGGCCATCGACACCCGGCATCCGATCACCGGCCCCCTCTTTGTGCGAGGCTCGAGCGAGCTCTTCATGTGGACCGCCGATCTCGATTTCCTGCGTGAAAACATCGCCCGCATGCGTCGGGCGATCGACTACACGCTGGCTGAGTTTGCTGTTGAGCAGCAGAAGCATGTGGTGGTTTCCTGGGTGGGCCACGATGGCCGCAGTGGGCTCGTGCCCGACGGCCAGGGCGGAACGACCCGCCGCGTCGGCCTCGGCGTGGGCAACAACTACTGGGACCTGCTCCCCTTCGGCGGCCACGACGCGCTCGCCACGATCTACACGGCCGACGCGCTGCGGCGGATGGTCGCGATTGAGCACGCGATTGAAGCGCACCCTGAGTGGGAGATTCCTGCTCTCGCGGGCCGGGCCGATGCGCTCGCTGCCCTCGCCTCCGAGATCCGCGACGACTTCCAGCGTCGCTTCTGGGATGCCTCCAAGGGCCGCTTCGTGGGCTGGATTGATGTCGAGGGAACCTCCTACGACTACGGCTTCACATTCGTCAATCTCGAAGCGATCGCCTACGGAATGGCCTCCGAAAGCCAGGCTGCCGAGATTCTTGCCTGGATCGATGGCGACCGCATCATCGACGGCGACACCTCAACCGGCAGCGACATCTATCACTGGCGGTTTGGCCCCCGGGCCACCACCAAGCGAAACATCGAAACCTACACCTGGCCCTGGCACCGCCCTCAGGACATCTCCTGGGGCAATCAGGTTCAGGACGGAGGGGCCGTCCTCGGCTTCAGCTACCACGACCTGATGGCTCGTCTGGCGACCCGCGGCCCCGATGATGCCTGGGCTCGCCTGAAGGAGATCCTCGCATGGTTTCGCGAGGTGCAGGATGAAGGCGGCTACCGCAGCTACTACGCCACGCCCGGCCGCGGCACGCTCCAGGGCGGCGGTCCTCCTGGCGGCCTGGGACTCGATCGCGAGTTTATGGAGAGCGTGCTCGTGCCCCAGGTGATGCTCGACGGATTCCTCGGCTTTGAGCCAACCGCCGATGGCTACACGCTCAAGCCCCAGCTCCCAAGCGACTGGCCCTCGCTGACGGTCCGCGACATCCACCTCCACGGCCAGCTGCTCACCATCACCGCCCACGCCGACGGCCGTGTTGATGTTCAAACCAATGGCGGCGATGAGAAGACCAGCGCACAATCTTCAGCTCCCTGAGCCTCACATAGGAATGCTCCGAATGCGTAGCGATTTGCTCGTGTTGACAACGTGGCTTGGACTCCTGGGATCTCTCTTCGTGCAGCCCACGGTGGCCGCCGAAGCCTCCAGGCCAAATGTGCTCTTCATCGCGATCGATGACCTCAATCATTGGGTCGGCCACCTCGGGCGGCATCCTCAGGCCAAGACTCCACAGATTGATCGGCTCGCGGCAAGCGGAGTCTCCTTCACCGCGGCCTACTGCACCGCCCCAGCGTGCAATCCATCCAGAGCGTCACTGATGTCGGGCATGCGGCCAAGCACCACCGGCTGCTACTTCAATGGCCAAGACTGGCGGCCCGGCATCCCAGCATCCAAGCTGCTCAACACGCATCTCGCCGAAAACGGCTACCTTGTCTACGGCGCGGGCAAGATCTACCACGCCAAGGCACACGGCGGTCACTGGGACGACTACTTTGACAGCAACAGCCCTCCACCAAAGCGTCATCCATCGGCAGCGAACGACGGCGTGGGTGGCATCCGATTCTCACCCCTCGACGGCAGCGATGAAGAGATGCCTGACCACCATGCGGTCGACTGGTGCATCGAGAAGCTCCACAAGCAGAGCGACCAGCCATTCTTCATCGCCTGCGGCCTTGTCAAGCCACACATGCCGTTCAGCGTGCCGAAGAAGTGGTTCGATCTGTTTCCACTTGATGAGATTCAGCTCCCCCCCTGGAGCCCGAGCGACCTCGACGACGTGCCGCCAGCAGGTGTCGCCATGGCAAAACCCCAAGGGGACCACCAGGCCATTCTCGACAGTGGTCGTTGGAAGGAGGCCGTACAGGCCTACCTGGCCACCTGCAGCTTTGCTGACCATCAGGTCGGTCGACTCCTCGACGGACTCAAACAATCTGGACACAGCGACGACACGCTGGTGGTGCTCTGGAGTGACCACGGCTGGAGCCTCGGCGAGAAATCTCACTGGCGGAAGTTTGCACTCTGGGAAGAGCCGACCCGAACCGTCTTCGTGTGGAGAGTTCCCGGCATGACACCCGCCGGAGTTCGCTGCGATCGGCCCGTCGACTACCTGTCAGTTTTTCCTACGCTCGCCGCGTTGACAGGCCTTGAGCGGCCAGGCCACCTGGAAGGCCCCGATCTCTCACCCCTCTTGCGTGTTCCCTCCGCTAAATGGGATCACCCGGCCATCACGACCCATGGCCGTGGCAACCATGCTGTCCGCAGCGAAGCATGGCGGTACATTCGCTATGCCGACGGCTCTGAGGAGCTCTACGACGAACGACGCGATCCACTCGAGCAGACCAATCTCGCCATGCAGCCCGAGCACACAGCAGTCAAGCAGCAGCTCGCCACCCTGCTTCCTGCCGCTGAGGCAGACGATCTGCCTTCCGGCGACAGGCGGGCAGGACGGCGACAACGCCTCAACCGGAACGAGTAGGACGCTCTTCCTCGATTCGAACAGGCATCCCTCGCCACATCGGCTGCCCCTCTGTGGGCGTGCCTACTGAGCACAACGCACGCTGATCTCAGACCGAGACGGCCGTTATCGTGGAAGCATGGCTGCGACCCGCCGGCGTGCTTCCTCTTGTGCCTTCTCCATCACCTCTGCGATCGTCACTGGGCTGCCGCCCCGCCGGACGCTCTCGTCGGCTGCCTCCATGAAGGCAAACAGCTCGATGGTTTCTGCTGGCTCGACAGGCGGCTCACCCGTCGCAAAGAAGTCGGCGATCGCGACAACCAGCGGCCGGTAGCCGTCAAAGCCGCCCGCTTCCGCAATGCCCTTCTCGCCGAAGGCGGTGCCGCCATAGCCGGCTTTGCCAGCGCGAATGCCACGGAAGGTACCGATCCGGCCCCCCTCCCAGACGCCGGTGACGAGCTCGAAGTCGTCGCTGTGGGCCCGTGTCACCTGCTGGCATCCTGTGCCCATCAGCGTGAACAGCGCCTCGCAGCCATGGATGCCATACCAGGCCAGATCCATGTGGGTCGCCTCCAGCGAACAGGGAGAGTAGGTGCTCGCGCCGAGCACTTTCCCGAGCGAGCCATGTCGCACCGCCTGTGTGGCCTCGCCAAACCGCAGGCCGGAGGCCGTGAAGACGGGCGTGCCATGGTGCTCGGCGAGCTTGAAGATCGCGATCGCATCGGCCAGGGAACCGGCCAGCGGCTTGTCGATAAAGACCCGCTTCCCCGCCGCCAACACCGGTGCTGCCTGCTCCAGGTGCACGCGGCCGTCGTTCGACTCCAGCAGCACCGCATCGACCTTCGTGAGCAGCTCGTCGATCGAGTCGACGATCTCCACCCCGGCCTCCTGCATCACCTTCGTGTATTCAGGAACCCGCGACACGCTGGATGCAATGTCGCGGCTTCCCTGTGGATAGGCCGCCACCACCCGGCAGCCCGGCACATGGTCGGCCGCCTCGGCGTTGTTGAAGAGTTTCATGAAGGCCGGCGCATGCGATGTGTCGAGGCCGATGATGCCGACGCGAATCGGCTCGTCCGCAGCGGCCACCGATATCGTTGCCGCCATCAGCACGCCTGCCGCCAGCCGACCAAACTGCGTCCAACCACAAGAAGACAGCGCGTTCATGCCTCACCCCCTGATGTTCCAGCCATCGCGATACTCCCGTCCCCAGAGTGCCTCGGCGGCCGCATTGCCCACGATGTGGCCATCTTCAGCCCGCGTCGCCAGGCTGCCGCTCGTGCGATAGGCGATGTTGCCGAGATGGCACAGCAGGGTGCTGCGATGGGCCTCGGCAATGTCGGCGTTGGGCCGGCCGCCGTCGATCACGCAGTCGAGGAAGTTGCCGATGTGCACACCATCGCCGCCGGTGCCTTCCCCCTCGTCGATCAGGTTCCCCTTGGGATCGGTCAGTCGCCAGCCGCCACGGCTGGTGAGCACGAGCGACGCCTCGGTGCCGATAAACCAGGTGCCGAAGCCGGTGTGGTCCACACCATCGGGCGTGCAGCTGAGGCCTTCCCAGGTGATCATCTTGCCGCCCGGAAAGGTGTAGGCCACGTTCATCGTGTCGGGCGTTTCCTGATCGTCTTCGAAATAGAAGCGGCCCCCGCCTGCGGTCACGGTCAGCGGGAAGTCGACCGCCAGCCCCCAGCGGGCAAGATCGAGCCCGTGCACACCGTTGTTGCCAAGCTCGCCGTTGCCCCAGTGCCAGTGCCAATGCCAGTTGTAGTGCACGATGTTGCTCTTAAAGGGCTGCTCCGGGGCCGGCCCCTGCCAGAGCGTCCAGTCGAGCCACTCCGGCGGCGGTGAGGGCTGCACCGTGCCGATCGAGCCACGGCGAGCGGCATACCAGCTGCGACAGAAGCGGACCTCTCCGAGCGTGCCGTCGTGCACCTTGGCGATGCCTGCCTGGATTGCCGGCCAGCTTCGCCGCTGCGTGCCCATCGTCACCACGCGGTTGTGCTCCCGGGCCGCAGCCTCGGCGAGCTCCCCTTCTTCGGCCGTGTGGCTGCAGGGCTTCTCCACATACACGTGCTTGCCAGTGCGGCAGCCGAGGATCGTGGCGGGGGCATGCCAGTGGTTGGGTGCGGCAACGGCCAGCACATCGACGGCTGCATCATCGAGCACACGGCGAATGTCGCCTTCCACCTGCGGCGTGCGACCACCGTCTTTGCCCATCGACTCGGCCAAGGGCCCAGCCACCCGCTGGTCGACATCACAGAGCGTGACCACCTCGGCCCGCGGATCCGCCGCAAAGCCGCGAGCCAGCGCCGCCCCACGACCGTTGACGCCCATGATCGCCACGCGAATCCGGTCGTTGGGCCCGGCGGCCGCAGCGGCCGGCTGCTGTGCAAAGGCCACACGGCCAGCCGTCGCCGCCGTTGCCGCCGCAGCAACTTCCATGAGGGCTCGCCGTGAAAGCCGCAGGTCGCCCTGCCCGCCGGCTGCACCGGTGTCACGAGGCTGCTCCCGGCCCATCTGCCGCTGTGTCATCACCCCTCCCCGCTGCCGTGCAGCGTCCGCGGTTGCTCAACCAAACCCCCGCAGTATGCCACACCGCGGTCCCCGCGTGGCCTCACTCAGCAGCCCGGCTCACGTCCAGCAGCCCGTCGGCGAAGGCCCTGCCGATCAGGGCCATTGTCTTGCCGCAGCCGAAGTAGTGGTAGGCGGCGTTTGAGGCTCCGCGATCCCACAGCCCCTGGATCTCGGGCGACGCAAGCGTGGTGGCAATCTCCGCGAGCTCTGCCGCTGCGTCATCTGGCGTGACATCACCTTTCGCAATCGACTGCTCCAGCGACCGCTTGCGGGCGTTGAGCTGTTCCCGCTGCTTCGCCACCGCATCCAGCCGCATGTCCCAGCAGGGGGCCGTCTGCACGGCGATCACGCTGCCTTGAAACTCCGCCAGCGAAGCGGGAGCCGCCATCGCCTTGCGAAACTCGCCGTGAATGGGCTGATACCGCGGCTCCAGGTTTTCAAGCGGGCCGTTGGTGCCCATCACGCCGATCACAAAGGGCAGCTGCGGGGCATCGAGATCGCGGCGGACATCGCGGATGAAGGCGGCCAGCAGTTCGCTGTAGGCGTCGTAGCTGCCGGGTGCGCCGCGTTCTGGATAGACGCTGCCATCGACCATGTCGTTCCAGCCTTGAAACCAGACAAACCCGGCCAGCTCGTAGCCCTGCGAGGCCTCGTAGCCAGGCACGACCCGGCCAGGATCCGCGAGGACGTCCTTCACATGCGCCATCATTTGTCGATAAAAAAGGCCGCTCCGCTCGCGGCGGGCAGCCGCCTCCTGCTCGACGTCGAGGCCCCGCTTGGCGATTGCCTCCCGCTCGCTGTCTGTGAGCTCGTAGGGACCGGCCGACGGCGGACGAAAGTCGGTGTGCAGCGACTTGCCGCCCCAGGCGGTCTTGATGATCAGCATCGGGCCCACCCACCGCCTCCTGCATCCGCAGGCCGAAGGTGTATTCGGGGCCGATCGTGTCGCCAGCCTGGGTGGGCTCCGCGCGGGCGCCATAGCCCACCGTCAATGGGCCAACACCCTCGCCGCTCTCAGGTCCGCGGCCCTGCGTGAGATACGAGATCCAGGTGTTCTCCACCGTGCGAAAGCCCCCCTCGCCATCCTGCATCTGCGAGAGCAGGCCCGCAGTCGCAGGGTCTTCCGCCATGTAGGCCAGGGTCGAGACCTTCGCATGCCCCTGCATGTTGGACTGCCCGGCCAGGATGTAGACCTTGACCGGCCGGCCCGTCGCCGCCACGTCGTCTGCTCTCCCATGGCTGAGGCCCCAGCCTCCTCCGCAGGCCAGTACGGTACCCAGCAGCACGATGACGTCGGCTCTGAGAACGGCTCATTGCTTCTCCATTTTGGGACGAGATTCCTCATACGACACCCGGGCAACCGCCGCGGTGGGATTGGCCTCAATCAGCTGAGCGATGACAGGGGGCGGCAGGCCGAGGTTCTGTTGCACCAGCTGTCGCAGCGTCGGCATCGTGATCGTCGACCCGGCCAGGTTGTCGGAGCCGGGCCGGCGGGCCACGCCGGCTGCATCGACCTCCACCTCAGCCCCCGCCAGCGTGTAGCAGCCCGGCCCAAGCCCCGCTGCGGCAATCGCGTCGGTGACGAAGATCGTCCGCTCGATGCCCACGATCGCCAGGTAGTTGCGGAGGGCAAACCAGGGCACATGCACCCCATCGGGGATGAAGCAGATCCAGAGGTCGCTGGCCCGTGAGAGCAGCCGCTGGATGATGCTGTCGTGCCGTGGCAAGACCGTCGGGCAGCCGTTGCCCAGGTGTGTGACCATCGACAGGCCGGCGTCGATCGCAGCGGCGAGCTGGTCGAGTGAGCAGTCGGTGTGGCCGGCCGAAACGGTGATGCCTGCATCGACAAGCCAGCGGGTGGTGGCGGCCTGCGGATCGCACTCCGGAGCGAGCGTGAGCAGCCGCACCAGGCCATCGCCGGCGTCCACCAGCCGGGCGGCCGCGTCGGGCGTGGCGGGCAGGATCGCGGAGGCATCGTGGGCTCCCACGTAGCCGGGCAACGGACTCAAAAACGGCCCCTCGACATGAAAGCCGGCAATCATGCGGGCGATCAATGGATCCGCCTCACGGTGGCGGCGGAGCGTTTGCAGGCAGCGGGTCATCCGCGGAAGTGGCCCCGTGATCACGGTGGCCAGGATCGCGGCCACCCCGTCCGCAGCCAGCCGCTCACAGGCGATGCGGCAGGCCTCAAGCGAGAGCTCGGGGTCGGAAAAGTCGGCGCCGGCAACGCCGTTGACCTGCAGGTCAAACGGCCGCACGGCGGGCGACTCCGCTGCGGCGCCACTCATCGCTCCGCTCCCGCCAGCGACGGGCAGCTCTCAGCATCGACGTGGAGCGTGCAGCCCGGATGCCGCGTGAGGATCGTGGCCGGGCAGGCGGTCGACACCACACCAGCCAGCACGCCTTCCACCGCCTGCCGCTTGGTCGGCCCCGGCACCGCGCAGACCATCCGCGCCGCGTTGATGAGCGTCGGAATCGTCAGCGTGACCGCATGCGTGGGCACGTCGGCAAGTGAGGCAAAACAGCCGTCGTTGACCTGCTGCTGCCGGCAGGTGAGGTCGAGTTCGACCGGCTTGACAGCGAGTGGATCCTGGAAGTCTGCCACGGGCGGATCGTTGAAGGCGATGTGGCCATTCTCACCGATGCCGAAGCAGACGAGATCGATCGGCCGCTCGGCGAGCAGGCCGGCATACCGCTCGCACTCTCCCGCTGCGTCGGCTTGCGTCGCCAGGGGATGCTCTCTGCCGATCAGGTGCATCCGCCCAGGCGACACCCGGTCGAAGAGATGCTTGCAGAGATACCGCGAGAACCGCTGCGGGGCATCGGCCGCGAGGCCCACATACTCATCCATGTGGAAGGCGACGACCCTCGGCCAGTCGATGCCGTCGGCGGCACAGAGTCGCTCAAGCGTCTCGTTTTGGCTCGGCGCTGCCGCAAACACCACGCGAACCTGCGGCTGCTCCGCCAGCCGCTGCCTGAGGATCGAGGCGATTTCATCACCTGCCGCGATCCCCAGCGACTGCCGGCTCGCATGCCGCACGACCCTCAGCCGATCGATGACGGCGGTCTGCTCAGTCTCGCTCACCTCGCTCCCTCCCGGATCGTGGCCTCAACCTCCCGGCCGAGCCGGTCGCCCGCGTCGGCAGGCATCGCCCGATGCCAGGCCAGCAGGTCGCTCTTCATCTGTTCGGCCAGCTGCGGATGCTCGGACGCAACATTCCTGGTCTCTCCACGATCATCCTCCAGGTTGTAGAGCTCCGCGTCGCTGCCATCGGTGTCGCACAGCAGCTTCCATGGCCCGCGTCGCATCGCCAGGTCGGGATTGAGCACGGTGCCGGCTGCGGCCCAGCCCTTGCGGTCTGGGGGACGTCGCCAAAACAGCGGCGTGTCGACCGTCGGCTCGACGGCTCCCAGCAGCGTCTGCAGCCGATTCTTCCCATCAAAGTCGACTCCCTCAGGCAGCTCTGCTCCTGCCAACGCCAGCAGGCTCGGGGCAAAATCCATCGCTGAGAGCACCGCCGTCGTGTTGACGCTCCCCGCCACGCCTGCCGCGAGCAGCCCCGGCGCCCACACGACAAGCGGCGACCGCACGCCGCCTTCGTAGAGCTGTGTCTTGAAGCCGCGAAACGGCCCCGCCGACCCAGCCCCCGGCTCCGGACCGTTGTCGGAGCAGAACAGCACCAAGGTGTTGTCGCGGAGGGCTGGCCGCCGCCGGATCTCGGCAAACAGCCGAGCGAGCTGCTGGTCCATCGCCTCGAGCACCGCCAGATACTTGCCCTCCTTGTCGTCCGCCCAGTCATCGACCGGCGGCCAGAATGGGCTGTGGACATCGTCCGGCCAGACATTGAGAAAAAAGGGCTGCTCACGGTCGACGGCACGGTTGAGAAAGGCGATCGCGGCATCCGCAAAGCCCCGCGTGATCTCCGACCGCTGCATCCACACAACCGGCCCGCCGAGCCGCTCGGCGTCGCTCCAGATGCGTCCTGGCCCCGTGTCGCCGGGCCGCATCGTCATCGGCAAGAGCTTTGCCCCCATCCCTTCGAAGTTGGTCAGCGACTCATCAAAGCCGTAGGCGGTGATCGGCGGTGCGTCATCGACATCCCGCTGCCCGCCAAGGTGCCACTTGCCGAAGTGGCCGGTCGCATAGCCTGCCTGCTTGAGCGACTTGGCGATGGTGGGAGCCTCGAGATCGAGCCACTGGGCAACCCCCCGTCGCTCGTTGTCGCCCCGGTTGTTGAGATAGGAAGTGATCTTCCACCGCTGCGGATACTGGCCCGTCAGCAGGCCGCAGCGGGAGGGCGAGCAGATCGGCGAAGCCACGTAAAACTGCTCAAAGCGGAGGCCCTCCGCAGCGAGCCGGTCGATCTCTGGCGTCGCGGCCTTGGTGTTGCCGAAGCAGGAGAGATCGCCCCAGCCCATGTCGTCGATCAACACGACCACGATGTTGGGCGGCCGACCAACCGCAGCCTTCCCCGGCGGGCTCCCCGGCATCACCGGCAGCGGTTCGGCCGCCAGCGTTGCCGACAGCCTCGCGACCACCTCGGGGCGTTCTTCGGCGAGATTGCGGCGTTCGTGAGGATCCTCCTGATAGTCGTAGAGCTCGTATTCAAAAGCGTCTTTTTCATTCTTTGGTCGCCACTCGACGAGCCGATAGCGGTCGGTGCGAATCGCGCGGCCGAGCCGCCCGCCGCGGGGGAAGCAGTGCATCGCATGATCGCGGTCGAGGCGTGCCTCGGGATCGGCCAAAAGCGGCGCGAGGCTCGCGCCATCGATCGGCTGCGGGCCTGCGGGGGCGGGCAGGCCGGCGAGGTCTGCGAGCGTCGGAAACACGTCGACCGACTCGACCGGCTGCCGGCTGCTCGTCGCCGCCTGGGTGACTCCCGGCGCCGACACGATCAAGGGAATCCGTGTGGCCTGCTCATAGTTGGTGTGTTTCGTCCAGAAGCCATGGTCGCCGAGGTGGAAGCCATGGTCGCCCCAGAGCACGACGATCGTGTTGTCGAAGAGCCCGAGCCGCTCCATCTCCTCAAGCACCCGGCCGATCTGCGCGTCGACATAGCTGCTGCTCGCGTAGTAGCCGTGCACAAGCGTGCGTGCCAGTTGGACGTCCACCTCGCCGCTCTCGGGCACCGGTGTGTAGGCCGAAATCTCACCGCCGCGCTTGAGCGCGTCGTCGGGGGCCCCGCGGGGCGGCTCGGTGACGGCTGGCCGCGGCAGGGCATCCGGGTCGTGCATGTCCCAATACTTCTGCGGCACGCTAAAGGGCATGTGCGGCCGCACGAAACCGGCGGCGATAAAAAACGGTGTGCCCTCTGTCTCACGTCGCGTGGCCGCGGCCTGCAGGCGACGGATCGTTTCGCTCGCCACACGGCTGTCGGCATACGCCTCGTCGTCGACCTCGGGCGACTCAAAGGCTGCTCCTCGCGGCAGCGAGCGAATCTCGCCGAGGTGTTCGTTGGCAAACAGCGCCTCTTCACGGGTGAGGCCGTCGCCGGGGGTGCTCGCGGGATCGCGGTATTCGATCACCAGATCTTTGAAGTGCGGCACGTCAAACGACGCGGGATCGCCCTCATTGCCATGCCCCACATGAAACACCTTGCCGAGCGACTCAGTGCGGTAGCCGTGCTGCGAGAAGAACTGCGGAAGCGTGACCGCGTCGGGCAGCCGTCGCCGCAGGCTGTTGCCGAGGTCGTAGAGACCGGTGGAGGTCGACCGTGAACCGAGCAGCAGCGTGTACCGCGAGGCCGCACAGACCGCCTGGTTGCAGTAGGCCAGTTCAAACCGCATGCCGCGAGCAGCGAGCCGGTCGATGTTGGGCGTCTTGGCAGCCGCATCGCCGTAGCAGCCCAGAGCAGGCTTGAGATCGTCCACCAGCAGGAGCAGCACATTGGGCCGAGCCGGGGGATCCTGCTGCGCCGCCCGCGTTTCCACTGCCAAACAGGCAGCCGCGACGAGCAGAGCGACTGCCCCTGCCTGCCGGAAGATCGCCGCGGCACGCGGCTGCGGCTCGGTGTTGCTCATGGGAGAAGTCCTCTGCGACGGGTGCAGCACACCCTGGCTTCCTACGCGCCGCCACCGGCACGAATCAAAGCACACACTCGCCCCACAAGTTCAGCCAGCTTTGGCGGCGTGAGCGTTCCTGCCGACCGCAAGATGACTGACTCGTGAACGGTGACAAGTCGGTGGGGAAGAGCCACGCTCGGCCGATCAATGCCGCCCTGCGCGAAATCGTCGACTCCAATGTCCACCACAGCCGGGTGAGATTCTGATCGACTCGTTATTTGACAGATCAGCACATCGCCCCGTGTAAACGTCGCGAGCACGACGGCAGGCCGACGCTTGTTCGACTGAAGATCCGTGAACGGAAATGGCACGACGACAACGTCGCCGCCTACAAATCCCGCCACGCCTCATCCTCTTCACGAGTATCCCAGTCTGCAGCCCAGGCGGATTCCGCGAGTGGCAACAAGGCATGCACGTCATCGCTCGCATCGCTGCCGGCACCGCGTGACCGCAGATGCCGCAGGAACGCGAGCACCTGCTGCTGCACGCTCTCCGGAGCGAGTTCGAGTTCCTCGAGGAGGGATTTGGTGATCGATGACATAGTTGAAAGGATAGGTCGGCCCACGGCCGTGCGGCAAGTGTCGACGGGTGAGATCCTTGAGGGCAGTCTGCGACGGGCTGGATGATCCCGCCGACGACAATCAAGAGATCTCCAGCAAAGCGAATGCCCTGCTGCTGTTCAATCCGGTCTACGACAACGGGCCGGAAGGCTATGGCCACGACCGAGTGAAGCCCTGGTTTCCGGCGATCTCACCCGCCCACAACATCTCTGCAGACGATCCGCCGACGATCGTCTTCCTCGGCACCCGCGACAACCTGATCCCTGTGGAAACAGGCACACGTTTCGATGCAGCCCTCAAAGACGCTGGCGTCCGCTCCGAACTCTGGCTCTACCCAGACCAGCCGCACGGCTTCTTCAACGAATCCAAGAGCCTGGAGTCTTTCCTCGACACCGTCGAACGGATGGACGCCTTCCTGGTGTCACTCGGCTGGCTGACTGGCCAGGCCGACAAGCCACTGCTTCACAGTCTGCTAACGACTGCCTTCAGAAAGCCGAACGTCGTCGTCGTGCTCTGCGACGACCTCGGCTACGGCGACGTGCACTGTCTCAATCCTGAGCATGCGGTGGCCGCACTGACGGAGATGGTGTTCGACTCGTCAGCAATGGCCGTCCGGGCGGCACCAGACAGCGCTGGATCATCGGTCACCCACCAGAGAAACGCGTGCGTGTCGAGCAGAAGTCTCACCCGTTCCGCTCCCAGGCAGCCAACTCCTCGTCGGGGAGTGGCTCGAAGAACTCCTCGGTCACGCGGCCGCGGAGACGGCCAGGCTGACGCTGTCCCTTGCCTGGAGCCAAAGGCACCAGTCGGGCGTACGGCCTCCCAGCCTTGGCAACGATGATCTCCTGACCGGCATGAGCCTGTTCCAGCAGGCGAGAGAAGTGGGTTATCGCTTCGTGGACGTTCACAATCAGGCTCATGAGTCGGGCCAGTCAGAGGGGACGAAAGATCGAGTGAACTTTGCAAAGCTTAGTCATACAACTAAGTCCACAAGGCGAGAGCCCGCTGCGGCAGCTGGCAGGGGACTTCTTGCGGGGGGCTTGATCCCAGGGCCCGCTCGCCCAGAGCCCTTGAGCCGTCGAGCTCCTACCGCGCCTGCTGATGGCCATGCGAGGAGAGCCCCTCTGGCAGATCCTCGCCTGCCTCGAGAAACGCCAGCAGCGCCAGGATCTCCTCACGGGTGAGCACGTTGAGCAGGCCGGCCGGCATCGGTGAGATCTGCGAGGGGATCTGCTCGTCGACGGTGGCCTTGGGAATCGCGACCACCTCGTCCGCCGCACACAGGCTCGGCACCGGCCGGGGCTGCAGGCAGCCTGCCCGCCTCGGCTCAGGGAACGTATGTGATCCCGGTGGCCGAGGAGATATCGACGTTGCCCAGGGCGTTGGCGAGGATCCGGTTACGGATCACGTTGGTACCAAGGCAGTCGCCGGTGGCGTAGAGCCCATAGCCGGCGCTCGTGATGATCTCGTTGGCCTCTTCGCTCGCGCCCAAACCGATCTGCAGCAGGCTCACGGCATTCAAGGAGATCCCGTTGCTGCCGCTGCCGAGAATCGTGTTGGCGACGACGGTCGTGCCACTGGTATCACCGGTCGCGTAAAGGCCGTGCTGGCTGTTGGAGACGATCTGATTGCCAGCGGCCACCGCCCCGATGCGGTTGTCGAACCCGCCGTTGATCCAGAGACCACTGCCGAGGTTTTCCCGGATCTCGTTGCCGATGATGCGGTTATTGCTCGCCTTGGCAATCGTGATCCCAGGACCGTTGTTATAAAGAACGCGGTTGGCCATCAGGGGCTGCGTGCCACCGATGACCGTGCCGGAGGTGCCCTGGCCGAGGAAGATACCGCCGAGGGCGTTGGGGAGCCTGTCGATCACGTTGAAGCCCGCGCCCACGACCGTGTTGAAGATCAGATTGTCATAGGCATTGCCTCGGATCTCGATGCCGTAGCGGCCGTTGCCCGACATGTGGACCTTCGTCTCGACAGAGGGCTGGAAGCCGCCGATGGCGTTGCCGTGGGCCGTGCCGGTGATCACGATGCCGCTGCCCCGATTGGGGATTGCCTCGGCGATCGCCGAGTTCGTACCGGCGGCCGTGTCTTCGACCGTGACGCCCGTGGCATCACCGCCGATCACGATTCCGTTGCCGAGGTTTCCGGCGACCAAACAGGTGCGGATCAGGTTGTTGCCGCCGGTGGCCGTGATCTGGATGCCGTTGAGCCGGTTGGGGATCGCCCCGCCGAAGGCCGCCATGCCGGCGAAGGTGTTGAAGGAGACGAAGCCGGTGGCCTGATCGGTCACGCTGATCCCGTGGCCGTTGTTGCCAGAGGTGACATTCCCCAGGGGAATCACGCCGCCCACGACGGCATTTGCAGAGGTGCCGCTGACGAGGATGCCGCTGCCGCCGTTGGGGACGGCGGAAGAGTTGTCGGCGGACGTGCCCATGAAGTTGGCCTGCACGGTGGTGTCATCGGCATTGGTGATCCGCAGGCCATTGCCACCGTTGCCGGCGAGCACGTTGTAGAAGACAAAGGGGCTCTGCTGGAACGTCGTGCCGAGCAGCGAGTTGCCGTCGGCGGCCGAGATGGCGACACCGTCGCGGGCGTTGCCGAGCGCCGCGTTGCCTGAGGCGGTGGTGCCGATAAAGTTGCCTGCAAGGATGTTGTCTGTGGCTCCGGCCACGATCGATACGCCGTTGATCCTGTTGCCTGAGATTAGGTTGCCCAAGGGCGGACGAGCGAAGACGCCGGCGGTCGGATCGTTGTTGGCAGTGGCGGTGCCGCCGATGACGTTGCCGCTGGCCGCTCGCGTCAGTACGACGCCGTTTTGCATGTTGGGCACGGCATTGCTGCCCGAGACATCGGTGCCGATCTGGTTCATGGCGATCACGTTGTCGTTGCTGCCGACAACCGCGATGCCGTTGCCACCATTGCCGGAGAGCACGTTGGAGGCCTCGAAGCCGAGGTTGACCCGAGACTGATAGCTGGCAGTTTCGCTCTCGGTCACGATGATGCCCACGACCGCGTTGCCATAAACGGAGTTCGCGCTTGTGAGGCCCGGTTCGCCGGTCACAGGCACGGCTGCCGAGAGGTCCGTCCAGGTCATGTCACCAAACGACCCATCGGTGGTGCGGGTCACCGTGGCCCAGCCAGCGGGAACGTCCGCGTCTGATACGAAGCCGCTGCCAGAGAGCTGATAGCTACCCTTCTCGACGCCGCTGATGCCCATGAAATGGGTGCCAAGGACGACCTGGCCGGGGTCGCCTTCGTAGGAATAGGCCCGCCAGTTGGAGAAGGTGCCGGTGAACCGGTTGTAGTCGATCAGCGAGGCCTGGCCGATCGGCTTCAGGCGATCGTTTATATTATTCACTGGCAGTTCCGAGAAACCGCCGGCGATCGTGTAGCTGCCGTCGCCGTTGTCCCAGATGCCGTAGGCGGTGTTGCTGACGCTTCCCGGGAAGACAATGTCGGTGAAGAGCTGGGTGTCGAAGTCGTAGAGGAAAGCTCGGCCGGCCTCGGTCGTCGAGTCGGTGGTGATGTAGTTGCCCACCGCCAGTCCGCCCATGGTGCTGTGCACGTAGTTGAAGGGCGAGCCGTTCCAGATCTGTTGGTAGTTGGCGGGGTTCGTTACGTCGCTGGCCATCGTGGCCAGGTTGCCCTGAAACGAGAAGCCGTAGCGGGTGGTGTCGCCGGGGAGCACATAGGTGCCCACGAGAAGCACGTTGCCATCACCGAGGTCATCGGGACCGTAGACGCTCGTTGCCGAGGCGCCGGGATAGTTAACCGCGTAGGCCTGACCAGCAGCAGAGCCCTCGAGCGGGCCGACATAGAGCAGGCCGCTGCCCACGTCGTCGACGACGGTCGAGCCGGTGATCAGAAACTGGTCGTTCTCCAGACCACGGATGCCGGTCCACGACTGCACAGCGAGCGAAATGCTGCTCGTGCCGAAGTAGTCGATGCTCTTTACGGGGTCGTCGTCACCGATCAGGTTGCCAGTGGCGCCAGGCACGAGCCGGATGCCGTCGCTGCCATTGGGGATGGCTGCCGTTCCCGAGACCGCCAGGCCGATCAAGTTCGATGCGATTTCGTTGTCATCGCCGTAGACGAGCACACCCTGGGTGGCGTTGCCGCCAATCAGGTTGCCGCTTTCGGAGGTGCCGATCTCGTTGCCCGATGAGTTGGCCGCGATCACCACGCCGGCCCCGGCATTGCCAAAGGCGGTCGCCCCATCGAGCCGAACGCCGATGAAGTTGCCCGCGAGCACGTTCTCACTGCCAAAGAGCGTCACGCCCGGGCCAGCCGCGTTGCCGAGGGCGAGCGATTGCAGCACCGAGCCGTCGCTACCAGCGGCAAACACCAGGCCACTCGCGGCACCGAAGTCGACCGCCACCAGTGGCAGTTCCGTGAAGCCGGGGGCCGTGCTGCCGTCGATCGCCAGGGTATCGACCACATCGGGGAGCGCGGAAGCGAGCTGGATCGTACCGGTCACGGCGAAGGCGATCTCGTCGGCACCGCTGCTGGCATTGGCATCCAGGATCGCCTGCCGCAGCGAGCCCGCGCCGGCATCGAGCAGCGAGGTGACGCTGTAGGTTGCAAGCAGGGCCCGCTGCTCAAGCATCTCTGCACGCAGCGGAGCCGAGCGACGAAAAGACCGGCGAGAGCGGAAGGAACGACAGCTCGGCCGAGGGCTGAAAAAGCTGGCAAAAAGACCCATGGAGCGTCTCGCGTTGGAACCGGGATAAGGGAGCGTGGGCGGAGAAGACCGGAAACCGCCCGATTCAAAATAATAGCCTTTAGGATCAAGTCCACTGCCCGCCAAAATGACGAACGAACACTCAGCGACCACGAACGATCACTGACCCCACGGTCGCGGGCTGATCCGAGAAGCGGTAAGGGTCGTCGTGCTGCGTCATCTGGCCCAGCAGCAGCTCCTCCATTTCCCTCTGCTTCGCGTCGTAGGCCGGCACCTCTGCGAGATTGACCTGCGTCTCGGACGGGGCTGCACCCAACTGGCTGACCACCGCCGCCGCATGATGCTCGGCGAGCAGCTCGTGTGGATTCTCCCGCAGGTTGAACAGCTGCGTGTGCAGGCCGCCGCTGGGCGACTCGTATTTGATCAGCTTCCAGTCGCCTTTCCGCACGCTCCGCATGCCTGGCTTCTGGCCACCGCAGTAGACGCCGTAGAGCACGTCGCGAATCGTCTGCTGCTCTCCCATGAGGACCGGCAGAAAGGTCGTGCCCTCATTCGTGGCGGGAGGCTCAACGCCGGCAACGTCGCACACCGTGGCCAGCAGGTCGGCGAGGTAGATGTTGCCCGCGGCCCGGCTGCCCGCCGCCACGCCGGGGCCCTTCACCACAAACGGCACCCGCCAGGTGTGCTCGTAGAGATTCTGCTTGCCTTGCAGCCCATGGCGGCCGATCGCCATGCCATGGTCGGCCATATAGAAAATCCAGGTGTTGTCGAGCTCGCCCATCGCCTCGAGCCTGTCGAGCACGCGGCCGATCTGTCGGTCGATGTTCTCGCTGCAGGCATACTCGCGGCCAAGTTCGTTGCGAATCGTGGCCTCATCGCGGTTGGCCCACACGCCGCTGACCGCCACCTCATCGCGAACATCCATGTGGCCATGGTCGAAGGGATGCCTGGGGAGCCAGTTGGGCGGCAAGGGCGGCTGCCGCGGATCAGCCTTGGGCAGCGCGGCCTTCTCGGCATGGTTGGTCGCGCCATACTTCGCGAGCAGCTCCGGCGTGCCGTCGCGGGTGTCGTGGGGATGGGAGAAGCCGTAGTAGATGAAGAATGGATCGGTGTCGCCGGTCTGCTCCCGTTCCTCGAGAGCGTCGATCACGCGATCGCCATGCCACACGCTGCCGGTCTCATCCGTGCCCCCCCGCTTGGTGGCATCGTGGCGAACGGTGAACTGTCGGTTGGCTCCTTCGTAGCTGTTGCCCTGCTTGCAGGTTCGCATCGTGTCGTAGCCGGCGGCGTTCAACACAGCCGCAAGCGTGTGGGCTTCCAGGCCCGGCGGGCAGTGGGGCGCGGCCGTCGCCGGCTCGTGCTCACCTCGCTTGCTGCGGGCCGCGGCCGGATGAATCGGAAGATGCCAGACCGTGCGGCCGCTCATCAGCATGTGCCGGCTCGGCGTGCAGACGGCGCCCGAGAACGAGCCCATGTGGTAGGCCGCATCCAAGACCATCCCCTCGGCTGCCAGTCGCTCGATCACCGGCGCGTCGAGCGTCGCTGCAGGGTTGTAGAAGCGGAAGTCAAACGGCGACTGATCATCGACAACGATCACAAGGATGTTCGGCCGATCGGCCGCCGAGGCGGTCGGCAGCGGGCCGGCACTCACGGCCAGCACGATCGCGATCCACAAGCCAACACGCAGTCGCATGGCAGGTTGCTCCTCTGGAGAAAACGTCTGGAAGCAGAAACCTACCGCGCCGCCGGCACCGCTGCCCGCAGGAGGTCGTCTGCCATGTCGGCGAAGTGCTGCCAGTCTTCCAGCAGCAGGTCGTGCTTTCCAGCCCGCACGTGATAGCGGACAGCGCTCCCAACCGACGTGCCGACCGGCGGATACGCGTTGGTGCCAAGGCCCTCGCGGCCGTAAAGCTTCCAGACCGGCCCCACCGCCTCGGCTGCCAAGAACTCACCCCGTGGGTCTGCCCAGCGATCTCCCTCGGCACTGGCCACATACAGGGGCCGGGGGGCGGTCATCGCCAGCAGCGTGTGCTGATCAACCGGCAGCTCCAGCTCTCGTCCGGCGTAGGTCGCAAAGCTCGGGCAGAACCAATGCGGAAACCGTGAGGTGATCACGCCCACCGTCTCACCGTAGTTGCGTCGCGAAAGCGCCGCCCCGCCGCAGCCCGACTCGTTGGAGACGACCATCGCAAACCGCGGATCACAGGCCCCGGCCCAGAGGGCGGTCTTGCCCAGTCGCGAGTGGCCCACCACGATCACCCGCTCACCATCCACCTCGGGCAGCGTGATCAGCCAGTCGAGAATCCGCGAGAGCCCCCAGGCCCAGGCGGCGATCGCCCCCGGCTCATTGGCTGGCAGATCGCCGTCAACAGGCCGACCGAGCGACGGCAACACACTCTGGGCCCGGCCGTCTGGATGATCGGGAAAGAAGTCGCCGCAGTAGGCCGTGGCCATGCCATAGCCCTGAGAAAGCATCTCGGCGGCGGGAAAGCGGCGAGCGTTGAGGCCGCGGCTGGCCTCGGTCGCCCGGTGATCCTCCACGCCCTCACCATCCCGCACCCACGACTTTGTCAGCCACACATCGGGATCTGTGGTCTCGGCCTGGTTGCCTGCGAAGTTGAGCTTGAGAAAGGTCGGCACAGGGCTCTTGCTGGCGGCCGGCAGGTAGCAGAGCACCTCCGTCTCCCGGGCATGCGTGGCATCACCGAGCCTCAGCCGCGCCTGCAGCCGAATCGCTGGCGTCGTCGTCTCGCCCGGCCCCGGAAGCGTCACCTCGGCCCGCTCGACGTTGCCCACCACGGCGACGGCGACTGGCGGCAAGACCTGACCGTAGACAAACCGCTGCAGCTGCCGGAACTGATACGGCCGGCTGGTCTGCTCCCACGCCTTGGCCGTCGACGCTGCCACGCCATCCGGTCCCTCGAGGATGTTTGGCAGGGTAAACGCCTGCACGGCTTCTTCGTCGTAGTTGGGATCGGTCGTGTCGGTTGGAGTTGCTGACGCAGTCCGCATCGTTTTTCTCTCCACGCAAAAAAGGTGCCTCTCGCCGCGGATGAAAAGATCGTTGCCATCGGCTGCGGGCGTGGCGTCGACGCCCTCACCCATGTCGTTGGTGGCCACCACCTGCGGATCGGCGCCTGCGGTGATCACCGTGATCGCCCCGCTGCGATCGGTGAGGTAGATGTGGCCAGCAGCGGCGATCGGAGAGGCATAGGTGCGGCCCATGCCGGGGAGCCGTTTGGTTTCATAGAGCGGCGTGCCGGTGGCCGCATCGATGCAGGTCAGCAGACCGGTCTTCTCTTTGTAGTAGTAGAGCTGGCCCTCAAAGAGGAGCGGGGAGGCCACATCGGGCGTGCTGCGATTCACGCTCCACAGCACCGCATCACTGCCAGCAAGATCGCCACGGCCATCGAGATCGAAGGCGGCGCCGTAGGCCCCGCGGAAGCCGCTCATCACATAGGCCACCCCGTCTTCGGCGACGGCCGACGCGCACGGCCGCTGGGTCTGCCCGCCACATGTCCACAGCACCTTGCCTGTCGCCAGGTCATAACCGCAGGCGGCATTCTGGCCGTTCATCACGACCTGTTGCGTGCCGTCACTGCCTGCGGCGACCAGTGGCGTGGCCCAGCAGGTCGGCTCGTCGCGGTCCACCTCCCAGACCGTCTTGCCGGTCTTCTTCTCGACGGCAAAGAACTTTGACGGCCCCTCGTGGTCCCAGGGCACCAGCACGAGCTCGTCGCTCAGCGTGGGCGAGCTGCCTTCACCAAAGCCGCCTCGCATCGTCATGTCGCCAAAGTCGCGGCTCCACACAAGCTCCCCATCCATCGTGTAGCAGAACAGGCCCCGCGACCCAAACGAGGCGTAGACATGCTCTCCGTCGGTGCAGGGCGAGGCCGAAGCAAACGAGTTGGTCTCGTGCGTGCCCTCGTGCGGCACGGCCTCGACGGCCGTCTGCTCCCACCGCGTCCTTCCACTGGCTCGATCAAAGCACAACACGCGGAACGACCAGGTGCGGCCGTCGTCCAGCGGCACGCCCGTCGTGACAAACACGCGGTCGTCCCAGACCACGGCCGACGACGAGCCGCTGCCAGGAATCTCCACCTTCCAGCGAAGATTCTTTTCAGGGCCAAACTCCACCGGCGGTGTGGCCGACGGTGCCTCGCCCGTTCCCAGTGGCCCTCGCCAGTGGGCCCAGCGATCGCCCGCGATCTCAGCCACCGCATCGCCGGCCACTATGGCCAACATCATCGCGAGCATTCCCCACGCCATCGTGCGTCGCATGGTGCCTCTCCACTTCTCGAAGACGTTCTCTCAGCCGATTCCCACCCCTGTGTCGGTGTCGGTCGATCGGCATCGGAGGGATCATACCGCAGGAACGGCACCACTTGGGCAGCCGCAACGGTAAACTTGAAGAACGGTCGGCCAGCTACCTGCTGACTGTGGATTCTTCACGGCACCAGCCAGATTCCCCACCTTCCCGCCTCCATGATCGCTCCCCCACGTCCATCTGATGAGCAGGAGCGACTGGCTGATCTGCACGCCATCCAGCTGCTCGACACGCCTCCGGAAGAGCGGTTTGAACGAATTGTTCGTCTGGCGATGGATGTCTTCAACGTGCCGATTGCGTATCTCGCCTTGATCGATGCCGACCGGCAGTGGCTCAAAGCCAAATGCGGCCTCGCTCGAGACGAGACCGGCCGCGACGAGTCGTTCTGCGGCCACACGATCCTCGGCCACGGCCCGCTGATCGTGACCGATGCCGCAGCAGACCCGCGGTTTCACGACAATCCACTGGTCGTCTCCAACCCTGGCATCCGCTTCTATGCAGGCCACCCGCTGGCGGGCCCTGCTGGCCACAACGTCGGCACCCTCTGCATTGCCGATACCAGTCCACGATCGTTTGCAGGCAAAGACCTCGACGCGTTCTGCCAGCTGGCTGCGCTTGCCGAGCATGAAGTGGGCCTCGTGGATCTCGTGACCACGCAGCGGCAGCTGCTGCTGGCTCAGGAAGCCCTCGCCGCAACCCAGCGAAGGCTCTCCCGCGAGCTCAGCGATGCCGCGGCCTTCGTGGCCTCGATGCTCCCGCAGCCGTTGGCGAGCGGACCGGTGCAGACCGCCCACCGCTTCATCGCCTGCTCAGAGCTTGGCGGAGACATGATCGGAGTGGGCATGCCTCACGGCTGCCCCGAGTGCCTTGCCTTTTATCTCCTCGACGTCTCTGGCCACGGTGTCGGCTCGTCGCTGCTCTCCGTCGCGGTGGCCAACGCGATCCGCCTACAGAGTCTGCCGGCGGCTCGCTTCGACGATCCGGCCTCCGTGCTCACCGCGCTCAACAAGGCCTTTCCTGCAGAGGATCACCACGACAAGTTCTTCACCATCTGGTATGGCTCCTATCACATTCCTTCCCGTCAGCTGACGTTTGCTTCCGGCGGCCACCACCCGGCTCTGCTGATGCCCGGCGATGGGGGCCTTGCTCAGCAGCTCACAGCACACGGGCCGCTGGTGGGCATGTTTGACGACCCCGTCTACACCAACGAGCAGATCCGCGTGCCCGCGGGCAGCCGGCTCGCGGTCTTTAGCGACGGAGCCTTCGAGCTCTCCACCAAGACCGGCCAGCCCCTCGGCTTCGAGGCCCTCACCAGCCTGATCACGGAGGCCAGTGGCGACGATCGTCTCGGCAGCGTTGTCGCTCGCCTGGAGGACATCCGCCAGGGCGAGCCTGAAGACGACGTCACGATGCTTGAGCTCAGCTTCACCGCCTGACGCAGCTCGGCCTGGCTGCAGGGCCGCGGCTTTGTTTGGCTGCGGTTTGACGGGGAGCGGGGCGACCCCGATTATGGTGCGGGCTCAACATCCCGGCAGGCTGCCGGGGCCGCATGCGTTTCTGTGGGGGATCTCAACTGATGACAACGTGCACCACTGCCTTGAGTCGCCGCCGCCTGCTGCAAAGCGGTGGCCTCGCTGCCGCTTCCTGGCTCGCGATCGGCCCACGCGGGCTGCGAGCCGCCGCCAACGACCGGCTGCGGCTCGCCGGCATCGGCGTAGGCGGCATGGGCGGAAGCGACCTCGCATCGCTGAGCTCCCACGGCGGTGTTGAAGTGGTCGGCCTCTGCGATGTGGATGCGGGCAACCTCGCTGCGGCCGGCGAGAAGCACCCTGGAGCCGCGCGGTTTACCGACTTCCGCACGATGTTTGAAAAGCTGGGCGACGAGGTCGATGCGGTGCATGTCTCCACCCCCGACCATACGCATGCTGCAGCCGCGATGACGGCCCTCAACCTTGGCAAGCATGTCTACTGTCAGAAGCCGCTGACCCACGACGTCTACGAGTCGCGGCAGCTGCGGCGTGTTGCGGCGACATCGGGCCTGGTCACCCAGATGGGCACGCAGATTCACTCCACCACGCCCTACCGCACCGCCGTCAGGCTTGTGCAGTCGGGCGTGATCGGTCCGGTCCGCGAGGTGCACTCCTGGAGCAATAAGACCTGGGGCTACGACGGCCCAGATCCTGAGCCGGGCGACGTGCCTGAGAGCCTCGCCTGGAACCTCTGGCTCGGCACCGCAGCGGAGCGACCCTTCTGCCCGGGTCACTACCACCCCGGCAACTGGCGGCGGTGGTATGACTTTGGCTGCGGCACGATGGGCGATATGGCAATCCATATTCTCGACCCCGTGTTTTCAGCGCTCAAGCTGGGAGCCCCAAGCGAGATCGTCTCAGCAAGCTCAGTGGCTCCGCCACACTCCTACGGCCTGCAGAACGAGACCCATTTCAGCTTTGCCGAGAAGTCTGCCTACACAACCACCGACTTCCAGCTGACCTGGTACGACGGTGGCCGCATGCCCGACACGTCGCAGTGGCCCCTGGGCGGAGCCGATGGCTCGCGGATGACGCTGCCAGGCCAGGGCTCGATGTTTGTCGGCGAGGCCGGAGCGATCCTGCTTCCCCACGTGGGCATGCCGATGCTGCTGCCGGAGGCTCAGTTTGCCGACACCGACATCGAGCAGGCCCCCAACGGCAACCACTACCACCTCTTCGTCGATGCCTGCCTTGGTGGCGCTCCCACCACCTGCGGCTTCGACTATGCCGGCCCGCTCACCGAAGCCGTCTTGCTGGGCACGATTGCCAACCGCTTTCCTGGCGACACGCTCCGCTGGGAGGCCGAGGCGATGCAGATCCCCGGCCACGACGCGGCCCAGGCTCTGCTGCGGCGACACTACCGCGAGGGCTTTGAGGTGGCCAACCTCTAGCGAGCCCCACGCATTCCACGCCTCTCTTCGTTCTCATTCATCGCATTCATTCCTGGAGTTTCCCCATGCCCTGCCTTCGCTCGATTCTTGCTGCCGCGTGCCTCGCCCTGGGTGTCGCCCTGCCCACACAGCTGCTCGCTGCTGAGCCCGGCCTCTACGAGATGCGGGTCTACTACACCAACGAAGGCAAGCTCGACGCCCTGCATGCCCGCTTTCGCGACCACACGATGGCGCTCTTCGAAAAGCACGGCATGACCAACGTGGGCTACTTCGTGCCGACTGGCGACAATCCTGAGCAGAAGCTCATCTACTTTCTCGCCTATCCCGACCGTGAGGCCCGCGATGCCTCCTGGAAGGCCTTCCTCGACGACCCCGCCTGGCAGGCAGCCTTCAAGGCGTCGACCGCCGACGGCCGGCTGGTGGCCCGGATCACCGAGACGTTCCTGGAGCCGACCGACTACTCACCTGAGCTGAAGGTGGAAGACAAAGGCAGCCGTGTGTTTCAGCTGCGCACCTACACTGCCACTGAAGGCAACCTGCCCGCCCTCGATGCCCGCTTCCGCGACCACACAATCGATCTCTTCACCAAGCACGGCGTTGAAAACCTGATCTACTGGCATCATGCCCAGAGCATGCCAGACGCGGATCGGATGCTGGTCTACCTGATCGGCCACGCGAGCGAAGAGGCGGCCGCGGAGTCGTTTGCGGCGTTCCGCAAGGATCCTGCCTGGACGAAGGCCCGCACCGAGTCCGAAGAGAAAGCCGGCGGCTCGTTGACCGAAAAGGAAAACGGCGTGGTTGCCGAGTTTCTCACCCCCACCGACTACTCGCCCTGGAAGTAGCCGCCGCGTTCACCCCGGCAGATAGCCTTCAAACCGGATCAGCCGCTCGGCTTCAGCCCGGTAGGCCGGCGGCCGCGGGGAGAGCCAGTCGCGGATCGGGTCTTTAAGAGCATACGCGAAGAAGTGGTTGCCCCGCGGGTTGTAGTGGCCGATGTAGTAGCGGTCGACATAGTCCTTGGCCGAGAGACGAAACGTATCGAACTCCGCGACGTGCGGCGGCATGCTGTCGACACACGGGATGCCGAGGCTCGCCAGGTGATCGCGAAACTCCTTCGGGTGCCAGTCGACATGGTCGATGTCGTTGTAGGCGGGAGTGCGACTGCAGGCGTGCCAGACGGAACCAACGGGGTAGCTCAGCACCACCATCAGCTGCTTCCCCCGCTCGAGGGCGAATGCCTGCAGACGGTCAAGCACTCGCATGCCAACCCGAACGCCGTAGCTGTGAAGCAGGCGTTGGGCAGTCGTCCGGGTTGCGTCGCCATCTGCAAGGTCGACCGGCTGGCCGAGGAGCCGGCCGAGCGCGTCGAACGGCTCGCGATCCACAACCGCTCCCGTCGCTCGTGCAAAGAGCAGCTGCACGACCGGGTCGCTCGCAAACGTTGCCTCCAGCCAATCGAGGTCGCTCAACCGCTCCAGGGTCTTTTCATCGGGGCAGACGTTGGGCTTGTCGATCAGTTGCCCGCTGTCAAAGTCGAGCGCGGCATGGATCCACGGATTGGCGTGAAACATCTCGCCCGCAAGCGTTGGCAGCACATTCTCTGGGAAGGCCAGCCACCGCCAGGGGTAGATGCTGCGGAAGTGGTCGTCACCCCAGACGGTGAGGATCAGATACTCCGCCCCTTCGCCCCGCTGTTCGATCTCCAGCAGCCTCATCGCTGCCTGGTAGACGCCGAAGCCCCCAACACCAAAGTTGCGGATCGGTTCGCAGAAGTGCGCCGCGAGGACTTCCTGCCAGGTTTCCCCGTCGCTGACCTGATGCCCCTGCGTGAAGCTGTCGCCGTAGGTGTGGATGCGGCAGGGCTCCGTCGGGAAGTTGACCTGCTTTCGCTGCCCGCTCGGCTCATAACGGGCAAGCGTCGAAGCCCCGTCGACGCCGTCCCGCATCGAGGAGTTCCGCAGAAGATAACCATACTTCGGATGAAACCGAGTTCCCTTGGTCCGCGCGGTGAGTCTTCGAGCGTCTGCTCAGAAGCGAGGACGTTGCCCTCGCAGCGTGTTGCGGAACGGCCTTCTCACCTGCCCATTCGATGCCGCGGCACTCGAGGTCGCCGCAAGACTGCCAGTGAGGACGTCACGCGAGCGGCACCGCGTGTCCGAGGATGCTCCCGTCGACGTGCTCGGTCAACTCGGCAGCTCGCGTGGCAGCTTTCAGCGCGACCTGCAGATCTTCAGCAGATGGCTCGGCACCGATCGCCGTGTTCCAGGCGAGCTCGTTGAGCAGCTGGGGCTCATCCCAGCCAGCCTCGACCAGTTCGCCGCGGAGAGCCGATGCCTCTTCGGTCCGGCCAGCGCCCGACAGCAGATCGAGCCGCATGCTGAACAGCCGCTGGGCGTTGTAGGGGGCAGCACTCTCATCGAGCTCTGCCTGGATGGTCTCAAGCAGGGTCAACGCCTCCTCCCACTTCTGCTCGCGCTGCAGCATGAAGAGTTCTCGCGACATGGCATCGATCCGCTCCTTTGCCGCCATCTCAGCAACGGCCGCCTCCCGGTCGTAGCTGTCGTTGACGATTGCCTCGAGTGGTTCGTCGATCGTCATCGGGTGCCCGATCCACTCAACCAGCCCGCTCTTCCCCACGATGAACGCGCAGGGAATCCCGTTCTGACCGGCGGCTTTCATGTAGGCCGTGTTGGTGGCGCTGCCTTCATCGATTGCTAGCCGGTAGCCGATCACGTCGGCCCACGTCTTGCCCTCGCTCTGCTCCTGCTCGAGGAAGCCTTTCACCACGTCGAGTTCTTCGCGGGTCACCCCCACAAACCGCACCGCGTCGCCATACTGCTCTTGAAGCTCACTGATGTGGGGCATGCTCGTGCGGCAGGGGCCGCACCAGGTGGCCCAGAACTCGACGACCGTCACGCTCCCCTCAGCGAAGCCCTCGATCGGCTCGCCGGCAACCCAGGTGGCAATCGAGATCGGGGGCGCCGCATCGCCGAGGTTGAGCGGCACAACCGCCGCTGGCTCCTCAGCCACGTCTGCCGCGGGCTTTGGCGGCACGAGCGGCACCGCTGGAATCGCTGGCGTGGCTGGCAGAGCGGGCTGCGCCGCATCGCCGCGGGCTACCGGCCCGTCCGGCGGCCGCCTACGGCCTTCCATCGCCGCGGCAGGCTCAACGGGAGGCGGGCCCTGCGTCGCCGGTGTCTGAGCCGCCGGAGGCGTGCCGCCTCCATCGCACCCAACGAGCAGCAGTGCGGCTCCGCAGCCAAACACAATCCCACAACACGACCTGGCAGATTGACGGCTCAGCATGACCACTCCCCGTACAGTTTGGGAACCTGTGCAACCCGTGGATCAGATCCATGATCGTAGCAGCCAGCGACCGAAGACGGGATCGGCCACGGCATCAAGCGGCGTCGATCCCGGCAGCCTGCAGGCTCGCTTGGTGGAAACAAAACGTCAGGTAGCATGCCGGGCGTGACTCCACTCGCCTTCGGCATCGCAGCCGGCCTGGCCGCGGCCTTCTTCAGCTCCGTCTCCTACCTCGTCTCCCGGCATCACGGCACCCGCCGGCCCGGCGGGAGCCGAAGGCTCTTGGTGCTGGCCCACCTGCTGATGGGGCTGGGCTGCGTGCCTGTGACCTGGTGGCTTCTTCCCGAAGCATCCAGCCTCGCCGCCCTCCGCACGCCCACGGTCTGGCTGCCCTGTCTGATCTCGACGGTGAGCTACTTTGGTGGTCAGGCCTGTCTGTTTTACGTGCTCACCAGAGCCGACGCCTCCAGGCTCTCGCCGCTGCTGGGCCTGAAGATTGTCGCCCAGGCGATCCTGCTCACCCTCGTGATGCGGCAGTCGCTCTCGCTCCAGCAGTGGCTGGCAGTGGCCCTCTGTGGCGGCGCTGCGGTTGTGCTTCAGCAAGGCAGCTCCGGCGTGCAGCTGAAGGTGCTCGGCCTGCTCACCGTCAGCTGCTTCGGGTTCGCCATCGCCGACCTCGGCATCGTGGCCCTGATCGATGGCATTGAAGCAGCGATCCCCGTTAGCCGTTTGCGGGCCGGTAGCCTGGCGATGTCGCTGACGTATGTGCTAGGGGCCCTGCTCGTCTTTCCGTTTGTGGTCGCCCAGTATCGCCGGCAGCCGCGGCCGGTCGTTGCCGACTGGCGGGCAGCCGCTGAGTATTCCGCCGCCTGGATGGGAGCGATGGTCACGCTCTATGCCTGCATCGGCAGCGTCGGCGTGATCCTCAGCACCATCCTGCAGTCCACCCGCGGCATCATGTCGGTCGGGCTCGGGGCCGTGCTGGCCCACCACGGCTGGCACGAACTTGAGAGCCGCGTCGACCGGGTGATGTTTGCCAAACGCATCATCGCCGCCGCGCTGATGACCGCCGCCATCAGCGTGTATGTCTGGCAAGGAGCCAACGCCAGTTAGGGCATGCGGGCCTTCTCCAGAAGCGACTGAAAAAAGCTCTCGGCATGGTCGTAGTCGGCTTCGGCAGTCGCCCGCTCGTCCTCGCGGTAGGTGGGCATCTTGGCCTCGCGGCACTGCTGCACACACCGCAGGCACCAGGCGACGCTGCGGGGCTCGCAGATCGGCTGGCCGTCGGCAATCACAAAGATCGGGTTGGTGTGGCCGCCAGGAAAGATTCGCACCGCCGCCCAGCCGCTGCGGTCGAAGCGGTGCTCGAAGGTCAGCTGGGCAAGCGAACCGTCGGCCGCAAGCTGCTGCTGGGCGACGGGAAAACCGTTGACCACAAGCTCAGCCCGCAGCGGCTCAAGGTCTTCACGAAACGCAGCAGCATCAACCATGAAGGCCACGGTGTCGCCAGCCGCAATCGGTATCTCACTGCCGTCGACGCCGCACTCGCGGACCGCTCCCGTACGGTCACACCGCGCTGTGAAGTCCATCAGGTGGGTGCGGCCATCGCTGACGTAGCTGCGACCGGCGGCGAGCCCATCACACCAGGCATCAAACACCAGCGGTCCGTCGAGCTTCACATACACCCGCCCAATGCCTACCCGTTCGCCGGTGATGCAGGGAAATCGGTCTCGCCGCTGGCCCGCACCCGCAGGCCGGCGCTGAGCACCTGATACCACATGTTCCATTCGGCGGTGCGGTCGGTGTTCATCGTGGAGATGAAGTCGACCGCTGGCACCGTGCTGCCGTCTGGGCCAGGCACCTCGTGGGCGACATTCATGATGAACTCATTGGCCCCGATGCCATCGAAGGCGGGGATCCCGTAGGTCGGCAGGCCGCCAGGGCCGTCGAGGCCTTCGGTCTCCGGCAGCCGATCGACCAGCCGGGTCAGGCCGATCGCCGAGTGGGCTGGGCCGCAGACCGCTCCCTGCCGCTTGGCCCAGCGAAGGGTGTTGAGCCCGAGCGTCGGCCAGTGGTTTTTGGAGTCGCCGCCGGGGGGAATCTGTTCGGTCAGCCGCAGCAGGTTGAGATGGCCAGAGGCATGCGAGCCAAAGCCTGAAACCTCAATGTCGTAGCGGATCAGGTAGGGATACTGGCTGGCATCATCCAGCCGTCCGGTGAAAAACCGCTTCTGAAAGTCGAAGCACGGCCCCCAGGTCAGGCAGCAGCCAACCTTGAGATCCTCCCCCATGCAGTGCCGCAGCATATCGGGCGGCATCACACCCTGCGTGGGGTTTTCATAGTGCGCGCAGCCAGCGGCATGGATGTGATGATCGCCCGACCAGTAGCCATGGCGGGAGGGATCGACCCATCGCTTCACCCGGTAGACCAGCTCGGCTGGCTGCTCCTGTGGCCCCGGGCCCACCGTGATCTGCTGCACCTCCGCCAGGCTCTCCGGGCCCCGTGAACAGCGGACGGTGTAGTCGCCGGGCGGCAGGCGAATCGATTCGCCGTCGCCACGGTAGATCTGCCGCTGAAAGAAGAAGTCGGGGGCCAGCCGCTTGCCCTGCGGCGGAAAGACACGGCCGTGGGCATCGGTGATTTCAAAGCAGGCCATCGCAGGGCGGTCGGCATCGTCGATCACGTGAAAAGTGATCGCCTGCGAGGGCCGCGTACGGAAGGGAACGGTCACCGCCGCCCAGTCGCGGCCCCGCTCGACCGAGGCCAACTCCATCCAGTCGATCCGCATCGTTCCTGGCACGCCATTGGGGTCGATCCGAATGCTTGTCAGCGTGTCTTCGGCGGTGAAGGCAATCTCGTAGAGGTGCTCCTGCCCCGGCTCGAGCTGAAAGCTGACCGCATGGCCGCCATCAGGAGAGGGCCTCTGCTCGGTCTGCCAGAAGAGCTGCCCCACGCCTGGCTCTTCGGCTTTGGCCCAGAACCGCAGCACGTAGCCGCCAGCTCTGGCCGGCTTGGGGAGCGGTGAGATCATGAAGGGATCATCCCCTGTGCCGCGGACCAGCAGGCTGCCCTCCTCCGTCGTCAGCTCGATCTGATTCGCGGGGCTCCAGCCGGCAGTCCCTTTGCGAAACTGCCACTCGGCTGCGATCGACGAATCGCCGTGCCCGCTCGACGGCCCCGGTGCGGCACACTCCAGCACGGCCTGCTGCTCGCCCGCCTCACGAGAGAAGATCTGCAGGAAGCGGTATTCCACCGGCAGCCCCGTCAGGCTGGGCGACGCGGGCTGGCCCGCATAGAGCGACAGCGACATCCAGCGAGCATCGACCTCATCCGCTGGAGCATGCGGGAGCGGCCTGGCATTGGGGCTCTCAATCCGGAGGCGTCGCCGCAGCCGATCGGTGTTGACCACCTTCACAAGCACTGTCCGCCAGCCCTGTTCCACAAGTTCGATCGCGGCCTTGCCGCCTGGTCGCTGGGGAAGGACAAGCTGCGGGCCGCCCTCGGCATGCAGCACCACCGCCAGCCCACAGAGCGGATCGAGCAGGGCCTGCAGGCGGGCCGCCGCGTCTGCCGCATCGTCTGCCTGCCGCACGTCGTCGAGGCCGTCAGCCACCGATGCCGCAAGCGGCTCGCCGAGTGTCTCCGCCGTCTCGATCAGCCGTCGCAGTTCGGCAGCCGCCGGCTGGGGATCGATGGCGTCGACCGTCGGCCAGTCGGCCGCGGTGAGCAGCCGGCCGCAGCACAGCGTCAGCAGGGTCGCCCCCAGCGCGTCAGCATCGAGGTTGGTCGGTTCACGGTCGCTCCTCCACATCAATCAGCAGATCGACCTCGGCCCGAAATCCGAGGTCTTGTGTTCCTGTGCCCGCATCAGCCGCAATCCGCACCGTTCGCGTGCCCACGTCATCGCACCGCAGCTCGATCAGCTTCCACTCGGTCGCAGCTCCCGAGAGCAGTGCGGTCGACTCGCCGTTTTCAACGATCCCGACACGAAACCAGTCGGCCTCCTGTGCACCTGGCAGCGATCGGTCAAACGCCCTTAGCCGCAGCGGCGACTGCAGGCCCGCTTCATTGTGCACCTCGAGGAGAAAACGTTCGGTGCGATGCCGCACGAGCTGCTGCGGCAGCGTTCGCCCACGGAGTTTGACCCGGGCCTCAGGATTGATGTCGACCTGCAGCGCCACGAGATCATCGACCACACGCGACGCCTCGGTCAGGCTGCCAGCACGGCGAACCGCCGCCACCCGCTGGGGATCATGTCCAGCCACCCCCACGCTCGAAAGGAGCGACACGAGCCGTTCGCAATGGGCTTCCACGGCATCTGGAATCTGCCATCCGGCGGCCTCGCGAAACACCGGCCGGCCTTCCACATACACCGTCATCACCGCCAGCAGGGCCGTGGTCGCCGCCAGCTTTCGCCATCGCCTTCGTCGCACGTCTCGCTCACTCCCCGCCGCTCGGATTGACAATCGTCGAGTCACTCGGGCTTGCGAAACCGCAGCAGGTAGTTTTCCTCGAAGGCCGGCACCTCGACCTCCTCGACAAACTCAAAGCCAGCCTGCTCGATCTCGGCCCGCACCTGATCTTTGCCAGCCCGCACATGCGTCAGCAGCCAGTCGCGGGAAGTGCCCGGAATCCGCTCAAAATCGATCACCACCAGCTGCCCCCCTGGGGCGAGGCCCTCGCGGATGGAGTCGAGCATCTCGCCATATAGCTCGAAGTGGTGGTAGGTGTCGCAGATGAACACGTGGTCGACGCTCTCGGGCGACAGCGAGGCCGACCGCTCCGTCGAGGGCACCACCCGCACGTTCTCCAGGTTTTCATCGACGATGCGGCGACGGATAAACTCAATGAACTTCGGTGAGATGTCGACGGCATACACGAGGCCCTTCTCGCCCACGGCCTGGGAGAAGGCCGAGAGATAGAGCCCTGTGCCACTGCCCACGTCGGCGATGCGATCGCCCGGCTCAAGGCCGAGGGCTTCCATCACCTCCACGCGGCCGGCAAACACCTCGCGGCTCTCCACCTCAAACCGCTTCATCCAGGCCTCGGCGTCGAGGTCAGGGTCGAGGAAGTTGTCGTTGATGCCCGCCGGCACGACCGACGTATCACTGACGATCCGAAACACGCCCTGGCCGGACGGCGATGCGGTGGTGACATACATCTCGCCTGCCTCATCAACCCCGAAGCCATACACGGGCAGACCGTTCCAGGAGATCTCCCTGTTCTCCGCGGTGCCTGTCTCGGCATCGAGCTTCAGCCCCCAGATGCGGCCCGAGACGTAGTCGCCAAAGACGTAGCATCCCTCGAGCGCTGGAATCTGGGTGCCGCGGTAGACATGGCCTCCGGTGATCGACTTCCCCTCGCGGTGGTCGTAGACCCAGACGGGGTCGACCGTGGCTGCGTCCGACACCACGCCGCTAAAGGGCTGCGTGCCCTCACGAATCGACCAGCCGTAGTTGCCACCTCGCTCCACGATGTTGACCTCCTCCCAGAGATCCTGCCCCACGTCGGCGACCCAGATGTGGCCGGTGGTGGGATCGGAGGAGATCTGCCAGATGTTGCGGAAGCCGTAGGCGAAGATCTCGGGCCGCGCTCCTTCCACGTCGACAAACGGGTTGTCGGAAGGAATCGCGTAGGCCAGCCCCTCGTCCTTGTGGTCAACGTCGATGCGAAGCACAGAGCCGTTGAGGGTGGCGAGGTTCTGACCGTTGCCGAGCGGATCGTTGGCGCTGCCTCCGTCGCCGAGGCCGACGTAGAGAAAGCCGTCGGTGCCGAAGGTGATCGAGCCGCCGTTGTGGTTTTCAAATGGCTGCTCAAAGGTGATCAGCACCTCTTCGCTGGCGGGATCAGCCTTGTTGGGATCGTCGTCACGCACGCGGAACCGCGAGACGTGCTCCCGCCGCAGCGATGGATCCTCCTCTGGCTTGACCGAGTAGCAGAGGAAAAACTCGCCGTTCTCCTTGAAGCTGGGATGAAAGGCGAGGCCGAGCAGCCCCTCTTCGTTGGCCTTGCCCCAGGGGGCCGTCTGCGGCCGTAGGTCGAGAAAGAGCGACGCCTTCTGCTGTCTCGCCCTTGGGAATCACATGGATCATCCCAGCCTGATCGAGCACAAAGGTGCGGCCGCTGCCATCGCCTGCATGCGTGACGAGCAGCGGACGCATCGGCTGGGCAGGCTTGCCGTCGTCTCCGGTGGGCGACCAGCCCTCCCATTCGATGTCGGGAAAGGCGGGCTCGGTGGTCACCGCAATCGTGGCATCAACCGGGCGAGTCGCCTCCCCCTCGGGAAGCGGCCGCACCTTGATCGAGCGGAAGGCCACCTCGTCGCCATGATCCTGCAGGGCGATGTGGCCCCGGCCAGCCTTGCCGAAGGCAGCAAACTTCGCGAACTTGCTCTCGGCAACCCGCCGGTTCCAGTCGTCGGAGCCCACCACGAAGTTGAAGTACTTCACGCCGTTGAGGCAGACCTCGCCGGCCTGCGGCGTGACCCGCAGGTAGAGGTGGTTCCACTCGCCGGCTGGCCGCGTGGCGTCGTAGGTGTCGCCGCTGACCAGCCCGGCCCGCCGCTCAAACGCGGAAACCCAGCGAGGCTTGGCAGGCTGGTAGAGCTGGTAGAGCCAGCCCGCTTTCTGCGGGTCTTTGCCCGCGGCGTTGTCGAGGATCTGCACCTCCGGCCCGCTCTGCCAGGGCGTGTCGTTGTCTTCGGTCACATGAAACATCAGCCCGCTGTTGCCGCCCGGCGAGATGCGATACTCCAGCTGCAGCTCAAAGCTGTCGAACTCTTCGCGGGTGAGCAGATCACCGGCCCCGCCCGCCTTGCGGACGATCGCTCCCTCGTCGACCGCCCAGCCACTGCCAGGCTCATCCTGTCGGTAGCCGCGAAAGCTCTCCAAGGAGTTTCCGTCGAAGAGCAGCTGCCAGCCCAGCCGCGTCTCGGCAGGCGAAAGCGTGTTGGGCGTGTCGGAGGCATGGGCAGGCATCGGCACACCACCGACCGCGCACCCCGCTGCCAGGAGCCAGCCGACCAGGCGAAGACGACAAAAACGACAAGATTCGGCGAGATTCATGGCACCTCTCTCCAGTGATGGCAACAGCCACTCAGCCAGCGGCTCCTCACGATCGTATCCGCGGAAATGGTCTCCATGGAATCCACTCAAGATCGATTTGCATCGTGAGCAGCCCGCCGCAACGTTTTCAAGTACGATTTTAGGTTTGGGATGCTGGAGTTGCCCGCATGACGCACACACCGCTTGGATGCCGCGAATTTCGACGGGGCCACCGCCTCAGCCGTCGGCAGGTCTTGCAGGCGGGTTCGATCGCTGCCCTCGGGCTCGGCATGGGTGACCTGGAATCGCGGCTGGCCGTTGCCCAGGCAACCGGCTCGACGCTGCGGGCCAAGCCTGCCAAGGCGTGCATCTTCCTCTTCATGTGGGGAGGGCCGAGCCAGCTGGAAACCTTCGACCTGAAGCCCGATGCGCCGGCGGAGATCCGCGGCGACTTCAAACCGATCGCGACCTCGGTGCCCGGCATTCAGATCTGCGAGCACTTCACGGGCCTGGCCTCGCAGACCGACAAGCTGGCGATCATTCGCTCACTCACCCACGACGATCCCGCACACCTCTCCAGCGGCCACGCGACACTGACAGGGCAGCTGGCGCCGGTCGTGAAGAGTGATGCCGATCCACCGAGCGACAAAGACTCGCCGCACCTCGGCTCGCTCGTCTCCAAGCTGCGGCCAACGACGTCAGGCCTGCCCTCGTTCGTCGCCATGCCCTGGAAGGCCCTGCATCCAGCGGCCCCTGGCGGCGTGGCGCCAGGCCAACACGGCGGCTGGCTCGGCTCCGCCTACGACGGCATGCTGCTTGAGGGCGATCTGAACGATCCTGCGTGGCGGCCCCGAGGGCTCTCGCTGCCGGCCGACATGCATCTCGCGGAGCTTGAGTCGCGTGTGGCCCTGCTCAACACGCTCGACCGCCAGCGGGCCGCCCTGCACGAGTCGCTCGCTGCCTCCTCGTTTGGGGCTCACCAGGCGCGGGCCATGGAGATGATCAGCTCCAGCGACGTGCGATCAGCCTTTGACCTTTCGCAAGAGAGCGATGCCACCCGCGAACGCTACGGACGCAGCATCCACGGCCAATGCGTTTTGATGGCACGGCGACTGGTGGAGCATGGCGTGTCGCTGGTCTCCGTCAACTGGCACAACGACGGCAAAAACTTCTGGGACACGCACGGCAACAACTTCAATCGCCTCAAAGACGATCTGATTCCGCCCGCCGATCGCGCTCTCACCGCGCTCCTCACCGATCTGGAAGAGCGTGGGATGCTCGACGAAACGATCGTGGCCTGGGTCGGTGAGTTTGGCCGCCGGCCGCAGATCACCGCCAACAACGCCGGCCGCGAACACTGGCCGTTTTGCTACAGCGGGCTCCTGGCGGGCGGCGGCATCCGGCCCGGCGTGGTGTATGGCTCGAGCGACCGGCATGCGGCCTATCCCGAATCAGATCCCGTGTCGCCGCACGACTACGCCACGACCATCCTGCATGCGATGGGGCTGCCCACCGACACCGCCCTCTTCGACCGCGAGAACCGGCCGCACCGCGTCACCTCGGGAAAAGTGGTGCACGGGCTGCTGACGTGACGGGCTGAGCTGGCAAAAAACTACGTCCGCCGCGGCTCTCTTCGCAGACTGTCACGCTTCCAGCCTGTCCTTGAGCCGCCGGGTGGCGGAGCGGCCGATCGTGAGGGTGTCCGGGCTGCCGCGGAAGCTCAGCTGTGTGCCCTGCTGCCAGTTCCAGCGGATGCCCTCAATCCGATCGAGCCTGAGGATCGCTGACCGGCTGACCCGCAGAAAGTCATCCGTGGGCAGCGTCTCCGCCCAGTGGGCAAGCGACTTGCGGACAAACAGCGGAGGCTCGTGAGCGCGATACACCCGCGACATGTTTTCCGCCGCCTCGATCCAGAGGATCTCGCCGAGGGTGATCACCGCCGTCGTCCCGCTCGCCTGCACCGGCAGGATCGTTTCGTCGCTTGATGGGCCTGCCTGCGCGATGGATGCGGCCGCGGCATCAACGTGGTTCCGGCCGCCCGACAAGGCCAGTCGGGCAAGCGTGCGGGTCAGCCGGGCGGCGGTCACCGGCTTGAGCAGATAGTCGACCGCGGCGGTGTCGAAGGCCTCCACGGCATACTCCTCAAAGGCGGTCACCACCACGCCCCGCGTCTTGCCGCCGAGCCGGTCGACCACCGCCAGCCCGTCGCGGCCGGGCATCTCGATGTCGACGAAGACCACGTCGGGCGCGAGCTCGCGGATCAGCCGCTCCGCTGCATCAGCATCGACCGCCCGGCCGACGATTTCCACATGCTCGTGGCGGCCCAGCAGATCGGCCAGCCAGCAGCTCGCCGCCGGCTCGTCGTCAACGAGCACCACCCGCAGCGGCGGCGGATTCTCCGGCAGCGAGAGCCCCTCAGCCATCCTGCTTCTCCCCGTTCGCGGCAGCGTTTGCGGCGACGTCGACCAGCTCGACGTGCACCGTCGCGGCGGTCGCGGCCGCGTCGCCGGGCCGCAGGCCGGTGTCGGCCTCCGCCGGCAGCACGAGCCGGGCGGTGACCAGGCCGTCGGCCTCATGAAAGTCGAGCTGATGCGGAATGCCGAGCAGTTCGAGCCGCCGCCGCAGGTTGGCCAGGCCCGTGCCAGGGGTGGCTCCCGGCTCGATCCAGCGGCCGCTGTTGGCGACGGTGATCACGAGCCCGGCTGTTTCCAGGGCGGCCTCGACGGCCACTCGCCGCGGCAGCGGGCTCGTCCGGCCGCCATACTTGAGGGCGTTGTCGAGCAGCGGCGCGAGCACGAGCGGCGGCACCAGCTGCCGCCGGGCCGCCAGGCTCGCCGCCACGCTGCAGCTGAGCGAGTCGCGGAAGCGGGCCTCGTGGATCGAGAGCAGCTGCTCGATCGCGTCGAGTTCTTGGCCCAGGGGCTCGGGCTCGGCTCCGCGGGCGAGGCTGAATCGCAGGTAGTCGCCAAGCGCCGTGGTCACCGCCTCCACCCCATCGGGGTCGTGCCGGCAGGCGAGCACGGCGCTCAAGGCATTGAAGAGAAAGTGGGGCTCGATCTGCTGGCTGAGTCGCTCAAGCTCGCTCGTCCGCAGGGCGAGCAGGGCCGAGGTTGCCTCGAGCCGGGCTGCCTCCGCCTGCCGCCCGGCCGCACGAAAATCGGCCCGCTGCCGGAGCACAAAAAACAGCGTGCTCCAGATCAGGCAGAAGGTGAAGCGATTGACGGTCACCGGCACAGGATACCGCTCGAAAATCACCTCGCCCCCCGGCATGATTCCGCGGATCACCGGCGGAAACACAGCCATGTCGAGGAGCGTCATCGCGGTGCAGGCCCCGACCACGCCCGCCCCGAAGGCCCAGCCGCTGAGCCTCTGAAACCAGGGCCGCGTGTAAACCCAGGCCAGGATCGCGAAGAGCACCGCAAAGCCTGTCATGCGAGCGACGATCAGCCCAAGCCCGCCCGTGCCCGGTGGAAACAGCCCGTCGCCCAGCGTGAGAATGAGGGCCGTGATGCCGGCGGTCATCAGGCTAAAAACCGCGGCCTGCGACGACCAGAAGATCCAGCGATCGTCTGCTCGGTCGCGGTCGGCATCGGCGGCAACTGGAGCCGGCAAAGGCCCGTTGCCCGCTCCCCGCCCCGCTTGGTCAGCCCGGTCAGAGCCATCGGCCCGCTGTGATGCACCGTGCGAAGCCATGCCGAGCCTCGAGGGAAAGCCACCACTTTGTGCGGCCGTGGGTGGCCGCCTGGCCGTCCAGCCTGCAGCAGTCTACGCGGTCACGACAGGCTCCCGCGGCCGCTCGTCTCATGCCCGCGGCAGCCGTCATCGCCGATCCCACCCCGCAGGCCAACGGCACTCAATGGCGGCCGTCGGCGTCGTTGAAGGTGAAGCTGTAAGCGAATGTGTCGCCTGCCTTGAACGACGCCCCGTCGTCGGCATCGACCGTGATCGTGCCGGTGACCGTGATCAGCTCGGCCGAGCTGATCCCCGGCACGGCCAGCACACCGAAGCCAGCCAGCCAGGCCACAACGGCCGGCATGGCGAATGTGTCGAACGCAGCCACGAGAAGCATGGCGAAGCGGGCGACGAAAGGTGAATGCTGTCATGAGCGATTCACGTTGCTGATGGAGGTGCTGTCTGGAATGATTTCCGCAGCGGCGACGTGCAACCCTGCAGCCGCCGTGGGCCATATGGTAGCCCAAACCCTCGCTTGCCCAGTCCGCCAAAGTGACGAACGAACACTCAGCGACCATGAACGAGCACTGACCGTTGAAAACAAACGGGGCACAGCTGCAGTCAGTCGGGTGCGATGACCGGAATCACCTGGCGACCGTTTCTGCGGTAGACGCGAAAGTCGCGATCGAGCGTCAGGACCGTGGAGTCGCGGTGGAGTTCGCTCATCCGAACGAGACAGACGTCTGCCAGCGTGGCGGGGAGATCCCGGTATTTCTTGAGCAGCCGCCGCAGCGGGCCGATCTCGCGATGAACATCAAAATCGCAGGCCAGCAACCCGCGTTCGACGAGGGCCAGCACCAGATCCGGATCAATCCCGCCGCGCTTGAGGACGAACAGCGCCTCGGTCAGCACCGGCTGGCAACTGATCAACGGATCGGCCAGTTCCCGAAACCTGTCGCGGGCCCACGCGTGAAACTCCGAGTCGCGGTCGAAGTAGGCAACCAACGGCCCGGTATCGACGATGACACGTTTCACTCGCCAAATTCCCGGAAGACCTCGCGATTCGTCGCCAGATCGGGCCGGCCGCTCGCCCCGGCACCGCAGAGATCCCGAGTGCGGTCATAGAGACTGCCCCCGGCGGTCGATTTCCGCAAGCGAACCGCCACCGCCTCGCGGATCAGCGCGGACACCGATTTCCCCGATTGCCGGGCTTCCCGCTCCAGCAACTGTTTGACGGCCTCAGGAAGTTTGATTGTCAGCGACACCATACCACCATGGTATTGCCTCCTGCGCAGAAAGCAAGACCACGCTGCCCCGTCAGCACCGACCAGTCAGGTCCACCGACGCGGTCAGTTTGCGGCGCCGAAACACCCGCCAGCTCGCACAGGCGATTCCGGCCAAGCCCATCACCCACGTCG